>CANQZG010000004.1 GCA_947628305.1 uncultured Muribaculaceae bacterium | reverse complement strand
CTCTTAACTCCGGCCCTCGGCCTCACGCTCCCCCGCCGGGGTGCTTCCCGAAAGCGAGTGCAAAGGTACGCCTTTCCAAATTACCAACCAAATACTTTAACATTATTTTGCAAAATAGCCGCCAAAAAACACGATGTTTCAGAATTTCCTGACATCGGTTAGAATCAGGCCGGGCGCGACCATGACGGCACCAACACGCTGTAAATCAAAAACAACCCACATCGACGGTGCCGCGATACACCCTAAAACCACAATATTAGATTATGGGGCAGGAGCACAGAACGAGAGGATGGTACAACCAGCCTTAAAGTATGTTGAGTTTTAATATTTAATTTGAATATCTTCGTACTCTGACTTGGCAATGTTTACACCTTGCTTATTAGCTTTTCTCCTAATCCGTCTCATTTCATCTTGGGCCTCACGTAAAGACTTTTTCATTTGAGTGTAGTTGGAAGAACTCATTCCTTGCCCCGCTGTGCCTCCGACATCTTTGCCATTCTTTTCATCTTTTCCCTTTAATCCTAAATTTGTAATACTGTTGTAGTGCCTTTCAGCCAAACTTGCCCACTTTTTATATTGAGTCGGTAAATCCCCTGAAATATTGGCATCAGAGTTACTTGACGAGCCATCCATAGAAGAATTTTGAACCGTTTCAATTACTTCTGCAGTGCTTATCATTGTTTCTCCAAAAGAATTTAATGCAGTTGCCAATTCACCTCTACGCCGTTGCGTATCAGCTTTTAAGTCCCGGCTATAATTCAGTGCTTCCGTCATATCCATCTCGGTTGTTCCAACCCATTTGCCCCACAATCCAGTGTTCCCGGTATCTAAAAGATGCCCCTTTCTGATAAAACCGGTGTATTTATTCGGCAATATTTCCTTCCCTTTCATATCCACAACACCCCATAGCGGAGTATCATCAACTATTTTCATAGTAAAGATATCGAACTTGCCATTGCCTCTACTTCCGAGAGATAAAAACACATACTCGTTCATTGGCAGCAGACTTTTGAGAGTAGGTTTGTCTGCATTTACTATTATAGCGCTAAACAGCCCCAAAATATTGAAATCTTTATGTGCTTTTCCCCAATCAAGCAATAGTTCATGAGCTGAAGGCCTCGACAGTTCGCCTACGAGCAAAATGCCAAAATCCTTTCCGTTAGGAATATTACATATGTTCCCTGACAAAGGAGGTACAATAACATTGCCATCCAACCCTACAATCCCACGTTTATCTTCATTATCTTTAACGAAATAACAATAGAACGGCTTTGAGGCGATATTACACATAAAAGCCACTTGCTTATATTCATTGAGAAGTTTTTTCTCAATGTTATTTAAATCAGGGGTAGCTTCAGAGAGAAGAAACGTTTTGGTTATATTTCCTTCTTGAAATGCAATTCCGTTTTGAAGAGTCTCTACATCGCTCATTCCTTTAAAAAGTTTCTCAATCCCTTTTCCATCCCGTTGTTGCCCGAACACGGATATTGTCATGAACAATAGAAATAACATCAAAATCTTTCTTGTCATAATAAATAGTTTAAGGTACGAACCATACGAACGAGTCCCCTTGTTCGTAATTGCATAAAAAAGCGTGAGGACTGAATCAACTTATCCCTGAATCAGGCTTCTCGCTTTGCCTATGGAATGGATAAGCAACCGTCACCCACGCCATATATAAGTTTTGACTTATACATTGACGTGAGCATCGTTGCCACCTCCCTAATTCCATTTTCAAATTTTGCGAGAATTTGATTCAGAAGGAATGTGCCAATAACGCTCCGTAGGCCGCCATGGGTCTACAACTGCAAAACTAATGATAATTTCTGTAACTCACAAAAAACCTCGAAGCCATTTATATTGGAAATGCAATCATTAAAAAGTACACCATTAATATCCAACATTTTACAACTAATTATTGATGCCAAACGATTTGTGCGAATAAGAAATTAATGCTAAATTTGTAAGCAAAATCCCCTGTCGTGCGTTTCATTTACATGACAGGGCGTGCCAAGCCATGTTTAACATGTCTCGACGCATCGTGACAACCTATCTATATAATTAATGTATTAGAATGTTATGGAAACTACCCGTCAAGCAAAAATAGCACGATTAATCCAGAAGGAACTTAGTGAAATATTTCGCCAACAGACATCCAAGACTCACGGTGTGATAGTCTCTGTCAGCGCAGTGAGAGTATCGCCCGACCTATCCATCGCCAAGGCCTATCTCTCGGTATTCCCTTCGGACAAAGCCCCCGAAATGATACAGTCGATAAACAACAGCGCACGTACAATACGCTATGAATTAGCGCAAAAGGTGCGCTATCAGCTTCGCAAGACCCCCGAACTGACATTCTACCTTGACGACAGCCTCGATTATATCGAAAAAATCGACTCCCTGCTCAAAGAGGAATGACCCGACGGCATTGACCGCCAAAGATAAAAAACACAGTGAAAGACAAGAACTACCGATTGAGCATCAGAATCGCACTACGCTATCTGTTTGCTCCGAAAAGCCATAACGCAGTGAACGTGATTTCGGCCATCGCGATGGCCGGTGTCGCGGTCGCGGCTATGGCCATGGTCTGTATCATGTCAGTGTTCAACGGCTTCAGCGACCTTGCATCGGCGCGCCTTTCAATCATCGACCCCGAATTACGGCTCTCCCCTCGCGAAGGCAAGGTGATTGAGAACGCTGATTCGGTGATAGCCGAACTATCGTCAATACCTCAAATCGCCAACGCATTGCCTGTCATACAGGAACAGGCCTTAGCCGTTTACGGTGATGTGCAACTCCCGGTCACAATCAAAGGCGTCCCACCCGAATACAACCGCGCATCATCAATTGACAAGGCAATCATTGACGGGGAATTTCGTTCCCCCGACAACCTGGGAGACTATGCGACCTTAAGCGTCGGAGCATCCATCAGACTCGGCGCAAGACCTTCACAATATGAACCGTTGGCGATACATGTCCCCAAACGAATGGGACGATACAACCCGGCCAACCCGATGGCTTCATTCCGCAGCGACTCTTTACTTGTCAGCGGTGTATATGAAATAGACCAGCCAGAATATGACAAGGATTTTATCATAATACCCATAGAGGCGGCTCGACGCCTACTTGACTACACGACCCATGCATCCTCCATAGAGGTTTCATTGCGGTACGGCACAAACGCACAGGACGCCAAGGACATAATCAGACAGGCCATCGGCGACCGATTCATGATTTCCGACCGCCAAGAGCAACAACAGGAGTCTTTCAGGATGATTAACATCGAGAAATGGGTAACCCTGCTCATGCTCGCATTCATCCTTGTCATCGCTTCATTCAACATCATATCGACACTCTCGATGCTGATTATTGAAAAACGCGAGAGCACCGCCATAATGCGGTCACTCGGCGCAAACGACGGACTCGTGAAACGGATATTCTTCTTCGAGGGTTGGATGATTTCAGTCACGGGGGGAATAATCGGCATAATAATCGGGGTCGCCCTCGTACTGGCACAGCAATGGGGCGGATTCATCAAACTCGGCGGGGACGCATCCCAAATGTCAATCCACGAGTATCCTGTACGCCTTGCCATCCCCGACCTCGCCATCATCCTTGCAATTATTACAGCCATAGGGTTTGTCACAGGTGCAATCGCCCTTATGCGCCGACAACGATAAAACAGCCAATTGACGCACAACAAAAAGGTGAAATCGTGTCATATTGTTTGCAAAACATAAAATTTTGTTTAATTTTGCCACTACATTCTACAACTATTGACCTATCATAAATCGTCCCCATGGAAAAAATTGACAATCTTGACCGCAAAATACTCGACATCGTCATGCGCAACGCCCGTATACCATCCAAGGACGTGGCCATGGAATGCGGTGTGTCCCGCGCCGCCATACACCAACGGCTGCAACGCATGATAGACCTTAACATTATCACCGGCTCGGGGTATGATGTAAATCCCAAGGTGCTCGGATTCAGGACATGCGCCTATATCGGTGTCAACCTTGAACGCGGTTCTATGTACCGTGATGTAGTCCCCGGATTTGAGGAAATACCCGAAATCGTCGAGTGTCATTTCACCACCGGACCTTATACCCTCATGCTCAAGGTGTATGCCCGAGACAACGAGCACCTTATGGAACTACTGAACGACAAAATACAGAAAATCGCCGGCATAACAGGCACCGAGACATTTATTTCGCTCGACCACAGCATCGACCGCGAGATTCCAATCCATTACGAGTAACACAACCGCCGATAGAATGCCGCACCGGCCGCCATGGAACAATTGATGCAATATATATGGCAACACAGGCTGCTACCGACATGCGGCTTGACAACCGTTGACGGCGAGACTCTCAACATCATCGACCCGGGTCGGCTCAACACTGATTCAGGCCCTGACTTTTTCAATGCTAAGGTGAGAATCGGACGGCGCGTATGGGCCGGGGACGTAGAAATTCATGTCAAGGCGAGCGACTGGCATCGCCACGGACATGACGGCGACCCTGCATACGAGTCGGTTATCCTGCATGTCGTCAACCGCGATGACACGATGATAAAACGTGGCAACGGCGAGGTAATCCCGCAGCTATTGATGGAATGTAACCCGCGGTTTTCGGAAGACTACGCCCGTTTCGTCGGTGTCTCGTCTACACAGTTGCCGTGCGCCGAACGCATCCTGTCGCTCCCACGGCTCAAAGTGTACGACTGGCTTGACGCACTCGCATACGAGAGGATTCACGACAAGGTAGAGCGCATCGACACTCTGCTCGGGTCGCTTTCGGGAAACTGGGAGGAGACATGTTTCGTGACCGTGGCCCGCGCCCTCGGCATGGGACTGAACAGCGAGCCGTTTGAACGCACAGCCCGCTCCGTGTCACTCAAAATCCTACGCAAACACAGCGATTCGCTCGTCGACCTCGAGGCCATATTGATGGGACAGGGAGGTCTGCTCGACCGCGCTCCCGAGAACGACCTATACGCCGGCGAACTGAGGGCACGTTATCGATTCATGGCGACAAAATTCGACCTTGTACAACCGCGCCCGATGATATGGAAAATGTCTCGCATGCGCCCTCACAACCTGCCGTACAGACGCATGGCGTTCCTCGCCACAATGTTATACGGTGGTTTCAGAATGCTTAATGACATTGTGCACACCGAAACAGTCGAGGATGCAGAATCCCTGTTCCGACATGAACTCCAAGGCTATTGGGCGACACGTTACACGTTCGGCCCAATGACGGAACACGCCACACCATCGCTTGGCAAATCAGCCATAAGAACGCTGATAATCAATGCCGTCGCCCCGTTAATGGCCGCATACGGTATCAACCACGGCGACATACCCCTGCTTGAACGCGCAGCGACAATCCTCCAGGCATTACCTCCCGAGAAGAACCGTCTGACCGAAATGTTCACAGCCACAGGAATCCCCGTCAAGGATGCCTTCACCACCCAGGCACTGATACAGCTTCGCCGCGCCTACTGCGAACCCCATAAATGCCTGTACTGCCGTTTCGGCCACCCGATACTCGCCGACAAAGCCGTCGGGAAGACATGAAAAACCCGTTTGTGAAATATTCAAGTGTCACTTGGATATTTCACGGATATAGTACAAAATATTGTGTTCCTGACAATTTAGAGGATGTTTAATAATCAATGTTAAATTGGCAATGATGAATCTTTTAGGTAAATCGCAGATTGACATGAGGGAGCGATGCGGGCATCGTGACCGAGCGGCAACTGCGATTTAACAAAAGAGGCATCATGATGATATGTGATATTAAAAAATTTAAGATTAAAATGAGGATGTCGATTGGTTGCAGCTGATTTAATTTCCGAGTCTTTTGAGCGTCTTTCGCCTGTCGTTTCAGTCACATAGCCCGCTATGCTCCTTCAACTCCCGGCGAAATCCATCTCAAAACACCCGATTGCCAATTAACAGTGATTTTTAAACAACCTCTAAATAGTTGAAATATACCACAAATTAACTTATCTTTGTGATTGATAACAAACACTCTGACACACAACAATGAAATTCATTCTCTCAACACTGTTTACACTATTGTGCATCACTCTCAGCGCACGGAATTCCATCGAAATCACCCGCCTGGAGCATAATGTCATGCACAACGGTCAGAAATGCATCGCCGTCCACCTCAAGATGGAGGTTTCGGGATATAAAGGCAAAGCATTGAATCCATCAATCTATGTCTATAAAAAAGACGGCACCGTCCAACGCGACAAAAACAACCGATACTGCACCAACGACGGACAGGTTGCCAATAATAACCAAATCAAACCCGGATATGACAACACCACCTATAGCGACTGGGTCGTATATCTCCCAAACGACGAAGTACATGCACCGGCCGGGAAACACGATTTCCAAATGTCAGCCTCACTGTTCTACAACGGCACACGTCTCGCCAAAGCCCCGACACGCCACAACTTCAGCATGACAACCCCGGCATCGTCCACCAACCGTAACACCAACAATTCCGCACAACGAAACAATAATTCCAACAGCCGAAACCAAGGAAGTAACATTGTAAAGACCTGGACATCAACCGCCGGAAACATGACAACCGAATATACGCGATATGCCGACGGGTCACTCAGGTCGCACACCAAGACACAGTGTATAATATGCCATGGAAGCGGAGTGTGCGGGATATGTGGAGGTAATGGCTATACCGTCTCTCGTTACGGGTATCTTGCAGGACAGCCACAGACATGCGGATACTGCCTCGGAAAAGGCAAATGTCGTGCCTGTTCAGGCAAAGGGATTTCGGAAACAGTCATGTTCACTGACAAATACGGAAACACCAACGGAATCTCTAACGGAGGGGAATACGTCGTCAACGGCCTTGTCTATAACCGTGACGGCCAGGTCGTCGGAGGCACATCAGGACGCCGGGACAGAGACCGCGACAACAGCCGAAATTCACGAAACACGCAACGGGAGACATGCACACGCTGTCACGGCACAGGTATAGACCCCAACCAAAGTTCGGGCGGAGACCTATCTTCATGGGTAGCAAGATACAACAGTCCGGGGAATATCTGCGACATTTGCGGTCGTTCCAATAAACACTGGCACACAAAATGCCCCCGCTGCAACGTACCGTCCCGCTAATCATCACGTAAATTCCAATTAAAATTTTGCGACATTCGCCGATAGATGTTATTTTTGTGAAAAACTTTAGGATAATATGTCAAAATATAACCGAATACTTCTGAAATTAAGCGGCGAATCGCTTATGGGCGACCAGGGATACGGCATTGACTCCGTACGCCTGGGACAATATGCCGAACAAATCATGGCAATCGCTTCAAAAGGCGTGCAAGTGGCAATCGTGATAGGCGGCGGCAACATATTCCGTGGCCTGCAGGGTGCTGCCAAAGGCTTTGACCGTGTCAAGGGTGACCAAATGGGTATGCTTGCGACCGTCATCAATTCGCTCGCCCTTAGCTCGGCCCTCGAAGCCATAGGACAGCCTGTAAAAGTGTTCACGGCCATCAATATGTATCCAATCGGGGAATACTATAGCAACCGTGTCGCAATCGAGGCCCTTGAAAAAGGTTGTGTCGCAATCATCGCAGGAGGTACAGGAAACCCGTTCTTCACCACCGACACAGGCAGCGCGCTGCGCGGAATCGAAATCAAGGCCGACGTAATGCTCAAAGGGACACGTGTTGACGGCATCTATACCGCCGACCCGGAGAAAGACCCGACAGCGACAAAGTTTGACAGCATCACCTACGATGAGGTCTATACACGTGGGCTGAAAGTTATGGACCTCACTGCGACCGCCCTTTGCAAAGAGAACGGGTTACCGATTGTAGTGTTTGACATGGACACCCCCGGAAACCTCGCCAAGGTCATCGATGGAGAGAATATCGGCACAACTGTATATTGATTATAAACAACAAAAATATCATATCTATGGACGTAAAAGACTACCTCGGCCCGGCCGAAGAAAAAATGGAACTCGCAGTCGCTTACCTCGACGAGTCCCTCGCCCACATACGCGCAGGAAAAGCAAACCCCAAGATTCTTGACGGAATACGCGTTGAATACTACGGCAGCGCAGTACCCATCTCCAACGTGGCTAATGTTGCGGTCCCCGATGCCCGTACAATCACCATTACCCCGTGGGAGAAACCGATGTTCAAGGAAATCGAGAAAGCCATCATCAACTCCGAACTCGGCATCACTCCCGAGAACAACGGCGAAATCATACGCATATCCATCCCGCCGTTGACAGAGGAACGACGCAAGGCCCTCGTCAAGCAATCCAAAGCCGAGGCTGAACAGGCCAAGGTGTCGGTACGCAACGCCCGCCGTGATGCGATTGACGGCCTGAAAAAAGCTGTCAAGCAAGGGATGAGCGAGGATGTATCAAAGGATGCGGAGACCTCGGCACAGAAACTGCATGACAAATATCTCAAAAAAATCGACGAACTTTTCGCCGCCAAAGAGAAAGAAATCCTCACCGTCTAAGAGAGCAATTGTAGGGACGCGCCAACGTGCGCGTCCTAAAACCATCTACAAATAGACGCGTCCGTTGACGCGTCCCTACGATGTTGATTTTCGAGTCTTTCAATATCCTCCTGCAATCAAACATAAAACCAATCATGAAACGCATTTATCTATTATTGACAATGGCGTTTGTCATCGCGACAATTAACGCCAGGACACAAAGTGAAATCGCATCGGAACTCGCCCACCGCCTGTTAGGCGACCGCGCCGATGAATTCATTTTCAAGGAAATCCCCAAAGACAAGAAGGCACAGGACATCTTCACCGTTGAAAGCCGCGACAACAGAATCGAAATCGGTGGCAACAACGCCAACTCGATGGCCGCCGGACTCAACTATTATCTCAAAAACTACGCAGGGACGACCGTATCATGGTATAAGGATGACGCAGTCTTCATCCCCGACTCTTTCCCCCGCGTACCGTCACCCGTCAAGGTGAAGTCCCGTGTAAACGACCGTTTCTTTCTCAACTACTGTACATTCGGTTACACGATGCCGTGGTGGAAATGGGCCGATTGGGAGCGTTTCATCGACTGGATGGCACTTAACGGCATCAACATGCCGCTCGCAATCACCGGGCAAGAAGCCGTGTGGTACAACGTGTGGAAATCAATGGGCATGACCGACACTGAAATCCGTTCCTACTTCACCGGCCCGGCTCACCTGCCGTGGCATCGCATGTGTAACATCGACGGATGGCAAGGCCCGCTCCCGATGGAATGGATTGAAAAACAGGCGGCGTTACAGTCCCGGATTGTCAACCGCGAACGCGAACTTGGCATGAAGCCGGTGCTTCCGGCGTTTTCAGGACATGTCCCCGCATTGCTGAAAAAATATCATCCCGAAGCCAACACCCACGCCGTGGGCGACTGGAACAAATTTGACCCGCAATATCAATGCACATTCCTGTATGCCAACGACCCATTGTTCACGAAAATCCAGCGACAGTTCCTTGAGGAACAGACCCGTCTCTACGGGACCGACCACATCTATGGCGTAGACTGTTTCAACGAGGTCGCCCCGCCGTCCTGGCAACCTGATTCCCTACGTGAAATCGGGCGTACTGTAATGAAATCCATGACCGATGTCGACCCCAAGGCCAAATGGTTACAGATGACATGGCTTTTCTATTACGATAAAAACTGGACGCCCGAACGAATCAAGGCCTATCTGTCGGGCGTACCGCGTGGCAAGATGATTCTGCTCGACTATTACTGTGACAACATCCCGTTATGGGAGAAGACCGAGCGTTTCCACGGCCATGATTATATCTGGTGTTTCCTCGGTAACTTCGGAGGCACTTCATTTCTCAAAGGCGACCCACGCGAAACAAGCCGACGCATCGAAAAGGTGGCAAAGGAGGGAGGCAAGAACTTCACAGGAATCGGCTCGACACTCGAGGGATTTGATGTCAATCCCTACCTTTATGAATTTGTCTTTGACAAGGCATGGGAACGCCATCGTGACGACGATGCCACCTTTGAAGCACTCGCCTACAGCCGTACCGGGAAATCGCCGAAGGCACAAAAAGCATGGAAGATACTGATTGACAGTGTTTACACTGAGCGCACAGGCGTAGGTCACGCCACTCTCAACAACTCACGTCCATGCCTGACGGGGGTGGGATGCAGCTATGTCAAAAACAAGTACAAATACCGCAACTCGACACTCACCGATGCATGGGGGTTGCTGCTCGAATGTGACGGCGAGGGACGAGACTCCTACGAATATGACGTAGTGAACATCGGTCGACAGGCCATCGGTAACTATTTTACCGACCTCCGCGATGACTTTAACGCCGCATACAAGGCCAAAGACATCAAGGCCCTTGAAGCCAAAGGTGCCGAGATGTGCGAATTACTCAATGACATGACCGACCTGATGGCATGCCACCCGACATTCTCGCTACGTCGCTGGCTTGAGGATGCACGGTCAATGACCGATGACCCTGCACAGCGCGACTATTATGACGAAAATGCCCGCACACTCATCACCTACTGGGGCGGAAACCGTATCTTCGATTACGCCAACCGCGCTTACGCCGAACTTAATGACCAGTTCTATGCTCCCCGTTGGCAACGCTTTATCGAACAGGTGACAGCCGATGTCAAGGCCGGACGAAAGTTTAACCAAAAAGAGTTCAACCGCAGTATCAGCGAATTTGAACACAACTGGACCGTTCCGTCACGCCAACGCATCCACTATCTGCCCGATGGGGACGGTGTCGCCGTTGCCAAACGTCTCTATAAAAAGTATGCACCATTAATCCGCGCACGCGAGAAATGAAACAAATCGCGACATTATCGGCTTTCGTTCTGCTGACTGTCCTTCCGGCGTTATGCGAACCCGTAGAAGCGGGAGCGAAGCCACGGCCCCAGGCTAAAAATCTCTCCATAACCCATTCACGCATCGGTGAAAAAGTAGTTGCCGACAGTTCACTGACCGTCACGTGCATCAACCAGCGTCGGCACTACGGGTCGAGCGATACTTACGACGAGGACATCAATTCACCCAAATCAGCGACATTCAGCCGTGACGGCAAGAAAATATATGTCAATTCGCTTGAAGGTTGCGCCACTGTCGTCTACGATGCAGCGACATTAAAGAAACTCAAGGTAATCAAGCACAAATTTGATTCAGGCAAAGGTCAACAATGGCTCACCCCTTCGGGGTTTTATGAATTCACGCATTATCCCGACGGCGCAAGTCGCTCTTTCCTTGGCAAACCGGTGGAAGCGGCATTGACCCCTGACGGGAAATATATGTTTGTACCGTATTACCGCCGTACGTTCGACCTGAACGCCCAGGACCCGTCGGCATTGGCGGTCATCGACACCCGCACCGATGAAATCGTGCTGATGACCGAGACCGGCCCGCTACCCAAAATGGTCGCCGTCTCTCACGACGGACACACCCTTGCGATTACCCACTGGGGCAACAACACCGTGGGATTCATTGACATCTCCGACCCCGACCCTAAAAAATGGCGTCACCTGCCACCTGTCACCATAGGCAACAAACTAAACCTGAACTACAGCCTGACAACACCGGTCAACCGTGACTCGGGCAGTGGATTCTTGCTGCGCGGGACTGTATTCCTGCCCGGTGACTCCCTCATGCTCGTAAGCGGGATGGCCGGCCCGATGGCCGTGATTGACATCAAACAAGGTAAATGGCTCGGTATGCTACCGCAGCTCCACGGGGTCAGACACATCACCCTCAACGGTGACATGTTATATTTCAGCCGCAACTCGGCAGGGGAAGTTATGACACTCCCTGTCAAGAATGTGGTGGACGCAATCACAGGACAACGCGACACCTCGCGACAGTTCAACGTCAACGGAATCAGGACATGCAAGGTCGGCGGAGGTGCAAGGACACTGAAAGTCTCCCCGTCTGGACGGTTCATATTCGTCGCCTGTAACACCGCGTCGCATCTATATATAGTTGACTCACGGTCAATGCGCGTCATAGGCAAAATCGCGGTGGACTCCTATCCCGTCGGCCTCGACATCTCGCCCGACGGCACAATGATTGCGACCACATCCCAGGGACGCAAAAACGCCGGAGGCGGCAACTCCGTCAACTTCTTCAAAATCGAATACAACACGCCCGAACCGCTTCCCGCACCTCCTGTCGAGACACTGCCTACCGACACAATCGCCCCTGCCCAAGCAACCCCGGCACAACCACACGCATCAACCACCGGCGACAACACCCTGCTGATTGCCGGTGGTGGCGTGGCCGCCCTCCTCATCGTCGGTGGCATCGCCCTCGCCCGCCGAAAACGGTAAAAGCAGACGAAATCGTAGGGACGCGCCAACGTGCGCGTCCCAATGCTGTTCACTTAAGGGTTTTCATATTGTATAAATGACCCCCTAAAGGCGATGTTTAAGGTAGGGTTCAGCCATGGCTGAACCGCAATGCATTAAAATCAGCAATGACACAATCGGCGGTGCAGCCATGGCCGCACCGCTACCAATTCCATGCAATTCATCAAACGCTCTTAAGTGAACAGCTTTGGAGCGTGGCCCGGCTGTCACAGTTGGCCTTGCTCGACGAGAACGGCGACGCGCTCGATGATTGCGTCCACACGGTTCTTGTCGGGACGGTAACTGGTACGGAGGTTCACACCAAAAAGCCGCCCGAACGTCTGCCAAAATCCGGCACGGAACGAGCCAAGAAACGCCTTGAGGATGTTGTAACTCGATTGGTTGGTCTCGCGGTTGATGAGTTTGACAAGCATCTGCGCCTGACTCTTGGTGAACCGCTTGAGCTGTGGCTTGTATTGCTCGAACACCGCACTCTCCATGCGTTTGAGATGTTCCTCACGCTCTTTCTTGGTGGGAAGGGTCTCGATGTATTCGTATGTCTCAGTCAACGTCTCGCATATCAGTTTGGCGTATGGCAACGCCTTGCGCACGTCACGGACAGTCCTCCAATAAAATTCCTCCTCCTTCTTGTTCTTGAATATCATAGGGGGATAGACCGTTATCTGGTCCAACACTATCATCGGCACGGAATCGCCGTCGATTTCGGTCATATAATATCCCCTGACAAACTTCTTCACCTCGTCTCCGGGCCGTGGTTCGGGCGCATCCTGCGCGGTCACCCGTAATGGCAACATAACAGACAGAATGGCAGACGACAATATGGCAAAGAGAGTTTTCATAGCCGTAATTATATATGTATCAACGCGTCACACGCGCCAATATTGCCCTGTGACTACAGCCTATACACTCTTTTTCACAGGCGGATAATCGACGGTATAGTGCAACCCGCGGGACTCCTTACGCTCCTTGGCTTGACGCATGATGAGATAACCGACATTGATTATGTTGCGAAGTTCGCATATTTCACGCGACGCCTTGGAACGCTTGAAAAGCCGTTCCGTTTCCTCATACAGGATATCGAGGCGATTCCATGCCCGGTCGAGACGCAGATTGCTGCGTACAATACCAACATAGGCATTCATAATTTGGTTCACCTCCTTGATACTCTGTGTTATAAGCACCATCTCCTCAGGATGGCTCGTACCTTCGTCATTCCATTCAGGGACATCGGTGCGGAAATCATAATGGCTCACATTCTCCACCGCATGCCGTGCGGCCGCCTCGGCGTAGACCACAGCTTCAATCAGTGAATTTGATGCAAGACGGTTACCACCATGAAGACCTGTGCAAGAGCATTCGCCGACGGCATACAGCCGCTTGATTGACGACTCGGCGTTGGTGTCGACCTTGATACCGCCACACAGATAGTGGGCTGCCGGGGCGACAGGGATATAATCCTTAGTTATGTCGATTCCGAGCGACAGACACTTGGCGTAAATGTTGGGGAAATGACGCTTGGTCTCCTCCGGGTCTTTGTGTGTGACATCGAGGTAGACATGGTCGTCGCCATGCAGTTTCATCTCGCTGTCGATTGCGCGGGCGACTATGTCACGTGGCGCAAGCGACAGACGCGGGTCATACTTGTGCATGAATTCCTCGCCCTTGAGGTTGCGCAACACCGCACCATATCCGCGCATCGCCTCGGTAATGAGGAACGACGGTCGGTCGCCGGGATGAAACAGGGCCGTGGGGTGGAATTGGATGAACTCCATGTCGCGCACGGTGCCCTTGGCGCGGTACACCATCGCAATGCCGTCACCCGTGGCTACAAGAGGATTGGTGGTGGTGCGGTATACAGCCCCTATGCCCCCGGTCGCCATGAGCGTGACCTTGGCGAGGAATGTATCGACATCCCCCGTGGCGGTGTCAAGTATATAGGCCCCGTAACATGTGATATCGGGGGTGCGACGGGTCACAATTTTACCCAAGTGGTGCTGCGTGATGATTTCGATGGCGAACCGGTTCTCATATATATCAATATCAGGATTGGAACGGACAGCCTTAATCAGGCTCTCCTGAATCTCGAACCCGGTGTTGTCAGCATGATGCAGGATGCGGAACTCCGAGTGACCTCCCTCACGGTGAAGGTCAAAATCGCCATTAGCGTTACGGTCGAAATCAACGCCCCAGCCGATTAACGCCTGAATCTGCGACGGAGCCTCGGTCACCACTTTTCTCACGGCCACCGGGTCGCTTAGCCAGTCTCCGGCAACCATCGTGTCCTCGATGTGCTTCTCGAAATTGTCCACCTCGAGATTTGTCACCGAAGCCACCCCACCCTGGGCGAGCGCGGTATTGGCTTCTTCAAGGGTTGTCTTACACACCAGGGCCACACGTCCTTTAGATGCCACCTTCAGGGCGAAACTCATTCCGGCGATACCTGAACCAATCACCAGATAATCATACTTCCTTGTCATTTCAGCGTAATTTTGACTCTCCAAAATTAATTAATTTTCACCAATAGACAATCACTTGCAGCCACATTGCAAAAATTTTAAATATTTATCGTTAACTTTGCCCTGCAATTTTGTTATATAATGTACAATAAAGTCATTATTATCAAAATTTCAACTATATCATTATGAGAATGTCCGCCAACAAATCCAGGCTGATTGTCCCCATTGTCATGCTCATGGCGATGTGCGCCGCATTGACTTCATGCGACCCCGATGAGGATTATTATTACGACAACGACCCGGCCCTCTATGGCAACTGGGAACAGATGTATGTTTCGGGCTTCGATGCAAGCTCGTTTTCATTCTTCCGTGACGGCTCGGGAAACTATTCCTCCTACGACCGGTATGGCGTACCATACACATGGAGCATCACATGGAACACCTGGGGCGACCAGTTACAGATATATGTCATATCCACCGGCGAGACTTGGAACTATCAATACAGCTACTCCCGTGGCATCCTGACCCTATATGACCTTGACTACGGCGGGTATCTCTACTATCAGGCTTACTAATATACCAAAACCAATCATTATCACAATGTCAGAAACCCCTCCTCCGGCAGCATCAGCCGAACAGAAATGGACTGAAATAGAGCATCTTCCCGAATGGGACGAGGAGTTCTATCATGTGTATACAGCCAAGAAACATGGCAAATGGACCATGCTCAAGACCCTGCGCCCCGAGCTGAAGGATGACCCCAAGTTCATGGATATGATTGAAAAAGAGTTTGACGTCCGTTATAACCTTGCCCATCCCGCGATTGTGATGATTAATGACTTCGAGGATGTGCCGGGTCTTGGCCGTTGTATCATAACCGATGATGTCTACGGCGATTCGCTTCGCAAACTCATCGACGAGAAACGTGTGACAAACAAGCATATAGACCGCCTGTGCACACAGATGGTCTCGGCACTCGACTACATCCAGGCCAACCATATCGTACATCATCCCGTCAGAGCCGAACGGGTCATCTTCACTCAAAACATCGAGAACCTGAAACTAATCGATGTCGGCTTTGACCAACGGGAGCATCTCACCCCCGCCGATGCCGCCGAGGACATATACAACTACGGACTAATCCTGACAGAGGCACTTGACGCGGCAGCTGATGCACCGGCCCATCTGCGCAAAGTCGCCGAGAAATGCACCAATCCCAATCCGGCGTCACGTTACAAGGATATCCAGAGCCTTAAGCTCGCGTTGGACAACCGCAAACCCAACCGTCTGCTCCTTCTTGTAATTGCATTCCTCGTGTTGATGATAATACTGCTGACATGGCTCAATTCCCCGTGGGCACCCAAACACCCCGACAACCTTGCATCAGCAACAAGTACAACCCTCACCATAACCGACCCATAAGACTCCGATGATAGAAGTTAGACCAATCGCACCGACAAAGAAAGAACTAAAGAAATACGTCAAATTCGGAATCGACCATTACAAAGGCAACGATTGCTTCGTCCCCCCGTTAATATTTGACGAGGTGGACACATTAACCCCCGACAAGAACCCGGCGTTTGAGTTCTGCGAGGCCCAATCATTCATGGCTTACCGGGACGGTAAGCCTGTGGGGCGTATAACAGCCATAATCAACCATGTCGCCAACGAACGCACAGGCAACAAAGACCTGCGTTTCGGGTTCGTGGATTTCATTGATGACAACGAGGTGGTCGATGCCCTTTTCAAGGCAGCAGGCGACTGGGGCAGACAACGCGGGATGACCTCGATTATAGGCCCGATGGGATTCTCCGACATGGACCACGAAGGGATGCTGACCGATGGTTTCGATGAACTGGGCACTATGGCGACGATATACAACCACCCATATTATCCGCACCAAATGGAACGAATGGGGTTTGACAAGGATGTGGACTGGGTAGAGTATCGCATAACAATCCCAAGCGAAATCCCCGATAAATACATGCGCATAGCCGACATCGTACAGAAGAAATACAATCTTCATACAGTCGAATATACCTCGCGTAAACGCCTGAAAGATGAATATGGCCGGGCGATTTTCGACCTCATAAACGAGGCATACGATGGGTTATACGGATACACGCCGCTCACCGAAAGACAAATCAACCATTACATCGACATGTACCTCGGCATCCTAAGACTCGATTGTGTATGTCTGATTGTCGATGCTGATAATCAGCTGGTTGGCCTCGGCATTTCAATTCCTTCATTTTCAAAGGCCTTGCAACGTAGCAAAGGGTGCCTGTTCCCATTAGGATGGTATCACATACTACGCGCAATCAAAGGCCGTAACGACATTGTCGACCTTATGCTCGTGGCCGTCAAGCCGGAGTACCAAAGCCGGGGTGTAAACGCCTTGTTATTCTCCAAACTGATACCTGTTTATGTGAAAAACGGATACAAGTATGCCGAGTCTAATCTTGAACTGGAGGATAACGCTGCCGTACAGCTGCAATGGCAATATTTTGAGCGGCGACAACACCGTCGTCGCCGATGCTATCGCCGCTCATTGTAGTTTACGTTTGCAAACAACAAACACACCTGTCAATCAGCCGTTTAACCTAATGTTAGTAACTTTCTATTAATTTAGGTGAAAATTTGGGTGTTTGATATTGTAAATTTCCCGTGGTTTTTTAGTAACTTTACAGCGAAATTACAATCACTTATCCCCATGGCTGAAACCTATCATATCCCCGCCCTGCTGACCCCCGCAATCGAGGGCCTTGACATACGCCCGGACGGCATCTATGTCGATGCCACATTCGGGGGCGGAGGCCATTCCCGCGCGATTGTAGAACATCTTGAGACCCGGGGGCATCTATATGGTTTCGACCAGGACGAGGACGCGGTCAACCGCGCATTCTCCGACGAACGGTTTACGATTGTACATTCCAACTTCCGTTATCTCTCCAATTTCATGCGATATTACGGCGTCACAGAGGTTGACGGCATCCTTGCCGACCTCGGCGTGTCATTCCACCACTTTGACGATGCCGAACGCGGCTTCTCATTTCGTTGGAACGGCATCCTCGACATGAGGATGAACCGTCGCGCAACACGCTCGGCAGCCTGGATTTTAGCCAATTACACCGAGGAACAACTCACCCGCATTTTCCGCCTTTACGGCGACCTGAAACAGGCCGGACGCATTGCACGTGCCGTCGTCAAGGTTCGCGAGACAACACCGGTGGACACTGTCGAACAGCTTCTCGCCACCGTAAGACCGTTAATCAACCCCCGACAGGAGAAAAAAGAGATGGCCCAGGTGTTCCAGGCTCTGCGCATGGAGGTCAACGACGAGACAGAGGCACTACGCCGGTTACTTGAACAATCACTGAAAGTGTTGCGACCGGGCGGACGCTTAGTCGTGATAACTTACCACTCCATCGAGGACCGTATGGTGAAAAATTTCATGAAAACAGGCAATATCGACGGAATCGCCGAGAAAGATTTCTACGGCCACTCCCTGTCCCCGATGAAACTCATCAACGCCAAACCAATCGTACCGGACGAACGCGAAATCGAGGCCAACCCCCGTTCACGCAGCGCTAAACTACGCATAGCCCGGAAAATATAGACAATCACACCAAAGTCATCACGCAATGGCATCAAAAGAACAGGAACCGACCGCGACACACCGTCCCAACCCGATTGTACGCTTCCTCCGCGGACAGATGATTTCGAGCGATTTCTTCGCCCGCAACTGGCTGTGGATTCTTGCCACTATCGTCGTGATACTGGTCTACATCACCAACAAATACAACTGCCAGACAAAGATGGAGGAGATACGCCGCCTCAACCATGAGCTTGAGGTCGTAAAAACCGAGCGCGTCAGGGTGCGCAGCCGTTACATGAGCCGCACACGTGAGTCATCGATGCACCATCTTGTCGATTCGTTAAAACTCAATCTTCAGGTACAGGAACGCCCTCCGTTCATAATCAAGACCGAAAAATGAAAAAAGACAACCGTAAACACATCCTCTTCCGCTACGGATTGATTATCCTTTTCATCCTGGGGTTCTCTGTAGCCATCGTCGCCAAACTCATCGACACAACCGTCCTATCGGCCGAAGAATGGAATGAAAAGGCGATGAAGGAACTGTCACGCGTGGAGGTGATATTGCCCGAACGTGGAAATATCCTTGCCGATGACGGCTCGATTCTTGCAACCAACCTACGGTTTTATACCGTGAGGATGGATTTCCGCAGCGAACGTTTCATGGAAAAACGATACCGTGCAGCAATCGACTCCATCGCCGACAGCCTTGCGTTGCATTTCCCCGTCCGTTCAAGCAAGGAATGGAAAAAACATCTGCTCGCCCCGCTTGAAAAAGCAGACACCCTGCGTCCACGCGCCTACAAACTTATCGGCAATATAAGCTATGCCGATGTACAGTTGTTGCGCACCTTTCCGTTCTTCAAAATCAAGAACCGAAACCGCAACGGACTCGTCATCGAGGACTACATGAGACGCGTAAATCCCTACGGCGACATGGCCAGGCGAAGCATCGGCGGGGTCAGCGCGACACGCGAGAGCCGCGAGGTGCGCGGTCGTTCCGGCCTTGAAATGGCCCTTGACTCACTCCTTTACGGTAAACCGGGATATGCCAAGAAAATCCCGCTGACCAAAGGCATTGTAAACTGGACTGACATACCGGCCACCCCGGGATATGACATCAAGACGACAATCGACATCAACATGCAGGACATCGTCGAGAACGAGTTGAACGACATCCTCGAGTTCTGTGACGCCGACTGGGGTGTGGCCGTGCTGATGGAGGTCGCCACCGGTGATATAAAGGCCATCTCCAACCTTGAGAAAAATCCACACGGAAACGGCTATATCGAAGGCCAGAACCGTGCCGTCCAAGGATTTGAACCCGGCTCGGTGGTAAAGACCCTGTCGATGATGATTGCTCTCGAGGACGGCATCGTCAACGATGTCAACCAAGTCATAACGACAGGCTTCAAATGGGCCTACGCCGGAGGACGCCCCATCACCGACGCCCACGGGGCGGAGTCAATGACAGTGAACGATGTAATAGAGCGTTCTTCCAACATAGGCATGTCGCGCATCATCACTCGCAAATATGATTCCAACCCGGGTGCATTCTATTCGCGCCTGAAGCAAATCGGATTCCTTGAACCGATGCACACCGGCATCGCGGGCGAACGCGTGCCACGCATCGACTCTGTCCCGTCCAACAACGGGGGACGCATCGCCCTGTCACGTATGTGTTACGGTTACGCCACCGAAATACCGCCACTATCGACACTCGCCATTTACAACGCCATCGCCAACGGTGGCCGATATGTCAGGCCTCGCCTTGTCAGCGAACTCATAGGTGAGGGCGTCGACTCGGTGCTACCCGTCACATATATACGCGACCGCGTGTGCTCCGAGACAAACGCGGCCAAACTGCGAGGCATGCTGCGCAACGTTGTTTGGGGACAGCGCGGCACGGGTAAACTGCTCCGAAACGACCTTGTCGAAATCGCGGGTAAGACCGGTACATGCTACATGATAGACCATGACACGGGCCAATATAACACCAGCCGGAAACGACTGGCGTTCTGCGGATTCTTTCCCGCCGACAAACCTTTGTACTCCTGCATCGTCCTGACATGCCACCCACGTCAGAATGTCTTCGGTGCGGCAAGCACAAGCGGCCAGGTTCTCCGCAATATCGCGTTGAAACTATTCTCACGTGGGATGCTCAACAACACCTCTGAATTTGCCGAGACCGCAACCTCCCCTTCCCGCCCTACATTGTATGCGACATCATCTCCGTCACGCCACGACCAACTGCGTGACGAATTCCGTTTACCCGCTACAAAGGTCATGCGACAACCCAGACACACCACCTCGGGAGTCCCCGATGTAACTGGGTACGGACTGCGTGACGCGGTGGCAATGCTTGAGGGAAAAGGATATAATGTGTCGTTCTCGGGTTCAGGCTTCGTCTGCCACCAGAGTGTCCCGGCAGGCACGGCGGCACGGCGAGGAACCACGGTGACACTCTCTCTTTCCAACTAAAATGATTTTGCAATGAGCCACAAACTGAACATATTGGTTTCACCTCTCGCGATTGAAGAGATAATCGGGGACGGCAATAAAGATATCACATCCCTGACTGCCGATTCAAGGGCTATCAGGCCGGGCGCGATGTTCGTCGCGCTTCGCGGTGTCAACATCGACAGCCATCGATTCATTCCCCAGGCCGTCGAGTCAGGCGCAACGGCGGTGGTGTGCGAGGAGTTCCCCGAACGTTTTGAATCGGCTGTCACATATATAAAGGTCAGCAATTCGGCTGTCGCCCTCGGCTATCTTGCATCCCAGTGGTACGACAACCCGTCATCACGGCTTCGCCTTGTGGGGGTCACCGGCACAAACGGGAAAACGACGTGCGCCACACTGCTCTATGAACTTGTAAGACTCTTAGGATATAAGGCCGGACTGATTTCAACCGTCTGCAATAAAATCGAGAATCGAACGGTCGAGGCCGACCACACCACCCCCGACCCAATGACACTGAACAGGTTGTTGTCCGAAATGGTCGAGGCCGGATGTGAATACGCATTCATGGAGGTCAGTTCCCACTCCGCGGCACAGCACCGCATCGCCGGATTGCATTTCACCGGCGCGGTGTTCACCAACCTCACTCGTGACCATCTTGATTACCACAAGACAGTCGATGCCTATCTCGCCGCAAAGAAATCATTCTTTGACAACCTGCCACGCACTGCGTTTGCATTGGTAAACGATGATGACCGCAACGGTCGCGTCATGGTGCAGAACACACGTGCCCGGGTCTATGGATATTCCTTGAGAGGAGAGGCCGATTTCCGTGGAAAAGTCATCGAGAACCGTCTCGACGGGATGTTGATGTCGTTTAACGGCCGCGAAGTCGAGACTATGTTCACCGGCCGTTTCAACGCGGCCAACCTGACAGCGGTATTCGGCGCGGCCAACCTCCTGGGTCTGGACAGTGAAGCGATACCCGTGGCGATAAGCCGTCTTGTCCCGGTCGCCGGACGATTCCAGACGTTCCGCTCCCCGCGTGGATTCACAGCCATCGTCGACTATGCCCACACGCCCGATGCCCTCGTCAATGTGCTCGACACAATCAACGATACAATCTGCGGCACAGGTGCGGTGATAACCGTGACCGGTGCCGGGGGAAACCGCGACAAAGGGAAACGCCCGATAATGGCCGCAGAAGCCGCCAAACGCAGTTCACGTCTCATCCTGACCTCCGACAATCCGAGGGACGAAGACCCGGAGAAAATAATAGATGACATGAAAGCCGGTCTTGACCGAGAAAGCCTTGCCCGGACAATCGCAATAACCGACCGTCGCGAGGCCATCAAGACGGCCTGTATGCTCGCGATGCCCGGCGATGTCGTTCTGATAGCCGGTAAAGGCCACGAAAACTATCAGGAAATCAAGGGTGTGAAACATCACTTTGATGACCGCGAGGAACTCATTAACCTATTCAAGTAACAACCTAATGATTCAACGATAAGAGATGTTATACTATCTGTTTGAACTACTACAGCAAACCGATTTCCCCGGGGCGAGACTGATGACCTACATCACGTTCCGTTCAGGGGCCGCACTGATGTTGTCCCTGTTCATCGCGCTCGTGTTCGGACGCAAAATAATCGACCGTCTGCAGTTGATGCAGGTAGGCGAAATCATCCGTGACCTCGGTCTCGAGGGACAGATGGGCAAGACCGGCACACCCACAATGGGCGGTGTAATAATCATCATCTCGATTCTTATCCCCTGCCTCCTGCTTGGCGACCTTACAAACGTCTATATGATTCTCATGATTGTATCGACCTTGTGGCTCGGCACACTCGGCTTCCTTGACGACTATATCAAGGTGGCGCGACGCAACAAGGAGGGCATGAAAGGGAAGTTCAAGATTATCGGCCAGGTGGGACTCGGATTGATTGTAGGACTGACGATGTGGTTCAGTCCCGACATCGTGATTCGTGAAAACATCGAGATGGTAAACGTGAACGCCGATAACCAGGAGATGACCGTTACCTACACTCCCGAGAATGTCAAATCGACGCAGACCACAATACCGTTTGTCAAGAACAACAACTTTGACTACGCCTATCTCACCGGATGGCTCGGTGACAACGCGCAACTCGGAGGCTGGATTGTCTTCATCCTCGTCACAATCTTTGTAATCACCGCGACATCCAACGGGGCCAACCTCACCGACGGTCTCGACGGCCTGTGTACGGGGACATCGGCCATAATATGCGTCGCCCTTGCAATCATGGCCTATCTCGGCGGCAATATAATTTACTCGTCCTACCTCAACATAATGTACATCCCCGACAGTTCGGAACTCGTGGTGTTCATGTCGGCATTCATCGGCGCGCTGGTAGGATTCCTGTGGTACAACGCTTTCCCCGCCCAGGTATTCATGGGCGACACCGGCTCGCTGACAATCGGCGGTATAATCGCCGTGTTCGCCATATTGATTCACAAGGAATTGCTGATACCAATACTTTGCGCAATCTTCTTTGTCGAAGATTTGTCAGTGATGGTTCAGGTGGCCTATTTCAAAATCACAAAACAACGCACGGGTACGGGTAAACGCATATTCAAGATGACCCCCCTACACCACCATTTCCAGAAACCGGGCAACGCGGGAATCGATGCATTGCTGCAAGGGCCTATAAACCCCATTCCCGAATCCAAGATTGTGACCCGTTTCTGGATTATCGGCATTTTTCTTGCCGTTATAACTTTTGTAACCCTAAAAATAAGATAATAACAAGACAATGAGCGCACCCAAGAGACTTGTAGTGTTAGGCGGGGGAGAAAGCGGCGTAGGAGCCGCAATCCTCGGCAAAGTCAAGGGAATGGACGTATTTCTGTCAGACTTCGGCAAAATCGCGCCACATTACCGTGAGATGCTTGACAGCGAAGGCATCGAATGGGAAGAAGGCGGACACACGATGGAACGCATTCTCCTCGCCGATGAGGTCGTGAAAAGTCCCGGTATCGCACCGACAACCCCTGTAATGGAAGCGATTTCAGCCAAAGGCATCCCTGTCATCTCCGAAATTGAACTTGCAGGGCGTTACACCGATGCCAAAATGGTGTGTATCACCGGCTCCAACGGCAAGACAACGACCACACTGCTCACCTACCACATACTTCGTGACGCGGGAATCAACGTAGGACTCGCCGGGAACGTGGGCCGCAGTCTCGCGTTGCAGGTCGCACGTGAACACCATGATGTCTATGTCATCGAGCTGTCGAGTTTCCAATTGGAGAACATGTATGACTTCAGAGCCAACATAGCCGTGATTCTCAATATAACACCCGACCATCTCGACCGATATGAGTACAAGATGCAAAACTATATCAACGCCAAGTTCCGCATCCTGCGCAACCTGACACCTGAGGACGCATTCATTTTCTGGCAAGACGACCCGGTGATACAGTCTCAACTCCGCCAAGTCTCGACCGAGGCACGCATGTTCCCGTTCGCCGAACACGATGAGAACGGCTGTCGCGCCTACGTCGATGACGAGGCCGAGATTGTCTTTGACACCGATGAAGACTCGCTCAAAGTCCCTGTGGCACAGCTGTCACTCAACGGCCTGCATAACCTTTACAACTCAATGGCAGCCGGACTGTCGGCTTGTCTCCTCGACATCAGGAAAGAGGATATACGTCGCGCCCTTGAGAATTTCGAGGGCGTGGAGCATCGCCTCGAATATGTCGCCACCGTTGACGGAGTGCGCTGGGTCAACGACTCCAAGGCCACCAACGTCAACTCTTGCTGGTATGCCCTTGAAAGCATGACAACCCCCACCATACTCATTCTCGGAGGGAAGGACAAGGGAAACGACTACTCCGAAATCCTCCCTCTCGTCAAAGACAAAGTCAAGGTCATCGTTGCCATGGGTAAGGATAACGACAAGATTGTCAACTATTTCAATAAAGAAAACGGTGTCACGGTTATCTCGACACACTCCCTTGAGGACGCAATCGCGGCATGTCGCGAACAGTCTACCGACGGCGACACGGTGCTGCTGTCGCCGTGCTGTGCAAGTTTCGACCTGTTCAACAGTTACGAGGACCGTGGAACCAAGTTTAAAAACGCCGTAAAATCAATCATCCCGAACAAATAACCTCTCAACTCCCTTTATATCAATGCAAGAAATCACACCCTCGCTTGAACCTCAACAACTCAGTGACACCACATCAGCCCGTGCCACCGACATCCCTATGACCGGCCACGGCGACAAACACATTTGGGGAATATATCTCGCACTCTGCCTCATCTCGGTTGTCGAACTTTACAGCGCATCATCGCGTGAGGTGGCATCGTCATCGATAGGTGTATTCGGGCCTATCGTGCGACATGTCGCGATGCTGCTCGGCGGCTTCGGCATCATGTGGATTATCTCCCGGATGCACTATCGCAAGTTCATCGGCTGGACTCTGTTGTTCTCCTTCGTCAGTGTCGCGCTGATGGTGTATGTCATGTTCAAGGGCGAAATAATAAACGGCGCACGCCGCAGTGTCACGATAGGTATCGCGATTCAACCCGCCGAGTTCATCAAGCTCGCGTCAGTCCTCGTCGTGGCATGGGTCATGTCACGCACACAGAAACGCAAGGCCATAGGTGTCGAGGACCGCGGAATCATCATCTCGGCAATCGCAATCATGCTGTTCGGCTCGCTGCTTATAAAGCAAGGACTGACCAACACCCTGTTGCTCATGGCCATATCATTGTCAATGATGCTTATAGGCGGTGTCAAGTTCTCCAAATTCCTCGCGGTCGTGGGCATCTATATGATTTTTGCAGGTGGATACATGGTGTTCAAGCCATCGGACGGGGATGGCCGTCATGACACATGGGCGGCACGTATAGAACGCTTCAAAGACCCGACACCAAAGTATGAACAGGAAATCGATGCCAAGAACCGTCAGGAGATGTACGCCTACATGGCACAGGCCAACGGTGGCGTGTTCGGTGTTTTTCCGGGGAACTCGCGCGAGACCGCGCGTCTCCCGCTCGCATTCTCTGATTATATATTCTCGATTATAATCGAAGACACGGGACTTGTGGGGGGAATCGTGGTGTTGATTCTCTATCTGTGGCTGCTCGCCAGGGCAAGTGGTATCGCATCTCGGTGTTCAAGGGCCTATCCGGCGTTACTTGTCATCGGAATGGCCGTCATGATAGTGTTCCAGGCCCTGTTCCACATGGCGATTGTCACCGGGGTGTTCCCGGTGTCAGGCCAACCGTTGCCCCTGATTTCAAAGGGGGGTACCTCAATCCTCATCACCTCAATCGCTTTCGGCATAATGCTCAGCGTGAGCCGTTACGCCGTCCGTCACACCGATAAACGCGCCCTCATCAAGGAAGAAATAAACTCTCTGCCTGAACAGATGCAGGCCGAGAACCCCACTCAATTGTAAAATAATATGTCAGGAAAAAAGTCATATCACATACTCGTCAGCGGCGGAGGCACGGGGGGACACATATTCCCCGCACTGTCAATCGCAAACGCATTACGCCGTCGCGACCCTGAAATCAAAATACTTTTTGTCGGCGCGGAAAACCGCATGGAAATGGAGCGCGTCCCCGCTGCCGGATATGAAATCGTCGGACTCCCCGTGGCGGGATTTGACCGTCGCCGGATATGGCGCAATTTCGGCGTATTGCTGAAACTGTTCCGAAGCATGCGCATCGCCCGTGGCGTGTTACGTGACTTCAAACCCGATATCGCCATAGGCGTGGGAGGGTATGCGAGCGGCCCTATGCTAAAAGAGGCGCAGAAAAAAGGCATCCCGACACTCCTCCAGGAACAAAATTCCTACGCCGGGGTCACCAACAAACTGCTCGCCAAGAAAGCCAGGGCGATATGCGTCGCCTACGACGGCATGGAACGTTTCTTCCCCGCCGAGGCAATCAGCGTCACAGGCAACCCGGTAAGAAAAGAACTCTTGTCATGTTCAATGACCCGGGAGGAGGCAAAGAAGGCTCTCGGCTTTGACGAGACCAAACCGCTTGTACTCGTTGTCGGAGGCAGCCTTGGCGCACGCACTGTCAACCGAAGCGTCGAGGCATCACTCGACACCATAGACGAATGCGGTGCAAACCTCCTCTGGCAGACAGGCAAACTCTACGCCGACCATTGCGCCGAAGTAGCCAAGGACCGTGACAACGTGACGGCCACACCATTTATAGCCGACATGGCCGTAGCCTATCGCGCCGCCGACCTTGTCGTCTCTCGTGCGGGCGCGGGCACAATCGCCGAACTCCAACTGCTCGGAAAGCCGACAATCCTCATACCCTCCCCCAATGTGGCCGAGGACCACCAACGCAAGAACGCCCAGGCACTCGTCAACCGTGACGCAGCCGTCATGATTCTTGATTGCGACGCACAGGCATCGTTGGCCGGTGAAATCAAGAGACTGCTTGATGACAGCCAACGTCGCGATGAATTATCGGCCAACATCTTGCGGATGGCCCACCGTGATTCCGATGAAAAAATAGTTGAACATGTATTCAGAATACTTGAAGGAAAAAATGAACGGTAAGGACAACATATATTTCGTAGGAGCGGGAGGAATCGGCATGGCCGCCCTCGAACGCTATTTCCGCTCCAAGGGATGCAACGTCGCCGGATATGACCGTACCGCCACCGACCTGACCCGCGCCCTTGAGAACGAGGGCATCGCCATCACCTATACCGATGACTCCCACAATATCCCTGAAACATTCCGTGACCCGGAATCGACACTGGTTGTCTACACGCCGGCCGTGTCAACCGACAACTCAATATTGCAGTATTTCATGGCGGGAGGTTTTGAAATCCACAAACGCGCCCAGGTGCTCGGACTGATTACGCGCAACTCTCGCGGGATATGCTTCGCCGGGACCCACGGAAAGACAACGACATCATCGATGGCCGCCCACATCATGCACTGCTCCCCTACAGGATGCAACGCATTCCTCGGCGGCATCCTGCGCAACTATGACAGCAATCTGCTGCTTAGCGGGACATCGCCCTATACAGTCATAGAGGCCGATGAATATGACCGCTCGTTCCACCATCTGAGACCATATATCGCCGTAATCACGGCCACCGACCCCGACCATCTCGACATATACGGCACCGAGGAGAACTACCTCGAAAGTTTCGCCCACTTCACCGAGTTAATCGTCCCTGACGGATTCCTTGTGGTGCACGAGGGGTTGAAACTAAAGCCGCGTCCCGCTGATGGTGTCAAAGTATTCACCTACTCACGCGACAGCGGCAACTTCCATGCACGCGACATTCGCCATGAAGACGGGTCGATAATATTTGACGCCGTCACTCCGTCGGGACTAATCAAGGACATCGAGCTTGGTGTCCCGGTCGAAATCAACATTGACAACGCAATCGCGGCAATTGCAGCCGTGTGGTGCACCGGGACACTCGACGAGAAGTCATTGCGTCAGGCCATGGCATCGTTCCGAGGCCCCAAACGTCGGTTTGAGTTCCATCTCAAGGAGAAAGACCGCGCGATTATCGATGACTACGCCCACCATCCCGATGAACTTCGCGCATCGATACGCTCAGTCAAGTCCCTCTATCCCGGTCGCAAATTCACCGTGGCTTTCCAACCACACCTTTACACACGCACCCGTGATTTCGCGAAAGATTTCGCGGATGTCCTGTCAGAGGCCGACGAGGTTATACTCCTCGACATATATCCGGCACGTGAGCTCCCCATCGCCGGAGTCACGTCCCAAATCATCCTGGATGGCATAAAACACGACAATAAAGTGCTGATTTCAAAAGAAAACTTGACCGAAACATTGAAAAATCGTAACTTTGACATCCTGTTGACTGCCGGGGCCGGTGACATCTGTGACTGTCTGCCACAGATTGTCGAACAGTCCCGCAGACGCAACACTCTATAGAGTAATGAAAAAAACATCGCGAGTGCACCGATATATCAGGGCGTTCATGTCCCTGGCCCTGGTCGCCTATCTGGTGACCGCACTCGTCATGACCGGGCGCGTAAGCGCCAACGAAAAATGCCGCGGCATCGTCATCGAAGTCAACGACTCGCTGTCTCGCCGCTTCGTGACCTCCGATGAAATAAAACGTGACCTCGGTTCAGTCTACGACAACGCCATGCGCTCACGCATAGCCGACATCAACACCGACGAAATCGAGCGCAGACTCATGGAAAATGACCGCATCGAGCGTGCACGCGTCCTAAAAATGAGCGATGGCACCGTCAAAATCGAGGTCGACCCAATGATTCCGGTCGCCCGGGTATTTGACGGCGGAAAATCCTACTATATCAACAAGGACGGCAAACACATGTCGGCCGACGCACGTTATCATATCAACGTCCCGGTAATCAGCGGTCACTTCCCCGACACCGACACTGTGTTCACCGCTGCATCGGTGCTTCCTCTAATCGACTACCTCACAGCCGACTCGACATTGAACAATCTTGTCACAATGATAAAAGTCGACTCCCCGACCGACATCATACTCATTCCCATGATACGCGGTCATGTCATAAACATCGGCGAGCCGGTCGACTTCGAGAGCAAGTTCACACGCCTGTCAACATTCTATAAAAAGATTTTCCCGGTGAAAGGGTGGCAGTACTACGACACTGTATCGGTAAAATGGGGCGGACAAATTGTCGCCACACGACGGCTGAAGGCCCTGCACAACAACCTGATTACCGCCGATGACGAGCGCGAGGAACTGGACATGAACAACATGCTCGTCGGGGACAATGTCGCCCCCGGACAGACACTCCCGGGACGCAAGGCCCACGGGGAGAAAAAAATACCGACATCGGTCAACGACAGGCCGACGGCATCTAACGACACCGCGCCGACCCCAAAGAAATCATCCACACCCGAAAAGAAAACTCCTTAATTCATCTTCACCTACGATATGGAACAAAAATATATCATCGCCCTTGAAATCGGAAGCTCCAAACTCCGTGGAGCCGTGGGACAACTTGACTCGTCGGGGACTCTCTCGGTCAAGGCCGTCGAGGAGGAACAACTCATCGACAGCGTGCGTTACGGCTGCATACAGAATGTTGCCGAAGTGTCCAACCGCATACAGGCAATCATTTCAAGACTCGAGTCCCGCATCCCGGGACATCGTGTGACAGGGGTGTATGTGGGTGTCGGCGGGAAATCGACCATGGCGACACGGGCCGAGTTTGAACGGCAACTCCCGCTTGAGCGTGAAATCACCAAGGAAATGGTGGAGCAAATCAACGAGGAGGCTTACGGCACTATCTACAACGAACGTGACGTAATCAGCGTCACTCCGAGGGAATACCGCATAGACCGCTCTGTGGTCGCTCGCCCCGTGGGGACTTACGGGCGCAGCATCCAGGCGACATTGAACCTTATTACCTGCCGTTCACAAATCAAGCGCAACCTGAACCAGGTCCTATCCGAGAAGCTGCACCTGAACGTGAACGGGTATATCGTCCGACAACTCGCCCAGGCCGACCTCGTCCTTTCCAGTGACGAGAAACGCTTAGGCTGCATGCTCGTTGACTTCGGCGCAGAAACAACCACAGTGTCAATCTACAAGAACGGCGCATTGCAATACCTCGCGACGCTCCCCCTCGGTTCAAGAAACATCACCCGCGACATCACCTCATTGAACCATCTCGAGGAACGCGCCGAGCAGCTGAAACTTGCCGGAGGCAACGCCGACCCAGCCAATACGACTACATTCACACCCGATGGAATCGACTATACTGAAATCAACAACTATGTGACAGCCCGCGCCGGCGAAATCATCGCCAATATCAACGAACAAATCAAATATGCCGGCTTCACCGGCCGCCAGCTACCCGCCGGGATAATAGTCGTGGGCAACGGCGCAAAGTTGCGCGGGTTCAACTCCCGTCTTGAAGCGTTCACAAAAATGAAGGTACGCGCAGGCATGCCGGTGGTGATGATTCGCATAGGCGACCCACGCATCCACACCGCCGAGGCCGTGGATGTAATCTCGGTTCTTTATGCCGCGACACTCGACCCCATGATGCGGGCATGCACAATCGCGGTCATACCCAAGGAAGATGACACCCCTAAAGCAGAGACACAACCCGATAACAGCAATGACGACGATGACGATTTCGGGGTTGACGAGGATGATGACATGGATATCGATGACGAGGATGATGAAATCAGGGAGAAACCCAGGAGACCTTCCCGCCCCGGAATATTCACACGTGCCATCGACAAAATGAAAAACCGCGTCACTCAGATATTGACCGAGACCGATGACGATGACAACGATGACCTTGACTAAAAGCCGTTTAAAAACCAGGCACTTAACACCGAACAGACATGGATAAGAATTTCAACGACAATATCGCAGATACATCTGACTTCGTTTCAAACGACCGTGACGAAATCATAATCAAGGCCGTAGGCGTGGGCGGCGGTGGCAACAACGCCGTAGACCACATGTTCAAACAGGGCATAAAGAATGTTTCGTTTGTCAATATCAATACCGACCGACAGGCACTCAAACGCTCCCAGGTCGCAAAGACATTGCAGATTGGCCCGGGCCTCGGAGCCGGCAACAAACCTGAAATCGCGCGACAGTATGCCGAGGACTCGGCCGACCAGATTTCACAGTTATTTGACGACGAGACCAAAATGGTGTTCATCACCGCCGGAATGGGTGGCGGCACAGGCACAGGCGCCGGACCGGTCGTGGCACGTATCGCCAAGGAACGCGGGTTGCTCACAATCGGTATTGTCACAATCCCGTTCCTGTTTGAAGGACAGAAAAAAATCATCAAGGCCTTGGCAGGTGCCGACGAGATGGCGAAGTATGTCGATGCACTGCTCGTCATCAACAACGAGCGTCTGAACGAAATATACGGCGATTGCAATTTTGTCAACGCCTTCTCAAAGGCCGATGACACGCTTTCGACAGCCGCTCGCTCGATTTCAGAGCTGATTACATGTGAGGGGCACATCAACCTTGACTTCAACGACGTGGACACCACGTTGCGCGACGGCGGGGCAGCAATCATCTCGACCGGCTACGGCGAGGGAGAGCACCGTGTAACCAAGGCCATCGAGGATGCCCTGAACTCCCCGTTATTGAAAAACCGCGACATACTCGGTTCAAAGAAATTGCTGTTCAACCTATATTTCTCACGTGACGCCGAGGACGAGTTTGTAATGTCGGAGTCAAACGAGTTGACCAAATTTGTCAGTGACATCGACAAAGGGGTAGATGTGATATGGGGCGTAGGATTCGACGAGAGCCTCGGGAACAAGGTCAAAATCACTATTCTCGCCGCCGGATTCGATGTCACAATCCGCGAGGAGGAGGAAGAAATACAATCGGGGGCGCAACCTGGGGGACGCCGTGGCATAATCTTCGGCGGCGAACGGACTTCCAAACCTGAAAACCGCAAGCCTGTCACACCCAAGACCGAACCTGATGACGACCGCATAAAACAGGAATACGGCACCGAGAAAGTCGAGGAGATGGCCGGCAACCGCCAGCGATACATCATCCTCGCACCCAACCAGCTCGATGATGACATGCTCACCGAGACCCTTGAGAAATCGCCCGCCTACAACCGCGACAAAAAAGTGGTGGATTCCATTCGCAACAACGGCTCATCCAACCGCCGCATCGACGACCAGAACCCCACTCCCCGCATGTCAAACGAAATCAACTTCGACTGAAACGGTTTACAAATAACGGAGTTTGTTGCAAAACTCAAAAACAACATCGTAGGGACGCGCCAACGTGCGCGTCCTTTATTGCAAATAATTTAAAATTTACCACTTCGAGGAAGGTGTTGCAAAACTCCGAAAAATTGCCCGGAATCAGGTAAGGTGTGGCCATGGTCACACCGCAACACGTTGAGAATCAACGATAATTCCCGACATGCGGTGCTGCAGTAGCAGCACCCTACCCAGGTTCTGCAACACCCTCCTACCTATTTCATACAATCACCTTTCATACAATCACCGTCCTAAACGGTAACCCAGCGAAACTTCAAAAAGATTCAACTGTCGCGAACTGTTTTTGATGCCGTGACTGACACCGAGGGCGTATGCTCCCTTGATTGAGAACGCCCCCAAGTTGACCCCTACACCCAGTCGCCATCTCAAAATGGCAACGGGGGTATAAGGATAAGAACCTTCCTCATTATCACCGCTCACATAATCCTTGTCAGGATATTCGTGCGCCATTGTCGCACGTTTAAAATTAACGTCAAAGTCTGGTCCTGTAAAAACTTCAAAACCGACAGTTGTTGGGAGACGATAACCAAAATCAGTTCTTAAATTTACGCCTAAAGTGGTCTTTTTCACCCCGTCATCCCAATGATTCAGGTACACCAATCCCTGCGGATTGAGAAAAAGACCTTTGAACAAGAATTTTTGATATCCACCCCCGGCTTCGACTCCCCACACATCAGCGGATGAATTTCCATTCCACCTCGCCCCTATCATCGCGGCCCATTCCGAATTGTTTTGCTGAGAATAACATCCGATAACCCCGGCAATAAGACAAACTATAACAAACACTATCCTTCTCATGATAATTTTTATAATAAGTGTTTATACTGTTACTTTTACACTGATTATTAGCGTGTTGTAGAATTCACAAAATTGAAATCGTAGGGACACGATGTGTCGTGTCCGCCGTCATAAATCGCTATAAATCAATTGTTCTTATCGGACGGGGACACGCCCCGTCCCTACGATTTTGCACAAAACACCAATTTTGCAGTATCATCATATTTCAATCGCTTAGGTATTAAAGACATTTAGATGGTAAATTTTATCTAATGGAAAGCCCTCCTTTTAATATTATTTAACCCTCACTGTTTTTAATCGACCTTTTTGAAAAAAAGTTTGCGAAAAATTTGCAGGATTGAAAAACGTGCATTAACTTTGCACTCGCAAATGAGCCACAAGCCAATTGCCTCAACAAAATGGTGTGGTAGTTCAGCTGGTTAGAATACCTGCCTGTCACGCAGGGGGTCGCGGGTTCGAGTCCCGTCCATACCGCAGAGGAGAGAGGAGAATGAGTAATTGTTAATCTTCGGATTACGTTACTCATTCTTTTTTATTAATACATTTCGCATAACAACATCGTAGGGACGCGCCAACGAGCGCGTCCATCACATCACAAACAGCTTATTAACGTATGCGATTCCAGGACGCGCACGTTGGCGCGTCCCTACGATTTCACACTAAGCACAAAAAAGCCACTGTTTGCTTTTATATAAACCAAATGACAACCGACCGACTCCATTCCGAAATAATTGGGCAACTGCCCTATTCGCCCAACGAACAGCAATCGCTGCTCATCGGGGCATTGGCGCGGTTCTGCACATCGCCCCTCCCGGACGATTCGGTTTTCCTTGTCAACGGATATGCCGGCACGGGCAAATCATCCCTCACCGGCGCATTGGTCAAAGCATTGAAAGCATTCCGCGTCCCAGTTGTCTTGCTCGCGCCAACCGGACGCGCCGCCAAAGTGTTCGGAGCATTCGCGGGACATCCCGCATCGACAATTCACCGCCGTATCTACCGCACCACCCTGTCGGGCGAGACCACCAGCATCAACATCAATAATCTTTCCAACGCCGTTTTCATCGTGGACGAGGCGTCGATGATAGGCAACGAGGACACCACATCATGCACCAATCTGCTTGACGACCTACTACAATATGTTTTTTCCGGTACAGGATGCCGCCTCATCATGCTCGGCGACACAGCTCAACTCCCCCCCGTCGGGAGCGACAAGTCGCCCGCGATGGATGTCGCCACACTGAAAAAATACAATCTGCGGGTATCCCGCGCCGTACTCACCGACACAGTACGTCAGAACGCCCGTTCCGGCATACTGCGCAACGCCACATGGTTACGCCGTGCAATGCTGCTTGACCCGTTACCCGAAGCCAAAATCCATATAAACGGCTTCGACGACATCTCGCTCGTCGCCCCCGCCGACATCGCCGATGCCGTTTCTGATGCCTACGCCCGAAGCGGCATAGACGACACCATAATCATCACACGTTCCAACCGTCGCGCGGCATCGTTCAACCAAGGTGTACGCACCATGATTCTCGACCGCGACGTGGAACTCGACCATGGTGAACGATTGCTTGTAGCTAAAAACAACTATTCCTGGAGCTCAGGTGTCAAGGAACTCGATTTCATCGCCAACGGCGATATCGCCCTGGTCGAGAAGGTCTACTGCACCGAGACCCGTTACGGTCATCGGTTTGCCGATGTCAGGCTGCACCTGCCCGACCGTGACATTGAACTTGACTGCAAAATCATCCTCGACACACTCGCGTCAGACACTCCTACGCTACCTATGGCCGAATTTGCCGAACTACACCGTCAACGTTACTCCGACCCCGAGATTTTCAAACCCGAGACATCGGACACCGCACGCTTCCGCGCCCTCAAGTCCGACCCCTACGTCAACGCCCTACAGGTCAAATACGCCTACTCCGTCACCTGCCACAAAGCCCAGGGCGGCCAATGGGGCGAAGTGTTCATCGACATGACAGGAATCGCCCCCGAGGCACAGAACCTCGACTTCTACCGCTGGCTCTACACCGCCGTGACACGCGCCACCCGCCACCTCCACATAATCCGCGACGACGCCTGACACCTCATATTACCACCGAGAGCACCTATCATGAATTTGCGGATTCACAAAAATATATTACCTTTGCGGGAAACAATAAAATCAAATCTGCCAATGAAATAGACATCTTAAAAAGGACATATCTAAACTTTAAATAAAAGCGTTAGCTTTATTCTTGTTTCTGAAAATCGCCAATTCTAAGAAGCAACCAAGAGTAGAAGTTAATGCTCACGTGTATCACGTGGGCTTTTACTTGTTTGGTTGCACGGCGTTTGGCGATGCCTCAGAAACAGACAAAGTTAGAGTCCACGCTTTTTTGTCCACCTCCGCATCATTATGACAACGCACCGCAGGACTCGCAGGCATATAAAACCAATCAATAAAAATCATCTGAATTATGAAACCCAAGAAATGTCTGTCTTTAATAACACTATGTATTACAGCCGGTTTGACGCTTAGTTCATGCGGTGGCGCAAAAAGCCTGGTAGTGCCTCATGCCGTCAGCACTGTCGAAAGCATACCGTTCGGACAGCTCAACCTTAAACGCGACCAGTTCAACATCATCAATACAATCCAGGAGACAGCCAGTGTACAAGTAAAATACTCAGGCTCACAAATAACAATAAACGATACCGACGGTACATTCCGCTACCAGTTTTCATTCAACCAAAACTGTTGGCGACTGGACAAGTTCAGCGGTGTCGCCACTCTCGGATACTTCGAGAACGAATATAACAAAAGCGACAATGAAGTACCTGACGGAGGGGAATTTGCACGCCGCGTAGCGATTTCCCGCATAATCACCGCCGCACGCGATTACAATGCCGATGGTGTCATAGAACCTATCACCACAACCACCACCGACGGCACAGGCTCAACCATAACCTACACCACTACAGTAAAAGCAAAATTAATCAAAATAAAAGCTGACTGACAATGAAAACCATAAAACACTTATCAATCTTAGCATCACTTTTATGCGTGCTCCTTTGTTCATCCTGCTCCTTTTCAAGAGGTCTCACCGTCATAAAGTCACTTCCCGTAGAACTTTATTACAACCTGCCTACAGGACTTTCCCGATACAGTGGAACAACCTACGGCCTGAACATCCAACTCACGACCTCTTTCCCGACAAACGCCATTGTTGACGATTCAGAGGTGACAGGAAAGGACAGGATGATTCTCCCAAAGGAATATGCAATCTCCCCCAATCCCGCCGACTATCTACGTGACGCCTTTAACCAATATGTCACAGCCCTCGGATTCCGTGTCGGCAACGACTATTCGACCGACCGTATACTCGCTGTCAACGTCCGAGAGTTCCGCGTGATGCGCGGTAACACATCCACCCGTGCGGTGGCTGTCCTTGATTACGAACTGTTAGAGCCGGGTCGCCGGACATGTATCGGCCGGACAACTGTTAATGCCCGATACATCCCCCAATCGGCCACCGAGACAATCGCGGCGACACTGAACGGCGCACTGAACCAAGCGTTATCTAAAATCAACTGGCAGACGATTGCCGACCAACTGACAAAACATGAGACCGCCGACCTTGAAAACACCCGTAAGGTAAAAGGAGCAGGCGACACCGCCCTCGAAAGCACAATCATCCGCTGGTACATAATCTCCGCCCCGCAGGGTGCCGATGTGTCATGGCGCGTGGTATCGTCCACCCCGAGCGTGAAGAACACCAACTCGACCTACGTCGGGACAACGCCCTACGAGACAACCGAAAGTTTCGACATACGCGGTCTGACATTCGAGAACTCGGGCAATGTTCAAATCGAGATTACATGTGAAAAAACCGGTTATCTCACACAGAAAAAACGCTTCAACCTACGTCAGGCAATCGAACAGCGCGAAATCTCGGCAAAATTCAACCTCGTCAAGGACGAATAAATCGGGGTTGTATCCCATAATGATACCCTTGTAAAGTGAGGGTGTTGCAAAATTCGCAAATCAATATCGTAGGGACGCGCCAACGTGCGCGTCCCTATTGCAAATAGATGACAATCTGCAATTTACTCTGACGCGTCCGTTGACGCGTCCCTACGATTTCTCATAAAACGTCAATTTTGCGACACCCTCATGATATCTTCTTTTATTCAAATATTTTTCGGTTTCACGCCCGACATCACCCCCATTACATCGCATCGATTTCCTCTATATCATCGACTATATCAATCAGCTTCCGGCCTTCGATTTCAAGGTTTTCAATCAGGTCAACAGGACTCTTAAATCGAATATATTCCTTGGTGTATCTCTCGCCACACAATGACGCACCGTCACTGTCATAAAGCAGATGATAGGTCTTTCCCGCATAAACAAACATCACATCATATCCCTGCACGGCAAAGTCATAAAACAGAACCTCCCTGTTTTCATTTCTATATCCATGATAAGGATTCCAATATGGGGTGACATCCGGCGGATACTTCTTAATTAAACGGAAATCCTTTGGAATCAGTCCCTACGTAGTCGTATTCACTCATATCATTAAGCCTATATCATCTATATATAATCATTATTCGCGTCATAACGTACCCCCCGATAGTCCCGTTCCCTCAACCATTCAATGAGAGTTATATGCCGCCCGATGCATTCATACAAATCCTCCTCAAGAGCATCGAACAAGCCGGCAATCTCTAAGAGTATGTTGAATTTTAACAGTCAGACACACTCTAGGAGAGTCGTACATTTGTACGACTCTCTAAATATTTGGCGGCGACACGGCGATTTGTCGCACAGGATTGTTATATTTGCAAAAAATCCAGATTCATGCGCAAGAAACTTGTAATATCCACCGGCGCGGGAATGAGTGCCGAAAGTGGTTTATCGACATTCCGTGACGCCGGTGGCCTGTGGGCCAACTATCCCGTGATGGACGTGGCCTCGGCCGACGGATTCGCCCGCAACCCCGCGCTCGTCCACCGTTTCTACAACGAACGCCGTCACGAGCTTGTCAAGGCCAGTCCCAACGCGGGACACCGTGCGTTGACCGAACTTGAACAATGGTACGACACTTTCATCATCACCCAGAATGTCGATGACCTGCATGAACGTGCGGGTTCACACAATGTGCTGCATCTGCACGGCGAACTGATGAAAGTGCGCTCTATGCGCGATGAAAACCGTGTCTATACCCTCGACAAGGACAATCTCGACACATCCACCGAAACACGCGACATTCATGGAGACCCGGTGCGTCCCCACATCGTTTTCTTCCAGGAGGCCGTCCCCAATATCGAGCCGGCAATCAAGCTCGCACAAGAGGCCGACATCTTTGTTGTCATCGGGACATCGCTCGTCGTATATCCCGCCGCGGCATTGCTCAACTACGTGCGTCCCGGCGTGCCCATATATTATATCGACCCCAATCCCGCTCCCGTCCCGTCCTACGTCCATGTCTTGAAAATGCCGGCGACCCAAGGCGTACATGAGCTTGTAAACATCTTGAATCCTGACAACCAATGATAAAAAATCTGCTTTTCGACCTCGGAGGGGTCATTATGGAACTTAAACGCGAGAGATGCGTCAAGGCCCTCGAAGCTCTCGGGATGAAAGACGCCGATGCACTCATTGACCCGTACACCCAACGAGGGCCGTTCCTTGCACTCGAGAACGGCTCAATCACCCCCGCCAAGTTCCGTGATGAAATCCGCAGCCATCTATCAACCCCGGCCACCGACAAGGAGATTGATGACGCATTCAACCGATTCCTTGTCGGAATCCCGGAAAGCCGCCTCGATGCGCTCTCGTCTCTCAAAAAAAAATATCGCGTGTACATGCTCTCCAACACCAACCCCATAATGTGGGACACCCGCATCGCCGAGGAGTTCCGCAAACAGGGCCATGATGTCAACTACTATTTCGACGGCATTGTCACGTCATTTGAAGCGCGATGTGTGAAACCCGACCCTAAAATCTTTGATACAGTCGTCAGGGAATTTGGAATCAAACCTGATGAAACGTTGTTCTTTGACGATTCCGCCAAAAACATCGAGGCAGCTGCACGTCTTGGCTTCAAGACCGCGCTCGTGCCCGAGGGTGTCGAATTCCTAACGCTAATCCCCCAGACATGAACCTGATAAAACGAGCTGACAAGAAAAACCGTCGCATAGCCGCCATAGGGATGTATGATGGCGTGCATCCCGGACACCGCTTCCTGATTGACTACCTGACCGTCGAGGCACGCAGCCGTGGCCTTGTCCCGGCCGTGGTGACGTTCACCGAACATCCGCTGTCGATTGTAAGGCCCGAAGCCGCACCCGGACTGCTGACATCGCTTGACGAACGGCTCGCGTTGCTCGGACAGGCCGGAATCGAGGACTGCATCCTGCTGAAATTTGATGACAGCATACGCCGTAAATCAGCCCGCCAGTTCCTTTCAATGCTCAATGAGCGGTACGGCATAAAGGCTCTTGTAGTCGGATTCAACAACCGATTCGGGCACGACCGCGTCGATGGCATAGAGCAATACCGTGCCATCGGTGACGAAATCGGCCTTGAGGTGATACAGGCCCCCGAATACAAAGGGAAATGCGCCCCCGTCAGTTCATCAATAATACGTGGTTATATCTCATCAGGAGACATAGAAAACGCCAACCGGGCATTGGACCGCGACTACTCTTTCAACGGCATTGTCGTAGAAGGAAACCGCCTCGGACGCTCAATCGGGTTCCCCACGGCCAACCTTCGCCTTACCGACAACCGACGGCTGCTGCCCAAGGACGGTGTATATGCCGTCTATGCCACCACTCCTGACGGGAAACGTCGTCCCGCGATGCTCAATATCGGATTCAGGCCAACAGTGAGTGAACGCAAATTCGGCGTGAAAGAACGGTCAATCGAGGTGCACATAATCGGCTTCAAAGGCTACCTGTATGACGAGGAACTGAAAATCGAACTGGTGAAATTCATGCGCGACGAACGCAAGTTCAACTCCCTCGATGAACTGAAATCCCAACTAAAGACCGACCTGAAAAACATATCAAAAACTCTAAAGACATGAGCGGAAATGAACGGCCCATGGTCAGCGTCGTCATGATTGCCTATAATTCCGAACGTTACATCGCCGAGGCTATCAAAGGCGTAGTGAAACAACGGGTAGATTTCCCTGTCGAACTGATTGTCATGGACGATGCATCGACCGACTCGACCCCACACATAATCGCCGAATGGCAGGCTCGTTATCCCCACATCATCAAGCCGCACCGCAATGAACGGAATCTCGGCATACAGGGCAACTACCTTGCCGCATTCGCCCGATGCACAGGGAAATACCTCGCGATGTGCGACGCCGACGACTATTGGTTTTACCGTCGCAAACTCTCGCGTCAGGTAAAATACATGGAGGAACACCCCGCATGCGCGGTCACATTTCACCGTGTTGTCAACTACTATGAGGACAACAGGACATTAAGCCTTAGCAATGGAGGGCAAACCCCTGATATCGACATCGTCTCATTGAGCCGTGGCAATCCCATCACCAACATGTCGGTCATGTACCGCCGTGAGCTCATAGACCTGACACACCTCCCCTCATGGATGCACGAGGAGAAACTGACCGACTACACCATGCATCTCCTCTACGCCGCCCATGGCGACATACATTATTTCAAGCGTCCCATGGGTGTCTACCGCCAGTTTTCAGGTGCGACATGGAGCATGGCCGGCCGGTATGAACGCCTGAAAATGTCCTATACCGTGCGCGAGCGGCTAATATCCCATTTCGCCGGACGCCCCGAAGTGCTCCCCGGCCTGAAAGAGGCAGCGACAAATATCCTCGTCGCAATGGTACAGACGGCACAGGATGACGTGCAACGGGAATATGCGATGCAACACCTCAACCGACTGTCGCCTGGCATCGATATCGACGCCCGCCTGAACGCACTCGCCCGCACCCGTAAACCATTCCCGCGCCGGTTACTCAGCGCGGCACGCTCAATCGCCACACTGTTCATCCCACGGCCTCGCCCCTGACTTCGGCTTGCCCGTTTCACGGTTATTTTGTACCTTTGAGCCATTATGGCGAAAAAAATTGTTGAGACTCCGTTGATGAAACAATATGTCGAGATGAAAGCGAAACATCCCGACGCAGTGTTGCTGTTCCGCGTAGGCGACTTCTACGAGACATTCAGCGACGACGCCATAACGGCATCCGAGATTTTAGGTATAACCCTCACACGCCGTGCCAACGGGTCGGCACAATATGTCGAACTGGCGGGATTCCCTCATCACGCTCTCGACACCTACCTCCCCAAACTCGTCAGGGCCGGGAAACGTGTCGCGATATGCGAGCAACTCGAAGACCCCAAGGCGACAAAGAAGCTCGTCAAACGCGGGATAACCGAACTTGTCACACCCGGTGTATCAATCAACGACAACGTGCTCGACCACCGCGAGAACAACTTCCTCGCAGCGGTTCATTTCACCAACCAAGCCATAGGTGTGGCCTTCCTTGACATCTCGACAGGCGAGTTCCTGACCGCACAGGGTGTCCCTGATTATATCGAGAAACTGCTTGCCAACTTTGCGCCAAAGGAAGTACTTGTCGAACGTGGCAAACGCAAGGAACTTGAAACGATGACAACGGCAAGATTCCTGACGTTCGAACTCGACGACTGGGTGTTCACCGCCGATGCCGCCACCGACCGCCTGCGCCGGCAATTCGAGACCCACAACCTCAAAGGGTTCGGCATACACAACATGCCACAGGCAATCATAGCCTCCGGCGCGATTCTGCATTACCTTGATATCACGCAGCACACACGCATAGGCCACATATCGGCATTATCACGCATCGAGGAGGAAAGATATGTACGTCTCGACAAGTTCACTGTACGCAACCTTGAACTTATTGACTCAATGGCCGATGACGGCAAGAGCCTGCTTGATGTAATCGACCGCACCGTCAGTCCGATGGGTGCACGCCTGTTACGTCGCTGGATTCTGTTCCCGCTGAAGAACCCCAAGGCAATCAACTCCCGGCTCGATGTAGTCGAACACTTTTTCAAGCACCCCGATGAACGTGAAAGTCTTAAAGGATGGCTGGAACAAATCGGAGATATGGAACGACTGGTATCGAAAGTCGCCGTAGGACGCGTGAACCCGCGTGAGGTGGTGCAGCTTCGCAACGCTCTCACCGCTATCGAGCCAATCAAAAAGATATGCACCGAGGCCGGTCAAGAGGCACTGACATCGTTCGGCGAGCAGCTTAACCCCTGCACACTGATACGCGACCGCATCGCACGTGAAATCGTCGATGACGCGCCCACCGCACTAAACCGCGGGACAGTTATACGCGAAGGCGTTGACTCGGAACTGGACGAACTGCGGGAAATCGCATTCAAGGGCAAGGATTACCTCATGCGAATCCAAGCCCGCGAACAGGAGGCGACCGGCATCCCGAGCCTGAAAATCGGATACAATAACGTATTCGGATATTATATCGAGGTCACAAACGTCCACAAGTCAAAAGTCCCCGCCGAATGGATACGCAAGCAGACACTCGTCAACGCCGAGCGATACATCACTCAGGAACTTAAGGAATATGAGGAAAAAATCCTCGGGGCACAGGAAAAAATCACTGTCATCGAGTCCCGCATCTACACTGAACTTGTCAACCGCATAGCCGAATATATCCCCGCGATACAGCTTGACGCATCTCTTGTGGCACGTCTCGACTGCCTGTGCGCCCTGACAAATGTAGCCATTGAGAACCGTTATAACCGTCCTGTGGTCGATGATTCGCTCAAAATCGAGATTGTCGAGGGGCGGCACCCCGTCATCGAGAAAGAACTGCCCGCGGGTGAGCCTTATATCACCAACTCGGTAAGCCTCGCCAACCAAGGGACACAAATCATGATGATTACAGGGCCTAACATGTCAGGTAAATCGGCGTTGTTACGCCAGACCGCCCTTAATGTGCTGTTAGCTCAAATCGGCAGCTTCGTGGCCGCCGAACGCGCCCACATCGGCGTGGTGGACAAGATTTTCACCCGTGTCGGGGCAAGCGACAATATTTCCCTGGGCGAATCCACCTTCATGGTCGAGATGAACGAGGCCGCATCGATTCTCAACAACATGAGCGAACGCTCGCTTATCCTCTTTGATGAACTCGGACGCGGCACATCGACCTACGACGGCATATCTATCGCATGGGCGATTGTCGAGCATATACACGAATACGGCAACATCCACCCCAAGACCCTTTTCGCCACCCACTATCACGAACTGAACGAAATGGAGAAAAAGTTCAAGCGGGTGGTAAACTACAACGTGTCGGTCAAGGAAATCAACGGAAAGGTTGTGTTCCTGCGCAAACTCGCCCCCGGAGGCAGCGAGCATAGTTTCGGCATACATGTCGCGAAACTCGCGGGAATGCCCCCGGCGATTGTCAAACGCGCCGATGAAGTCCTGCATCAGCTTGAAAACACCAACCGTCGTGATGCCGAAATCACCAAGGACCTCGGCAACGTGGCCGACACGGCAAGCGGCATGCAACTTTCGTTCTTCCAACTCGACGACCCGGTGTTGAGCCAGATACGTGACGAAATACTCGCCACCGATATCAACAACCTCACCCCGATGGCCGCCTTGAACAAACTCAACGAAATCAAGTCAATACTCACAGGCAAGTCATGACCGACACAATGACCCCTGAACAGCGCAGCCGTTGCATGGCCGCCGTCAAGGGCAAGGACACACGTCCCGAGATACTGGTACGCCGATTCCTGTGGAAGCGCGGATTACGTTATCGTGTCAATAACCGTCGATTACCCGGCTCGCCCGACATCGTGCTGAAAAAATACAAGACAGTCATCTTTGTCGACGGTTGTTTCTGGCACGGGCACGAAGGCTGCCGTCTATACAAGCTACCACAAAGCAACACCGACTTCTGGCGTCAGAAAATCCACCTCAACATCGCCCGGGACTATCGAGTGAACGTCGAGTTACGGTTGATGGGGTGGAAGGTAATCCGTGTATGGGAATGTGAAATCACGCCCAAGTCGACCCGCGAGACCGTGCTTGAACGGATTTACAACAAAATAATCGGTCTGCCTCCAAGAAACTACGATATCCCCGACAGCGACATCAATATCGCGGCCGAGGATACCGTTGATTATCGATAATGAGGACATCCCTCCATCAATGACCACATCACTTGATGCGGGCAGCAAAGCCTCCACCGGGGGCGAGGTGGAATTTCAGCCGTGAGCCTGAATTCACCTTGGACTGTGTCCTGCGGTAATCGCGGGCGACGCGGTCGGCGTTCACCCCGTCAATGAACATGTCGGCATCATATTCGCGACCCGGTGCGAGGAACGAGCAGTCGACCTCGATGTCACGCGGTGTCCACCCGGTGATACCGCCGACATACCATGTATCACCCTTACGGCGTGCAGTGACTATATACTCGCCTATCTTCCCGTCAAGGACAACAGTCTCGTCCCACACGGTGGGGACTCCGGCGATAAAGTCGGCGCATTCCTCCTCGCGCATGTAATTGGACGGGGTGTCACAAAGCATGTTGAACGGTGAATCAAAGACCATGTACAACGCCAATTGACGGCAACGCGTGCCCTGGCTCATAGGCTCGGAGTTACAGGGATAATAATTTTTGCGAGTAGCGTTACGCATCGCCCCCTGTGTATAATCCATCGGGCCTGACGCCTGACGCAGGAACGGCACCATGACATCGTAGGTAACCTGGTCGTGGGTCTTGGGACTCCATTTCATCTGTTCAAGACCATTCACTCCCTCAAAATTGAGAACATTGGGATATGTGCGGTTAAGACCTGCAGGCTTATGAGTCCCGTGAAGGTCGAGAATCAGGTTATACTTGGCACACATCTCGGCCGCACGCGCATTGAAATCGGTCATCATCTGGTCGTCGCGGTCCATGAAGTCGACCTTGAACCCTTTCACGCCCATGTCGGCATAATGTCGGCATACATTCTCCATGTCACGCTCAAATGCATGAAAACCCGCCCAAAGGATGATTCCGACATTCTTTGATGTGGCATAGTCCACAAGCCCCTTAAGGTCTATTTCAGGTACTACCTGCATCAAGTCAGCCTTCTTGTTGACTGCCCAACCCTCGTCAAGAATTACATATTCAATACCTTTTTTCGATGCAAAATCAATATAGGCCTTATATGTATCATTGTTCACGCCGGTCTTGAAGTCAACACCGTCAAGATTCCATGCATTCCACCAGTCCCATGCGACCTTCCCCGGTTTTATCCAAGATGTATCCTTCACACGTGACGGCTCCCCGAGCAGATAACTAAGATTGCTCGAGGCGAGAACCTTGTCATCTGATGATATGATGGCGACGCGCCACGGCAACGCACGGGGTGCGTCAACCTTGGCGATGTAGTCCTCACGCTCCGTCACAATCATCTGCAGATTGTTATGGCCACCCTGTTTCATCGCCTTGGGATAAGGTGCGAAAACTCCGCGCAGGGAATTGCCGTTGTCCCCGGCCTTGTTGAGATACAGCCCGGGATAATCAATGAGAGCCGACTCGGTAATCAACATCTTTACCCCCTCGGCCGGCTCCACTACAAGAGGTAGAAACATCAATCGGCGGTTATCAAGCGATGACAGTCGACCCACAGTATAGACATTTTCAAATGAATTGAAGAACTGCGGTTCAAAACTGTCAATCTTATCGACCTTTACGTATGGCACAGCCGCCATCGCGTCTCCCGGGAAACGGTAATCGACCGTCTCGTTGGCAATCGTGAAAGGTTTCTTCCCTTTGGACACAAAACGATAGGCGACACCGTCATCGTAGGCCCGAAAAACCACACTCCAGTTTTTACCGAGATTGATTGTCAATTCATTGTAACGTTCGGGAATCTCAGTGGCACGATAAAACGGTGACGGGACCTTACCGTCCACACTACGCCGAGATGTCCCGGACACCTTGCACGGATTGCCCACCACCGTGCCGTCACCGAGGGTCAACGCCACAGGCGACGGTTCGAGAACTGTCTTTCCATCATAAACTATACCGTAGGCAAGTCCCGCGTCGGTGGTTATATCGGTTGTCAATTTACCATCGGGCGACGACAACGAGAACCGGGTGGCCGCATTGACCGCAAGCGCAGTGATTACGACCGTAAATAGAGTCAAATGTCTTTTCATGAAGATAAGAGGGTGTTTCAAAATATAATACTCTTACAAATTTACGATAAAAAACAATTATCTACACTGACCTTATACACTTTTTTTGTATCTTAGCGGGTCAAGACATAATATAACCAAAACATAGTTAAAAGATATGACCGACTCTCATCGTTATTGCGTTATAATGTGTGGCGGAATAGGTAGCCGCTTTTGGCCCTACAGCCGTACAGACCGCCCCAAGCAATTCATCGACTTCATGGGCACGGGCCGCTCCCTATTACAGATGAGTTATGACCGTATACTCCCGATTGTCCCGAAAGAGAATATAATCGTGGTCACAAACGCAATGTACGCCTCTTTGATAAGGGAACAGCTTCCCGAACTGGACGAAGACCAGATTCTATGCGAACCGGCACGGCGCAATACCGCCCCGTGTATCGCCTGGGCCGCATATCACATCATGGCACGTGACCCCGAGGCATCAATGATAGTGAACCCGAGCGACCATCTCATCACCCGCGAGAACGTGTTCCAGGAACGCGTGAGTCGTGGTTTCGAGTTTGTCGAGTCACGTGACGCATTACTCACCCTGGGCATCACACCCACACGCCCCGAGACCGGCTACGGTTATATCCAGGTGGGCGACGAAGTGGAAAATGGCATACTGAAAGTCAAGACCTTCACCGAGAAACCCGACCTTGAACTTGCCAAGGTATTTCTATCGTCAGGTGAATTTTTCTGGAATTCAGGCATTTTCCTGTGGAAGGCCTCAAGCATCATCGAGGCCATGCATCGTCATGCATCGGATATCGCACAACGTTTCGATACAGGACTCGATGATTTCGGCACACCGAATGAAACCGCGTTCATCGATGAAAATTTCCCGGCATGCCGCAGTATCTCGATTGACTTCGCCGTGATGGAAAAAGCCGATAACGTATATGTCGAATGCGTGGACTTCGGATGGAACGACCTCGGCACATGGAGTGCACTGTATGACAACTCCCCCAAAAACCGTGACACAAACGTTGCCCAGAACTGTAAACTGCTGGCCTATAACTCCCATGGCAACATATTTGCCGTCCGCGATGACAAACTGGTCGTCGTCTCTGGACTCGATGACTATATAATCGCCGATGCCGGTGACGTGCTGTTGGTATGCCCCAAGGCCGAAGAACAGAAAATCAAGCAAATGGTGAACGATGTAAAAATCGCTTTCGGCGACACCTATTTATAGTTTATAAGCAATCGCGTGATAATTTGTAACTTTGTCGCCGATTATGGAAAATAACGCAAAGGCAATCACCGTTTACGGGGCATCATCCCCGGCTGTGGATGACATCTATAAGGAAGCCGCCAAAGAGACAGGACGTCTCATCGCGCTAAGCGGGCACACACTCGTCAGCGGAGGTGGCCGCACCGGGCTGATGGGCGCAGCCATCGAGGGCGCATGCGCGGCCTGTGGTAAAACCATCGGTGTACTCCCCCGTTTCATGGACGAACGCGGTTGGGGAAACCATCTTCTTTCAGAGAAAATAGCCACTCCCGACATGCACACCCGCAAGTCCGCCATGATGAATATGTCACTCGGCGTAATCGCATTGCCGGGAGGCGTAGGCACATTCGAGGAACTAATGGAGGCCATCACATGGCGACAGTTGAACATATATAGGGGCAATGTGGTGATACTCAACACCGCCGGATATTATGACCCGCTTCTCGAGATGCTGCAACGCACCATCGAGCAACATTTCATGCGTGATGACCACACGGACCTATGGCAAGTGGCATCGACCCCCTCGGAAGCCGTTAAAATGGTGACATCAGCCACGGCTCATTGTGATTTCTCTCAAAAGATACCAGACACAAGAAACTGATGCCCCGACACACGACCGACACCATCACCGCATCCGATTCAACGGCAACGGCTCTCGCGCCATGGGATTTGTCATGCACGATAGAGCAATCTCCCTTTGCCGATAATCGCGAATGGCATGGCCCAAAGGGAACGCTGCCCTATATGGATGGAATACGTCCCGCACCACGCACCACTCTCCCCGGTGCCGATTCAGGCGTGATGACCCTTTTCATCTCCCTTTTTCTCATCCTTGCACTAAGCTTCAGACACTATCCAACTGTCATAAAATCATTTGCAAAGGACCTGTGGGACATACGCAACCGTGCGGGCTTTGAGACCCATACAGTCAGCGATACCCGCCTACAAATATCGCTGGTGTTGTTGACCTGTTGCTGTGAGGGGATTCTTTTGTTCTCCACCTCCAACATTCTCTCACCGCTTCCATTCCCGGTGTTTACCTCGATTATCGCATTCATCGGGATTGCCATCGCATATTATTGCCTACAACTCATGACCTATTCCATCGTAGGATATGCGTTTTCCAACCGCATTGTGACACGACAATGGCTTAAAGGATTCAATGCCTCCCAGATGCTACTGGGCTTCACACTCGTCATTCCGGCTATTTTATCAGTCTTCAACCCCGGTGCCGCAATCCCGGCGTTAACCATCAGCGTCTTTCTGTATCTTATCGCACGTATTATATTTATCAGCAAAGGTTTTAGGCTTTTTTATGACAAATTCGACTCTTTGCTTTATTTTATTTTGTACCTTTGCACCTTAGAAATTATACCCTTGATTTTGGCTTATAAAAGCCTCACTTTTGCCAATTTTATTTAATGAAAGTTAAGAAAGTTCTGGTTTCCCAGCCTAAACCTACGTCAGAAAAATCGCCCTACTACGAAATAGCAGAGAAATATGGCGTCCAGATTGACTTCCGCCCTTTTATAAAGGTCGAGGGATTGAGCGCAAAAGAATTCCGCCAATCCAAAATTTCAATTCCTGATTTCACCGCCATTATCTTCACCGCACGCACGGCAATAGACCATTTCTTCCGCCTTTGCGAGGAAATGAGGATTTCAATACCCGACACAATGAAATACTTCTGCACGACAGAGTCCATCGCCCTGTATCTGCAGAAATACATCGTTTACCGCAAGCGCAAGATTTTCCATGGCAGCACAGGAAAACTGCATGACCTCCTGCCGATGCTCGTCAAGCACAACAAAGAAAAATACCTCTACGCCGTGAGCGATGTGCACAAAGATGACACTTCAGAACTTGACGGCCATAAAATCAACTACACCAAGGCTGTCATGTACCGCACCGTCAGCAACGATTTCGCCCCCGACGAGCCATTTGATTATGACATGCTGCTGTTCTTCAGTCCGTCAGGAATCAATTCGCTCCTTAAGAACTTCCCTGACTTCAAGCAGGACGAAATCAAAATAGGTTGCTTCGGCGCCACCACCGCACAGGCCGTTCGCGACGCAGGTCTCCGTCTCGACATCGAGGCACCGTCGGTAAAGGCACCGTCAATGACAGCCGCCCTTGACCAATTCCTACGAGTGGACTCAGGCCTGGACGATGAAGCGTGAAAGGCAACCGTCTATATAAAATAGAAAAGCTATGTGGCAAAACGGCCATAGAGAGCCTTTTTAGCCACGACACTTCATCGTCCCACAACGGGACGGTCGTCTATCCGTTACGTGCAGTGTGGTCGATAAATCACCGTCGCGATGTCTCATGTCCCAAATTCCTCATCATGGTGCCCAAACGACGGCTGCACCACGCCGTTGAACGCGTTACAATGAGACGGCGCATACGCGAGACCTATCGCCTGAACCGAGACCTGATTCCACGCGACATCCCCCTCGATATAGCGTTCATATACGTCGCGTCAGAATTGTTGCCTTACAACAAGGTCGAACGCGCCATGACCCGTGCATTATCACGCATAAAACTCTCCCTCGATGAACACCAGGCTCTCGAGACTGTTGAAACAGACAGCCGTTCTTCCGATTAGATTCTATCAGTACTGCATCTCGCCGATGACACCGCCGTCATGCCGTTTCGTCCCCACATGCAGCCAGTACGCCATCGAGGCAATCATGAAACACGGCATATTCAAAGGCTCATGGCTTGCATTGAAACGAATCATGCGTTGCCATCCATGGGGTGGAAGCGGATATGACCCCGTGCCATGATTATAGACTGCCACACCCATACACCCCGGCCTGACGCAATCGTCAACATCGGCCCTGACGGGAAACCGCTCCTTCCGTATTCCTATTCAGTAGGGATTCATCCATGGGACGCCGCGAAAGCCACCGACACCGACATGGAACGCATCTGCTCGCTTGCCGAGTCCCCTAATGTCATCGCCATCGGCGAGACCGGCCTTGACGCAATACACCGCGATTCCCTGCCCCGCCAGGAAGAACTATTCAGGAGACACATCGACCTTAGCGAACGCCTGCACAAACCTCTGATTCTTCATGTCGTCAGAAGCATAGATGACATCCTTGCCATCCATAAAGAGACACATCCGACCCAAGCATGGATTATACACGGCTTCAGAGGCAAGCCGCAACAGGCGCGTCAGCTGACCAAGGCCGGACTATACCTATCGTTCGGCGAACGGTTCAATCCCGAGAGTATCACGTCCACACCGCCCGAACAACGTTTAATCGAAACCGACACATCAAATCTGCTTATAGAGACAATAGCCGCGAACACCGGCATTTCACCTGCGCTCGCGGCATCAAATCTCACATCGGTGCTGAACCGTCAGAACGTTTCAACCCCGTAGGTGTCGTTGTAACGGTAAAGGATGCGTGAATAGTCCGACTTTGTGGCGGCATCCAGTATATCGGCTATCACATCAGTCCCGAATTTGCGGATATCGGGGTCATACTCCGCCATCTGCGCCTTCGACACCGTCAACTTGTAACCATCACCAGCCTTTGTCAACGATGTAGGCCGGGACGAACCGGTTTCGACATTCTCGACATACAGGCTGTAAGGAAAATCTATAATCTTCCCTGAAATCTTGCCGACATAGAACATAACGTCGCCATCCATCTCGTTAAACTCGCAATAGATGACAAGGTCGGCCCAGTCAGGCCCCATCGCGCGCAGGAACTGGCATCCGCCAATCCACCTCGCGTCAATAGGCAGCAAGGGATAGGTTCGGCACAGCTTTGCCGACACCCAGCCTGAACCGTCTTTACCTGCCCCATAGATTTCATAGAAACCCGACCGCTCCCCGGCAACAATACCCGGGCCCGTGAACGGCACAGCGACTATCGACCCGCGGGCGGGACGGCTGCTCCAATAGGCATACACACTGAGAGGAGTGTGGAAATCCTCGATTTTAGCCTCGTTATACACCAGTTTAGGTGCTGTCACCGATGGTTTCTGCCTGATATTTATACCCATGTCGTTGGTGGAAACAGCAACCTTGTTCCAGGATTCGTCTAATTTTTTCAGTTCAAACGTAGTAGGCACTCCGGCATTGGAGACCATGAATGTCATGGCCAGACCCGCCAATGTTGTCAACAGATGTTTCATGAATGAATGTTTTAGTCGTTAGAAGCTGTTTATTCGTCAATATCCTCGTCAATCGAGAAATCATCAGGGAGCTCGTCGTCAAAGTCCTCATCGTCAATGAGGTCGTCATCGCGGTCTGCGTCCTTGGCCGTGTCCTTTGATTCATCATCCTTCTTAGAAGACTTCTTGGCTGCCTTCTTAGCCGATTTCCCAACCGGGGTCGACTTCATCGCCTCAAGGATAAGAGCCTCAAGTTCAGCGGCAAGTTCAGGGTTGTCCTGTATGACCTGCTTGACAGCGTCACGACCCTGCCCGAGTTTCGTGCCGTTATAGCTGTACCATGAACCGCTTTTCTTGATTACGTCATATTCCTCACCGAGGTCAATGATTTCGTACGCACGGGATATACCCTCGCCGAAAAGTATATCGAACTCGGCACGGCGGAATGGAGGCGCAACCTTGTTTTTAACCACCTTTACCCTGGTATGACGCCCGAATACATTGTCCCCGTCCTTAAGCGATGTGCCCGGACGTATGTCGACACGCACCGATGAATAGAACTTCAGCGCATTACCGCCCGTAGTGGTCTCGGTCGGGCCGAACATACCGCCACCGATATTGGCACGAAGCTGATTGATGAATATAACACACGTGTTGGCACGTGAAATATAACCCGTCAACTTGCGCATTGCCTGCGACATAAGACGCGCCTGTAAACCCACGTTCTTGTCGCCCATCTCGCCGTCAATCTCGCTCTTAGGTGTAAGAGCGGCCACCGAGTCCACCACAAGGAGGTCTATGGCCGACGAACGTATCAGCTGCTCGGCGATTTCAAGAGCCTGCTCGCCGTTATCGGGCTGCGAAATCAACAACGAATTCACATCCACACCGAGACCCTCGGCATAGAAACGGTCAAAGGCATGCTCGGCGTCGATAATCGCCGCGATACCTCCGGCTTTCTGGGCCTCGGCTATGGCATGGATGGCGAGCGTGGTCTTTCCCGATGATTCCGGGCCGTATATTTCCACGATTCGCCCCTTGGGGAAACCGCCGACACCGAGCGCATAGTTAAGACCGATTGAACCGGTGGGAATCACCTCGACATCCTCGACCTTGTCGTCTCCGAGTTTCATGATTGCACCATGCCCGTGCTTCTTGGTGATTGCGCCAAGCGCGGCCTCAAGAGCGTTCAGCTTGGATTTCTTGGGGTCTACCTCGACCTTACCTTTCTTGACTGTTGTAGCCTTTTTCTTTTCCATTTATTTAGCGTTTTAATTATTTCCAATGCAAAATTAATCGGAGCGTGTGCAACATTAACGCACACCCGCGTTAATAAAACAAAACGCTCCTGTTTTTCTTCATTTTGCTAAGTTACTTAAAAACGCGTATCTCAACAAATAAATCACCGAAAATAAAAAAATTTCATTTCTATTGAACTTTTTTAATCCCCCCGATGTTATAATATCACTTAGAAGAAATTACTTTTTCCATTGCAAGAAATGTGATAATGATTGGTTTATTATCTAAACGAGGAGACGTTGTGAAACATCTCCTCGTTTGGCGTTTTAACGGCTATGCCAACGGACAGCCAGCTTGGTTACCTTGGCACTCCGTTACTTGATTACGATTTGCAGGCCTCGCGCGAGGCGTTTGTTGCATCGGTTATCGTCACGATGTACATTCCCGAGGGGAAGCCGTCGGTCGCGACAATCGCCGTCCCCTCCCCCGGTTGCACATTTTGGGTCGACATCAGCGTGCCGTTGGTCGAAACCACGGCGACCAGACTGCCACCATGTCCCTGTGGCAGCGTCACCGTCACGTCAGTCCCGGCGGTCATGAACGTGGGTGTGACATCCGCCTTCACCGTCGCGACCGAGAGGCCTAAAAAGACGGGGATTGACAAGATTTTCATGATAATGAAAGACTGTCTGTGCGACTGGTGCGGCAACTACAGCATGCCGTCCGTCCGACTTGAGACCGACCCGGTCAACGAGGCGACAAAGGTCGAGTGGATTGGCGACAACAACGTCAGGGCGTACATGAGCAAGCTGCCCGAATCCGGGACATGGAACAACGGCGACGAGGTCCTGTTGCCGACGAGCATCAACCGTTACTACAACGGCCGGTGGCTCTCGGAATCGACCAAGATTGCCGTCATAAAGCCTGAATTATAAACCCGTTGAGGAGCAGCATACGCGTCATTATAATCCATTAAAGAGTTCCACAATTGGTGGGTGCAGTCGTGGCATGCCACGGCCTATCAGGCAATTATGTGATGGCGTTTTATCATCGGGTCGTGGCGTACCGCGACCGTACGTGTTACCATATCTCCAATGATGTCGCTATCTAAAAGCAATCGGGGGCACGCTTGATGCGTGCCCCCGATGTTTTTATCGCGAAAACGACTGATTAGCCGTTAACTTTCTTCATGTGGGCGATAAGGTCGAGCACTTTGTTAGAGTAGCCGATTTCGTTGTCATACCAAGAGACGACCTTAACGAAAGTAGGAGTCAACTGGATACCTGCCTTTGCATCGAAAATCGAGGTCAAGGGGCAGCCGAGGAAGTCGCTTGAAACGACTGCGTCTTCGGTGTAACCGAGGATGCCCTTGAGTTCGCCTTCAGAAGCCTCTTTCATAGCGGCGCAGATTTCCTCGTAGGTAGCGGGCTTAGCGAGGTTGACAGTGAGGTCAACAACCGATACATCGAGGGTGGGGACACGCATCGACATGCCGGTGAGCTTGCCGTTGAGTTCGGGAATCACTTTACCTACAGCCTTTGCAGCACCGGTCGACGAGGGGATGATGTTGCCTGAAGCGGCACGGCCACCACGCCAGTCCTTCATCGAGGGACCGTCAACGGTCTTCTGGGTAGCTGTTGTAGAGTGAACAGTTGTCATGAGACCTTCAACAACGCCAAACTTATCGTTCAACACCTTGGTGATAGGTGCAAGACAGTTGGTGGTGCAAGAAGCATTAGAAACAAACTGTGTACCCTTTACATATTTATCCTGGTTTACACCGCAAACAAACATGGGGGTGTCGTCCTTTGAGGGAGCTGACATAACAACATATTTAGCACCGGCCTCGATGTGAGCCTGAGCTTTTTCCTTTGTAAGGAAAAGACCTGTAGACTCAACAACGTATTCTGCGCCAACTGCGCCCCAACCGATTTCAGCGGGATTCTTGCATGCAGTCACACGGATTTCCTTGCCGTTAACGATGAGAAGGCTCTTTTCAACATCGCATGAAACCTCGCCGTCAAAACGACCGTGCATGGTGTCATACTTGAGCATGTAAGCCATGTAGTCAACAGGGAGAAGGTCGTTGATGGCAACTACTTCGATGTCGTCACGCTTGGTAGAGGCACGGAACACGAAACGTCCGATGCGACCAAAACCATTAATACCTATTTTTGTCATAATTTTAATAAATAAAATATTGGGTTATAGTTATTTGTATCTTATATTTTCCCATATAGACAACCCAATGACAACAGAGTTGTTCTAAGCGACACAAAATTACTAATTATTTTTAAGAAATTGTGTAAATTTTTCCGTAATTATTGAATTTTATTGACTTAGATATGAATTTTTTCAGTATGTTTGTTGTTGTTTAAGAGAATGTTTGAATTTAACAGTCGAATTTTTATAGGCAGGTTTCGAGACACGGAAATGACCGGAAGATGCCGTCAATGAGTTCTCGATGCGGTTTCTTGGATGCTTTTGTCCCTTTGTCTCGGTCACGATGCCCGCATCGCTCCCTCGGCTGCATGGCCAAAATCATCTCAAGACTCCGCATAAAAATTTCTGACTGTTAAATCTAAACACTCTCTAACACGTTCAACAAATTATAATCTCAATATTCATATTATGTCAAAATTTTTCAGCGATTTCAAGGATTTCGCAATGAGAGGGAATGTCGTAGACATGGCTGTCGGTGTAATCATCGGCGCAGCATTTGGCAAGATTGTATCGTCACTTGTCGATGACCTAATCATGCCTTTGGTGGGAGTGGCCACAGGCGGTATCAACTTCACCGACTACAAGTGGGTGATTCAAAAGGCCGTCATGGACGGGCAGGAGATAGTCAAACCCGAGGTCACCCTAAACTGGGGTACGTGGATTCAGACCGTGGTAAACTTCATAATCGTCGCTTTCTGTATCTTCGTCATGATACGCTTCATCTCCTCGCTCCGCAAGAAAAAAGAGGAGGAGGCAACAGTCGAAACGCCCGCCGAACCATCCAAAGAGGAGACCCTGTTGACTGAAATCCGCGACCTGCTCCGGCAACAAAACAAAAAGTAAGGTGAGGGTGTCACAAAACATGTTGCAAAATTGAGACTTAATGCGAAATCGTAGGGACGCGCCAACGGGCGCGTCCTCAAAGTGGTAGATTATCAATCATTTGCAATAAAGGACGCGCACGTTGGCGCGTCCCTACGAAGTTTATTGCGAATTTTGCAACACCCTCCTACTATCTTGTTCCGACAACACCATTGAAGCCAAAAAAGCGAGACACCCAGGCGGGTGTCTCGCTTTTTTCAATAATAGGATGTTTACACATTCTATTATTTATCACACTATTATTTAGCGTTGATGTCGACGAGTTCAACATCGAAAACAAGTGTTGACATAGGTTTAATTTTTCCATCAGGTGTCCCTTCAGGACCGTATGCGATATCACCGGGGATATAGATGGTGTATTTCGCGCCTTTCTTCATCATCTTGAGAGCCTCGCTGAAACCGGGGATTACGCCATTGACGGGAAACTTGACAGCCTGACCGTTTGACGAGTCAAACACAGTGCCGTCAATCAGTTTGCCGGTGTAGATTACCGAAACATTGTCACCGTCAACGGGCTGTGCGCCGTTACCTTCAGCCTCTACCTTGTAGGCAAGACCTGAGGCTGTCTTCTTGATTGAGGAATCCTCTTTCATCTTCTTGGCGATAAACTCTGCACCGGCCTTGCTGTTCTCCTTGGCCTCGGGGCCTTCGGCAAGAGCCTTACGCTGTGCCTCGGCCTCCTCCTGTTGCTTCTTTTGAACCATCTCCTGCGCACGCATCATCATGCCCTGGAGTTCGCCCTGAAGCATCGTGAGCTTGGTCTCGTCAACTGAATCGGCCTTGAATGCCTTGGCAAATTCATCGTAGAATTTACGGCGGTCAAGTTTCACACCGCCCTGTTCAAGTTGTGCAAGCGTCTGCGAGAGGTTAAGGCCGATATTAAGGCCTGCGATAAAACCTTGGTCGGCGGTATCGGTCATGACAACCTCCTTGATACCGCGCAGAATTGACTCCTTGTCAAACTTAGCACGCTCGTTTTCAGGAATCGTGAGATAAGACTGGGCAAACTGGCCGCCATTGACCTGGCCGAATGCCGTGGAGAGTGAATCACCGAAAGCGTCATTGCCCCCTTCGGCACTTTTTCCGCATGATGTCAAGCCGGCCACAGCTACTGTAGCCACCGCACATGCAATAATTAACTTTTTCATAATCGATTATTTATTTGGTTCTTATTACAATTTTTGGTTTTATGTCATTGAGCCGATGGAATCACTTCAAGCAAGTCCACCGTAAAATCGAGCGCGGCATTTCCCGGAATCGCGCCTGGAATCCCATTCTCGCCATATCCCAACGACGCAGGGATAAACAATCGGTAACGCCCTCCGGGTTTCATCATCAGCAATCCCTCGGTAAAACCGGGAACGAGATGCTCGACGTCAAACGTCACCGGCTCATCGGTCGAGTCAAACACCGTGCCATCGCTAAGACGTGCCGTGTAGAGAATCCTGACCTTGTCACCCATTGTGGGATACACTCCCTCACCCTGTCGCAGCGTCTCGAAAAGAAGTCCGTCCTGGGTCTTGACGACCCCCTCGCGCTTGAACTGCCGGTCAAGCCATTTCTGTTGTTCCACCTGGCTAAGTGTGTCTACCGGCTGACGCGATGCAATCATCGCCGACAGATAACGGTCGGCCTCCTCGGGTGTAAAAGGCCCTTTGGAGCCACGCAACATGTCACTGAGGCTATCAAGTAACGCGATACTGTCTATTTCAAGGCCGAGTTGTTTCATCTGGGTTACACGACGTCCAAGCTGAAAGCCTTCGAGCACGCCCCTATAATATGGCTCCCGGCTTTTATCGAGGGTTAACGACTTTTTCATCCCGTCAATATAACGGTCTATGGTCACAGAATCGTCACCGTAATCACGCACAAGATAAGGACGAAGATAGGATGCCCACACCGTTGCAAGGGCGATGTCGGTTGAATCTTTAGCCGATACCGACGTGTCATTATCCCTGCCGACAACCTGAATGCACACACACAGGGTCAACAGCCAAGCCATCACCACCCTTTGACAGTGCATCAGCCTACCTTGATGAGTTCGACATCAAATATAAGGGTCGCGTTAGGGCCGATTACCCCACCTGCCCCTTGCGGGCCGTAGGCGAGTTCCGAAGGGATATACAGACGATATTTTGCACCCGGCTTCATCATCTGCAGGGCCTCGACCCATCCCGGTATAACCTGGGTGACACCGAATGTCGCGGGTTCTCCCCTTTCGACCGATGAATCGAACACAGTGCCGTCAATCAGTTTGCCGGTATAGTGTACGGTCACATTATCGCCGGGCTTCGGAGACACCCCTTCGCCTTCGGCGAGGATTTCATACTGCAACCCGGTGGCGGTCACTTTCACGCCTTCACGCTTGGCATTCTCGGCAAGGAAAGCCTTGCCAAGTTCCTCGTTGGCCTTACCGGCCTCGGTCGCAGCGGCTTTCTGTTTCGAGTCAAGTTCGGTAAAATACTGGCGTATGATTTCCTTGGCCTCATCGTAGGTCATCTTGGGGGCGGCGTTATCGAACACCGTTGCCACACCGTCGGCAAAGTCTGTCGCATTTATTTTCTCAATTCCGCTGCTGCGGAAATTATTTCCCATGCTTAGACCGAGGGCATAGCTCAAACGGTCCAATTCTTTATTTTCCATTATATTATACAAATATATTATACAAATTATTTGGTTACAAATGTACGCGAAATATCACACATTAATTTAATATTTTAACAAAAAAATATTAAATTAACACTTAATTATCTCAATCTCACGTCATTATAACATTTATACCAATTCAAATGTTGTCAGGCTGTCACAACTTTGACTCCGACCCGACGCATCCGGTCGGCTATCAGTTCAAGTTCCTCACGTGACACCCTGGAAAGTGTCTCACAAGGCGTCTTACGGTCGATGGAATAGAGCATCACCTCACTTGGGGTAATCTCATTGTAGGCCTCAATCAATGCGTCCACCTCGGTTTCGGTGGTGTTATCTATGATTTTACCGTCGCACTCTCCCCGGAGCATCATGGTCTGTATTATGCACTGCTCTTTGAATTGTTTTAACCATTCTATAACTCTCCCGACCGAGAATGATGAAACTGTAGGACGGTCTATCAGGCGCATAGTGCCATCGATTGCCGAATCAAGTTTCAGGATATTGTTGTCGACTTTGCGCAATGCCTCGACAACACACTTGTCGCCAAGACGTGTTGAGTTGGACAACACCGAAATGCGAGCCGATGGGTAATACTTATCCCTCAATGCAATTGTCTCGTCTATAATCGCCGGAAAGTCAGGACACAATGTCGGCTCGCCGTTGCCCGAGAATGTAATGACATCAAGTGGCCGTCCGGTCGATTTCATCTCCGAGAGCTTACATTCAAGGTCATGCGCGACCTCCTCCCTCGATGAAAATCCTGTAGTCCCCGGCCCTTGGACATTGAACCCGGCCTCGCAGTACAGGCAGTCAAATGTACACACCTTTCCGTCATTGGGTGTCAGATTGACCCCCAATGACGTGCCGAGCCGGCGGGAATGTATAGGCCCGAAAATGGTGCTGTGAAACAAGACCCTCTGCATCAACGGGCGATTATTTTGACAGGTGTCGTGTGTTCCCCGGTTACGAGGAAATAAACGCCAAGCGGCAACGTGATTTCCATTCCGTCGGTGACTGTCCTAATCGACATCACCTGATGACCCGACAGGTCATATATACGGCCGTCAGTATGCTCAACGCCTGTGGTGATGCGTATCAACCCGGGATACACAGTCACGCCGAGAGGAAGTTCCTCACTGATGCCTGTTATGCCCGAATGGCTGACAAACACGGTGTTGGACATGGGCGAACGGTATCCGAGACGCACGCTCTGCACGGCATAACTCTCGGAGTCACTGCCCGAGAAGTCCTCTATTTTGAGTGAATTCTGCTCGGCGAGCAGTTCCTCGGTCGTCGGGACACCGCGCACATATTTAGTTCGGGTGACGATATAGTAGTCGACCACCTCGGTCGGTTCGTTCCAGTTGGCCACATAACTGTCTGACTCTATTTCGGTCGGCGCGGTAGCTGTCAGGACAGACAGTGTCGGGACAGGCAGCGCGGTTCCTCGCAACCCCACGCCAAAGGACCCTTCGTCAGGGATGTCGGAGACAATCAACCTGGCGGTATGCTCCCCCTCGGCTGTAGGGGTATAGGTCACGACAAGGTCATAACCGCTCTCACGGTTGACATACTGCGCCTTGATTTCCTTGTCGCCTGATGAAAACATCTCCGGGTTGCCGGCACTCTTCGACAGATTGATTGTCAACGCGCCTGTCAGATTCTCACCCTTGAAATGAAGCAGACGGGTGACGGAGTTGCCGACAGCCACCTCTCCGAAATCAAGAGACATGTCCTGTACAGGGGTGATGAGCACAGGGTCGCCCGCCGGTACATCGGGCGTATCGGTCACCTTGAAGGGCTGTCCAACCTTGTTGCCCCAGACATACTCAAACAAGTCGGGGAAATCGATGAACGGGTTACGGTTGTTCTGCAGCCTGTAGACTGCCTCGTTACGGTCATACTCTTTCTGGCTCACCGGGTCACGGCGTGCCCAGTCGAGAAGCAAATCGAGTGCCCACTTGTTGATGCCGGGATAGGTACTGTTATTGAACATGTAGGTATATTTCCACGTCATCCCCTGGTAACATGTTATCATGTAGAAATAGGTACGCGCAAAATCACCTTTATAGGAATCGTCAGGCTCGAAAACCTTGGACGCGCCACCGCCCTGTCCGCTCGCAGGAGAACCGACCTTGCATATTCCGTTGTTGAATGATGATGACTGCACCACGCCGAGAGGGAAGTTGCTCTTGGCGGTGTTGGCTTTCATTTCCGACGGATAAAGATGGTTCAAGTCCACGTAGGGCGGTGTCGGACTGTTCTTGTCATACCCCCACCAGCTTTTGGGAACCGAATGCTCGCGGTTCAGACCGGTGAATGACGGCGCATAGAACGGTATGTCGGAATACATATCCCACCAACGGTTGGAATTGGGGTACAGGTCAGTCTGCTGGAAAGTCGTCCTCAGGTTGGTATAATAGGTATTATAGGCCGATGTCGAACCGGGTGTTGTATGCGGATTTATAATCTTGTGGGCTGCGGTCTTCAACTCCTCCCCGCTCTTGCCGTTTAGATTGTTATAGTAACCTTGGGGAATCGCGCCCCAGCCGACCAAAGCCGAGACTGTCATCACGACAATCGCAGTCAGATTTCTTCTGAAATATAACAGTTTGTTCATGGAGATATAATTAGAAATTGTCACTTATGTACTACATCGACACGTGCCGTCGGGGGCAACGCCTCGTTACGACGGTCAACGGCATCGATGACCTCATGGGCCAGATGGATGAACGCCTGCGCGGTGACAGTGTCATCATCGAGCGCAATAGGTTCGCCGCAGTCACCTCCCTCACACACGCTCCCAACCAAGGGGATTTTGGAGAGCAACGGGATGTTAAGTTCACGGGCGAGTTCCTCACCGCCGTCACGCCCGAAGATGTAGTATTTTTCATCGGGATGCTTTTCAGGCACAAAATAAGCCATGTTCTCGACAAGACCGAGGACGGGGACATTGATTTTGTCATCAGTGAACATCGTGATACCGCGACGGGCATCGGCAAGAGCGACCTGCTGTGGCGTGGACACGATTATAACGCCGGTCAGGGCGAGCGTCTGCACGAGTGTCAGGTGAATGTCGCTCGTCCCCGGAGGCATGTCTATCAGGAAATAGTCCAGTTCGCCCCAGTCGGCATCGGTTATCAGCTGTGTCAGGGCACGAGTCGCCATTCCGCCACGCCATGTCAACGAGGCATTGCGGTCAACAAGGAAACCGATTGACAGCAGCTTGACCCCATAACGTTCATGAGGGATGATGAGATTGCGCCCGTCGACCTCATGCATGTAAAGTTGTTCATCCTCGACACCGAACATCTTTGGGACGGACGGCCCGAAAATATCGGCATCCAACAGTCCCACCTTGTAACCCTCGCGGGCAAGCGCGACAGCGAGATTGGATGCAACAGTCGATTTTCCGACACCACCCTTACCCGATGATATTCCTATTATATTTTTCACCCCCGGAAGCGGATTGTCCTTTTTAGGGGCAACAACCTGCCGAGTCTTGGTATTGATTGTAACTTCAATATCGGGTGCGGCAAAGGTGTGTATCGCTGTCTCGGCAGCCTTTACCACCGATTTGATAAACGGGTCGGTCGGACGGTCAAAAATCAACGAGAAAGAGACAGTGCGTCCATCGATGCGCATGTCATCCTCGACCATTTCTGACTCCACAATATTTTTCCCCGTGCCGGGATAACGCACTGTCGCGAGCGCGTCGAGAATCATTTTGGGATATATCGGGTCTTGCATAGTTGAAACTTGGGATAATTATTATACAAAAATTATATGGTTATAGTTCACCGCGATGGAAACTGCGGTAAGTATCTGGCTCGATTTCCACGTCAGGTTCATCCAACGGGGTATCATGGTCGAGCACCCAGCTTATATACTTGATTGACAACCCGCGCGCAAGCCATTGCTGCTCATAGAATGTCTTTATGCCGAGAATATCGGAGACAACGCCACTGTTGTACAGGTCATCGGTATTCACTTTTACAGGCAATGCGTTGTGGCATACCATGGCCGATGTATAGGTATACAGGAACGGACTGTCGGTCTTGAGGTGCACAATCCCGCCGGTGGGATTGAGAACCTCGCGATACAATTCCATGAACCGGGTGGAGGTAAGGCGTTTACGCACCTTTTTCATCTGCGGGTCAGGAAACGTTATCCATATTTCGTCAACCTCTCCCTCGGCAAAAAAGCGTGGCAACAACTCGATGTGGGTGCGCACGAACGCCACGTTCTTCAATCCCAAATCCCGTGCCTGCGTCGCCCCCGTCCACATCCTCGCACCCTTTATATCGATGCCTATGAAGTTTTTGTCAGGGAAACGACCGGCAAGACCAACGGCATATTCACCCTTGCCGCAACCGAGTTCAAGGACAATGGGATTTTCGTTGTGAAAGAACGAATCGCGCCAATGCCCACGCAAAGGAAACCCCTCCTGTTCAAGACGAGCGAACGGGTACTGAAACACACATTCGATAGTCTCCATTTCACTGAATTTCTTCAGTTTATTTTTTCCCATACATTAATTTCTTTACTACCGTTGTACCATCGGCCATCGTGACGGCCACAATCATTACGCCTACAGTCCTGTAGGGTCGCGCTTGGGCGCGACCGCTCAAGCCATTGATGTCAAACCAGGTTACAAGATGTCCCATGTCGTCATACACGGCAGCATTTTTCATTTCAAGCCGTGAACTTAGGCATAGCGTACCGTCCTCCATCCATGCGTCAAAAGACTCTCCCGTATCAGCCACAGACGGTTTCACCGAACTGTGACCGGGCGAGACCACATTAAACTCACGCCATTGGGGTGCAACCTTGTACGCCTCATAACTTCCATCACTAACATTAAGCGTCACAGCCGATGGGTCAGGGACTCCCTCCCAGACGTTATCACCGGTGGCAGGCACCCGCAGAGTCCCGGATGCGTCAATCCGTTCAAGGGCTTTCCACCCCTCGAAAGCATTTTCCCCAATTTTTTCAAGTGACACCGGAACCTCCCATTCGGTTGCCGCATCCAATCCCATATAGGCGAACCGACCCACCTCCGTGACGCGGTCATGGAGTTTCAACCGACCGTTAACGGGTGAGGCTGTTCCCTTGAAGGCATAGTCAGGAATAACAGTCACTTTTTCAGGCATATCCATTCCGGCAAGACGTGAATCACCGAAGAAAACACCCACGCCAAGACATGACAAAGATTCAGGCAATGTGACTTCCTGCAGGTTGACACACCCGGCAAACGCACGTTCACCAATTGCGTTTAATCCCATACACTTGTCAAGGGCCACACGACCGAGCCCTGACATAGCAAAAGCCTCCGTTCCGATAGACCTGACCTTTGCGGGAATATCAATCGATTCAAGTGATACACATCCGGCGAATGCGCTTTCCCCAATGGAGGATGTTCCCGCCCACAGATTCACCGATGACAAGGATACACATCCCTTAAATGTCCCGTCAGGGACACTATCAATGTTCACAGTCACGTCCTCAAGTCGCTCGCAACCCGAAAAAACATGCCGCCCAAAGGAAACAACCGTCGCCGGTATATCGACCGATACAACACGGCTTCCGGCAAACGCGCCGTCACCTACCGAGATAATCCCGGACGGAAACTTGAACACTGAAAATGTCGCGCCGGCAAATATACCGGCCGGCAATTCCCCGGCCGGACTATAAGCCACGCCCGACAGCAACCTTTCACCGCTATCGTAAGCTACAACACGGGCCTTTGACAAGTCAAGCGAACTCAGCGAACGCAATTCATGGGACATGAACTGCATATCAACGGCATCGATTTCGCCGATTACCGACAGTTCCGTCACATCAGTCTTTCCCTCAAGCAAGGACACAAGCGTCCCCGGCTTCACGTCAATGTCAACGGCAAAGACATGAAGCGAAACAAGAATGAATGACAGAAAGGACTTTATTCTCATCGTGGACACAAAATTACAAAAAAACGACAAATATCAGATATGCTACCTGACAACGGACTTGACCGCCTTGTCGGCCACCTTGACCACATACAATCCGGCGGGGAGCGGTATCGACATCCGGGATTCGCCCTTCCCGGCGTAAACCATACGGCCATTCATGTCACATACAGTGACATCCATTCCGTCACAACCTGAAATTACAATCTCCCCGTGCCCAGGCACAACCGACAGTCCATCGGTCACTACATCCACGATACCCGAAGTCGATACAGTGACCGTTGCCGGTGCCGATTCTCCCTTGTCATATACCGCCGATACGGCATAGGTATGGTTACCCGAAACGGCCTCATTGTCGTTAAACACCTTATCGGTCACAGGTGCATCATTAATCTTCACACCGTCACGATAGATATTGTAACCCTGCAATGTCAACCCCTCGGCATTGGAGGCCGGGATATAGGTCACGTCATCGACAAGAAGCATGAACGCGTTGGCAGCAAACGAGCGTATCGCGAAATAGCGTGCACCCGCAGGCAGGTCGGCGGTGAAAAGAGTCCATTCATGCGAGATATTCTCATGACTCTTTACCGGGATAAATTCAGTCACATCGAGACTCCCGGTCGAGTAACAGATTTCAATTGACTCCTTATAGGTGTTATGGTAGCTGCGTGCATAGAACGAGATTGTCTGCGCCTCGCCACACAGTCGAGGAGAAATCGCCCAGTCATCCACCGCCGAATAATCGCCATTAAACAGAGCCGCGAGATACTTCGTGCCCGAATGTGCGTCAAACGTGGAATTGAACTGGCTGTCATCTGAGTCAAACACAAAGAATGACTGTTTCGACCCCTTGTCAATACCGGGTAATGTTATATTCTGCATACCGCCGATACTCTTGCCGTCGACATCGACAAACGTCCACCCGTCAAACTCGGTCGCAAACGACTCGCCGCTCTCAAATGTCTCAGTCACCGCATCGGGTGTCGCCGCCGACAAATCAGGCGCGTCCCATCGAAGGGTAACCCCGTTGCCCGAATTGACACCCGTGAGATTTCCCACCGCAGGATGCTTCGGCATGACCAATGTGACATAAACCGGCGTCCCCGTCTTGTTGTCATCACCATCCTGGTCGGTGTCATACGCTATTTCAGCATGATACTCATTTGTCACAGGCGCGGCGACATTGAGCGTCTCCTTGAATGTCAGTGTGCGGGACTGTCCCGACTCAAGGGGTGCTCCCGGCATAGAGGCAACTTTCACTCCGTTACGGTAAAGATTGACCGTGTGCGCCCCGGCTGTCTCCAATCCGTTGCTCTCATACTTGACCTCGACAGGGAACTCGCACCCCGGCTGTACCTTGGGCTGCACCGAAACTGACAATGCCGCGAGATTATAATCAAGGATGCGGCAAAGGCGTATATTGTCAATGAATGTATATTCATAGTTCTTCGTGATACCTTCAAAACGGAGATAGACAGTGCTGTTAACGTAATCATCGAGTGGCACGACAACACGATTCCACCCCGGCTTCCCAAGATTGCCGGTCACAATCGACCGAAGAACACTCTCCGTCGCCCCTTGACGGCGGATGTACACATTCACTTCGTTGGCGTCAGGTTCGACTCCGTTGATATTGAACACATAGAACACAAGGCCGGGCTTGTCACCGCTCACCCGTATCTTTCCAGTCGCGATAGAGCCTGTTGCATCCTTGGATGTCCCTCTCATACCAAACATACCGTCATCGCCGTCTGACACCGGCACATCAGGCATAGTCGCCGATGTATAAGGTCTCCACACACCACCCTTTGATTGGTCGCTCGTGAAATTATAGGACAGCTTGCCTCCGGCAACCGACTCTACAAACGGCATGGGATAATCAGGGCCAACGGCAATCACATCCGACTGCACTCCCTGTCCTTCGCCCCCGGAGGTCATCGAGAAAACGACCCATTGCTTCAATTCCTGTTCGTCACCCTGCGGCACCGCCTGATAAGTGTAGGATGTGTTTTTAATATTCTCTATGACGGGAACATATTTATAATTGGACGTGAATTCATACAGCGAATAAGACACCAAAGCCGGATTAAGCGGATTACCGTCAACATCGGTGGTGACCTCATCCCATGAGAAACTCATCTCACCGTCATTGGCGGTCTCCACTGCTGTGAAGCCGGTGACAGCCGCCGGCTTATTGAGTCCCACAAACGATTTTATCGACACACTTTTACCCGCACCCGCGCCATTATAGGCGGTCACCGTGTAGGTATAGGTGGCAGCCTTGGGTACATTATCCTCAAACGACAGTTTCGCACCCTGGGACGGGGCGTTGAAAGTCTTGACTACCACTGTGCCTCGGCTCACTTCGATGCGAGTGATGCCTGAAAGGTTCTCTCCACGAAGATTCTTGGACGGAGCGACAAAAGAGACCGTGGCCTTGTTGGCTCCGTTATAGTCTGACACAATTTTAAGCTCCGACACCGCCTCGGGGGCAGCCATATCTATCGCAGCCGATACCGAGAACTTGTCTACATATAATCCATAGGCATTCTTTTCACTTATCCCGTGAAATCCTACATAATAAAGACCGTCAGCCGACGGGGTAATATAGTTTTCGTATGACACCCCGACCAAAGTAGCCAACTCAAGCGGTTCAAGCAATGTCGCCGTCATCCCTTCGGGTGTGGCTGCATTGCCCCATTTGACCTCGGCACGCTCCTTGAACGATGAACTCTTGGTCGACAATGTATAAGAGACCTTGTACATCTTGCCACTCATGAGCCTCAACGGCGGAGACATTAGCCAGTCGTCGGAATCGAGGTCCTTATTATAAGGCAGATAGGCCCTTGATGTCTCCAATGACCACGCCTTACCGTCCTTGTTGACATCAAGGATGGAATAACCGTCAAGACCTGTGGACACGCTGAAATCAGAGTCGTATGGAGGAGTGACAGAGCCAACCGACACCGTGTTGGACTTGGCGACACCCGACGCCAGTCCACCTGATTTAGCGACAACGGTATAATAAAACGATGTGAGGCTCTCGACCGAAGGAATTGCCTCGGAGAACGATGTCGCTTTATAGTTATTAGCCACGACAACCGCCCCGGGGTAACGGGTGACGGTGTAGGTCACATCGTTGACATCCATGTAACCGCCGTTTACACTCTCGGTCACAGGAGTCCACGACAGAGACAGACGGTCATCGACCCGTGTCAAGGTAGCTTTTGTCATTGCCGGGGTATCCTTCCCTACAAAACCCGACACTTTAACCTTGGGACTTGTACCGGCACCATTGGAGACAGTGATTACAAATTCATGCTCCCCGGCCTTATTCAATGTAACAGGGGCTTTGACATTATCACCAAACATGGCTGTACCCTGCGACACCGCGACATCATCCATTGAGACCTTATAACTAAGCTGGCCGGTGGCAGGAGTCCCGTTAAACAGTGTCGTCGGCATCTTGAAATCGACCGTGCCGGTCAAAGAGCCGTCAGGAAAATTCAATACAGGATTTTCAACCGCAGCCGGTGCGTTATCGTCAGCCTCGGGTGCGATGACAAACATCCCGCACACCTCCTCGTTGCCCGGGAAATGGCACAGTTCGGTCGCAACGCCGGTGGACTTGTTCACCTCATAGAGCTTCCCGTTCTTGTCTTCGCCGAAAACGCTCCAGAACATACGCCCGCTCTTGTGGTCAATCACCGCCGACGACAGATAACGTGGCGTCACACCGGTCGAGCCGACCTTGGTCGTCGCGCCGGTGGACTTGTTGACCTTGAGAAGGTCACCGTTTATATCAATGGCATACAATGTACCGTCGGCATCAAACGCCACACCGTTCCAAGGCACAGTGATTTCGCTGATTGGCATACGTGTCTTTGCCTTGTAGTCACCGATACCGAACACATACCCGGTCTCGTCATCATTAAAATAACATCCATAGACCTTTCCCGAGACAGGGTCAAGCGATACATCGGTAGCAAAAAGCACCGTGTTGGAGACCTCGGTACGCGATAACCTCTGCCAAGTCTCCATATCCCAACTCTCAAGGTAATTTATTGTCATCATCCCGTAGAAGTCATACTGCCACGCGATATAATACACACCGTCAATCGCAACACCGCCATGGGTCGCTATCGGGGCCTTGTTCTCCCCTGTCACGATGGCCTCAAATTTACCCCCTGCGGTCATAGGCAGTTTGTAAAGTCCCTGTGGCTGCGAGTCGGAATATACAACCGACCCCGCCAGACTGACCGTCGAACCGGGAATTTCCATGGGACGGACCCGTGGTCTGACAACACCGGGATTTACACGTGATGTCAGATAAGGACGGAACGGGTCGACAGTTGATGATTTCCGGGCGAAAGTCATCAACCGGGTCTTTGATTTATCGTTACCACTAACCATGGCCGTGAACGGGGATGCATCCACAGTCGCTGTTCCTCCTGAACGCTCCGACAACTGGCCGTCGGCAAAAGCGGGGACACTTATAGCCAACGCCACAAGCACCCGGCACAATCGAGTATATTTATTCATTTAAAATTGATGTGATAATAATATTCTAAAATTTAGGCAAAGATAATGATTTATAGTTCATTTACATACTACAATCCAACATTTCAATATAAATCGCTATCTTTGCAACCTAAACAAAGAAATAGATATGAATCAACATAACGACGAAGCTGTAGATAAAAACTTCAAAGACGATTTCAAGAAACGTATCAAAGAGGTCAAGACAACACGCTGGATAAGATTCGGTATCGTGTCACTCATCTTTTTCCTCTGGGTCGCCTGGCTCGGAAACTGGTGGGTCTCATTGGCCTATATCCTGCTGTTTGATATCTACATCACCGGGTATATCCCTTTGACATGGTGGAAGAAAAGCAAGAACGCCACCGTCAGGACAGTCATGAGCTGGGTGGATGCAATACTTTATGCCCTTGTGCTTGTCTACTTTGTATTCATCTTCATCGGGCAGAACTATCAGATACCCTCATCGTCGCTTGAAAAATCACTTTTGGTGGGCGACTATCTGTGGGTCAACAAAATGGCATACGGGCCTCGTGTCCCGAACACCCCCTTGCACTTCCCGTTGGTACAGAACACCCTACCCATACTCAACACCAAGAGCTATATCGAATGGCCTCAATGGAGCTATCACCGCCTGAAAGGTCTCGGCAATGTCGAGCGTGGCGACATCGTGGTGTTCAATGTCCCGTCAGGAGACACTGTATCGACCAAAATCACCAATCCTGACTACTATACACTTGTCAAGATGTTCGGTCGATATGCGGTGCATAATGACAAAGAGCGTTTCGGCGACATAATATATCGCCCCGTCGACCGTCGCGAGAACTATGTCAAACGCGCTGTCGGCCTACCGGGCGAACGCATCAAGATTGTTGACGGCACAGTATATATCGACGGGAAAACACTTGAAGCACCCAAAAACGTGCAGTTCAACTACTGGTTCCAGGTAAAGGAACGCAATCTGACTGACGCTGAATGGGACGACCTCGGCATATCGGCCGATGACCGCCATATCGTACCACTCTCCCCCGAAGACGCAGCCGGTTGGCAGTCAATCGGATTCAACGTCTCCGATGACGGCAAAGGCCCGACAATCTACGGTGCACCCCTGACCGCTGAAATGATAAAGAAACTTCGCGCCAACCCCAATATCACGAATATCGCCCAAATCCCGGCTACACCCGAAGTCCCTGGATTCCTGTACCCCGAAAGTGTCGCCGATAACTGGACACGCGCCGACTACGCCAAGGATATACACCCCCAGGGCCTGTGGATTCCCCGTAAAGGCGCGACAATCGCCCTGAACGCCCGGACATGGGCCATATACAACCGTGCAATCAAGAATTACGAGCACAATGACGATGCCTACCTTGACGGGGACACAGTATATATAGGTGGCAAACCGGCCAAGACCTACACATTCAAGATGGACTACTACTTCATGCTCGGCGACAACCGTGACAACTCGCTCGACTCACGCTACTGGGGATTCGTGCCCGAGGACCATGTCGTCGGTAAGCCGATGGTGGTACTCGTATCCTTTGACAAGGACAAGAGCCTGTTTAACGGAGGCATCCGCTGGGAACGTGTCTTCAAGAAAGCCAATCCCGACAAATGACATCCCCGCTCGTCAGGTTTCATGACAAGAGGGTTATCCTGCCTCCACGATTCTGTGGAAGCGTGGGATATTACGCCCTCATGTCAGCATACGGAAACGTAACGGTCGACTATGACATGTCTTTCAACAAACGTCAGAAAGAGACCCACCGCACCACTATCGCCGATACCAGGGGCACACTGTCTCTGACCGTACCCATAGCCAAGCCGGTGAGCATGACCGCCGCCCGCTGGAAAGACATAAAAGTCTCGACCCACGGGCAATGGTGGGACAAGATGCTGACCGCTTTGGAGTCGGCCTACGGGCGCACACCTTATTTTGAATTCTATATTGACCGTTTCGCCCCGTTTTTCACCCCGCGTCATGAAAATGAATGCGAGACAATCACACATCTTGACGCAGCGATAGACAGTGTTATCAGGGGCATCCTCGGTATTCCACAAGACACTCCGGTAAACGACAACGATATCATCGATGATTTCAGACACCCACCATTACCGCATTTTAAAACAGCGGAATATTATCAAGTGCGTCAGGATTCGCTCGGCTTCATCCCCGGCCTAAGCATCCTCGACCTAATCTTCAACATGGGTCCTGAATCTCCCATTGTCCTTCAACACATGACCCGTAATTTTTAATTAGGGTTGAAAAGTGTATTTTTTATAGCGCATTTCGGATTGAAAAGTGTATAAAACGCTTGCTTTTTTGGATTGAAAAGTGTATTTTTACGTCCTGAATTTAGCCTGAAAAGTGTAATATGTTACATCGCAAAATCGAAAGTCACATAACTAAGTACCTGACCCACAACGAAAACAAAGTGTTAATCGTAAGCGGGGCAAGACAGGTTGGCAAATCATTTATAATACGTCATGTCGCGAACAAACTGTTCCCTAATTTCATAGAACTTAACCTTATCAAAGATTACGAAGGTGAACGTCTCTTTGAGAAGGTAAGGACGACCGATGATTTCTATCTTACATTGAGCATGATAGCAGGGGATAAATTAGGGACGGTCGAAGATACAATCATTTTTCTTGACGAGATTCAGCAATACCCTCATCTACTCACCATGATGAAATTTTTGCGTGAAGAAAATCGTTTCCGTTATGTGGCAAGTGGCTCATTGCTCGGAGTGACCCTGAAAAAATCGACATCCATACCGCTCGGAAGCATAGACATCATGCAGATGTACCCGATGGACTTTGAGGAGTTTCTCATAGCAAACGGCTTTGGTAATGACGCGATTGAATTCATGCGTTCACAGTTCATCAAGCGTGAAAGCCTGTCGGAATCGATGCACTCACGCGTGATGGATTTATTCAAAAGGTATCTTTTGGTTGGCGGCATGCCCGAGGCCGTAAACACGTTTCTCACGACACACAATATCGTCAAAATCCGTGATATTCAGCGGGATATACACGACCTATATTCAATCGATGCATCAAAATATGATGACGAACATAGACTAAAGATTTCCCGTATATACAACTTAGTACCTTCCAATCTTGAAAACAAGAAGAAACGATTGATTTTCAAAAACATAGAAAATATAAAAGGGAAACGGGCCGAAAACTACCACGATGAAATTGAATATCTCATCAGTTCAGGTATAACCCTTGAAGTAAAAGCCATTTCCAACCCGACTTTCCCGCTTCTGGAGTCAGAACATAAAAATCTATTGAAACTTTATCTGAATGATGTCGGACTCCTCACAGCCATACTTTACCGAAATAACATCTCAGCAATCCTAAACGACGAGGCAAGTATTAATCTCGGTTCCGTCTATGAGTGTGCGGTAGCGACCGAACTGGCTTCATCGGGCCACAACCTTTTCTATTACGACAACCGCACGCACGGAGAGGTGGATTATCTAATCGATGACTATTCAAGCCTCTCGGTAGTCCCCATAGAAGTAAAATCGGGCAAGGACTACAAACGGCACAGCGCGCTAACACGTTTCGTCTCCACCGAAGATTACCACATAAATCACGGCTACGTCTTATCTAATAACCGAGAGGTTGAATGCGATGGAAAAATAACCTACATGCCCGTCTACTATGTGATGTTCATGAATGGCGACGGGCATGAAGGTGACGAAATCCTGATATAAGTTATCACTGCTTACGGTTAGGCGTGTAGAAAGCGCGAATACGATTATGGTTCGTGCGCAGCTGTGCACCATCGTTTTCATTTTCACTGTTCTCATACTGTCCATTTCCGTTAGCATCAAGTTTCGGTGTCCCGTCAGAATTCAACAACAACTTGGTGGCACGGGCACGCTGCCTGTTCTCCGATGCAGCTCGATTAAAGTTTTTACCACATGAGGATGACCAATAGAAATTCCCTCTGAAGTCAGAGAACGTGTTAAAATAATCGACAATCGCGACTTCAAGCTCCGATATGCCGGGAAGATACCAGCCTGTATCGCTTTGAGGTACATCTCCGTCGCCGGTACGCTTATTTCGTCCCCAACAATAATGAGCGGCCGATGCAGGGGCATCCTCATTGTAAAGATTCACCGACTTTATACCTCCGGCATTTGCAACCAGGGCCCTTGTATAGGCAAACGCATCACTTTTGAGATATACATCACACCCGTCAATATTTTCCTCCCATACAAAAATAGACGATACAAGCCGTCTAACCGACGACCCATTGTGTCCCCACGGGAGTCCTCTATAAAACTCTCCCGGCTGTTCATGCCTGTCAAGAGGGTCGTTGTGTTCAAGATACTCCTCGTAGTATTCCATATAGGTCTCAATCTTATGATTGGTATTACCGATACGTTTAGTACCCTCGACCTTGACGAGCGCACGCTGCTCTATTTCAAGAATGCGCTCTCGACGGTCACCAGTCCCCTTGTCATTGGTATATACAATCTTGATGCGTGCCGAACGCACCCCGTAGTCAGGGTCATTCCACGTCGAAGGCACATTTTCATCGATATAAAAATAGACACGCGAGCGTGAATTATCCACACCGGGGTAAGGTTCGCTCTTGATTTCAACCTTTGTGCCGCAATCACGCCCCGGATGACCGCTGATTATGGAACGGTCATCGATACGGTCCAGCAAATCGGTATAAAAATAGGGTTCACAACCACCTCCGGCACTGAATTTATAGGTATTCTCCATTTCTTCGCGCGGAATCATCACCATGCGAATCCAGTCGTAGGGCTTCCCTGTCGCAGGGTCATTCATGATTTCGACCGTGACTGTGGAATTGTGGGACACCTTCGGTCGTTCAGTCTGTCCCGGCTGCGGCTCGCGCAGGAGCAACCACACATCCATCGGCAGGGCCGAGGCGTGGGCATCGACCTTACGTTCATTTACAATCGCAAGATAAACCGGGTTGTCGGTCAGCACGTTGACACGGCCGTCAAATGTATATACCGCATCGGTCGAGTTACGCACGTAATCGAGTCCCTTGATTGTTATATTGTTGTTATACTGATGATTACGAATAACCTTGAAATCATCGATAGAATTCTTTCCCATGTAGACGGTGAACTGCGCCTTGTACTGAAGTCCCTGGTGTGTCACATAATCGGCTTTCAGTGTCAAGGCCGACGCCTTTGTGTCACGGGCGATGACCGGTTTCCACCGCTGACGGTCGTCATCTTCAATACCTTTAGGATAATCAAACGTCTCGCCGTTCCACATCTCTTTTCCGTCAAGACCGGCCGAAGTCTTCTTATAATCGGGCAGCTGTACGTTCTCGTATGTATAATAACTGAACCTGACCGCGTCGCTCTCCTTGTTGATTGTGACAGGGGTCTCGAGTGTCACCTCGTAATCATCGAAAGGACCTGACGTGACATCCGCTTCACTGGCCGCCGCGCCCTGCTTGAGCGTCATGTCCTTGGCCGCCGGAATCTCAAACGGCACTATCGTCGCCATGTTGCGTATTCCGTATCCCGTGATTGTCATTGTGGGCAACGTCCCGGCGAGGTTCTCGTTATCGGGGTCGAGCCTGACACTTATATCGACACGTGACATCAACGCTGTCATCTGAATCTCCTGCCTGTTGAATCCCTCGGCGTTAGGCTCGTTAAGGCTGATAGCCGAGTGGGTGTATCCGAGCATGGGCATACCCGCGCGCGGAAGCTCGCTTATGTCATCACCGTCGGCGGTACGCAACCTTGGCGCATAACGCCACTTTTTCAGTTTCTCGAAACCGTCAATCTCGAAATCGGGGGCATTGACATCGCGGGTGCCATCCTTGATTTTACCGTTGGGCGAATAACGGGTGCAGAAACGATTGGCCTCGGGGTCGGTGTCGTCAGTCCCGTTTATATTGGCAATCGCGACCACAAGCACGTTGTCCATCTGCGTGAAAGCGTTTTCGGGAATCGCCAGCACACTGTTGGTCGTGAACTCTGTCTCGTCATAGACTATTGTCTGATAAGGCGGGAAATTGATTTCATTTGTAGGCTCGAGCAACGTGCCGTCATCGGCGTCAAAGAAGAACAGATGCAACGACCTTATTTCCTTTTCTTCCTGGGTCTTGGGGTCGGAGCCTCGGGAGGCAACCGACGATATATCGGGGGCCTCGGGAAGCATGTCGACACATCTCATCGTCAGCATCACTCCCCCGCCACCATCTCCCCCGCGAGACGGGGCATCGATGTCGTCGACACACGACGCCAACACCATTGACAGCACCATGGCGGTGAATATATGAATTTTCCTTATCATCATTACACTGTATCCTATTTTATTGTCAAGTCATTATCGGAGCCGTTCTCCCAATTATGGTCATTATCGGCGGTGAACACCAGCACAAATTTCTCCCCGACGAAATTGAGGCTGACCGTGTAACGTTTACCCCCGTCGGGACGATGCGAGAATTTGAAACCCGACACACTGAACTCCTTAGGCTCGCCGTCTCCCAATCGGTAATTGACGGTTATGACCTTGTCATCACCGATTGCATACTGGTTACCACCTGTCGACGAAGGGTCAACGTTAGTGTTAGGTATCAGCAACACGGTAGTGCCGTCACCGGTTCCGAGCATGTCGGAACCGTTGCCGGTCACCGTCTGCGTGCCTTCAAGCAGATTAAAATATCCTCTATAGCAATCATCGTTATCGCCGAGCTTACCCACCGAGGTCTTCATCTCGTCGGTAGAGAAATCAAATGTCGCAGTGCGGTAGAAACGCCCGCTCATCCGCGCGCCGGTGATTACAAGCGGCTCTGAATTGTGGTTGTTTATCCTGAAACGCAACGCCGTCATGATGTGGGAGAACACGAAATTCACCTTGCCCCCCGCACGCCGGTGGTCAAACCTTGACGCGACCATCGCGTCAGGCACATTCTCAGTTTTGAGAAGCGTGTTGTTATCCCCTCCCGAGAAAGGCATTGTAAAACGAAATGACGGCGCACCCTTTCCTGTGTCAGATGCCGGTGTCACGTCAAAATAACCTTCGGCAGGATAATGGGCCATGAAAGAGTACAGAAACCGCGACGACCCCGGATAATCCTCCTCGCTGTACCATGCCTTCAGGCCGGAATAATCGGTGGCGTCACCATTGACTGTGACCGTCTTGCCATAGAATACATCGGCATGGGCCAGCAGAGCCTTGTCGACCCACGGCGATTTCGCCCCGTTCGGGTCAGGTTGTATGCCCGTGGCCATGTAAGGGATACAGTAACCGTACACCTTGAATTGAGCCCCTGACGGGAACGCATTGAGCATCCCGCTACGTGACCTGCCGAAACCGCCGGATGTCACAGCCGGACGCCCGAACATAATGACCGTCTGCCCGTCGGGGGTCACACCATCATCATGCGATTCGCATGAACACAAGGCGACAATAGCCACCAGTGATATAAATATGTTATTTTTTACAGACATTTATCGAAAGGATGAAGTCATCATGACTCCATTATTGTATTATGATATTGCCGCCGCCACCTTCTTCCCATTGGTCAACCATCGGGGTGTCAAACAGGATATAATCGGCACCGGCGTCTATTGTAAAATTATATCGGTAACTACGGTTGGGCCGCCAGCGGCCGTCGATTGCCGTTGAAACGGATGAAAGCGGCACACGGTGTACATGTATGTCCCCTGGGACGCCGACATAGCGGTATTCTATTTCGAACACCGCATCGGCCGACACAAACTGCGGGATGACAAACATGTCGCCAAATATATCCACCCCTTTATAAGAGGCCTCGTCGTCAATGGCAAAGACCTTGGAAGCGGCTTCCCTGTAAGGGGACGCAGCTGTCGTGGTTTCACGCAACGAGACCCATTGTCCGTCACTCCAGTCCCCGACCGAGGGGACACCGTAGAGACGTGCCGCGATAACCTCCACATCCTTGTCGGCATCGGCGGCGAGACGCCCGTTAAAAGCCAACAACGACAGCTGGTGGCTGAAATTGAGCGTAACCGGTCGCATGGTCTGACCCGCCACGCAATCGCGCGACGCCGTCGCCGCAAGCAGGTCTATACCGTCCACGCCGGGTTTGATTCCGGTGACGGTCAACGCGCCACCGTTATATGTCACCGCCTTTGAGGCGATGTATGAGGCGGGATGCAAGGCCGCAAAACTGTAGCTGTATCCCGGAAACCAGTATTGTGTGTTTTCATAATGCCATCCGTTACCTTTGGTATAGTACACCTCCGTCCCGTTGAACACGGTCACGGGTGAAGCGTCAACCGAGCCGGTGGGGACAAAATGTCCCCACACGGCAAACGGATTATAAATTATGTTGTCATTGCCGGTAAACGCACGCGATACCTCTCCGGCAGTGAACACCAAGGGTGACGCGTCACCCTTGGTGTCAGGCCCGTCGGCAGTGGCACACGAAGCCATGGCGACGAATGTCACCGCCAATATAGTGTTATATTGAAATATCGGTCGTTTCATTTTAAAAATTGTCTACTTTTAATTGCCAGAGAAATTGAAGTCTACCTGGGTAGTCCCCGGTGTCCAGTTATCAAGGTTCATATCCTCGGCGGTCTCGAACACTATAGGCTCAAGAGAGGCTGCCGTACCATCGAGAAGCACATTATAGGTATAACTGTAGCCTTCCTCCCATTTCGGTGCCCATGAGCCTTTAAGGTGTCTTTGCAGTACCTGGATATCACTTTCCCTCAATTCATTGTCCCGGGCACCACTCTGCTTGTAGAGCGTGATGTCAAATTCAAGACGCACATTGTTCTCTGCGTATTCGAAAGGAATGACATAACCGTAGGCTGTACGCACTTTCTCTTCTTCAGTCTGACCTTTTATCGCGATATTCTTGTCAGCCTCTATCGCAAGATTTATAAACTTGTCGGCCGCTGTCCTGTCAACCGATGATTTAACCCATGAAACCGTGGTAGGGTCGCTCCATGCATAGTTCCCTTTGTCACGCATGTTGACAATATGCACATTGGAAATCGCGATTTTATAATCATCCGTGAAATTGCTGGTGAATTTAACGTTGACCCGTGACAATATATGCTTGAAATTAAACGATACATTCTTATTGTTCGTCTCTAAGCCAAGGATGGGATTGCCGGCGGCCGCAGCGTAGACAAGGTCATGCTGATGGCTACTGTTACAAATATAATTGTTGATATTCAAGACCTGAGCCGGGCCTGTATATGTGTCAGAAGTAGCGAGAGGATAGGCCACAGTCCCGTTATCCCCGTTGATTGCGCTACCGTCGCAGCTGTAGGCGAAAAATTTGTAGCTCGCACCGGGAATCCAATAACGCTTGTCATCATACCCCCATGAGCCGTCAGTCTTGGTGACCGCCTCTCCATGGAACACCTGGAAAGGTGTCAGTTCAGCACCTGACTTGGTATAGGACCCGTAGACATAAAACTTGTTGAAATTGGTATTGGTCAAAGCACGCGAGTTCTTCCCGACGAGAGTGTTGAACCCGATTGCGGGACTTTGCACGCTCTCATCGATGACATCGGTGCTTGAACAGGCTGTCAACGTCAACGCCGCAGCTGTGTAAAGAAATAATTTCTTCATGATGTGTTAATTAAATGATTGAATATTAATATATGTATTGTTTAATTATTTCTCATTGCCCTCCTATAGGAAGGTCTATATCCTCATGCTCTCCCCAGTCATCGACATTGACATCAAATCCCGATTCAAACTTATTTTCGTCATCCTCGACCCTGATGCCCCCTACGGTTATCACCCCTCCGCGTGGCTGCGACGCAAGCTGCAACGACACATCGAATGTCATCTCCCTGGTCTTTCCGTTCTTGAATTTCAATTCAAGGTTGAGGGTGTAACGACGTGACGCGTCACGCCTGTCGGAAGAATATTGCCCGTAGTATTCGTCAGGGAAACCGGGAGTGCCGAACGAATGTACAATAGCGACATACCCGTAGGATGCCGGCTCGCAGTCATAGAGCAATGTCGCGCTCTGCTGCGAGGTGGAACCGTCACGCAGATAGACCGACTCGGCCATCCCCGCCAGCGCACCGCGTGCAAGGGCGACATGTTGCAAGCCATATTCAAACTCATACCTTACAATATAAGTATAGACCAACGGCTGCATCTTCACAGCGAGCGGGCGGCTCTGATGAATGCCTATCTCGGGGACACTGCCGATGAACGCTCCGTAAAGCACATCTGGCGGATTGATGGTGCGCTCGTTGGGGTGCAGTTCCTTTATGACCCCGAGACTCGAACGGGAACGACCCGTCGTGCTCGCCCGCGCAAACGGCAGAGAGGCGACATCCTGTATTACAATGTATTCTGTATCGTTATTATAAAACAACAACGATTGCACCGACTCACGCTCATCGCCTCCAAGGTTCACATCATCACCGTCAGGCGAAAGAAACGACATGTAGGGTTGAGTGCCGCCCTCATTATATGATAACATGGTGACCCCCTCGGGAATACCGGGCCGAAGCATGTCGTAACTGAATCCCATCACCACGTCATTCCATCCTGCCATGACCGAAGCACCGTAGTCTCGTTCCCATTCACGCTCCCATTCGATATTGATTTCGGCCTGCCTGAAATGATTATAACACAATTCCTTGCGACATGAACTTAATGTCACCACCGACAACAATACAATCAGGAGGAACCTCACCGGTGTCCTTATAATCTTAAATTTCATCGCGCCCCTCCTTTCCGATTGATGTCATCAAACCTCCACACAAGAGCGAATTTCACTTTAAGAGGACCGAAGTAGTTCATATCCTTGGTGCGCTGATAAAGGTAATGCCCGTCGTGCGGCTCATACTCCCTGTAGCGGGTGAACATATATCCCGCACCCACCGCCGCCTCCAATGACAGCGCACGGGATATCGGCCACATATACCCGAAACTAATTCCGGCCATGCCTCCTTCTCCCTTATAACCCGTGCGTCCGTTCTCAAGGTCATACTTTCCTCCCCCGGCAAACGCGCCGACATACATCCCGTGCCATGGTGCACGTGTCCTGAACCATCGCCTGACCTCCGGGATAACGGCGGCGACCTGATAATATTTGTGTCGACGGTCATTCTTCCACCAAGCGACATCGCCCTCGATACTTAACGACCAACGGTCAGTGACCCGCCACTCCAGTTCAAGCGACGGCATCAACAAGGCATCATAGACTATGTTGGTCTTTAACGCGAAACGATGGAGAGGTTCATCCTTGGCCGACCATGACGGCCTCTCATCTTCATGCACCGTGACTGTAACAGAGGACACATCCGGGATTACTTCATTAATGATGGTGTCTTGAAGGGAAATATCCACTCCCGCTGCATCTTCAAGTGTGTCAATACGTTCAAAACTGTCTTTTGACTCAACGACACCGTTATCACAGCCTGTTGTCACAATTACCGAGACCGCGTTACGCAATTCAGGGAATATACTGTCATACATCCATAGATAAGGTACGCCACGACGTAATTCCATGAGGCTTTTCTTACGGCCTCCGACCACACGCCCCTTCTTATCATAAATCCACAATGGCGTGTTATCAAGCAATCGCAGCACCTCATCCCGGTAAGGCACGCGTTCGTTAGTCTCGACCATACGTCGCAAACCGTCCCAAGATACACCGACAGCACGTGACTTAATCAAGGAAGGCGCAACACCCGTTACTTCTATTATCTTATTGGTTATAGAACGTCGGCGTTCCTCTGAAAGCCTACGGTTGACCGATACGAAACCATCAGGAGAGGCATTGCCACAAACCTCGATTAAATACAGGCTGTCACAATCCATACGCGATTTCAGCAATACAGTCAATCGGCGCATGTTTATATCATTTTCTGAAAATCCGGGGTCATACTGTCCTTCACCCTGCCTGAACACGAAACGGACTGAATCAACCGCCGAGAGCTGTCCCGTGGCAACCGATGTTGAGAATATTACCAATAGTAACAGTATGTAGTGTCTTGTCATCAAAGCAAAGAAAGCAACAGTTGTTTTTAACAATAAATGAATATCACTTTGAATACTTTTTAATGATATTCATATAAATGTGTTATATAATCTGCGTCGGAAGGTTCAATATGGAATATAAACCGCCCCAAAAGAGTGGCAAAGATACGTACAAATAAGAGATTTACCCCCCCCCGGTGTTAAAAATAATTAATTATTCAAAATGATTATTTATATATCTTCGGAAAATTCTCAAATCAACATCGTAGGGACACGTACGTTGACGTGTCCTCAAAGTGACAGTTTATCAATCATTTGCAATAAAAGACGCGCACGTTGGCGCGTCCTTACGATGTTACCAAAAACATAAGTTATATAACATCCCCATAGTCAGAGACCTTGCAACATCCTCTCGACGTACGGGGTGGCTTGCACCCGCTGGGCGTGTTCAAGATAAGGTCGTGCCTCATCGCGTTCTTCATTATTGTAGTAATAGTTTCCGATTGTCAAAAGCGCACGGTAATTGTCAGGGTCGAGATACAACACTCTCTGTAATTTTCTTATCGCCTGTTGATAATCTCCAGTGAGCATATAACCGTCGGCGAGGTCATGAAGGAAACGGATGTTGTCAGGTGCGCCGTGCAGCATTTTTTTAGCGTACTCTACTATCATCACGCCGTCACGGCGATAAATATAGTAGTCAAGAAGACGGGTGTCAATAGGGCGCGTGAGCCATGGTTCACTTTCCTTAAGAGTGACAAGGAAACGTTCATACAGTGTGTTGTCGCCAAGGTCAAAACTGTTTCGCTCTATGCTATTGAAAATGGAATCAAACGGGATATGGTTATCTATAGCTTTCTTCATGAGCGACAGTTGTTCCGCTGAATTACCGTCCATACCCGCCACCGCAATCGCGCGTCCGTATACATCTGTCTCCGAAGGCCTCTCGTCGAGCATCAGCTGGTACATCGCCAACGCCGAAGGCCATATCCTCTGATTATAGAACATCCGTGCCCTTGATTCAAGCGATGCGTAGTCTCCGGCTGTCGCTATTATTGCAACCGTCGCCAATATTACAGTAAAAACGACCCTCATTCTCATTGTATCTTATCCTCTTACCTCATAATTAAGTATTGCATCGACAAAAAACAGTGAACGGATGTCGGCGCGGTCAACCTCCATGTCATCATAGTCGGGATTGGCGCTCCGCAGGATTACCTTGCTTCTGTCAGACGGATGACGACGCAGATATTTGACCATGCGATAGTCGTCCATTATAATAACGTAAATCTGCCCCCAAAAGATGTGCTGGAGATTATTTATCGGTCGGATGGCTATATACCCCCCGTTCTTGATTACAGGGAGCATACTGTCACCCGAGACATGCACTATCACGTTCTCGTCATTCCTAAGGCCGGGCAAATCGACAGTCCCGATGGCATTGCTACGTGAAAAAAGGCTTGCAAGTTCACAACAACCTGCGGTGACGTCTATATCATAAACAGGGGTACCCTCATTACGCCGCGATATACTGTTCTCCAACGGTGAATCCAGATTAAGGGTATCAGGCAATGTGTCCTTTCCAAAAGGCAAACCGTAACCGTCACGTAGCCAACGCTTTGAAACGCCTGTCTCGATGACGATACGGTTTACAAGAGATTCACTCACAGGCGATTTACCTGTCAGATGCTTTGAAAGGTTAGAGGGGTCGATGCCGATACGCTCGGCAAAACGTCCCTGTGTGAGACGCGAAAGTTTGATTATGTAACGCAGACGGTCAATGATTGTATCCATGCATGCAAATTTACACCATAAAACATGCAATCATTGCCCACCATGGTTAAAATACCATAAATTTCAATGAAATCTTTTGATACAGACATTATGTATTAGGAAAAAATGTGAAATTTAAAGACTAATATATCGGAAAAATGTGAGAAAGTCTATTCAAATTATTGGAAAAATGTGAAATAAGTTCTATTTTTGTTGTATAATTTGTTATAACATAGACAAATAAATTCAACGATGGTAAAATTAAAACGCAAAATAGATAAAATACTTCTCGAATGGAAGTCAGATGTAAATCACAAACCGTTGATTATAAAGGGTGCCAGGCAGATAGGAAAAACTTTTTCTATAACAAAGTTCGGCAAAGAAAATTATGACAATGTGATTTCTATAAATTTCATTCTACAAAAAGAGTATTGTCATATATTTGATGATGGATATGATGTTGATGTCATAATTAAAAATATTTCGTTCATAAATCCTTTTATACAAATTGAACCTGGAAAAACTTTGATTTTCTTTGATGAGATACAAAGTTGTACCGCAGCGGCGACAAGTCTTAAGTCTTTTTGCATAGACGGACGGTTTGATGTTATATGTTCCGGTTCTCTCATGGGTTTAAATTATCATGAGATTGAGTCTAACGCTGTTGGTTATAAGGAAGATATTGAAATGTTTTCGCTTGATTTTGAGGAATTTCTATGGGCGAAAGGTTATACTGAATCCGTTATAGAGGAAATCTATCTAAAAATGAAAACAGTGATTCCTTTGTCAACAGTGGAATTCAAGATACTTGACGATATATTTCATGATTATATGATTGTAGGTGGAATGCCGGCTGTGGTTGAAAGTTATATTTCCAATAACAATTTCAGCGGTACACTTAAAATTCAACGTCAATTGCTTTCAGACTATGAAGAGGATATAACAAAATATGCTGTGGGTCTTGATAAAGCAAAGATATTGAATGTTTATCGTCATATATCTATTTTCCTGGCTAAGGAAAATAAGAAATTCCAAATAACTAAGATTGGTCGAAATTCGCGCAATCGTGATTATATAGGTGTGATAGATTGGCTTACATCGGCAGGGATAGTCAATGTATGTTATGGGATAGAACATCTTGAATTGCCATTAAAAGGAAATTATAATCCCGATATTTATAAATTATATTATCAGGATACCGGGTTATTTGTAGCTTCTTTAGACGAAGAAGCACAGGAAGACTTAAGATATAATCACAATTTTGACACTTATAAAGGAGCTTTGTATGAAAATATAGTTGCCGATATGCTTCGTAAGGGCGGATATAATCTCTATTATTATCGTAATGAGAAATCAACGGTAGATATAGATTTTATTGTGCGTAATGCTGATTCGCTTATACCTGTGGAGGTTAAATCGGGTAATAATGCAACGAAATCACTTGTAAAATTGACATCAGGCAAGGTGAATGATATAAGATTTGGAGTAAAATTGTGCAATAAAAATATCGGCTTTAACGGACAATTTTTTACTTTTCCTTATTTTCTGACTTTCATGCTTCGCCGTTTTCTTCGGGAATATAAATAAAAATTTTTTACTTTTGTCGAATGAATGTGACATCATTGATGAGACCATGGTTTTCCCGCCGTGTCAAGGTGACACAGGGGTGGGAACATAATATAGAAACGGTTCAGCGTAACGAACTTCAACGCATTGTCTCCCAAGGTAAAAAGACACAGTGGGGTTATATTCACGGATTGGGTGACGTTGACAGTTATGAGGACTATATCCATGCCGCAGGTCATCCTGCCGGATATGATGAGTTCCGTCCATGGGTGATGCGGATGATTGACGGCGAACGCGATGTACTTTGGCCGGGTGTCACGCGTAATTACGCCCAGTCGTCGGGGACATCCGATGGTAAAAGCAAGTATATCCCCATTACACGTGAGTCATTCTCACGTATGCATTACCGTGGTGGCAGCGATGTTGTCGCCAATTATCTCCACCTTTATCCCGATAGCCGCATTTTTGACGGAAAGGCATTCATCCTCGGCGGAAGTTTCGCCAACGAACTGTCATTGCCCCATCACAGTAAAGTAAAGGTCGGTGATTTATCGGCAAATCTCATCGCCAATATCAATCCTTTGGCCGAGCTGGTGCGTGTGCCTCACCGCGACATCGCCCTGATGGAACAGTGGGAAGAGAAACTTCCCGCCCTTGTCAAGGCATCAGTAAGTGAAAAAAACATAACCAATATCTCGGGGGTACCTTCATGGTTTCTTACAGTGTTGAAAGAGGTACTGAAAATGACCGGGGCAACGACAATACATGATGTATGGCCACGTCTTGAAGTTTTTTTTCACGGCGGTATATCATTCCGTCCTTATCGCGAACAATACCGCCGTATAACCGACACGTCAAGGATGCGTTATCTTGAGACATACAATGCCTCGGAGGGATTCTTTGCAGTACAGAACGCAATTGACGACCCCTCTATGCTGCTGTTGCTCGATGCAGGGGTGTTTTATGAGTTTATACCCATAGATGAGGCTGAAACACCTGAACCATCAGGGATTGTCCCTGCCTGGAAAGTGGAGGAAGGGAAAATATATGCACTTGTAATCACAGCCTGTAACGGCCTGTGGCGATATAAAATAGGTGACACCGTAAAAATAGAAAGCGTTGACCCTCTCAAAATCACAATCGCCGGACGTACCCACCATTTCATCAACGCGTTCGGCGAGGAACTGATGGTGGATAACGCTGACAGGGCGATTGCATCAGTCTGCAGCCGTCTGGGTTGTGAAATATCCAACTATACCGCCGCGCCTGTCTATGCCGGTGACCGCAACCGTGGTCGTCACCAGTGGCTCGTTGAATTTAATGTCAGACCAAGGGATATCGATGAATTTGCCACAGAACTTGACGAGGAACTACAGTCTCTGAACAGTGATTACCAGGCCAAACGTCAGGGCGGTATATTCCTTGACCCGTTAAGCGTCACTGTCGCCACGGCCGGATTGTTTGACCGTTGGCTCGCATCGACGGGAAAACTCGGAGGACAGCGCAAAGTACCACGCCTGTGCAATGACCGCCGTTTCATAGACCCTATGCTTGCCATGATGAAATAAATAAGTAATTTTGCACCGTTTTAACTATTAACTGAATTAGAAATGTCAACCTACACTGAAGATAAACGCAAAGTAACCACCCGCCGTCTCGCCGAGATGAAACAGCGCGGTGAAAAAATAGCAATGCTCACCGCCTACGATTTCTCAATGGCCCGTCTTGTAGATGAAGCCGGCATAGATGTGATTCTCGTTGGCGACTCTGCGTCAAATGTAATGGCCGGGAATGTCACGACTTTACCGATGACCCTCGACCAGATGATTTACCATGCCAAGAGCGTCGTCAAGGGTGTGAATCGTGCCCTCGTTGTGGTCGATATGCCTTTTGGCAGCTATCAGGGTAATTCAAAAGAAGCTCTTGCTTCGGCCATACGCATCATGAAAGAGAGCCATGCCGAAGCTGTCAAGATGGAAGGTGGTTCTGAAATACGTGAATCAATCGAGCGTATCCTCTCAGCAGGAATTCCTGTAATGGGTCATCTCGGACTCACACCGCAATCAATCAACAAATTCGGCACTTATAATGTACGTGCCAAGGAGGAAGCCGAGGCCAACAAACTGATTGAAGATGCAAAGATGCTTGAGGAAATCGGTTGTTTCTCGCTCGTACTTGAAAAAATACCTGCCACACTTGCAACTAAGGTGGCGCAGGAAGTATCGATTCCCGTCATTGGCATAGGTGCCGGAGGCGGTGTAGACGGTCAGGTACTCGTGGTACATGATATGCTCGGAATGACCAAAGGTTTCTCACCTCGCTTCCTGCGTCGATATGCCGACCTCTCGACTGTAATAAACGAAGCCATAGGTCATTATGTGGAAGATGTAAAGACATCTGATTTTCCTAATGAATCAGAGCAATATTGATAATATACCAGATAAAAAAAGATACTATCGGTCAATAATCATCCTTGCCCTACCCATTCTTGTAGGACAATTGGGGATGATTGTGACCGGTTTTGTCGATACATGGATGATAGGCAATTACAGTACTCTGTCACTTGCCGCCGCTTCCTACGTAAACAATCTTTTCAATGTCGCTATTTTTGCCATAATAGGGTTCAGTTACGGACTCACTCCTATTGTCGGCATAATGTTCTCACGCGATGAGAAAAACAAAATAGGAGAGACAATCAAGACGGGGCTCTTAATGAACATGCTGTTTGCAGTTCTTGTAATCGCCATCATGTTAATAATATATTTCAACATAGAGCGTCTCGGACCTCCTGCTGAACTTTTGGAATTGATTAAACCCTATTTTCTCGTATATCTTGCAGGTCTTACGTTCATCTGTATATTCAACGTATTTGCCCAATGGAGTTACGGCATCACAAACACATGGATTCCCATGGTTATAGTGATGATTGCCAATGCATTGAACATTCTTCTCAACTGGCTGTTGATTGGCGGTAATATGGGTTTTCCCGAAATGGGTCTCATCGGGGCAGGTATCGCAACGTTGGTCTCACGAGTGCTGTGTGCGGTACTTATTATTTTCTCGTTCTGTTGTCTAAAGGTTAACCGAGAATATTTCAGAGGTTTTATAGAGGGACGCGTCAACAGTCGTTCGGTAGGACGTATCAACCGCACATCATGGCCCGTAGCGTTACAGATGATATTTGAATCGGGTTCATTCTCGTTCGCTGTCTTCGCCGTGGGAATTTTCCTTGGAGTTCTCGATGTCGCAGCCTATCAGGTGATAGTAATCACAGGGACACTTGGTTTCTGCATCTATTATAGTCTCGGTTCGGCAGTGTCAGTGCTTGTCGCCAACAAAGCCGGAAGCGGCGACTCCGATGAGATGCGCAGAGTTGCATTCGCCGGATACCATATAATCCTGGCTGTAGCAACCTTGTCATCGTTGACATTTATATTCTTCGGTAGAAACCTGATGGGTTTTCTCGGAAATAATCCCGAAGTGACAGCGATAGCCATGACATGTATCTTCCCGTTGGTATTATACCAGTATGCCGACGCTACCCAAATCAACTTTGCCAATGCACTACGCGGTACTTCCCATGTCATGCCTATGCTTTGGATTGCATTTATCAGCTATGTTATAGTGGGTGTACCGACGACATGGATATTGACAGGTTATACATCAATGGGTCTTTTTGGCACTATACTCAGTTTTTCTGTATCATTATTCCTGGCCGCGGCTCTTTTTTTATACTTTTTCATGCGCTCTACACGAAAAAATCTACCTTTGTGATTATGGAGACCATGAAAATCGCATTTGACGGAAAACGCGCTGTCCGCAACATGACAGGACTCGGCAACTACAGCCGTCTTGTCATCGACGTTTTGTCACGTACCTACCCTGACAACAGTTATCACCTGTATACACCATCCATCAAAGACAATCCAAGGCTTGAGCCATTGCTTCACCGAAATAATGTGAGTATAATGTTACCTGACACTTTCTATGGACATCGTCTTGGCAGTCTATGGAGGTCGGTCAACGAATTATCAAGACAATTACATCGTGACGGGATGTCATTGTTCCATGGATTAAGTAACGAACTGCCAATGGATATCATCAAGGCAGAGATACCATCGGTACTGACAATGCACGATGTGATTTTCCGCAGAATGCCTGAATGTTACGGATTAATTGACCGCAACATCTATGATTTCAAGGCACGACGCTCATGTAATGACGCGACACGTATCATCGCCATCAGTGAATGCACCAAACGCGACTTAATCGAGTACTATAATATCAACCCTGATAAAATAGATGTAGTATATCAAGGATGTGACCCAATATTTTCCCGTCCAATCAGTGATGAAGATTTAAAGAACACAAGAACAAATTTCAATTTACCTGAACGTTATATCATAAGCGTTGGAACCATCGAGACACGCAAGAACCAAGCCCTTGCTGTCAAAGCACTTCCATCGTTGCCTAAAGACGTGAAACTTGTTATAGTGGGACGTCGTTCAAGAGCGTACGGTAATGAACTTGACAGACTGATAGCCGAGAAATCATTATCAAATCGGGTTATATTTCTCAATAATGTTCCTTTCAACGTATTACCCATATTAATGAAAGGAGCCATGTTCGCTTCCTATACTTCACGGTATGAGGGATTTGGCCTTCCGGTCATCGAAGCGGTGACAGCGGGAACACCTGTAATCGCAGCCACCGGCTCATGCTTGGAGGAAGCCGGTGGACCGGGAGCCTTTTATGTCAACGCTGACAATGTAGACGACTATACAGAACATGCACTCACACTTATAAACGACCCTTACCTCGGCAGAGGAATGGTCACCGCCGGACGTGACTATATGAAACGTTTCAACCATGAAAACTTCGCACACGCTATCATGGAAACATATATCAAAGCCATGAAATAAACAACTGTCAATAACGTGTTGAAAACGTTGAATAAGTAAAAAGCAAGATTCCAACAACAAAATTTGCATTTAACAATTATCTTATTGTATAACCAAGTATCTTTGATTGACAAATAAGCTGTCATAAATATATGATACTGTTTTATACTGCATTTTTGGATGTTATATACATCTTTGAGCAAGAAAAATTATTAACTTTGCACATTATTAACACAATGTTAATAACTACAATAAACCACTATAAATCAATACAAAGACATGTTGATAACATATAAGTTTAATGTTTATGTCATAACAATAACTTAAATAGCAAGAAAACAGCTTGAAAGTTATATAGGTTATCAACACCATTTATTATTGTTATTGGAATAGTTTTTTATAAAAAATCTTCTTAAATTAAAATATAAAATGAATGTTGAAAAAGGATGCTGTCAGACGGCAGCCAATGAAAATCTCGTTGAAGAAATCAACAGATTGAAAAAAGAGAAGAATGCCGTCGTCATGGCACACTATTATCAACAGGGGGAGATACAGGATGTAGCCGATTATGTAGGCGACTCACTTGCCTTGGCCAGGATAGCGTCAAGACTTGACGATGCAAGAATCATAGTGCTGTGTGGGGTACATTTCATGGGTGAGACAGCCAAAATCCTGTGCATGGACAAGAAGGTGCTTGTTCCTGACCTCAATGCCGGATGCTCGTTGGCCGATAGTTGTCCTGCCGATGATTTCAAGAGATTCATTGAAGAACATTCCGGTCACACTGTCATCAGTTATGTCAACACCACGGCTGAAGTGAAGGCTCTCACCGATATAGTGGTCACATCGGGAAACGCACGTCAGATTGTGGACAGTCTGCCACGTGATGAAAAAATAATATTCGGACCTGACCGTAACCTGGGTAACTATATAAATTCAGAGACCGGGCGTGAGATGCTGTTGTGGAACGGGGCATGTCATGTGCATGAACAGTTCTCAATCGACAAGATTGTAGAATTGAAAAAGCAGTATCCCCATGCCAAATTGCTCGTGCATCCCGAATGTCCTGCGCCTATACGCATAATAGCCGATGTCATCGGTTCGACCGCAGTATTGCTCAAGTATGCCGAGGAAAGCGATAATAAAGAGTTTATAGTCGCTACCGAGAGCGGCATACTGCATCAGATGCGTAACCGTTGTAAGGGCAAGACATTCATTCCCGCTCCGCCTAATGACTCGACATGTGCATGTAACGACTGTTCTTTCATGAAACTGAACACAATGGAAAAACTTCGTGACTGTCTTCGTGACGAGTCCCCTGAAATAATTGTAGATGAGGAACTCGCGACAAAGGCACGTCGTCCCATAGACCGCATGCTTGAAATGTCATCTAAACTCGGTGTGTGACTATTATGGAAAATCTACCGAAGGACCCGTTTATGTTGTTCAGTTACATCAACACTAAATTGCGTGACTGTTATGATAGTCTCGACAATTTATGTGACGACATGGACATCGATGTCGAGCAACTGAAGACCACGCTTGAAAAAGCCGGATTTGAGTATCTTCCGGAAATAAACCAATTCAGATAATTAAGAATAACAATGGAATATAATCACAGAGAAATCGAAAGCCGTTGGCAACAATATTGGCGTGATAATGAGACTTATCGCACCGAGATAGACAAGAATCGTCCTAAATTCTATGTACTTGACATGTTTCCTTATCCATCCGGTGCAGGATTGCATGTAGGGCATCCGTTAGGTTATATAGCGTCTGACATATATTCGCGATACAAGCGTCTGAACGGTTTCAATGTGTTGCACCCTATGGGTTATGATGCCTACGGGTTGCCGGCCGAGCAATATGCGATACAGACAGGACAACATCCTGAGAAGACCACTATAGAAAACATAAACCGTTACCGTAGTCAGCTTGACAAGATAGGTTTCTGTTATGACTGGAACCGTGAAATCAAGACATGTGACCCTGAATATTATAAATGGACACAGTGGGCGTTCATCCAAATGTTCAATTCCTACTATGACACATCACTGCAGAAGGCTTGTCAGATAAGCGAACTTGTCAAAGAATTTGAAAAGAACGGTACCAAAGGTATAAATGCGGCTTGTTCGGAAGAACTTGAGTTCACCGCCGATGAATGGAGGTCGTATGATGAGAAAAAAAAGAGTGACACACTGATGAACTACCGTATCGCCTATCTCGGTAATACAATGGTTAACTGGTGTCCGAAGCTCGGCACTGTACTCGCCAATGACGAGGTGAGTGAGGGATTGTCAATCAGGGGCGGATACCCTGTAGAGCAAAAACTGATGTATCAGTGGTGTCTTCGTGTTAGTGCATACGCACAGCGTCTTCTTGACGGTCTTGACAAATTGGACTGGACTGACTCCCTGAAGGAGACACAACGTAACTGGATAGGACGTTCCGAGGGTGCTGAGATGCGTTTCAAGATTGCCGACAGTGATGTGGAACTTGAAATTTTCACTACACGTGCCGACACTGTCTTTGGTGTGACTTTCATGGTACTCGCTCCTGAAAGCGTATATGTAGATATGATTACCACACCCGATAAAGTTGCAGAGGTAAAGGAATATATCAAGTCCATCAAACACAAGACCGAACGTGAACGCATGATTGACAAGAGTGTGAGCGGTGTGTTCACCGGGGCTTACGCTGTCAATCCTCTCACAGGTGAAAAAATCCCTGTATGGGTTAGTGATTATGTACTTGCAGGATACGGTACAGGTGCGATTATGGCTGTTCCGGCTCATGACAGCCGGGATTATGCTTTTGCGCTTCATTTTGATTTGCCTGTAATTCCGTTGATAGAGGGATGTGATGTCAGCGAACAGAGTTTCGATGCCAAGTCGGGTAAAATGATTAACAGTTGCGGTGCAGGTCTTGACCTCAACGGCATGGAAGTGAAAGATGCGATAGCTGCCACTAAAAAATTCATAGAGGAAAAAGGTATAGGAAAAGTCAAGGTAAACTATCGTCTACGTGACGCAATTTTCAGCCGTCAGCGTTATTGGGGCGAACCGTTCCCTGTCTATTATAAGGATGGGATACCATACATGATGGATGAAAGCGCACTTCCTTTACAACTCCCCGAAGTGGATAAATATCTTCCCACCGAGAAAGGCGAGCCTCCGTTGGGACGTGCCAAGAACTGGAAGACTCCTGAAGGTTATCCTATAGAACTGAACACGATGCCCGGCTTCGCAGGTTCATCGGCCTATTATCTCCGTTACATGGACCCGCGTAACGACAAAGAACTGGTTTCAAAGGAGACTGACGGGTATTGGCGTAACGTTGACCTGTATATAGGTGGTACGGAACATGCCACAGGGCATTTGATTTACAGTCGTTTTTGGAACAAATTCCTTTATGACCTGGGAAAGGTGTGTGAAGACGAGCCTTTCAAGAAACTGATTAACCAAGGCATGATTCAAGGACGAAGCAACTTTGTCTATAGAATCAAGGATACCAATACTTACGTATCAGCCGGATTGAAAAATGATTATGATGTCACACCTATACATGTCGATGTGAACATTGTAAGCAACGATATACTCGACATTGAGAGATTCAAGCAGTGGCGTCCTGAATTTAACAATGCAGAGTTTGTGCTTGAAGAAGGTAAATATGTGTGTGGATATGCCGTTGAGAAGATGTCAAAGTCAATGTTCAATGTTGTAAATCCCGATGACATAGTTGAACGTTACGGGGCTGATACATTGCGTCTGTATGAGATGTTCCTCGGCCCACTTGAACAGAGCAAGCCATGGGATACTAACGGCATAGACGGTGTCAATCGTTTTATAAAGAAACTATGGGCATTGTTTTACAAAGGGGATGTGTGTCTTGTAGATGATGCAGAACCGTCAAAAGACGCCTTGAAATCACTTCATAAGCTGATAAAAAAAGTAACAGGAGACATAGAGACCTTCTCCTACAACACATCAATTGCCGCGTTCATGATATGTGTCAATGAACTCACTGCCATGAAATGTCACAATCGTGGGATACTGTCACAGCTTCTTGTAGTGCTTGCGCCGTTCGCGCCGCATGTAACAGAGGAATTATGGCACTCGGCTATAGGAAATGAAAGTACTATATGTGATGCGCAGTGGCCTGCGTTCAATGAGGAGTATCTAAAGGAGAGTAATGTCACATACGCTGTGTCGTTCAACGGCAAGGCACGTTACAATATAGAGGTACCTGTAGACATGTCAAGGGAAGACGTGGAGAAAACCGCTCTGTCCCATGAATCGGCATCAAGATGGATTGACGGCAAGAACATAGTTAAAATCATAGTCGTTCCGGGCAAGATTGTCAATATAGTAGTAAAATAATAAATCACAGGTTTATACGTTATATAAAAAAGTGTGGTGACACGGGTTACCGCACTTTTGTATACTTTGTAGAATATAGAAGCGAAATGTCGAAATTATCATTGGTTTTTGCTACAAACAATCCACATAAACTTGAGGAAATACGCCGTATTGTCGGTTCTAAACTCGATATATTGAGTCTGAATGATATAGACTGTCATGAAGATATACCGGAGACAGCTGATACCATTGAGGGTAACGCCTTACAAAAGGCGCGATATATAAAGGATAAATACGGATATGACTGTTTTGCCGATGATACAGGTCTAATGGTTGAGGCTCTTGACGGTCGACCGGGTGTATATTCGGCACGTTATGCAGGTGAACACTGTACCCCGGCTGACAATGTAGTCAAATTGTTAGACGAAATGAAAGGTGTTGAGAATCGTAACGCCTATTTTGCCACGGTGATAGCCTTGGTGACGGATGACATGACTGAGACATTTGACGGCAGGGTTGACGGTGAGATATTAACCGAGCCTCATGGACATGCCGGTTTTGGTTATGACCCTGTTTTCAAGCCTGTGGAAAGTAATGTCAGCTTTGCTTCAATGAGTGAGGATGACAAGAATGCCATAAGTCATCGTGGACGTGCCACAGTCAAATTTTTAGACTTTTTGAAATCGATAGAATAATTATTTATTGATAATGATAAGAAACCTGATTATTTTACTTCTTTCTCTCCTACCGTTAACTGGTATATCACAGACAGGTGAATGGTTGAAGTATTCGGTGTTCTCGGGAGATATTTCTCATATTGTAGATACACCGTCTAAGGTGTATTATGTGTCATCGGGGTATTTGTTCTCCTACGACAAAGATAATGATGAGACAATCTCTTATAATTCACAGAATTATCTGAATGATGACAATGTGGATAAAATATTTTATAATAAAGAGAGAAAATATCTTTTTATAAGTTATACCAATGGAGCAATTGACCTGCTCTATGATAACGGGAAATCGGTGTATTATCCTGATATAAAGGATGCATCGATAGGAACTGACAAATATGTGACCGATGTAGCGTTTGACGGTGACAATATATATGTCGCAACCTATTTCGGTCTCGTTATTCTTGATGAAAAAAAGCAACATGTCAAGGATTCGGGAATCTACAATACGACGGCCCATGATTATAGACGTTGTAAAAGTGTGTGCATAATAGAAAATTATATATTTATAAATTATGATGGTTGTTATTATAAGATAAATAAAGACAGAAGTATAAAAAGCATTAATAATTTCAGTGAGGTACAGGGTCTTATAATAGAAGATTCCTATAAAATTGATGTAACAACTTTGGTTAACTTTACCGAAGTTGGTATATTTATAATTAAATATGATAATGTAAGTGATGCAGATACTCGTCATGAGGATTTGATATTGGAGAAATATGTCAATACATCCAATCACTTCATGACTGATTATGGACTGTATTTCACGATGGATGGGAATCTATATCTTGTCACCAAAGATAGAAAGGTCTCATTGGTAAAGGAATTGCCTGATGTAATAAAGAGAAGTAAAATAAATTCTGCATCGGGACTTAATTCAATGTGGTGCGCCGATGAGAATGGTGTTTCATGTTATGACATTTCAGGTGAAAACGTTACAGTGAAACATGACAAGATAAAACCGACATACGTTAGTTCGGTATACCGTCCGGGCTTCATTATACCAAATAGAAAAGGAAACCGTATATATGTAAGCAACAAAGGAGCGGCATCAGTCAATCCTGCTACAGAAGGAGAAGGAACCAATCTTAGACAGTTGACAGATGTAATAGAAGTTAACACCATAAAGAATGTAAAAGCCCGCGAGGTTTCATATATAACAGACCAAGGAAAGTCTGTATCTCCTTATGTAGTCAGTCCCCAGGCTATTGTTGAAGACCCTGATGATGAAAATATCTATTACATAGGTTCTTCTTTTGAGGGAATCTATGTAATAAAGGATGGTGTTGAGATAGGTAAATATCAAGGAGACCAGATTGCAGGAGCTGCAGCTAATGCTCCGTTCGGTAATACTTGGGGTTGGAGGTCTTTCGGTTTAAATATAGACACTAAAGGAAATCTATGGACCTATACTGATAAAAATGGTAATTATGAATACATAAATGTATTACCTGCAAATAAAAGGAAACTTAAAACATCTGAAGTAAAAAAGGAAGATTGGCATGCTTATAAATTTGATAATAAGTTTGATGGAAAAGATGTTACGATATTGAATTGTAAATATTCTAACATGATATTTATAACATGTGGAGGAAGTCCTCACCCTATGGCTGTCATAGATACTAAAGGTACATACGATAATTTTAACGATGACGTAACATGTACATGGTCATCATTCATTGACCAGGATGGTAAATCGTTTGAATGTGGTAGATATAGTGCCCTATGTGAAGATGACCGTGGAAGAATATGGATTGGGACATCTATGGGCATCATAGAGATAACCCGTCCGTCTGATGCAATGAATCAAAATATGAGGGTCAATCGTCTTAAGGTCCCCCGTAACGACGGTACAAACCTTGCCGATTATCTTCTTGAAACGGAGACGATACTCGCTATTTCGGTTGATAATTCCAATAGAAAATGGATTGCGACACTTAATTCGGGCGTATATCTTGTCAGTGAAAACGGAGATAAGATACTGGAACATTTCACAACTGAAAATTCACCGCTTACGACCAATACAATCAATACATTGTATGCCGACCGATTGAGTAATGCCGTATATATAGCCACCAATGACGGACTGTATCGTTACAACAGCGATTCATCTCCTGCCATGGATAATTATGAAAACGTGTATGCCTATCCTAATCCGGTTCGCCCTGAATACACGGGATGGATTACTATAACCGGCCTGATGGATGATTCACATGTAAAAATAGCCGATGCTTCAGGCAATGTGATATATCAAGGTCGGTCAGAAGGAGGTATGTTGCGTTGGGACGGATGCAATTCTTCAGGGGCGAGAGTGAAATCTGGCATATATTATGTTTTTGCATCCCATAGCGATGGTGATTCATCCACAGGGAAAGCGGCGACAAAAATTATGGTTATAAACTAACATTATAAACATTCTCTAAATACAATTAGTATGAACTTAGGTTATAGAGATGATAAAGACCGTTGTTATGGAGCGAGCGGAATGGCAATAGGTCTTGTAGTGTTTGACGGTGAGGACGTATTGTCGGGTATATCAGTCGATGCCGAGGCTGACAGTATGGTCGAGTTTAACGATAATTTTTATTTCAGCGGAAATCCGGGATTGTCGGCAAAGGTGGCTTGGAATCAGATATTGCGTAACTTCAACCTGATGAGCGTGATGTTGATTTCAAATGTTATGTGCCGTTCCATGGTACAGGATGACAGGAGTATAGAGGATTCTACGCGTGCGCATCTCCATGATACATTATCCAATGAGGGAATTGAAACATGCTCTTTGGAGAAAGACGAGATGGACAGGCTTTTTGATAAGAATTTCAATTATCTGTTAAAGGTGTTTTCTCATAACGGGGTGAAACATATAGCGCATGATTTTGCTGCGACATTGAAAGAGCAACGCCGTCTATCCCGTAACGAGATTTTGGAGCATCTTCACGCCCTCGGAATGTTATAGGCGTGTTATTATTCAGGTAGGCGGGAGTAAAGGAGGATTTCGGGGCGGAATTCGAAGTGCATTGTGTCGAAGTGGTACCATGCACCGCCCCAGATGAAGCCGTGGTGTTCAAATATCTCCACCAGTTCGTGTGGGAAACGGTTGGCGTAGGTTATATGGTCTGTCTCTTTTGCCTTTGGATTTTTCCACAGCCAGTAATCGGAATAAGGAACGGCAATGTCGATTGCGATGCCGTAACTGTGTGCGCTCTGACGTTCGGCGCCTCTTACCTTGCGCCAATAATATGTTCCTGAACAAGCGGTGTATTTTTTCAATTCAGGATGTCGTGACAGTTCATCGGCTACTTTAGCGAGGCTGTCGGCCGCACCGTTGACACGCGTGAATTTCACATTTTTCCCCATCCAGCTGACATTTACAAGGTTTTTAGTCGCTTGTTCAGGCGATGAGCCGTACATTTTCTTGAACAAGGCCTCGCATCTGGAGCGTCCGGCGTCGGCGAGATATTCGGGAGGTGTATTATTGCTGTCGTATTTACAGAAAAACATGTCATCGATGTCGCTGTTGTCGAGCATCGTGTCAAAATCTTTCTCTTTGCCGTCATCGTATGGCATTGTGTCGCCATCCTTGAACCGCACTGTGTTTCCGTCTATGGATTTGATAAAATCGGGATAGGCTTGTTGTAGGGCGTATTTACCTCCGTCGATACGTCCTGACGGTATTTTTTCCACTATAGTGTCAGTATTTGACGTATTGTTGCATGATTCGTCCGAGGCATTTGTTTCAGCGTTGCCATTGTCACCGGTTCTACATGAAGTGATTGACAGAAATGTAATTGCTGCGAGTAAAACTCTTGCTTTTATCATCGGTTGGATTCAAGACGTTTTATTAGTGCGATGTTATTTTTCTCTGTTTGTGAAAGGCGGGATGTCACATCGCTGTACATCGGTGTGTACCAGTCAAATTGTGAGAAATATTCCGCGAGGTCGTTGCTTTTGAATCTGTACCCGTTTATTGCGAATATTGCATTTCGCAGAATCCGTAACTCATCCTTTGATAATCCGGCGAGGTCAGAGCTGTCTATAGGGTCTAAAAGCCACCCGAAACTTTGGAAACGCGGGTCACTGTTATATGCGTCGGCGGGAAACAGTGTCACCGGTCTTGTTTCATCGACGGATGATTGTTCTTCTTGCACTATAGTGTAATCATCCTCATGGGATGTCTGACGATTTGTAAGTAATATGACAACGATAATGACAGCTATTAAGGCTATTGCTCCGCACGCCAGGCCCAATATCAGTGCCGTGTTATTGTTTTTTGATACAGCGGGCCGTATCGGCTGCTGTTGTTTCATCGGTCGTGGAGGAAGCTGATTACCGCAGTTGCGGCATATACGTGCGATTTCGGCATTATTGAAGCCGCAACGGGGACATATCATATTGGTAGAATTAAGAAACTAAAATTGAACAATTTAGGTTGTAAAGTTACTAAATTTATTTAATGAAATATTCCTGTTGGCAGTTAATTGGTGTAATTTCATTAAATTTGTTGCATGAAGACATTGATTCCAGCACCGCTTAAGAAAGGTGACCGCATTGCCGTGCTTTCTCCGGCCGGCATAACACGCCCGCAGAATGTTTATCGTGCCCTTCCCTACCTCCAGGAACGCGGATGGGAACCATACGTCTGTCCCAACGCCTTTCAGCGGCATGGCACTTTCAGCGGTACGCCTGAACAGCGTTATTCCGACCTTGAACAGGCTTTTCTCGATGGTTCGACGCGTGCCATCCTCTGTTCTCGTGGTGGATACGGGGTTGTGCATCTGCTTGAGAGGTTGTCAAGACTGCCTTTGCGGGATGACCCTAAATGGGTCATCGGGTACAGCGACATATCGGCCCTGCACGGGTTGATGGCTTCCAAGGGAATCGCGTCGATACATTCACCGATGGCTAAACATATCGCCGACCATGAAGGTGCCGACCCCTATTCCCGGTCGTTGTTCGATATACTTGATGGGAACAGGCCTGTTTATAAGGTGGAGTCTCATCCCTATAACCGCCATGGAGAGGTAAAAGGTACTTTGCTTGGAGGGAATCTTGCCGTGCTCACAGGACTGATAGGCACTCCATACGACATATTACGCCCCGACACGGTGATGTTCATAGAGGACGTTTCAGAGCCTATTTACAAGATAGAGCGTATGATGTACACCCTTCGCCTTTCAGGCGTCCTATCGCGCTTAAAAGGGCTTATTGTGGGACGTTTCACCGAGTATAGCGGAGACGTTGACAATGATTCGATGGAGGATATGATAAAGCGTGTGGTCGAGCCGTATTCTTTTCCTGTGGCTTTCAATGTTCCTGTAGGTCATGTCGATGAAAACCTACCGCTTATAGAGGGTGTGCCGGTGAAATTCACGGTTGGTGCATCAGGGGTCGTTATCGACCAATCCTGACTCCCGCGAATGTCATCCGGTGGAATGGTGACGGCCCGTTTTCCAGGATAGATTCCCTGTGGTATTTGGTAGGGTATCCTTTGTTTATATTCCATCCATAGACAGGGAACTGTTCGTGTAGTTGTGTCATATATTCATCCCTGTGTGTTTTTGCCAGAATCGATGCGGCGGCTATGTTGCCGAAACGACCGTCGCCTTTTATGAAAGTAGTGTGAGGTATATTTCGGTAAGGTTTGAATCGGTTTCCGTCTACGGATATTGCACCTGGAATGACATCAAGGGCGTCCAGGGCACGGTGCATCGCGAGAATCGATGCGTTCAGGATGTTTATCTCATCTATTTCGGCTGCCGTTACTATACCCACACCCCATGCGATGGCCTCACGCTCTATTATCGGGCGTAGCATTTCACGTCGGCGTTCGGTGAGTTTTTTTGAATCATTCAGTAACGTATGATGAAAATCGTCAGGGAGTATCACTGCCGCCGCGAATACAGGGCCTGCAAGACAACCGCGGCCGGCTTCGTCACAACCGGCTTCGTTTATTCCAAAGATATTGCATGCAGGAAGATTCATAGTCCTGTCTGTTCCATGAACCCGTACCCGACACCTGAACGATTGATAATATTGGCGGCATACGGGCCGATTTTCTTTCTTATGCGTGAGATATTGACATCCACGATGCGGTCAGAACCTTGTTCCTGCCTAATCCACACTTTTTCATATATCTCGTTTCGTTTGAAATATTTGTTTATGTTCCGTAGGAAAAGTACGAGAATATGTTGTTCGGTGCGGCTAAGCGATATCGGTTGACCGTCAATTGTAACTTTGTTCGTCTCCATGTCTATTGAGAGACCGTTGAAAGTGAGCTGATGGGAGCGCGGTTTCATTCTCATCAGTTGAATCTGGTGACGTCGTATCACCGATTTTACCCTTGCCACCATTTCACGCAATGAAAATGGCTTGAGGATGTAATCGTCGGCTCCGGCGTTGAAACCGTTGATTATGTCATCCTCGCTGTCAAGAGTTGAACAGATGATTACAGGGACTGTCGCAGTATCAGGGTTTTGTTTTAACATTTCGGTGAATCTTAGTCCGCTGATATTGCAATCTCTGAACAGGGCTTCGGTTATTATAAGGCTGTAGGTCGTCAGGTCAAGGTCGAGAGCTTCGGCTGTTGAGGTGCATGAAATGACACTATAACCTTCGTTTTCAAGATTATAGTGAATCAAATCACTAATCATTTTATCTTCATCGATAATTAATATTGATGATGTGATGCCTGATGTAGAAACCGCAGTCTCGTTCATATAAAGGATAATACCACCTTGTACAGATTGTTGGGTGTACCCCGTTAGGGTACACATTGGATTGATGCAAATATACGTAATTTAGAATTTCAGGCCAAAATTTTGTAATAGGATTGAAACAATTTTATGTATACTCTTGCATCAGGCGATAGAGTTGCGGAATTGTTCTTTGACTGTATCCACTACGTTGATGATGTAGTCACCTGTCTTCTCGAGGTCGGCAATTATATCCATGAAATATATGCCTGCCTGGTACTCGTAGTGTTTTTCATTTATGCTCTCGATGTTGGCCGTGCGGAACTGGTTGCGCAGGTTATTGATTTCACGTTCACGGTTGTAGGATGCGATTATATCCTGTTCACGTACATGTTCCACATTGCCCAACAGTAACAGCATATTGCTCATTGCACCCTCCACGTCGACAAACATCGCATCGATTTTCTTGTAGATTTCATCGTTGAACTTTATGTTGCTCGAGCGTTTACGTATCAGGGTCTTTGCCACTCCGTAGCAACAGTCGGCGATACTCTCGATTTCACTGACGATGCTCAACATGGCCGCGATGCGGTGTTTACCCTCGTTTGACAGACGGCCTTCGGAACATCGGTTGAGGTAATTGGCGATTTCGATTTCCATCCTGTCTGAGATTTCCTCATATTTCTCGACGCGGGAGAACAAGTGGGTGAATTCCTCGCTGTCGTCTTTCAGATGGACAAGGTTCTGTGACATACCTATCATGCGCTGTACACGCTGGGCGTACACGACAATCTCTTTCTCGGCCTGTGTGATATTGAGCTCCGAAGCGTTGAGAAGGCCGCCCGAGATGAATTTGAGTTGGAATTCGGTGTCCTCTTTGTGTTTGGAAGGAATCAACCGTTCCACAATCTTGACATATAACCCGGTGAACCATATCATGATGGCCAGGTTGACGAGATTGAACACAGTGTGGAATATCGACAGGCCTATTGATACGCTCTGTTGCATGAAAGCAATCTTTTTGGCGACTTCATGCCCTGTCGGCAATGAGTTGTCAAAAAGATGGTTATATATCTCAGGGTTCTGTGTCTCTATCTGGTTGACATATCCTGAAAGCACAGTAGGGTCGCCTTGCCCAAACGCCTCGGTGAGCCACACTGTCAAACCGACAAACGGGAAAAAGATGCACAGTGTCCACACCGTTCCGAGAAGATTGAACAGCAGATGTCCCATCGCGGTGCGTTTTGCCGCGACATTCCCGCTCATGGAAGCGAGTATAGGGGTGATTGTCGTGCCTATGTTGCTGCCAAGCACGAGGGCACATGAGAGGTCGAAACCTATCCACCCTTTGCTGCACATAATCAACGTGATGGCAAATGTTGCGGCCGATGACTGTATAATCATTGTCAACACGAGACCGACGAGCAGGAAGATGATGACCGACCCGAATCCCATGCTTGTATATTTCTGTAGGAAAGCGAACATCTCCGGGTTGCTCTGCAAGTCGGGGACGTAGGTGCTTATCATGTCGAGTCCCATGAACAGGAACGCGAAACCTACAAGGAATTCGCCTATGGATTTGTTACGGCTTTTTTTGGAGAAAAGCAGCGGGACGGCGAGTCCTATGAGTGGCAGTACAAAGAGCGATATGTTGACCTTGAAGCCGAACAGGGCTATAATCCATGCGGTGAATGTAGTGCCGACATTCGCGCCCATGATGACGGCCATCGACTGGCCGAGCGTCATCAACCCGGCGTTCACGAAGCTGACGACCATGACGGTCGATGCCGATGAACTCTGTATTAACGCTGTGATTAGAAACCCTGTGAGTGTACCTGTGAAACGGTTGCGGGTCATCGCGGCGAGTATGCTGCGAAGACGGTCTCCGGCTGCTTTCTGTAACCCTTCGCTCATCACTTTCATTCCGTAGAGGAAGAGTCCCACTGCGCCGAGGAGACATAAAAAATCAAGAAAACTATAGTTCATCTCTGTGAGGTGAAAATTATACCGCAAAGATAAGATATTTATAGGAAAAATCTCTATGAGGATATAATAAAAAATTAACATGATGTAACCATTAGGACACATCATGTTAATTTTATTTGAGAATGAGAGTGTTAGCGTTAGAGTCTTATTTGATGAGCACCTTGGTGGCTCGGTTGCCCTGACGGCGTATATACAGACCGGGGATTATGTAAAATTGTATCAAAACTGTAACAATTTTGTACGACAAAAACGCCCCGTAACAGTCTTGTTACAATCCATTCAATGCGCAATCATCTGACATTTAATTACTTATAAATAAATTCAACACTAAGGCCTCTATTTAACATCCATTAACTGTTGAAATGTTTTTCTTCCGTTCCCGCGCCATACCTTTGTATTGTCAGCGGGACGGAAAGACCTCCCCGGCACCACGTTTGAAACTAAAAGACAACCCGATAAAACTTACGATTATGGCAACCCCGCAATTCGAATCAAAGCTAATGTCACTGCAGGCAAACCTCCTCAACTTCGCATTCATGCTCACCTCCAACCGTGACGACGCCTACGACCTGTTGCAGGACACCACCCTCAAGGCCCTGGACAACGCCGACAAGTACGTCGACAACACCAACTTCAAGGGATGGGTGTTCACCATAATGCGTAACATCTTCATCAACAACTACCGCCGCGTGTCGCGCGCAGCCACCGTCGTTGACCGCACCGAGGACCTCTACCACCTCAACCTGTCGCAGGACTCGGGACTCGAGACCCCCGAGGGGGCGTTCGGCGCGGGCGAAATCTCGGCGGCAATCAACGAGTTCTCCGACGACTACCGCATCCCCTTCACCATGCATGTCCAGGGGTACAAGTACAACGAAATCGCCGAGAGGATGCAACTGCCGTTAGGCACGGTAAAGAGCCGAATTTATTTCGCCCGGCAGAAACTCCAGGCGCGCTTCGCCGACTACCGCTGAAAGTATATAGAGGGGGTTGCAGAATTGAGACTTAATGCTAATTCGTAGGGACGCGCCAACGGGCGCGTCCCTACGATGTTAATCCGCGGGATTTGCGACACCCTACAAGATATAATGATTGGTTAATGATTAGTGATTCTAAAGATGTTCTATGATGGCTATGACACATGAAAAAAGTCCTGTCGTTGATACGACAGGACTTTTTCCTATTTATGATACTCGGTATATCCTTTTGACGCGAGTTTATCAAGGTAATATTTTTTCATGTCATTCCACTTATAATAAGGGAATGTATCGGTTTTTATAGGTAGGCGTGCCTCATGTTCGTTAAGGAGGACCTTGACAAGGACGTCATCGGGGTTGACAGTGTCTTTTTTGCGATAGAAAATCATCTGTATATTGCAGGCCATTGGAAAGATTTCGGCTGCATTCCATTCGTAGGCCACATCATTGAACTTATTGACCTCTTTTCCATAATCATCAAGTTCCATCAACACTGTCAACGGGAGAACCACTGAATCGTGACCGTATCTAAGGTTCACGCTTTGGCGTGGCGATGTCATGGCTGTGTCGGCGCTTTCGATTATGTTGCGCAGCAGGTTGGCCTGGGAGAAAGGTGCGAGGTTGTCTGAAATCTTGCTGTTACCGGCATAATGGAACCAATAGGCGTTCCTGCGTTCCCACAGGCGGTCTTTTTCTTCGGGGGAAAAGAGGTCGATAAGTTTGCTACGGGTTCCGTGGCTGGCCGAGTTTACAGCGATGTCATACGTTTTTTCGGTCAGGTTTTCCACATCAATGCTGTCGGTTATCAGTTTTTTGTTGGAGATTACCTTGTTGAGCCAGTCCCCTGAGACAGGGTGATTGGTGTTAAATTTTTTCAACGCTTTCTTGGCTTTTTTCATCGCGTCCTTGCGTTCAGGTGTACTATTGGGATTTTTCATATAGTACACATCGGCATCGGATGCGTCACTCCTGAAATTAAGGTCGGGGTAAATGCTCTTGATTTCAGTCATAGCGTTAAGCATCGAGAGTATGCAACGTATTATCAGGGTCGAACGTGCATCAATCTGTGTTCCCGGTGCGAACGCTTGTGGAAAATTGGATGCCATACGACGGGCCACTCCGCGATGTTGTTCCGCGCCGACCTGTGTTAGTTCTCCGTCACGTTTATAGGAGTCGTCCAACCATTGACGCAGTTCGGCGAGGGTTTCTTTTCCAAGCGGAGTCAGAGCGTTGTTCCTCTCGGCTATTTCAAGTTGTTTAACGGGCAGTGAATATCGGTCGTCGCCGATTAGCCACCGGCTTCCGTGACGGCCATAGTGCTCGATGTGGAACGGACGGTATCCTTTGGGTGAAGGTGTCAGTTTCGGTAGTTCGTTTTGAGGGAATGGGTACGGTTGGTAAGTGCTTGCGGCATACGGCAACTGTGTCAACGGTCGTTCTTTGGCTGTGGTTGAAATAGTTGCTAATACGGCCAAGAAAATGGCCGCGAGACGGGTCAATTGTTTTTTCATGTGTATAAAATGTGTATAATCTGTAAAATGTTAGCGGGTAGGTCGCGGCGTTTCATTTGGTATGGCCGGACGACGTCTCATCAGTTGTTCATATAGTTCTTTGAGATTTATGACACCGTCCGACGATTGTTCCTTGATTACACGCACATTAGCTTTGTATCCGTAAGAATCAAGTGATTCCCATGCCAGTGTCACGATTTTCAAGGCTGTATCGTTTGTCGCATTTCCGTCTTTGGCAAAGTAATCATGGTTGGCTATCGCCTTGATGTCACCTTCGGCAAAAGCCGAGAGCAGGGCACGGTATTTGTCTGATTTCAAGTCGTCGACACGCCACTTGTCATTGTTGTTGAGATAGGAAATATCGGTCGTCTCGTTGTTATCGATAGGCTGTGGTGCGTTTGCTGTAGTGACAGGTTGTGAGGCTGTTTCGTTGGTTTCAGTGTTTTGGACCTCGTTTGAGACAGTTGTTGATTCTTTATGGGATGTCTTATCACTATTCATCCCGGGCAGGAAGAATACAATGGCACATACGAGAAGGACAATCGATGAAATAACCCCTATTAAAATACCGAGTCTGTTGCTTGACCGTTCTTTATGTTTTTCAGACGGATAGTCATTGTCTGTAATCGATGGTTGGTCTTCGGTGCCGGTATTGTCAGACGATTCCTGCGGTTCACGGTTTCCACTTTCGGTCAGGTTTTCGAATACAGGAATCTGACGGCCTGATATCTCCTGACTATCGGCTTGGGATGACACATTGGTGAATGTCGGGGCTGTTGGTTTATTGGCTGAACGTACATCAACATTATATACCTCCCCTGAATCCTTAGATTGAGAAGACAATCGATAGGCTCTGAATCCATGAAAGTTGCCTGAATGCAATTGGCTGTATTCCGGCGTGTTTTTTTCGATTGAAATTTGCTGTTCGAAGATGCGTCCTTCGCCGAAATCAAGGCGAAGGAGTATGCCCTGTTCGAGCGGTTGTAACTCAATGTCGAGGATATTTTTACCAACGAGCGATGACGGGTCGATTTCGGTCTTCAATGGCTTGAAGTTATTGGATGCGACATTTATTTGGATTGTTTTACCAGATGTCAGGTCATGCTCGTTGAACTCAAGGAACGGCTCCATGGTGTTCACGGGACGTCCGTTGACGTTTATCGTGTAGCCGTTAATCACGCCGCCCTTGGATGAACGCACATTAATCCTTATACGCCGGGTGAAGGCCATGCCGCTCTCGCTTGGCGATTTGACCCTGATTACGGCCCCGTCATATTTCAGATAGGGTGACGGTGCCCCCGCGCTTACAGTCTCCTTGTTGGGAGTGAAACCATTCTTGGTGAATGTGAGTGTGAGGCGTTGTCCTTCGTCAACCTCACACGGCGCGGCAGTGACCCCCGGAGGGCATACCGCGAGATAGCGCTTGACAACAGGGGCGGTGAGACGCGACAGACGTGAGTCATTTCGGAGGGAAGTGGTGGCCGGGATAATAAGTACACGTCGGAACAGCCTGTATTCATCTTGCAGGGGGAAGGACAATATTGTCTCAAGTTCACTGATAGAGGCGTAGGTGCGATAGCCTGTTCCTTTTGGGGAGTCGGCCTGGATGGTATTATCGCCTGTTTCGGAGAGTGACGGTACGATGACCGGTTCGTCAGGTATCCCTGCGGCCTTGAATGCTGTCTCTGCCGCTTCATCTCCGCGGTTGCCGTCCTCGATGATTGATTTGCGCAACGCCCCGAGACAATTCACTACCTGGCGTCCCGGGAGCATCACCCCTTTTTTCACCATTATCGACAGAAGCATCGCAGGAGACCCGTCTTCAGACACATTACGTACAACAAGTCCGTAAAATATTCCTGCCGGAGTATTCCACACAGCGTAGCATTCTCTTGCGTTGTGAAATTGTTCAAGCACCTTGACCGGGTTGAATATCATTGATTTGGGATTGAACCCGGTATCTTTGGTGGTGTTGGATGGATAACGGTATTCAAAGCGTTTTTCGCCGTCAAATTGACCGTAAAGCGATACTTTTATATAATCGTCGTATTGACCTGATGTCATGATGTGGTTGTGTTTATGTATACGAAATGCAAATGTACGAAGAATATTCGATGAAACAAAAAACAAAAAAATGACGTAGACCGGTGTAATAAATCAATTATGTTTGCGTCTAATAGTTGAGCGTGAATATTTTTCGTGCCTTGTTTCAACTGTTTATAACATTATAAAATGTCTTATTTTGGAAAGTTCATCGCTGTTATAATACTGGTGGTGTCTCATCAGGTTGCCTCGTCCGCAACCTATTCGGTCAAGGGTACAGTCAGGGATTCGATAGGCGAGCCGGAAAGTTTCGCGACCGTCAGGGTGTTTCTACTTCCCGATACGGTGAAACCTTCGGCTCTCGGTGTGGCTGATGCTGAAGGAGTGTTCAACATTCCCCTCAAAACCGTCGGGAATTACCGGGTCAATATTAATTCTGTTGGTAAAAGCCTTGTCTCACGTGACATTGATGTCACTGCATCCAATCCGGTGGCCAATATAGGTGTTGTGACAATGAAGACATCTTCGACAGTCCTTGGAGAAGTAGAGGTCACGGCGGCGCGTCCGTTGGTGACAAAGGAGATTGACCGTATAGGCTATGACGTGCAGGCTGATGCCGATTCCAAGACGGTGCAGCTTGATGAAATGTTGCGTCGTGTACCGTTGGTGAGTGTCGAGTCCGACGGTACCATCAAGGTGAAGGGGTCAACCGATTTCAAGATTTATAAGAACGGTCGTCCCAATAACTCATTCACCAAGAACGCCAAGGAGATTTTCAAGGCGATTCCCGCCTCGATGATAAAAAAGATAGAAGTGATTACCGACCCCGGGGCGCGTGAGGACGCCGAGGGTGTGGGCGCGATTCTAAATATAGTCACAGTCGAGAATACGGTGATGAACGGTGTGACCGGCACAGCGTCGGTCAACTATAACACCACTGCCGATTATCCCAGTCCTAACCTGTGGTTGTCGGGTCAGGTTGACAAGGTGACGCTGTCGGCCTACGTGGGGGTTAACGGTATATCGCGTAAACAGAACAATGGAGAGTCAAAATCATTGCAGAAATATACCGACTCGGGCAATGAACTCACGAGCGAGGGTGAGTCAAGCGGTAAGGGATATATCACGTGGTTTGGAGTGGATGGCAGTTATGAGCTTGACTCTCTCAACCTGTTCACAGCCGAGTTCGGAGGCTATCTGTACAATATCAAGAATAACAGCAGTTCATTTACTCGTATGTCGGCGGCGGACGGCTCGCTGTTGTATTCCTATCGTTCCATCGGCTACAGCAACCCTAACCGTTATCTTGATTTCAACGGTAATTTCAATTACCAGCATTCGACACGACGCAAAGGGGAGACATTCATCCTCTCCTATCTCGTCTCGACCACCGACCAAAAACAGCATTCCCGCACCGACTATGAGGAACAGGAGAACATGCCTGTCCCCTATACCGGCACCGAGAATAATTTCAAGCTTAATTTTATCGAACATACCGCCCAGGCCGACTGGACACGTCCGTGGAACAGTCATCACACAACCGATGTCGGTGTCAAATACATCTATCGTAACAATCATTCAATCAATGACCAGGATTATTTTGACGACCGCAAGGTGCACAATGACTTCATCCATCGTACACAGGTGTTTGCTGTGTATGCCGACTATCGTGTCAAATACAAGAAATGGGGTGCACGTGCCGGGTTGCGATATGAATACTCCCACCTCTCGGCCAAGTATAAGGACGGGACAAACGAGCCGTTCGGCAGTGACCTTAGCGACTGGGTGCCCAATGCCGCCCTATCCTATAATATCAATGACGGGAATTCGTTAAAAATCGGTTACTCGACCCGTATAAACCGTCCGGGCATAAGCCAGTTGAACCCGGCTGTCGTCCAGTCGCCGACATCGGTGTCAACGGGTAACCCCGACCTCGGTTCATCGCGTCACCAGTCAATCAACCTCAATTACAATTTTATATCGAGCAAGTTCAACCTCGATTTCAATGTGTCACACGGGTTTACCAATAATGCGGTCATCGGGGTGCGTGAACTCCTTGAAAATGACGTGCTTTATTCGTCATATATCAACGGAGGTCACAACAAGACATTTAATATGTCGTTGTTCTGGCGTCTCCAGGCCGGGAAAAAGACATCGGTGATGATGAATGCCGGGGCTAATTACGCCGACTATCGCAATCCATCCTACCAAATCAGTGCCAATGGCTGGGGGTATTGGGGCTTCATGCGTGTGAGCCAGAAACTGCCCTGGGAACTTGAGGTTTCGGCTATGGGCAATATATGGAGGAATTCGATATCATTATATAGTAAGACGACATTCAATTTCAGCGACAACGTGTGGTATGCTCTGGCTCTCCAACGTTCGTTCCTCAAGGAGAAACGCCTGACGGCGCGTGTGTCGATAAACAACCCTTTCGGCAAGAACAGGAAGTGTTTCCGCTCCGAGCCGATAAATGTCGGTTACACGGGTTATAACGAGTCCTACTATTTTAATCAGGCCAATCAATTCCAGTGCTCGTTGAGTTATCGTTTCGGCTCAATCAACGCCCAGGTCAAGAAGACGGCCAAGTCAATCAAGAACGATGACCTCGAGGGCCGTAAAAACTGATTTATTACACATATCGAACAAATAAGGTGGGCACAGCGATTCGCTGTGCCCACCTTATTTGTTCGATGTAACGATATAATCAGAAGAACTTGACCTCCTTGCCGATAATGTCGCTGAGGATGTTGTTGGCGAGACGGCTTGCGCCAAGACGGAAATATTCGTTGTCATCCACCCATTTCTCTCCGAGAATTTCCTTTACGATTGTGTAATATTTCAATGCGTCCTCCGTGGTGGCGACACCTCCGGCGGCCTTGAATCCTACCATACGGCCGGTCTTTTCGTAATATTCCTTGATACATTGGCACATGACGTAGGCGGCTTCGAGCGATGCACCGGGATATTCCTTGCCTGTCGATGTCTTGAGGAAGTCGGCCCCGCTGTAAAGTGACAACACCGATGCCGCCTTGATATTTTCGGCGGTCTTTAAAGCCCCGGTCTCGAGGATGACTTTCATGCGGGCGTCGCGGCATGAATGTTTCATTTCCTCAATCTGGTCGCAAACTTCCTGATAGTCTCCGTCAAAGAAGTCTCCGAGGCCGAACACTATATCGATTTCATCGGCACCGGCCTCTACGGCCATACCCACCTCGGCTACTTTGACCTCGGGGAAAGATTGGGCCGAGGGGAAGCATCCCGACACGGCGCATACATCGACCGATGATACATCGAGGACGGTGCGTACGATGGGTACAAAGTTGGGGTACACACAGATGGCGGCAACGTTGGGAAGTTCGCCATATTCGTTTTCGAATGCGTTGACCCTCTCGGTGAAATCGGCGACTGAACGCTGTGAGTCGGTTGATTTCAGGGTTGTGAGGTCTATTGAGTTTAACAGCTGTTTCAACACTTCGGGACGACGGTTTTCCTCAAGGTGTTCTGCGAGGATTTTTTCAACCGCCGCTTTCACTTGTGCATCATTGGTGCTGACCTTGGATGCGGCTATCGCTTCATGATATTTGTCTGCCATAATGTTATTTGTTTTATTGTTTGGTGATTAATTGTTCAATTTGGGATTGGAGATATGCCGTTTTGAGTCGCGGTCAGTCTTTTTCTCCAGATTGCGTCGGAATGCCTCGGTGAGGTCTATCCCGGTTTGGTTGGCAATGGCTATTGTGACCCATAGCAGGTCGGCGAGCTCGTCACCGAGGTCGTGCCTCTCGCCCGGTTTGAACGACTGGTCGCCGTAGGTGCGCGCCATGATTCTTGCCACCTCGCCGGTCTCCTCGGCGAGTATCGCCATGTTTGTCAGAGGGGAGAAATACCTGACGCCTATTGTCTTAATCCACTCATCGACGATGCGCTGGGCTTCGGACAACGTTATGTCTGACCTTGTTTCAGGATTATTCATTATTATCGGTTCTTTGAGTCTATAACAATCGTGACAGGCCCGTCGTTTACAAGGCTGACCTGCATGTCGGCTCCGAACACCCCCTTTTTGACCTCTGTGTCTGTGAGCCGTCCGGTCTCAGCACAATATGCTTCATAGAGGTCAATGGACAGCGGCTCGCGTGCGGCATGTATGTAACTCGGTCGGTTTCCTTTGCGGGTGGATGCAAGCAACGTGAACTGGCTGACAGCAAGAATCTCGCCTCCGATGTCTGTTATAGACAGGTTCATCACTCCCCCCTTGTCATCGAAAATGCGCAATGCGGCTGTCTTGGCGGCAAGGTATTTCATGTCTTCCGCGGTGTCGTCGTCGGCGACACCGACAAGCACGAGCATACCCGGGCCTATTGCGCTGACCTTTTCGCCGGCGATGGATACAGTTGCCTGGCTGACACGTTGGATAACTACTTTCATAATTTCGGATTGTGAGGTATAACCGCAAATTTAACTAAAAATTATTATTTCGTAACTAAAAAGGCCTATTTTTACCCTAAAATAGGTATATGCCTTTTAGAATTTAATACATACCTTTGCAAAAACCAATTATTTAAATAGCTTCTAAAAAATTTTTTATGAAGAAATCACTACTATCTTTAACTTTTGCATTGCTTTGTTTCGGAGTGATGTATGCCCAAAAGGGGGAATCGTGTGACAATCCAATCGAATTTAGTGTCCCGGGGTCGGTTTCGTTGCCATTGACCTTGGGCGACGATGCGCTCTTGAAGCCGATATATGTCGCGCTAACCGCCGATAAGGACGGTTGGCTCTATCTGAATTTCACGCCGAGTGTTTCAGGGGTTGAATATTCCACCGATTGTGCCGAACCGTTTAAATATCTCAAGAATGAATACATCATGTCTAACGGAGTTACCACAGGTTCCAAGACACGGCTTGAAGTGAGGAAAGACCAACGGTATATTTTCAAGGTGATTGGATTCAATACTTCTGTTGTGACATCTGAAATCATCGAGGCTGTGCCCGGGACTATGTGCGACTTCCCTATAGATATACAATCGGGGGACAATATCATCATCCCGGCCGCGGCAGGAGATTATTATTACCGCATAACACCTGAAAAGGAAGGGCAAATCGAGATAACTTCGACTACCCCTGGTTCAATCCCCGGTGGCTATGTCGAGGTGATGATGGATTGTAACAACTTCAATGCCTTTGTCATTGATGACGACCTGTGGTTGCGGAATTTTGTCTGGGACAGGATGGAATATCTGATACACATAAACAAGGCTGTGGCGACAGCAAGTGACGAGACAGTCAATGTGACGGTCAATCCGTAGCTGGAATGTGATGAATTTGACCCCGGACAGACTATATCTCTGGGGGAAACGGTCTCGACCCCGCGTTTCGCAGGAAAATATTACTATCGTGTGACATCCCCCGCGACAGGAGGCACGTTGACACTTAACATCCCCGAGCTTCCCGCTGACCCTGACACCCGTGTGAATCTTCACAGCCTGGATGACTCATATCTGTCGATAGCACGTGGCTTTGACATGAAGTATGAGACCGAGCCATCGACATCTTATATCCTTGAGTGGACAGTTCTTGACAACCGACGCTCTATCCCGTTCAGTGTATCGATTGGCGGTGCATCGGCTATAGAGGACCTAAATGGAGATGATGGTGTCTCGGTCTCGGTCGAGAACGGTGCCATCGTAGTCTCCGGCAATGAAGTGGCTGTGGATGTGTTCAACCTGTGGGGGCAGCATGTCGCCACGCGCCGTGTTAGCGGGGTGGAGCGCGTCCCTCTCACCCCCGGGGCATATATAGTGAAGACCGGCCCTAAAGTGACCAAGGCAATAGTGAGATAACCAAATAATCAATCATTATATGAAGAAACTGTTTATATCGTTTATGGCGGTAATGATGTCTGTGGTCGCGACCGCGCAGACGCAGGATTCGCCATTGCCTCTTGTTGTCGGAGATAACAACTATACGGGAGGTGCATGGACTTCGGTCTATTTCAGTTACACAGCTCCGTCCGACCAGTTGCTTACCCTATCCGGGGTCGGGTCAGGAAACGTCACCTGTGATGCTTCCGAAGTGCCTATGGCATCCAATTCATCTGACAAAACATGCGTGTTTGCAGTCAAGGGTGGTAATAGTTATGTTTTCAGTACCTACGTGACCGAGTCGCCGTTGACATTCTCCATGACGGCCGTGGAGCGTCCATATACTGATGGGACGACATGTGATAATCCTATCCAGGCGACGGAGACCCCGTTTCTTGTACCTTTTTATAAGTCAGGGTCGGGAATATTCGGACAGGCGGCCACTATCTATATCTCCTATACCGCCGAGCAGGATGGACGGCTTGAGATGACGTTCCCCATGTCTGTGAGTAATTTTGCTTACAGCACAGGTTGCAAGGGCGACTACACGTCGCTTACCGGTGAATATGTGACAGGTGGATGGAAAGCGACAATGGAGGTTGACGAAGGCGTGACTTATTACGTCAAGGGTTCGTCAGCTAATGCGATGATGGCGACATTCAAAGTTGTTCAGGCTGTGCCGGGCGCAAGCTGCGCCGATGCTTGGGACGCAAAGCCGGGTGTCAACACGATTCCGGCGGATGCGGGTGAATACTGGTACAGTTTCACCTCGCCCAATTCCGAAATGTTTGCCGTGCTCAATGCCTCCGTGCAGGATGACAACACCGTGTTCACCCTCAAGACTGGTTGTTCATCGTCATACGGTGACATAACACAGACGGGCGGTATCTACCTTCGCACTCCTCTGTCGGCCAAATCTTTCCGTGCGTTAAGTGTCAAGAAGACTGTTACGACCTCTTCTGACGAGACATTCACGTTGCAGTTTGAACCTTATATGCCGTACGACAAGTTTGAGACCGCACAGGAAATCGAACCGGGAGACGTGGCTACGACTCCGGCCTACGGCGGAACTTATTATTACTCCGTGACTGCGCCCGAGAACGGCAATTGGTTTCTTGACCTTTCTGCTAACGGTGTTGTCCCCGAAGGCACTGCCGTGAAACTTTACGATTCAAAGTCAGATTATTTGACCCTCGCGAGAGGGACTGACAACCTGCATTATCAGGTGACAAAAGGGACTGCCTACGTGGTTGTGTGGGAATGCCCGGTGATGACGAGTGCCATCGACTTCACTGTAACGTTTAACAGGGTGCAACCCGGTCAAACAGAGTCAGACCCTCTTACCGCCCGTCTTGGCGAAAATGAAATCCCGGCATGGGCAGCCGTGTATTACAACTACACGGCGGTCAGCGACTCATGGCTCGTTATAAAGCCGGCTTCCGAGACATTGCGCCCGGTGGTTACATGCGGTGGCACCGCGGTGACGCTGTATGACGTAAATGGAGGCGGTTATCGCTTTGAAGCCACATCGGGAAGCAAATATATCATCCGTTATGATGGAGTGGATGTAGAGTCATCATATAGACTCTCGGAGCAGGCTTATGCGCCCGGGGAGTCATCGGCTAACCCCATTGACGTGATTGACGGCTCGCTGACATTACCGGCTCAAAGCGGGAAGACATGGATGAAATACACCGTTCCGTATGACGGTATCCTTGATGTTTCCACGACAATCGCTTATACTGCAGGGGCCTCGGTACATGTCTATGTCGGTGAAATTTCCGATGCCAATAGGCAGTCTCTCTCTACCGAGGGCAATTATCCCGATTACACATTCAAGGCATTGTCCCTCACGGTCAAAAAGGATGCGGTTGTTTATGTGTGCGCCACTCTCCCGTCGGCCCAGGCTGATGCCAAGGTGATATTCACGATGCGTGAGGCCGCCCCCGGCGAGACGCCCGATAAACCCATAGTTATTGATTTTGACACCAATCCCAAGTCATACAGTTTTGACCGTAAGATTGGGTATTCTGATGACCCGGTATGGTATTCGGTTACGCTTCCTGTCGGAATCTTCAATCTCACCTCGGCAGGGACATTCTCGATGAATATGTACAAGGCCGGTGATACCTCGACCCCGTTTGCACAGAGTTCAGGCTCGATGTTCGGACCTAACGAAATCAAGAATGTGGTGATTGATGAGGCCGGTGAATACTTGCTGAAGCTGACATCCTCGTCGGCTGCGTTTGACGCGACACTCTCCGTCCGTGATGCCGCGGAGGGTGAAACCCCGGCAAAGGCAATCAGTATCACGGTGACATCTGACCCGATGGATTATACTTTCCCAGCAATGCCCGATGGGGCAAAATGGTATCGGATTGAACTCATTCCCGGAGAGTTTAACCTGATACAGGATTATGGCAAGACTTCTCTGTTCAAAAATGATGATACAGTCACCCCCATTGCCAACACGGGTCTTGATTTTGATATATGGAAATATGTGATGAAGAATGTCTTGATAACCGATGCCGGAGTTTATTTGTTGCGTGTTGAATCCACCTCCGAGGCACCCGCCGTGTTGTCAGGCTCGGCCTTGAAAGTGACGACAGGAATCCGGGGTGTGGGAGATGGCGAGACATCGTTGTCTGTAAAAGCAGTCCCCGGAGGAATAGTTGTCAGTGCTGCGGGTGTTGTAAGGATTTATGACCTTGGTGGCCGTCAGGTGGCGGAAAAGGCGGTTGACGGTGAAGTATACGTGCCTTTGAACGCCGGTGTTTACATCGTTAAATCAGCATTAGCCGCAGTCAAGGTGGTTGTGAGGTAACGATAATTCCGAACATACTTTAAAAGCAATAGTCCCATCCGATATCGGATGGGACTATTGCTTTGTATATCAGTGAGTTATTGTTCGTGTAGCGCGTTATATACAATAGAGGCTTTTGCAGGGCCGATAATCTCGGCTATAGTATCTAAATCGACTTCTTTCAGGCGTTTAAGGCTTTTGAAATGGGATAGTAATGCAATACGGGTCTTTTCACCCACCCCTTTGATTGAATCGAGAGCCGAGACGGTCTGTCCCTTGCTGCGTCGGTTGCGGTGGTGGGTTATGCCGAATCGGTGAGCCTCATCGCGGAGATGCTGGACAACGCGCAATGACTCGCTGTTCTTGTCGATATAGAGTGGTACGCTGTCACCGGGGAAATATATTTCCTCAAGACGTTTGGCAATCCCGACCACAGCGATTTTCCCGCGCAGACCGATGGCCTCAAGAGCCTCTACAGCCGCGCTCAATTGGCCTTTGCCGCCATCGACAACGATGAGTTGGGGAAGACCTTCCCCTTCCTCCATGAGTCGTGTATAACGGCGCGTAAGCACCTCTTTCATCGATGCGAAATCGTCAGGACCGATGACTGTCTTTATGTTGAAATGGCGGTAGTCACGTTTAGATGGTTTACCGTTACGGAACACCACGCATGAAGCAACCGGGTTGGTTCCCTGTATGTTGGAATTATCGAAACACTCGATATGTCGAGGCTCCTCCGAAAGCCTGAAGTCGGCTTTCATGCGTTCCATCAATCGGTCGAGACGTTGTTCGGGGTTCTGTTTCTCCAGGTGTTTCAGCATGTCGATTTTGTATTGCCGTGCATTGCGTTGCGACACCTCGAGTAATTTAGCTTTGTCGCCACGTTGTGGGACGGTGAATGTGACATCCGGCATCTCGACATCGGGCGGCTCCGGAACAATCACCTCGTCATAGTCGGCACCGATTGTCGTACTGATTTCGTTCATTGCGTAACCGATGATGGTTGCCACCGATTCATCGAGATTACGCTTGAATTCAAGTGTGACGCTTTTGACAACCGCGCCCCGTCTCACGTGCATGTAGTTGACGAACACTTCCTTGCCGTCATCCTCTACGCCGAATACGTCGACCTGGTCGATAACCTGACTTACAATCACGCTCTTGGCGCGGTATCGTTCGATTAAATTGTATTTTAATTTCAGTTCATGCGCCTCCTCAAAGCGCATCTGTGAGGCGAGATTTCCCATCTCGTCGCGTAGATATTGCATCAGTTCTGATGTGTCTCCGCGCAGAATCTGCTTGACACTCTCGATATACCGCGCATATTCATCGGCCTTGATTAATCCGGTGCAGCACCCTTTACATCGTTTCAGGTGATATTCAAGGCAGAGTCTCCCCTTCCCTCTCGAAACATATTCGGGCGTGATGTTGTGACGGCATGACCTTATCGGATACAGCTCTTTTATCAATTCAAGGACGGCACGGGCCGCCCCGGCCTCGGTGTAAGGACCGTAATATTTTGAGCCGTCCTTGATGCGTTGCCTTGTCATGAATACACGCGGAAACGTCTCTTTTGTCACCACAATCCATGGATAGGATTTGTCATCCTTCAGCAGGACGTTGTACCGTGGCTTGTATTCCTTTATCATGGAGGCCTCGAGGTTCAGCGCGTCCTGTTCGGTGGGTACGACAACGTATGTCATGTCGGCGATTGCCCTCACGAGCAGATTGGTGCGCACCGAATCGTGGGTGCGGTTGAAGTAGGATGACACCCGCCGTTTCAGGTTCTTGGCCTTGCCCACATAAATGACCGTACCCTCGGTGTCATAATAGGTGTAGACGCCGGGGGTATCGGGCAATATTGCGATTTTCTCCCGCAGTTGCGGGGACTTTTCATGCTTCGGCATCCCGCCGTCAATAGGTTATCAAGGAAGTCACTTCGGCATCGGCGGGGAGATTGGCGCGCCCGTTCAACGCTGCCAGCTCGATGATGAAGTTGATGTAGATTTTCTTGGGATTCATGCTCTTGACGAGGTTATAGGCGGCTGCCATCGTGCCCCCTGTCGCGAGGACATCATCGTGTAACACGACTATATCGTCCTCGGTGATTGCATCGCGGTGCATCTCGATGGTGTCGGTGCCATATTCTTTCTCGTAGGTCGCACGCACTGTGTCGGCGGGCAGCTTTCCGGGTTTGCGAACGGGCACAAACCCTGCGCCCAATTCAAATGCAAGTATTGAGCCGCCGATGAAACCACGAGACTCTATACCAACGACCTTGGTCACACCTTTGTCGCGGTAGAGCTGTGACAAGTCCCACCCGATGATGTGGAGGGCACGCGGGTCTTTGAACGCTGTGGTGAGGTCTTTGAACACGACCCCCTTTTGAGGGAAGTCCAGGACATCACGAACTTTTGATTTGATGTACTCCATGATTTTATTGCTGTTAATGTATTGAAAATAATATCGTTATATTAAAATTGTTTCACGTGGAACAATTGACTATCTTCCTAAAAGTAGTAAAAGGATGTTTATGTCGCTCGGTGATATTCCGGGAATGCGTGAGGCCTGCGCGACTGTCTCGGGTTGAATCCTTTCAAGTTTCTGACGCGCCTCGGTTGAGAGCGATTTTATTTCGGAGAAGTTTATGCGCCCGTGCAGTTTTACATCTTCAAGGCGTTTTATTTTGTCGGCAATCAATTGTTCGCGCTCGATATATCCTTGATATTTTATCAGTATTTCGGCGGTCTCTATGATTTCCTGTCTACGTCGGGTCTCTATCCTGTTTTCGATAAATTCCTTAAGCGGGGTGATTGCCGATGAAAGCATGTTGATGTCAAGCTGTGGACGCAGAACGAGGTCATACAGTTTGCAACCTTGTTTCAACGGCGTAGTGTCCCATTCTTCCAATTGCCGATTTATTAGAGACGATTTTATCGAGAAATTTCGGCAAAAGTCGATTAAGGCATCTCTTTGTTCACGCTTTGTTACCATCAGGCGGTACCGTTCCTCGTCCACAAGGCCTACCTCATATCCTCGCGGCGTCAGGCGCATATCGGCGTCATCCTGCCGTAACAATATGCGGTATTCGGCGCGGGAGGTGAACATGCGGTAGGGTTCATCGACTCCTTTTGTGACAAGGTCGTCAATCAGGACTCCTATATAGGATTCATCGCGTGCGAGGGTGAATTCCGGCTTCCCTTTCACTGCCAAAGCCGCATTTATACCTGCCACGAGTCCTTGCCCGGCAGCCTCCTCATATCCTGTCGTTCCGTTAACCTGCCCCGCGAAATACAGCCCTTTCACCTGCTTTGTCTCCAGTGTGTGCCGTAGCTGCGTGGGGTCGAAGAAATCATATTCGATTGCATACCCCGGGCGATAGATTGCCACATCTTTTAATGCCGGGATTGTTTCGAGTGCGGAAATCTGTATATCAATCGGGAGTGAAGAACTGAACCCGTTGAGATAATATTCCTGCGTGTCCTCCCCTTCCGGCTCGAGGAACAGCTGGTGCTCATTCTTGTCGGCAAAGGTGACGATTTTTGTCTCGATGCTCGGACAATAACGAGGGCCTATGCTTTGAATCTGTCCGTTGTATAATGGTGAGTCGGGTAATCCTGCGCGTAATATGTCGTGGGTTGCCGGACTGGTGGTGACAGTGAAACATGGACGCTGTCTTAACTCGCGGTGTACATCGGGGAGATAGGAAAACTTGTGGAAATCGTCATCGCCGTGTTGTATCGTTGCCAGTTCCCATTTCACGGAGCGTCCGTCGATTCTCACCGGGGTGCCTGTTTTCATACGGTCGGTCTTGAAGCCCATTGTGGCGAGTTGTTCTGTTATGCCGGATGATGCCGGTTCGGCCACGCGTCCGCCGCCGATTTTTACACGCCCTATGTGCATCAGGCCGTTCAGGAATGTACCTGCCGTGAGTATCACCTTGGAGGCGTTGAATCTCATTCCCAAGGCTGTTTTCACGCCTTTGATTTCGTTGTCCTCAATTACAAGTCCTGTGACATTATCCTGCCACATTCTGAGATTTTCGGTGTTCTCGAGGATGTTTCGCCAAAGGAGGCTGAATTTCATTCGGTCGCTCTGTGAGCGTGGACTCCACATTGCCGGGCCTTTGGAGCGGTTGAGCATGCGGAATTGTATCGCAGTCTTGTCGGTGACAATACCCATCGCTCCGCCAAGTGCATCTATTTCCCTGACAATCTGCCCTTTGGCAATGCCACCTACGGCGGGGTTGCAGCTCATCTGTGCAATCTTGTTCATGTCGATAGTGATGAGTAGGGTGTTTGCCCCGAGTTTGGCCGAGGCTCTTGCCGCCTCGCAGCCGGCGTGTCCGGCCCCTATTACTATAACGTCGTAGTCGAGTGTCATCGGTCAGTTGTTTCAAGCATTTCAAGGGCACGGTTCTCGTGTCCCTCCATGATTTCGCGTTCACCGGGACCTTTGTCATTTATCCCGCATAGGTGTAACACCCCGTGGATGATTACACGGCATAGTTCCCGGTCATAACTCTGCGACACAAGCGCGGAGTTGGAACGCACGGTGTCGAGTGAGATAAACATGTCACCCGAGACCATGCGGCCACGGCTGTAGTCAAATGTTATGATGTCGGTGTAATAATCGTGGTTGAGAAATTGTCGGTTGACTTCAAGGATTTTTTCGTCATCGCAGAATATATAGACCAAAGGTCCCTCAATGCGATTGTGAGACTTGATGACATTCCCAATCCAACGTTCAAGCCGGCTGAAGTCGAACGAGGGCATCGGCGTGTCCCCGTCGGCCAGCCATTCTATCTTTCTATCCATATATAAAGATATTACTCACAAATGTACGGTTTTTTGATGATTATTCAAAATCACCATTTTCTGAATAAAAATCGCATACACGCTAAATTGGGGGTTACGCATTGAATATCAATGTGTTATGCTGAATTTTAGGCTTTGAGGATTGAAAATTGACATTCGCTCGTGTATTTGTCGGGGATTTTTGATGTCATATTCACGCTAAAAAGTTAATTTTGCAGAAACACTCCCGAAAGATGATAAATAAATGGCAAGAGGAGCTTGATACGGTGTCGCGCCCGGAAAAGGTGAAAATCCTTTCATCCTTTTTCAAGTGCGGCAAGGGCGAGTACGGCGAGGGTGATTGCTTCGTCGGAATCACAGTGCCCGATAACCGTCGCATAAGCGAGCGTTATTATATGTTGCCGTTCGATTCCCTCTCCTTGATGCTTAATAGCGATGTCCACGAATATCGTCTGGCGGCGTTGCTCGCCCTTGTGAAGCGTTATGCCAAAACCAAGACCCCGGACGAACGTGACACAATTGTCGATTTTTATCTTGCCAACACTTCACACATCAACAATTGGGACTTGGTCGACCTGTCCGCGCCTAAAATTCTTGGACGTCATCTGTTGACCCTCCCCTCCCCCACCCTGCTTGACCGGCTCGCTGAAAGTGACAGCCTGTGGGAACAACGCATCGCGGTGGTCTCGACCTACACCTTGATAAAGGGTGGAAGATATGATGACACATTGCGTATTGCCAAGCGTTTCCTCTCCCACAGGCATGACTTGATACACAAAGCCGTCGGATGGATGTTGCGTGAAGTCGGGAAAATGGATATTGATATTCTCGCCGGGTTCCTTGACAAGCATGCCACGGAGATGCCGAGGACGATGCTTCGGTATGCAATCGAGAAAATGCCACAGGAGCGACGTCGGCACTATATGAACCTAAGAAAGTGACAAAGATGCGACATAAAGCGATTTCGGCAACTGTCATAACCTATAATGAGGAGGCCCACATCGAGGCTTGCCTCGACTCCCTGAGTGATATTGTAGAAGAAATAATCGTGGTCGATTCCTATTCGGACGACCGCACTGTCGAGATATGTCGCTCGCGTGGATGCAAGGTGACGCAACGACGGCTCGCCGGCTATGGTGCGCAACGACAGTATGCGACATCGTTAACAAGTCACACCTACGTCCTTTCCCTCGATGCCGATGAAGTGTTGTCCCCGGCGTTACGCAACTCGTTGTTGAAACTGAAGAAAGAGGGATTCGCCCATCGTGTCTACGCTTTTTCCCGGCTGAATTTCTTCTGTGGAAACCCTGTGAAACATAGCGGATGGTATCCCGATACGCAGATACGTCTGTTTGACAAACGGTATGCCAACTGGAACTTGCGGGATGTTGCCGAGAAAGTGATATTCCGTGATTCTGTGCGGCCTCAACATGTCGGTGGTGACATATTGCATTACCGTTGTGACTCACAACAGGAATTTACAGCCACGGAGTTGCGCCATGCTGGTATTCTTAGCCGGGTAATAGCCGCCCGGCGTGATTCCATCGGCGCGTTCACACCTTATATGAAAGGGGCGCAGGCATTCATTTCGACATTCCTCGGCAAAGGGGGATGTCTTGACGGTGCCGACGGGCGTGCGATTTCATGGCAGGCCTACCGTTCGACATTGATGGCCTACAGCATGGCACGCCGATTGATAAACCGCCGTAAAAAAGTCGTGACCCAATGAATGACCTGCGATGTCTCTTTATAATTCCCGACAGCCGGGAGTCGGCGTTGAACCGACATGCCGTAGACCTTGCCGTCGCGTTCGAGGCGCACGCCGTTGTGTCGGGCGATATTGATGTCTCTCGACTGTCCCGTGTGACAAGGATGAAAATAGGCGGTGCGCTTGATTTCATATCAAGCATGAGACTGGGCCGTCTGCTCAAGCGTGAGAGCATAAATGTCGCTGTAGCCTATAACCGTCATCATCTCGCCGCCTTGGTGCGTGCACGCTCCGTGGCCGGGGTTGACGGTATAAGGATATTATATTTGGTGTCGGACTATTCCCCCGCCCCCTCCATAGGTGTATATGCCGGATTATACGGTCAGGCCGATGCAATCATATTTCCCACCGATAAAATCAGGCGGGGTTTCATTGACGCTTTCCCATCATTAAATCTCGTTAAGGTGCGGGCGATGTATCCTTATTCTGATTTTAAGGTGGGTGCATCAATCGATGCCTTGTCGGGAAGTGCGTTGTTTTGCGACGACCTTGTCGCCGAGAGCGGTATAGAGAGGGTTATAGATGCGATGACCGACGCAGTGGGCCGGCCTTTTGAACGGTTGCATGTAATCGGCACCGGCCCCGGGCGTGTAGTCATGCCTTTGGTGCGCAAGACCCGCGAATTGTCCCTCCCCGTCGAGTGGCATGGCGCATATTCCGATACGCTTCTGTGTGAAGTGGTCTCTCAATGTGCCGTGGCCTTGTGCGACTTTGATTCGGAGGCGAGGTTCAACTATGCGACCCCGTTTTTCTGTGGCTCGATGGCTGTCGCGACAATTGATAATCCGGAGCCGACACTCTATATGGAAGACGAAGTTAAAGGCGGGTTCGGTCAATATGTCTCATCTATAAAGGAACTGTTGCATGAAATCAGATAGGTTGAGGATTGAAATCAATCCAGGGTACAGCCATCTGCGGTCGTTTGTCGAGACGCTTCCGCAGCGGTTTGATTCAGAGGGCGAGCCGGTGTTCCGTCATCGCAATGAAGTCAGGTCGTTTGAATGGAACGGCGAGAAGGTCGCTGTGAAAAGTTTCCACCGGCCATCGTTTTTCAATCGTATTGTCTACACATTCTTTCGTTCATCCAAAGCCAAACGGGCCTACCGTTACAGTTTCATGTTAAACGCCCGTGGAATAGGCTCACCCATGGGAATCGCCTGTGTCGAGACACGCCGTCATGGATTGGTTGACGCGAGTTTCTTTGTCTCGCCTTACAGCGGACTGAAGCCTGTTTTCCCCGAAATTGTGACGGCCACTGAATTTGACGTAAGCCTTGCCCGGGCGGTCGGACGGTTCTTCGCCACGATGCATGTCGCCGGAGTCCTGCATGGTGACCCCAACTTGAAAAATATATTATACGGGAAAACCTCCGATGGCGATTTCAGGTTTGAGGTGATAGACACCAACCGTTCCCGTTTCAGGGAGGAGTGCACCCGGCGGGAGTGCGTCGAGAATCTTAAACGGGTCACCCATCGTCGTGACGCATTGCGGATGATTGTCTCGGAGTATGCCATGGCGCGAGGTATGGACGCTGATAGTCTTGTCAAAGATGTGTCAGCTGCCCTTGACCGATTTGAAAGACGAAAGGAACGCCGCCGTCGCTTGAAGAAACTCTTTTAAACTATAAACCGATAAACTATAAACCCTTAATAAATGAGCAACCAACTCAAGGTCTATTGCAAAAATATAAATCGGTATGTCGATATTACCGGCGGGGAGACCCTTCATGATATTTTTATGCGCCTGTCAGGGGAGCTTGCGATGCGTCCCGTCTGTGCCAAGGTGAACAACAAAAACGAGAGTCTGGACTATCCCGTCTATGCCCCGAAACAGGTTGAGTATCTGACCGTCGATTCGCCGTCGGGACACCGCACCTACGTCCGTTCGCTCTGTATGATGCTGTACAAGGCAGTGCGGGACTGTTATCCCGGGGCGACACTAAGGATTGAACACTCGGTGTCGCGCGGTTATTTCGGGCGAATATCGGGCGAGGGTGTTGTCATGACCGATGAAGTCGTGGATAACCTGCATCGTCGAATGCTTGAAATAGTGGACGAGGATTTACACTTTGAACGCAAGGAGCGTCTCACGAGCGATGTCATCGACATGTTCCGTAGGCAGGGCCTCGACGACAAGGTGCGGCTCCTTTCAACCACCCATGACCTTTACACGACATATTACCGTCTCGGTGACACGTTGGACAGTTATTACGGCGTGCTCGCCCGCTCAACAGGGATGCTCGGTGTGTTTGACCTACGACCCTACAAGGACGGTTTTCTTCTGCTCGGGCCTGACCCGCAGGACACATCGATGCCGTCCTCCCCTATTGCGCAGGAAAAGATGTACCGCGCCTTTACCGATTATCTTGATTTTAACGCGATTATCGGGGTCAGGAATGTAGGCGAGCTTAATGAGGTCGTCGAGAAACGCCAGACAGCCATGCTCATAAACGTGGCCGAGGCGCTTCATGAAAAATACATCGGGACAATCGCATCGCGCATCGCCCGTCGGTTTCACAATGGTGAGGCAAAGGTGGTGTTGATTGCCGGGCCGTCATCATCGGGCAAGACAACCTTTACCAAGCGTCTTGCGATTCAGCTGATGACCAATTTGCTTGAACCGCAGATGATTTCACTTGACAACTATTTCATAAACCGCAACTGTACACCGCTTGACGAGCACGGGGACTATGATTTCGAGTCACTTTATGCACTCGACCTGGAGACGTTTAACCGCGACTTGAACCGACTGATAGCGGGCGAGGAGGTCGAGTTGCCCTATTATAATTTTGAGAAAGGTGAACGTGAGTACCGGGGCGAGCGCATACGCCTGAACGACCGTTCAATCCTGCTCATCGAGGGTATTCACGGACTCAATCCCGAATTGACCGCCCAGGTCGAGCACAGAATGAAATATCGGGTTTATGTATCGGCGTTGACTACATTGTCGATTGATGACCACAACTGGGTTCCGACGACCGATAACCGACTGTTACGCCGCATTATACGCGACCATAAATATCGCGGGGTCTCCCCTGCCGAGACTATCAGGCGGTGGCCGAGCGTCCGCCGTGGCGAGGAACGATGGATATTCCCCTATCAGGAGAACGCCGACTCTATGTTCAACTCGTCTCTCATCTTTGAACTTGGAGTGATGAAAGAATATGGTGAGGAAATACTGCGTTCAGTGCCACGCGACATACCCGAATACGCCGAGGCCTACCGTCTGCGCCGCTTCCTTGGCTATTTCGTCCCAATCAAGGACAATCTCGTCCCCTCGACGAGCCTCTTGCGCGAATTTCTCGGCGGCTCCTCGTTCCACTATTAGGCGCGTTTAACGTGTTTTAACATTAGGGGGGGGTAATTTCATCGTTTTTGTGTAGATTTGCTTGACATTTTAAATTCTCTAACTTTCGAGTACTCATTTACACAAGTATGGAAAAATTTTACACATTATTACGTTACATCGTTTTAAGCATTCTGGTTGGAACAAATCTCGCCCTTTCAGCCAAAGTGGTATACTTCACTGACAATGACATCAGGTATCGATGGGACAACACCAAGACCTATGTCGCTGTGGCTCCGGCCGGGACAGGAAAGACCTATGTCGGAGATGTCACTATCCCAGCCACTGTAATCTATTCGGAAAAGACATTGAATGTCACCGGGGTGTATTCGAGTGCATTCTCCGAATGCACCTACCTGACATCAGTCACGCTCCCGGAGTCGGTCACAAGTATCGGTGACTATGCCTTTGATTCATGCGAGGGGTTACGTTCGGTGTCGATGCCCGGCGTGAAGACAATCGGACATTGGTCATTTCGCAACTGTTATGTTATCGAGTCGCTGAATTTCAGCGACAAATTGACGAGTATAGGCAATTATTGCTTTGACAAGAACCTAAAAATCACTGAAGTGACCCTTCCGGCGACAATGACCAATATAGGAGGATATGCATTTGAAGGCAACCCGCAGTTAAAGAAAATCACAAGTCTCGCCACCACCCCTCCGGCGGTGAAGAAAGGTTATCTCGACGGTGATGAAATCTACACAATATTTGATGACAACGATTATGGGGACAGGGTCTTGTATGTTCCGGCCGGCACTGTGCAGGCCTATAAGTCGAGCATGGGGTGGCATCACTTCCAGGACAATATCAAAGAAATATCTTTATCGTCAATCGAGGATATAAAATCTTCAAATGGATTGGCGGTACAGGCCACCGGACACGGTACGCTTGAGGTTTCAGCCGATGGAGAGACTGTGTTGTTCATCGTGAATCTTAACGGACAAATCATAAGAAAAGTAACGGTTCCGGCCGGAAAATCTGAAATCCATGGATTACCTTTCGGTATGATGTTTGTCAATGGTATCAAGATTATTGTGAAATGATATCAAGTAAAGAATAAAACTCAACAATCTTTTAATCGCAGGGACGAGCCAACAGACACGTCCCTGCGATTTCTCATAAGACATTAATTTTGCGGCTCCTACGTTTAAAAATATTTTACTACCTTTGTGGAAAATCAAAAGTCAGGATTATTTCTCAGTTCAATATTAGAAACACCCCTATGAAAAAACTATTTTTAGCAATCGCGATTGTCGTTACGACAGCCTTGGCCGCATCGGCACAGAACAAAGAGCATTTTTACGACAAAGGTTTCCCGGAGCGTTATCTTGCCACCCAGAGCAAACTGGCGACATCGCCGACATCCCCTTGTAACAAAGGAGAGGAGCCGTTCATCACATTCCTCAAGAAGTGGAATACTGATGCCGCTTTCCGAAAGGAGCGCGTCAAGACCGATGAAATTAATGCTCCTTATGACAAGGAGAAGATACTCAATCAGATGCCATATATTAAACAGTACAAAGCTCTGCCGGTTGCAGCCAATGCACGCACGGGCAGTACATTCTTTGCCGTCGCCGCCGATTATGTTGGATTCCATTTTTCGAGTGGATACATCTTTTTCCAGCGTATTGACGGTAAATGGTATGTAATCGACCTCGGTCTTGCCGGATAACGATGCCAAAGAGAGTATTGATTATCGGCGCAGGCGGATTTATCGGCGGCTTTATAGCCGCCGAAAGTCTACGCCGTGGTTACGAGACATGGTGCGGGGTCAGGGAGACGACCTCACGGCGGTATCTGTCGGACGCTCGTCTCAAATTTGTCACGCTCGACTGGGACAATGCATCGCAGATGAAAGACGCGCTCACATCGGCGTTGCCCGAAGGTGAATGCTGGGATTACATAGTGTATAATCTTGGGGCGACAAAATGTGCCAATTTCGCCGACTTCAACCGCATAAACTACCTGTATCTCAAATCCTTTACCGAAGTCATCAAGGATGCCGGACTGATTCCTGCACGATTCCTTTACATGAGCAGTCTAAGTGCGCTCGGTCCGGGGGATGAAAAGGGTTACGCCAAGATGAACGGGTCGATGATACCTAATCCCAACACCCGTTACGGAACATCCAAAATCAAGGCCGAGACCCTTCTTGACATCTCGTCATGGCTTCCGTGGATTGTGTTCCGCCCTACCGGTGTTTACGGCCCTCATGAACAGGATTATCTGTTGATGATAAAGTCGATAGACAGGCATTGGGATTTCGGAGTCGGATACCGCAAACAATTGCTGACGTTCATATATGTCGAAGACCTCGCCACGGCGATATTCGACGCCCTTGAACGCGCCCCGGTTCATCGTAAATATATCATTTCGGAGGATAAGGCCTACACACAGGCCGAGTTCCGCAGGATTGTTGCCTCCGAACTCGGAGGCAAATGGGTGATACCCGTGCGTCTGCCCCTGTGGACGGCATACGTCGCCTCGGTCGTGGCCGAAAAAATCGCGGCCGCACGCATGCAGGCATCCACCCTCAACCGCGACAAGTTCAAAATCATGAAACAGCGGAACTGGGACTGTGACATAACTGAAGCAAAGGCCGATTTCGGTTTCAATCCCCGTTTCTCGTTACGGGAAGGTATACGCAACACCGTGACGGCCTACAAGGCAGAGAAAGGGGGCGGAAAATGAGTGTCCCGGGGCCGAAGACGCCGGTATGGATGACGGTTTTGATAATCGTGTGCATGTTGCCCGTGTTCTCTTTGCCGTCGTTATTGTCGGCTGTGCCGTCTGACGGCGGCCAAAGCCTTAGGATTTTTCTGTGGCTTTATCCCGCCTACGTGATTGTCGCGGGGTACCTGGCATACGCCTGTTATCCCACACGTCGGTATATGACTTGGATATTGCTTGTGTTGATGCTTATGTCGCACTATGCGATGTGGATGTTGGTATCGATGCCCGCATAAAACACGAATAACTTGTTTTGACAATGAAAGTATTGATTATAAACGGCCCTAACCTCAATCTCCTTGGGCGACGTGAGCCTGGAGTCTACGGTTCGGCATCCATGCAGGAGTGTCTTGAACGCCTTTATTCGGCTTATCCGGGCGTTGAAATCGAATATTTCCAGTCTAACCATGAGGGTGCACTCATCGACAGATTGCATGAGGTGGGATTTGACAGCGACTATAAAGGGGTCGTCCTCAATGCCGGTGCTTATACCCACACGTCGCTCGCCCTTGCCGACGCGATTGCCGCTATAGAGACACCTGTGGTGGAGGTACACATCTCCAATGTCCATGCACGAGAGGAAATCCGCCATCGCTCGATGATTTCAGGAGTGTGCCGTGGTGTGATTGCCGGATTCGGCCTTGACAGTTACCGTCTTGGTGTGGAGGCTGTAATTGGATTGCGATGATGGAACAGCTTGAAAATTATATACTTAAACATATATCGCCTGAACCGCCCTATTTGGCCAGACTTTATCACGACACCCATGTGAGACATCTTTATCCACGCATGTGTTCGGGACATCTACAGGGGCGTATCCTCAAGATGCTCGTGGGGATGATAAGGCCTTCAAAGGTTCTTGAACTTGGCACGTTCACGGGGTATTCGGCATTGTGTATAGCCGAAGGCATGCCTGATGGTGGTGAATTGCACACAATCGAAATCAACGACGAGATGGAGGATGAACTGACGGAATTGTTCTCCTCGTCGCCCGGCGGAGAAAAAATCACGCTTCACATAGGGGATGCGGCATCGCTGATTCCAACGTTTGGCGATGGCTGGGATTTGGTTTACATCGATGCCAACAAACGTGATTACACGGCTTATTATGAATTGATTATGCCCCGTTTAAAAATCGGCGCATATATTATCGCCGACAACACATTGTGGGACTGTAAGGTCATCGCCCCCGAGGATAACCATGACGCCCAGTCCCTGGGAATCATGAGATTCAACGACATGATAGCGGAAGACCGTCGCGTCGAGAAGGTCATCCTCCCATTGCGCGACGGTCTCACCGTGATTCGTAAGATTTCAGAGTAAACAAGGTTACTCGTTGAGCGTATCCATCGCGTCGCTCATCAGTTTGAGATTCCCGGCGATGGATTTGTCGTATGAGTCAAATGCCTTGCGTGCCTCCATGGGGTTTTTCATGGCGAGGTCATAACATGCCTTGAACTTGACCAGCAACGGGGCTGACGGGTCAAAGGAGGAGGCTCCGTTTTTCAGACCGTAGGCCGCACCGTAGACCATAGCCAGCTTGGCTTGTTGTTCTGCGGTCAATGATTCAACATCGGCGTATGCCTCATCGGCAATCGCGAGTGCCCCGTCGATGTCATACTTGTCAAGGGTCTCGATTGCCTGGGTGCACTTGTCACCTGATTTTGAACCGCTTCCGCATGATACGGTCATAAGACCCAGTACAATGGTCATTAACAGAATCGCTTTTTTCATAATAATGATGTGATTGGTGAATACTATCTACAAAAGTAACTATAAAACGTCACACGCGTTGCAATAAAATGCAAAAATTTGGAATTGTCACCAAGATACCTTAAATTTGTCATTGAAGTCTTTATAAATAACCTTTAAAACGGTTCATCATGACATTTGCCGAGAAGTGCAACAAAATTTTCAGAGAGTCCACCGAGCACTATCATGTCGCTGATAACGTTGACTCTACCCCGGTTAATCCGTATGCTGACGGGACTGTGGAACACACCCTTTTCGTTAAAAACTGGATAGATGCCGTTCAGTGGCATCTCGAGGATATAATACGCGACCCCGCGATTGACCCTGTCGCCGCCCTTGCCTTGAAGCGTCGCATCGACCGTTCCAACCAGGAGCGCACCGATATGGTCGAGGAACTTGACACCTATTTCCTGAATTTATATAAAAATGTCGATGTCAAGCCGTCGGCACGCATCAACACCGAGAGTCCGGCATGGGCCGTCGACCGTCTGTCGATACTCGCCCTTAAGATATACCACATGGAGGTGGAGGTCGCACGTGACGACGCGTCACAGGACCACGTCGTCCGTTGCCGCGCCAAGCTCGATGTGTTGCTGCAACAGCGGGAGGACCTCTCAACTGCCATCGACCAGTTACTCGACGAATTGCAGGAGGGGACGAAGAAGATGCGCACCTATCGTCAGATGAAGATGTACAATGACCCGGCCACCAATCCGGTGTTATATGGCGCAGGAAAATAGAAAATCCCATAACTTTGGATATAAGGGACGGCCATCCTGTGTGCTCATAGTCCGATTCTCGGCTTTGGGCGATGTCGCTATGTCCATCCCTGTGGTGTATAGTGTATGTCTCGCCAATCCCGCGACCCGTTTCATATATCTGACGCGCAAAGGAGTGACAGGGATGTTTATCAACACGCCCTCTAATCTTGAAGTGCTGGGCATCGACCTTGACGATTACCGGGGCATGGGAGGTTTGTGGCGTTTGTTCCGGGAAATTACCCGAAGATATGACATTGATGCCATCGCCGATATTCACGATGTCCTGCGGTCTAAGATGCTGTATATCTTCGGATGTCTGAAAGGAATAAGGATTGTCTCCATCAACAAAGGGAGGCAACACAAACGTGCGCTGACACGCCGCCGTAACAAGGTGATGTTACCGTTGATTTCGCAACGCGCCCGTTATCGGGAGGTGTTCTTCAGGATGGGTCTTGTTGTCGAGGAGAGGTTCAAGTCGTTGTTCGGAGACGGGAAAGGCGACGCACATCTGTTTGCCGAGGTCGCCCCTGAAAAGAAAACCGGGGAGCGTTGGGTGGGGATTGCTCCGTTTGCCAAACACCGGGGAAAGATTTATCCTCCGTCATTGATGGAGAAAGTGCTGAAATCGGTTGTTGCCGATGACCGCAACCGTGTATTCCTTTTCGGTGGCGGGGATTATGAGCGTGAGATTCTGCATGGCTGGGCCGAGGCATATCCACGTGTAATATCCATGGCCGATAAACGTCACGGTTTCGAGACCGAACTGTCGCTGATGAGCCATTTTGACGTGATGATTTCAATGGACTCGGCCAACATGCATCTGGCCTCGCTGGTCTCCGTCCCGGTTATCAGTGTGTGGGGGGCGACCCATCCCTATTGTGGATTCAAGGGGTGGAGACAACGCTCCTCGACAATAGTCCAGTTGACGATGACGTGCCGACCATGCTCTGTTTTCGGCAACAAACCGTGTCTGCGTGGCGATTATCAATGTCTTGCCGGCATCCCACCACAGCTTATTGTCGACAAATTGAACCAAGTATTGAATCAAGTTAATGAGTGACGAATTTGACATAAGGGCCGCAAGAAGCGGCTCCGCATCCGAACGGGAGCGTGACATAGAGCGTGCTCTGCGTCCGTCGCTGTTTGATGCTTTCAGCGGTCAGGACAAGATTGTCGAGAATCTTAAGGTGTTCGTCGCCGCCGCCAAGATGCGTGGCGAGGCTCTCGACCACCTCCTGCTTCACGGCCCTCCCGGTCTCGGGAAGACGACGCTCTCCAATATAATTGCCAATGAACTTGGTGTGGGGTTCAAGGTGACATCAGGCCCGGTGCTCGACAAGCCGGGAGACCTTGCGGGAATCCTTACTTCACTTGAGGAGAACGATGTCCTGTTTATCGATGAAATCCATCGTCTCAGTCCTGTGGTGGAGGAATATCTGTACTCCGCCATGGAGGATTACCGCATCGACATAATGATTGACAAAGGGCCGGGTGCACGCTCGGTGCAACTCACCCTCTCCCCTTTCACCCTCGTCGGTGCGACTACCCGCAGCGGGTTGTTGACCTCCCCCCTAAGGGCGCGTTTCGGCATAAACTGCCACTTGGAATACTACGACCATGAGGTGCTTGAGCGCATCATATTGCGTTCTGCCGGATTGCTCGATGTGAAATGTACGGGCGAGGCTGCCCACGAAATCGCCATGCGTTCACGCGGGACGCCACGCATTGCCAACGCGCTGTTGCGCCGTGTCCGTGATTTCGCACAGGTGAAAGGTTCGGGGACGGTTGACCCTGAAATCGCGCGTTACGCCTTAGAGGCCTTGAACATAGACCGATACGGGCTCGATGAAATCGACAATAAGATTCTAATGACAATCATAACCAAGTTCCGTGGAGGCCCTGTAGGGTTGACGACCATCGCGACCGCGCTCGGCGAAGACCCGGGTACAATCGAGGAGGTGTATGAACCCTACCTCATAAAGGAAGGTTTTATCAAGCGCACCCCCCGTGGACGTGAAGTGACCGAGCTGGCCTACACCCACCTCGGTCGCAACCGCGACACCGACCCCCTCTCCCTGTTCAACTAATAAAGAATATATGTATTGATATGGCTGGAGTAAAGACGTTGGTCAAGGATACGGCGGTGTATGGGTTGAGCAGCATTATAGGGAGGTTTCTCAACTGGTGTCTTGTGCCGTTGTATACAATCACCTTCCCGGCGGCGGAGTATGGCGTGGTGACATACGTGTACTCGATTGTCGCGCTGGCTCTGATTGTGCTGACCTACGGCATGGAGACCGGTTTTTTCCGTTTTGCCAACCATGAGCGGTATGATGACCCGATGGAGGTGTACTCTACGTCGCTAATCTCGCTTGCCTCCACCTCCACTATTTTCATCGTCCTTGTCCTCCTGTTCCTTGACCCGGTCGCCGATACCTTGAAATGTGGCGGTCATCCGTCATGGGCATGGATGATGGCCGCAGCGGTTGCCATTGACGCGTTTACGGCTCTCCCCTTCTCCTATCTGCGTTTCAGGCGTAAGGCCGTGAGGTTCGCGACATTGAAACTTATTAACATAGGGTTAAATATAGGGTTGAACCTCTTTTTCATTCTACTGTGCCCATGGTTGTACAAGGTCACGGTCGCAGCGGTGGGATGGTTCTATATGCCTGATTTTGGAATCGGTTATATATTTTTGGCTAACCTGATTTCATCGGCTGTAACCCTGTTGATGCTCGCACCCGAGTTGAGGGGATTCCGTTACCGTTTCAATCCTCGGCTTTGGCGCGAGATGCTCGTCTATTCCTTTCCCCTGTTGGTGCTCGGTATCGCTGGAATCATGAATCAGACGGTCGATAAAATTCTGTTGCCTTGGCTTGTATCAGACAAGGCGACAGCGATGTCGCAGCTTGGAATCTACGGGGCGAACTATAAAATCGCGATAGTGATGGTGATGTTCATCCAGGCGTTCCGTTTTGCCTACGAGCCGTTTATCTTTGCACAGAACCGTCAGCAAGGGGGTGACAAATACCAGGCCTATCGTGACGCGATGAAATATTTCGTGATTTTTGCGATGCTGATTTTCCTGGGGGTAATGTTCTATATCGACATACTGAAGTATTTTATATCACCCTCATATTTCAGTGGGTTAAAGGTCGTGCCGGTCATCATGATTGCCGAATTCTTCTTCGGTGTCTTCTTTAATCTGTCGTTGTGGTATAAACTCACCGACAGGACGGTTTGGGGTGCATGGTTTTCGCTTGGAGGCCTCGGCGTTACACTCGCATTGAACATTCTGCTTGTCCCGTTGTTGGGTTATATGGGATGTGCCTGGGCCGCATTGGGGTGTTACGGCTCTATGATGCTTGCCTCCTATCTTGTGGGGCGTGTCAAGCACCCTATAGGCTATCCGACGGGCCGTCTTGTTTTCTATTTTGTTGTCGCACTTGTGCTCTATGGATTTTCACTGCTCGTCACCACGCCGTTCCAGTGGTTTAACTTTGTAATACGTGCATTGCTGCTCGCGTTCTATTGCCTGATGGTGATAAAGCGTGAGGGGTTGCATCCTGTCGCGATGTTCAGGGCGTTCCGGCATCGCGGGGTGAAGGATATAGAGACCGTGGCTGTACCTAAAACACCTGTTGAAGATGAATGACAATACCCCGCTGTCCAAGATAAAGAATCTGTTTGTGAGCTATTTTACCCTCGGGGACTATCTTGTCCCGCAGGATGAGGCCGAGGCTGCGATACGTGACGGAATTTCATTCCGGGGCACTAATATCATAATCCTTATACTTGCGATTCTGATAGCTTCGTTAGGGCTTAACACCAACTCGACGGCGGTCATTATCGGCGCGATGTTGATTTCGCCGCTAATGGGGCCTATCATTGGAATCGGACTCGGTGTCGGTATACAGGATTTTGAATTAATCAAGAAGTGCGCGCGCAATCTCATCATGGCGGCATTGTTCAGTATGCTCGCCTCCACGCTGTATTTCCTGATTTCACCTGTTAGCGAGGGACATAGTGAACTATTGGCACGTACTTCGCCAACGATTTATGACGTACTTATTGGATTTTTCGGTGGCGGAGCGGGTATTATCGCACTTGGAAGCCGTTCCAAAGGGAATGTGATACCCGGGGTGGCTATCGCGACCGCGCTTATGCCACCGTTGTGCACAGCGGGATATGGTCTCGCAACGGCACAATTCAATTATTTCTTCGGAGCGACCTATCTGTTTCTTATTAATTCAATTTATATCGCCTTGGCGACATTCATCGGTGTCAAATTGATGAATTATAAGCCGCATTCCGATGCCGTGCCACAACGGGCACGCAAGGTGCGTAGAATTGTCTACACGATTGCAGTCCTCACGCTGTTACCCAGCATCTATCTCACCTATACGATGCTTAAACAGACGGGTTTCACTATGAAGGCCTCCCGCTTTGTAAGCGAGGAATGTCGCTTCAACGGGACGCAGGTCCTCGGCAGCAGTGCCCATTATGTCGATGGGCGCAAGGTCATAGACATAACCCTCATAGGGCGTATACTTCCGGCTGATTCGCTGGAACTTGCGTTGAGCAACCGATTGCGTTTTTATGGATTGGCGGGGACCAAACTGAACATAATACAGGGCGACTCCCCTGTCCGTCAACTTGATAATGAATCGCTGTCGGCATCCACGACACGCGACATTTATCAGCTTGCCCAGGCCACTATTACGCGGCAACAGACCACGGTCGACTCGCTTCGCGCCGTCATTGCCATGAGGTCGGAGGCCGATTCGGTGTCGGCACGGCTGACTCCTGAATTGAAGGTATTGTTCCCGCAGGTAAGCGGTATTGCGGTCACCAATGCGGTGTTCGGTGTCACGTCTTCGGCTCGGCTTGATACCGTGAACGTGGCACTGGTTAAATATTCCTCCCCGCTTCCCGCCGCCCAGCAGTTGAAGTTCAAGGAATACCTTGAGGCCCGTCTCGGCCTGAAATCAATAAGTATCGTCAATGCGGGCAATGCGCTCGATATTTCAAATAAGTCAAAGAAATGAAGACAGAGGGTAAAGACAAACCGTTGAAAGTGACACTTGTATGCCATAGCGACCTCCTTGGAGGTGCCTCGGTGGTGACCTACAGGCTGATGAACGCATTGCGTGATGAAGGTGTGGAGGCCCGTATGGTCGTGTATACCCGCATATCCAATGACGATAATGTGTCACTAATATCCACCCGCTACAAACGCGGGGTGAAGTTTATTCTCGAGCGTGCCCGCATATTTCTTGCCAACGGGTTCAGCCGTGACAAGCTGTTCAAGGTGTCGATTGCCAATACAGGCACATCCCTCCACCGGCATCCTTGGGTGAGGGAGGCCGATGTGGTTGTGCTCTCATGGGTGAATCAGGGACTTATGTCTCTTAAAGGGTTAAAACGGCTCGGTGCGCTCGGTAAACCTATTTTCTGGACTATGCACGACATGTGGTGCTGTACCGGGATATGCCATCACGCATACGAATGTCGGGGATATATCGATTCCTGCGGGCGTTGCCCGTTCCTGACTGGGAAGATTGGCAATGACCTGTCTCGCAAGGTGTTGCGCAGGAAAAAGAAGGTTTATGACAGGATGGATATAACCTTTATGCCTGTAAGCAATTGGCTCGCAAGAAAATGTCGTGAAAGTACGTTGCTGAAGAATCAGAAAATAGAGGTGATTCATAACGCGTTTCCCATCGATACATTCCCTACCCGCAGCAACGTGAAGGTGACAAGTTACGATATCGAGTATGACAGCGAATTGATTTTGTTTGGCGCGGCACGCATCGATGACCCTATCAAGGGACTTAAATACACGATTGACGCCTTGAATTATATCTTTGACAATTATCCCGAGGTGGCCAACAAGTCAATGGCAGTGTTCTTTGGCGATTTGCGTGACCGTTCACTCCTTGATGGACTCCGTTTCCCCTATCGTTGGATAGGCCGTGTGAACGACCCTAAGGCGTTGAGATTGTTGTATGCACGTGCCAATGTCGTGGTGTCCACGTCGCTGTACGAGACATTGCCGGGGACGCTCATCGAGGGACAGGCCGCCGGGTGTTATCCCGTATCATTCGGTATGGGGGGGCAGGATGACATAATAGAGCATAAAAAAAACGGTTTTATCGCCGAATACAAGAACCCCGAAAGCGTCGCCGAGGGGATAATGTGGGCGTTGCGGCAGCCTGACCGCCGCGAGGAACTTCACCGTGGTGTCGAGGAGCGTTTTTCGTCCCGTACCATCGCCCGCAAGTACATCGCTGCATTCCAACGTGCTTTGGGCAATCCCTGATAATATAATTTGTCCCAAAATACGTTTTTTGTAGGATTGCCTGATTTCATGTCAGGCAATCCTTTATTATGTGGGATTTTTGAATTATTTTTGTTGTTCAAAACACGCTCTGATTATATGAACCGAAAAATCATTGTCTCAATCATCGCTGCGGCGATTGCCTCGGGAGCGACAGCCGGAATCAATTCCCCCGCAGCCGACGGTTATCTGGCCCGTGGTATCGCCATGTATGCCGACCGTAACTACGAGGGATGCCTCGACCAGCTCGGTCATCTTGCGACCCTTTCGCCTGATGCATACGCAAGTGAGGAAGCTCTATATTATGCTGCGATGGCGACACAGGGACTCGGGGATGACGAGTCTCTCTCCCTGTTGCGTTATTTCCTGCAAAAATATCCTGCATCGTCCCGGCGTCCTGACGTGTTGATGTCCATCGGGGACTATTATTTCACACGGTCGGCCTACGCTGACGCGCTGAAGGCCTATTCCGACCTCAATCCCGAGTCGTTGAATAGCAGTTCAGCCGAGGATTACGCCTATAGGACGGCTTATTGCAATATGCTGCTTGGTGAATATGACAAGGCTTTGTCAGGATTCGAGGCGTTGTCGGGTAGCGGACGATACGCTAACGCGGCAAGGTTCTATACCGCTTACATCTCATACGCACGTAAGGACTATGACAAGGCGTTGTCTTTGTTCTCCGGTGTGGACACATCGGTTGAACCCGGGAACGCCACGCCCTACTATATGGCGCAGATATACTTCATCAAAGGGGACTATGACAAGGCTCTTGCGATGGCACAGAAGACATTGTCGGCAAACGCTTATCCTGATTTTATGCCTGAAAGCAACCGCATCGCGGGTGAGTCCCTGTATAATCTCGGCCGTGATGACGAGGCTCTCGGCTATCTGTGGAAATATGCCGCCGAGACGGCATCGCCGCAGCCGTCGGCGTTTTATATCCTCGGTCTTAGCGAATACCGTTCGGGAAACATGGACAATGCGGTGAAGTTGTTGCAACGAGCCGTAGGGACCGATGATGCCATGGAGCAGAGTGCCTATCTTACACTCGGGCAGGCCTATCGCCGCCGGGGTGACAATGACGCTGCGTTGATGGCTTTCGAGCGAGCCTATAAGATGGATTTTGACGCCGATGTCCAGGAGACGGCATTTTATAATTATGCTGTGGCGCGTCTGGACGGTGGTCGCGTGCCGTTCGGCAGTTCTGTCAGCCTTTTCGAGGACTTCCTGAAGCGTTATCCCCGTTCACGGTATGCCTCCGATGTCGCGCAATACATGGTCAATGGTTATATGACCGACAATGACTATGAGAGTGCGTTACGTAGCATAAACCGTATAGAGAATCCATCACAGGCGATTCTGTCAGCGAAACAGCGCGTACTATTCGTGCTCGGCACACGCCAATACGCCGCCGGGCATGTCAGTTCCGCGCTTGAGAGCCTTAAGGAGGCAGCCACATTGAGCCGGTATGATGCCTCCATCGCGGCGCAATGTAAAATGTGGGAGGGCGATTGTTACTACAGTCTTGGTAACTATGAACGCGCGGCACAGTGCTATCTCGACTATCTGTCCACCTCCACGGCTACCGCCGATGCCTCCAACCGTCGTCTCGCCTACTATGACCTCGGTTATACACGGTTCGCCCAGGAACGGTATGGCGATGCCTTGACTGATTTCAGGCGCGTGATTGATGCTTCGGCGGGTGCGACTCCGCAGATGCTTTCTGACGCGTATAACCGTGCAGGGGATTGCCTCTACTATCAGTCTCAGTTCGCCGATGCGGCACGCGAGTATCAGAAGGCCTACGACATAAATCCCACGGCCGGTGACTACGCTCTCTACCAACTTGCCATGATGAAAGGGAATCAGCGTGACTATACCGGCAAGGTCGCGGTTATCGACCGACTTATGAACGATTTCCCCACATCGGGGTTGATTCCCGCGGCACTTCTTGAAAAGGCCGAGAGTTATTCGGCCACGGGAAACAATAGCAAGGCGATTGACGCATATAACACGCTCGTTGACAATTATTCCAATACATCCCAGGGGCGTAACGGATGGCTTCAGCTCGCCATCACTTATCTTAACACCGGGAAACGCCGGGAGGCCATCGAGGCTTACCGCAATGTTATAAAGACTTATCCCACAAGCGAGGAGGCGCGTCTCGTCACCGAAGACCTTAAGAGGATATATGCCGAGGATGGCCGTCTCGGAGAATTGTCGTCCTTCCTTGCAACAATCCCTGACGCACCCGAAATCGATGCGTCTGAAATCGAGGAACTGTCGTTCAAGGCTGCTGAAAACGATTATATCAACAATGGCTCTGTCAGGAAACTGACACAGTATATGGTTGAATATCCTAAGGGCCGTAACGGCGCACGGGCGTTGTATTATCTTGTTGATGACGCATGGAATGTCGGAGACAACGCCAAGGCGGCGGAACGTGCGCGTCAGCTTGTCGAGAACTATCCCGATACAGAGGCCGCGGAGGAGGCAATGCTAATCAAGGCCGAGGCCGAGTTCAACCTCGGCAAGAAAGAGACCGCGCTTGAAACCTACCGTGCCCTCCAACAGCGTGCGTCGTCAAGCGATATGTTGCACGAGGCTCGGCTCGGAGAGATGCATGTGGCCGCCGACATGAACCGATATGACACGGTTGTCGGGGTGACTGAAAAACTCCTATCATCCACAGCGTCATCCCCCGAGGAGCTTAGCGAGATACATTTCAACCACGCATGGGCGTTGAACGCGTTGCATCGCTATGACGAGTCCGACAAGGAATGGGATGCGCTTTCGTCCAATACCGATGACCTGTATGGCTCACAGGCCGCCTATTCGTTGGCGCAGTCGCTCTATGACCGTGGCAAGACGACCAAGGCCAAGACCCGTATCAATGATTTCATAAATGCCAATCCCCCGCACAGTTACTGGCTGGCACGCGGTTTTATCCTTTATAGTGATATTCTGCGCGGGGAAGGGAACACATTTGAGGCTGACGAGTATCTGCGCAGTCTCAAGTCCAATTATCCGGGCAAGGAGTCAGATATTTTCCAGATGATTAATAATCGATTGAAATGAACAGACTTACAATATTGACAGCGATATCAGTCATGGGGGCGATGATGTCGGTCACGGCACAGGACTTGCATAAAGAAATCACGGTTGAGCGTGAGATTACACCTATCGAACGTGAGGCGACGCGGTTGAACATGACACCCTTGGTGTCACTTCCTGCTGTGAAGCCGGTTTCATTGAAGGCGAGCGAGCAAGCGGTGGCGGCCCGTGTCAGACCGTTGGCATCGTTTCTTGAACCGGCGGCATACGCCGATACACTCTATACTTCGCCCTATCGCGGATATGTGGCGGGGGGTATTTTCCCGTTGCCGTTCAACGCCGGGGTATCGGCCGGTTACAAGTTTGTCGATAACGACCGTATGAGGTTGACGGCGTGGATGCAGTTTGACAGTGAAAACTATAAGCGTAAGCCTTATTGTCAAGCTGATGCCGTTGATGGCAGGGATAATGTTTACTGGCGTGAGAACACGGTGGCGGTCGGAGCCGATTTCAGGGTCGCCGTCGGGAAGGTATCCACTCTCGGGGCATCGCTTGATTACATGTACAACCGGGCGGGCAACTATGAGTCAGCGTTTGACACTGACGAGACGTATCTGACACGGTATTACCGTACAGCCACGCGTCTGAATGCCAGGATTGGATGTATATCGGAGGTGGATGCGCTCGATTATACCGCATCGTTCAATTTCCGTCGGTTCGCTTACGGTAAGCACAATCCATTGTTGATGGTGGAAGACCCGCAAGGACCTGAATATATGCGTGTGTCGCCGGTGGCCGAAAACAATTATACATTGAACCTGCTCGGAACGTTGCCGTTCAGCGATGAGGCCGATGTGCATCTGGGGGCGGATTTGTCATTGTTGCACCGAGGTGAGGGCTTCTACCCTGCATATATATCGCCCGATATGACTGTCTTTGCACCGAAAGGGTCGGGTACTGACGGATTGCTGTCGCTTACACCGGGTTACCGATATGGCTCGACTCATTTCACTGTGGCTGTGGGTGCACGCCTTGACATCAGTTTCAACGAAGGGAAGGTGTTCCATGTTTCACCCGATGTAACTGTTGCGTGGACTCCCTCGACTTTCTTTGCAATCGAGGGGCTCGTGACCGGCGGTGTGGAACAGAATTCGCTTTCAACACTGTGGGATGTGTCGCGTTACTGTCTCCCTGCCGCGGCCTACGGCTATTCCCATGTGCCGTTCGATGTGTCGGGAAAGGTTACAATCGGGCCGTTCAAGGGCGGGTATCTGCAGTTCTTCGGCGGTTATGCCAAGGCCTCTGACTGGCTTATGCCTGTAGCGGGAGATGAATCGTCATCGGTGGCTATGTTTGTCCCCGTGGGAATCAAAGGTTATCATCTCGGAGCTGAAATCGGCTACAACTGGCGGGATAAAATCAAGGCTCGCGTCTCCTATACGACTGCACCGCAGGACTATGACAAGGGTTATTACCAATGGCGTGACCGCGCCCGCCATGTCGTTGACTTGTCACTGACGGTCAACCCTGTGAAGAATCTCGATGTCGAGGCATCGTTCTCGTTGAGATGCGGGCGTAAAATCATAACCCGCGAGAACTGGAATGAGGGTGGAATCCCCATGTCGGCATTCTCGACAGTCATGCTGAAAAATCGTTCGTCGTTGTCGCTGCGGGCCAATTACGCGCTGTCGGAACGGCTGAGTGTATTCGCGAGCGGTGATAACCTGCTCAATCACACCTCCTACGATATTTCATTGCGACCTGACATGGGAATCTCGTTCCTTGTCGGGGCGGCCTATAAGTTTTGATTGATATGGGGTGGTTCAGGAATATTATACCGCTCGTCGCATCGGTTTTGTTGGCGGCATGTGGCTCCAATGATGATTTTACGGTAAAAGGCGAGGTAGAGGGGCTTGGTGAACAAGCGGTCGAGATGATTTATTTCGGAAATGGCGGGGTGCAGCGTGTCGAGGCCATGGCCCGTGACGGCAAGGTCGAGTTCAAAGGTGTGTCAGAAGACCCGACATTGGTCGAAATCAGTGCTGGAAACCGCCATCTTGTGGATTTTATTGCCTCCAATGGTGATAAAGTGACGTTCAAGATGACGTTGGACGAGCCTTTCGGAGTGGAGATAAAAGGTAACAGTGCATCACGTGATTACGCTAAATGGCTTAATGACAACGATTCGGTGTTGATGAAGCGTGATGTACGTGGAATCAACATGGCGGTCGCCGACTATGTGGGGCGAAACAGGGAGAGCATGGCGTCAACGTTGATGTTGCTGCTTCGGTTCTATTCCCCGGGCAACGAGCTTGCCGCTGATTCCCTGATGAACCTGATTGCGCCCGAAGCGCGCCCCGAGGCTCTTGTCAAGAACATTGTCTCGGCGGTGGGTGAACAGGTCTCGACCGCGGCGCGTGGAAAACTGAAGACCATGAATCTTTATACAGCCGGTGACTCGGTGGTGCACTTTTATCCTGCCCGTCACAGTTATACTCTGCTGGTGTTTTCAGGCGATGGGGTTAAGGATGACAGCGTGACATCCCGTCTGAAATCAATGGAGGCTGATTTTTCGCCGAAATATCTCAAGGTGATAGAAGTGTCGCTCGCCGGTGATTCAACGCAGTGGCGGGCCTCTATCGAGCCTGACAGCGCAACGTGGGTTCAGTCCTGGGCTCCGGGGTCGGCCGCAGCCGGGAGCATCAGGTCTCTCGCCATTCCCCGTTTGCCGTTTTTTATTGTCGCTGATTCAACGGCACGGCAAATCTACCGCGGGACGAGTGTGCGTGCCGCCGAACGTTCCGCCCGTGCCGCGAGGCTCCCACGCAAATAACCTCTTGTATAGTCAATGAAACGAATCCTGATATATCTTTTGACCATAATTGTCTTCCCTGTCGTGGCGATGTCGCAGATTGTATCGATTGACCGGGAGAAGATTGATGCAGACAGTGTGCGCCGGGCGTTTGACGATTCTCCTTATTTCGGTCTCTATAAGGACAATTATTTTATTTTTGGAACGACTGTCGGTCAGAAACCGACACGTGAGAATTCCAATATAAAATTTCAGATTTCAATCGCGCAAAGGCTGACGCGCAGCACATTACCGTGGAATACTTATCTATTCCTGTTCTACTCGCAGAAATGTTTCTGGAATGTGCTCGAAAACTCGATGCCGATGACCGACCTCAATTTCAATCCGGGAATCGGGTTGACGAAGCCGCTTTTTGTCAAGAACCGTTTTGTCGGGAAGCTGACATTCCTGTTGGAACATGAGAGCAATGGCCGTGACGGCCTTGAGTCGCGTTCGTGGAACAAGGTGTCACTTGCCGCTAACATCATGATTGACCCCTCGTTCATTGTACATGGAAAGGTGTGGATTCCTATCATTGACGGGCAGAACAACAAGGACATCCTTGACTATTGTGGAATATATCAGGTGGGTTCATCTTTCTCGATATTCAACAAGCGATTCGGAATATCGGTCATCCTAACCAAACGCAAAGGGTGGAGACTCAATTATAATACGACTCTTGAGCTTAATTACCGCCTGTTCAAGGGGGAGAACCAGTATCTGTTCCTACAATACTACAACGGCTACGGCGAGGGGTTGCTCGCCTACAAGGAATTCCATTCGACCGTGCGTCTCGGCATCGTCATCAAGCCGCGTCTGTTCAGCGACTATTGATGAGGTTGTGATTGGCGCGACGGTTTACAATTAAACGGGCGAGGCGGTCCATGACGGCGCGGTTTTCGGGGCACGGGTTGTCGGCCATTACATTCAGTCCTGTACCGCCTGTGTAGTAGGCGATTGCCGAGTTGTCAAACACTCCACGGCGTTGGAAAGCCTCGATGTAGGATTCCATGCGGATGATATAGCTGTCCTGTTCGTTGTAGTTGGCTCTCTCGTCGCATTCAAATTCCATTGCCATGCCGTTATCGAGCGCGATGTCGCATGCCCGGTCGAGCCTGGCGTCGGGAATCTTCTTATCAAAGAAGTGGTTGGGTTGATGGTAGGCGATGTCGAATCCAAGTTCACGCCATCGGTCATGCCCCGGGGCCTTGAAATAGGGTATCCACACGAATTGTAACCCCTTGGAGTGGATATAGGACGAGATGTCCTTAGGGAAATCCTGCGTGTGCACCATGTCCTCGTCTATCCAGTAAAGGCCTGAAAGGTCGATGTTTTTGTACTTCTGTGCGGCGAAGCGTGAGACGAGTTGGTCGATGAACCACCGGCAGGCTGCCTTTCGGTCGTCGAGACGGTTGAAATCAAGTTTTTGGCCGTTGATTTCACCCCAATCGGTCTGTGCGATTATGGGTACCATTACCGTCAGTATGATTTTGTGACGGAAACCGGGGTCTCTGATGCGTTGTCGGGTCGTGTCGATACAACGGTCGAGCGCATCCAGTGATTTTCCTCGTTCAAACAGGCGGTCGAGGTATCGTTCCCACTCGCTGCGACGTGCGTTCAGTTTGTCATATCCCGGCGAAAACTGACGACCTTCGCCGTCCTTGAATTCCAGGAAAAGGAATCCGTCAAAAAGCCAATCAGTGCTTCCGTCGGCGAATGTATGGGAGACATACGGTTCAAATTGTCGCTGTGTCCAGTCGGGTCGGTGTGCGCCTCCCTGATATATTAATGCAAGGTCGCGAATCGGGCCGGTGGCGAATTGTTTTTCCGTGTCAGCGGCATCGACTGTCATGAAGGTGGCAGATAGGGCGATGAGTAGGTTAAAAATGGCTTTCATGGTGTGGAGAATGGACATAAAAACTAAGATTTATTGATTTCCGATAACATCTGGAGCGGTGTCATGTCTGTGAGGGGGTGTTTCCACGTGGGGTCGAGTTCTATCATCGGGAGCAGGACGAACTCGCGTGATGACATGCGCGGGTGAGGGAGTGTGAGCGCGGGGGTTGTGATGACTTCGTCTTCCATGGCGATGAAGTCGATGTCAATTTTACGGTCAATGTAATTGCCCGCTTCGTCGCGGTGGGGCGACGGGTCTATGCGTGACTGGATATCCTGTAGCAGTCCCTGTAATGTCGACGGGGGCAATGGGGTCGAAATAAGGACGCCTACGTTCATGAAATCGTTAGGGGAGGTGAATCCCCACGGCGGGGTCTCGACGGGGCGAGAGACCTTTAAAAGCGGGTCTACGAGCTGTTTCAACATAGAGACGGCCTGCCCGATGTGGGCAAGCCGCGGTTCTATATTCGAGCCGATGTTTATGTGTGCCTTGCGGGCGACATTTTCCATCGGTGTCAGAGCGTTTTCTTCACTTCGACTTCCTCGTAGGCTTCGATTATGTCGCCTTCGTGGATATCGTTGTATCCTGCGATGCTGATACCGCAGTCATATCCTGAAACGACCTCCTTGACATCGTCTTTCATTCGCTTGAGCGAGCCGAGTTCGCCGGTGTACTTGACAATACCGTCGCGGATGAGACGCACCTTTGACGACCGTTTTATGCGGCCTTCGCGCACGATTGCCCCGGCGATGGTGCCAACCTTGGAAATCTTGAATGTCTGGAGTACTTCGGCTGTACCGGTGACCTCCTCCTTGATTTCGGGCGCGAGCATGCCTTCCATGGCATCCTTGACCTCCTCGATAGCCTGGTAGATAACCGAATAGAGGCGGATTTCGACACCGTCACGCTCGGATGCGCGTCTTGCCGCCAGCGAAGGACGCACCTGGAAGCCGATGATGATTGCATCGGATGCGGCTGCGAGTGTGACATCGCTCTCCGAGATTTCGCCGACGGCCTTGTGCAGGACGTTGACTTGGATTTCCTCGGTCGACAGCTTGATGAGCGAGTCGCTCAAGGCCTCGATTGAACCGTCCACGTCGCCCTTGACGATGACGTTCAGTTCCTGGAAGTTACCGATTGCACGGCGGCGGCCGATATCCTCGAGGGTGAGGATTTTCTTGGTGCGTAAGCCCTGTTCGCGCTGCAACTGTTCGCGCTTGTTGGCGATTTCACGTGCCTCCTGCTCGGTTTCCATCACGTTGAATGTGTCACCTGCCGTCGGTGCGCCATTCAGGCCGAGAATCAACGCGGGTTCGGCGGGGCCGACCTCCTTGATGCGTTGGTTTCGCTCGTTGAACATGGCTTTCACCTTGCCGTAGTGTGTCCCGGCGAGGATTGTGTCGCCCACGCGCAGGGTGCCGTTCTGGACAAGTACTGTGGCCACGTATCCGCGTCCTTTGTCAAGTGACGATTCAATAATTGAACCCGTGGCGTTGCGGTCTGGATTGGCCTTGAGGTCGAGCATCTCGGCTTCAAGGAGCACTTTCTCCATCAGTTCATCGACACCGATGCCTTTCTTGGCCGAGATGTCCTGTGACTGATATTTGCCGCCCCAGTCCTCGACGAGATAGTTCATGTTGGCAAGTTCCTCCTTGATTTTGTCAGGGTTGGCTGTCGGTTTGTCTATCTTGTTGATGGCAAACACAATAGGAACTCCTGCTGCCGATGCATGGTTGATGGCCTCGACTGTCTGTGGCATGACGTTGTCGTCGGCGGCCACGATGATGATACAAAGGTCGGTCACCTTGGCACCGCGTGCACGCATGGCTGTGAACGCTTCGTGACCGGGGGTGTCGAGGAACGTGATGTGACGTCCGTCCGAGAGTTTCACGTTGTATGCACCGATGTGCTGTGTGATGCCTCCGGCCTCACCTGCAATCACGTTGGCCTTGCGTATATAGTCGAGCAACGATGTCTTGCCGTGGTCGACGTGTCCCATGACTGTTACAATCGGGGGGCGTGTCTCGAGGTCTTCCTCGCTGTCCTCCTCCTGGTGGATTGCATCGGCCACTTCGGCTGACATATACTCGGTCTTGAAACCGAATTCCTCGGCCACGATGTTGATTGTCTCAGCATCGAGGCGTTGGTTGATGGAGACCATCACGCCGATGTTCATACATGTACCGATTACCTGGTTGATGGGTACATCCATCATTGATGCGAGGTCATTGGCGGTAACGAACTCGGTGAGTTTCAACGTCTTGCTCTCGGCTTTTTCGAGTTGCGCGGCCTCGCGCTCACGAGAGGCGAACGCCTCTCGTTTCTCTTTGCGCCATTTTGCACCTTTCTTTTGGGTCTTGTCCTTTTGGGTCAGGCGGGCGAGTGTCTCCTTGACCTGCTTCTGTACGTCCTCCTCGTTAACCTCGGTGTGTACGGGGCGTCGGTTGCGGTTTTCCTTGGAGGCGTTTTTGTCGCGACGGTTACGGTCATTGCCACGTCCCCCTCCGTTGCCGTTAGATTGGTTGCCCGATGCCTGGTTACCGGCTTTCTCGATATCGACTTTCTCCTTGCCGCCGATGCGTTTACGCTTCTTGCGGTCGCCCGATGCCGCCTTGTCCTTGGCGATACGTTCGTTACGCTTCTCCTCCTTGGTCTTTTTCTTTGGACGTGTCGACTGGTTGATGGCGTCGAGGTCGATTTTGCCCACGACTTTTATTGTCGTATCGGGTGCGGGTACACCGACTGAGAATATTTCGGGTTCCTTGGCCTCCTGCGTTTCCTGTTCTTTCACAGGCTCGGCCTTGGTGGGCGTGGAAACGATGGCAGCCGGCTTGGACTCTGCTTTAGGTTCTGCCGGTGCGGGTTTAGGTTTTTCTTCGGCCTTTTTCTCGACAGGTATGACTTCAGGTGTCTCAACCTTGGCTTTTTCTTCGGTGGCCTTGGGTTGCTCCTTGGGTTCTTCAACCTTTGTCTCAGGTGCGGACTCTGGATTTATGGCAGCGGTTTTTCCCTCGGTTTTTTCAGTTTTTTTTGCTTCGGGGACAGGTGTGGAAGCCGGTTTTTCCGTTACGGGGTTGCCTTTTTTGTCAAGGTTGATGTGACCGATTACCTTTGGCCGTTGGATGTCGCTGCCTAACTTAATTTCGACTGGTTCAGGGGCGGGTTTGGTTTTTTCTTTCTCCTTGTCCTTCTGACGTTCGGAGAGGAATTTCTCTGACTTGCTTTTCTCGGTGCGGTCCGATTTGAACTCATCGAGCAGCAGTCCGTAGATTTCCTCATCAATACGGGCATTCGGGTTGTCCTCGACCGTTATGCCTTTCTTGCTAAGGAAATCGATGACTGTCGGCAGTGCGACGTTTATATCTTTTACAACTTTGCTTATTTTTATTCTCGCCATAAAAAAGTGGTTTTAAAGAGGGGAGAGGGAATGAGAAATCGTGGTTATATCAGTCGTTGGAAGTCTGTTCGGGTTCAGTTTCGGTGTCATCGGCCTCCGGTTCGGATGAGGTCTCTGGTTCATCCTCAAATTCAGCGCGAAGCACGGCAAGTACATTGTCGACGGTGTCTTCCTCGAGGTCGGCCTTGTCGATGAGCATCTGACGAGGGGCGTTCAGTACATCCTTGGCTGTCACGCAGCCGATGTTCTTGAGCGAGTCGATAACCCATGAATCGATTTCGTCCTTGAATTCGTCAAGATAGATATCATCGTCATATTTTTCTTCGGTTTCGCGGTAGACATCGATTTCATATCCTGTGAGTTTCGATGCGAGCTTGATGTTCAGGCCGCCTTTGCCGATGGCGAGTGACACCTCCTCGGGACGAAGGAACACCTCGGCTTTCTTTTCTTCGGGGTCGATGCGGATGCTCGATACCTTGGCGGGACTTAACGCACGCTGGATGAAAAGCGAGGGATTGGACGTGTAGTTGATGACATCGATGTTCTCGTTGCGTAGCTCTCGGACGATGCCGTGGATGCGTGAGCCTTTTACACCGACACATGCTCCTACGGGGTCGATGCGGTCGTCATAGCTCTCGACGGCGATTTTAGCGCGTTCGCCCGGGATGCGGGCCACGGCGCGTATGTTTATCAGGCCGTCGTGAATCTCGGGGACTTCAAGTTCGAAAAGACGACGCAGGAAGTTCTCGTTGGAACGTGACACCGTGATTTTGGGGTTGTTGTTCTTGTTGTCAACGTTGGCGATGACTGCGCGGATGGTCTCTCCTTTGCGGAAAAAGTCGCCGGGGATTGACTCGCTCTTAGGAAGGAGCAACTCGTTCTTGTCATCATCGAGTAGGAGGGTCTCCCGTGACCATGTCTGATATACCTCACCCGAAACCAGTTCGCCTTCAAGTTCCTTGAATTTTGCGTAGATGGCTTCTTTCTGAAGGTCGAGAATCTTGGATTGGAGTGTCTGGCGCAGGTTTAGGATTGCGCGTCGGCCGAAGTCAGCGAATATGATTTCTTTGGTGTGCTCTTCGCCGATTTCGACATCGGGGTCATGGTCGGCGCGGGCATCGCTGAGTGAAATCTGCATGTTTGGGTCGGTCACCTCTCCATCGGGTACGACTTCGAGGTTCTGGAAAATCTGTACGTCCCCCTTGTCGGGATTCATGATGATGTCAAGGTTCTCATCGGTTCCGAACATCTTAGCCAGTACATTGCGGAATGATTCTTCCAAAACGCTTATCATCGTTGTCTTGTCGATGTTCTTGAGTTCCTTGAACTCGGCAAAACGCTCCACCATGTTGGGTGCATCATCTTTTCGTGCCATAGGTTGTATCGTGTTATATTTTTGTTTTTACTTGAATTGTATCATGTATTTTGCCTGTTTGACGTTGTCAAAGGCGATTTCGACCGGTTGCATGACAATCTCGGGACGTTTTTTCCCCGGAGACTTGACCTTGGCGGCGACCTCGATTGTAAATCCATTGTCTCCGACTTCTACAAGGCGTCCGTGCATTTTCTTGCCGTCACGGGTGAGCAACTCGATTTCATTACCGATGTTTTTCAGCCATTGCCCCTTGACCTTGAACGGTGCGGTCAGGCCGGCCGAGCCAACCTCGAGCGAATAGTCCTCCACATCCCGGTCGAGACATTCGTTGATGTGTCGCGTGATTTCAGCGCATGTGTCTATGTCGAGTCCGTTGGGGCTGTCGAGTTCGACGGTTATGTCGTTCTGTGGAGACACATTGACTTCAACGATGAAAATATCGGAGCCTTCGATAGCTTCCTGAATCGATTTGTCTAATAATTGCTTATCAATCATTTTAGAGTATGCTCATTAAAATTTTAGACAATGAAGTCATCTTGACTTATTGAAGAATGTTAAAACCATAAGTCATCTAATAGTTGTTTCGAGACCTTTCCGTCATTCTTGGCCTGTTTTCACCTCGTTCCGCGGTCACGATGCCCGCATCGCTCCCTTGAAACGACCCGAAAACAGCCTCAAGACTGCCTGGAAATGTCAACGATTCAAAAGTCAAGATGACTTCATCTTTTAAATAAGAAAAAGAGGAAGCTCGTGGCCTCCTCTGTGACTTTTCAATGCAAATGTAACAATAACTTATGGATTGTGCAACCTATAGAGTCAGTAAAGTCGAGGGAGGCGTGTTTTTTATGATGTATTTAATAAAATTTTGTATCTTTTTTATTAATTTAATATGCTTGCGATGAATCAAAGGTTACGTGGCCGATGTTTTTATAGACAACCTGACCTGTATATCAGGTGGACTGATGTGTTTCCACGTTTTAATAAAAAATTATGAAAAAGCATTTTATCTATTTATCGGCGTTTCTTATCGTTGGTACGGCAATAATGGCTGACGCCGCCGAGAATAATCCTCCATACATAATCCCTGTCAATGCTGACGGGACTGTAACCAAGGTGGGTGACGATTACCCCGACAAGATGCAGATGACAGCGGGTGATGACGGTTATTACCTTAGGAATGTGGAAATTGATTATGGGTTCATATTTTATGCGCAGAGTGCATCGGGTTCGTCATGGACTAACTATACATTGACATCCTGGGCCGTGCCGTTGTTAATGACATTGCCTAATCCGCTTGCAATCAGTATGTCTATGGCTGATTATATAAGAGTGGACACTAAAGGTGAATATGACATATCGTTCTATGAACGTAACTATACCGGGCAGGGTTACCAACTTTTTGTTATAACTCCTTCATCGGCACCCGATGAGAAGATACTTCCACCTAATATATTCCTTGTCGACAAAAAAGGTGACGTGACGGAAATTGAAGGTCAGGACGGAGTGTATACAGCCTCTGTCACGCTGCCGTCAGAGTTTGTCGTGTCATACGAAAAGAAAAACAATATACCGGTCTTCATCTATGGCCCGCAGAATGCCTCTGACACAAAACTCGCCGACAAAGTCAAAGTCCCCCTTGACTATGGGATGAACACGGCATCCTATTTTACCTATAGTGACGACGACAAACTGAAAGCGGGAGAGACGGCGATTGTTTCGATAAATCTCAACGAGGGTGACGAATCGATAATGGTGACAACGGGAACTCCAACCGGCATCGGGATGACAGAGGCCGATGATGTAACAGTCGCGGTTTCGGGAGGCGAGATAGTGACCGACCGTGATGTTTATAAGGAGGTCTACAGTGTGTCGGGAGCAAGATTATATGGCGGACGTGACATGCGTGTCGGGCCATACCCGGCAGGTGTATATATCGTGAAGGCCGGTGATGTTGTCAGGAAGGTGTCTGTCCGATAGATTGAAGTCAAGATGACCTCATGGTCTCAAAATGAAAAATATGTGAAATAGGGGATTAGTTCGTATTTTCTGACTAAATTTGCGCCGAATATACCGATTTTTCACTTGTTTTTCATTGCAATGAAGAAATACAACATCATAAATGACTCTTTAGGCTGGTTGTGCTTCCTGGTTGCCGCCGTAACCTATATTCTTACGCTCGAGCCAACCGCCAGTTTCTGGGACTGTCCCGAATTCATATCCCAAGGGTTCAAACTTGAGGTGGGTCATCCGCCGGGCAACCCTATTTTCATGCTTGCGGCACGTTTCTTTGTGAATTTTGCGGGGGGGGATGTCACCAAGGTCGCATTGATGGTAAATACGATGTCGGCCTTGTTGTCGGCCGGTACAATCCTACTGTTGTTCTGGACAATCACCCATCTTGTCAAGCGGCTGATTGTCAATGATGATGCCGTGGAAGTGTCTATGACACAGATGATTGTCATTTTCGGGTCGGGCCTGTGCGGTGCACTCGCCTACACTTGGAGCGATACGTTCTGGTTCTCGGCAGTCGAAGGCGAGGTATATGCGTTCTCCTCGTTCTGTACCGCGCTCGTCTTTTGGTTGATTCTTAAATGGGAGAACCGAGCCGACGCTCCCCACAGCGACAAGTATCTTGTGCTGATTGCCTACGTCATCGGTATTTCAATCGCCGTCCACTTGTTGAACCTGCTGTGCATCCCGGCGGTCGTGCTTGTGGTTTATTACCGCAAATGGAAAAACACGACGGCAAAGGGTTCCCTGCTTGCGTTGGGTGTCTCGGTGGTTATAATCGGTTTGGTGCTGTATGGCCTTGTTCCCGGTTTCATCGAGATTTCGCAATACTTTGAACTGTTCTGTGTCAACACGCTCGGGATGAGTTTCAATATGGGTGTGCTGATATATGCCGCGATACTTGTCGCGGTGTTGGTCGCCACGCTCCATGCGCTGTATGTGCAGAAATCGGCCCGGCACATCAAGACGCTCTTTGCATTGAGCGTCATTCTTTCGGGGATGCTTTTTATCGGTGACAGCTTGTGGGTCGCGTTTCTGTTGACTGTGGCGTTGATTGTGTACCTGTTTATTACAACAAAGGTCCCGGTACGCATCTTCAACCTTATCACGGCGAGCATTCTCGTTATATTTATCGGTTATTCAAGTTATGCGCTGCTGTTGATACGTTCATCGGCCAATCCACCGATGAATCAGAACGCGCCTGACAATGTGTTTGACCTTAGTTCCTATCTTAACCGCGAACAGTACGGCGAACGTCCGTTGTTCTACGGTCAGACGTTGTATTCGTTACCCCTTTACAGCGTTGACGCATCCACGGGCATACCCACGCCTATAAAGAACGAGGGCAGTGCACAGTATGCCAAACAGGTCAAAACATCGGCCGATGAACCTGACCGTTACACGATGACGGGTCACAAGACATCCTACGAGATGACCCCTGAACTGAACATGCTTTTCCCCCGTATATACAGCGGGGCGCATGCCGGGGCCTACAGTGATTGGATTGGAGGTCTGAAAGGGAATACGGTCTACGCCACCACCTATCTTGACAAGGATGGAAACCCGCTCTCACGCGACCCCAAAATCAAGCCGACGTTCGGTGAAAACCTCCGTTTCTTTTTCACCTATCAGCTCAACCACATGTACTGGCGTTATTTCATGTGGAATTTCGCCGGCCGACAGAATGACATACAGGGTAACGGAGAGGTCAACCACGGCAACTGGATTTCAGGTATCCCAGTAATCGATAATTTCCGTCTCGGTGACCAGTCGCTTCTGCCTGATGACCTCGGCAACGGGAACAAGGGACATAATGTATTCTTCATGCTGCCCTTGATTATGGGCATAATCGGTCTCGCATGGCAGGCGTTCACATCCAAGCGTGGCATCGAGCAGTTCTGGGTTGTGTTCTTCCTTTTCTTTATGACGGGTATCGCCATCGTGCTTTACCTGAATCAGACTCCCTCGCAGCCACGTGAGCGAGATTATGCGTTCGCGGGTTCATTCTATGCTTACGCGATATGGATAGGGATGGGCGTGGCCGGCTTGTGGAGCCTCCTCAACGGGTTTGTGAAGGATAAGGCTGGAACAATGGCTTGGATTGCGGCTGCAATCGGCATCATAGTGCCGCTACAGATGGTGTCGCAGACATGGGACGACCATGACCGTTCGGGGCGTTACACAACCCGCGATTTCGGAATGAACTATCTTAACTCGCTTGACCCCAATGCGGTCATATTCACCAATGGAGACAATGATACGTTCCCATTGTGGTATGCCCAGGAGGTGGAGGGTGAACGCACCGATGTACGTGTCGTCAATCTAAGTTATCTGACGACATCGTGGTATGTGAATCAGCTTAAGCATCCATCCTACCAGGCCAAGGCCGTTGACATGCAGGCCAAGCCTGAGAACTATGCCTACGACCGTCTGCAGTTCAGCTATTTCGCCGACGCTGACTCTACCCCGGTCAATGCTCTCGCTTCGCTCAAGCAGCTGTATTCCCCCGAGTCGACCAACAATGGCTGGGGATTGCCGATGCTCAAGCACCCCAACATGTTTATCCCGTCCAATGTTGACGCTGCGGTGAAAGCCGGCGTCATTCCGGCTGACGAGGCTGCTGCGGCCGATGAGAATATCTCAGTCAATCTTTTGGCCGACCGTGAGACAGGCAAGGACGGCGGTATGTCATTGAGCAAGACAATCTCCCTTGACATGCTCGCCACAAGCGTCGCCAACGGGTGGAATCGCCCGGTCTATTTTGCCATGACAGTCCCCGAGGAGTATTATCTCGGTTTGTCACCCTACATGCAGAACACGGGTATGGCCTACCAGGTGACACCCGTCAGGAAAGGATATTCGGAGTATGACATGGCGGTCAATACCGACAAGGCTTACAAGAATATAACCGAGAAATTCCGTTGGGGAGGTATCTCCGAGGCTTTGAAGGGCGGGAAGAAACTCTATCTTGACGAGACAGTGCGCCGAATGGTGACGACCACACGCTCGACGATGCTTGACCTCGCGACCGCTCTTGTCAATGAGGCGATTGAGGCCGATGACCTTGACTCCCTGACAACCGATAAGGCCCGGATAGAGGCTTTCAAGAAAGACAGGTACAAGAAGGCCATCGAAATCGTTGACCTCATGAATGAGAAACTACCGGCATCGGTGTCGCCTTATACGGTGCAGATTCGGCAGAAGGCGGCTGAAATCTATGCCCGTGTCGGTCTCGCGACAGGGAACAAGGAGATTCAGGCCAAGAGCCTGCGTATGCTTGAGGACGAGATGAACCGCGTTGAAGGGTATGTCCGTTACTATCAGAGCCTGAAGCCATGGCAATATGGCACGTTGACGCGTACCGACAAATATATCGCCCAGGTGTACATGATAGAACTTTTGACGGCCTATCAGGACGCCGGCGGTGACCCTGAGAAGAAAATCAATGAGTTTGCGGCGCGTGGAATTGACTTCAACCGCATGCAGGTTCAATAACCGGGTCCCGCGATGTTGATTGAACAACCTCCATTGCTGTATCGTCTCCTTTTTCCGGAGGCGATATGGCGTATAAAGAGCCGTGGGGTCAGGACTGTGTACCTGACATTTGATGACGGGCCGATACCCGAGGTCACTCCTTGGGTGCTCGATACGCTTGACAAGTATGATGTCAAAGCCACGTTTTTCATGGTAGGGGACAATGTGCGCCGTAACCCCGAATTGCTTGAGGAGGTGCGCCGCCGCGGACATTCGGTCGGCAACCACACGATGAACCATCTGCAGGGTTTCAAGGTCAGGTCGCGTCGTTACATGCGCAACATAACCGAGGCCAACGAACTGATAGGGTCGTCCTTGTTTCGTCCTCCCCATGGTATAATGCGGTGGGAGCAGGCCTATCTAATCAAGGGGCACTATAATATTGTGATGTATGACCTCGTGACACGCGACTATTCCAAGAAACTGACCGGGGAGCAGGTGCTGGATAATGTGAAACGTTATACGCGTAATGGGTCGATTATCGTGTTCCATGACTCGCTCAAGGCCGAGAAAAACATGCGTTACGCGCTTCCCAGGGCGATAGAGTGGCTTAAGGAGCAGGGTTATGAGTTCCGTATTATCGGGGAGCAATAAAGAGGCGATACGACGGATATTGGTCGATGCCGGGGTCTACCGTGCCGGATTTGCAAGGGTCGGTCCTGTTGACGGCAGTGCGGTCGAGGGTTATCGCAGATGGATTGACAATGGTCTCCACGGGGAGATGGATTACATGGAACGTTACGGTGACGTGCGCGACGACCCGTCACGGTTGCTTGAAGGGGCGCGGACGGTGATTTCGTGTGCGTTCAATTACTATTACCCGGTCAGATTCGGCGACAATGCGCTCAAGTTAGCGCGATATGCCCTCGGAGACGATTATCATGAGGTCGTCAGGGAACATCTTTCGGATGCTGTTTCTTGCATAAAGGAGGCGTTTGGCGGCGAGATGCGTGTATGCGTCGATACCGCGCCCTTGCGTGAACGTTACTGGGCGATGCGTGCCGGGGTGGGGTTCATCGGGCGGAACGGGCATCTGATTATACCCCGTGCCGGGAGTTATTTTTTTCTCGGGGAAATCATCACTACGCTTGAGATAGAGCCTGACGAACCATGCCGTGATGAATGCGACGGTTGCGGGGCGTGTGTCAGGAGGTGTCTCGGAGGTGCATTACGAGCCGATGGAACAGTGGATGCAAGGCGGTGTGTCTCTTGTCTGACAATCGAGCACCGTGGCGAGTTTAATGAAGAAGTGGCGTTGGGCGACAGGCTGTATGGGTGCGACGTGTGTCAGGAGGTGTGTCCCCACAACGCCTGTCCGCCGATGTCGGGAATCCCGGAGTTCAGACCACGCCCGGAGTTGTTGCATCTCGTCCGTGGGCATGTGTTGGCAATGAATCATGAGGAATATTGCCGGTTGTTCAGGCGTTCGGCAATCAAGCGGGCCAAACTCGCCGGGTTGCAACGAAATGCCCGCCATTGTGATAGGTGATACCAATGGAACAGGGACGCTGTTGCAAGACTTTCGAAAATCGGTCGGAAACGTATCGTTAAAGGATTGTGAAACAATCCTTTTGAATAGCCGAGGGTTGAGCAAAGCGAAACCCTCGGAAAGAAGTATAATGGATAAATGTTTCTGAAAGAATCATTTATGATAATGAATCTTCCAGATTCAAACCAATATTTTGTCTCCCCACCGTGGGCCGAGCCGTCAGGCGAGACACACGGCTATTCAAAATGATTGCTTCGCAATCCTATTCGGACTACGTTATGCAACACCTTTCCTGCAATTCTGTCCCTCTTAACGACGTTCCTTGCGGAGGAAGATTTCGGTGGGGAAGTGGTCGGAATATCCGTCGAGCCACGCACCTCCCGAGTAGGTGCGCAAGGGGTACCCTTGGCGTGAACCTTTCTGGTCTATAAGGAAATCAAAATTATTTATTTTACAACGCCAGTAATCGAGTCCGTTCTTCTTGTTATTGTCAAGCAATGTGCCCGATACAATAATTTGGTCGAAAAGGTTCCACGAGCCTTTGTAGGCGAGAGTCCCGTAGCCGTCATCGAGCATTTTCCACCACGGGTTGTAGAAGCCGTGCGGGGCGACATCCTTCATGTTGCGTTTAGCGCCGAGAGCTACGGCGCAGGACTTGTCCTGCGGGTCATCGTTGAGGTCCCCCATGATGATGATTCCCTCGTCGGGTCGTATCGCCCATATAGAGTCGGCGATGTGCTTGGAGAGACGTGCGGCCGCCTCGCGCAGGTAACTTGACTGTTCCTGTCCTCCGAGACGTGATGGCCAGTGGTTGACGATGATTGACACGTTGTCGCCGCCGAGTATGCCGGAGACACACATCTGGTCACGGGTGCGGAACGACGGGTATCCATCGATGAAAAGGGTGGTGTTGGTGACGTTGTTAACCTTGAAAAGGCGAGGGTTGTATAGTAATCCCACGTCAACGCCACGCCGGTCGGGACTGTCGTGATGCACTACTTGAAGACGCCATTTGCGTATCGCCTCGGCACGGACGAGGTCGTCGAGCACGCTCTTGTTCTCGATTTCAGACACTCCGATGATTGCCGGGCCGTCGGGTGTGGTCTTGGATGTCATGTGGGAGATACACTGTGCGAGCTTGTTTATTTTGGAACGGTATTTGTGTCCGTCCCATGCACGCGCTCCCTGTGGGGAGAACTCCAGGTCATATTTTCCGTTGTTGTTGATTGTGTCAAACAGGTTCTCGAGGTTGTAGAATGCGACACCGAAGACCATGTATTGCCGGTTCTTCTCCTGAGCCGAAAGATTCAAGGCGATAAAAATTGCCAGGAACGGTAATAAAAGGATTCTTTTCATGATTATGAGATAGTGTAGTCTTTTGCGGTCGTTGGCGCGCACGTTGGCGCATCCCTACGATAAAAAAGTATTTTGAGGGTAAATATACATAAAAAATCGACAATCATAGTAAAAATCGCCGTATTACATGCTTTTTTAGGATTATAATCGAAAAGTGTGAATAAAAGTTGGATGGATTCAGATTTTTTTGTTTCTTTGGATGTTATTTGCGGGACTGTGCCATAATCGCGCCTGTAACCCCATTCAGATAGGCATTGCCAGGATTCAAGAATTATTGAAATCAAATCAAATATTAACCCCAAATTTTATGAGACTAAAACTGTTTCTGCTACTTCTGCTGACGGCGGTTCTGCCGTCGCTCGCACAAAAGACAGGCGTAGCCGGCACTGTTGTCGATGCCAATACCGGCTCGCCGGTGTCGGGGGCCAGTGTCATGCTCGACGGCCAGGGAATCATGACCACGACCGATGTGTCAGGTGAGTTCCGCATCAGCAACGCGACGCCGGGCAGCGATGTGCTCGTCATTGTCGCCTACGGTTACAATGACGTCAACCTCCCTGTCGAAATGACTAAAAATGTAATCGATGAACTCGGGAAAGTCAAGATGACAAGTTCCAATTTCGGTTCGGGTTACCTTGAGGATGCCAATGACATCTATTATGACCAGAACATGCTCGATGAGGAGGAAGGTTCGGTCCAGTCGGTCGGTGCGTTGACCGGCGCGTCGGACGATGTGTATTTCAATGCTTCCAATTATCGTTTCTCGACGATGCGTTTCCGGTTCCGCGGATACAACTCGGAGTATCAGACAACCTATATCAACGGTATCAGTTTCAATGACCTCGCCCGCGGTCGTTTCAATTATTCGACGCTCGGCGGCATGAACCGCGCGTTCCGTGACAAGACCACGGCAATCGGTCTCGGCGCAGCCAACTTCGGGTTCGGCGATGTCGGTGGCGCAACTGATATTAACACTATTTCCTCCAATTATTCCAAAGGATTCAACGGTAGCGTGGCCTACACCAACTCGGCCTACATGCTCCGTGCCATGGCGATGTATTCCACCGGCATGAATCCCAAGGGATGGTCGTTCACGGTTGCCGGTATAGGGCGGTATGCCAACGAGGGTGTCGTAGAGGGCACGTTCTATAATTCGGGCGGCCTGTTCATGTCGTTAGAGAAGATGCTCAATTCCAAGCATTCACTCAACCTGACCCTGTGGGGCGCACCCACGCAGCGTGCCACAAACTCGGCAACCTATCAGGAGGCGTACGACCTTGCCGACAATAACCTCTATAACCCCAACTGGGGATGGCAGGACGGCAAGAAGCGCAGCTCCAAGATTGTGGAGACGTTTGACCCCACCGTCGTGCTGAACTGGATTTACAAACCCAAGCAGGGCACGACCCTCAACACGGGTGCGGCCGTCCGTTGGGTGCATTACTCTACATCGGCCCTGAACTGGTACAATGCGGCTGACCCGCGCCCCGACTACTATCGTTATCTCCCATCCTATTTCAAGGATGACGAGCAGGCCTACGACCTCTATACCAACCTGTGGCGTAACGATGAGTCTTTCCGTCAAATCAACTGGGACCAGCTGTACCAGACCAACTACCTGAACAACCTTGCCAATGAACAACCTGGCGCGACAACCAAGAAGGGCTCGACCTACATTCTTGAGAACCGTCACAGCAACCAGTTCAACTTCATCTTCAACTCGGTGCTGAACCACCGTCTCAATGACGCGATGACCCTCCAGGCCGGAGCATCGTTCAACTACACCGGGGCACATTATTATAAGACAATCCGTGACCTCCTCGGCGGTCAGTTCTGGCTTGACGTGGACCAGTTCTCCGAGCGTGATTTCCCCGGGGACCCCTCGATACTTCAGAACGACCTCCGCAACCCCAACCGTCATGTCGGCAAGGGTGACACTTTCGGTTATGACTACAACATCAACGCCCTCCAGGCGACGGCTTGGTTGCAGAACATTATCCGTCTGCCCCATTGGGATGTCAACTATGGCCTGAAGGTCGGTTACACCCAGTTCTTCCGCGACGGCAAGATGCAGAACGGCCGTGCCCCCGAGAACTCCTACGGTAAGGGCGATACCCACCGTTTCGATACCGGCGCGTTGAAGGCCGGCGCGACCTACAAAATCAACGGGCGCAACTTCATCTCGGCTCATGCAAGTTACGAGACCCGCGCCCCGCTCTTTGAATATGCCTACATCTCGCCACGTATCAAGGATACAGCAATTGACGGCCTGACCAACGAGCGTATTCTCTCGGGCGATATCTCATACGCATGGAACTACCGTCGCTTCCGGGGCAGCATCACAGGTTTCTGGACCGAGATGTATGACCAGACCGAGCGTTCATCGTTCTATGACGACCAGTATTCGACATTCATGAACTTCGTTCTCAAAGGTGTTCACAAATGTTATAAAGGTGTCGAGGTCGGTCTCGCCTATAAAATCACACCGTCAATCACTTTGTCGGCAGCCGGGACTTACGCCCGCTACCAGTACAAGAACCGTCCGACAGGTGTCCGCTCCTACGAGAACGGCATGATGCCCGACACCGCCCAGGTTGTCTACCTGAAGAATTTCTATGTGGGCGGCACTCCGCAGACCGCTGCATCCATCGGCATCGACTGGGCCGCCCCGGGCATGTGGTTCTTCGGTATCAACGGCACATGGATGGGCGATTCCTACGTCAATCTCTCGCCGATACGCCACGAGGCGCTCCCCAACCTTTGGGAGAAATATCCCGATGTCAACGAACTTGAGGCAAAGATGAGCGAGCTCGCTCATCAGGACAAACTCAATGATGCGTTTGTCCTCAACATCTCTATAGGCAAGCTCGTTTATATCAACAGGAAGGTTTCGATGAACTTCAACCTTAATGTCGACAACGTGTTGAACAACCGCAATATCATGACCTACGGCTACCAGCAGGGTCGCTTCGACTACACCAACTATGACAGCACCAAGTATCCCAACCGCATCAGCTATGCGCAGGGAATCAAGGTGTTCCTCAACGTGGGTGTGCGTTTCTAATCATCAATTGTCCCATAACGAAACATTTTAAAGAACAATGAAACTATATAAGTTAATACTGGCCGCTGTGGGGCTGGTTTCATCGACGGCGATGGTGAGTTGCGATGACGACTTTGACCGTCCCCCGGTGATTTTCCCCCAGGCGACGATGAAGGCCAACACGACAATCGCCGAGCTGAAGGCCGATTTTTGGGAGACCGCCCAGGCGGCCACCCCGCAGATGGTTACCATACCCAAGAAGGGTAACGGTGATGACTATATTATCTCGGGACGCGTGGTTTCAAACGACTCTCTCGGGAATGTCTACCGCATGGTGGTGCTTCAGGACGAGACTTCGGGCATCGCAATCAGGGTCAACCAGACCAAACTTTACGAGGCCTACCGCATGGGTCAGGAGGTCTATGTCAATGTCACTGGTCTTACAATCGGTTTCTACAATAACCTGATGCAGATTGGTGTCCCTTACACCAACTCGAGCGGTGTGACAAGTGTAGGTAATATGGACTATGAGTTGTTCCAGTCCCATTCGGAACGTAACGGTCTCGGCGGGTTGGAATATGTCAAGTCCTATACCACTACAATCGCCGACCTTAACACCTATAAGGGCGAGTTGGCGCAGCTTCAGGCATGGCAGTACCGTCTTGTGACGTTTGAGAACGTCAGCTTCGTGGGCGGTGGCCGCGACTGTTTCGGCGACGCGACTTCAAGTTCGTCCTACGTCACCCGCCAACTCAAGGATGAGGCCGGCAATACGATTGCGATTTCAACAAGCAATAACAAGAATAATGGTGTGGCTTCGATGTTGATGCCTTCCGGGACAGGCACTGTAACCGCGATTTTGAGTTATTTCCGTGACGGATGGCAACTCGTGTTCAGCAATCCCGAAAAAGATTGTACAGGCGATTTTGACTGGAGCGGTAATGCCGGGCCGGTCAATCCCGGTGACGCCGTGACGTCAATCAGCACTGACTTCGAGAGCGGGGCGATTCCCGACGGATGGCAGACTGTCAACACTTCGGGCAACCGCAGCTGGATTATCAAGGATTACCAGGGCAACCATTATGTTCAGGCTTCGGCTTATAACGGCACTCCCGGGGCGAACGGCTTCCAGGCTTGGCTGATAACCCCCGCGCTCAACGTTGACGGCATGACCGACAAGGTGATGAGCTTCAAGACCGAAATCCAGTATGGCGACCAGGAGGGTTCGCTCAAACTGTATGCCATGACATCGGCCGACCCCAAGACCGCGACATTGACCGAACTGTCGTTCACGCAACCCGAGGCCGGTCAGAAAGGCTCTACTGGCTATATCGCGTCGGGCGAAATCTCGCTTGCGCAGTTCTCGGGCGTGATTTACATCGGATGGCTCTATGAGGCTGTCGACAAGGATAACTCGCGCACCTATCGCATCGATGACGTAAACATCGGTGTAAAGGCCGGGGACGAGCCTGTCACTCCTCCTGCGGGCAATACGATTTTTGAGGAATCGTTCGGCACCGACCAAGGTGCTTTCACCATTGACAATGTCAATCTCGGCGGTCTCGAGAAAATTTGGGGTTGGAGAGCCAACTATGGCATGGTCGCATCGGCCTACGTGAACAGCAAACCCAATGCCTCCGACTCATGGCTGGTTTCACCCGCGATTTCGCTCCCTGCCGGGTCTAAGGCCAAGTTGACTTTTGAACAGGCCATGAACCAGTTCAAGTTGAACGGGACTAACGTCTCGATGGATGAGGCATTGAAGTTTGTCACAGTGGCTGTGCGTGAGGAAGGCTCTACGGTATGGACTCCGCTGACTGTTCCATCATGGCCCGCGTCACTTTCATGGACATTCGTCCCCTCAGGCGACATCGACCTGACGGCCTACGCCGGGAAGAAAATCCAGATTGGTTTCCATTACACCTCGACAGCCGATGTGGCCGGGACATGGGAAATCAAGAATATCAAGATTGTTGAATAAAAACACCCTCTGAAATGAAAAAATTGAAATTCAATATAGGCCTGACGGCTCTTGCCACCCTCGCGCTGTTCTCGTGTCAGGACGACGTTGACGCGCCCGGGATGCAGACACCCGTCGCCACAATCCAGGCCAACACCTCGATTGCCGACCTCAAGGCGGCTTACTGGGATGACGAGGCCAATTATATCGACACAATCAAGCTCACGGCCGATGGTAACCATGTCGTAATTGCAGGACGTGTGATTTCGTCAGACGCCGCCGGCAACATATACAAGAGTCTCGTGATTCAGGATGGCACGGGTGCGCTCGCGCTTTCAATCAATAAGAACTCTCTTTACAATGAGTATCGTGTCGGTCAGGAGGTCGTGATTGACGTGACCGATATGTACATAGGCAAGTACAGTGGCTTGCAGCAGCTCGGTTTCCCTGAATATTCAGCCGGATACGGCTGGCAGGCGACATTCATGCCTTACGAATTCTTCGCGCAGCATGCACAGCTTAACGGCGTGCCTGAACCTGAAAAGATTGACACGGTGCTTGTGCGCAGTTACAGTGACCTCTCGACCTCGGCCGAGGGGTTGCGCAAGTGGCAGAGCCAGTTGGTGCGGTTCAATAACTGTCACTTTGAACTTGGTGGCCAGGCATCGTTCACCGATGCCCACAAGGAGAACGCCAACCGTAACCTCATCCTTGAGGACGGTAACCAGATAATTGTCCGTAACAGCGGTTATGCCACGTTCTGGGGAACACAACTTCCGGCGGGGAACGGTGACGTTGTCGGCATATTGAGCTATTTCGGGTCGAGCGGTTGGCAGCTGTTGCTGCGTTCGGTGTCGGACTGCATGAACTTCGGTAACCCGACGCTTAACCCGGGTGCGGAAGACAATCCCTATACCGTCCCTGAAGTCATCGCTATCGAGCGTGAGGGTGTTACCGCTTCGGGTTGGGTTACAGGATTCATCGCTGGTGCGGTCGCCCCAGAGGTCACCGAGGTTACATCAAGCGACGATATAGAGTGGGGTTCTGATGTCACACTCGCCAATACACTCGTGATTGCCCCGTCGATGGATGTGAAGGATATTGACAAGTGTCTCATACTGCCGTTGCCCCAGGGTTCGGCTCTGCGTCAATATGGTGCGTTGACAACCAATCCTACCAACTATGGCAAGCAGATATGGGTCGATGCCAACTCGATGAACAAATACCTCGGTTCGTGGGGTATCGAGACGCTTAGCGGCGCGGCATCGCAGTTCAAAATCGAGGGTGTCACAATCGGTGGCGACCAACCTGGCGGCGACATCAAGGATGGAGACGGCACACAGGCATCGCCCTATAGCGCGGCTCAGGTCGGTGCAATGACTACGGCTAATAATGTGGTGCTGCATGCCGGAGCATGGGTTACCGGCTACATTGTAGGATACGTAGATACGGGCATCAAATCATACGCTACAGAGGAAAGTTCCAAGTTCACAGTGCCTGCGACAGTAGCCACCAATCTGTTGCTTGCGATGACACCTGATGAGAAAGATTATACCAAGTGTATCAGTGTAAACTTGAAGTCGGGTTCAGATTCCCGCACGAAACTCAATCTAAAGGATAATCCCGGTAACCTTGGCAAACTGTTGAAATTGAAAGGTGATGTCACACGATATGTAGGCCTGTCAGGCGTAAAAGAGGTCACCGAGTTTGAACTCACAGGCGAGGGTACAGGCGGTGGCGACGAGCCGGGTCCCGGACCGTCGGGCGATGCCATTGATGTCACCTCTCCCGACTTCAACACGCTCAACGACGGTGTCGCTACGGGATATTATATATCCTCGACATCCAAGGATGGATGGACAATCGCAAATTGTCAGGTGCTGCAGGGTGGTGACAAGGACGCAAGTCCCGTATTCACTATCTTCGGTGGTTCATCGGTGTTTGCAGTGTGCCTCAACGGTAACACTACGAAACCCGGTTCTTTGGTTTCCCCGTTGATTTCGGGTGGAATAAAGACACTGAAATTCAAGTATTGTCAACCGTTCAGTGACAACAAGAAAGTCAAGCTGACAATCAATATCAAGCAGAATGACAATGTTGTCGCCACAACCACGCTTGAGAATAATTCGGTTGATAAGTTAACGGCATACGATTTCTCATGGGATGCCAATGTGACGGGCAATTTTGTTATGGAAATTGTCAACAATTCCCCGTCGGCTCAAAGTGCCAATAAGGACCGTACAGCAATCTGGGATATGTCCTGGACGCGATAATTCAGGCTCTATCCGATAAACGAGAAGCCACTGTGTAATACACAGTGGCTTCTCGTTTATCGGTCTAATTAGACTAATTGGACTAATAAGATTTCATCACCCCTTTAACTCGGCGAGGCGGGCGAGGTATTTGCCGATGATGTCGAACTCGAGGTTGACACGCGTACCCGGGGCGATTTCCTTGAAATTGGTGTGCTCGTGGGTGTAGGGGATGATTGCGACACGGAATGAGTCGCGTTCCGAGTCACAGACGGTCAGGCTGACACCGTTGACGGTCACGGAGCCTTTCTCGACGGTCATGTAGCCTTTGGCGACAAGGTCGGGTGTAACCGTGTAACGGAATTTATAATAACGGCTTCCGTCCATTTCCTCGACCGATTCACACACGGCGGTGCAATCGACGTGTCCTTGGACGATGTGGCCGTCGAGTCGCCCGTTCATCATCATCGAGCGTTCGAGGTTGACGAGGCTGCCCTCCCGCATGTCGCCGAGGTTGCTGCGGTCGAGGGTCTCCTGTATTGCGGTGACGGTATATGTGCCGTCGCCGGGAAGTGTGACAACGGTGAGGCATACGCCGTTATGGGCGACGGACTGGTCGATGCGGAGTTCATCGGTGAACGAGCAGTTGACGGTTATGTCTATGTTGCCGCCGTTGCGTGTGACCTTGACGACGCGTGCGGCTTCTTCTACTATTCCTGAAAACATGATTGTTATAATGGGTTAAAAGTTTATAGTTTAGGCGATGGCATGTTGCAAAGGTAATGGATTTTTTTGAAACGGGGTGAATGTGGCAGGGATGAGGGGTGTCGGCCGGGTGTACTTTTGTGGAAAAAAGGTGATAGGATTATGAAGTTGAGACTTAGTGAAGATGAGATGTTAGCGTTGTGGCGACGTAGACGGGGATTGGAGCCGTTGCACAACGATTGTGCCGTGACACGTACCGATGGAATTGATATTGACGCTTATCTGCGTGACGAGATGAAAGGATGGTACATGAATCTTCTTGACATAGGGGAGGAGCGGATGCTTTCACCGCGCGATATCGCGCGGCTGACGGCTGTGCGTCCTGTGGAGGCGGGTGTATCGCGTGTGGCGTTGCCCGACGGGTGTCGCCGGGTGTTGTCGGTGGAATTGACCGGGTTTGATTCGCCGGCGATTGTCACGACCGATGTCGCCTCTCCGCTCGTCAGGGCGCAGGGCAATCCGTTCGCCCGTGGGGCGCGTCACCGTCCTGTGGCATTGGTGGTGTCGGGCGGTGTGATGATGCTGTACACCGCGCCGTCGGCGGGTGTGCCGAGAATCGAGCGGATGATGTGCGTGGTTGAGCCTGACGAGGGGTTTTACGAACTGGACGAGGCGGCATTGTCGCTGATTCCCGGGATAGAGTGTTAGGTAGGGTGTCGCAAAACTAATGTTTTATGAGAAATCGTAGGGACGCGTCAACGGACGCGTCCGATGGAATTGCTGATTATCAGCTATTTGTAATGGAGGACGCGCACGTTGGCGCGTCCCTACGATAAGGATTCAATAAAATTAATATTATGAATAACAACAATGACAATCAAGTGTTGACGGCGGCCTACGAGGCATGGATGCAGTGTGGGTCGCTGCGAGAGAAAAGGCGTCGTCTGAAAGGTTACACCTACGGGCGGCAGTGGGATGACATTATCACCACCCCCGAGGGGAAACGGATGAGCGAGGGGGAATATGCGTCGATGAGCGGGAAGACTCCGTTGACCAATAATCTGATACGCCAGTTGGTTAAGAGTGTGGTGGGGCGTTTCCGCTATGACTTGTCGCAGCGTAAAGATGACGGAGTCGATGTCGCGGTTGCGTCACGCAATATGCTCGAGGAACTGGATTGCAGGATGCTTGAGGAGTTCCTGATATCGGGATGCGCGGTGCAGCGTATCGTCAAAGAGCGGCGTATAGGGGGCGACGGTGTGTGGGTCGACAATGTCAGTCCCGAGCGGTTCTTTGTCAACCGATTCAGTGACCCGCGCAGCCATGATGTCGAGATTGCGGGCATGTTGCATGACATGAGTCTGCGCGAGGTCATCATGCGTTTCGGCCGTGGAGAGCCTGAACGTGTCGCCCGCCTGTCGTCCCTTTGGCGTGACGACAGCGGAGTGGGTGAGGAGGGTGGCGAGCCGGAGTTTTTCCGTTCGGCCGAGCTGGGACGATGCCGTGTCATCGAAGTGTGGACGCTCGAGACCCGCAGCATCATTAAATGTCACGACCCGGAGCGTGCTGTCAGGTTCACGCTGCGAGGGGGTGGCAAAGACCGTCTTGCCACGGTTAACCGTAACCGTCGCCGTCATGGACGTGCGGAGATTGTGGCGTACCCCAAGATGACTGTGCGATGGCACTACCGTTATTTCGCGCCCAACGGAGAGGTGTTGCAGGAGGGGGATTCGCCCTACGCCCACGGGTTGCATCCTTTCGCAATCAAGTTTTACCCGATGACCGATGGCGAAATCCATTCGTTTGTCGAGGATATCGTTGACCAGCAGCGTTATATAAACCGCTTGATTACGCTCATAGACCACATAATGACGACATCGGCCAAGGGGGTGTTGCTGTTCCCGGTCGAGGCGTTGCCCAAGGAGATGGACTATTTTGATGTGTCGCGGGAGTGGAGCCGTCCCAACGGTGTGTTGCCCTACTGTGGCGGGGCGCGTGGCCTGAAGCCTGAACAGGTCAGTTCTAACGGGGCAAATGCGGGCGCGAGCGAACTGTTGGCGCAGGAATTGAAACTGATTGAGACTATTTCGGGTGTGAGCGGGGCGTTGCAGGGGCACACTCCACCGGGTAATATGTCGGCATCGGCCTACGAGAACTCGATGCGTAACTCTGAAATCGCGCTGCTCGACATCTTCAATTCGTTTATGTCATTCAGGCTCACGCGTAACAGATTGATAGATGAAACACGTGTGGTAAAATTACCATATTAACACAATATTAACATTGATATGCTTGATTCTTGCACATGTCGATGTTATCTTTGCGGTATCGGATAATAAAAACAAATTTTTAAGTAACTGTTCATAATTAATTTATACTATGTGCGAGATTTATTTCGAGGGAAAATCGATGATTGAAAAGGGAGTTTATAGACATAAACGACCGATGAAAGCGTCGATTTTTGACCGAAATAAAACCGCAGAGAGTATGAAAGATAAAGAAAGAGAGTTACTTAGAGATAATAATATCGTTTAATTTTGAACTGTTACTTATGCTTGAATTTTCAGAAAAACGCAACCGGGACTTCTACAAGGCGTGTTGTGATGCGCTCGGGCGCAGCTACAACCGCCACCGTCCCGTGGGGGAAATCGTCAGGGAGGTGGCGGAGTCGCCCGCTCCTGGTTATTATGTGTCATATTACCATGCGACACGCAAGCTGCGGCGGTATTCCTCGCCGGGGAAAGAGTCGCGCAAGCGTGAGCGCATGGCGATGTGGCGCGAAATCGAGGGAAAGGTGACGGCGTTGATGCAGTCGCGGGGCATGCGCCGTTATGAGGCAATCGCCCACGTGTTGAGCGGGGCGACGGCATCGAGTTTTTTCATGGCCCCGCGTACGGCCATGCAGGTGTTTAACAAGATGAGACATTATCGTAAATAAATCATGAAAATCGTAATATCAAAGGAGAGAATCGTTGAATCGGTGCTGGCGATGTCGGCACTGGAGGTGTTGGATGGTCGGCGTGACGGGTCGGCGGTGTTGACGCGTGATGAGTCGCCCGCGTTGGAGGTGTTGGTTGATAACGGTGCGGCGGTCGTGGTTATGGGACTGTTGAAGCATGTCGCCGATACCGATGTCGGCAGCGGTCGGGGTGATGAAGATTTGCTGACAATCGAGTTCAAGGGGGATGACTCCACGGGGGTCGCATCGGTTGTCAGGCATCGTCTTGAGGAGGGGTTGACCCATTATGTGCTGTCGATGGCGCGGGAGGATGGAGGCACGGCTCATCGGGAGGCGTTTGACACCGCTGTCGCCGATATACGCGGAATGCTCGCGGCATCCTATCGTCCTGCCGGCCGTCCCGGCGCTTGGATGTGATTCAATGAGGAATTGGGAATGAGGAATTAGGAGTTGGGGGGCGATAATGCCGCGACCATACGTGGACGGTGGTGGAATCGTAGGGACGCGACTACGTTCGCGTCTGAAATGTGTCGGCATCAGATTGCGAAGCAATCGTTTATAATAGCTGTGGGCCGAGCCGAAAGGCGAGACCCACGGTAGGGAGACAAAATGTCGGTTTGAGTCTGAAAGATTCATTATCATAAATGATTCTTTCAGAAACATTTATCATGTTGTCATCTTCCCATGGATTTCGCTCTGCTCAATCCATGGCTATCCACAATGATTGCTTCGCAATCCAATGCCACGGCCGTACGGGGTGTCGCTGATTCTCAATGTGTTTAAATTATGTTAAAAATGGCGGGTGGGTGAAATTTATCGGGGATAACGGATAATATGTCTATAAAAATCTATATTTTTGTAAATGTGGTTGCAATGACGGACGCGCACGTTGGCGCGTCCCTACGAATTCGCTGAAATCCGTTGCAACGAGTAGGGTCGTGGCATGCCACGGCCTTTCAGGCGAGAATTGTTATTGGGTCGCGACATGTCGCGACCGTACAAGTCCGCCGAAATCAGTCACGGGCTGAAAGAAATAAGGGCCTGAATATGAATAAATTTATTAAACCAAATAAATCAATCGGATATGAAAAAACTATTACTTATTTCGTTATTAACCCTTCTTAACATCTGGGGGGGGGTAAATCTCTCCGCCGAGGTTAAGACAATCGAGATTACGCCGAAAAGTCTGAATAGTACCTCGGGTAGTTATATTGAGAATAATATTACTTTCTCTATCGGAGAAACCTCATTTACTGCAAATCAGATAAATCCGTCAACCGGGCAGATAAAAGTTAAAAATGCAGGAACCGGCGGTTTTGTATTATATAATACTACGGCGATTCCCAATATTCAGAAAGTCGAATTAATCACAAAGTCTGCTACAGGTGGAACATGGGTTGTCGGTGTTGGTGAGACAGAGATAAAAACACCTGTTAGTGCTTCTGCAGCCAATTCAGTTGCAGTATCAGGCACAGCGACATCTACAGTGTTTGATGTCTCAAAAATAGATGTAAACCGTCAATTTTTTCATTTAAGCCTTTCGGCTAAAGGTAGTAACGCACAATATCTTGTTAAGATAGTGATAACCTACGATGAAGGCCCGCAACTATCGTCTCCTGAATTGCGTTTTGACAGAGAGGTACGCTACGGAAAGTTGGGCGTAGGTGTTGTCTGGGAAGCTGCAAAGCAAATAGGTGACGGCGTGATTACCTATACCTCATCTGACCCTGAAACGGTTGCGGTAAATGAGGCAACAGGGCAGATTCTTCCCGAAGATGTAAAGAAGGCCGGCTCAGTGACAATTACTGCATCAGTTCCGGCTACAGAGAACTATCGTGCAGAGACCGCTGATTATACAGTCGTTGTTCAAGACCCGAGTGAGGTACCGGCAAATAGGGTGACTTTTGATTTCACGACAAAAGACCCCTATGGGATGACAACCAGGACAGACAATCAGTATGATACAGCCGACAGGACTATAACAGAGGGCAATGTATCCATTACAATGAAGGGAAAACATCGTTCATACGGAGCATCTTCCCACGATTTGCGTTTCGGACAGAATGGGTCGTTTACAATTTCGGTGCCGAACAATGATGAAACAAAGGGCAGCATAGAAAAAATTACAATTAATACCACCAAGGATTGGGATGTTGATAAAGGAAATATATCAATATCAACGGAGGGTACTGGATTGAGGGAATGGATACCCAATGGAGAGAAAATAAGTGAAGTTACCTTTACTAATACGGCCTCGTCAGCTAAACCGTTACAATCAATAACTGTGATATGGAAAGATGAAAAATCTAATATGCAGATTGCCAATCTGTCATTTGATAAGACGGTTTATAATACAACCGTTGGGGTTGAGACTGAAATAAATAAGGTTAATAATCCTAATGGGGTTGATGCCAAGTATTCAATAGACTGTCTGAATGACGGAGAATATACTCTTAATGAAGTTGACGGAAAGTTGTCGATTACGATAAATAAAGTCGGTGTCTACACCCTGCGTGCCCACAGCGATGCCACCGACAGTTATCTTCCCGGTATGGCGATTCTTCGACTGAACGTGTTCCCCGTGCTTGATGTAAAGGTTGGGGACGAAATTGCTGAAATTGAGAATGAGGCGATTAAACTTCCTGAAGAAGGCGGCGTGATTTCATTCGGAGAGGTTCCTGTGACTGTTGATATCTATTATAAGTCAAGCAATGAAGATACACCGATGCCTACTGCCGGAGGTGATGTAGCAGGCACTGAAGGATACACGTTATATGAAGGGAATGGTATTCAATTTACAAAACCCGGTAAATTGGAATATTTTATGCGCTATTCCAATGCTTATAATTCACCTGTCTATGCCCTCGATGTTCATGTGGGTAATCAAACCACAGGCATTGACGAAATCGGTGTTGATGACAGCAATGCTGCGGTAGAATATTTCAATCTGCAGGGCGTACGCGTAGAGAACCCCGCTGTCGGCGGTCTCTATATCCGCCGTCAGGGCAACACCGTCACCAAAGTGATTGTGAAATAACCCAAATAACCCGTAGATAATATCAGCAGGGCGACCGATTTTCGGTCGCCCTGCGTCGTTTTTGCGACCGTGCCACGGCGGAATCGTAGGGACGCGCCAACGTGCGCGTCCGAAATGTGTATGAATCAGATTGCGAAGCAATCGTTTATAATATCCGTGGGCCGAGCCGTCAGGCGAGACCCACGGTAGGGAGGCAAAACGTCGGTTTGAATCTGAAAGATTCATTATCATAAATGATTCTTTCAGAAACATTTATCATGTTGTCATCTTCCCATGGATTGAGCGGAGCGAAATCCATGGCTATCCGAAATGATTGCTTCACAATCCAATGCCGCGGCCTTTCAGGCGAGAGTGGCGAGGGTGAAAGCGGTGCAGTAGAGCAGCATGGCGAGGGCGGTGAGGCCGAGGAGAGGGTTGAGGGCTGCGCCGTGGCGGGAGGTGATGCGCCAATATAGAATTGTGTGGAGGGTGAGGTAGGCCACGGGCAGCAGCCATGTCCACGGCGGGAGTGTCGCCCAGGATGCGGTCATGAGGGCGACGGCGATGTAGCCGTTAAAAAGGTAGAGGGTGGCGACGGGGCGTGCGCCCCAACGGACGGCGAGGGTGCGTTTGCCCACGGCGCGGTCATCATCGCGGTCGCGGTAATTGTTGACAATCAGGACGTTCGCGCCCATCAATCCGGCCGATACCGAGGCGAGGATTATATCGGTGTCCCATTGGTGGGACTGTAGCCAGTAGGTGAATGTCACGGGGATTATGCCGAAGAAGAAAATGACGGCGACTTCGCCGAGGCCGTGGTGGGAGAGTGGATAAGGGCCGGTGCTGTAGGCGAGCACGCCGACGAGGATTACCGCGCCGACGGCGATGAGCAACCACCCGCCGTAATAAATCAGTGAGCATCCTGTGGCGGTCGCCAGCGCGAGGGTGATGAACGTGGCGCGTTTCATTGCGTCCGGGGTTATTTCGCCCTCGGTGACACCTCGGCGTGGGCCTTCACGGCCTTTACGGTCGAGACCGCCGACGTAGTCGTAATATTCGTTAGCAAAATTGGAGGCGATTTGAGCCAGTACGGCGAATGTTAGGCACAGGAGCGTCACCGTGAGGCTGAAACAGCCGTGGGCTACGGCGAATCCTGTCGCGAGAATTACGCCCGCCACCGATACGGGCAGTGTGCGGAGCCGCATGGCTTCTATCCAATACTTGAGCATTTAATCAATTAGGAATTGGGAATTAGGAATTAGGAATTTCATCCGGGCGAGGGTCATGGGGCGAGGCCGAAACAACGTTTGACGGCGGTGCGGAGGCGGTCGGCGGCGGGGGTATCCTGACGGAGGATGGCGAGGACGGCCTGGATGTAGTCGCGTTTGTCGTGGGATTTGAGGCCGCAGTGGAAGGCGGCGTTGCTTTCGGCGAGCATCGACTTGCGGTTGTAGACGCGGAGTATCGAGGCGTAGTCATTATCGTGGACATATCGGTTGAATTCGCGGCAGAATCCTTCGTAGAGCCCGCGCGGGTTGATTGCATGGACGAGTTCGTTGACATGGGTCTCGAGACTGTTGATGTTGTTGAAACGTCCGTCGATGCGCCGTTCAACGGTCATTTTGACACGGTGGCGGGTGTGGAGTAATGCCTGTGAACGGAGGTCGCCGGCAAACAGCTTGATAATCGACCGGCGCACCTTGTCAAACGCCTTGTGTTCATCGCGTCCGTTGGCCGAGGCAACGGTGCGCACGACCTCCTCGAGCATGAGGATATTCTCGATTTCAGCGACATCGGGGACAAGAACCTTGCGGCTGCGCAGGTATTCGACCTCATGAGCGTCGCGACGGTCGCGGTCGACAATGCCGTAGGAGTCGAGGTTGTGGAAGCCGTTGAGGTTGTTGAATGCCCTCGTGGCCTCGATAACGCGTCCGCAGCTTCCGAGAGATTTGACGGTGTATTCCTTGAAAACGAGGGGATATAGTTTGGCGTCGATTGAATTGACACCGTCCCCCTCGATGAACAGTACCGGCTTGCGTGCACCGATGATTGAGAGGTAGACATCCTCGGGTATTCCGTCGGCGGGGGAAAGGATGTCATAGTCCCACTCGACGCGTGCGGGGTCGTAGTCGCGTACCCACACCACCGTTCCCTCGCCTCGCGATGACACGAAGTCGATGTCGTGGGTGATGTAGACAAATGAGCAGTCATCGCGCAGTTGCTCGATGCTGTCCCACAGGGAGCGTATGATGGTGGGATGCAGGAACATCCCCGGATTGTCAACGAAAATCATCGCGCCCTCCGGGGCATAGAGCGCACAGCCTATATGGTACATGACTGCCATCTCGCCGGCCGACAGGCGGTTGACCGAATAGGTGTCGCTCCCCTTGGGACTTGAGAACAGGAGTTCGCCTTGGTTGACGAGGATGCGGTTGTCGGGAAACACCTCGTGCCACAGGCGTGTCAGTCGGTCGAGACGTGTCGGCTGCATGTGTGCGCCGGGGTCGGTCAGTGTCCGCGTCTTGTACTCGAGCAGGTTCAGCATTTCCTCGTGTAGCATCAGGGCAATCATGCGGTTCAGTTCGCCACGTATATCGGAGCGGAGCAGTGTCGTATGTCCCAACCGACGGTGGTACAGGGAGTTGACACTCTCTGTCGTTGGGTCCTCGATGGTGTCGATGTTCAGGGCGTTGATTGATTTCAGTAGAAATGCACGTTCGCCGAGCGACTGTGCGAGCCGATGGGCAAACCGTGTCTTGCCGGAGCCGTTGGCGCCGACAATGGTCACGGGGCGGTCAGATGTCTCGATTGTCTCGGGTGAACCGTTGATGCGTGGAGGGAGTTGTAGTTTCATAATAGGCAAAAATAAGAAAAATTTCGTATATTTGAGCCTTAGATATGGGAATACAGGAAATACTTACCAACATAAAGGAACGGCTCGGCATCGCAACGCTTAATGAGATGCAACGCGCGGTAGCCGACAATGCGTCGCTCCGTAATCTCGTCCTAACCGCGCCGACCGGCTCGGGCAAGACCCTTGCGCTCGCGATTGCCATGCTGCGGCGCATCACCCCTGCCGACAAAGGCATGGTACAGGCTGTGGTCATTGTCCCGACCCGTGAACTGGCTCTGCAATGGCTTGACGTTGTGCGGCCCATTGCCGTCGGGTGTAAATCGGTCGTGCTCTATGGCGGTCACTCGTTCCGCGAGGAAGCGGCGTCGCTGTCGGTGACACCGGCGATTGTAATCGCTACGCCGGGGCGGTTGCTGGACCATCTGCAACGCGACCGTCTCGATATATCGACGGCAGGGACTGTCGTGCTTGACGAGTATGACAAGTTGCTCGACCTCGGGTTTGCAGCCGATGTGGCGCGTCTTGTCGGCGATACGTCACCCCGGCGTTGCCTTTTGTTGTCCTCGGCGACCGATTGCGATGTGCCCAAGACCCTGTTCGGTCGTGGCGAGGTCACACGTCTCGACTTTGGCGGTGACGATGCGTCGTCACCGGCATCACGTATCACCATTGCGCGGGTCGAAAGTCCCGAACGTGACAAGTTGGGGACGCTGCGCGACTTGCTCGGGACAATCGACGTTGACCGCGTGATAGTGTTCGTCAATTATCGCGAGAGTGCCGAGCGGGTATATAATGACCTGCATGCGAGCGGATTCTCCGCCGGGTTGTATCACGGCGGCCTTGAACAGCAGGACAGGCTAAATGCGTTTGACCTGTTCAACAACGGTACAACCCGTGTCCTCGTCTCCACTGACCTTGCGGCGCGGGGAATCGACATTGACGGCGTGGACGCTGTGGTTCATTACCATCTTCCCCCGACCGAACAGGCTTGGATTCACCGTAACGGGCGCACGGCGCGTTTCGATGCCACCGGCATGGTGTACGTCATCACCTCCGAAGGTGAGAACATTCCGCGGTACGTGACCTGGGAGCATGATTTTGTCCCATCGCCGTTCACAGGGAGGCCGCGACGCCCCTTAACCGCGACTCTATATTTCAATATCGGCAAGAAAGACAAGATTTCCCGTGGCGACATCGTTGGCTTCCTCATATCCAAAGGCGGTCTCACGGCCGATGAAATCGGCTCGATTTCGCTGCGCGACCATGCCGCCCTCGTAGCAGTCCCTTCGGCAAAGGTGGCCGACCTTGTCAAGGCACTCGCCCCTCACCGCATCAAGAACAAGCGCGCCCGCATCACCCTAATTTCTAACTCCTAACTCCTAATTCCTAATTTCTAATTCATAAAATGCTTGTTAAAACCTACGGCGCGGCGGTGCAAGGCATCGATGCGATAATTGTTACAATCGAGGCCGTGGCCGAACGCGGCTACGCGTTCTGTATCGTGGGTTTGCCCGATGCAGCCGTCAAGGAGAGTTACCAGCGCATATTGTCGGCGGTGGGGCAGAGCGGGGCGGAGTTTCCGAGACGGCATGTCGTGGTGAATATGAGTCCGGCCGATGTGCGCAAGGAGGGTGCGGCCTACGACCTGCCGATTGCTGTCGGGGTTCTTGCCGCGTCAGAGCAGCTTAGGTGTGCCCGTGGGCTTGGAGATTACATGATTATGGGCGAGTTGTCGCTTGATGGGTCGGTATTACCCATCAAAGGGGTTCTTCCCATGGCAATCAAGGCGCGAGAGATGGGTTTCAAGGGGATGATTGTCCCGCATGATAACGCTTCGGAGGCGGCTGTCGTCAACAATCTTGAGGTGTATGGTGTCAGCAGCCTTAAAGAGGTGCTCGATTTCTTGTCGGGACAGCATGATATTCAGCCTACTGTGGTGAATACACGGGAGGAGTTTGCCACGGCGCAAAGCGTGTTTGACCTCGATTTCAGCGATGTCAGGGGACAGGAGAATGTCAAGAGGGCGTTTGAGGTCGCCTGTGCCGGAGGCCATAATATACTCCTTGTCGGCCCTCCGGGGGCGGGTAAGTCGATGATGGCGAAACGGCTTCCGACTATTCTGCCACCGCTGTCGCTCGCCGAGGCTTTGGAGACGACCAAGATTCATTCCGTGGCAGGGAAACTGAAATCAGGCTCGCGGTTGCTGACACGCCGTCCGTTCCGTTCGCCGCATCATACGATTTCGCCTGTCGCGCTTGTTGGCGGCGGCTCCAACCCGATGCCGGGCGAGATTTCGCTCGCCCACAACGGCGTGTTGTTCCTCGACGAGTTCCCTGAGTTTTCGCGCGGGGTACTCGAGGTGATGAGACAGCCGTTGGAGGACAGGCACATATCCATTGCCCGCGCCAAGTATTCAATCGATTATCCCGCCGGGTTCATGCTCGTGGCGTCGATGAATCCATGTCCGTGCGGATACTATAATCATCCGACAAAGGAGTGCACCTGTCCCGCCGGGGCGGTGCAGAAATATATGAGTCGAATCTCGGGGCCGCTGCTCGACCGTATAGACCTGCAGGTCGAGATATTCCCTGTGCCGTTCGACGAACTGTCGTCTACACGCAAAGGTGAGGGGAGCGCCGAGATTCGCGAGCGCGTCATCAAGGCCCGCCGGGTGCAGGAGGAGCGTTTCCGTCAGGAGAACGGTGTTTTCTGTAACGCGCAGATGAACACACGGCAGCTTAACCTCTACGCCCGTCCCGAAAAGGACGCGCTCGACATACTCCGTCAGGCAATGGAGCGTTTTCAGATGTCGGCCCGCGCCTACGACCGCATCCTCAAGGTCGCCCGGACCATCGCTGACCTCGACGGTAGCGAGACAGTATGCTCCCGTCACATCAGCGAAGCGATTTCCTACCGCAACCTCGACCGCTCCACCTGGGGCAAGGCTTTCTGAAAAATCCGATGAATAAGATTCTGTTTTGATTAGGAGTTAGTTATATAGTCTTACTTTCATTACAGTTGTGCCCCATACTGATTCTCCCGTCAAAACGTTTCCTTGTTTAGTAAGGCTGATTATAAAATCATTGTTCCCGTCACGGGCGGTAAGTATTAATCGTTGGGTGTACACATCGGCGGTCAAGCGAAGTTTCGTTCCTGCCGTTTCGTTCTTGTAGTCGGCGTAATCGGGAATTCCGGCCTCGTTATAGTGCAAAATAAGGGTTAAAGGCCACGCTCGGTTTTCATCGTAGAAGTCCCCTGAATATCTCACGGATGTATTGGCCTTGGAGGGGTCACGGAAAATTTCGGGTGTGTTGGGAGTTGTATCATCATCGGAACTGTAATAGCCGTCAACTTTTGAATCATCGGTGATTGTTACTGCGTCATTGGCTGATGGGGCGATTAAGGCATTTACAGTCGCTTTCACCACAAAGAACACGAGGACGGCGGCCAGGATGCCACCGATGGCGATTAACGCCCATTTCATCGTGCTCTTGTTGGTTTTTATCGTTTCTGTCGCTGCGGTTGGAGAGTGTTGCATAGTCTCCCTGCTGTCATGCTGCCGGGTGGGGGTGGACTCGATGGGTTGAGTGATGGTTTCGGTCATGGTTTCGGCTTCGGTCTGTGGTTCTGTTGCCCCCTCTTTTATGCCATGGTAGAGTAACTTATATGCGATGTAGACGGGTAGGAATGATAGGATGACGGGGATTGCACTGAATAACCCTAATAATATGACTTCGGTGACCGATTCATATTTACCCTCGTTATCGGAGTCCATGAGATAGCTTATGGCGGAAAAGGCTAACAGGAGGAGTATGACACTTGAAGCCATCATCCAGCCGCCTAACGTGCTCAACCGTCCGTTATAGGAGGTGAACAGACGGTAGCCGAGGAGGCCCTGGCAGACAGTATATCCTAACAGGAATATCAACGAGAAGAAAGACACGGCGTGGATGTGGCTTTCTTTACCGCCTGATAACAAGATGCTTATAAATTCACAGAGTATAACCAGTGAAAGGCTTGCGATAACCGCCGTCCACAGATTCTTTAACGGGGTTGACAGTTCTGACATCCCGGCCTTGACTTTGACAAAAAAGAATATGACGAGTGACAGGACGGCGATTGTGAATATACCGTTCACGATATCGGCGTTTTCGCTTGCCTTGAAGAATTTGGGCAGTTCATGCCACACATCGAATGTCACATCGTCTCGGGTCACTTTCATTACACTCACTATCAGCTTCAATAGAAGGAATGCAAAGACTGAAAATATTCCGTTCAATTTCGGAAGGCTCATGTCGCAGCCGAGCGCGTCTATCCTGGGTCGGTTCATCGTCAATTGGTTTTATTTAATAAGGTGTGAATGGATATTCTTAATTTTATTCAAAAATATGGATAAGTCGAGAGCAAAGCAAAATTTATTTTGAGTTTGCCGAGCGAGAGTATATAGGACGAAGTCAAATATACGCATAATATTTTACCCCCCCCGTTTTTAACTTAGATTAACAAAGACTGTGCTAATGCAAATTTAAAGTGTGACTTTCGATTTACACGATTAGATGTCTCGTATGTTTTTTATGGTGTCGCCCCGGCTTTCGCCATCGTAAATCACGGTGGATTGCTTGACATCAGGGAGCAGTCCTTTCAGATAGTCGAGGTTGCGGGAAAAATCGGGTTGATAGGTCTTGCCCGACTTCACTTCCCGGATGTGCAGACCGTCAGGATTGACCTGTATAATGTCTACCTCACGTCCTGAATTCTCCCTGTAGAAGAAAATGTTGATATCTTTGTCGGTGTTATATCTGTCCTTAACCAACTCGCTGACCGCCATATTCTCAAATACTGCGCCACGCAATGGATGTGTCGATAACTGTTGTGGAGTCTCTATGCCAAGCAGATAACATAACAAACCGGTGTCGTAAAAATACAGTTTAGGGGTCTTTGTCAACCTTTTGTTTATATTGGCATAATAGGGCTGGATGGTATACACGATATATGAGGCTTTCATCAACGACAGCCATGAAGAGACAGTGGGTGCGCTGACCCCGGCCTCGACACCTATTGATGACAGATTAAGTTCTGTTCCTGCTCGTGCGGCGCACAATCGTACAAATCGGTGGAACTTGTCAAGGTGTTGTACCTGGCTCAAGGCTCTGATGTCACGTTCGATATAGGTCGCGTAATAGTTCTTGAAAAACAAATGAGGGGGGACTCCGTTGGAAATAACTCCGGGATAGAAACCTTGGTACATCAGCACGTCAGAAGAGGTGTCAAGACATCCTTCACTAAGTTCTTTGAACGAGAAAGGCATGACGGTGAAAAGAGCTGCTCTCCCGGCAAGTGATTGCATTGAATTGTGAAGTAAAGAAAAGTTGTTGCTCCCTGTCAGGATATACCTTAACTTAGGGTCGGCGTCAACACGTGCCTGTATAGATGATAGAATCGGAGGGTAATTCTGGACTTCGTCAATGATTGCTCTGTCCCCGAGCGAATCGAGGAATGAGTTGATATCGCCCACGGCAGCGTTGCGTGTGTCAATATCCTCCAAATTGGAGAAAGAGTAGTCGAAAAAAAGGTGACGTGCCAATGTGGTCTTACCTGTCTGTCGTGCCCCGGTCAGGATTGTGACAGGATAATATTTATTGGCTTCTGTGATGGAAGCCGATATTTGGCGTGGGATATAGTTTGTTATCATGCAAATTTAAAGTAGGACTTTCGATTTGCAAAGATATGGGTTGGTTGTCACATTTCCAAGCATTTAGATGACTTTATGACATGAAAAAAGCGGGATACAGAGCTTTTCACGGCTCTGTATCCCGCTTTTTAGAGGTTGTTCAACCGTCAGGGTTTACATTTGAAGACGTGGTTGTCGAGGTCGGTGGAGAACTGGCGGAAGTCGTATTCGCTAAGTCTCTTGTTGCCGGAGACAGCTTCACGGTACATTTCGCCGAGGCTGGCCGCGACTTTTGTCATACGTGACTGGTTGGAGTTGAAGAAACTTTCGTCAGGCTGCCACATGACCGCACGCTTCTGGCCTGTCTTCATCTTGATGCCGTTGAAGAAATCGGCGGGCAGGCCTTTGTCGACGCGTTTGACGAAGAATCCGCCCATCGATTTGTGGAACGACGGGTCGCCGGCCGAAATCCAGCCATATTTCCCGGAATGACGCTGCAACATGCCGAGTGTGAAACCGCCGTCCTTGGGCGAGCCTTCAACGATTTCGACGCGATAACGGGCGGGGGAAAGTTCGCCCGAGCTTGCGCCGTCAAACGCCAGCATCATCTGCAACAGCGGGTTGTTCAGCATGCCGACAGCCGAATTGTCGCTGACTGTCAGATTGGAGTACATCCATACACCGCCGTCAAGCACCATGTAACGTTTGCCGTTTTCCTCAATTGCGCCCACGACATTCATCGGGACAAAGAATGTGTTCAAGCTTGACGAGGCATTGTTGTTGGCCGAGGCCTTGCTGAACGTCTCTTTCGGGTCGATTATCAGGGCAAGGAATCCCCGGGTGTCCTTCTTGTAGGAATTGCCCTCGTTGTCACCGAGCTGCATATACACCGGGAACGAGAGACCGTCGCCCATGACGAGCCGTCCGTCGAAGCAACCGGGCGAGACATCGGTGACATCGTCGGTCTTGACGAAGCAACATGTGATGTCCATGTCACCTTTCACCACAAACTTGTTGAATGTCTTTGTGACTGATGACTGACGGCTGCATTCGATAAGCGACAGTTCGTAACCCTCGGCCGGAGTGCCTGTCACACGTATTGTGTCTCCGTAGGCATATTCACCTGAACCGTAGACTTTCCCACCTTCGGCGGGGAATGCGGTTACATTCACACGATAGCGGACACCCTTTTCACCCGGGCCTACAGGGCCTATGGGGATGGTGTCGCCGGGGATTGGAGGCGGTAGATGAGGAGGTCTATCCCCTATGCGGATGGTGTCGATGGGTTCTTCAGGTTCGGGCTTGTCTCCGCCAGACGAGCCTCCCGCCCCGGGAGAGTCGGAGAATACCACGGTGAGGCGGCCCGATGTATCGACATATCCACAGTAATCATATTGCTTGTCGCCGGCCTTGTTAGAGAAGATGACACGTGCCGAGGCATAGCCGTCGGGCGAGAACTGGCCGAGGCGGAAGTCGCTTGAGAACCCGCCGGGGACCCACAACACAGGCTCGCCGAGATGGTTGAGGACTGTGTGCCGGTCAAATGTGTAGTAAGGTGATGTCTCGAACGTGGGTTTGTTGTTGGCAAATTCAGTGGTCTTGAACGGCCAATGGCCTATCACGTCAAAATTGGTGTTGATGACTTTCACCGGCTCGTCACCGCCGTATTTGCTGTTACGCACGAACGCTGTCCCGTCGGCAAACTGCGTCGCGCCGCCAGCGAATGTCTTGACCTCCTTCCCGGTCAGGTCATAATAGGTTGTGGGGGCATAACCGTCGCTTATGGCGAAATATCCGTCGGAAATGTCGGATACACCGGCGCAGTATTGCAGTGTCGAGAGATTGCCCGGGACATTCACGACGGTCTCACCCTTATGGTTGATAAACACGGGAGTCCCCGAATAAGAGTCCTTGGGCAGCATCGCCAGAGCATATTCACCATAGAAATCGCGCACCTCCCTGAACGCGGGTTTGATTGCGACCTTGCCGTTGGCGTCAAGGAATCCCCACAGCTTGTCGGCATTGCTGTAGTAGGCGCGGAGGCCTTCGCGCAAGGGGCGCATCTCCAGCTTGATGCTTCCACGTGTTGCATTCTCGGCAAGATGCGGCCATATCTTTTCACCACGGGTGTTGATGTAGAACAGATTGTTGGTGCGATAGTCGATGGTCTCTCTCACCATTGCCACGCCGTCATAGAACTGTGTCATCGCGCCCCACTCGTGGGACAGGGCCTTGGCCGTTCCGTCGGCGTAGATTATCGTGGGGGTGGGCCGTTGAGTCCCGGTGGCCTTGACGACGCATGCCCCGGAGTCAAATCGCGGACGTTCCTTGGTGAAACCCTCGTAGATGGCCGGGAAGAGGCAACGGCCGTCAACGGTCCAGAATCCGTAATAGGACAGGTAACCGATTTTACGGTTGTATTCCTGTATATAGAAAATCCCTTCGCTCACCACGGGCAGATTGTCGTAATTCACTTTCTTCTTGATGAAGCGGGTCTGCCTGGTCATGTAAGGGGTGGGCGTGTTCTCACGCCAGTTATAAGGCTTGTTCTGTTTCGGCTTGGCTGTTGTTGCCGGGGTCGTTGCCGTAGTCGTGGCCGACGACCGGTTGCCGGAAGTGGCGGCTGATGTTGTCTTACCGCCTTTGTTCCCGGTGCTACCGGTGCTACCGGTGTTCCCGGCGGTGTCCTTGGTGCTCTTGGAACTCCCCTTGTCCACGGCCGTTGATGATGCAGGCTGTGAGTTGGCCGAGGCTGCCTCATAGTCCTTGCGGGCAAGTGTCGACGGGTTGGGTCTTGTGTCATATTCCTTTCCGTCCACGCCGATGAAATACCGTCGTCCACCCTTGGTGACCTCGGCTGTGCCGGCATGGAAATTGGAGGCGGAATCAAACTGCGGCTTATAAACATAATTGCCCGCCTTGTCGACAAATCCACACTTGCCGCCTATCTCCACCACGGCCAGATTGTTGTAGAAGTCGCCGACAGCGCGGTATTTGGCCGGCAGGAGGATTTTGCCGTCGCGCATGTCGAGCATACCGTAGACGCCACCACCGCCGAACCGGGCGTTCTCACTGTTTGAAATCGGATAAAGGTAGTCATATTTGGCCGTAACGGTCACTTTGCCATTGCTGTCCTTGATTCCTTTTTTGCCGTTTTCATAGAATATGCTGAATTCTGCAAAAATGGAGAATGGCATTAGAATAATAAGGGTTAAAAGAGCCAGTCGGGCAAATCTGCCTTTAATCAACAGATTAGGATGATTGGTTGTTGGTTTTTTCATGTGTTCATATTTTTAGATGTGTGTTGAAATGTACAGCGAATATAGTGATTTAATTTCAAAGACCAAAATACATGGTGTCAGAACCCTTGTTTAACACATTTTAGAATTGGAAATTGACACAAAATTTCCTTATTTTGCAAAATAAAACCAATTATAACGATGAAGATACATTTCATTGCCGCGATTGTCGCGATGCTTTCAGCCTTTGCCCCTGCGTGGGGTCAGACCGCCCGTGTGATTAACCTTGAGAACCCGACAATGAGGGTGTTCCTCCCGTCCAAGGCCAACGCGACGGGCCGTGCCGTGGTGGCATGCCCGGGCGGAGGGTACAGCATCCTTGCGACCGCCCATGAGGGATATGACTGGGCGTCGTTTTTCAATGACCGAGGCATCGCCTACGCTGTGGTGTGCTACCGCATGCCCAAGGGCGACCGTTCGTTGCCTGTATCAGACGTTGAGAAGGCAATCAAGACGATGCGCGACAGTGCGGCGGTGTGGAACATCAACCCGGCAGAGGTGGGCATCATGGGCGCATCGGCCGGCGGTCATCTCGCCTCGACAATCGCCACCCATGCCGCGCCGGCGGTGCGTCCCGATTTCCAGATTCTGTTTTACCCGGTGATAACACTCGACATGTCCTACACCCATAAGGGCACTCGCAGGGGATTCCTCGGCGACAACCCGTCAGAAGCTCTTGTCGAGCAATTTTCCAATGAGAAACAGGTGACAGCCGACACCCCCCGCGCGGTGATATTCTACAGCGACGATGACAAGACCGTGCCGCCGATGAACGGTGTCAACTACTATGCCGCGCTCCATGCCGCCAAAGTGCCCGCGTCGTTGTTCATCTATCCGTCGGGAGGCCACGGATGGGGTTACAAACCCAAGTTCAAATACCACCGCGAGATGCTTGCCGACCTTGACGCATGGCTCGGCAGCTTCTGACATATTGCGGTGCGACCATGGCCGCACCCTACCTGTCAATGTTTTTTGTTGTGGTTTTTGCTAATAAATTGGTAAAAATGTCGTGTTTTAGTGCTTTTTTACCAAGGCCATTAAACTTGGATGCTTGATATTTGTCTTTTTTATAAAAGGCCGACGATACTCTCCTGCGTGGCTTTTGAAACAATTTCTAACACCCAAGGTTATGAAAAGACTACTTTCAATCGGTGTTGTATTGTTGCTTGGAGCTTCAACCACCGCAATCATGGCTGATACCGGCTTCTCGTTTTCAGTAGGTACCGAGGGCGTATCAATGTCGGTCAGTTCCTATCCGGGTTATCCCCCGCCGCGTTATTATGCTCCCAGGATGCACCATAGAGGCTATATGCCTCCGCCTCCTCCGCGGCATCATCACGACAAGAAGGCTTACAAGTACTACAAGAAACAGCAGAAACTTTACGACAAGTATCGCAAGGAAAGTTATAAGAATTACAGGAAATATCGTAAACATCATGACGATGATGATTGATATGAGGTTGTTGCAAAATCCGCAATAAACATCGTAGGGACGCGCCAACGTGCGCGTCTTTTATTGCAAATGGTTGATAATCCACTACATTGAGGACGCGCACGTTGGCGCGTCCCTACGATTTCGCATTTAAAAACCTATAGTTTTCTTGATTTCATGCGTCTACAATAGTGTATAACCCCAATAATTGTATATCATGAAATCAATCTACACGTTACTTTTGGCATTGATGTGGCTGTTGGTCGCTTCCTGTTCCGACAGCAATGACGAGCCGGTTCCCGACCCGGAACCCGAGAAACCAAAGACGGAACTGACAATCACGGCTCCGGAAAACGTCACTGTTTCCCGTCGTGCAAACACAACTGTTAATGTTTCGTTCAGTGGGAACTTTGAAGGCACGCCCCGGTGGGAGTGTACCTCGTCCAACCCCGCGATAGCGACTGCGACCAAGCTCTCCGAGTCCTCGATGAGTGTGAGCGGTGTGTCGGCGGGTCAGGCCGATGTTAAAATAGAGTGTTCGGTCAACGAGGAAAAATTTTCCAAGACAATAAAGGTCACGGTCGAGCAGGGGGTCGTGAAGATTCTCGCGATAGGCAACAGTTTCTCACAGGACGCTGTCGAGCAATATCTGTATGAACTGGCCGATGCCGCCGGAATAAAAGTCGTCATCGGCAACATGTATATCGGGGGGTGTGACCTCGACAAGCATCTTGCAAACATGCAGGGCGACCTTGCCGCATACGACTACCGTAAGGTGGAAAACGGGAAAAAGACATCCAAGGCGTCAATGAAAATATCGACTGTCCTTGCCGATGAACGGTGGGACTACATCAGTCTGCAACAGGCGAGTGGCAAGTCGGGCAGATATGAGACATATACCGCATTGGCCGAACTTATATCACGCATCAGTGCGACAGTCCCCGAAGCGAAACTGATGTGGCATCAGACATGGGCCTACGCCTCCTCATCGACCCATAGCGATTTCCCGGCTTACGGAAGCGACCAGATGACGATGTATAATGCGATTGTATCATCGGCACGTCGCGCGATGAACGACCATGCTGAGTTGAAGTTATTGATTCCGTCAGGCACGGCCATACAGAATGCCCGAACGGCATACGTCGGCGATGTGTTCAACCGTGACGGCTATCATCTTGAGGTCACCTACGGACGGTATACTGCCGCATGTACATGGTTTGAATCCCTCTTTGGCATAGATGTCACCACGACGACATACGCTCCCGAGACTGTTTCGGCTGAAATGGCTGCAATCGCACGGGCGGCCGCCCATGCCGCGGTGTCTAAGCCTGATGCCGTCACAGTGTTGACACAGTATGCGACTCCCGATATAAAGGAGGGCGACCTGACCGCGCCAGTCTATATTGATTTCGGGCCGAATTCGCCTTCATCATCTCCGTGGAATAATATTACATCCTACGAGGCATCGTCAAAGGCGTCTTGGTTGCGGGATACCAACGGTGATTTTGTAAGCGTTAATCTTAAAGTGCTTGGCGGTTTCACGGCGGCTTATCCCGGTGTGAGCGGTGAAAACAACCAGTCTCCCATCACTGTCGGTGGTGTGGAGTTCCCCATCGCCGCATGGAAGGACGGTCTTCTTGTTTCAGGCACGAAAGGTCAAGGCGACGTAGGCCCGGGACGCATTGAAATCGCGGGACTTACACCCGGTTCGTCATATAATTTCACAATACTTGCCGTCCGTTTCAACGGAAGCCGTGACGCACGCATCACTTCTTACGTGCTGAAAGGTGCAACCGATAGCGATGCCAAGCAAATCAAGACCGGGTTAAAAATCGGGTCAGGCGCAGGAACATTCCCTAACTTCGCATCAGTGCCGTTCGATGAATATACCGCCACATTCACAGGCGTAAAACCGTCTTCGTCGGGTACTGTGACAATCGAGGTCACGGGCATTGACACCGGGGTTGCCGCCGACGGGCACATCAATGCCCTCGTCATCGCTCCGGCGCGCTAAAACTTCGATAATGACATAGGAGGGGACGTTGCAAAATTCGCAATAAACATCGTAGGGACGCGCCAACGTGCGCGTCCTTCGTATATTAGGCGTGGTATTTAGTCGTTTATAGGACGCGTCCGTTGACGCGTCCCTACGATTTCACATTAAATCTCAGTTTTGCAACACCCTTTTTCATATTGTGACGGGATGGAGGGCGGTGGCGAGGCGTTTCAAGGCTTTCAACAGGCGATGGCGCGGGGTGGCGACGTTAAGGCGCATGAATCCGCGTCCTTCAACACCGAACATCTCTCCGTCGTTGAGCGCGAGACGGGCGTGATTGATGAAAAGGTCGGTTAGTTCGGCTTGTGAAAGTCCAAGTCTCCGGCAGTCGAGCCATACGAGGAATGATGCCTGTGGGCGCATCGGTTTTATCTCCGGGATATTCTCGGCAAAGTAACGCTCGACAGCGGCGATATTCCCCTCGATGTAACGCAGCATTTCCTCCAGCCAAGGTTCGGCTGTACGGTAGGCGATTTCGGTCGCGGTGGTCGCCATGAACGTGGGCGAAGAGAACTCGTTGCACTCCATCCATTCGTAGAAAGGTTTCCTTAATGCCGGATTTTTGACCACAATCCATGATGAGATGATGCCGGGGATGTTGAATGTTTTGGATGGTGCGCCGAGGGTTATGCCCACGGCCTCGGCATCAGGGCCGACCGACAGGAACGGTATATGTCTTTTCCCGTAGAGCATCAGGTCGCCGTGAATTTCATCGGAAATGACGATGACGCCATGGCGACGGCACAGTGAGGCGACACGTGCGAGGTCATCGCGTGACCATTGGATGCCGGCGGGGTTGTGGGGGTTGCATAGAATCATCAATGCAGGATGCTCGGCCTCCAATTTGCGCTCAAGGTCATCAAAATCCATTTCAAGCGTCGTGCCGTTTTCGCTGAATTTCAGCGGATTGGTTACGACACGGCGGTTGTTACCTTCAGTGACAAGACGGAAGGGGTGATATACCGGCGGTTGAATCAGCACGGTGTTGCCCGGTTTGGTGAAAAAGTTGAGGACGTAGGCGATTCCGCGTACGACTCCGGGGGTGAAAAGAAGTTCCTCTCGGTCTACTTTCCAGCCGTGACGCCGGGCGAGCCAATCGATGATTGACTGCCAGTAACTTTCGGGGGTTGATGCGTAACCGTATATGGGGTGTGACATCCTGCGGGTCATCCCTTCAACGATTTCAGGGGCAATCGCGAAGTCCATGTCGGCCACCCACAACGGGGTGATGTCGGCACGGCCAAACAGTTCGGCAAGTGCGTCGGTCTTTAATGCGCCTGTCCCGTGGCGTTCTATTTCTCTGTCAAAGTCGTAACAATGGGTGGTTTCCATGCGTGGTAATGATTATGGTCTCAGTGTTTCAATGAGTCTGTCGGGTGATATATCCTTGGCGATTACGTGTCGGTCATTATCAAGGATATATATTGTCGGCATGCCCGGGAGGTAATATAACTCCCGGTTTTCAATACTGTTGTCAGGATTCATTGTGTCATTCCAGCCATCGGGTATTATGCTCGGAGTTGAGGAATATGCCCCGGCATCCCCTTGGACATAGACGGCTGTGACCGCGATTTTTTTATTGGAGATTGCCTCGGTGAAAATCGGGTCACGGGAGAGCCGGGCGATGACCTCTCCGCAATGTTCGCACTCTACATCGTAGAAGAACACGACATGAAGCGGCGCGTCAACGGTAAGCGAGCCTAATGTCGTGGTTTCGCCGTCGCGTGTTACAATGTCAAAGTCGGTGGCGACAGAGCCCGGTCGGTTTTTCATCGCCATGTCGAGTTGGTAACCGTACCGTGTCAGGGAGGCTTCGTCGACAGCACGGTCTCTAAGAACGGCCTGGAGGAACGGGATGTACAGTTCCTCGTCACGCATAGGTGAGTCAGCTTCGTTCAGATAGGTCTCGGCGGTCTTTAGGAGGAGGTCGTAGGCACATCGGTTAGCCGATGCGCGTCTCATCAGTGTGTCCACGGCCTCTCGGATAAGGAGGGTGTCTCCAATCACGGGGAGTACGCTTGCAAAATTGACAAAATTCTGCTCGATGAACCCTTGGGAGCAAGCCTTGGATTCATCGTTGAAGTCCATGGCATCCCAGAAGTGCATGGCGATGAATGTCGCGCGTTCCTGTGGCGATGTCATCCCGGTGGGAAGCTGTGGCAATGGCAGCTCGACAGAGCCGATGGCCGATGCTGGTACCGATAGGATGGAGAATAATATGCCGTACAGTAACGATTTCATCACTCGGTGATTGAGTAGTTCATGAAGTCCAGGAATCCTTTGAGGTTCCCTAAAATTTCGGCGGAACGGAGCGGCCATTGCGGGTCGAGGAAAAACGAACGGTCGCACGGGTGGAACTTGCCGTATTCTTTCAGGCGTAGAAGTTCGGCGTTGGGATGGTCGCGCTCCCATCCCTTGGGGATAGTTTTCAATGAGCCGCCACACCATCCCGGGAACAGCTTCTTTACCGCCGGGGTGTTCACAATCTCCTCAAATTCCTCGATATTATCGACAATTGCATGTCGCAGTTTGCGCAATATCGGCATTGGCGGACACCATACTCCCCCGTAAAGGCCGTTGTCATAAAGGCCTCTCACGCCCATTTGCAGATAACATCCGGCATGGTCTGACTCCCCTCCCCGACCCCATGGGGACAAGGATGCTGCGAAATATAGTTTGTATGGGGTCTTGTCCTGGGAGAAGCGTGTGTCACGGTAGATGCGGTAGGCCGATGTCTTGGCTGTCTGGCCTGCCATTTCGGGCCACCATGCCGTCATTGCGGCGAGCATTCGGTCAAGGTCGTCGAGCCATTGTCCGCGCAGGTCGTCAAACTGTGCCTTGCGTGACTTGAACCACTCCCGGTTGTTATTGCGTGACAACTCCTCGAGGAAGTTGAACACGTCATTGATATAGTAGGTCGAGGTCTTCATCATGTATGGGTAATGTCTCGCGTGTCTTGCGGGGTAGTTTCCCGTAGACGAGGCGGTAGGAGTGTAACAGTAATTCCTTTATTATTTCCGGGGGGACATCGCTGTCTGACAAGGCAATCTGATTCCAGTGTTTCTTGTTGAAATGGAACGCGCCCTCGATGCCGTTGTAGCGTTCTCGCAATTCCACCGCCCGTTCCGGGTCGCATTTGACAATCAATATGTCCCGGCGGTCGAGGGGGATGACCGCAAACATCTTGTCGGCAACTGTGATTACAAGAGTGTGCTCGTCAAACGGGAATTTGGCGACAGCGTGAGGCATTGACATGCACAATTCATATATCTCCTCGCAATTCATCGTATGGATTATGGTTTTGTGGGTATATCCTCCCATTCCACATCGGTGACCTGTTGTTCCCGTTCATACCTGACTTCTCCGGCGTTTGGGTCATATTCGCAGTAGGTCGCCTCGATTTCCTCAAAATCGACATACTCCCCCTCGTCGGGGCGGAACTTCTTCGCCTTGGGGGTGGTATGAGTGTTTGCTGCCCGGTTGCCGTGGGTGCGGTCCCGGGTCGCATTACTGCCGGGGAAGATGTTATATATGTCGCGGAACTGGTTGCGTGCCTTGCGTATACGGAGGTACAACCTCACCAACGGCAGCACAATCCAGTAAAACACCACAATTAATATTATAATGCCAAATATGCTCATTGAAAAGAAAATTAGGAGTTGTGTGTCGCCTATTCAGAGACAGAAACTCGGGTTATCCTGGAATCAGTGCGTTTTATTGCACTGTCTTGCGGCGTGTGGTAACGACCGACAGCAGGATGTAAAGGAGTATGGTCCATGCAAAGCCTGAAAGGCCGTCGGTGATGACGAATAACACGGCACCTGCCACAAGAGCATAACGCCTGATGTTCTCACGTGGTTTAAGGCTCTTGATTTTGAGCGAGAACATCCTGATGTCACTGACCATCAACAGGCCGGTGACGGCTATGAGCACGACCATGGCGATATTGCCGGGATAGCCGTGTTTCATCAGCCAAGCGATGATGCCAATCCAGCATATCGCGTTGGCGGGGATAGGGAGACCGAAGAATGTTGTTGCCTGTCGGTTGTCATTGTTGAATTTGGCGAGTCTCAGTGCTCCCATGACAACTATGAACAGTGCGAGCCATGACATCCATGCACCGTCATTGTAATGGTTCATAATGTTGTAAATCAACAGTGAGGGGGCGAGACCGAAACTGACGAGGTCGCTTAACGAGTCAAGGTCTTTGCCTATGAGAGTATAGGCATGAAGCAGGCGGGCCGAGGCTCCATCGAGAAAGTCAAAGATTGTCGCCGCCCCGATGAAGATGAACGCCCACTGGTATCCGAATAAAGGCCCTAATGTATCAAACGCCGAGAACGCCATGATACATGCGACACACCCCGAGAGGAGATTGAGGCATGTGATTGTATTGGGTATGCAGTTGAGAAGTCTTTTAATCATTGCATATTGAATTTTGCACGGTCGTTCAAACGGGCCATCTCGGTTATACCGCCGATGGTCTTGTCCCCGATTTTTACAAAAATCTCAGTGCCGAGCGGGAGGTATATATCGACACGTGACCCGAATTTTATAAACCCTAAATGTTCTTCGATGGAACATTCCTCGCCCGGCTCGGCGTATGTCACGATGCGTCTCGCTATCGCTCCGGCGACCTGGCGGACGAGTATTTCCTGACCGTTCTCGGCCTTGATGAGGACTGATGAGCGTTCGTTCTCGGTGCTTGATTTGGGGAGATAGGCCGACATGAACCTTCCCGGATGATGGGCCACGCTGATGACCTTGCCGTTGACCGGGAACCAGTTGGCATGGACGTTGAAGACAGTCATGAAGACAGAAAGCTGGATGACTCTGCGTTTCAAGTATTCAGGCTCGTAGGTTTCCTCGAGGGCCACGACAGTGCCGTCAACCGATGACACGACCACATCACGGGTGTCGCCTGTGAAATGACGGCGCGGGCAACGGAAGAAGTTCAAGACCAAAAGGAAGAATATCAGGGAGATGGCCGAGAATATCGTCGGGATGGCGGTGAGGCCGATAAACATCCATGCCAGCACGTTGACAACGGCCAGCATGAGAAAAAGGATGATGAGTATGTTTGTGCCTTCGCGGTGTATCTTGACTTTCATCAATCAGCTTATATGGAACGCGGGATGTGATGTCTATTGTTACAACGAGTCCCGTGATTGTTTAATTGCAAAGTTACAGAAAAATATTGAGAAACCTTGCAGATATGTCAAAAAACATGGGGCGGGTCACACTATTCGATACCGAAGTCCTTGAGTTTGCGGTACAGGGTGCGTTCTGAGATGTTGAGTTCCTTGGCGGTGGCTTTGCGGCGTCCTCCGTTGCGTTCAAGGGCGCGTCGGATGGTCTCGCGTTCTGTTTCTTCCAGCGTGGGGGTGCTATGGGGTGCTTCGCCGGATTGATAGGTCGGTTCTGTGAACCGGATAGGCGATGCTGGGGTGTATCTGACGAGTGAGCGTTGGGCCGGAATCGCCTCGGTCTCAGAGGGTTCTATTTCGACAGCCGGAGTGGTGCGGAACAGGTCTTTTGCGGTAGTGCCCTGGGTGTTGTCGAGAGTGTCACGCAAAGAATCGATTTCGCGTTGCATCTTGAATATCATATTGAAGAGCAGTTCCCGTTCATGCTCATAACTGTGGCTTCCTCCACCGCCGGTATTGACTGCCGGGGTGTAATTTGTCCCGTTGCGCGGAAGATAGTTGTCGAGTTCGCCGGCCGACACTGTGCGACCGGCGTCAAACAGGGCTATTTGCTCCACTATATTCTTCAGTTGACGCACATTTCCCGGCCAGCGGTAACGCATCAGTTCTTCACGTGCGTTATCGTCGAGAGTCATCTGCGGCATGGTGTATTTTTCGGAGAAATCGGCCGCGAATTTGCGTGCCAGGAGAAGGATGTCGCGCCCCCTTTCCCGTAAAGGCGGTATGTTGATGGAGACGGTCGATAGACGGTAATATAAATCCTCGCGAAAACGACCTTCGGCTACGGCTCGTGTCATGTCGACATTGGTCGCGGCGACAATCCTGACGTTGGATTTCTGGACGGTCGATGAGCCGACCTTTATGAATTCACCCGATTCAAGCACGCGCAACAGGCGCGCCTGTGTCGTCAGGGGTAGTTCCCCCACCTCGTCAAGGAAAATGGTTCCGCCGTCAGCTTCCTCAAAGTATCCCTTACGGGTGGCGACTGCGCCGGTGAACGCGCCTTTTTCGTGCCCGAAAAGTTCGGAGTCGATAGTCCCTTCAGGAATCGCACCACAGTTGACGGCGATGTATTTGGCGTGTTTGCGGTGGCTGTACTGGTGAATGATTTTAGGGAAAAATTCTTTGCCGGTGCCACTTTCGCCGGTGATTAACACCGACAGGTCAATCGGGGCGACCTGTATCGCCCGCGATATGGCGGCAATGAACGCGGGGGCGTTCCCCACGATGCCGAAACGCATCTTGACATCCTGTATCTCGGACGGTATATCGGTCAGATTGAAATCCATTGAAACAATTGTTTAGGAAACTGTTGGATGCACTCTTAATCGGATGCAAGGCGGAAGCCGAGGGAGCTTGAACTGTAGCTCTGTGCGCCTTGACTGCGGAATGACACACGGGAGATTGATGACGAGGCGTCATATCCTCCTCCGTGGCCTACACGCGAATTGCCCGAGGATGGTCCTTTAGGGTTGAAACTGTCGCCAGCATTGTAACGACCACGGTAATCCTGACACCATTCCCACACGTTTCCCGTCATATCGTAAAGTCCCAGACGGTTGGGGCGCAGACGGCCAACCGGGTGGGTGGAGCCGCCGGAGTTGCCGTCATACCATCCGACCTCGTCAATTTCATCGCTTCCCGCAAAACGGGTCGCGGGGCCATCCTCCCCTCCGCGTGCGGCATATTCCCATTCTGCCTCTGTCGGTAACCTGTAAGAGCCGCCTGTGAGGCTGTTGAGTCGTGAGATGAATTGCTGTATGTCGTTCCATGACACATTTTCCACAGGCCTGTTGGCGCCGCGGTGGGTCGATGGGTTGCTTCCCATGATTGCCTCCCATTGGTATTGTGTCACCTCATATTTTCCGATTTTGTAGGATGAGAGTGTGACTGTGTGGGCCGGGCGTTCCGAATCTTTTGCCCAGGGTTCTTGCTCGTAGGTAGCACCGAGTGTTCGGCTTCCGCCGGGCACTCGCACCATCTGCTGTTGTATCTCCCATGCGGCACGTTGGGCCGGGGCCTCGGCATCGTTTTCATCATCCTCGTCAATGACAACCTCCACTGGTTCGTCTTCGACTTCCTCGATATTGTCGGAATATCGCTCGTCCCGAAGTTCAAGCGCGTCGGATTGTATATGGGAAATTATGTAGTATGCCCCGAAACCGATTAGCGCAAGTAATATCACCGCGCCGACGGTTATACCGACTATCATCCCGGTGTTGTTTTTGCCACTACCGCTGTTTGCGGCCGGACGCTGCATCCCGCCCTGTGACTGCCGTCTCATTCTGTTCTGGCCCTGTGGCCCTTGTGGATTCATTCCCATGGTCTCCTAAAGTTATATAAATACAAAGATAGTTAACGCGCGGGAAACTGTGCGGGGCGTTAGCGGTTTTTAACACTTTGAAGGCTTGGATGTACGGCAAATACGAATAATTCTTGCATTGCACTCGACTTATTCGTATTTTTGCGAGATGAAGCCGATATTTTTGATTGGTTATATGGGATGCGGGAAGTCCACTCTCGGGCGTGCCCTCGGGCGTATGACGCCGTTGCGTTTCATTGACCTGGACAATTATATAGAAACCCGTTATCATTGTACAGTCCGGGAAATATTCGCCCTGGACGGTGAGTCCCGTTTCCGAGACCTTGAGCGTCGTATGCTCGATGAGGTGAGCGAGTTTGAGGATGTCGTCGTGGCATGTGGAGGCGGTACACCATGTTTCGGCGACAACATGGACATGATGAACTCGCGCGGGACCACCGTGTTTCTCGATACCTCGTTCCCTAAATTGCTTGAGCGTCTTAAGCGCGGACGTCACAAGCGACCTCTCATCGCTGATAAAAGTGACGAGGAGCTGGCTTCGTTCATCGTGTCGGCCCTTGACGAAAGAATCCCTTATTATTCCAAGGCGGCAATAAGATTCCAAGGGGACTTGCTTGAAAACGAGACCGAGATAGATGACACCGCCATGCGTTTTATAACTTTGTTCGACTTGCCGACAAATCAATAAACATCCTCTTATGCACAAGGACAATTTCACCCCTGTACCTGAAGAACAATTGGTTATGCCCGCCGTTTCGAGGCGAGGGTTTTCAATCGGTCTTCCGAGATGTATGAACCCCTCGGAGCGACGTTTTCCGCTTACGCCTGAGGCTGTCGGGATGCTTGTGGAGCGCGGATTCAGTGTCAGAATCGAACATGACGCTGCATCGACAATCCACTACACCGATAACCAATACACCCGTGCCGGGGCTGAGGTCACGACTCGTCAGGAGGCGTTGCAGGCCGATATTGTGATACACCTTGCCCCGCTTGCCCCGGCAGACATCCGTCACATCAGGCGCGGGGCGATGCTTTTCTCGCTTCTTGACATCGAACGGCAGTCGCCGGATACAATCCGCGAATTGTTGCGACGCAATGTTATTGCAATCGGTATCGAGCTGGTCGAGGATGCGGCGGGTAATCGGTTGTTTGCCGACATATTGTCGGAAATCGATGGACGTGCGGCCATCGCCACGGCTTCGTCATTGCTCGCCGATTCTGTTCATGGCAAGGGTATATTGCTCGGTGGCGTGGCCGGTATCGGGCCATGTGAGGTGACTGTCATCGGTTCGGGCATCGCTGCCTGTGCCACCGCCCGTTCCGCATCGGGTCTCGGTGCGATGGTGAGGATGTTTGACAATGACGTGTACAGTCTGCGGCGTGCCACGCGTGAACTTGGCCCGTGGCTTGTCGGGTCGGCCATCCATCCCCGTGTGTTGGAGAACGCTTTAAAATCGGCTGATGTGGTTGTCGCGACGGAGACCAGGGGGCCAGTCGAGGTTGATTCGGGCCTTGTGGACTCGATGAAGCGTGGTGTAATCACGTTTGACCTCACGATGTCGGGGCATGCCGTGTTCCCGTCGATGACACGGGTGGACCTCGCCGATGCCAGCGCGGTCGATAATGCGATGAACGCATCGACGCGTGTGTGTTATGTCAACGCGGGAAGTGCTGTGCCGCGCACTGCGGCAATGGCGTTGAGCAATACATTCCTGTCGATGCTCGGTGAAATTGTGTCGTGTGAGGGGGTGAATAACGCGCTCAAGTTGTTGCCCGGGTTGCAAAAGGCGGTCTATACGTTCCTCGGCAAGGTCGTGAACCCGCGTGTCGCCGAAATCGTGGGCATGCGGCGTGTCGATATCGGTATTTATCTCACATTATCCTGAAATTATGGCCGGTAAAGGAAAATTTTATGTCGTATGGAACGGTCAGCACACCGGCGTATACGACAACTGGGAGGATTGCAAAGAACAAATCACGGGTTACCCCGATGCCAAGTATAAAAGTTTCCCCACCCAGGAGGAAGCAATACGCGCCTACCGTGGAGACCCGCAGGAGCACATCGCAGTAATCAAGGCGATTGCCCGTCATAACCGCCCTGTAATCAATTATGAGGCCTTCCCTGAAATTATCCTTGACGCAATTGCGGTGGATGCCGCATGCAGCAAGAACCCCGGGCCGGTGGAGTACCGTGGTGTCAATGTCCGCACCGGCGAACAGCTTTTCCACGTAGGGCCTCTCGAGGGGGGCACCAACAATATAGGCGAGTTCCTCGCCCTTGTCCATGTACTCGCGTGGCTTGACAAGCTCGGCCGACATGATATCCCGGTTTATTCCGATAGCCGGACGGCGCAGTCATGGGTCAGGAACCGTCACGCCAAGACAACGTTAAAGCCTGACGGCACGAACGGTCGTGTGTTGGAACTGCTCGCCCGTGCCGAATCGTGGTTGCAGACCCACGATGTCAAGAACCGAATAATAAAATGGGACACCGACCGATGGGGCGAAATCCCCGCCGACTTCGGCCGCAAATAAAAAATAAGTAGAGATGAAGTTGCCGGAGGGGTTTGTAGAGTCGATTGCGGCGGTGGGAACGCCGGTGTTAGACGGGCTTGTGGATGTGCTTGAGAATAGTGTGCCGTCGGTGGCGGTGCGTGATAATGTGGGCAAACGTTTCCGCTATCCGGGCGGTGACGGGGATGTGCCGTGGTGCGCTGCGGGGCATTATCTCGATAACCGTCCCTCGTTCACGCTTGACCCTGCGTTCCATCAGGGAATGTATTATGTGCAGGATGCCTCGTCGATGTTTATCGCCCATGTATTGCGTCATCTCGCGGGAGAGGGACCGTTACGGTATCTTGATGCGTGTGCCGCGCCCGGTGGTAAGACGACGGCGGCGATTGACGCGCTTCCCCACGGGTCGCTCGTTGTCGCCAATGAATATGTCCCTGCGCGTGCGGCCGTTCTTCGTGAGAATGTAATCAAGTGGGGAAGCCCCGATGTGATTGTGACACGTGGTGACACCGCCGCGCTCGTCAAGGCCATGCCGGAGAGTTTCGATATAATCGCCGCCGATGTGCCGTGTTCGGGTGAGGGGATGATGAGAAAGGATGCCGACGCTGTGGCGCAATGGAGCCACAGGCTTGTGGAGGAGTGCGCCGACCGGCAGCGTGAGATTGTCGGCAATCTGTGGCGGGCATTGAAGCCGGGCGGATTCATGGTCTACAGTACCTGCACGTTCAACCGTCATGAAAACGAGGAGATTATCGGTATGCTTGTCGAGGAATATGGCGCGGAAAGTGTGGAGATTCCTGTAATGGATGATTGGAATATACAGCCGGGTATCGACACTCGATGCCATTGTTACAGGTTTCTTCCCGGTCGCGTCCGCGGGGAGGGGTTGTTTCTCGCTGTTGTACGAAAACCGGGTGACCCTGCAACGCGTATGCAAAGGCTGTCCAAGGATAAGAAAGCCAGGAATGAGATGCCGGTTGTTGCGAAAGAGTGGCTGAACAATGGGGAGATGTTTGATTTTAAGGCAGATGGGGAACGCGTCAATGCTTTTCCACGCCGTTATCTTCCTGAACTGAAAGCATTGGAACGCAAGACCGACGTCATTTATCACGGGGTGCTTGTCGCGACGGTTAAAGGACGTGACCTGATTCCGACGCAGTCGCTCGCGATGTCCCGCATGTTCAATCGCGGAGCATTCCATGCGGTCGATGTCTCGCGTGACACCGCGCTGGAGTACTTGCGACGGCATGCCGTCGGCCTTCCTGACGGTACACCGCGTGGATTTGTGCTGCTGACATATAACGGCGAAGCTCTTGGGTTTGTGAAAAATTTAGGAAACCGGGCCAATAATCTTTACCCACAAAGTTGGCGCATATTGAACTAAATGAGGGGTCGACGTGTTAATATCACACAAATTAACACGTTTTAAAACTCCATACAATGAAAAAGTTTTTGGTTTCTCTTTTGGCGGTGTTTGCGGTCGGTTTGACAGCAAGCGCACAGCGCACAGACATTTCGTTATCATACGGCGGTTATACACAGATGGATGCCTCTGACATGCACGACGGTTGGCACGGGGTCAACAACGCGTGGGGTGCGATTACGGCCGCAGTCAATTTCCAGGTCGCCCCAAAGTTCCGTCTCGGGCCGTCTTACACATTCTCAAGCTGCTCGACAAAGGGCGGACCGGAGCACAGTAATATCGCTTATCACGCGATTATGCTCAATGGGCGTTATGATTACTATCGCAATAGTATTGTGACATTGTACGCTCACCTGGGATTGGGTGCTGAAATTTCACACATGATGCCATACGAGAGGGATTCTTACAATAAATCCTATTTTGCATTCCAGGTTTCACCACTCGGGGCACAGGTCGGAATCGGTAAGAGTGTTTCCATGTTCGGTGAAATCGGCTACGGTGCGCAAGGACTTGTACAGGTCGGCTTCCGTTTCGGTTTATAAAAACCACAGTAATGACTGACCGACTTAGCTACGAGGAAAAGAAAGAGTTGCCCGACTCGGTGTTCGGGTTGCCTGAAAGGCGGGAGTATCCGATGCCTGACGCGGCCCATGTGCGTGCGGCTGAGGCATATTTCCGTTACTGTCCCGAAGAATTGAAGCCACGGTTGGCCCGTGCGATTCTCGACCGCGCCCGTGAGTATGGTGTGGATGTCGAGAGTCCCACCGTCCTGTCCTACGCTGAAAAATAACATAACCTCATATACCCTGTACACCCCGCCTGATGTATTCCACATCAGACGGGGTGTCTTGCGTTGTTGAAATTCAATGAATTATTGTTAACTTTGTGACATTCTCTTGGTGGGCCACGGCCCGGATTGGTATTCATGAACAAAATCAAAATATGGTAATTATTAGAAACTTATTGGTGGCTATGGCCGTGGCGGGTGTTTCCTTGCCGGCGATGGCCGAGCGGCCTGACTCGCTGTCGCTTTATCTCTACACGACCGATGTCAACAATAATCATGACGGGTTGCACTGGGCGTGGTCTTCCGACGGAGTACGGTGGATTGCACCCGTAGGCGGAAGCGAGCGTCTTGTCTCCTCCGATTACGGCACATGGGGAGGTGGCAAACGCATGTTCGCGCCGTTCCTTTTGCAGGGCAATGACGGGACATGGCACGCGCTTTGGAGTGTGAATGAGAATGACGGGACATTCGCCCACGCGAGTTCGCCTGACCTCGTCAACTGGATGCCGCAGAACTATCCCATGCTTGGACGCGGGCCGTGCCTTGACCCCGAGGCGTCATATAACCCTCGGACTGATTCTTATCTTGTGACATGGCTAAATGTCTCCGATGGAGACACGACCGTGATGGGGTGCATGACAAAGGATTTCATGAAATATTCTGCGGCACGGCCTGTACCCGGGAACACCCGTCTCGGCAGCCGATGCCGCGTGCAATCTGTCAACCCTCGGTCGATGGGGACGATTCATCGGGTGCACCGTAGTTTGGTCGATGGCTTGGAGCGTAATCAGGAGGCGGTATCCTACCGCAACGCTTTGTATGGAGAAAAACCGTCGGACGATGCCCGCCGTTTCAAGGATATTAAACGAGTCAGTGCCGTCCTTGACGGGAGCGGGGTTGAGCCTTACGCAATCAGTCCGATGCTGATGGGTGTATTCTTTGAGGATATCAGCCGTGCGGCGGACGGTGGACTTTATGCCGAACTAATCGAGAACCGCGATTTTGAATACTGCCCCGGCGAACGTGGAGGGGATAAGACATGGCACGCTCGTCATTCGTGGGGAATAACGGGGGACGGCATCGGTTTTGAAATAGACACTGTAATGCCGATTCATCCCAATAATCCCCATTATGCAGTCGTGGTGAGCAACGGGCAGGAAGGTGCATTGCATAATACCGGCTTTAATGGGATTGCGTTGAAGAAAGGGGAGAGATATGACCTGTCGATGTTTGTGCGCCGTGGTGGCGATAAGGGGGTGAAACTGCGCGTATCGCTTGTCGGTAAGGACGGTCATGTATATGCGTCCGCCACTCTTGGCACGCCCGGTAAGGATTGGCGTAAGTTCGCGTGTACGTTAACTTCTGACAGCGACACTCCTGACGCTCGTTTGTCCATCGAGCCGCTTGGTAAAGGAGAGACCGACATCGACATGGTGTCGTTGTTTCCGAGAAATACATTCAAGGGACGACGTAACGGATTGCGTGCCGACCTGGCCGAGGCAATCGCGGAGTTGAAGCCGCGGTTCGTACGCTTCCCCGGCGGATGTGTGGCCCATGGCAATGGTATTGACAATATCTATCGTTGGAAAAACACAATAGGCCCGCTTGAGGCGCGTGTACCCCAGTTTAACTTATGGGGTTATCATCAGACGGCCGGTCTCGGCTATCATGAATATTTCCAGTTCTGCGAGGATATAAATGCCGCGCCGCTGCCTGTGATTGCCGCGGGCGTGCCGTGTCAGAACTCATCGCACGGTGGTGCGGGACAACAGGGCGGAGTGAAGATAGAGGATATGCCGACGTTTATTCAGGACATACTCGACCTCGTGGAGTACGCCAACGGTGATGCCCGGAAGACACGTTGGGGGGGTGAACGCGCCCGTAACGGACATCCCGCACCGTTCGGATTGAAATATATCGGTATCGGCAACGAGGACTTGATTTCGGACGTGTTCAAGGAACGTTTCGAGATGATTTACAACGCATTGAAGGAGAAACATCCCGAAATCACGGTAATCGGGACTGTCGGGCCGTTCCATTCAGGTAGTGATTACTCCGAGGGGTGGCGGTTCGCGACAAAACTCGGTGTGCCTATGGTTGACGAACATTATTACGAGTCCCCCTCATGGTTCGTTTACAACCAGGATTTCTATGACGGTTATGACCGTAAAGGCCCGCATGTCTACCTCGGTGAATATGCCTCACGTGGTAATGAACTGTACAACGCACTGGCTGAGGCGGCCTATCTCTGCGGTGTCGAGCGCAACGGGGATGTCGTCGAGATGACATCCTACGCTCCGTTGCTCGCCAAGGAGGGTTTCACCAACTGGAATCCCGACCTGATTTATTTCACCAACACCGAGGTCAAGCCGACTGTGAATTATGAGGTGCAACGTCTTTTCGGGCAGAATGCCGGGACGGCATATATTCCCGCTGCACTGACCCATGAAGGCGACAACCGCCGTGACGTTAAGGCACGTCTGGCATCATCGGTTGTGACGACCGCCGACGGCGATGTCGTTGTGAAACTGGTCAATCTGTTGCCCGCGCCCACTGATGTGGACCTAATCTTGCCACAGCTCGACGGCATGAACACTATCGTGGAAAAAATCGTGTTGACCGGCGAAATCAAGGGCCGCGATGCCCGTGCAGTGACAACGCGCGAGGACGTTGGCAAACGCATCGAACTGCCGCCCTATTCCCTCACCGTCCTTCGCTGGAGCAAGTGACATGACAAAGCATCGTGGGTAGGGTGCTGCCATGGCAGCACCGAAATACAAAGGCGGGGCGACCGAAATCGGTCGCCCCGCTTATCTCTTGGCCGCGTCATGCAGCGACCGTACTGTCCTGTTCGTAGGGTGTTGCAAAATTGATTTTTGTGCCAAATCGTAGGGACGGGGCGCGCCCCGTCCGAAAAATACCCTTGATTTATGGTGGTTTATGATAGCGGACACGACACGTCGTGTCCCTACGATACCGACGCTGTTAGTTTTGCAACACCCTCGTTTTGATTTATTTCACAAGAACTTTGGTGACGGTTGTGCCTTGACGGCGGATGTAGAGTCCGTTCTCGGGGTTGTCGACGCGCATGCCCTGGAGGTTGTAATATTCCACAGGTGCGTCATTTCCCATGTCGGATGTGATGTCGCCAATGCCTGATGGAGTACCGTTGAGCACAGCCTTGAAACCGTTGTTGTAGTTGGCGAACATGGGGTATTCGGAGTTAATCGGACGCATCATCAGGGTTGTTTGTGGGAATGTTACCGTGGCGGTGTTCCCATCCTTGGTGATTGTTCCCCAATAACCTTTCTCGGTTATAGCTTCCTCTGTACGGCCATTGATGATGTTGTAGTGCGCCGCGCTGCCCACTACAAGGCGTATGCCGTCTCCGTCGGTTATGTCGATGGGATTGATGTATATGTAGACATGCTCGGGGTTCTCCGCATTAATGACGAAATAGGAGTTGACTTCAGGCTCGGCGATTTTCAGGCGACTCCATTCCGAAGTCCAGGTGTCACTGCTTGAATAAGGGTTGAAGATGCGGTATATCTCGCTTCCCGTGTGTTTCTGCAATTTGAGGCCTGTTGCGGTCTTGATTGGGAAGTCGTTATAATAGGATGCAAGGTAGTCATCGGTGAAATCGGCGGTGCCGTAGTCCTCCCACTTGGAATCATAGTCATGGACGGCGATGTTGTATCCCTTGGTGTCGTTTTCGCCGGTGTAGGTCATGATAACGGTGTAAGTGCCGTCATTATTCAGGTCGAAATAGCATGGGTCGGACGATGTTAGCGCCGTTATGTTGGCATCGGAGCGTTGTGCCTCGATTGTTGAGAGAAGTTCGTCTCCGGGAGTGCCGTCCTCTTTCATCGGGAATGCACGGTTGTAGCATGAGACCTTGACATCGGTAGCGTCCACAAATGAAGGGTTGACTTTTATTCTCTTTCCTTCGCGGGTCTCGCCTGCGATTTCAAGTGACGTGCGGTAGTCCTTGAAGTCTCCATCGAGTTGCACGGTCTCGATACCGTATGCGACAACGTTGGCCGCGACTTCGGGGTCATCGACATAGTAGAGCATGGCGAGTGAGAATTTGCCAAGGGCTTTGTCGTACCCTGACTTCATGCCGACAGAGTAATAGTTGCTGAGTTCTGCGGTCTTGACGGCTTTGCCCTGATAGGTTCTGCCGGTGTCATTGTTGCCGATGTTGTAATGTTCCATGAACGGCCATCCGGCCATGCGGACACCGTCCATGATTCCATCGAAGTACCATGAGTCAGTCCCATATCCGTTTGGGTCGGTGGTGCAATAATAAACTGTGACGTCACATTCGGGCAATATGCCAAGCTCGGCGTTGAAATGTCCCGTGCCGAGCACTTCCCAGCTGGAGAAGTTGCCGCCAAGGTCATTGGGCACTAACTGCGGACCGTTTTGGGGCACGGCAACCAGTCGGCTGCGGTCGATTGATTTTTGGAACTGAATCTCCGTTTCGGGAGAGGTTGCATTTGCCACTGCGTTACAAATCAGTACTGCGATAAGTGACAGGTAAAGTTTTTTCATTGTCAGTGAATTTAGTGATTAAAAATATACCGTATATACGGTATATAGTGACATGTCACTATATAATAATGTGTAAGTTTTTAATCTTATGTGCTGACAAATTTAAGCAAAATATTGCAAATGAACAATGAAATATAATAAAAACAACAGGAGTCCCGATATTGGGACTCCTGTTATGGTGTATGTATCTAAGGGGATGTTACATGTTGGGGTTGATTTCTTTCCAGTCCTTGATGGGGGGCATGATGCCAAGTTCGATGACCTCGTGGCGCATATCGCAGAGGTGTTCGTAACTTTGTTGGAGTTCGGCGTTCTCCTCGGCGGTACCTTTGACATCGCGGTAATGGATGCCGGTCTTGTCGATGGTTGTTTCCATTGCCATCATGATGTTCTGGAAACGGTTGTCGTTTACGTAGGTGCCTGCAGGCCAGCGGAACGGTTTGCCACCCATGGCGGCCGCAATCATCTCGATTGAGAGATAGGCGGGGCTTTGGAATGAAGAACGTCCACGCAGCTCGATGATTTTCTTGCCGCCTTGGATTACACGGGTCTTGAGGGCCTCCCAGGCATCGGCGGGAAGTTCCTTGGTGCCGATGATTTCAGAGAGCGGTTTGCCGTTGACGGTGGTTGTCGATGCGAATACGGCCATCTGTTCGCCGTGGCCGCCGTATGTACGGCAGTTGACGATGTCATCGGCGGGGAGGTGGAGGTATTTCACAAGTTCGTTCTGGAGGCGTGTGCTGTCGAGGGCGGCGAGTGTGGCCACCTGTGACGGTTTCAGGCCTGAATAGAGGAGGGTGATGAGCCCTGTAATGTCGGCAGGATTGAAAATCACCACGACAAATTTCACGTCAGGGCAGTATTGGCGTACATTTTTGCCGAAGTCTTCGGCAATTTGGGCATTGCCTTTCAGGAGGTCTTCGCGTGTCATCCCGGCCTTGCGTGCCGCACCGCCTGATGAAACAATGTATTTTGCGCCTGTGAACGCTTCCTTGATATCGGAAGTGTAGGTGAGGTTGAACCCTTCCATCGCGCAGTGGTACAATTCCTCGGCGACACCTTCAAGGGCGGGGGCGTATGGGTCGTAAAGGCAGATGTTAGGTGTAAGGTGCATCATCATGGCGGTCTGTGCCATGTTGCTGCCAATCATGCCGGCTGCGCCGACAATAAGCAGTTTCTCGTTGGTTAGAAAATCCATGGTTTAAATATTATATATTCGTAATATGGATAACGCCTATGGGCGTATCGTGGTTTTGGCTTTACAGATTTTTAGGAATCGGTGGCATTGACGGAATCGGCGGCATCCCTTGCGGAATGGGAGGCGGAACAACAGATGTGACTTGTTCAGGTATTATCGGTGGAAGGGTCTCGGACGAGTCATTTTCAGTCGGATAGATGTGTGTTACGGGTTCTTCATCGGGGACCGGGAGGACGTTGTCGACTGTTGTTGAATCAACGGTATCTAATCCGTACAGTGATTCGTCAACTTCGGGTGTTATCTCTGCCTGATTTTCTGTCTCGACAGGTATTGCCGCAAGTTCGGCGGCGAGTGCCATTTCCTCGGCTTTTTTCCGCGCGAGGTTCTCCTCCATCGTTTGTCCGCAATGGGCACAGGCGGTGGCGCGGGAGTACATTTCATGTCCGCAATTGGTACATTTTATCCAGACCATATTTTAATTTTGTTTCAGACACAAATGTAATGATTACTTGTGAATTGACACAAAAAAACGGCGGGAATTTTCCCGCCGTCTAAATACGTTATTTGAATATCACTTTTTGTGTGGAATTGCCGACTGTGATAATATATATGCCGGGATGGGTCAATCTCACTGACGTGCCTGATGAAATCAGACGTCCCGTCGTATCGTAGACTTTAATGTCATCACTATCCGTAGAGATGGTGCCGTCGGGATTCACCGTTATTTCATTGCCGTTGGTTTCGGGAGACACGATTCCGGAAGCATCGGGCAAAGTGGCCTCCACTTTTGTGAATTCTTCCCATACGGGAGCGTTGGAATAGGCTGTCTCCGCGCCTTGGGGAATTATCAGCTTAGCCGCGTCGTACACATCGATGTCAAATGCCTTTACATCAGTGACTGTCGGTGGTACGGGATTGTAGGACTTGATTTCGGTCGGTGTCACCCCTCCGGCAAAGGCCAGGTTGCCAATGTTTTTAAGAGTGCGTCCAAGCGATATGTTCTTCAGGGATATACAGTATTGCATCGCGTTGTCGCCGATTGACACAACGTTATCGGGAACCGTGATGTCTTTAAGCGAGTTGCAGTAATATAGTGCGTAATCCCCTATTGAAACGAGCCTTTCAGGGAGTGTGATTGATGTTAGTTTTACCTGTTGCTCGTATGCTGAACCCGCGAGCACCCTTACCTGGTCGGGCAATGTCACGCTGCTCCCTTCGGGGAGGTCGCCTTTTTGCCAATAGGCGACATAGCCGTTGATTAATATCAGTCCGTTGTCCCGGCTCTCTTCCCAGGCTGATTTTTCGAAAATTCGGCGGCCGACCAATTCCACATTGTCAGGAAATGAGATTTCAGATAGCAAGGGATTGGCGTTTGCCGCATAGTTGTCAATTGACCGCAAGGATTGTGGCAAAGATAGTTTCTTCAATGAGGAACATGCCCCCAAGGAATATTTGCCTATGGATTCGATGCCTTCGGGTACTGTGACCTCGGTCAGTGACGAACATCCCCAAAAGGCATAGTCGGGAATCTCGTCCAGGCCACTCCCAATTGTCAGAGTGGTCGCGGCGGTGTTGGAATAGAAGGCGCGGTCACCGATGGTCGTGACATTGTCGGGGATTTCGATGGCCTTGTTGCCTTTGCAACTGATGAAAGCCGATGGCCCGATTGTCTTGAGTGAGGAGGGCAGTTTGAATTCAGTGACCTTGGAGCACATGCTGAAAGCACGTTCACCAATCGAGGTTACCCCTGCGGGTAGGTTTATCTCCGTTAGGCCTGAACAATAGGAGAACGCGTTGTTCTTGATATCGGTTATCGACTCCGGCAAAGAAATCTTTGTGACTCCGAAACAGAAATTGAATGCCTCCGCGCCTATGGCCGTCACGCGGTAGGTGACGTTGTCATGGGTTACCTCCTGCGGAATGGTTATTTCCCCGGAATAACTGCCATCGGTCGGGGCGACTTCGACCGACTCTGTGCCGATAATTGTGTAACAGATGTCAGATTCCTTGAAATCGTATGCCGACAAGACTTCCGGTAGGATGAGGGCCGCGATTGTGAGGACTTTTAAATGTGGGTTGTACATGGTGATTGTATTGTGTTGGTAATCAGGGGTGCGCCAATCGGCGCACCCGTTGGATAGTTTCATAGTATTCCTTGTGCCATCATGGCGCGGGCGACTTTCATGAAGCCGGCGACGTTGGCGCCTTTCACGTAGTTTATATAGCCGTCTTCCTCGCGGCCGAACAGTTCGCATTGGTGATGGATTTCGGCCATGATGCCGCGTAGTTTCTCATCGACCTCGGCTGCGCTCCATGACAGTTTCTGGGAGTTCTGCGCCATCTCGAGCCCCGATACCGATACTCCACCCGCATTGGCGGCCTTGCCGGGAGCGTAGAGGATGCGTGCTTTCAGGAATTCCTTGATTGCCTCGGGTGTCGAGGGCATGTTTGCGCCCTCGCTGACGGCGATGCAGCCTTGGGCGAGCAGTGCGCGTGCATCGTCTCCGTCCAGTTCGTTCTGTGTGGCCGATGGCATGGCGATGTCGCAGGCGACGCGTTGCCAGGGGCGTTCACCCTCGAAATATTCGCAGCCGTATTCCTCGGCGAACTCGCGTATGCGTCCGCGGTAGATGTTTTTCAGACGGAAAATATAGTCGAGTTGTGCCTGGGTGATTCCGTCGGGTACGTATATAGTGCCGTCAGAGTCGCTCATGGACACTACAAGTGCGCCGAGTTGTAGCAGCTTTTGGGCCGTGTAGGTGGCGACATTACCCGACCCGGATATTGCGACACGTTTTCCTTTCAGGTCGATGCCGCGTGTGGCGAGCATGTTGAGGAGGAAATACACATTGCCGTAGCCTGTCGCCTCGGGACGTATGAGTGACCCCCCGAATTCAAGTCCTTTGCCCGTGAATGTGCCGGTATTCTCCTTCGCCATTTTCTTGTACATGCCGTACATGTACCCGACCTCGCGCCCTCCGACGCCGATGTCCCCGGCGGGTACGTCAGTGTCAGGGCCGATGTAACGCCACAGTTCGGCGATGAATGCCTGGCAGAAACGCATAACCTCCATGTCGCTTTTTCCTCGCGGGGAAAAGTCGCTGCCCCCTTTTGCGCCACCCATAGCGAGTGTTGTCAGGGAGTTCTTGAATGTCTGTTCAAAGGCAAGGAATTTCAGAATCGATTGGTTGACCGATGAATGGAAACGTACCCCACCCTTGTACGGGCCAATCGCATTGTTATGCTGGATGCGGTATCCCATGTTGTTCTGCACCTTGCCGTTGTCATCGACCCATGACACGCGGAACGAATATATGCGGTCGGGGATGCAGAGACGTTCGATGAGGTTGTAACGTTCAAATTCGGGGTGCTCGTTGTAGACATCCTCAATTGACGTTATGACTTCTTCCACGGCCTGTAGGTATTCAGGCTCGTTGGGGAATCGGCGGCGCAGGTCGGCCAGCACTTCGGTTGCTTTCATCTTTTTTACCTTTATATGTATAAGTTTGGTGACAATTTGAAGTGATTATGTCTTTTTCGCTTGCAAAGTTAATCAAATTTGGTGAAATTGCTATCAAAATTGCAAAATTGTTTGTGCATGGAAATATAATTTGTTTGTGTATTGTCAAAAAATAGCTAAATTTGTGGCTAAGTAACTGTTCATAATTAATTTATACTATATGCGCGATTTATTTCGAGGGAAAATCGATGATTGAAAAGGGAGTTTATAGATATAAACGACCGATGAAAGCATCGGTTTTGGCCGAAATAAAGCCGCAGAGAGTATGAAAGATAAAACATGAGGGTTACTTGGAGATAGTAATATCGTTTAATTTTGAACAGTTACTTATGAAGCTATGGATGATAATAAATGGTGAGCCGGTTGGGCCGATGTCGCTTGAGCAGGCCATGGAGAACGGATTGACCCCGGAGACCCCTGTATGGTTCGATGGGCTTGAGGATTGGGTCGATGCCGGGGAACTGCCTGAATTGGCCGGGTGTTTCACGCCGTCTACGGCTGAACAGGCGGTCTCTTGTGATGAGGAGGCAGAGAGAAATGACATGCCTGAAATTCCCGAAATCCCGGCGGATACTGTTGTGCGGGGCGATGAAAATGTTGAGGATGCGCCCTCGTTTGAACCTTACCGCGCATGGCAGCATGTCGGGTCGCAACCCCATCATGGAATGCCGGTGCAAGAGAGAGAGAATGTTCCGCCGCCCATGCCTTCGACCTATCTTGTCTGGAGTGTGGCCGTCACGGTATTGTGCTGTCTGATACCCGGAATCGTCGCTATCATATATTCGACCAAGGTGTCATCCAAGTACAACCGTGGCGATTATGACGGAGCGGCCAAATGCTCTGAAATGGCTGAATGGTGGGTGATGATTTCCATTGTCCTCGGTCTCGTCTGGGCTCCGTTCCAGGTTCTTGTGTCCATGATGATGGAGACGATATGATGCTGCGTCGTTTCGGCTACTTGATTGCCGGTGCCGGGTTGATTGCCCTCGTTGTCATTTACTCGGTGCTCGACCCCAATGAGGTGTATTTCCCGAAATGCCCGGTCAAATGGACGTTCGGTGTCGATTGCCCGGGTTGTGGTTCTCAACGTGCCGTGCATGCGCTATTGAACGGGGACATTGCGGCGGCGTGGGGGTTCAATGCCCTGTTGGTCGCCTCGATTCCGTTGCTCGCACTCCTGACATTCGCCGAATTTAACCGCATGCGTTATCCTCGCCTGTGGCGTTTCCTCAATTCCCGTGGATTCATTGTCGCCGTCCTGACGGTAATACTCATCTGGGCGGTCGGCCGCAACCTCGTTCCATTGATTTGACGGAAACCGTTGGGCGATGGTTGGAGGCTGTTGCAAAACTCGCGAAAAATAGTTGTGAACTTGTTGTTAATGGATTGTGAAACAATCCTTTTGAATAGCCGAGGGTTGAGCAAGGCGAAACCCTCGGAAAGGTGTATAAGGGATAAATGTTTCTGAAAGAATCATTTATGATAATGAATCTTTCAGATTCAAACCAATATTTTGTCTCCCTACCGTGGGTCTCGCCTGACGGCTCGGCCCACGGCTATTATAAACGATTGCTTCGCAATCCTATTCGGACTATGTTATGCAACACCTTCCAAATCCATTGAAAACAGCTGTCGGCAAGTACGGAGGGTATTGCAAAACTCGCGAAATTGAAATCGTAGGGACACGACGCGTCGTGTCCGTCGTTATAAATCGCTGTAAGTCAATATAGCTATCGGACGGGGACACGCCCCGTCCCTACGATTTTACACAAACCATCAGTCCTGCAACACCATCCCGGTCTGATTTTAGGCAGGGTGGACATTTTGTAGGATGAAACCGTTACAATAGTTTGATTTTCATATCTTTGTGAAGATTATCATTG
>CANQZG010000003.1 GCA_947628305.1 uncultured Muribaculaceae bacterium | reverse complement strand
TATCAATGATAATCTTCACAAAGATATGAAAATCAAACTATTGTAACGGTTTCATCCTACAAAATGTCCACCCTGCCCATAAATACATTTTGCAGAGAAGTAAAATGAAGAAAGAGCTAAATCTTAGCGACTTAGCTCTTTCTTTGTGTTGCCTTGGAAGGATTCGAACCCTCACAGGCGGAACCAGAATCCGACGTGCTACCATTACACCACAAGGCAGTGTTTTTGTTTTACGAGTGCAAAGATAGGGAGTTTTTTTGAATTGGCAAAATAAAATGGAGGTGTTTTTGTGATATTTTCAATTTTGTTATTCGAAAGCCGTATCAAAACAACATTTTGGCTAAGGTGTCATTGTGATTGACAATATGGTTTCTGAAACCGCCCTCATAGTCAGTGGCCGCTTGTGAGCCGAGATGACTTTCAATGTTTGAGCGTCTTGCGGCGATTTCGAGTAGATATTCTTGAATCTGTGTCGTGTCGGAACATTGTATAAGCATGTCTGACGCGTGTTTGTCGCCGAGTAGGTATGCCTCACTATGGGTGTTGGGTTTTAGCTGTCTATCATTAGATGACGATGAGCATGAGATGAATGTAATTGATAGGGTCAATAATATAAGAAATACTTTCATAATAGTGTGATTGCGATTTTTGCGCAAGCCTCGGCATCGGCGAGCGCGTTATGATGATTATCGAAAGGTATCCCTAAGAATTCACAAAGATAGGGGAGTGAATAGGATGAAAGAAGTGCACGGGGAATGGTTTTACGTGCCTTTGTGAGGGTGCATAAGAATCTATAGGCCGGGTATTCCATGCCATAAACCTTGTGGGCGGCACGGACGCAACGTTCGTCAAACATCTTATTGTGGGCCACTAAAGGAAGTGACCCGACAAAACGGTCAATGTCGCGCCATACATGGGCGAAACACCGTGCGTCGTTCACATCTTGTCTTGTTATACCATGGATAGAGGTGAAATAATTTATGAAATATTCCGGTTCAGGTTTTACAAGTTCATAATATCGGTCAACAATGCGGCCATCAGAAACTTTCACCGCACCGATGGCGCATATACTCGATGGCTCTTGATTGGCAGTCTCGACATCAATGGCTACAAAGTTATCCATGTGTCAATATTTCATTAACCCGGTCTTTTACCTGTTCCATCAACCAGCGTGGTGTTGATGTAGCACCGCAGATGCCGATTGCGTCAGCCTGTCGGTCTATCATATCCGCAGCTATCATGGATGGGTTGGAGATGAAGTGTGTGCGGGGGTTCACTGAAAGGCATTCATTGAATAATACCTTGCCGTTACTGCTTTTGGAACCGCTGACAAACAGGATTATGTCATGGCCAGCTGCAAATTCCCTGAGGTGGTTTACCCGGTTTGCTACCTGACGACAGATTGTGTCATGATAGGTGAAGATGGTGTCGGTGGATTTGCGACGTTTTATCTCATTAATCATTTCGGAAAAACCGTCAAGGGGCATTGTTGTTTGGGAATACAGCGCGATGTCGCGGTTGAAATCAACTTTTTCAAGGCTTCCGATGTTTTCTACAACTATTGCATGACCATCGGTTTGACCGACAAGACCATTGACTTCGGCATGTCCTGCCTTGCCATATATTACAATCTGTGTTGAATGGTCAGTATCGTATGTTTGCTTGATACGGCGTTGCAATTGCAGCACGACCGGGCATGTCGCGTCAATAATTTCAATCCCATTGTTATATGCGACCCTATAGGTCGATGGTGGTTCGCCATGGGCGCGTAATAAAACCTTGGAATCCTTTAGTGATGCGAGGTCGTGGTGGGATATTGTCTTTAGACCTTTTGCGCGAAGGCGTTCTACTTCATCGCTGTTGTGGACTATGTCCCCAAGGCAATACAGGATGCCGCCGGATGCAAGTTCTTCCTCGGCCTTGTTTATCGCCGTCACTACTCCATGGCAAAATCCGGAGCGGTGGTCAATCTCCACCATGGGTATGTCGGTTTTCATTTGCTGTTTTCGTGCCGGGATATTATCTGGTTGTATAAGTCCTTTAGCCATTGGGATTGTTGTTCGACTGTCATGTTGGAGTTGTCAAGCAGGATGGCGTCATCGGCACGTCGAAGGGGACTTTCGGCACGTGTCTCATCTATGCGGTCTCTTTCATTAACGTTGGATAGGACTTCGTCAAATGTAGTGTCGATTCCTTTATCGGTGAGTTCCTTATAACGGCGTTCGGCGCGAGTTTCCGGGGATGCAGTCACAAATACTTTCATCTCGGCATCGGGAAATACAGTTGTGCCTATGTCACGTCCGTCCATCACTATCCCTTTTTTATTGCCGAATTCCTGTTGTTTAAGAACGAGGGAGTGTCTCACGGCCGGGATTGCCGCAACGGGGGACACATGGGATGACACTTCAAGTGTCCTGATTTCGTGTTCCACATTCTCGCCGTTCAATAATGTTGATTGACCATTGGAGTCGACCTTGAAATCAATATGTATCTCAGGAAGCGATGCAATGAGTGTATCCTCTTTGATAGAGCCGTCAGGACGGACAAGGCCGTTGCGCATCGCCCATAAAGTGACGGCCCGGTACATTGCGCCTGAATCGACATAACGGTATCCTATTTCGCGGGCGAGCCGTTTAGCCATACTGCTTTTGCCCGATGAAGAATAACCGTCCACTGCAATTATTATAGGTGTCATTATGTTTTTAATATATAAATTGGCTGATGTTTGCCGATAGATTGAGCATTATAGTGGTTGCTCCGGTGTGAGGCTGGGCTATCGCTACTCCGACACCGAATGCTTTTACTTTTAGTTGCGCGCCAAGAGAGAACCCTGATATGAAATTACGGTTATAAGTACTCATATCGGTGCGCGTTTTATAATTGTATCCGAGACAGATGCTGAGATTGTCGGACGGAATGAACTCCGCGCCAAATATAAGATGCCGGAACAAGTTGGTCGAAAAAGATTCTTTTTGCTTTAATTCATTACTCTCAATTCCGTCCCCGGTTTCATAATAGGGTAACTTCCATTTAGTCAGATTCCACGCAGTGATTGAAAATCGTATGGGGAGCCCACTGAATGATTGTGCCCATCCTATGCGCAAATCAATCGGTAGTCGGTCATAACTGTCGTTGAACCGTTTTATCTGTCCGCCAAGATTGGCGGCAACAATTGAGAATGACAGGTCTCGGTCGGGGTCATAATAGTTGACACCAATGTCAGTGGCTATGGCCATAGCGGAGTATTGCTCATAGTTGCTGTAGGCAAATTTAAGATTTATTCCACCTCTCCATCGGTCGTTTATGTCCCGCGAGTAGATGCCGTTGAACAGTACATCCTTAGGGGAGAATGAGCCTGTGATGTTGCCCTGGGAATCGGCGGCTTTGATTTCACCGTAGTTTAAATACTGTATACCGACAGCCCATGCGCTGTGTTCACCTGCGGCTTTGCCGTATTTAATGCCGGCGAAGTTAGATTCCCCGATATAACGCATATAATTTATGCCCACCTGGCTTTCTATCTCGGGTCCAAGTAAAGCAGGATTTTGGTCGATGTTATTAATATCGTCCGAGATATTGGTAATATTGATGCCGCCAAGACCGTATGCGGTCGTAGATGACGGGAGGTTGAGAAAATTATAGGCAGGGGACGAGTCTCCCGCCACTGCCGCCAACGGCAATGTAAACATCAGGAAAAATACTAAGGGCAGTATATATCGGGGCATTTCGTTCAATTGGTTTACGGAGAACCGTAGCTTCATTAATAACGGCAGGAATGGGGACGGTAGTATGTGGTTAAAGATTTTTTTAATATTGTCAGTTCTAATTGTCAACAAAGATGAAACATTGATAATCATTCACAAAATGGGGCGGTTGCGCTTGGATGTGAAGTGTTTTGATTATATTTTTGCGAGAGTAAAAACATCCTAATGAATCATCACACATTGAAGATACTGTTACTTTTGATGCTAATGTCATCCCCGGCATTTAATTGCTGGGCTCAATCCAGACGCGTACAGCACACCTACAATCAACAGCAACTTGTGAGGGTGTATGAATATGATTATGTTGATATACAGCCTCAGTTTCCGGGTGGCGATTGTGAGATGATTAATTTCATCAATAATGAGCGTAAGTATCCTTCAACCGCCTATCAAAATAATATTCAAGGACGGGTATTATGCCGTTTTATAGTCAATACTGACGGTTCAATATCCAATATTGAGGTTATTCGCGGGGTTGAAGAGAGCCTTAACAGAGAGGCTGTCCGTGTGATTTCGGCAATGCCTCGTTGGAAGGCTGGTCGAAAGGGTGATGAGAATGTCCCGGTGTCTTATATCCTGCCTATTCCATTCCGGCGTTAATATCAACATATTCTCAATCTTCTTTAAAGAGTTTGTCCTCGCTGTCAAGTTTAAAATTGTGGGCTAGAAGTGCGATGAACCGTGAAATCTGTTGGATGGCCTTTTGAGTATCAGGGGTTATTTCACGGGATTCGAGACGCAGCATAAGCATACCGTACAGCGCGTTGAAACAGGTCTCTATTTCTCCGCTCTTGTTGTCACCGGATTTAGAACGCAACTCAACGATGAACGGAAGTGTCTTATAAAATTCAGCAGTATAATCAGCAAACCTTGGGTCTTTCAGAAGTGCCTGATGAAGTTCGACAAGCTGTATCATAACGTTCTTGTTTAGTTGCAAATGCCCGTTTTTCTCGACATTCTCGCGACGCATCATGTCAATCAGAGATTCGTACCATTCGGTCATCTCTTTCTTTTGTGATGGGGATATATCATAACGGTCTATGACGTTGGTCTTGATTCGGTCAATGTCAAGATTGTTTGCACGTATAATATCTTCGATTTGCCACATGTATAGAAGATATTCGGCAATGTTTTCTTTGCGTTTTTGGGATGCGATTATCATTTTGTCACTTATTAAATTACATTGATATAACAGCCAATTGCCGGTAATTGCTGTTTCTGGGAACAAAAAGGAGACTCGCCAGAGCTTTAGCGCTCCCCGGACGAGCCTCCTGCAAGCTGAGATTCGGGTATTTTTAGAGTGTGTCTTGATTTAACAGTCAGAAATTTTTATGCGGAGTCTCCTTGACGGCATCTTCCGGCCATTTCCGAGTCTCTCGCTCGTCATGTATCTCGATACACTCCTCGCTCGGAGACCCGGAAATGTCTCGAAAGCTGCCTATAAAAATTCGACTGTTAAATCCAGACAAACTCTTAGGCCTTATGTTCGTAGGTGAGTGTCATTGACGGCTGGTCACAAACTTCGGACGGTCCGAAATACTGTATCGGGCCTGGGTAGATGTATCTTGTGTTTATTGCCCAATCGTCACGTTTTGATGCAAAACGGTGGAACGGTGCGCCATCCAGGTCAACCAGTGCCTTTTGTATCACAGGTTTCATCGCTCCGTGACGGCGTTCCATGTTCATCATCATGGTGATGGGTATACCGCCGGCAATCCACTGAACCGAAGGTTTAACCAGGTTGCGGAGCGATGACATATAACCGGTCACACCCGCATTAATCAGGTTGGCGGCATTGTATCCGAGTCCGTAACAATAGTCGGCATCAAAATTAGAGGGGTCGGCGCATCGTCCTTCATAACCGAAGAAGTGATGTAGTGCCGAGAATTTGCCGTTATATTTCCCTTCGGCACGCATCTGTTCGAGACGTTTACCCACCATTTCTGACAATAGTTTTTCGGTTTCGATAAGTGAAACCTGCACATTGCCATGGGGGTCTCGGTCAAGGGTCAGCTGACGTGCGACTCCCTCGGGTAATGATGAATAGGTCGCGGAATTCTCGGGAGACAGCTTTTCGATTACATATTCGCGCTGTTTTTCAGAGGCGAGCGTGGCGAATTCCTCGGCATGTGCCGCGAGCATGTCATTGAGCTCGGCGATAAGTTTCTTTACCGCAGGGATGAATTCAATTAGACCTTCGGGGATTAGGACTGTGCCGAAGTTATTGCCGTTTTTAGCTCGTTCAGCAACGATACCTGCGATGTAATCGACTACATCGGCGAGGGTCATGTTTTTCTGCTCGACTTCCTCCGATATAATACATACGTTAGGCTGGGTCTGCAGTGCACACTCAAGGGCGATGTGTGAAGCCGAACGTCCCATGAGTTTGATGAAGTGCCAGTATTTCTTTGCTGAGTTGCAGTCTCTTTGGATGTTACCGATTACTTCGGAATATACTTTAGTCGCGGTGTCGAATCCAAAAGATGTTTCAATCACCTCGTTCTTGAGGTCTCCGTCAATTGTTTTAGGACATCCGATAACCTGTATTCCGGCATTGATTTCCTTATAATATTCAGCCAGTATCGCGGCATTGGTGTTGGAATCGTCACCGCCAATGATGACGAGAGCCTGAATGTTCAGTTCTTTCAGGATTTCAAGGCCTTTATCAAATTGTTCCTTGGTCTCCAGCTTGGTGCGTCCTGAACCTATGATGTCAAAGCCTCCGGTATTACGGTACTCGTCAATCACTGGGGCGGTCAGTTCGATGTATTTGTGGTCGACAAATCCACCGGGTCCCATCAGGAAGCCGTACAGACGGCTCTCGCGATTGATTTTTTTGATTCCGTCAAAAAGTCCGCAAATAACATTATGACCACCGGGGGCCTGTCCGCCGGACAGGATGACGCCGACATTTAATGGTTTTGTGGCTTTGGGTGAGTCGTTCTTTTCAAAACGCAATTCGGGAAGACCGTATGTGTTCGGAAATAGTTTTTTAATATCTTCGCGGTCGGCGACAGATTCGGTCGGTTTTCCCTCTACAGCTTTAACAGCACTCGTCAGCACGATAGGCAACTTAGGGCGATAGGCTGCGCGAGCCTTTTGCAAGGCACTCTTTTTCATTTATTTATAATATTTATAGTTAGAAATTCTGTGTTTGTCAAATTTTGTGCAAATTTCGAAAAAAAAAATCGCATATACAAGCGATTTTTTAAGAGGATGCTCTAATAACCGTCAGGATTCCCGGCAATGACGATGTACATGTGTTCCTGATTGAAATATCGATGTGCCATGGTTGCAATTACGTCGGGAGTGAGTGACACAATCGCATCATATTGTTGCTCAAAGTAGTCAGACGGGGTAGCCGCATAAAGGGTCGTCTCGTAATAATCCATTACCGAGAAAGGTGTGTCAAGGGTGGATGCAAGAAGAGTCATTGCATGACGGCGCATCCTTTCCATTTCATCATCGGTAAATGTTTCCGATTTTTTGATGCGTTCCAATTCGGTCTTGATTTCTTCAATTACTGTCGGGACATATCTGTTGGCACACTCGGTGGAGATTTCAATGGTGCTCTCGTTACGGTATCCGAGCAATGCAGCCCCGATACCGTAGGTATATCCTTTGTCTTCACGTATGTTGAGCATCAGACGACTGCCGAAATATCCCCCTAAAGCCATTACGGTAAGCCGAAGTGGAACATAGTCGGGATGTTGCCTTCCAATTGACGGGATGGCCATTTTTATGGCGCTTTGCATTGAATCGGGACGTTTAATGATGACAGTGTCGGTCGGTTTCTGTGGGGAAAACGGTGTCTCATTAATATTAGCACAATCTGCACCGGGTTTTAATTGTGACAAGGCATTTATGAGATGATTTTCCATTTCAGCTGTGATTCGGCCTGTGGCGAATACGTTGATGCCATAGGTGGTGGCGCATTGCTGATGCCACGATAATATTTCGTCTCGAGAAATGGCTCGAATCTCTTCAGGTATCTCAAAACGGGATAGGGGATGGCCCGGACCGGCTAAAAGCCGTGTCATTTCTTTGGCTGCAAGGTAGGACATCTTTTTTTGTTCAATCTCAATCTTGCATGCGGCTTTTTCTGTAAGAATGTCTAATTCTTTTTGAGGGAATGTCGGCTGAAACAACATTGATACCATCATGTCTAATACATCGTTAAAGCGGGAATTCAACGAGTGCAGCACCATGGCTGTATGGTGGCTGTGGGTTACGGTTTTAAACCATGCACCGTTCATGTCCATTATTTCGGCTATCTCCCGTCCTGTCATCGTTGAGGTGCCTTCGCGCATCAGTTCAGGCATAATTGTGGCGATTGCAGGGGAGGGGGCTTCGGTTGAACCTCCGCGACAGACAATGGATACGCGGTTGATATCCTGTTGCCCACGGTCAAGGATTGTCAGTTTTGCCCCGTTGTCAAGAGTGGATACTGACGGTGTCGGCAATTCAAGACGGCCGAAGTCACGTATTTCCGGGGATTTTCTACGGTCAAGGTTCCGGCACATTCCTCGATGTTGTGAATATTGAATCAACTTTTTGTTCGATTATATTGTCGAGCACCATTGCGCGGGCATCATCGGTCGAAATGTTTTTTGACGGGATTGATGACCCTACGGACGAATGGATTGGATTGCCCGAGGTTGACGCAACAAGGTCGCCACCGGCGTTGGTTGAGGGTGTATCTGTTGTTTCCGGCTTTTTACGTTTAGGCAGAGAGGTCGCTTTTTCATACCTTATCGTTGATGTTGACGTGGCGACAGTATTATCGTTTTGAATTGACGGTTTTGATTGTCGTTTATCATTGGTCTTTACGGCGGGATTTTTATCAAGCATCGCATAATAACGTTCTACACGTCCCGCGCCAAAATATGTACGGGTATAATAAGTCTCATCGAGTGCGCTGACTATGACACCGCGACTTGAGGATGCATGTACCATCTTGCCATCGCCTATGTACATGCCGACATGGGATACCCCGTCATGTTTCTTGTTTGTGGCAAAGAATACAAGGTCGCCCGGTTGAAGGTTGCTTTTGGATATTGACGAGCAATATTCATGCTGTGTGGCCGATGTACGTGGCAGTTTTATACCAAGGGCGTTGAGATATACTTTCAGGACAAAGCCTGAACAGTCTACGCCGTTACGGTCATTACCGCCCCATTGATAGGGGGTGCCAAGCCATTTGTTTGCTTCTGAAAGAAGTGCGCGGGACGGTTGAGGAAGATGGCTGGGAGGGGATATATGTTGAGAAACGGATGGCTTTTTTTGTACTGTAGTCGATGTGGTAGTTTTACGTTTTACCAATGCTCCCTTGCTTGTGTGAGTGAGCGATGAGCATGAACACACTGTCAGCATGACAATTATGACAGTTGATATTGCAGTTAATTTACGACGTGATAATGACATAGAGAGAAGCATTGATGACATTCTTGGCAAATTTACGAAAAATGCAGAATATACTGGCAGTGTCGATGTCATGAATTTTGTGCCATATTCGCAAAAATCTATTAAAACCCCGGTGATTGGTATTAAAATATTTTAATCTTGTCGATTATCGATGACAATCCATGTAATATAGCATCAGATTTGCCGTCTAACAGATATAAAACTGAAAATTAAAAGTAATATGACACTATTTTCAAAAATAACAATTGGAATTTCCTCTCTCGCGATTTTGGGCGGTATTGCCTGTGCCCAGCATGACGATACCCAAGGTGGTAAATTCACGACTGTCAGCCAAAGACCCGATGTCGGGACTGATTTCACCAAGGCTGCGGAATCCACTATCAATGGTGTGGTCAGTATAAAGAGTTTTGCCACCCCGCGTAGCCGCTACGGCAATAACTCTCGCGGAGGGGGCGGTTTTGAGTTTTTCAATGACCCGTTCTTCGAATATTTTTTCGGTGGAACACCGCGCAACCGTCAGGAACCTCGCGACCAGACCCCTGAAGACAAGGAGGAGCAGCAACAGCAGCTTGGCCTCGGTTCAGGTGTCATAATCAGTCAGGACGGTTATATTGTCACCAACAACCATGTTATTGATGGTGCTGAACGGCTTGAGGTCACGCTGAATGACAACCGTTCGTTCAATGCCAAGGTTATCGGCACAGACCCGACAACAGACCTTGCCCTTATTAAAATAGAAGAGAATAATCTCCCGGTCATACCTATTGGGGACAGTGACAATTTAAAAGTCGGTGAATGGGTTCTTGCGGTAGGTAATCCATTCGGGTTTACATCGACGGTTACAACCGGCATCGTGAGTGCAAAGGCCCGAAGCATTGCATCGGCCGCACATAGTCGCCCCATGGGAATCGAGTCGTATATCCAGACTGATGCGGCCGTGAACCCCGGTAATTCAGGTGGTGCACTCGTTAACTTGAATGGCGAACTTATAGGCATCAATACGGCGATATACTCCCAGACTGGTAATTATGCGGGTTATTCATTTGCAATCCCTACGTCAATTGTCACTAAGGTTGTGAACGATTTGCAGAAGTTCGGCACGGTTCAACGTGCATTGCTTGGAATCGGGATTTCAGACCTGACGTCTAAACTTGCAAAAGAAAAGGGCATTACAGCTGTATTCGATGGTGTTTACGTGGGGTCGGTAAGCGAGCGTTCGGCTGCAAAGAGCGCAGGTCTCAAGGAGGGGGACGTTATTATTGCCATAGATGGAACGCCAACACGCAACACGGCTCAACTACAGGAACTTGTCAGCCGTCATGCCCCGGGCGATAAGGTCAAAGTGACATATATCCGTGACAATACAAAGAAGACAACCGAGGTCACACTTCTTAATTCTCAGGGAAGCACATCGATTACCAAAGCCGGTACATTTGACGACTTGGGGTGCTCTTTTAAACCGGCTTCGGAGGAGACTCTGAAGCAGCTTGGATTGAATCATGGTATACAGGTGACCGACCTTAAAGATGGTAAGTTCAAGCGTGCCGGAATCAAAGATGGATGTATAATCCTTGAAGTGAACGGTACAAGAGTCAACAATCAGGAAGAAATGAAGAAGCTGTATAACTCTATTATGCAGGGGGATGATTCCAATAAGATGATGTTCATTGTGGGTATATATCCGACTGGAAAGAAAGTTCCATACGCTATTGACCTGTCTGATTGATTATTAGCACTTTAATTGGCATATTGCAGGGAAACCTCGATAAAAATGAGGTTTCCCTGCAATTTTTTGTACTTTTGTGCGTCATATAAGAGTATGTTTGGAATTAACAGTCAGAAATTTTTATGCGGAGTCTTGGAATGATTTTGGTCATGCAGCCGAGGGAGCGATGCGGGCATCGTGACCGAGGCAAAGGGACAAAAGCGTTCAAGAGACCGCATATATGACTCCTTGACGGCATCTTCCGGCCATTTCCGTGTCTCTCGCTCGTCATGTATCTCGATACACTCCTCGTTCGGAGACCCGGAACTGACTCGAAATCTGCCTATAAAAATTCGACTGTTAAATCCAAACATACTCTAAGAATGTAACCGTTAATAGACTATAATGAATTTACTGACAGCTAACAACATCACAAAAGCATACGCCGGCGGGAATATCGCTCTTGACGATGTGTCAATCGAGGTTCCGAAAGGTTCGGTTTATGGTCTGCTGGGGCCTAATGGGGCTGGAAAGACAACCTTGATAAGAATAATAAACCACATCACTGCGCCTGATAAGGGGACAGTGACATTTGATGGCCATCCCTTGACCCAGGCCGATGTCGAGCATATCGGCTATCTTCCCGAGGAGCGTGGACTGTACAAGAAAATGAAAGTGGGAGAGCAGGCAATATTTTTCGCTCGGTTAAAAGGTCTGTCAAAGGCTGATGCGACACGGCAACTCAAGGAATGGTTTGACAAGTTTGGAATCTCCGACTGGTGGAATAAGAAAGTTGAAGAATTGTCCAAGGGTATGGCGCAGAAGGTGCAGTTTATCGTGACGGTGCTTCATAGACCTAAATTGCTGATTTTTGACGAGCCTTTTTCGGGTTTTGACCCCATTAATGCCAATCTCCTGAAAGAGGAGATATTGGGATTGCGCGACAATGGCTCGACAGTCATATTTTCGTCACACAACATGTCATCGGTCGAGGAGATATGTGATGACATAACCCTCATAAACAAGGGGCATAATATTCTTTCGGGTAACGTCAACGATATAAGGGAGCGATTTGGCAAGGGCCGATATACCATTGATTTCAAGGGAGATGCCCGCGCGCTTATGGAATCGGTCGAGTCGCTTGCGGGAGAGTTTCTCCTATCTGACAGAGACAAAGAGTTGAAGCAACTGCAATTGAGATTAAATCCCGGAGTCAGGCTGCATGATTTGATTTCAGCTGCAAATGATGCAACCGAATTAAGAGGATTCAATGTCTCGAAAGCATCGCTTAATGAAATATTTATCCATACTGTAGAATCCAACGAGAAGAATCGATGAAATCCAAGATTGGCTTGATAATAGGACGTGAATATTTTGAACGCGTCTCAAAGAAAAGTTTTATTATCACCACGATACTGATGCCGGTATTAATGCTGTTATTGATGGCGGCTCCGGCTCTGATAATGATGTTTGCATCGCCCGACAGCAAGGTCGTCTATGTTGAAGACCGTTCGGGGTTAGTGGCGCCACGGCTTACAAGTGACGAGGAGGTCACGTTCAAGACAGCATCGCTACCTGTTGATACACTTGTCGCCCATGGCGATTTCGATGCCATAGTGCTGATACCTGATTCAGTGGTGTCAGGACGTTCGGTTATCCAACTTTACAGCAACGGCCCGTCATCGATGTCGCTTGAATCAAATATCTCACGTCAGATTAATGACATAGTCGAGACCGAACGACTTAAACAGTATAACATCGAGAATCTTGATGAGATATTGAAGGAGGTTCAAAGTGATGTCACAATAAATACCGTCCGGACTGACCGTGAAGGTGATGATTCCACGGCCTCGGCCGGTGTTAGCTATGGTGTCGGGATGGTATTGACATTCATCCTTTATATGTTCCTGTTGCTGTACGGACAAATGGTAATGAACGGCATTATCGAGGAGAAGAACAATCGTGTGCTTGAAGTGGTTGTCTCATCGGTCAAGCCAACACAACTCATGATGGGGAAGATTCTCGGTATCGGGCTTGTGGCCGTGACGCAGATATTGTTGTGGTGTGTGCTTATGACCGCACTTGCTGCGTTCCTGTTCCCTGTCATAATGCCGGCCGAGGCCATGAATGAAGTGAGCCAATTGCAAGCCGGGACTCTTGACATGTCATTATACTCCGGTGATGAACTTGCTGCGATTCAGGGTGTGTCGCTGCTCGGGAATGTTGGTTTTATATTGAAAATATTCGGGTGGATGACACTGTTCCTTATAGGTGGATTCCTGTTCTATGCCACGATGTATGCAGCCATCGGTGCTTCGGTTGATAATGTTCAGGATGCGGGTCAGTTGTCATTTATTGTGGTGATGCCGGTATTGATTGGCCTGATAGTCTCGACAATGGCGGCGGCAGACCCCAACACGTCACTTGCCTTTTGGCTGTCGATTGTCCCGTTCACATCACCGATGGTCATGATGTCACGTATACCTTCGGGAATCCCTGAATGGGAAATTATAGTTTCGGCGGTGGTGCTTTTCCTGTCGTTCCTTGGAATGGTGTGGGTGGCAGCCAAAATATATCGTGTCGGTATTTTCATGCATGGTAAGAAACCTAATATCAAGGACCTTGCAAAATGGATTAAATACAAATGATGTGAAATACACACTTTAATGGTTAAATAACGCTCCGCCGGAAAACTAAAATGACTTGGCGGAGCGTTATTGTCTATGTACTTAATTATTGTGAAAAGAGCCATTAGACCTTGGCTTATTCATGATTTTTAGTTAATTTTGCATGTTAAATCTCCAAATAGGACAATGAGACAACTAAAGATTACTAAGTCTATCACCAATCGCGAGAGCGCATCGCTTGATAAGTATTTGCAGGAAATCGGTCGTGAGGAACTTATCTCTGTAGAGGAGGAAGTCGAACTGGCCCAGCGAATAAGACAGGGCGATGAAAAGGCACTCGAGAAACTTACATGCGCAAATTTAAGGTTTGTAGTGTCGGTTGCCAAGCAATACCAAAACCAAGGTCTTAGCTTGCCTGACCTGATTAATGAAGGTAACCTTGGACTTATCAAGGCAGCGCAGAAGTTTGATGAGACCCGCGGTTTCAAGTTCATTTCCTATGCCGTCTGGTGGATACGCCAGTCGATACTTCAGGCACTTGCGGAACAGTCACGCATTGTGCGGCTTCCCCTTAATCAGGTAGGTTCGTTAAACAAAATCACCAAGGCACTGTCGAAGTTTGAGCAAGAAAACGAGCGTCGTCCCTCTCCCGAGGAACTTGCTGAACGTCTTGATGTGCCCGTGGACAAGATTGCGGATACCCTCAAGGTTTCAGGTCGTCACATATCAGTGGACGCACCTTTTGTAGAGGGTGAGGATAACAGTCTGCTTGATGTGCTCACTAATGACGACAGTCCCAGTGCTGACTCGACGTTGACCCAGGAATCGTTGTCAAAAGAGGTCGACCGTGCGTTAAGGCAACTTCATGAGCGCGAGCGTGAAATATTGAAAATGTTTTTCGGCATAGGATGTCAGGAAATGACTCTTGAGGAGATTGGTGCCAAGTTTAACCTTACACGAGAACGTGTACGTCAAATCAAGGAGAAGGCAATCCGTCGCCTGAAAGGGCAAAAGAGCCGTCTGCTTAAGACATACTTAGGTCAATAAGTAATTTTATTAGACTTATTAGAAAAGGCAATGCGCCCCGACCTTTTAAAAGGTCGGGGCGCATTGCCTTTAATCAGTTTTTTAATGATTGATAATTGTGTCAACCATGTATTCGTAGGCTTGGGTTAATCCGTCTTTATCCTTGCCACCCGCTTGTGCGAATCCTGGCTGGCCTCCACCGCCACCTTTGATGTTCTTAGCCGCCTCGCGGACAATCTGTGACGCATTTAACCCTGACGAGACAAGGTCTTCAGTCAACATAAGGGTCAACAATGGCTTGCCGGTAATATCTACAGTGGCACCGATAAATGCTGTCTTGACAGTCGATTCGCGTCGAACGCCAAACGCAACATTCTTGACAATATCGGGGATACGTGCGCCAACGAATTTTACAACTTTGACGCCATTGATTGTCTTGCTTTCATCAAGCGCTTCGCGAGTGAAATTCTTGACACGCTCATTGAAATATTCTTCGGCTTGTTTGCGAAGTTGTGAATTTTCCTCAATGGAACGACGCAACGCCGACAGGACATCGGGGGCATTGTTCAACATTGCACCGATTTGTTTAAGAACATCGCCGGTTTCTTTAATTGCATTCTCGACACGCTCGGCGGTGATTGCCTCGATGCGGCGTATACCGGCGGCGATTGAACTTTCGGAAATGATTTTTATCATACCGATGTTGCCGGTGTTGGCCACATGTGTGCCACCGCACAATTCGATAGAATCGCCATATCGGATAACACGCACCTCATCACCATATTTCTCACCGAAAAGGGCCATCGCTCCTAATTTCTGTGCTTCGGCAATGGGCATCGTGCGATGTTCACACAATGGGATTGCCTGACGGACGCGTTTATTGGCAAGACGTTCAACTTGGTTGAGTTCTTCAGGTGTCAATTTCTGATAGTGGGAGAAGTCGAAACGTAACATATCAGGCGAGACGAACGAACCTTTTTGTTCGACATGTGTGCCCAGGACTTCACGTAGGGCTTGATGAAGCAAATGTGTCGCCGAGTGGTTACATGATGTCGCAAGCCGGTTTTCTTCGTTGATTGAGGCTTGGAATATGGTAGTGACATCTTCGGGCATCTTGTGTGTCAGGTGCACCGCCATGCCATTTTCACGCTTAGTGTCGTATACCTCAATTTTTTCAGTTTCATTCTCAAGCCAACCACTGTCGCCCACTTGTCCACCCATTTCGGCGTAGAACGGAGACTCGGAAAGGACAATCTGATAAAATTCGCCTTTCTTTTGTTTCACCTTGCGATATCGCAATATCGTTGTTGGCGTTGACATCGTGTCATATCCAACGAAGACAGGTTCGCCTTCACGGACAATGACCCAATCGGTGGCTTCAACGGCGGCTGCGGCACGTGCACGTTCTTTTTGCGCCTGCATTTCTTTATCAAATCCATCCTTGTCAAGAGTCATGCCGTTCTCCTTTAATATCAGTTCGGTAAGGTCGAGAGGGAAGCCGTAAGTGTCATATAGAATGAATGCCTCTTTCCCGGAGATTTCATCCTTTCCGTCTTTACGGGCCATAGCGATGGATGAATCAAGAAGTTTTATACCGTTTTCAAGGGTTCTAAGGAACGAATCCTCCTCCTCCTTAATCACTTTCATTATCAGTTCACGTTGTGCCTTGAGTTCAGGGTAGGCGTCCCCCATAGAATCTATCAGGGTGTCTACAAGGCGGTACATGAACGCTTGTTTCTGACCGAGGAATGTATAGGCATATCTTACGGCACGGCGAAGGATGCGTCTTATTACATAGCCGGCCTTGGCGTTACCCGGCAGCTGTGAATCGGCTATGGAGAATGCGATGGTGCGCACATGGTCGGCAATCACACGCATTGCGATGTCCACCTTCGCGTTGTTCCCGTATTTCTTGTCTGACAGTTGCGCGATTTTATTTATGAGCGGGGTGAACACGTCAGTGTCGTAGTTGGAGGTCTTGCCTTGCAATGCCATGCACAACCGCTCAAATCCCATGCCGGTGTCAATTACCCGTGCAGGTAGCGGTTCAAGCGAGCCATCGGCCTTTCGGTTGAACTGCATGAACACGAGGTTCCATATCTCAATGACCTGAGGGTGGTCATGATTGACAAGTGACGCGCCATCGACCTTGGAGCGTTCATCCTCGGGACGGAGGTCTATGTGGATTTCGGAGCAAGGGCCGCAAGGGCCGGTGTCGCCCATCTCCCAGAAATTGTCATGCTTATTACCGTTGATAATATGGGATTCGGGCAGATGCCCCTCCCAGTAACCGGCGGCTTCGTTATCACGTTCAAGGCCTTCATCGGTCGCTCCTTCAAAGACCGTCGCATAAAGACGGGAGGGGTCAAGTTTAAGCACATCAACGAGATATTCCCAGGCCCAGTCAATTGCCTCTTTCTTGAAATAATCGCCGAAAGACCAGTTGCCAAGCATCTCAAACATCGTGTGATGGTAGGTGTCCATGCCCACCTCCTCAAGGTCATTGTGTTTGCCACTGACACGCAGACACTTCTGTGAATCGGCGACACGATTATATTTGGCTGACTTATTCCCGAGGATAATGTCCTTGAACTGGTTCATACCGGCATTTGTGAACATCAGGGTGGGGTCATCCTTTATTACCATGGGGGCCGATGGAACAATTTTGTGTCCTTTGGACTCAAAGAAGTTTTTGAAAGACTCCCTAATTTCTTTTGCTGTCAGCATTGTATCTATATTTTTGGTATTAACTTCTCAAATTCGGCTGCAAAATTACACCTTATTTATTATATTTGCAAAACGAATGAAAGATGATAATGAAAAAAGACGAACTGAACAAGAAATATTATAAAATAAACGAAGTGGCCGAAATATTAGATATTCCGGCCCCGACACTTCGTTATTGGGAAAGCCGATTTACGATACTTCATCCCAAACGCAATGACAACGGCGTGAGATTGTACACCCCCAATGATATTGAGAAGATACGTATGCTCCATTACATGGTAAAGGAGAAGGGACTGAAACTCGCAGCCGCTCAAGAGCAGCTGCGTAACAACCGGGAAGGTGTTTCACGTAGATATGACGTAGTGGTGAGGTTGCGCGACATCAGGGGTAAACTTGTGGCGATGCTTGACACCCTTGACTCTATGCGATAATCTGATTGTGTCTACTTTTAACGCTATCTTACTTTCACTGTTTCAGGATTTCTATCACTTCGTCTACTGTCAAAAGCCGCTGTTCCCCTGTCTTCATGTCTTTTAGTGTGACAAATCCTTGTTCAAGTTCGGTTTCGCCCACAATGGCGACGTAGGGAATCGACAGCATGTTGGCCCTCGTCATCTGTTTTTTCATCTTGGCACAATCAGGGAATATCTCAGCCGGGATTCCGGCTTTTCTTATGGCGGACATCATCTTCATCGATGCCGCAGCCTCCTTGTCTCCGAAGTTTGTAAACATGACTTTCGGAGCGGCGAGTGCATCCTTGGGGTATAAGTCCAATGTGTTCAGCACGTCATATATGCGGTCGGCACCGAATGATATCCCGACTCCCGATACCCCGGGCATGCCAAATATCCCGGTCAGGTTGTCATAACGGCCACCGCCGGTTATACTGCCTATTTCGACATCAAGAGCTTTCACCTCAATGATTGTTCCGGTGTAGTAGTTTAGACCGCGAGCTAATGATACATCAAGTTCAAGCTCGGCGCGAAGACCGAGCGCGGCCACACCGTCTATCACCTCGCGGAGTTCATCCACACCTTTATTCCCGGTCTCGTTTCCTGCCAATAATGATGCAAGCTGTTGAAGCCGCTCCTCAAGAGTTCCATTGATTAGTAGGATAGGGGAGAGTTTCGCAACCGCGTCACTTGATATTCCACGCTCAAGCAGTTCCTCATTGACCTTGTCAAGCCCTATTTTGTCAATCTTGTCGATAGCGACTGTTATGTCCACGATTTTGTCAGGGAATCCTATAAGTTCGGCTATTCCGGCAAGGATTTTACGGTTATTGAGTTTTATGGCGACCCTTATCCCCAATCGGGAAAACACTTCGTCAATGAGTTGTAGCAGTTCGACTTCATTCAGCAGAGAGTCAGAACCGATGACATCGGCATCGCATTGGTAGAATTCACGGTAACGTCCTTTTTGCGGTCGGTCGGCACGCCATACCGGCTGTATCTGAAACCGTTTGAAGGGAAATTGAAGTTCATTCCTGTGTATTACGACAAAACGGGCGAATGGGACTGTCAGGTCATATCTCAATCCTTTTTCGCAAATACAGGATGCAATCCTCTGGCAGTTCTCTCCGTCAAGAATCCCTGAATCCACCCCACGGAGAAAGTCGCCTGAATTCAGAATACGGAACAACAGTTTGTCACCTTCCTCCCCATATTTTCCCATAAGGGTCGATAGATTTTCCATTGCGGGGGTTTCAATCTGTTGAAACCCATACAAATGAAATACGTCACGGATAGTGTCGAAGATATAATTGCGACGTGCCATCTCCACCGGGGTGAAGTCACGTGTTCCTTTGGGTATAGAAGGTTTTTGTGCCATGTTGTGCGGTAGTTGTAATAAGAGACGGCAAATTTACAAAATTTTCATTAAATTTGCCGATATTTATCATGTATACCTGATGAACGGACAGCAGATTTTTCGATTTACGTGCCTCGTAATCCTGTGGCTTGCATTATGCTATCTTGTCGTGACATCACAACCGTTCACGCTTAAAGTGCTGTTTGTCATCGTTGCATCCGGCATCATTGTCTTTGTGCCTCTTTATAAAAAGTACATTAAAAATGGCAAAAATAAAAAGTCAGGAAGCAAATAGCGAAACAGGCGATAGCCTTAAAGATGAGTCTTTGCTTGACCACATAAACTCTCCGGCCGACCTACGTCGACTTCCACAGGAAGCATTACCCCGGTTATGTACCGAGATACGTGAATTCCTGATACACTCACTATGCCATAACCCGGGGCATTTCGGGTCAAGCATGGGGGCGGTGGAGCTTACGGTGGCCTTACACTATGTATTCAATACCCCGTATGACCGCATCGTGTGGGATGTCGGGCACCAGGCTTACGGGCATAAATTGCTGACCGGACGGCGTGAAAGGTTTGAGACTAACCGTAAGTTCGGTGGAATCAGTGGCTTTCCCAACCCTGATGAGAGTGAATATGACACATTCAGTGCAGGACATGCCTCCAATTCAATTTCTGCTGCATTAGGTATGGCGGTGGCATCTGAATTGCATAAAGACAAGCCGAGACGTAATGTCGTGGCGGTGATAGGGGATGCCTCGATAAGCGGGGGACTTGCGTTCGAGGGGATAAACAATGCGGCTAATACGCCTAATAATCTCCTTATAATACTTAACGACAACGACATGTCGATAGACCGTAATGTCGGCTCGTTAAACTCCTATCTGGCCCACATGACAACATCGAGAGGCTATAATACATTGAGGTACAGACTGTATAGATTGCTTCGCAGGTTACATCTCGTGTCGGACCGTCAACGAGGTTCAATCCTTAGGTTCAATAACAGTCTTAAAGCGTTGTTGTCAAATGAGCAAAACATATTCGAAGGATTGAACATCAGATATTTCGGACCTTTTGACGGCCATGACATAGACCGTGTTGTCAAGGTGTTGCGAGACATCAAGGATATGGAAGGCCCTCGTATATTGCATTTACGGACTATCAAAGGGAAAGGGTTCAAGCCGGCCGAGGAGAATCCGGCGGCATGGCATGCGCCCGGGAAGTTTGACCCGGAGACCGGTGTCAGAGAAAAGGATGCAGCCGGTAAACCGCCAAAGTTCCAGGATGTATTTGGTGAAACTCTTGTTGAACTCGCCAATGATAATCCATTGATTGTCGGCATAACCGCCGCAATGCCGTCAGGGACTTCAATGAGCCGTTTACAGGAGGTTTATCCCCGGCGGACTTTTGATGTCGGAATTTCAGAGGGGCACGCGGTGACATTTGCTGGCGGATTGGCTAAAGACGGCATGCGCCCTTTTGTGGCGATATATTCTTCATTCCTGCAACGTGCCTACGACCATATAATCCACGATGTCGCCCTACAGCGTCTTCCTGTGGTGTTCTGCATCGACCGGGCCGGGTTGGTGGGGGAGGACGGAGCCACGCATCATGGCGAGTTTGACCTTGCATACCTGAATTCAATTCCCGGAATGACTGTCGCTTCTCCACGGGACGAGGTGTCGTTACGCAATCTGATGTTTACCTCCCTCGGCGATGAAATCAAAGGGCCGATGGCGATACGTTATCCCAGAGGGCGTGGTAGTGTGATAGACTGGCGTAAACCAATGGTCAGGATGCCGTTAGGTAAAGGCGATAAACTCGCCGAAGGGAAAGATGTCGCAGTGTTGTCAATAGGCCCGATTGCGACAGAGGTTTCTTCAGCCATTGAGAAAGCCAATGCTGCCGGTATATCGGTGGCACATTATGACATGGTATTCCTGAAACCAATTGACACAGATATATTGAACGAGGTCGCGATGAGCGGAATGCCGGTTATAACTGTCGAGGACGCATCTGTCGTAGGCGGTCTCGGGTCGGTCGTGACTGATTGGATGATTGTACACGGACATTCCGTGCCTGTCACGAAGATAGGAATACCTGATGTATTTGTGCCACACGGCTCTATAAAGGAATTGCGCAAAATGTGCGGTATGGATTCAGAGTCGATATATAAATCAATTGTCAACGCTAAAAAACTGACGGAATGAAAATCGTAATCGCTGGTGCCGGAGAGGTCGGTTCACATCTTGCCAAGCTGCTTTCACGCGAGGAACAGGATATAGTGCTGGTCGATGACGATTCATCGAAACTCGATGCCATAAGTTCCAACTATAACCTGATGACATTCAGGGGTAGTCCGACATCTTTTGATGCCCTCCGAAACGCCGGTGTCGAAAACTGTGACCTGTTTATCGCGGTCACTCCGTTCGAGACACGCAACGTCACATCGTGCGCTATCGCCAAAAGCCTTGGTGCGAAACGCACAGTGGCACGCATAGACAATTATGAGTATATGACCAATGATAACCGCGATTTCTTCACCCGTCTCGGTGTAAACTCACTCATATACCCGGAATATCTTGCGGCATCAGAAATTGTTACGGCTCTTGAACGTAACTGGGTAAGGCATTGGTTTGAGATTCATGACGGTGAAATTATCCTTGTCGGAGTTAAGTTACGAGATAACGCACGTTTGATTGGAATGCAGCTCAAGGAACTCGCTGCGATGCAGCACAATTTTCATGTGTCTGCAATCAAACGCAATCACGAGACTATTATTCCGAGAGGTGATGACTATATAAAATCCAATGATATATTGTATTTCACGACCCGTCGTGACGATGTGAATGAATTGCTTGAGTTATGCGGGAAACGTCACCGGCCGATAAAGAAAGTCATGATAATGGGCGGGAGTCGCATCGCGGTCAGGCTTGTCAAGATGGCCGGGGAACGGTATCGTTTCAAGATAATAGAAATAAGTCGAGAAAGATGTCTTAAATTGTCGGAGAAAGTGCCTGACGCCGACATCGTGTGTGGTGATGCCCGGGATATAGACACGCTTAAGGAGGAACGTATAAGCGATATGGACGCATTTATAGCCCTCACCGACAGTTCCGAGACCAATATATTATCATGTTTGTCGGCAAAGGAGTTTGGTGTGCCCAAGACAATTGCCGAGGTTGAGAACATACAGTTCATCTCCGAGGCTGAAGGGTTGAATATCGGCACGATTGTCAACAAGAAACTGTTGGCATCAAGCAAGATATTCCAGATGCTTCTTGACGCAGACTCGTCATCGTCCAAGTGCCTGGCCCTTGCCGATGCCGAGGTCGCTGAAATCGAAGTCAAACCAAAGTCTAAAATAACCAAGGCACCGGTAAAAGACCTGAACCTGTCCCGAAGCATGACTATTGCCGGACTGATACGTGACGGACATGGCCAACTTGTAACGGGAAACACTACCATACAGGCCGGAGACCACGTACTTGTATTCTGTCTCGCGGGTTCAATACACAAGATAGAACGATTATTCAACTAAACGGTCTGCGGTATGTTCAAGAGGCTCACACGACTTAATATAGCGATGCTCCTTAGAGTTATTGGATGGCTGCTGATGATTGAAAGTGCATTTTTAGTCGTTCCATTACTGACATGCCTGTATTACGGGGAAAGTGATTGGGAGGCGTTTGCTATCGCATTGTGCATCACAGCGACAGTCGGTGTCCTTATGACGTTTTGTATAAGGCCTGGCCGTTCTGACATGGGTAAGCGAGAGGGTTTCTTGTTGACAGCATCGGTGTGGGTGTTCTTTTCATTGTGCGGTATGATTCCGTTCATGCTCGGAGTTTCGCCGATTGGTTTTACCGATGCTTTTTTTGAAGCGATTTCAGCGTTTACGACTACGGGGGCATCGACATACGTTTCGGTTGATAATCTGTCACATGGATTGAAGCTGTGGCGATGTCTGATGGAATGGCTTGGCGGTATGGGAATAATACTGTTCACACTTGCAGTGATACCTATGTTGAATTATTCAGGGGGGATGCAGATGTTCAACGCTGAAGTTACAGGTATTACCCATGAAAAACTCCGTCCTCGTGTGAGCCAGACTGCAAAGGGGTTATGGTTTGTCTATTTTATTTTGACCGGCATACTCATTGTGTTGCTTTATATGGGCCCGATGAGCCTGTTTGATAGCGTATGTTATGCTTTCAGTGTGATGTCAACAGGTGGTGTAAGCACCTCTGATGCCGGAATTGGCGCATGGGATTCGTTATATATTAAAATTGTATTTATTGTTTTCATGGTGCTGGGAGGCGTCAATTTCGGATTGATATTCAAGGTCGGTACAGGACAATTTAAGGCAGTCCGTGAAAATCAGGTGTTTAGAATATTCATGGGGACGATAATTGTCCTTGTCTTTATGACTTCAATAGCCGCGTATATAGGAAACCCGGTGCACTCGATTGAGACTTCAGTGGTAGACCCATTGTTTCAGGTCGTTTCAATGATGACCTCGACCGGTTTTTCAGTGCCGGAGGTCAATATGTGGGGGGACTTTGTGTTACTGTTGGTATTTCTCATGATGTTTATGGGTGGATGTGCCGGCTCGACAAGCGGTGGAGCCAAAATCGACCGAATCATAGTGTTGATAAAGCATTCACGCAATGAAATATATCGTTGTCTGCACCCCAACAGTATCCTGAATGTGAGGGTAAACAATAAAGTTGCATCACCCGATACTGTTTCCAAGGTAATCGCTTTCCTGTGTCTGTATGTCATGATAGTGTTGGTGGCAAGTGGATTGCTGACAATTCTCGGCATGCCTTTAGGCCATTCATTCTTCACCTCATTGTCATGTATCAGCAATGCCGGCCTCGGTATAAACATCATGGGTGTCGATGCCACATTCATAGGTATTCCTGATGTCGGTAAATGGATTCTGTCGCTTGTGATGCTTATAGGACGTCTGGAACTTTTCACTGTCCTGTTGCTTTTTACGACTGATTTCTGGAGAAAATAATATAAAATAGAATATTTAAAATTACACACATTGCAAATGAAATCCTTAAACAAGTTATTAATCTTATTATTTACAGGTGGTGTGATTACCGGTTGTATCGATAACGACTATGATTTGTCAGACATTGACACCACGGCAAGAATCAAAGTGGATGATTTGGTCATACCGGTCAACCTCGGGGAAATCAAACTTGGCAACATCCTCGACCTTGACCCTGATGGCAATATAAAGGAAATTGACGGACAATACGTATTGGTACAGGACGGTAGTTTCAGTTCTGAAAATATTGTGATAGACCCTGTGGTTATATCGAGTCCGTCAATCCCTCAGAATACAATGCAGTTGAACCTTGGGACTGTCCCGTCCTTGCCGGGAATGACATTGGAATGTCCGATACAGACGGTTGAAAGTTCGTTTTCATGTTTAGGCGGGAATGTGAGCAGTTCTATCGTTTCAATAGAAAATGTCTCAACCGACTTTACTATAACCTATACAATAACGCTTCCACAGCTTGAAAATGTCATCAGAAAAATATCTATCAAAGACTTGAAGATAAAGTTGCCTAAAGGACTCACATTGTCAGGTACAACGGGTTATGATGCCATGACAGGTATCCTTGACGTTGGGACAGTGAATTCAAAGGCTTCCAATTCATTATCGTTTTCTTATACAGTCACAGGTATTGATTACAAGAAGTCAGGTCTTCTCTATGACCCGGCCGCCCACACTGTATCATTTTCCGACAAAGTGTCGATAGTCTCCGGTACACTGGAACTTAACACCAATGATATAATCAGCGGGCAATCAATTCCATCAAGTCTCAACTTGGTGGCATCATACGATATCTCTGAAATCAACATAAGGTCGTTCACAGGATACTTGAAATATAGTGTTGACGGGGTCAGAATTTCGGATGTGGAACTAAACGACCTTCCTGATGTCCTGACACAGGAAGGGACGGATATCAGGATTTATAATCCGCAGATATATCTTAACATATATAATCCGTTATATGCTCAAAAGGATGTAAAGGCACAATCCGGAATGACAATTATCTCATACGGAAAAGGTGGAACCGTGTATGGGGAATACTCACTTGATGCTCCGGGATATTTCTCGGTCGGTGCAAGTGACAACGGATGGAATGCCGTATATCTTGCTCCGCATGAAGTCAAGGCGTCAGAGATGTATGGCGCATATCCAGGAGCGAAATATTTTGCATTTACATCGTTGTCAGATGTCCTTAGTGGGAATGGGTTGCCAACGCGTCTCAACATCAGACTGGATTCTCCCGAAATAACGCCAAGCCATGTAATTGATTTCAATCTGAAAGGAGATTTGGGCAAGGTCGAGGGTAATTATACGTTCTACTCACCACTTGCATTTGGCGATGGGTCTACAATTTATTATCGGGATGCCGTGGACGGATGGAACGATGAGGATGTCGATAATATCGTAATCCAAAAATTGAAAGTCAGTGCCATTGCGACATCCGAACTCCCTATTGCGCTTGATTTCACAGGTTATCCTGTCGATGTAAATGGTAAGCAAATCGGAAACGTGACTATCGAAGGTGCTAAACTTGAGGCAAATGCCGATGGACAGCGACTTGAAATAACTGTGTCAGGGGAGATACGCCATCTTGACGGCATTATATTTGTCGCAAAAGGCAACGCCAAGGACTCTGCCGGGAATCCTCTGACACCGGAGATGGGCATAACATTAAAAGACATACGCGCTAATGTTTCAGGTTATTACGAAAAAGAACTTTAAAATGATACTTAATATAAAAAAGACATTACTATTGACAGTGATGTCGTTCAGTGTGACTGCGGTCACGGCACAGAATGCAAGAAGCGGCTATTTTGTAGATGATTATACCTACCGCTTTCAAATGAACCCCGCGATAGGGAACAGCAAGAACTTTGTTTCAATGCCCGGACTAAGCAACTTTAACATATCAGAGAACGGGAATTTACATCTAACCGATGTACTATATAACATTGACGGGAAGACAACTACATTCCTCAATCCCGGGGTGAATGCATCGGAGATGCTTGATAAAATCGAAGAAAAAAATCGTATCGGTGTAAATCTCAAGGCAAATATACTGTCAACCGGGTTCAAGGCATGGGGAGGCTATAACACAATCACGGTCAGTGTCAATGGAAACGCTGACATCATGATACCGAAAGCGTTCTTCTCGCTCGCGAAGGAAGGGTTAACCAATAAAACATACGACATCCGTAATCTTGGAGCGACATCATCGGCCTACGCCGAAATCGGGTTAGGTCATTCACATGATATAAATTCCAATATACGTGTTGGCGCGACATTGAAATTCCTTGTCGGAGCCGGTTATGCCAAGACTAAAATAAATGAAGCCAATCTATCACTGGGAGAAGATTATTGGACTGTCACCACCAATGCCAACCTTGAGGCGAGCATTAAAAGCCTTCAATATGAAACCGAACTTAACGATAATACCGGGCATCAGTATGTCAATGGGGTAGATGTGGATAATTTCGGAGTTAACGGGTACGGCCTTGGTCTTGACCTTGGTGTGGTATATAAGACACCTGTCAAAGGTCTCACGGTGAGTGCGGCTGTCCTTGACCTCGGCTTCATAAACTGGAAGAATAATATGGTAGCTTCGACAAACGGTGTAAAAACAGTGAATACTGACCGTTATACATTTGAGCCGAACGACAATGCTGAAAATGGGCCGACATTCGATGACGAATGGGATAAACTCCGTGATGACCTCTCAGCAATCTATGAACTGGAAGATATGGGTGACAAAGGGTCAATCACGAGGGCATTGAACGCGACTGTGAACATTGGGGCACAATATGATTTGCCGTTCTATAACCGTTTGAATCTGGGTTTGCTGAATACGACCAGGATTTCAGGAGAATATACCTGGACTGATTTCAGGCTGTCAGCAAATATCGCGCCATGCAAGATTTTCTCGGCAAGCGTGAATGGTGGTATGGGAACATTCGGGGCAAGTTTCGGGTGGATGCTTAATCTCCATGTCACAGGGTTTAATTTCTTTGTCGGTTCAGACCATACTCCGTGGAAACTTGCCAAGCAGGGCGTTCCTCTGTCATCCAATGCCAGCCTAAATTTAGGTATTAACTTTTTGTTCTGACTTCAATTTATGTTGTACAACATAAAAATATATTTGATAATCCCGGGAATGGGTGTTAATTTTACACCCAATTTATAGACAATCCCGTTTATCCATTTAAACAATTTTAATCACTTCTAATATCATAAATTAACAACTTGCCGAAAATGAGAAATTTAGGTAAACTCTCCTTGCTCGGAGGCATCGCTTTGACCATTGCCGGATGTAATGGCGGAAATGGCAATATATTGACACAGTCAGGATTAAATCCGAAGAATTTTGAAGCAATCTATGACGGAGATTCGACATCTCTCTACGTCTTGAAGAATTCAAAAGGGATGGAAGTTTGTGTGACTAATTTCGGGGCACGCATTGTATCAGTATCAGTACCTGACCGCAACGGAAATATGGTGGATGTCGTTCTCGGATTCGACAGCATACAGTCTTATTTCCCTGAGAACAACAAAAGTGATTTCGGAGCGACAATAGGCCAATATGCCAATCGCATAAACCAAGGTCGCTTTGTCCTTGACGGAGACACGATTAAATTGCCACAGAATAATTTCGGACATTGTCTACATGGTGGTACCGATATGGGGTCACGTGGATGGCAGTACCGTGTATTCAAGGCTCAACAATTGAATGACAGTACAGTCTCCCTCACAATTAACACTACCGATGGAGGTAACGGTTTCCCGGGAAATGTCACCGCGACCGTGACGTATACTCTTACCGGTGACAATGCCCTTGACATTGCTTATAAGGCCACCACTGACAAGAAGACCATAATCAATCTTACCAATCATTCCTATTTCAATCTTTCAGGTGACCCGTCAACAGCAATAACCGATGATGTTCTATGGGTAAATGCAGACGCTTTCACTCCGGTGGATAGTACCTTCATGACTACCGGCGAGATTGTTACTGTCGAGAATACACCGATGGATTTCCGCACCCCAAAGAAAATAGCGGATGATATTCAGTCTGACTATGTTCAGATTAAGAACGGTAACGGATATGACCACAACTGGGTTCTGAACTCTAAGGGGGATATAAATGTGCCTGCCGTTAAACTGGTGAATGCCGCGACGGGAATCGCACTTGAGGTATTCACCGACGAGCCAGGTATACAGATATATACCGGTAATTTTCTTGACGGCAGTGTAACCGGGAAAAATGGGAAAGTATATAATCAGCGTTCGGCGATATGTCTTGAGACACAGCATTACCCCGATAGCCCTAATAAGCCGCAGTGGCCGACTGTTGTCCTTAATCCGGGAGAGACTTATAACAGTCACTGTATCTACAAATTTTCTATCGAAAAATAGTGATAGTGGAGTCTAGGCATGTATGCCTAGACTCATTCCGTGTTCAGATTAACCATAAATCATTAATCCATAAACATTTCATTATGCAATTTCTTGATTGGATTGTCATAGCTCTGTTCTTTGTCGCCTTAATAGGCATCATTGTATGGGTTATGCGCCAAAAACAGAACAATGCCGCCGACTATTTTCTTGGTGGCAAGGATGCGACATGGATAGCGATAGGCGCATCCATCTTCGCTTCAAACATAGGCTCGGAACATCTCATAGGCCTTGCAGGGGCCGGGGCTTCAAGCGGTATGGCGATGGCTCACTGGGAAATCCAGGGTTGGATGATATTGATTCTCGGATGGGTTTTCGTTCCGTTCTATACTCGTTCAATGGTATACACCATGCCGGAGTTCCTTGAAAGACGCTTCAACCCTCAGTCAAGGACCATTCTTTCAGTAATTTCTTTAATCAGCTATGTTCTGACCAAAGTCGCTGTCACTGTCTATGCCGGCGGCCTTGTGTTCCAACAGGTTTTCGGAATCGAGACCTTGTGGGGGATAGACTTCTTCTGGATTGCCGCCATAGGATTGGTGCTTATTACGGCGATATATACAATTGTCGGAGGTATGAAATCGGTACTTTATACATCGGTGTTACAGACCCCGATTCTACTGTTGGGCTCTCTTATTATACTTGTGCTCGGTCTGAAAGCCCTTGGGGGCTGGGACGAAATGATGCGTATATGTTCGATTGAGACCGTCAATAATTACGGAGACACAATGACGAATCTAATACGCGACAACCGAGACCCCGACTTTCCGTGGTTAGGTGCTCTGATTGGCTCTGCCGTAATCGGTTTCTGGTACTGGTGTACCGACCAGTTCATTGTTCAGCGAGTATTGTCGGGAAAGAACGAGAAGGAGGCGCGTCGCGGAACTATATTTGGGGCCTATCTCAAGTTGCTCCCTGTATTCCTGTTCCTTATTCCGGGTATGATTGCATTCGCGTTAAGCCATGAAGGGATAACCGTTAATGGAGAGGTGTTCAAACTATCTACGCCTGACGCTGCATTCCCTACATTGGTCGCTAAACTATTGCCGGCCGGAGTGAAGGGGTTGATTGTATGTGGTATCCTTGCCGCGTTGATGAGCTCCCTTGCCTCATTGTTCAATTCATCAGCGGCCTTGTTTACAATCGACTTCTATCAGCGTTACCGTCCTAACACCGCACCTAAGAAACTTGTACGTATAGGTCAGGTGGCAACGATTGTAATCGTGGTGCTCGGAGTTCTATGGATTCCTGTCATGCGTTCGGTGGGTGATGTATTGTACAATTATCTTCAGGACGTACAGTCGGTGCTTGCCCCTGGAATAGCTGCCGCGTTCCTTATGGGCATACTGTGGAAACGTGCAACCGCCCAAGGTGGTATGTGGGGTCTTATATCGGGCCTTGTAATCGGCTTGACACGTCTTGGAGCGAAGATTTACTATAGCAATGCCGATGTGATTCCGGGTGGGAATACAAGCAATATTTTCCAATATCTGTTCTATGATGTCAACTGGCTGTTCTTCTGCGGATGGATGCTTGTATTCTGCCTTTTGGTGGTGTTTGTTGTCAGCTTGTTCACCAAGGCTCCTGACCCGGCTAAAATACAAGGTCTTGTATTCGGGACATCGACTCCTGAACAGCGGGCTGCGACACGTGCAAGTTGGGATAAGTGGGACATAATTCACACATGTATCATTCTCGCTATTACAGCGGCATTCTATTACTATTTCTGGTAACATGAGGACGGTGTCCACAATTTTAATATATTTATGTGGACACCGTCTTAAATATTTTTCACATGACGGATTATTATCTTAAGAACTCTAAATTTTACGTAGCGGTAGACTGTATTATCTTCGGACTCAATAATGGAGAATTGAGCATCTTGTTGACAAAACGCCGATTTGAGCCTGAAAAAGGGAAATGGTCACTTATGGGTGGATTCGTCGGTGAAAATGAGAGCGTCGATGAAGCGGCTCAGCGGGTTCTTACAGATTTGACCGGATTGACGAATGTATATATGGAGCAACTCGGTGCATTCGGGGCGATAGACCGCGACCCTGGTGAACGGGTTGTCTCTGTAGCCTATTATGCGTTGATTAACTTTGATGAACTTGACCGAAGGGCCGTAGAGGAGCATGATGCCCGATGGATTGGTATAAATGAAATTCCGCAACTGGGGTTTGACCATCCGTTAATGATATCCAAGGCATTGAAAGCATTGCGGGAACGTTTCACTACATCACCCATTGTTTTCAATCTTCTCCCTAAATTGTTTACATTGTCACAATTACAATCATTATGTGAAGCAATTCTCGGAGAAGAAATCGACAAAAGAAATTTCAGGAAGCGGGTTACTGACCTCAAATGCATACAGCCGACAGAGTTTATCGACAAGTCATCGTCTAAACGCGGTGCACGTCTTCATCGATTCAGTGACACGACTTATCAACTTGACCATAAGTTCAAGATATAACTATTAGTTTAAAATTATAAACTTATGCTTGAAGATTTAAAAGAAAAAGTATTCCGTGCCAACCTTGACCTTGTCAGGCATGGACTCGTCATATTCACATGGGGAAATGTATCTGGTATAGACCGGGAGAACGGTCTTGTGGTCATTAAACCGAGTGGTGTCAGTTATGACAAGATGAAAGTCTCCGACATGGTTGTGGTGGACTTGGTGACAGGTAACGTGGTGGAAGGTGATTTGCGTCCTTCTTCCGATACACCTACCCATCTTGCAATCTATAGAGCCTTTCCTGAAGTCGGAGGAGTGGTGCACACCCATTCGACCTACGCCACCGCTTGGGCACAGGCTGGCAAAGATATCCCTAATATCGGGACAACGCATGCCGATTATTTCCATGATGCAATACCATGTACAGGAGATATGACCGTTGACGAGGTCAACGGCGATTATGAACTTGAAACGGGAAGTGTGATAGTAAAACGATTCAAGGACATCAATCCGATTCACACCCCCGGTGTCCTTGTAAAGAATCACGGGCCATTCTCTTGGGGTAAGAATCCGGCTGATGCTGTTCACAACGCTGTCGTAATGGAACAAGTGGCAAAAATGGCGTATATCGCATACGGCATCAATCCCGGATTAACAATGAACCCGTTGCTCATTGAGAAACATTTTAACCGTAAACATGGGCCTAATGCCTATTATGGACAAAAGAAATAATTTGAATCAATTAAATACACTAAAATGGAAAATTTTAAAAATTGCGAAATATGGTGGGTGACAGGTGCACAAATGCTGTATGGCGAAGAACCTGTCCGAATTGTTGAATCACACTCCAAAGAAATGGTTGACGGGGTGAATGCCACAGGCGTTATCCCCATGAAAGTTGTCTATAAAGGGACTGTGATGTCTTCAAAGGACATTGAGAAAGTCATGCTTGAGGCCAACGCGTCAGAGTCATGTGTGGGAATCATTACATGGATGCATACATTCTCTCCTGCAAAGATGTGGATTCATGGATTGCAACAACTCCGCAAGCCACTGTTGCATCTGCACACACAGTACAACGCCGAGATTCCATGGGACACCATGGATATGGATTTCATGAACCTGAACCAAAGCGCACACGGAGACCGTGAGTTCGGCCATATTTGCGCTCGCCTCAATGTCCGTCGCAAAGTCGTTGTAGGATATTGGAAAGACAAGAAGACACTGGATAAAATCGCGGTGTGGAGCCGTGTAGCCGCAGCCTGGGCCGATTCACAGGATATGCTCGTGCTCCGTTTTGGCGACCAGATGAACAATGTGGCCGTAACCGACGGGGATAAAGTCGCAGCCGAGATGCAACTCGGTTACCATGTCGACTATTGTCCCGTGAGTGAGTTGATGGAGTATTTCAAGAGGGTGAAAGACACCGATGTCGATGACCTCGTAAAGGTTTATCATGAGTCATACGTCTGCGGAGATGCCGTAAAAACTCCGGGGACTGTTGAATATAAATCGGTGTGGAATGCAGCAAAAGCTGAACTCGCCATACGTGCATGTCTGAAGGCACACGGGGCAAAGGCTTTCACAACCAACTTTGATGACCTTGGAACTGATGATATCGATGCGGATGATTTTGTTGGGTTTGACCAGATTCCCGGCCTTGCATCGCAGCGTCTCATGGCTGAGGGATATGGCTTCGGTGCCGAAGGAGACTGGAAGTCAGCTGCTCTTTACCGTACATTGTGGTTTATGAACCAAGGCCTTGGTGGATGTTCCTTCCTTGAGGATTATACCCTTAATTTTGATGGAGAGAACAGTGCCATATTGCAGGCGCACATGTTGGAGGTGTGTCCCATGATTGCCGAAGAAAAACCACGCCTCGAAGTGCATTTCCTTGGCATCGGTATCCGTAAGGCCCAAACGGCACGTCTGGTGTTCACGTCCAAGCCGGGTAAAGGGATTACAGCGACAGTCGTTGACATGGGGAATCGTTTCCGCCTGATTGTAAACGATGTGGAATGTATCAAATCAAAACCATTGCCTAAATTGCCTGTCGCTTCGGCTCTTTGGATTCCAATGCCTGATTTTGAGACCGGTGCAGGTGCATGGATTATGGCTGGCGGTACACACCACAGTTGTTTTGCTTATAATGTAACCCCTGAATTCTGGGAGGATTATGCTGAGATGGCCGGAATTGAAATGGTTCATATTGACAAAGATACCACGATGCAAGCGTTCAAACGTGAACTACGCAATAATGACGTGTATTACCTTCTAAATAAATAATAATGGGACTTGACGCAAGAAGCACCATACAACAGGGTAAAGCCATACTCGGTATAGAGTTAGGCTCTACCCGTATCAAGGCAATCCTCATTGATGAGGATAATAATCCTATCGCACAGGGTGCACATGAATGGGAAAATCAGTTGGTGGACGGACTGTGGACTTACAGCACCGAGGCTATATGGTATGGCCTACAGGATTGTTATGCCCATCTTCGTGAGGATGTCAAAAATCGGTATGATATTGAAATAGAGGATTTGGCTGCAATAGGCATCAGTGCGATGATGCATGGATATCTTCCATTCAATGATAAGGCTGAAATCCTTGTCCCATTCAGGACCTGGCGTAATACAAACACTTCGGAGGCTGCTGCAAAACTGTCTGAACTGTTTGAATATAATATTCCGTTAAGATGGAGTATCTCTCATCTATATCAGGCGATATTGAACGGAGAGCCACATGTGAAAGAAATATCCTATCTCACAACTCTTGCAGGATATATTCATTGGCAGCTTAGCGGGGAGAAGGTGCTCGGAATCGGAGATGTGTCGGGTATGTTACCTGTAGATACAAAGACCAAGACTTACGATGCGACAATGGTTGAGAAATTTGATAGTCTTGTGGCCTCACAGGGTTATCCATGGAAATTACTTGACATTATGCCCAAGAGTCTTGTCGCCGGTGAAGATGCCGGATGCCTGACCGAGGAAGGTGCGCGTCGGCTTGATGTCTCTGGTCATCTTAAAGCGGGGGTGAAGATGTGTCCTCCCGAAGGTGATGCCGGCACCGGCATGGTCGCTACAAATGCGGTTCTACAACGCACAGGTAATGTATCGGCAGGGACATCGTCATTTTCGATGATTGTACTTGAAAAAGAATTGTCAAAGCCATACGAAATGATAGATATGGTGACAACTCCCGATGGAAGTCTCGTAGCGATGGTGCATTGTAACAACTGTACTTCAGACCTCAATGCCTGGGTCGGACTGTTCAAAGAGTATCAGCAGTTATTAGGAATTCCCGTTGACATGAATGAGGTATTCGGAAAGCTTTATAACAATGCGCTTTCGGGTGATGCCGACTGTGGCGGGTTGTTAAGTTATAATTATGTATCAGGAGAACCTATTACAGGTATGGTGGAAGGCCGTCCGCTTTTCGTCCGTTCAGCATCCGATAAGTTTAACCTGGCAAACTTTATGCGTGCTCATTTACATGCCTCGGTAGCGGTTCTTAAAATCGGGAACGACATTCTTTTCAATGATGAGAAAATCGAAGTGGACCGTATAACCGGGCATGGAGGATTGTTTAAGACTCCGGGGGTAGGGCAGCGTATATTGGCGGCCGCATTAAACACCCCTATATCGGTAATGGAGACAGCCGGAGAGGGTGGCGCATGGGGAATCGCCCTCTTGGCCGGATACGTCGTTAACAATCCTAAGAATCTGTCGCTCCCCGGTTGGCTGAACGAGGTGGTGTTCCTTAACAATGTTGGGACTGAAATCGCACCTACGCCTCAGGATGTCGAAGGTTTTAATATATATATTGAGAGATATAAACGAGGAATCCCGGTTGAACAATCGGCTGTAGACAATCTATAGAAACATCGGTGTGTATCATAACCAATTGCGGGAGACGTTCATTAACGTCTCCCGCAATTGGTTTCAAGATGTAGTGGAGTCTCCACCCAAAGCATTGGTGATATATACCGTGAATACAGGGAACAGTATGAGCCCTTCGCCCGATAATATGACAGCTATCGTTTTTCCGGTCGTAGTGATTTCCGATATGTTTGACCCGGTCGTAGTGAGACTCATCACAGCCCAGTAAACCGCATCCCAATAATCAGTGACCGACGTGTTCACATAATGCTCTTCGATAAAAAACAACAGACTGCCGACATAGACCGTGGTAAGCAATATCACAATATATGACATGAAAAGCGATGTCATCCGGCTTCGTGTAGCGACCCCGGCAACTATCCCGAACACGTATGCGGCGCGAATCATCGGGATGAATCTCAGGATATATATTATTTGACCCGGAAGCTGGAGGTCAATGTGTTGTATTATTGTCAGGTATGGGATTGAAATTATAATAAATAGCACATGTTCACCCATGTATTTACGCCTGTTCCATGCCAATACCCATTCAACCACAATGTCAAGCAGGAAAAACATACAGACCCAAAACTGTACTTTCAGATATACCTGTGTACCGAGAAATGACACATTGTGCAACGTATCATCGGTAATCATTACTACTAAGACAACCGAAAGCACAAGTACAATGGCACGCATCAATATGACGATGACATGCCCTATTTTTCCGCCTCTACACTCCCGGGGACTGGCGTATTTAGATGTTGTGCGGTTTCCCTTGTCGCCCATAAGAACAGTTGAAGTCTGTTCTTATAACACAGGAATTGCCGAGAGAGTTTTGTGCTATTTACGTTTCTTAGCGTTTAACGATGTGTCATCAGCGAAACGGTTGGGGAATTCAAGATGTTGCCGTGGACGTTTCATGGCGTATATGACTAACCCGATGCCTACAAGGATAAACGGGAGGCTCAACCATTGCCCCATGTTCAGGGTCATGTTTTCTTCAAATGCCACTTGATTATTCTTTATAAATTCGATGATAAACCGACAACCGAAAAGGACTATAAAGAAGACTCCGAATATCAGGCCGGGGCGTTCCTCGGCATTACGCTTCCAGTACATCCACATCAGTAACGCGAAAAGCGCGAAATAACATAATGCTTCATATATCTGTGTCGGGTGGGAGGGAGACGAGAACACAGGGACGGCTCCTGCCTGCCACTCGTGCAGATTTGTTATAAACCTGAAACCCCATGGCAACGTGGTCTCGTGACCGTATATTTCATGATTCATCAAGTTTCCTAAACGTATCAGACCACCAACCAAGGCGATGGGGATGACAAGACGGTCAAATGCCCAAAGAGGATTACGCCGGGTGGTGAATATAGAATACATCAGCACACCGATGATAACCCCGATTGTCCCACCATGGCTTGCAAGACCACCTTCCCATACATACAGTATCTTTATCGGGTTCAATCGATAACTATCCCATTCATAAAAGAATACATGTCCCAGCCTTGCCCCGATGATTGTCCCGGCGACAGTCCATAACAATAGGATTCCGAGCCATTTTTCAGGAGCTCCTTCATGCCTGTATATACGAGATTCTATTTCATATCCCACAAGAAATCCAATCATGAATGCAAGGGAATACCATCTCAGTGTGATGAAACTGTCAAAAATAACCGGGTCGGCCGTCCATGTGATATATTGAAGCATAATGTCTCTGATTTTTATAAGTAACTGTTCAAAATTAAACGATATTATTTCTTAGTAACCTTCATACTTTATCTTTCATACTCTTTGCGGCCTTATTTCGGTCAAAATCAATGCTTTCATCGGTCGTTTATATCTATAAACTCCCTTTTCAATCATCGATTTTCCCTCGAAATAAATCGCGCATACAGTATAAATTAATTATGAACAGTTACTTATGATGACAAAATTACAAAAAAGGAAAATATCCCACAAATTATAATCGGTTATGATGGAATACGGTTTATCCTTTCGATGAGGTCGTTACCCAGAGCAGTCTTCGACTCAATATGCTCAATCACCATTGTCACAAACGGGTCGCTTTCAAACACTCCGCGCACCTGTTCAAAATCGGCCTGACGTCGGTCGCCACTTCCGTCTACACCGAATCCCGTCTTGCTTACAAGAGAGAATTCCTTGCGTGCGTCATCATAGAGCATCTGGTCAAGTGTAACCACACTGTCAAGCCATCTCCTGACTATTGACACAATGTCGTCAGGCGTGACATCCTCAATACCTTTCCCCCACCAAGACTTGAAGTTTTCGACCACCCATGTCCATTCCATATCATAGTATTCGGAATGTAGTATTCGGAATCGTTCCTCGACTTGGGCCGGGGTATTTACACGATATTCGATAATATCCTTTATTAATGCTGATATTTCGCTTTTAGGAGCGATTAAACCGCTTAAATCGAGCCATTCACCACATCCACAACGATGGGTGGGTTGTAAACGCTCCGTGATATCAGACGGTGTCTTAAACCCGATGTCTTCAAGGCGTTTTATAATCGAATTACCCATGAATTTATCAATCGCCATGTTGTAATATCGACGACCTTTCTGCAATGCCCTCGCTTCAATCGTCATAGACTGGTAGGTGTATCGGTCAGCCGTGATTCCCGATACTTCTTCTATGGAATCAAGCAATCGACACCCCTCCATCATTTTGGATATTGTATATGGACTAAGCAGATTGAAATTAATCTGGTCGAGTAGATTATCGTCCTTTCGTCTGTCTCGAGTAGGCCACTTCTTTGCATCCCTTATAGAACCGACACTTTTAAGGTTGACACCCGGAACAAGATAGGTGCGGTTTTTCTTTTCAATGAGATAGGAAAAGGGTAGGAGTGACGTGTCGGGATGACATACATGCCGTCCCATTACAAGGGAGAACGCACCAATCTTGGCGGGCCAGAGGATGTAGGAGTCGCTCGTGGTTTTTGAGCCACGTTCGACAATTCCCTGATGTATAGGGCCGAGCTTATACATGTGATTGCTCTGATTAGACCCGGAGCCGGCGTTGAGAAACGAGAACATTCCGGCTATCAACAGACTGGACTTGTGCATAGTCACTGTGTAAGGCCCGGCAAAAATGGCACAGGCCTCACCATTTTCACAGGAACAATTGGCAAAGAACAATGAATCGTGAGCCGAAAACAGATGTGACAGATGGGTGCTCTGACCCACAAATACATTTCTCAATACAACGCCATCTTCAACATGAGCACCTGAAGTCAGAATAAAATCATCAGCCATCACGTTATCCCCGATATGAACCGGGTCTTTAATTGACGATGAAGTAGTCCCGTTGTTCAGATGTGTCGCACCTTCGATGTGTGTATATGCACCGACATTTACATCGGTGATGACACCACTGTTCATGATTACTGCATGTTTCCCGATATTACCACGGTCAGAGCGTACTTCCTCGACGTGGCGGTCAACCATTTCTAAAAGACGTTCAGTCAGTCTGGGGTTGTGACGGTACATCGCCATCATATAGGCGGTATGACCTGACATCTGTTCATAAATGGAGACTTCACGCCCACCTGTTTCATTAAGGACTGAAACTTTTGTCCCGATGCCGAATGTCGCCCCCGGATTGGTTATCATCCGGTTCACATTCTCTATGAAGCAGCAATCAGAGATGTTATAGTTGGATATATAATTTGAGATTTTATTGATATATACATTATCGCCTATGGTCACGTTATGCAATCGTGCATCGTATATGCCGGGCATTATAGTTATTCCGCCGTCAAGATTGAACGGATTGAGGGTTACGCCCAATTCAATCCGCCCTGAAAATGTCACATTTCGATAACAGTCAGGGTTGAAAGGTTCTTTCACGTATATATCCGACCAATTGTCTGCCATACATCCGTTATTCTTTAAGGCGACAATTTCAGCATCATGCAATTTTCTCATAATATAATAATGTGCTTATTTCATGTAAAATCCATGCAAATTTATAATTTTTCAGTGGCATACAAAAAAAGAGAGGGACTTTCACAAGCGCCTCTCTTTCCATTCATCACATTATGCTTACATTAAGTGCTATAGTTGCTATTGCTATCATTTTCGTTCAATAACGGCTGCTGACGACATCCCAATCAATGATGTCCCATAACTTTTCGAGAGCATCGGCCCTGCGATTCTGGTAATCAAGATAATAGGCATGCTCCCATACATCAAACGTCAGTATCGGGGTTAGACCGGCTGTCAATGGATTACCGGCGTTCGATTCTTGGGTTATAAACAGCCGGCCGTCGGTGTCCTTTGACAACCATACCCATCCGGACCCGAATATTGAGGCTCCGGCCTGGACAAATGCTTTCTTAAAATCTTCGAAAGAACCAAATTGACTGTCTATTGCCTTCTTTAATTCTCCTTGAGGTTCACCGCCTCCGTCAGGCGAGAATGAAAAGAAATAGAAGATGTGATTCCAGGCTTGTGAGGCGTTGTTGAATAACGCGCCCTTGGATTCGCGGATGATGTCTTCCAACTCCATGTCGGCATATTCTGTCCCTTCAATGAGCTTATTTAGATTTGCAATATAGGCTTTCTCATGTTTGCCATAGTGGTAATCTACAGTCATCTGGGAGATGGCCGGTTGGAGCGCATCTTTTGCATAGGGTAATTCAGGTTGGGTGTATATCATTGTTCTAAAAGTTTTAAGTGATTATCTAATAAGATAACGAATCCCGCATCCAAAGGTTCAATCATGGGTGCGGGATTCGCGATGTTTAACATTCTCAAGGAATCTGTTTCAGTCATAACGTGTCAGTTCCGCTACCGCGATGTTGTACCGATACTGCAAATCAAGATAGTCCTGTCGGGCGAGAAGAAAATAATTCATTCCTTCGATATAGGAGAGGATTGAAATCTGGCCTCCGTCAAGTGATTTTTTCAGGATTGTCATGTTATCGGTGGTCTCGAATATAGGCCCGAGCAAGGAGATGTCTTCGTTCAGGCTGTTCACACGGGAATATGCGGCCGCGACCTTGGATGTGCGGTTTACGCGATAGGCCATGTTGGCGGTCTCGTATGCCAAGGTACGGTCTTTCGCGGCCTGTACCTTGTGTCTCTGTGAAAAGACAGGGATTGTCATACCGACAGTGACCCCGTTGAAATGCATCCCTTCTTCATAATTGTGGGTATATCCGATTGAAAATCCGGGATATTTGCTTAATGAAGCAACACGTGCCATGTCATTGGAATAATTTGTCATCTCTGAATTAGATTTTATCAACGGGTCTTTCTCAACAGAACTTAGGTAATATTCCAGGTCCTTTAACCTGACAATCGGATATTCGTCCAATTCTTTTACAAGAGGTGCACAATCATTCCCGCCATTGAGCATTGAGAGCGAGCGCATGGTATCCTCATGTCTTGAGTTCCATTGCCGAAGCTGACCAATCACCCTTACGCGCTCTATCTTTAATGTGTTGACATCCAAGATGGTGAATTCACCATGGGAATATCCTTTCTCGTATGATTTATATAATGTGTCGAGGTTGTGCAAGACTTCTTCCAATAGTTTTATATTCTTTGCCTCATTCACATAATCAATAAGACTGTTCGTTATCTCAAACCGTTTTTCAAGACGTGTTGACGCGGCCATCAGGTTATAGGCATTGGACGCTGTTGCATTTGCCTTAGACCGGGCTTTATAGACTCCCGGCCAATCAAAAGACTGCGAGATAGACACTCCCCAACGGTTGTTGGCTGAAGATGGCCCTATCAGGTAGTCTCCCTCTATTTCCGGGTCAGAGAGGTTGTTTTCCGATGCAAGTGACGAAGTCTCGGCGCGTGCATTTGCCATCGCCGATTCAACATCAGGGTTGTTTGACACAATCCTATCCACTATATTGTCGAATACACCGGCATAGGAATAACCGACACCGATGAAATACATTATTGCAATTGAATGGATTATTTTCTTCATTTATCCGATTTTTTATTTGTAAGATAATATACAAGGGGAACAATGAAAATGTTTAGCGTTGTTGATGATATCAGTCCGCCAAGAATAACTATAGCAAGAGGAGATTGTATCTCATTTCCGGGTTCGCTGCCACGTAGAGCGAGAGGAATCAGTGCCAGAGCTGATGTCAATGCGGTCATCAGGATAGGGTTAAGACGGTCAACCGACCCGGAGATAACACGCTTCAGAAGTCCGATATGTTCATTTTTCAATTTATTGTAGCGGGTCATTAGCAACATCCCGTTTCGTGTGGAGATGCCGAGTAATGAAATGAACCCGATTATAGCGGGAATGTTCATTTCACCTGATGTCACTTTCAACATGAATACCCCACCTATCATGGCGAGAGGCATATTGAGCAGGATGATTAATGATTGCCCGATATTTCGGAATTCGCTGTACAGAAGCATGAAAATGATTACGAATGCGCCCAGTGTCGTTAAAGCAAGAGTCCTGGTGGCGCGAGCTTCACTTTCATACTGGTCTCCAAACGCGACATAATAATTTTCGGGTAAAGATACGTCAGTTTCGATTGTCTCTTTTATCTCATTTACCGCGCCTCTCAAATCCCGGCCATCAGTATTGGCTGAGATTATGATGCGACGGCTGACGTTTTCACGGTTGATTGTATTGGGTCCCGTTGTCGATACAATGTCGGCAATGTCAGATAACGGTATTTTACCGTTGCGGGTATCAATCATCAGGTCAGCGATTTCGTTGCGTGTGTCACGGCGGTTATTCTCGAGTTTGACGGTAAGGTCGTATGGAAATCCATCTTCATAAACTGTCGATACAACCTTCCCACCCAAGGTGACCTCCACGAATTGAGTGAAATCTCCGATAGTAATGCCATGTTTAGCCAACATCATGCGCTTAGGCCTTATGTCGAGTTGTGGTCGCCCAATCTGTTGCTCTATATTTACATCCACGATACCGTCGATGCCCTGCATCTTCTGTTTTATCTTATTCCCGATAGTATAGAGTTTGTCAAGGTCTTCGCCGAACAGTTTTACCGAAATCTGTGACTCGCTACCTGAAAGCATGGCATCGATGCGGTGGGAGATAGGTTGACCTATTTCGATATTCACGCCCGGGATTTCAGAGAGTTTGGTTCTGAGGTCACGTAGTACTTCTTCGCGTGAACGGCCTTTATCAAGCACGTATGGGGCCTCGATTTCAGAAACATTAACCCCAAGGGAGTGCTCGTCAAGCTCGGCACGCCCGGTCTTTCGCGCTACAGTGCGTATTTCAGGAACCGACATGATTATCTTCTCAGCCTGTCGCCCTATGTTGTCACTCTGTTCAAGAGATATACCCGGCAATGCACTGACATTGATGGTAAACGAGCCTTCATTGAATCCGGGCAGAAAACTACGACCAAGAGTAAAGAACATGACCAGGGCAATAATGAACAATAGGGCAGTCCCATAAAGAATAACCCTTATGTTCCCCAAACTTTTATTCAATGCCTTTTTATATAATCCACGTAAATGACGAGATAACCAAGGTTCATGGGAGGACTCCTTCATCGAGGATGCAGACCCTAATAAATAACTGCACAATACAGGGGTGATGGTGAGAGCTACAATGGTTGAGGCAAGCAGTGCCACAATAAATGCCACGCCCAATGGTATCAGCATGCGGCCTTCGAACCCGCTAAGGAAGAACAGCGGAAGGAAACTTGCGATAATAATCAATGACGAGTTAAATATAGGCATTCTCACCTCACGCGAGGCTTCGAACACCACGTCTATCACTTTCCTTCGTTTTTCAGGCGGCAATGCCCGGTTCTGACGCAGACGTTTATAAACATTTTCGACATCGACTATCGCATCATCTACAAGCGAGCCTATAGCGATTGCTATACCTCCGAGGGTCATCGTGTTGATTGAAAGGCCCATGAAATTCAGCACCAACACTGTGACTATTATCGATAACGGCAACGCAATCACAGAAACAATAGTGGTGCGAAGGTTCATCAGGAAAAAGAACAATACGACTATGACAAACAGTGAACCCTCAAGCAATGACATCTGTAAGTTGGAAATCGAATTACTGATAAAATCGCTTTGCCTGAATATATCGGTCGAGATATTGATATTTGAGGGAATATTATGACGTATGCCTTCAAGGCTTTCCTCGATGCGCTCCGTGAGGTCGATAGAGCCTACGTTAGGTTGTTTTGTGACAGTGAGCAATACTGCAGGTTTGGCTTTGACTGTCGCTACACCTATCTTAGGAGATTTACCGGCTATTTTTATGTCAGCGATGTCCGACAATAGTACAGTCCCGTTGTCATCACTCCTAATCACAGTATTTCCGATGTCATTGATATCGGATGTATTTACATCACCTTTTATCAGGTATTCGTTCCCGTACTCATATAACACGCCTCCTGAAGTGTTATCATTGATTCCTTCAAGCGCGTCCATGGTTTCGTTCAGCGACACACCAAGATGACGCATGTTTTCGGGGCGCAGCTGTATCTGGTATTCCTTGATGTCCCCACCGATGACAGAGACCTGTGACACACCGCCCAAGGCAAGTAATCGTGGCCGTATCATTCGGTCGGCGATGGTTCGTAGGTCAGTTTGTGACACACTGTCAGAAGTCAGACCGATGATGAAAATCTCACCGAGAATCGAGGATTGTGGACCCAAAGTGGGGACACCGACGCCCTGTGGGAATTTATCTGCGACTGTCGCTAATTTTTCTGAAACGATTGTACGCGCCTCATATACATTTGTGTCCCAGTCAAATTCGACCCATACGACTGAAAAGCCGGTCGCTGACGATGACCTTACTCGTCTAACCCCGGTCGCGCCGTTCACGGCTGTCTCGATAGGGTAGGAGACGAGTTTTTCCACTTCTTCCGGAGCAAGACCGTTGGCCTCGGTCATGACAACGACTGTGGGGGCATTAAGGTCTGGGAAAATATCGACTTCAGTACGCATCAGCACGATAACCCCGGCTATCATGATGAATGCGGTCAGGATTAAGATGACAATCCTGTTGGATAACGAGAAATGAATAATCTTGTTAAGCATGATTCATTCCTCCCGTTTAATGATTATGAGAGTGCCCTTCAGGGACTGCACCCGAACTTTCGGCCATTCTTACGACCTGTGCTCCGGCGACCACTACATTATCCCCTTTATTTACTCCTGAACGTATCTCGACCTTCCGACCGTCATTATCACCTATGATGACGCGCCGTTTCTCAAATGCTCCGTCGTGAACCTTTACATACACATAGAATGCACCTTGTTGTTCTATGAGAGACTCTACAGGCAAAGAGATGACATCGTGCCGTCTGCTCCCAATCAGGCTGATTTCAGCGAATGCCCCCGGCACAGCCTGCCCATTATTCTCAAACGTAAAATAAACCGGGATATAGCCGCCTTGTGTGGTGGATGACGATGGGGTTGACATCAATCTACCGCCGACCTCCTCCATTGATATATATCGGTTACTGTAGGTCGGTTTAAAATTGGCAGACATTATAGTCGGAAGAATATTATAATATTTTTCAGGTAAGTCTGCCCTGAGAGTAAGTCGGGTATTCTGCGAAACGACAGCTATAGGGGCTCCGGTCTCGACATATTGTCCGCTTTGTGCCAACAGTTGGGTTATAACTCCTCCTGTACGGGATGATGCAACTCCCGATGCCGCCGGTGCACTGTAAGCGGCGACGGCGGCGTCATAGGTCTGTCGTGCCATGTTGTAATCTTTTTCAGAGACTATCCCGTCTTTGTATAGTGGGGTGATACGGTCTAACTCCCGGCGTGCGGCATCACGGGCAATCCTTGCGGCATTGTCGGCATCACCTCCTGATACACCTTTACTTGATATTGAGGCGATTGTTGTGCCTGCGCCGATTCTTTTTCCGATGTTGATTCCGGGCGCAAGTGTGACTATCCCTGATGTGGTGGCTGATATTGTCGAAATATCGCCGGAAGCGGGTACAATCTGTCCCGATACATTTATGACCTCTGAAAAATCAGAGGGAATTATGGAGTCTGTCTTTACTCCGAAACGTTCGGCGACACAAGGACTAAGCTCGATTTCATCTCCATGGTGATTTCCGTGTTCTCCTTTGTCGTGTCCTTCGTGAAGTTCTTTTTCATCGGCATGCTCATGTTCATCCTGATGTTCATTCCGATTATTTTGAGAACATGAAATCATAACAGCTAAAAAGCTGAATATTATGATATTACTGTAATATTTCATTGGTGATTAAGAATTTATTGTAACACTTTTATACCTAATTATATAAAGTATAAGGTGCTTGGAATTCAAAAAGCAAGTATTGAATTATTAACGTTCAATTATATGTAACTGTTTGATAATTAATCTCTAATTATCAAACAATAGTTTATGCGTGCATTGAAGGGGGGGCTCTTAATCCCGAAAGCCGATTAAATCCGTGGTATTCCGTCACGCGTTGTACGCGATAGGGTAATTTAATTGAATTTAGCTCAATATCAGATAATTGTAAAAAATCTACAAGGTTAAACAGTATATTATTCAAGGTGACAGACGTCAGGTTGTCATCTAACGAGGTCAATCGTTCGGTAACATAATCATTCAGATGCATTCCGCAGCCTTCGTTGCAATGTTTTGAATGATTATGACAGTTGTCATTGTGAGATTCATGTTTACATTGGATTATGGAATGGCCGGGAGTTCCAATAGGGATATCGAGAGCGTGTACAGGCAGCTGAATAAATATATCTCCATTACAGTCATGATGATGAAATTGTAATACGGAGCTGACCGATACAATTATCACAATTATATAATGTATGACATTAGACAAACGCATCTTTTAATGATTATGTCGCCAAAAATCGATGCGTAAAATTACGAAAAAATATCTAATCATTCAAAATCAGCACCCTATAAAGAGATTGTGACGATTTGCCCATAATGGCCATTATGTTAAATCGCTTGATTGGGGAGTGTCTCCCCTTTAAGAGTGTGTTTACTTTTAACCGATAGAATTTTTATGCGGAGTCTTGGAATGATTTCGGCCATGCAGTCGAGGAAGCGATGCGGGCATCGTGACCGAGACAAAGGGCCGAAATCATTCCAAGACTCCGCATCGAGGACTCCTTGACGGCATCTTCCAGTCATTTCCGAATCTCTCGCTCGTCATGTATCTCGATACAACCACGCAAGTGCTCGCGTGTGGGCTTGACCCACCACACTCCTCTCTCGTGGACTCGAAAATGCCTCGAAATCTGCCTATAAAAATTCAACTGTTAAAAGTAAACACACTCTAAATATGGCTTTATAAGATTAATGCCAGAATGATGAATTGATACAGAATTAATTGTTTTTAATAATTATTAGCATCTAAGATTTTTTATTTATTAACCAATTGTTATTATTTTTGTGCAAAATTTCCATAAGATACTAAGTGTGATTCATTCTACCCGATAATTTAATTGGTTGGTTATAAAATACTTGTTTCCATTCAATTGATTATCGTAGTTGTAAAGGGACTTTATGTATTTTAACAACGGGTTATACTATCATGTTGTATTCAGGTCTTTCAGTGGGTTGCTGTTGCTATCCGCAATAATGATGTATTGCATTGTATTTCCTAACTTGGCGTATGGACAATCTGTTGAAAATGAGGGGACTACCATAACCTACGTAAAGGATGCGATATACACTGACACTATTTTTTTCAAGAAGTCTTCTGCTATAATCAATGTGGGTTTTAATGGAAACAGGGCAAAACTGGACTCTATAACCTGTTTGCTGTCAAGACTTGACGGTTCATCATGCATAAATATAGACATCAAAGGGTCATCTTCACCTGAAGGGTCGTTAAATTATAACCGAAAATTGGCGAGTAATCGTGCCGAGGCATTGGTGAGATATGTGAAAGGGTCATTAAATGACGATATAATCCGGGCGGTCGGGCATGAAGTCGCGCCCTCGGCTTCGCGAGATAGATGGCCTGAATTAAGATTCGCGAAAATTTCGATAAAATATCGTACGTATAATATACCGACGCAAAAGGTAAAGCCGGATTCAATGTCATGTGGCACAGTGACTGTTACTGATAGAGAGGGTGATAAGGCCGCGATTGCTGAACCCGGCACATCAGCCGAGGATATATCTCCCACCCCTATTGCAGAAAAGAAAAACGCATGCAGCGAAATGCACGGTGACATTGTCACCGTGCACGGGACGTCCCGTGCACCTAAGATGTTCCTAAACACCAATTTGCTATATGATGTCGCGCTGACTCCGAATATCGGGGTCGGTGTATATTTGGGTAAAGATTTTACATTGTATGCCGACTGGATGCATGCATGGTGGAGTTGTCATGACAGGCGCAGATATTGGCGGGTCTATGGCGGAGATATAGAACTTCGCCGTCAACTGGGACACGGTAAAAGCGACAATGCGTTCGCCGGTCATTACATCGGGGTTTATGCATCTTTGGTTACATACGATTTTCAATTCGGGAGGAAGCATACAGGCGTTATCGGTGATAAATATAATTATGCCGTTGGTTTGAGTTACGGATACACACTCCCAATCGCCAAAAGACTTGACCTGAACTTCTCTATCGGATTAGGCTATATGTGGGGGAAATATATGAAACAGCACCTGGTTGACGAACATGATGTGTGGATTTCGACTCATAACCGTCGTTGGTTTGGACCTACACGTGCCGAGGTCGGTCTCACATGGCTTATTGGTAAAGGGAACGTCAATTCAGTGAAAGGGGGTGCGAAATGAAATCGTCATATCATCTCCCCGCACGTTATCTGAAATGCGTGATGATTTCATTGGCCACACTTGTGTTTATATCGTGTGAACACCGGGAGCTATGTTACGACCATACTCATTGGCTTGACCTTAGATTGGAATTTGACTGGACCAAGGAACCAGATGCCACTCCCCGAACAATGGTGGTGTACCTGTTCCCAAAAGATGGAGGTGAGCCACAAAGGTATGAGATGGCTACCATTAAAGGTTCTATTGTCAGGGCTCCCGCAGGTGAATACGATGCCATTGCATTCAACGGTGAGACGGAGCGTCTTGTAGAGCGTGGAACGGGGTTCGACAATTTTGTGCTTACAACGATGGATGAGCCGCTGCTCGCTCCGTTAGGACGAAACCAGTCAAACGCTCCCCGCCCCGACGGTACAGAGGATGAACCTGTGAGGTCGGCGGCCGAAACAGTGTGGTCCGACAAAATCGAAGGCGTGGTTATCGCCCCACTTGTAGACGGCCAGAAAATAAGGTTCACACCGATTGAATCGACAGTCACCTATAAAATAAAGTTGGTTAATACGGTAAATAACAGCCGCTCACTTGAACTTAGCGCGGCATTATCGACAATGTCTGAATCCTACAATATAGGGCATCAGTCGCCTGTCGGACAGAATGTTACTGTTCCCTTCCAGCTTTTGCCTTCAGGTCCTGACTCCTTTGAAGGGGAAATAACTCTTTTCGGTCATTGTCCTGACGGGAATAAAAACATGCATTATCTGACTGTATATACATCCAATAAGTATTATTATAACTATGATGTAACATCCCAAATACATGATGCACCTGACCCCCACCGCATCACAATTGTCATTGACGGGCTCAAATTGCCTGAATCGTCAGGGACCGGAATGAATCCTTCGGTATCAGACTGGAATGATATCGTGGATGAAAATATAAACATGAACTAATTATATCATAATTATAGCTGTGATTAATCAATAATTTATTTAATAAAGTTACCCGATATGAAAACCAAATTAATTGCTTACGGATTAGGGGCGATGTTTTTGGCGACATCTTGCTCCAATGATGAGATTGAGTCAGTGAACAATGGTAATGAAATTACGTTCAACACTCAAATCAATCGCGCCACTTCTACCACGACTGATAATTTGAAAGAATTTCAGGTGTGGGCCTATGGTACCAATTTTGACAGTAAAATGTTCATAGACGGAAAGATTGCATCAAGAGACGGCGAGACAAATTACTTCAAGTTTGACAGCTATATCTTCTGGCCATCTGATGTCCCTGCATTCAATTTCTGGGCGCTATCTCCGGCTAACCTGGCCGGTGTCACTGTAAATACCGGGACACAGCAGATTGAGAATTTCACGCCTGATGCCGATGTAACCAAACAGATAGACCTTGTAGGTGCCTATACGGTCGCACAGCGTTCGGCCGGGACAAGTGTTAAACTGGTTTTCAATCATACTCTTTCCCAGATAGAGGTAAAAGCCAAGGCCGGAGTTGACGATGACGAATCGCGTACAGTCAAAATTAAAGGCGCTTGGATTATGAATGTCAGGAAATCAGGTACGCTTAAATTTGACCTTACACAGACTGACCTTACCAATCACTTGAATTGGACTGCCGGCAATATCAAAACATTCTATGGCGTAGAGTTTAGTGACGCTAAAACGCTGGGGCATACCGCTACAAATCTTCTTAGCGAGACTGATGGCTCAAATACTCCCAAGACCAATCTGATGGTTGTACCCCAACAGCTTGACACTTGGAATATAGATGACAATACCGATAAGACAACGAATCAAAATGACGGAGCATATATCATTCTCCTTTGCCGCATAGAGGCAACTCATCCGGGCAGTCTACACAATGGAAGTACAGATAATTCAGTACAGCCGGGAGGAACTGTTGAAAATCCGACCCATACCCATCAGTTGTTCCCATACACCGGCACATTTGATGGCGAACAGTATGGCTATACCTGTGTGCCCATTAATACCAAATGGGAACCGGGCAAGAAATATGTCTATACACTCTCGTTCGTAGGCAAAGCGAGCGGTGCCGGTATCTATCCTCCCGCCGATGCCGCCACTACATTGAATCTTGGTAATTCGAATTACATCTCTACAATTCCTGAGGGGAAAAATGTAGGAGACCCGGTACTTGGATAATCCCATCATATTTGACGTAACGGTAGACCCTTGGGATGACGAATGGAACAACGGCAATGTTGATATGAAATAATTGCGGGACTATTTGTAGTTTGAATATATAAATGACATCAATGAGGGATGTCGCTATACAATCTTGATTGCGACATCCCTCATTTTTAATAATTCCGACAACTATTATGCAGTCACAAAACACATTACTGACAAAATTCGCCTCTGTAGGTTCAGGCTATCGGAAGAATATGCTGACATTCGGAGTTGGTCTGTTGACCATGTTGGCGGGTTGTGAGGATGAACCGTTTGTAAAGGGCGGTGACGCAGTCAGTGAATATCCTGTGTTTGACGTACAGGTGATATCATCGTGGAAACCGGGTACATCGGTGGCACGCAACGGTGACACTGACATCTCTATAGACGCGCTTGACTGCGAAAGTGACGGAAAACCGTTATATCTTGTCACAGAGACCTCCGTTCTTAATGACTCGGCAGCATCGTTTTCATTATCGCGGGGTACAAAGGTGGAGACTGCCGCCGACTTTGAAAAACATCACAAATCATTCGGTCTTTCGGCTATATGTTATGACGGGGCGGACGGCAGTACCGACGCTGACCTTTCAGGGTTCACGACCAATTACGCACACAATCTTGAGACAACTAAAAACGGGACAGTATGGAGCGTTAATTCCGAGAAACTTAACTGGAGCGGTTCGGGGAGAATAAGGTTCTATGCCTACGCGCCCTATTCCGGAAGCGATACCGACGGACGCATCAAGCACTCAACCACGTCCCACAAAGGAGAACCACAGATTACATTGACAGTAAATCCTGATGTGAAGTCGCAAATTGATTTCATGACAGCTACAGCCGATTGCAGTGGCAAAGGGAGCTCAGGAGTGAATCTTAGATTCGGGCATGCCCTCTCGGCAATATCAATTAAAACCGGCGAAGGTTTCTTGGCCGGAAATATAACAAAAGTGACTATTTCAGGAGTTCATGGGACAGGGACATTGACCCTTGGCGATTCCAATGACTGGACGACACCCGATGAGAGTCCTGATGAATCTTTTTCGATAGATACCAATCTGTCAATTGAGGATACTGACGGTGATAATTCGGCCTATGCCGGGGCCGGGACAAATATAGCCGGCAATAATGACGGCCTCACATTCTTTATGATTCCGCAGGCTTTGACTGAAAGCGCGACACTTACAATCTCGTTCAAGGATAATCTAACACAGGTGTCACGTACTCTGACTGCGACAATCGGTGGCAGTGGCAAAAAGTGGGAGGCCGGCAAAATGTATTCCTATTCTCTTTCATCAACAGGAATAGTCATCACTCCAGTTGTCAAGATAACGAAGAGAGACGGTAGTGCCCTACCCGATTCCATTGCTTATACAGGAGTGATACGAGACCTGAAAATGAACGCCTATCTCAAGGTTGACCAGGCTAAGGTGCCAACATCCTACATACGACCCGAATACAAAGTGTTGTCAGCGACTGACAACGGTAGCGGTTCATGGCAACAGGCCGACTGGGACAAGGCTGACTGGAAAGAAGTTCCGGGAATTGTAGGTGATGACGATAATGCTGTCGTTTTCGCCGACGATGTAACCGAGGATGCGGAATGTTCGCTTGTCCTTTTGCCACAGGATGAATTTGATAAAATGAGGAGTCAGATGAATTTTGCCAAGGCCGACAAGGTCGGTTCTTCAACGTCTCCCCATGATTTGTCGGAAGGTGGCGAGACGGCTAACTGTTATATGATTAGAAAGTGGGGGTACTATAAAATACCTATTGTATATGGAAATGGTCGCAAATCAACTGGTATTGCCAATACATCGGCCTATAACATGACAACAACGGTGTCTACCGATACCGAAACAGGGACGGTGTCTACCGATACCGAAACAGTGACACGCAAGAATGGTTTGGCTTATTTCGTAGACCATAACAATAATAAAATCACCACATACGACATCAAAACACAGCTTGCGAGCTATGGCCTTTCTATAAAAGATGCATTCCTGCTATGGCAGGATTCACCTGGGCTTATCGATGATGTGAAACTTGACGGAAATTTTATCAGATTCAGGGTCAGCCGTCATTCTTTGTCTCAAGGAAATGCCGTTATCGCATTGCGGGACAACAAAGGGGATATTGCATGGAGTTGGCATATATGGGCGACACACTATGACTGGTCTGACAGGAGCATCGAGACAACAACGAATACTGACGCAGCCGAAAAATATACGTTCGCCCCTTCAACATTGGGGTATTGTGATGACCATGGCGCGGCCACACCACGCCGTATTCGCATGAAACTCGTGTTTGACTTAAAAGACTTTAATGATAACGATTTCGTGACGTACACCTATACTGATAATAACGGTAATGACCGCCCCATAGAATTTGTACAAAAAGGAATAACTGCATCATTGGCCGGAGATAATACCTATTATCAATGGGGACGCAAGGACCCGATGGTCCCCGGTATCTACGATAAAAGCGATTACAAATATTACTATTATAAACCGAAGAGCGACGGTACTATAATGGATGACGCCGGAGAATTCACGATGCTCAACAAGGAAATATTTGATTACCGTAAGGAATATAAATTCACGTGTACACCTAACGTAGATGGTCTTAACATCGGTGACGCGATAAAGCATCCCCACTGGTTCATACTTGGGGAAGGAAACAACGCTTACCGTCAACATTGGCATAATGAAACCGGCATGACATACCTTGACGCGGAAGGTGCTCTAATGTTCAATGTCTGGAACTCATCGGCGACATCTGTCGGTGATAACTACAGTAATTCCAGTCTCAACGGTCAACCCACGACAAAGACGATATACGACCCGTGTCCTGCCGGTTTTTGTGTGCCACCGGCAAATGCGTTCACTGCATTTGCCGACTATTCGGACGAATATGGTAAAACCAGGTGTTACCAGACAAATCCTATTACATTTGACAGCAGTAAAAGAAGATGGCATTTAAAGTCTCAGAAAAATGGAGGAGGAGCCGATATCTACTTGTACGCGACAGGTCTAAGGGATTTCAATATGAACGATGCCAATTTGCCATATAAACCGAATGCCCTTATAAATCATACGTGGGCATCATTCAGTATGCTTACATTTATCTCATCCACGACATTATTCAAAGGCTCTGGAAAGCCACAATGTCTTATATTTTATATCGATAACCGATATGATGATAGCGGAGTGATAAAATTTGACGGATATAATCATGCCGATAAGTTCCGTTGCGGGTCATGTTGCGGTTCTAATAACTCATACGGTCTGACTGTATGGCCTGTACACGATAATTAAACACAGTTTCTCAATTTAACAATGAAACCAATTATTAAATTCCTTTTATTAATCCTAATATTATCATTACCAACACACGTGTCGGGACAATGTAATGGAACGATTGAATGTAATCCCCGAAGTGTCGGGAAATCTTCATTGAGACTTGACATCGCTGTCGGCGCAAATATCTCAACGGAGACAGAATCAGATAGTCAATGGTTTGGACGGAGGAATAAGTATGCACCTGATATGGATTTAAGGTTTGCCTACATGTTTAATCGCCATTGGGGTGCATACGGTGAATTAGGTCTCTCTTTTTACAAACTTAAACGAGACGACAGAAATGTCATCGAAGACATTTTTGAGGGTTTTCTTGATATCGTATTCCCTGGAATATCCAAAGTCAAGCCTCGACTATTGCTTGGCGTTACATACAGCACTTCATTAAAGAAATGGGAACTCTCCCCTCGACTTGGACTCGGTTACGAATGGATTCTATCTAAAAACAGTTCATCGTCAAAGACATATAACGATGGTAATGTTGTCACTGTATCAAAAGAATACGACGCCAATCCATTGATAATCAACCCCGGAATAAATATTGGCTACCGATTGTCAAGAGTTTCAACCATATTTGCTGATATATCATACAACCAACCACTTACATCGTCCTCGCTCAACATTCACACTACATCATCCGACAATCATAAGTCGTTTGATTATAAATCATCTTCTGTTGGCCGTAATATCATCCTAAGTGTAGGTATCAGGTTGCAAACACGCAATAAATGAGACAAATACTCACCACTGAATTGTCGGTAATGGAATATATGCGGGATTATCGGGATGTCCCGTATTTCATGGATTTATGCAAACAGTGTGGCAATTACGGAAATTCATGGCTATGTCCTCCCTTTGAGTTTGATGTCAATGCGCGTCTATCCCGATGGGAGAATACCTTGATAGTGCTCTGCCGATTTGACCTCCCTAAAGGTGATAACCGTATAGAATGTGCGATGTCACTCATGCGTGACAACCGTGTCGACTTGGAAACTCGATTACTTGAACTTGAAAACCTTTATGGTGGACTTGCCTTTGGTTTCAGCGGTGAGTGCCTGCAATGCAAAACATGTATGCGGATAAAAGGGAAACGCTGCATTCATCCCGACAAAGCGAGACCGGCGATTGAAGCATACGGGTTCAATGTTGTCAAGACTCTAAAAAATCTGTTTGGTATTGATATTGAATGGGCAAAGGAGGGTATATTACCACCGACATTGTCAATCGTCGGTGCGTTATTTCATAACCACCCCCAAGGCGAAATCACATTTTGAAGGTGATAAATTTTGCTTTTGCCCTCGCTTATTCGTATATTTGTCACTGGTAATCAACAATTATTTTCCGAGATGAATAAAACAATAATAGCATCCATTTTTCTACTCCCGTCAATAATCGTGTCATACGCGACCGATATTGTAAAAACGAAGGCCTACAGTTGGCACGGGGACACAATCACACAAGGCGAATATTTTGCTACGGCACCCAATGATTTCGAAATCATATCGACCTATTCGGCGACCCCGGGATATTATATGCCCATCGAAAAGCAATGGAAGCTAAAGAATGACATAAACGGTTATCCGCGATTAATGACGTCCAATCGACTCCACAATGCGATATATAACATGGGACTTGATGAGATGGTGAATGCGGTAGAACCTGATACAACGTTGCGAACCGGTAAAGAATGGGCCGGAGTCTGGACTCGTGATGTCAGCTACTCTATTCTTCTGTCGATGGCATATCTACAACCGGAGGCCTCCAAAATCTCATTGATGAGAAAGGTAAACAAAAACGGGCGAATAATCCAGGATACAGGCTCGGGTGGTGCATGGCCGGTGAGTACCGACCGCATGATATGGGCAGTGGCCGCGTATGAATTGTATAAAGTCACAGGCGACCGTTCATGGCTTGAATACATCTATCCGATTATCAAGAATTCGGTTGACGATGACATAGCCACCATCTACGACCCAAAGACCGGGCTTGTCAAGGGAGAGACTTCATTTATTGATTGGCGCGAACAGAGCCATCCCAAATGGATGCAGACCGCCGATATCGCCGAGACCGAGGCTCTCGGCACCTCAATCGTACACGCCGAGGCTCTTAAGGTCTTGAGCGAAATAGCCGGGGAATTAGGACACAAAAAGGAGGCTGCCTATTATCAAGACAAGTCACGTGAAATCTCCGATGCGGTAAACCGTGAGTTGTGGATGAATGACAAAGGATATTACGCCATGTACCTTTATGGCCGAGACAATCCCATATTGAACCCACGTGCGGAGACATTAGGTGAATCATTGGCTATAATGTGGGACGTGGCATCACCTGAACGAGCGGTAACAATAACCGAAAACAATCCGACGACACCGTTCGGAGCGGCGATTTTCTTCCCGCAGATAGCCGACATACCACCCTACCACAATAACGCATTGTGGCCGTGGGTTGGTGCCTGGTGGACTTTGGCCAATGCCAAGGCAGGAAATGAACAAGGAGTGCTTCAAGGCTTCGGTTCGATTTTCCGTCCTGCTGCACTTTTCTGTACCAATAAAGAAAATTTCAATCTTGACAATGGAGACATTGCGACAGAACTGAATTCATCCAATATGTTATGGTGCCTATCGGGCAATCTTGCCATCACACATAAGATATTGTTCGGCATTGATTTCAAGAAAAACGGTCTGGCCTTTCATCCGTTTGTCCCTAAGGTCATGGCGGATACACGCACTTTAAAAGGATTCAGATACCGTGATGCAATACTCGATATCACTGTCGAAGGATATGGAGACTCGATTAAGTCATTTACGGTCAACGGTAAACTCCAGAAACCATTTTTGGACGCAAAGAAAGCCAAGGGACATCTTAACATAAAAATTGTCATGGCCGACAATGATATAACACCTCTACGTGTAAATAATGTCAATAATGCCAAGGCTCCGCTGACACCTACAACATGGATTGAGAATGGAGAACTACACTGGAATCCTGTAGAGTATGTGAACCATTATGTGATTGTACGCGATGGAAAACGTATAGACAACGTTAACACTACGAACTATGATGTTTCAATCCCAGGGGAGTACCAAGTCATTGCTATAGGAAACCGTAACGACAAGAATATAGAATCATTGGCATCAGAACCTCGTTCTACCAGAGAGTCATTTGTTATCCAATTTCCCCGGGAAAAAAAGGAAATAACTTCAACCGAAGCTAATTATAAGCCTAAAGAAGCCATAACGGGTTATAAAGGCGATGGTTTCAGGGAAATTGACCATAACACATCCGAGATTGAAATCCCGTTGACGGTAAAGAAATCAGGTGAATATTCGCTCACATTCCGATATGCCAATGGAAACGGACCGGTGAATACCCAGAACAAATGTGCCGTCCGTACTGTATTGGTTGACGGAAAAAAGGTAGGAAATATAGTGTTGCCACAACGAGGCAAAGGGAACTGGAATGATTGGGGCATGTCCAATCCGATACATTTGAACCTGAATGCCGGGGAGCATACTGTCACAATCAAGTTCATGCCGACCGATGAGAATATGAATCTAAAAACAAATCATGCACTAATAGACTGTCTTACGGTCACACGTTTGAAATAATATGAAGAATCTCGGTCTTATAGTTTTTGGAATAGGGATAATGTGGGCCAACGCGATGCAGGCTTCATCGCTTCCTGTCTATCTTGATAACGGACGCCCGGTAGAGGAGCGCATAGAGGACGCTCTTTCGCGTATGACCCTACAGGAAAAAATAGGATTATTGCATGCACAGTCCAAATTCAGTTCAAGAGGTGTCCCCCGTCTGGGTATCCCTGAACTATGGACTACCGACGGACCTCATGGGATTCGCCCCGAAGTATTATGGGATGAATGGAACCAAGCCGGGTGGAGCAACGATTCCTGTGTGGCGTTCCCGGCGTTGACATGCCTTGCGGCGACATGGAATCCGGCCATGTCAAGTCTATACGGACATTCTATCGGAGAGGAGGCTCGCTATCGCAATAAAAGTGTATTACTCGGCCCCGGTGTCAATATATATCGGACTCCGCTAAATGGTCGTAACTTTGAATATATGGGGGAAGACCCTTATCTGGCCGCACGTATGGTTGTGCCATATATCAAGGGAGTTCAGTCCAACGGTGTCGCGACATGTGTCAAACATTACGCTCTTAACAACCAGGAATATAACCGCCATACGACAAATGTGACAGTGGATGACCGAACTCTGTATGAGATATATCTGCCTGCGTTCAAAGCTGCGGTAACCGAAGGAGGAACATGGACTATCATGGGGGCATATAATCTATATAACAATGAACATGCCTGTCACAACCAAAAGTTGCTCAATGACATACTTAAAAAGGAATGGCAATTTGACGGCGCGGTCATTAGCGACTGGGGTGGTACACATGACACCATGCAGGCCATAAAGAACGGCCTCGACCTGGAGTTTGGCAGCTGGACTAACGGTCTGTCCGAAGGGTCAAAGAACGCCTACGACTCATATTATCTTGCCGACCCATATATCAAACTAATAAACAGTGGAGCATTAGGGACAACCGAACTTGACGATAAGTGCCGGCGTATCCTTCGTCTTATTTTCAGGACAGCAATGAATCCCAACCGCCCATTCGGAAGCCTGTGCAGTGACAGCCATTATGAAGCCGCCCGCCGGATTGGTGACGAGGGTATTGTATTGTTAAGGAATGAAGGGGAAATCCTTCCAATAAAAAAAGCTGAGGGTACTGCTCCCCGCATTCTTGTCGTGGGAGAGAATGCAATAAAGATGATGACGGTTGGTGGCGGAAGTTCTTCGTTAAAGGTTCAACGTGAGGTCTCCCCTCTTGACGGAATCAGGTCCGCGGCCAAGGAAATCGGCGCGACGGTGGAGTATGCCCGTGGATATGTAGGAGACGTAAACGGTGAATACAATGGTGTCACTTCAGGCCAGAACCTAAAGGATTCCCGTAGTGCCAAGGAATTGATTGCCGAGGCGGTAAATATGGCCCGCGATGCCGACTATGTAATATTTGTCGGGGGCTTGAATAAAAGCAACCATCAGGATTGTGAAGGCTCTGACCGTAAAAGCTATTCACTCCCCTATCATCAAAACGATGTCATTGAGGCATTATCCAAAGCAAATCGTAATCTGATTGTTGTAAACGTGAGCGGGAACGCCGTGGAAATGCCATGGGTAAAGAAAGTCCCAGGAATAATCCAGGCATGGTATCTCGGTTCCGAAGCCGGAAACTCAATCGCCGATGTGATTTTCGGGAAAGTCAATCCGTCAGGGAAGTTGCCGTTCTCATTCCCGTTGTCATTGAACGATAATGGTGCACATTCAATGGGTCAGTATCCCGGAATTAAACGAAACAAGGAAAATGTATGGGACGAGGAATACCGTGAGGGTATACTCGTCGGATATCGTTGGCATGATACCAAGCGAATAAAGCCATTGTTCGCTTTCGGTCATGGATTAAGTTATACTTCGTTCATGATTGGCGATGCTTCCGTTGACAAAAAAGAAATCACACAGTCTGATTCAATAACTATCACTGTGCCCGTCACCAACACCGGGGTTATACCCGGTGCCGAGGTCGTTCAACTTTATATCGCCGACCCGGTTTGCAGCGTGACGCGTCCCACAAAAGAGCTTAAAGGCTTTGAGAAAGTATACTTACAACCGGGCGAAACCCGCCATGTCAGTTTCACTGTGGGGATAGACGCATTGAGTTATTTTGATTCCGACAGTCATCAATGGAAAGCCGAGCCGGGAGAATTTAAGGCCATGCTTGGCAATTCAAGCGATAAAATCGCATCAACGGTGTCATTTGTCTTGAAAAAATAGTATATTTGTAAAGTATCTTTATAAGAGATAATGACCCCGCTATTTTCGATAATAACAGTGACATATAATGCGGCCGAGACGTTACCGGTGACATTGGCGAGCGTCTCGGAGCAGACGTGTCGCCTGTTTGAATACATTGTTATGGATGGTGTTTCGACCGATGAAACCTTGCGATTGGTGAATGACGCTGCGATACCTGAATCACGCGTGTTCTCAAGTCCTGACAATGGACTGTACGATGCAATGAACAAGGCTCTCGGAGAGGCCAAGGGAGATTATGTCCTTTTCCTTAACGCAGGGGATACATTTCATTCTCATGACACTCTTGCACGGTTTGCCGAAGCAATCATGGATAACGATTATCCCGGAATTGTCTATGGTCAGACTGACATTGTCGATGTTGACAGACATAAGTTGTGCCCACGCCATCTACAGGCCCCGGAAACACTGACTTTACAAAGTTTTGCCAACGGTATGGTTGTGTGTCATCAGGCATTCTGTGCATTGCGTAAGCTGACAGGCGAATTTGATACCCGTTACCGTTTTTCGGCCGACTATGACTGGTGCATTAATTGTCTGCAACGCTCACGCCGTAACGTATATATCCCTGAGGTCGTCATTGACTATCTGAATGAAGGCACGACTACACGCAACCGTCGCAAGTCCCTCATGGAACGATTCAGAATAATGTGCCATTACTATGGTACATTACCGACGGTTTTGCGTCATCTGAAATTTATACCACGTTTCATCAGGCAGAGCCGAAAGGAACGGGTGTCAAAAAGCATATAATAAATTAAATAATATATTCAAGTAATCATGAAATACTATGTAGCAGTAAACGGTCAACACCAAGGGCCGTTTGAAATTGAACAACTAAGGACAATGGGTCTCACACCGGAATCACTCGTGTGGAATGAAAGCATGACCGAATGGACTCCGGCCGGAAATATTCAAGAACTTTCAGAACTGTTTTATTCCGCTCCTCTGGAATCTCAATACCAACAACAGCAACAATATCAGCCGTCTTATCAACAACCACAACAGCAATATCAACCACAGCAGACACAGTACGACCAGCAGCAACAATACTATGACCCTGGGATGCCCAACACTTGGTTTGTCCCTGCACTCCTGATTACATTGTTCTGTTGTTCCCCTTGTGGATTGGTCGCTCTCGCTTTCTCCCTCAAGGTTGAACCCCGATATTATGCAGGGTATTACAACGAAGCCAATGACGCGGCCAACAAGGCCAAGACTTGGTCTATCGTAGGTATAATTCTCGGCGTGCTTTTCTGGGTAGGATATATAGCTCTTATCTCATCAATGTCGGCCCTGATGGGCAGGATGTTCTAATGATAATCCTGAACACTACATTTCACGTGCATTCATCGGTTGAAGATAAATTTCTAAGATGGGTGCGCGTGAATTATATTCCACAGGCATTGTCTTCGGGGATGTTATATTCCCCGTCACTGGCGCGCATCTTGATTGATGTGGAGCCTGAATCGGCGAGTTTCGCCCTACAATTTTCAGCAGGAAGTATTGAGGATGCCTCAAGATGGCACGATGGGAACGGTGATGTACTTCGCAGAAAACTTTCACGAGTATTCGGTGACCGTATCGTCTATTTTACCACCTATATGGAAAAATTGATACTCTAATGGCTAATAGCGACTTAAAGCAGTGGGAACGTATAATTCTCGGAATAGACCCTGGAACAAATGTGATGGGATATGGCCTTATCGGTGTGATAGGCAAGAAACCATCGATGATTGCCATGGGGGTGATACAATTGAACCGTTTTGAGAGCCATTACTTGAGATTATCTCGCATATTTGAACGCGTCACAGGCCTTGTAGAGCAATATCTTCCTGATGAAATGGCGATTGAGGCCCCGTTTTTCGGTAAGAATGTGCAATCGATGCTTAAACTGGGGCGCGCACAGGGGGTGGCTATGGCAGCCGCGTTGTCGCGAGATGTCCCTATAACCGAATACGAACCACGCAAAATCAAGATGGCTATAACCGGAAACGGGGCATCATCCAAGGAACAGGTCCAAGAGATGTTACGGCGTATTCTTGATATCCCACGGGAGAACCTGTTACCACAACTTGATGCTACTGATGCCCTCGGAGCGGCGTTATGCCACTTTTATGAGACATCCCGCCCACAGATAGAGAAAGGATGTCGCTCCTGGAAAGAATTCATAGCTAAAAATCCCGGCCGTCTCAAAACCAATTCCTAATTCCTAATTCCTAATTGTCCCCACTACCCGTCCTGACGCAACAGTGAGTACAATCCCACGCATTGCCAGATAGCACAGGAAAGCTATCCATAGGCCATGATTCCCCAATGTCCCGAATAACACATAGTATAATACAAAAAACACAATGGCGGCCATTAACATCGATAACAGCATGAAACGCGTCAATGTCGCCCCGATGTATACTCCGTCCCATAGAAACGTCGCAAACCCTACCAACGGCAATGTCACCGCCCACCAATAATAGTCGTGAGCAACCGTCACCACTGAAACTTCAGAACTAAGTATTCGCATCAATCCGTCACCTCCGACTGCATACAGACATGTGAATCCAATTGCAATAAAGACACCCCATTTAAAAAGCATCTTTATTGTCAAAATCAATTGCTGACGGCTCTTTTCACCTATATAACGACCGCAGAGGGCTTCGGCAGCAAAAGCGAAGCCATCCATAAAATAGCTGAACATCATGAAAAACTGCATCAAAAGGGTGTTGACCGCCAGCATAACTGTCCCCTGCTCTGCCCCGGCACGTGTAAACCACATTGTAACAGCCACCAGACAGACAGTGCGCAGAAAAATGTCAAGATTAATTGAAAAGAAACGCTTGAATTCCCGCCATGACACCAATAATTGAAACGGGACATTCACTATTTTGAACTTGTGATTGACCCATAACAATCCAAATGCAAGTCCACCCCATTGAGCCGTCAAAGTTCCGATGGCGACCCCTTTCAAACCCAAGTCAAACAGATAGACGAGGGGCAGGCTCATCACAATATTGGTTACATCTATGAAGAATGACACCCACATTGCCGCTTTGGAGTTTTGCATCCCGACAAACCATCCTGTGAGTGCATATCCCGCAAGAACTGCCGGCGCACCGAACACGAGTATGTCGAAATATTGTAATGCAAAATAGCGGGTTTCCCCTTCCGCGTCAATTATAGATAGAATCAACCCCGATATCGGGCGTGACAACAATATCATGGACAAACCGACAGCGACACCGATAATCAAAGCACGGTATAATGTGGAGGTCGCCCCAATGTCATCCTTTGCTCCGAATCTCTGTGAGGTTATCCCTGATGTCCCCATCCTGAGAAATCCGAACAACCAGTATAACATATTAAACATATTGCCGCCAACGGCTATGGCGGCAATAAATACAGGGCTTCCCATGTGCCCGACAATCGCCACATCCATCAGACCGAGTAAAGGCGTCGTGATGTTTGTGACGATTGCGGGGATTGAGATGGAAAGTATTGCTCTATTTATAGATGACAATCTCAATTTTTACGTGCCCTCATACTATCCCATGCGAGATAAACTATCAACATCGCATAGATGATTACGCCGAGAATCTGTGTCCATATTTCAGGGACAGGGTTTTGATATTCGAAGCCTACGAAACGGGTCAATGCGGCAAACACACCAAACAACGCACCACCGGCTATGAGACCCGATGAGATGAGCGTGCCACGGTCGCGACGTGCATCATTGACTGCCTTGTCCTTGCTGCGTGAGCCGACAAACCACGAGATTGCACCACCGACGAGCATAGGAGTGTTCAAGGGAAGCGGAATGAACATACCAAGACAGAAAGCCAGGGCAGGAACTTTAAGCCAGTTAAGCAACAATGCAAGTATCGCACCGGTCATATACAATATCCAAGGCGTGTCTCCTCCCATCATAAGAGGCTCTATAACCTTAGCCATGGCATTGGCCTGTGGCGCGACAAGGGCGTTATCGCCGGTGAATCCGTAGACATCATTAAGCAACAGGATTACTCCACCGACAGTCGCCGCCGAAACCAGCGTACCGAGGAATTTCCAACTTTCCTGTTTACGAGGCGTCGAACCGAGCCAATATCCCACCTTAAGGTCTGTAACAAAACCGCCGGCCATTGACAACGCAGTACACACCACGCCACCTACAACCATAGCCACTACAATTCCTGATGCCCCTTTAAGGCCTATCGCAACAAATATCGCCGACGATACAATGAGTGTCATAAGTGTCATACCCGATACCGGGTTAGACCCAACAATTGCGATTGCATTGGCTGCCACTGTTGTAAACAGGAAAGCAATAACAAGCACAACAACCCATGCAATCACGGCCTGCCAGAACGTGTGAATCACTCCAACCCAAAAGAACAGCAGCACAGCAGCGAGAGCGAGTGCAAGAAAAAATACCACATGTTTCATTGAAAGGTCGGTCTGCCATCTTACAGTGCGCGATGACGACGCACCACCTTTGAACTCACGTCCGGCAAGCCCCACGGCCTGTGTTATTATAGGCCATGATTTGATAATACCTATAATTCCCGACATGGCAATACCGCCAATGCCTATCATACGGGCATAATTACTGAAAATATCGGCCGGAGCCATTTCCATAAGTTCGGTTGTGCCGTATGTCCCGAGTAATGGGACTATCACCCACCAGACGAAGACAGAACCGGCAAAAATCACAAACGCATATTTCAGCCCGACAATGTAACCAAGGCCAAGGAGCGCGGCACCGGTGTTACAGCTGAACACCAGCTTTGTCTTTTCGGCCAATGTCGCCCCCCAGCCTGTCACCGTGGTGCTGACTGTCTCGGCCCACCACCCGAACGTTGCCACAATATAGTCATATACCCCGCCAATCAATGAAGCGACTATAAGTGTCTTGGCCTGCCCGCCATTCTTGGCGGACTGGCCACTCGCAAGCACCTGGGTGGTTGCGGTCGCCTCGGGAAACGGGTACTTGCCGTGCATGTCCTTGACGAAATATTTACGGAACGGGATAAAGAACAATATGCCGAGAACTCCGCCAAACAATGAACTAAGGAATATTTCAAGGAAACTGATGGTGATTGCATCCCCATACTTAGCCTTGAGAATATATAGCGCGGGCAATGTAAATATCGCCCCGGCGACAATGACACCTGAACATGCACCGATGGACTGTATTATGACATTCTGCCCTAACGGGTTCTCCTTTTTCAATGCGCTTGAAAATCCCACAGCGATAATTGCAATTGGAATCGCGGCCTCAAACACCTGCCCCACCTTAAGACCGAGATAAGCCGCGGCGGCACTGAATATAATGGCGAGAACGACACCCATGATAACCGAGTAAGGTGTCACCTCCGAATATTCACGGGCCGGATGCATCAGCGGTCTATATGGCTCATCTTCAGCAAGTTCCCTGAATGCGTTTTCAGGTAGTTCCACAGGGTCGGCATCCTGATAGATTTCCTGATTCAATGCGTTTGGATTGATTTTTTTCTCCATGATTGGTTTTATAATGATATTATTTATTGGCGTGATAAAATTTCGAAGGTGTCCACATATATTTCTGTGACTGACCGTTTTATTGTATTACGGTCTTCCCACATCCGAGTCCGTAGCTTCCCTTCAATGTACAGTCTGGTACCTTTACGTATATATTTTTCAGCGGTCTCGGCGTTTGCATCCCACATTATAATGTTATGCCATTCTGTACGTTCCGGGATACGAGTCCCGTCCGCATTAGTATATGCACGGTCAGTTGTCGCCATTGAAAACGACGCCACAGGCCGTTTCTCGACATAACGTATCTCCGGGTCTCGACCTACATTGCCGAGCAATATCACTTTATTGACTGACATGTCTTTTTACACACTTGCTTTAAGTCCCTCGATAACCGATGTGGTAAACCCGGCCTTTTCCATTGCATTAAGACCCTTGATTGTAAGACCGCCCGGCGTGGTCACACGGTCAATCTCAACTTCAGGATTATTACCTGTGTTGGCGAGCAAGGTTACCGCTCCGAGCATTGTCTGCATTATATAGTCACGGGCCTTTGACGGCTTGAACCCAAGTTCAACCGCTCCTTCGGTGGCCGCACGTATGTACCGCATCACGTATGCGATACCGCATGAGCATAACGCTGTGGCCGCAACCATCAGATTTTCATCTATGACATCGGCACGTCCAAGCGAACCGAACAACCGTGTCACATCGGTTATATCCTCATCGCTCGCCCCGGCAGCCGACATGAATGTCATGCTTTCACCCACAAGAATCGCGGTATTAGGTATTGCCCTGAACAATATCGGTGCATGGCTATATTCCGACACCCATGATGCCATATCGGCCAATGTCACACCTGCAGCAATTGACATCAGCATCTGATAGCTGAAATCGACATAGGGGGCAATCTCCTCTATCACCTGTTTTATATGCCATGGTTTGACCGCTAGTATTATGAGATTTGCATCATTTATAACCTCGGTGTTGGATGTCGTCGTGTATATATCGGGATATTCATCGTTAAGTTTGTCCAGTTTTCCCCGTGAGTGGTTACTCACCGCAATTTTTTCTTCTTTCAGTGCACCGGCCGCCACCAATCCACGAGCAATTGCACCTCCCATGTTACCGGCCCCTATGATTGCGACTTTCATTTTCCTGTCAGTTATTCTGTGTTGTATTATACTTTTTCAATGCCCTTGAAAACCTTGCCAGAAATTCATCGGCAGTCCATTTATCAAGCACAAGAGGAGGCAAGAGCCTGATTATATGGGTGCCGGAAGCCCCGGTAAACACGTGCTCATCCTCAATAAGGCTTCGTCGGAGTTCCTTCACAGGGAATTCAAACTCTATTCCAAGCATTAGGCCACGTCCTCTTACTTCCTTTATGCCAGGCAATTCCATCAATCTTGATTTCAAATATGCGCCTACTTCATTGACATTTTCAAGGACTCCTTCCTCCTCGAAAACGTCCAACACGGCACAGGCTGCCACGCATGCCAAGTGGTTTCCGCCAAATGTCGTGCCAAGCTGTCCGTATTCAGGTTCAAAGTCTGGCGAAATCAATACGGCTCCCATAGGATAACCGTTTGCTATGCCTTTGGCACATGTGATAATGTCAGGTCTTATATCGGCATACTGGTGGGCAAAGAATCGTCCTGTACGGCCATAACCGCTCTGTATTTCATCGAGAATCAGAACCGAGCCATACTTTGTCGCGAGATTCCGCAACCCTTTCATGAAATTGTCATCCGGAACTACTATACCGCCGACACCTTGAATGCCCTCGATTATAATGGCTGAAATATCGCCCTCGTTTAAACGCGACTCCACTGCCGACAAATCATTCAACGGCAGGAATGTCACATGGGAATTATCGTTGATAGGTGCGACTATACGAGGGTTATCGGTGGCTTCGACAGCTGCGGATGTACGTCCATGAAATGCGTGTCTGAACGCGACAACCCCCTTTTTCCCGGTCTTAAAAGATGCGAGCTTAAGAGCATTTTCATTAGCCTCAGCACCTGAATTCACAAGAAACAGGGCATAATCATCATATCCTGATGCCTGGCCTAACTTTTCAGCCAACCGTTCCTGTATAGGGTTGCGAACTGAATTGGAGTAGAACATCAATTCTCCGACCTGACGTCTTATAGCCTCCACCTGACGGGGATGGGAATGCCCTATCGAGATTACGGCATGACCGCCATACATGTCTATATATTCGCGTCCGTTGGAGTCATAAACACGACATCCCGAGCCTTTGACAATTTCAATGTCAAACAATGGATATACATCAAACAGTTTCATGCAGCAAATTTACACAAAATATCATGATTCCCGATATTTTTCGTTAGATTTGCATTTTAAACATCCTCTAATTAATTTCAATCTGATGCGTATTCTCATAACTGTGGCAGCAATGACACTGGCGGCCATGACAACCGAAGGACAATCGGTGTTCCGTATAAACCAAGTAGGGTATCTTCCTGACGACCATAAAGTGGCGGTATTCATGAGTGACCGTAGGTGCGCTGACATTGATTTTTCAATATCAGACGGTCATATACGCCCCGACAGCGTTATTCGTTCAGGCAAATGGGGAGAAATGAACACAGCACGCGTTTATTTCTCATCCATAACAAAGCCGGGGAAATATCGATTGGTCGCCACTGACCGTAAATCGGGCGACATGATTGACTCAACTACGGTGTACATCGGTAAGGACGCCTATAGCCGAATAAGCCTGAATGAGTTGCCGTTGAATTATATGAGACAGCAACGATGCGGATATAACCCTGTACATGACACTACATGCCATCAGCATGACGGTTATCTCGTGCTTTCAGGGGAAAATGATGGAACCCATTATGACGTGAGCGGTGGATGGCATGATGCATCAGATTACCTGCAATATCTCACGACCTCTGCCAATGCCGTATATCAATTGATGTTCGCTTACCGCATGACTCCTGAAGTATGGAAAGACTTGTATGACTCATCAGGTCGACGAGGGGCCAACGGCGTTCCTGACATTCTCGATGAAGCCCGCTGGGGACTCGAATGGATGTGCCGGATGAATCCCAAAGAGGATTTATATTTTAACCAGATTGCCGATGACCGAGACCACCGCTTTGTCGGAAAGCCACAGAATGACACTGTAAATTATGGATACGGTGCCGGTACAGGTCGTCCTATATATCCCGTCAGCGGCGAACCATACGGATTAAAGAAGTATAAAAACCGCAGCACAGGAGAGGCTTCTTCGCTCGGCAAATTTGCATCGGCTTTCGCTCTTGGAGCGGAAGTATTCGCCGACATCGACCCTGAATTTGCGGCGGAGATTGGTCGTCGTGCCCTACCGGCATATCTTCGTGGCAAAAAATATCCCGGCGTATCACAGACCGCACCATGCTCATCCCCATATTTTTATGAAGAAGACAACTGGGTCGATGACATGGAACTTGCAGCGACAATGCTCAAACGAAATAAAGATGCAGTTAAATACGGCCGGGTTGAGCCGGTTTCTCCGTGGATGGGAGCAGACAGTGCCCGACACTATCAATGGTATCCATTTGTCAACCTGGGGCACTATGAGCTCGCGAAGTCTGGCAATAAGAAAATATCATCAGAGTTTCGGGATAATATGCGCAATGGATTGCGACAGGTCGCTGAACGAGGCAATAAAAATCCGTTCCGGTTTGGAGTACCTTTTGTATGGTGTTCCAACAATCTTACTGTGGGATTTATAACCCAGGCAATGCTTTATCGAGAACTGACCGGCGACAACTCATTCATTGAAGCCGAGACCTCGGCAAGGGACTGGCTTTTCGGGTTGAACCCATGGGGACAAACCATGATTATAATGCCTGAGGGGACAGTCCAATCCTCCCCATGCGACCCTCATTCAGCCATGACCGATATCACAGTGGCCGGTCAACCGGGACGCAATGGGATTACCGGGGGATTGGTCGATGGCCCGGTATATGACACAATATTTAACTCATTGTGGGGCGTTCATCTTCGCAATAATGACAAATTCGCCCCTTATCAAGGGCGTGCCGTCTATCACGATGACTTCAGTGACTATTCATCTAACGAGCCTACAATGGACGGAACCGCCTCATTGACATTTATGCTTGGAAGGTTGTGTAGATAAAAATATGTCTGTGTCGTCGGTATCAAAAAAATTATTACTTTTGCACCATTGAATAGACTTTTATAAAAAATACTATAATGATTAAGGAAATACTTTCAATATCGGGACGTCCCGGATTATTCCGACTTGTAAACCGTGGCAAGAACATGTTGATTGTCGAGTCTTTACAGACAGGTAAACGTACCCCCGCCTACGCCCACGACAAGGTTATATCGCTTGGTGATGTATCCATTTACACCATTGATAATGACTGCCCCATCGCCGAAGTGTTCGAGACCATTAAAGAGAAAGCCAATGGTGGACAGGTCGATGTCAAAGCAATAGGCGATGACAAGGCTCTACGCGCCTATTTCAAGGAGATTCTTCCTAATTTCGATGAGGAACGCGTTTACACAAACGATATCCGTAAAGTATTCTCATGGTACAACCAACTTATTGCGGCCGGAATAACCGAGTTCAAAGCCGACAACAAGGAAGAAGACGCGGTTGAGACGAAGGAAACGACCGACTAAGGACATCTACATCCCTGTAAACGAATGAAGACATTTCGGCGATTCACTCCCGAAGACAGTATGGTCGACCTTATAAGGGAGGATTATAATCTGCTTCCTCTCCTTAGTCGTTTCTCGATTCCTTTAGGGTTCGGCAGCAACACTGTTGGCCAGACGTGTGAAAATGCCGGAATCAGCACGTCACTATTCCTGTTGGTCATCAATTTCACAGTCTCTGGGAAATTGGACACAAAACTTATTGACGATATCGATGCTGAAGGCATTGTGGATTTTCTTCATAATTCACATAAATATTTCCTGTCCTACAAAATCCCTCACATCCGAGCAAACCTCACAGGTGCACTTGACAGGTCTCACAACGATATAAACCCCATAATACTTGATTTCTTTGACAATTTTGTAGAACAAGTTCGTGAGCACTTTGAATATGAGGAAGGAACTGTATTCCCATATATAAGGAATCTACTTGCCGGAATAGCATCGGATTACAGCATCGACATCTTCCGCCATAATCATCATGAGGTCGGAGAAACGTTATCGGAATTGAAGAATCTAATCTTACGTTACTATACCACGTCAATGCCCGATGTAATGTATGATGCGCTTGTTGACATCTGTAATTGCGAAGAAGATTTGGAGAGCCATTCCACAATTGAGAATAATGTTTTGATTCCACTGATAGACCATGTCGAAAGTACCCGGAATCAAAGGAAATCATCATGAAACAGGTTTCGGTTCTGATAGCTGTTCCTTCGCCTCTGCTGACGGCGGGATTGGCCGCAATGTTATCGCAAATCAAGAAATATGCTGTATCGGTAACAATCATCGAACACGATAATACCGAAGAAATATTGGCGACCGCAATACGTCTCACACCCTCATTGATTGTTGCGGACCCACTCGTCATCTACCCTTCCCTAATCTACAAAATAAGAGAATCAGTAAATCATAAAATCACATTTGTTGCAGTTTCATCAACACCACTGCCACCATCAGTTTCAGCACAATATAATTTCACGTTGGGATTGTTTGATTCCTTTGACAAGGTTACACACATTGTTGAGAGTTCTGTTAACAAGCATGATGATGCCGATGAGGATGGCGTAAAGGATTTGAGTCCACGAGAAAAAGAGATTGTAATCGGCATAGTGAAAGGTCTGTCCAACAAAGAGATTGCATCTGAAATAAACGTATCAGTCAATACTGTCATGACACACCGACGCAATATCTCACGTAAACTGCAGATTCATTCATCGGCGGCACTAACGATATACGCGATAGTCAGCAAACTTGTGAAACTTGAAGACATAAAACCGCTGATGCGTGCAAAATAATCCATTCAGAAATTTTTCGACTACCACATATTGCATAAACGCCTGATAATCAATATATGCCTAATTTATTTCGGAAAACTTATTAACAATACCACAAAATATTACTGTCAAAACTTGGCAACTCCGAAACATTTTGAGAAATTTGCATATCTCAAAACATACATACCTGATTATCGTGGAAAATAAGCATTACAGCTATGATGACGCTTACAAAGCGTCATTAAAGTACTTCGGTGGCGATGAACTCGCCGCCCGTGTATGGGTGAGCAAATACGCCCTCAAGGATTCCTATTCTCATATATTTGAATTGACTCCGGCAGACATGCACAACCGTATTGCTGGAGAGTTGGCTCGCATTGAACAGAAATATCCAAATGCGATGGCCAAGGATGAAATTTTCGCGTTGCTTGATAAATTCCGTTATATCGTACCGCAGGGAAGCCCTATGTCGGGAATAGGCAATAATTATCAGGTGGCCTCGCTTTCCAATTGCTTTGTCATTGGACTGGACGGTAAACCTGATTCCTACGGCGGGGTCATCAAGATTGACGAGGAGCAGGTTCAACTGATGAAACGCCGTGGAGGCGTAGGCCATGACTTGTCTCACATACGCCCCAAAGGGACTCCTGTTAAAAATTCAGCATTGACATCGACCGGCCTTGTGCCTTTCATGGAACGGTACAGTAACTCTACACGTGAGGTCGCACAGGATGGCAGACGAGGAGCATTGATGCTGACTGTCAGCATTAAGCATCCTGATTCGGAGGCCTTCATTGATGCTAAGATGACCGAGGGCAAAATCACAGGGGCGAATGTCTCCGTGAGAATCGATGATGAATTCATGCAGGCCGCCGTTAACCGCACCCCGTATATACAGAAGTTCCTATCGGAAGGTGGCAATCCCGAAATAACAAAGGAGATAGATGCTTCAAAACTGTGGGCAAAAATTGTTCATAACGCATGGAAATCGGCCGAGCCCGGTGTGCTATTCTGGGATACAATCATACGCGAGTCTGTTCCCGATTGCTATGCCGACCTCGGTTTCCAGACAATATCGACCAATCCATGCGGTGAAATACCACTTTGTCCATACGACAGCTGTCGTCTGCTTGCAATCAACCTTTACAGCTACGTGAAGAATCCATTCTCCACCGATGCTTATTTCGACTTCGACCTTTTCAACGAACATGTCGGAAAAGCACAACGCATCATGGACGACATTATTGACCTTGAGATGGAAAAAATCGACCTCATCATCGATAAAATCGCATCCGACCCTGAAACAGATGAAGTCAAGGCCACAGAACTCAACCTTTGGAAGAAAATCAAGGCAAAGACCTCGAAAGGTCGTCGCACAGGTGTCGGCACAACAGGTGAAGGTGACATGTTGGCTGCCATGGGATTGAGATATGGCACCACAGAGGCCACTGATTTCTCTGAAAATGTCCATCGCGCTTTGGCCTTGGCCGCCTACCGTTCATCGGTAAACATGGCACGCGAGCGAGGGGCATTTGAAATCTATGATTCAGAGCGCGAGAAAAACAATCCGTACATAAACCGCTTACGCGAAGCCGATGCCTCGTTATATGACGAGATGGTAAAATTCGGTCGACGTAACATCGCATGTCTCACCATCGCGCCCACAGGAACCACATCCCTGATGACCCGCACGACATCGGGAATAGAGCCAGTGTTCCTCCCTGTATACAAACGCCGTCGCAAAGTAAATCCAAACGACACCGATGTGCGCGTGGATTACGTTGACGATTCAGGGGATGCCTTTGAAGAATATATTGTATACCATCCAAAATTTATCGACTGGATGAAAACCGCCGGCATAGAGGTTAAGGATGATTACACTCAAGAGGAACTTGACGAAATCGTAGCACGCTCACCTTATTTCAAGGCCACATCCAACGATATTGATTGGCTTGAAAAAGTCAAGATGCAAGGACGTGTACAGAAATGGGTGGACCACTCAATCTCGGTAACCATTAATCTACCCGCCGATGTGTCGGAGGAACTGGTTAACAACCTGTATGTCGAGGCATGGCGTTCAGGGTGTAAAGGATGTACCGTCTACCGTGACGGTTCACGGTCAGGCGTACTTGTCTCGATTGAAAAGAAAAATGAAAAGACTGCCGAGATTGCCCCTCATGTGGCTAAGCGTCCCATTGAACTTGAAGCCGATGTCGTGCGCTTTCAAAACAATAAAGAAAAATGGATTGCCTTTGTCGGACTGATGGATGGTAAGCCATACGAGATTTTCACCGGCCTTGCCGACGATGAAGACGGCATATTCTGTCCTAAATCGGTCACAAGAGGTAAAATCATCAAGGCTGTCGATGACAAGGGCAATAAACGATATGACTTCCAATTTATAAACAAAAGGGGGTATAAGACGACAATTGAAGGCCTTAGTGACAAGTTCAATCCTGAATATTGGAACTATGCCAAACTGATTTCAGGAGTGTTGAGATATGGTATGCCTATAGACCAAGTGCTTAAGCTTGTGGGGGGACTTGAACTTGACAGCCAGTCAATCAACACCTGGAAAATGGGGGTCGAACGAGCCTTGAAAAAATATCTTCCCAATGGGATGAAAGCCAAAGGTCAACGTTGTCCCAACTGCGGGCAGGAGACATTGATTTATCAGGAAGGATGTCTCATCTGTACCTCATGCGGTACATCAAAATGTGGCTGACGACCGTCAAAAACATGTTTAAAAACACAAATCGCCGATTCCCGCTATTTTTGCATGAGGGAATCGGCGTTGTTTTGTTATATAATTTGTAACTTTATGCCTTGGAAATATCATACTATACATTATAAATAACCCGATGAAAATCACGTTTAACATAGACTATCGCACCAATTGGGGCGAGTCAGTCTACATATCAGGTAATATTCCCGAATTGGGAAACAACGTTTATGGGAACGCTGTTGAAATGACATTTGACGGGGAAAGCCATTGGTGTCTTAACATCGAATTGCCCAAAGGGTCATTCCGTTTTCATTACCGCTATATCATCAGGCGTGGAGAGGATGAAGTCAGGCGTGAATGGGGACTCCCCCATTCATTTCTTGCGTCACCTTCAACTCCGCGATGTCTGATTTATGACAAATGGCAGGACATGCCTACAGACAAACCATTCTATTCATCAGCATTTACCGATTGTATCTGTAAACGTCCGACACATAATGAGCCTTTACCCTTCAAAAAAGGGAATCTGACATTGTCAGTGGAAGCACCGCTCATAAAACCTGATGAAACATTGGCCGTGTGTGGCAGTCTACCTTGCCTGGGGGGGTGGAATCCTGACAATGCCCTAAGAATGAACGATTCATGTTTCCCCCGTTGGGAAGCCAATATACCATTACATGATATAAACACTCCATTTGAATATAAATTCATAATAATAAAAACCGACACGGGACAGATTGTAGCATGGGAAGGGTGTGACAACCGTCGTTTTGAAGAAATCCCCGGAAATATCTCCGATGCCATTGCCATGGCCGGTCTCAAATTTGTCAGTCCTTTGTCTCCGTGGAGAGGTGCGGGAGTTGCCATTCCTGTTTTCTCTCTACGTTCCGATGACGACTGTGGCGTGGGGGATTTCTATGATTTGCTTAAGATGGTGGATTGGGCGGCTGAAACGGGACAACGTGTCATACAAATATTGCCAATCAATGACACGACAATGACCCATACATGGACTGACTCTTATCCATATAATGCTAACTCTATATTCGCATTACATCCTATGTACCTGCGGTTGACTGAAGTGGGGATTATCGCCGATGAGGAACGTCGTGTTCATTTTGCTGAACAATTCCGTGAACTGAACATGTTACAGCAGGTTGATTATGAACGGGTAAACAATCTGAAAAACGAATATATACGCGAAATATTCGCTCAAGAAGGTAAGACCGTTGTAAATTCAAGCGAATTTCAGGCGTTCATAGAACGTAACCGCGAATGGCTTATGCCATACGCCGCATTCTGCGTGCTTCGTGATATAAATGGGACACCTGACATGACCAAATGGGGCGAATACTCTGAATATGACCGTGGTAAGATTGAACAATTCACATTATCTCATCCCGATGAAATCAATTTGATATATTATACACAATATCACCTTGATAAACAGATGACATACGTCCGGGATTATGCCCATTCCAAAGGTATCGCGCTAAAAGGGGATATTCCTATCGGCATTTCCCGCACAAGTGCCGACGCATGGGTGTCGCCCCGCCTGTTCAATCTCGGATGTCAAGCCGGTGCTCCGCCTGATGATTTCTCGGTGCTTGGACAGAACTGGGGACTCCCGACCTACAACTGGGAAGAAATGGGCCACGACGGTTTTGCCTGGTGGAAAGCACGATTCCGCAAAATGGCCGAATACTTCGATGCTTACCGTATAGACCACGTTCTTGGCTTTTTCCGTATATGGCAAATCCCGATGGATGCCATTCATGGCCTGTTAGGAATTTTCAATCCGGCACTACCATTCTCCCCCGATGAACTACGCAACAGCTATGATTTCTGGATTGACACCGATTTGCAGACACGCCCCTATATCATGGATTGGTTCCTGAACGATTTCTTCGGAGAATATACCGATGAAGCCCGTTCGCGTTTCCTTGATGAAGCCGGGTATGGACGTTATCATCTGAAACAGGGTTTTGACACACAGCGCAAGGTCGCTGAATATTTTGCAAAAGAAGAAAAGAACGAAAAAAACAACCGCTTGTGCGATGCCCTGATGGGGTTGATTGATAATGTCCTTTTCATTGAAGACCCGGTTGAGAGAGGTAAATTCCATCCTCGTATATCGGCACAATATACCTACATATATCGGTCATTGACCGATTATGAACGGTGGTGCTTCAATCGGCTTTACAATGACTTCTTCTATCACCGTCACAATGACTTCTGGTATGGGAAAGCGATGTGGAAACTGCCACCGCTGATAGATTCAACCGATATGCTCGTATGCGCCGAAGACCTCGGAATGATACCCGGCTGCGTTCCCGCCGTAATGAACAGGCTTGAAATTCTTGCGCTTGAAATCCAGCGTATGCCTAAAGACCCGAAATATGAATTCGGTGACACATGGCAATACCCCTATTATTCAGTATGCACCACGTCCACCCATGACATGGGCGGAATACGTCAATGGTGGGAAGAAGACTGTGAAAAAACACAACATTACTATAATAACGTGCTGCATGAGCCCGGCAATGCCCCGTTCTATGCCGAACCGTGGATATGTGACCTAATCGTGACAGACCATCTCAAATCCCCGTCAATGCTGTGTATCCTGCCATTACAGGACTGGCTGTCAATCAATGGTGCAATCCGCCGTAATAATCCACGGGAAGAACAAATCAATGTCCCTGCCAACTCACGCCACTATTGGCGATACCGAATGCACCTGACAATGGAGGAACTGCTCGATAAGAAAGAGTTCAACTCCTATCTCCTTGACAAGATACGCAATTCAGGTCGTTAAGGGTATAATGGGATATTTTTTAACCAGTTTCTAAACCGAGGTCTAAACAACCTCGGTTTTTTTCGTAACTTTGTACACATGGAAAAATGGGAAATACTTGAAAGCGAATATGTGGTGGACCGGCCATGGTTGAAGGCTCGAAAAGACCGTGTAAAACTTCCTAACGGGGTCATCCATGACGAATATTACGTACTTGAGTACCCGACATGGATAAATGTAATCGCACGACGGAAGGATGGACGGTTTGTCATGGTTGAACAATATCGCCATGGCCTTGCCGATACATTTATCGAACTATGTGCCGGCGTTGTCGAGCCTGGAGAAGACCCGCTGTCGGCCGCCCGTCGTGAATTGGCCGAGGAGACAGGATACACCGGCGGTGAATGGCGCGAATGGATGGTCATATCAGGCAACCCATCGACCACCAACAACCTCACTCATTGTTATATCGCCGACGGCGTCGAGTTGACAGCCCCCCAACACCTTGACAAGACCGAGGATATCTCGGTTGTCCTGTTATCGGAGGACGAATTGTACCAACTGTTATCATCCGACCGAATAAAGCAGTCGCTCATGGCCGCTCCCCTTTGGAAATATTTCGCTGTCCGCTGATGTACGCCGAAGTTCTGCTTCCATTACCGTTACAAGGTACTTTTACCTATTGTATCCCTGACGAGATGTTGAAAAGCGTCCGACCGGGATGTCGTGTGATTGTTCCTTTCGGGACAAAGAAATTTTATACGGGAATAGTCGAGAATCTGACACACATCAAACCTGAAGGATTTGATGTCAAGCCAATCTTCATGACTCTTGACAGCAGTCCGATAATACGTCATCCACAGTTAAAATTTTGGAACTGGATTGCCGAATATTATCTATGTTCCCCCGGTGATGTCTACAAAGCCGCAATCCCGTCAGGCCTGAAAGTTGAAAGTGAGACATTCGTTCAGATTAATGCCGATTATGAAGAAGACATAGACAACCCGCTCAAAGAGCGTGAGTTGCTTATACTCGAGATACTTCAGCATAAGAAGCAGCGCATGTCACTTGCCGAGTTATCACGCGAGACCGGATTTACCGGCATCAGCATGATTGTAAACCGTATGCTGGAAAAAGGTGCGATTGAAATATCAGAAAGGCTTGTCGAACGATACCGTTCTCACAAAGAGCGGTATGTCAGACTGACGGCGACTCCCGGAGACCGCGATGCCATTCATTCGGCATTCGAAGCTGTAAGCCGGGCCGAAAAGCAGGAAACGGCCTTACTCTCACTCATCGAATTGAGCGGTTACAATCATCTCTCGCGGGGAGACACACCCAAGGAAGTGTCCCTGAAAGAGTTATATGAACGCTCTGGTGTTTCAACCGCCATACTGCACACCATGCAGAAAAAAGGGATATTGACGGTTTATCAAAAAGAGATAAACCGTTTCAAATACAGCGGACTCGCAACCTATCAACTTCCCGAGCTAACCGAACCTCAAAAGGATGCATTAAATTCCATCCACAAGTCATGGATGGAACATGACACGACTCTGCTTCATGGCGTCACCTCGAGCGGTAAGACCGAGATATATATACACCTGATAGACTATGTACTAAAAAATAACAGTCAGGTACTGTACCTTGTCCCTGAAATCGCCCTCACCACACAATTGACAGGTCGTTTGCAGAAAGTATTCGGCGACAAAGTGGTGATTTATCACTCCAAGTTTTCCGATAACGAGCGTGTTGACATCTGGAAAAACATGTTGCACCATCCGAAACCTTGTGTTGTGATAGGTGCACGGTCATCAGTGTTCCTACCATTTTCATCGCTTGGCCTTGTCATTGTGGACGAAGAACATGAATCGAGTTATAAGCAGATGGACCCTGCACCGCGATATAACGGACGGGATGCATCACTGATGCTCGCACGCATGCACGGTGCCAAAGCCCTCCTTGGCAGTGCCACCCCGGCCATTGACACCTATTATAAGGCCAGTACAGGGCGCTATGGTCTCGTAGAGTTGACCGAGAGATATGAAGGGATGAAACTTCCGACTATCGAATTGATAGACATGCGACTCGCACATCGCAAAGGGGAAGTGTCGGGGACATTCTCAACGCGCACCAGGCAGGTCGTTAACGATGCCATAACATCCGGGAAACAGGCAATCCTATTCTTGAACCGACGAGGTTTCGCCCCAATCGCGCAATGTGAACAATGCGGATATGTCCCAAAATGTGAGCACTGTGATGTCTCGCTCACCTATCACCGGCGCATTGAACGTATGGTATGCCATTATTGTGGGGCACAATACGAAATGCCGAAGATATGCCCCGCATGTAAAGAACCGTCAATCAAGATTCATGGATATGGCACTGAACGTGTAGAAGACGAGGTGCATGAAGTGTTTCCCCAAGCCGGCATATCCAGGCTCGACCTTGACACGACACGCAACAAAGACGGATATGAATCAATAATCACGGATTTTTCACGTGGCAAGACCGATATTCTTATCGGCACACAAATGGTGACAAAAGGTCTTGATTTTGCAGGGGTGAGCGCAGTTGGAGTTGTCAATGCCGACTCTCTTGTCAATTTTCCTGACTTCAGGGCTTCGGAACGTGCTTTCAATATGCTCGAACAGGTTGCCGGACGTGCCGGACGCCGGGATACCGAAGGTCTTGTGACGATTCAGACCTACAATCCGGCACACCCTATCTTTTCATTTCTGCAAAACCACGATTATAACGGCTTTTATAAGGCAGAGCTGGAGGAACGACGGTCATATAATTATCCACCATTCACGCGCATAATATACGTCTATCTCAAGCATCGGGATGCTCGTGAACTGTCGGAACTCGCGACAAAGTATGCCAACCGGCTTCGCGAACTTTTCGGCACACGTGTAAACGGGCCTGACGAACCACACGTGGCACGTGTGCAGTCCCTCTATATACGCCGTGTCATGCTGAAGATAGAGACAGAGGCATCGATGACCAAGGTAAAACAGATTTTGCGTAAGGTATATGAGGACATGCACGATGTCAGGGCGATGCGTTCAGCTGTGTTATATTATGACGTAGACCCCGTGTAGTGTCAATATTTTTTTGTAATTTCGCGATAGATTTGAGGAATCATAGGAGCTGTTTAATGAGGTCTGGATACAAAATATTCCGAGCTGTCGCCGTCACCCTGCTGGCTCTTGCCGTTGGACTGCCTGCTTTGTTATATATAATTCTATCCATCGGGGGGGTACAAAACCGCTTGAAATCAATAGTCGAGGTCGAATTGTCACGGCTACTCGGGACGGAAGTATCCATAGGCGGTGTCTCGCTTCAACTATTTAATCAGGCCACATTAACCGATATATCGGTAAAAGACGCATACGGAGCCGATTGTCTGAATATCGAACGTCTTAGCGCAGGGGTTGATTTGAAAAAATTCCTCGTGCAGGACAGTATAATTGTCACATACGCTGAACTGGAATCACCCCGCCTGACCGTCTATAGAGACTCGGCTGGCTCGCGATTGAACATTCAGCCGATTATCGAAGCGCTCTCCCCCAAAGACTCCTTAAAACCGCCTACCCTATTTAATTTTCAGATTAGTTATGTAACCATCAGCCGTCTTAGCGGGACATACGATGTCAGAACCGATTCAATAACCCCGGGAAAGTTTAATCCGCACCACATTGCCGTCAAGGATATGAATCTGCGGGCAGAACTTCCTTGCATTAAAAATGATGACTTTTCAATCGTCCTTCGACAACTTTCATTTGCCGAGGAGAGTGGATTTGTCATGGATGCGCTAAACGGGAATTTCCATATCACATCATCGGGTAGTTCTATAAAAGGACTGAATATACTGCTCCCACGGACTCATTTAAAATTCGCCGACATCGTCCTCGATTATTCATCATGGAAAACACTGATAAATGATATAAAACATAACGAGATAAATGTAGAGGTACTCTTCCCGAGTTATGTCACACTTGCCGACTTCAGAGCATTTGTCCCTGTATTGAACAAACTGGACCACAAGATAGAAACAGAAATTGCCGTTAATGGAAATTTCAGCAATCTGACATTCCAAAGACTATCTGTCTCAATCCCTGAACAGAATTTTTATGCCTCGCTCCCCGGACATGTAACGGATATTGACAAAGGGATTAAATCGGCCAAATTTGATTTCCCATCATTGGAAATCAAGGGTAACGGAAACAATATCAATGCAATAGTCCAGGATATTTCAAGGATTGGAGATTCCCCCTCGCACATATTGCGTACAATAGGTGACTTTGCAATCTTAGGGAACATATCCGGCTCGCTGGCTCAGTTATCATTCAACGGGAAAGTAAATACCGCGCAGGGAGAAATCGATTCAGATGTCACATATTCACGTCCTAACGAACATTCACCAATAAATATCTCCGGGACAGTCAGGACCCCTTCATTCAACATCGGGAAATTCATTACGGGGAATAATACACTTGGCTCTGTCGCACTTAATATAGAATTGGATGTCACTACATCACGCCCTTATCCCACCGGCTCTTTAATCGGGATGATTGATTTCATTGAATTCAAAGGTTACAAGTACCGAAACCTAAGTCTTGATGTTAAATCATCGGATAATATACTTGCAGGAAGATTAAACCTTCTTGACCCCAATGCCACAATCTATATGGAAGGCCATGTTAATTACGGGGATAAATCTCCTGCAACTGAATTTTATATCGAAGCTGAAAACATCAATCCTGCGACATTGAACCTTACGCGCCAATTCCCCGCCCATAATCTGTCTTTTAAGGCCGACGCATCGCTTGCCGGCAACAACGTTAATGACGCTGAAGGATGGATTAAACTCAATGACATACATTATCTTAATCCACAGGGACAAGGCGTTAGGCTCAACCAGGTAGACCTTGAGGCATATATTGACGCCGATTCCATCAAACGCCATATAGACCTTGACAGTGATATCCTACAGGGACATCTTGAAGGAAATTATGATTTCTTGTCAATAGTCCCTACCGCCAAAATGATATGTGACAGGATATTCCCTGCGTTAAGCAATCATGACAATGATAATGAGGGCTTTAGATGTGACAATGGCAATAATTTCACATTTGACCTAACCGTTAAAGACAACGATGCAATAAGCCGTATGGTGGAGACACCTATAAAGATAATACATCCCATAACGTTCAAAGGCGTAATGAATTGCCCGCAAAGATATATGTCTCTGAAGGTAGATGCACCTTTCCTTCAACAAAAGGATAAACTCATCGAGGGGTCATCGCTTGAGATGATATTTGACAGCACACATGAAGAAGCATCACTCTATGCCACAACTACCGTTCCGACTAAAAGAGGGCCACTGCTCCTCGTCCTTGACAACCGGGGCACACTGAACCATATCGATTCAGAGATTGAATGGGTAATCGCAGGTAATCGTAGTTTCAGCGGGAATATAAATTTTGCGACAAATTTCACTCGTGATGAAGACGGTTTATGCACAAATATCGGGTTCAATCCGTCCGATGCCGTGTTTAATGACACCGTTTGGAATATACATCATTCCAATATAAAAATTCTTGATAAACAGGTCGATGTAGACCATTTCTTGGTTTCCAATGAAAAACAGTATCTGTCCATAAACGGTACTGCTTCAGCCGATTCGTCCGATGTCATAACCCTCGCGTTACGCGACATCAACCTTGATTACATATTCCAGACGCTGAATATTAACAATGTAATGTTCGGAGGGAATGCCACCGGGGATTTTTATGCCTCGTCACTGTTTTCAAAGACTCCATTGCTGTATACGCCCAAACTCTCTGTAACGAACCTAAGTTATAACAATTGCGTAATGGGGGACGGCGAAATCAGGAGTGCATGGAATCCCACGAACCGTTCAATCTCCATAGATGCCGCAATCGCCCAAAAGAACGGCCTTATATCCCTTATAAAAGGTTCTATAAAACCATTCGATGAAGAACTTGACTTCCAATTTGACGCACATAAGGCTAATGTCGGATTCTTGCAACCATTCATGTCGGCTTTCGCCTCTGATGTATCAGGATATGCGTCAGGGAAAGCACATTTATACGGAACATTCAAATTAATCGATATGACCGGCGATATATACGCCGAGAATCTTAAGCTAAAACTTGATTTTACAAACACTTACTACTCCGCACAGGATTCAGTGCATATCACACCCGGCCATATTGAATTCAAGGATATAGAGCTAAAGGATATGTACGGGAACTCGGCAAAATTATCCGGCATATTGAACCATAAATGTTTCAAGCAACCAGAGTTCAAGTTCACCGTATCAGACGCTCACAACCTACTCGTATACGATGTCAAGGAGAATGCTGATGAAAACTGGTATGGACGCGTATTCGGCGATGGTTCCGCGACTGTGACCGGTGCGCCCGGTATTGTCAATATCGGTGTCAACATGACAACAACCGGCAACTCATCATTCACATTTGTTTTGTCTGACACCGAAGTCGCAAATGATTACACGTTCATTACATTTAGAGATAAAGACCGTGTCAAAAAAGATTCCATCGAACAGGCCGATTCCCGCACTGCTCTGATAAAAAATCTTAAACGACGTATAGCCGCCTCATCAGACCCGGCATCGGTCTACAACATGGACATATCGGTATATGTGACACCACAGACGGCTGTCAATCTCATAATGGACCCGGTGGGCGGTGACCGTATAAGGGCCAACGGCCACGGCAATTTGCGTATGACCTACAATTCGGCCAGCGAGGAATTGAAAATGTTCGGCACCTATACCCTTTCACGCGGATACTACAATTTCACACTACAGGATATTATCATAAAGGACTTCAACATAAAGGACGGCAGTTCGATAACATTCAGGGGAGACCCATACGCCGCACAACTTGACATCAAGGCTATATATGCACTCAACGCCAACCTGTCAGACCTCGATGAATCATTCCTTCAGGACAAAGAACTCAACCGCACCAATGTACCGGTGCACGCATTACTTCTTGTCACAGGCGATATGAGACGGCCCGATATAAACTTTGACATCGAATTTCCGACATTGACACAGGACACCTATCGTAAGGTACGTTCTATTATCAGTACCGAGGACATGATGAACCGTCAGATTATATATCTCCTGGCACTTAACCGTTTCTATACGCCCGATTATATGGCATCCACCACCAAGGGCAATGAACTCGTATCGGTGGCATCCTCGACAATATCATCACAACTCGGTTCTATATTGGGGCAGCTAAGCGACAATTGGAGTATCGCCCCCAATTTCCGCAGTGACCGGGGTGATTTCTCTGACGTCGAGGTGGATGTCGCCCTTTCAAGCCAGTTGCTAAATAACCGATTGTTACTTAATGGCAATTTTGGTTATCGAGACAAATCGCTGAATAACAATTCGTTCATAGGCGATTTTGATATAGAGTATTTGCTAAACCGCGCAGGGACAATAAGGCTGAAAGCCTATAACCGCTATAATGACCAGAATTTTTATGTCAAAAATGCACTGACGACACAAGGTGTCGGAGTGGTCTTTAAGCGAGATTTCGACAATATTTTCTCATTTCTTAAACCTCATAAACAAAGTAAACACATTGCAAATGATTCACTTGTCCCTGATACGGTTACTGTAGTGCTGACCGATACCCTTGTCAGGGAAATTACCCTCCCGCCCACACGATAACAGTCATCTATTTACCGATATATCGGGATAAACGAAGTATGTCCACAGCTTCAGATGATAAGTCGCTTTTTAAAAGACTGTCAAGGGTGGCATCCTTGTCATTTTCAAGATACCTCTCGACAATCCTGTAGCCGATATAACGTCCCGCACCACCGGGTATCTCATCGCTAAAGAAAGATGATGATGGAGAGACTGATGTCAAGCCGAGAATCTTCCCTGTATCGGTAGTGTATAACAGTTCGCCCGAGACAAGTCGTCCCCACACATCACTTTCGTTGTCATGAAGCCGTTCCAACTCGTCTTGGGTATATCCGAGCGCATCATGTAATGAGGCATCCGGGACACATTTCATCTTGGCATATACAATCGCGCCCTCATATATCATACGGGCCAACGCAGTCGCCGACTCATAACCACTTAGAGGATAATATATCCTGATATAAGCATCAGTGACATCGTAGGGAATCATCTCAGGGCGCATATTACGCACAAGATAGTCAGGAAAACCATCATAACCCTCGTAGTCGCTGCCAAGATAATGATTAAGAGCGATATACATTCCTCGCGGAGTAGCGAAATAAGGTGTTTTATAAGGTGTAATAAACGTATAGTACGGTAAAACCTTAACCTCGGGCAACAATAGCGCAATATTTTTATCCACCCCGCCAAGAGAGAAAGCGACAGTATCGACCGAGACATATCTTTTCATTACATCAGGCCCGAAAACCGTTATTATAGGATTATGAGCGAGTTCAGCAAGCGATTTTTCAAGATTCGGTTGCGATATAACTGATGAATCTGCCAGTCCACGTTCCCTGAAATATGACAACATGTCATCATAGCCGGCCGTAAGACTGTCAGTCAAGATTGACCGCCTTTGTTCGGTCAGGGAATCGTATGATACCAACCCCGTTTCAAGACGTATGACTTTCGCCGACAATACGTTGTCGCCGGTATAGTTACAGGATGTACCGCCGACAATCAAGATTAATGCCATAATCACTTCATAGGCAATATCACGGAATGGATTGTTCATAAAAACCAAAATATTGTTCAAAATATCTGATGCTTGGGCAAATGTAGGAATAATCGTTTAAATTTAGTAATTTTGCACTGTAAAATCGAGTCATAGTATCATGTTGCATAACCCTATCATAAAGTCATTACTGCTGATTGTGATGCTTGCGGTCTCAATATCGGCGGCCGGGTTCACTGTTGTGATTGACCCGGGACACGGAGGGAAAGATGCGGGTGCGCTCGGAAATTTCACTAATGAAAAGAGCGTGAATCTTGGTGTCGCCTTGCAGCTTGGGCGATTGTTGAAAAAGGGCATGCCTGATGCAAAAGCAATCTTTACACGTGACAAGGATGTGTTTGTCACTTTGCAAGGACGTGCTGATATTGCCAATAAATCAAAGGGAGACCTGTTCATCTCGATACATGCCAATTCAGTTCCAAAGAACTCTCCACGGAGAAATTCAGTGAGCGGAGCATCGGTATATACACTTGGATTGGAACGTTCCGCCACTAATCTTGAAATCGCAAAGCGAGAGAATGCGGTGATAATGCTTGAAAAGGATTACTCTACCACTTATAAAGGATTTGACCCTAATTCCACCGAAAGCTACATCATGTTTGAAATGTTTCAGTCATCCCACCTTGACCGAAGCATAAAATTCGCTTCGGCAGTTCAAAAAGAACTTGTATCCACAGCAGGAAGAAAGAACAACGGGGTAAGACAGGCCCCATTCTATGTCTTGGTGAGGACAGCGATGCCATCCGTCCTTGTGGAACTTGATTTTATATGCAACCCTACCCAGGAAAAATTCATGGCATCGGAAGACGGACAGAAAAAACTGGCGATGTCGATATACAATGCGATAAACCGATACCGTGGGATAACCGACAACGCGACCTTATTCCCTCACGAGGACCATTCATCAAAAGACACATCATCAGTTAAAACGGCCGAAAATAAAACACGATTGGAAAAATCAACAACAGTTGTTGACAATACGTTATATTACAGGATTCAGTTTCTCACATCAACCAAGACGCTCAAAGGGTCAGACCAAAGGTTGAAAGGATTAAAACCTATCGACTCATATCGTGAGGATGGCATTGTCAAATATACATACGGCAATACATCATCGCTAACCGAGGCCAAAAGACAGCTTTCTGAGATAAAGAAATTGTTTCCTCAAGCATTTATAATAAAATGGCGTAACGGCAAACGAATAAAGTAAAACGTAAATCAAACCCACAGAACTCTTTATAATGAAGAAATTGTTTAATAAAGAACTGATTATCGGTTCATGCGTAATCATTACCTTAGCCATTATTTTCTTTGGAATTGATTATCTTAAAGGCATAAATATATTTAAAGCGGCCAACTATTATTATGTATCCTATACCGATGTTACAGGGTTGGCACAGTCAGCCCCCGTCACTATCAACGGATTTAAGGTGGGACTTGTCAGGGAGATTAAATACGAATATGACAATCCGGGTCATATTCTTGTGGAACTTAGCCTTGACAAGCAGCTGAAAATACCCCGTGGGACACAGGCCGTATTGAGCCAGGACATGCTCGGTACTGCCACCATCGAACTTAAAATGGCCTCAAATGCTAATTTCCATGAAATTGGAGATAAGATAGACGGAGTTCAAGGAGGCGGACTTGTTGAGAACCTGACAGGAGAGATGATGCCAAAGATTGTCAGCATAATGCCCAAGATTGACTCTCTCCTTGTATCGGCAAACAATATCGTCAGCGACCCATCCCTGTCAAGTGCAGTGCGACGCCTTGATAATATAATGGCAAATCTCGAAGTGTCAACAGCAAGACTCGCGGTTGTGATGGGGTCGATACAACCGGCGGTGCAAAGCGCACCACAGATTATGACCAATGTCAATGATATCTCCCGCAACCTTCAGAAAGTGACCGAGGACCTTACAGCAGTGTCGGCACAATTAAAGACATTGCCCATAGACTCCACAATGACCAATGTACAGGACATCACACGCAACCTTAACGACATAACCTTAAAAATGAACAGCACTAACTCCTCTCTTGGAATGCTGTTGAATGACCCGGGATTGTATAATAATCTCAACAACTCGGCAGCCAATCTTGACTCTATCCTTATTGACTTGAAACGTCAACCAAAGCGATATATCCCCTCGATAAAGATTTTCTAAGAAATCTGCATAGGCAGACAATCGTATTTTAAAATGATTTTAAATTACAAAATATGAGGTCGTCGGTGGCAAAACCTTTGGGCAATACCCTCCGACGGCCTTTATCGTTGTTGGGCAAACAATATAAGACATCACGAGATTATAGCACACACAAGAAACAATACGTTGATTATAAACATATTACCTAAGCCATCCTACACCAGTGCTATAAGCCGTATCAAAGGCCTAATATAATCCATTGAAATTCAGCATAGTTGCATTTCATTTATAAATTCCAAATATTTTGACACTTGTTTTTGAAAAAAAAATATTAGAAATTTGTTGTTGAAAAAGCGATGCATATAACACAACAGATTGTCACCTGCAAGATATTTTAATATTGCGCCTCTGTGTTGTCGTTAGAAAAACTGCTAAAATCCTCTGAATAGCGACAAATGAATTTAACAAACGAACAAAAATGGGATAAATGCAAGGAGATTTTCCGAGACAATCTAATCCCGGAACAATATGACGCGTGGTTCAAAGACCTGACGTTTAAAAGTTTCGAGGACGGTCAACTGAAAATCTACGTAGCCTCCCCCGGCATTGTGGAGCAACTTGAGGAACGATACATCAAGCTGCTGAGTCTTGCCATAGGCCGTGTTTACGGCCCCGGGGTGAGATTGCTGTACCAGTTCAACCAGATACGCAATGACGAGACGACGGGGATAACCATGGGGACATCCAATCAAAGCACCGCTGTCGCCCCCAATAGCAATACACTGTCCAATCCGTTTCACACCGCCGCTGTCGAGGACATTGATTCACAACTCAATCCGCGTTATACATTCGAGAACTATTGTGGTAGTTTTTCCAATCGTGTCGCGCGTTCAATCGGCGAAGCCATAGCCGCTAACCCTAAATGCAAGACATTTAATCCCCTTTTCCTGTTTGGCCCGACCGGGGTCGGCAAGACCCACCTCATGCAAGCCATCGGAATCCGCATCAAGGAACAAAACCCGAAGGCACGTGTACTATATTTGACGGCGAGACTCTTTGAGAGCCAATATACCACCGCGGTATTGCGTCACAAAGTCAATGAGTTCATCAATTTCTACCAGAGCATCGATGTACTCATCATTGACGACATACAGGACCTTGTCGGTAACAAACCGGGGACACAGAACACGTTCTATCACATATTCAACCATCTACATCAGAATCAGAAGCAACTTATATTGTCAAGTGACGTATGTCCTTCCCAGATGGAGGGGCTGGAGCAAAGACTTGTCAACCGTTTCAAATGGGGTATGACCGCCGAACTTGAACGACCTGACTATGAACTTCGCAAAAATGTCCTGACACTCAAGGCCCGGCAGGACGGTCTCGAGATTCCGGCAGATGTAATGGAATATATCGCCTCCCATGTCACCGACAGTATACGTGAACTTGAAGGAATAATTGTGTCCCTTATAGCACATGCAACCGTGCTCAACCGTCCAATCACTCTTGAACTTGCCCGAAATGTACTTGCCAATGCGGTAAAGGTTACAAAGCGGTCAATAAACTTCGAGATGATTGCCCAGGAGGTCAGCAACTATTATAACATCGACAGCGACCAGTTATTTACAAAATCACGAAAGCGCGAGATTTCAGATGCCCGACAGATGGTGATGTTCCTCGCTAAGAAACATGCGAAGATGCCATTGACGGCAATCGGCACACGACTCTCGCGCACCCACGCCACTGTCCTCTATGCGTGCAAAAACATTGAAGACCGTCTGCCCATGGAAAAACAGCTTCAGGAAGACGTCGCCAAAATCGAGGCCGCGATACTTGAATAAAAGCATTAATGGCATGAAATAATGATTACTTCATGCATTAATCTATCGATTGAGCATCTATAGCTTAAATCCTTGATTTTCTATGAAATCCTGATAAATCCGGGAGAATGTCTCGTTTGCCTCACGGGTATACCTCACATCGGTAAACACTTGAGCCAAAGTGGCCTTCCCATTTTCAGCGATATATTGACGATTATCCTCGCGTGATTCCTTTTCAGCATACAATTCTTTAATTCTATGAATGTCATAGTCATGATATGTACCTGCATGCATGATTGCATCCAACGGTAATCGGTCACTGACTTCAGAGTCCCCTTCGGGATATCCCACGGTTAACGTTGTGACGGGCACTACACGACTGGGCAATTTCAATATTTCAGCAATCTGCGGGGCGTTATAGGTGGTCGTTCCGAGATAACAACAACCAAGGCCATTCATTTCGGCGACGGTGCAGAATTGTTGCGCAAAGATAGTGGTGTCAAGAACTGCCGTCATGAATGATTGGAAATTGTCATACCCAGGCACGGCATCGCTGGCATCACACCACTTTACAAACCTGTTAAAGTCAGCACAGAACGTGAGAATAACCGATGCACCCATTACCGACGGTTGATTGAAGTGAGCCGGGGAAAGGGCCTTTTTACCGGTCTCGTCGCGCGTGACAATCACGCTGTAGAGTTGCATGTTGCCTGTAGTTGGGGCGTGAGTCGCCGCTTCAATCAGTTCATTTAACAATTCATCCGTGACTTGTCGGGATGAGTAGTGTCTTATCGTACGTCTGTTTTTAAAATACCGGTCTATCATTATTATTGAATTTTTCAATATGTTAAGATGTCTTCATTGTCAAAGATACGGATTTTAATTAAATATTGTATATATTTGCACAAAATCAGCGCGAATATGCAAAATCAACCATCCACCACAGTTAATTACGACTGTAAATACATGACTGCTGATGAAGCGGTGAAACTCGTTAACAGCGGAGACCATATATTCGTCCAAGGTAGTTGTTCCATCCCGGAAGCTCTCATTGCCGCACTTGCAAAACGCGGGGATGAACTGCGTGACGTCATCCTGTATAATGCATTTGCATTGGGTCGTCGTATATCTCCTCTGTGTAATCCGGCACTGAAGGACTCCTTTCTAATTGACTCTTTCTTTGTATCAAATGCTGTCAGGGGATGGGTTAATGCCGGATATGCAACGACCACTCCACGCTTTTTTGGACAAGTGCCACAATTGTTCAGGGATGGCTCTATAAATATAGATGTCGCATTTATAAACTGCTCCCCTCCTGATGAAAACGGCTACGTGTCATTTGGCGTATCAGCCGACCTCACCCCTGCTGCCGTAGAATGCGCAAAAATAATTGTAGCGCAGATTAACCCGCTGATGCCATTCACCTACGGAGATTCTATTATCCATACGTCCCGCCTTGACGCAATGGTCGAAGTGCATGACCCGTTGGCCGAGACACCTGACATAACTCCAACCGAAAAGGAATTGCGGATTGGCCAATACATTGCCGAACATATCCCTGACGGTGCCGTGCTTCAGGTCGGCGTAGGTACAATTCCCAATGCCGTGCTACATTCCCTGAAATCACACAAGCATCTCGGACTTCACACCGAGGCAATGACCGACGGGATGATGCCCCTCATTGAATCGGGGGTTGTCGATAATTCGAGAAAACAAGTCGAACCGGGACGTTCGGTCGCATCACTTGCTCTTGGCACACGGCGACTATATGATTTTCTCGACCATAATCCATCGATTCTTTTCAGAGACATCGCCTGGGTCAACGACCCGTTTGTCATCGCACAGAACAAAAACATGGCGGCTATCAATTCGTGCCTGGAGATTGACCTGTCAGGTCAAGTGTGCGCCGATTCAATCGGAACACGCATCTATTCAGGCGTCGGAGGTCAGCAGGATTTTGTGTACGGTTCCTCCCGCAGTGTCGGAGGACAGTCATTCATCGCGATGTTATCCACCACATCACGGGGTGAGAACAAGATTAAACCGGTTTTGACCCCCGGGGCAGGTGTCGTCACCACCCGTTTCCAGACCAACTGGGTCGTGACCGAATACGGCGCAGTCAATCTGCGAGGCAAAAACATGATAGACCGCGCACGCCTGTTAATATCAATCGCCGCGCCACAATATAGGGAGGAACTTGACCGCGAGGCATTCAACATGCTCGGATACGCCTACCGTCGATGGCGTTAGAGCCTGTTCAAATTTACCAAAGTCTGTCAGGCAGCGGCGAGGCATCAGGGTTTAAAACACGCTCTGATATCAGTCGTTTTAACTTTGAAACGGCGGTTGAACGATTATGTTCCCCCATGAACGGAATCTGACATGTCACTGAACACTCCCCAAGTTCACTGTCATAACTGTTCCACCGATTGAACCCTACATATAACCCTATGCCCGGATTGTCAATCACACAGATATAGTCCACAACAAGCAATGAATCCAATACATTCTGAGGCAGGGAATCCACATTTTGCACCAATATCATCCCTTTCTCCCTGAATACTTCTGAAATATCAAAGGCGGAACTATCGGTCGAGACAGTACTGTCCCTGATTTCCATTGACATCTTAATCAGGACATATTTGTTATCGCTGACTGTTTCCTGATATCTGGCATTATAACTACATGATATAAAAAACGGCATCAAGGTCATCGACATTAACATAACGCCGATGACCTTGATGCTGTCTAATTTATTTAAAAATCGCATTTCCAACGTTTAAGGAATGCCGCAGCTTTTTCTATCAACTTGTACATGACTACATCTTCACGCACGAACGGCACTTCATTACGGAATGCCTTAAGAAAACGTTCAATCATCGGCGATGACTTCAACGGACGGCGGAAATCAACACCTTGCGCACCGTTCATAAGCTCAATCGCAAGAATCAGCTCGAGATTATCCATGACCTTATATAGCTTGGTGGCCGAATTCGCCCCCATGCTCACATGGTCTTCCTGTCCGTTACTTGACACAATCGAGTCGCATGATGTCGGGAAACAATACATTTTGTTTTGATTCACCATCGAGGCGGCCGCGTATTGTGGAATCATAAATCCTGAATTAAGACCAGGTTCTGCCACTAAGAATTCAGGGAGGCCCCGCAACCCCATTATCAATTGCGCCACACGACGTTCCGAGATGTCCCCGAGTTCTGACATTGCAACGGCAAGGTAGTCATAGACCAACGCCAACGGCTGTCCGTGGAAATTACCTCCCGAAATAATGATGTCCTCGTCAGGAAATATTGTGGGATTGTCCGTCACCGAGTTTATTTCGGTATGCAGCACCGACACGGCATGCCTGATTGCATCCTTTGTCGCGCCATGGACCTGCGGTATACAACGGAATGAATACGGGTCCTGAACATGTTTTTTCTCACGTTCGATAATCTCGCTTCCGGCAAGTATCTTACGGAAATTCTCACCTGTTTCAATCTGTCCCTTGTGAGGACGTATCTTCTGAATACAGTCCATAAACGGGCCGATGAGACCGTCGAACGCCTCAAGCGATACGGCGGCAATCATATCGGCCTTCTGTGATAGTCGACGTGCACGGAGCAGCGCGAAGACTCCGTTGGCACTCATGAACTGTGTCCCGTTCAACAAAGCAAGCCCCTCTTTGCTTTTTAGTTTGATGGGTTCCCAACCAAACTCGTCAAGCACCTCGATGGCCTCGCATCTCTTACCTTTATAATAAACGTCCCCTACCCCTATCAACGGCAGGAAAAGATTGGCAAGTGGAGCGAGGTCTCCCGATGCTCCCAATGACCCGCGGTCATATACGATGGGCAGAACATCATTGTTAAAGAAATCAATGATACGCTGCACGGTTATCAATTGGACACCACTATGTCCCAAGGACAGGGCGTGAGCTTTCAGCAAAAACATCAGGCGCACTATCACCGACGGCATCTCTGTCCCCACACTGCATGCATGGCTTTTGACAAGATTTTCCTGAAGCGTCGAAAGCTCATCGAGCGAGATGTTTTTAGTACATAGAGAGCCAAAACCGGTGGTTATTCCATAGAGCGGCTGTTTTGATTCCGCTATCTTGCGGTCAAGGTAATCACGACATTTCTCGATACGTTCCTTAGCCTGCTGCGAAAGTTCCAGTTTAAGATTCTCGGTTATGATTACCTCTATATCATCCAGCGTAAGCTCTTTCTCCCCTATGCGATATATGTTTTTAGCCATTTGGTGTGAGTTTGATTATGATTTTTTCAAGTTCTTTATTCTCAAGGTCAGTTATTTCCTTGTATGTCTCGGCTGCGATTATACCGAAATCTGTCGCTCGCTTTCGGTCAACAGGGTCGAGAAGTGACATATCAAGCGAACCGAGGTTTATAAATACATTCATCAATGCGCCGATACATGCCGTGCGGGCATTCATTATCGCCACCCCGGCATCACTTAAACAATTCTGATTGCCTTTTTCAGCCAACGTTTTCAGGCTATAAGCCAATTCGAGACTAAGACGGGCGACTTTAAACGGCACGGCGGCGGCACCGAGTGTCGCTACAGCGATACTACGCGCCCTGACATTTTTTTGTTCATCGGTGTCCTTGGGAAGTGCAAACGCATCCATCAGCGCTCTGTAACTGTCGGCATCCTCGGCTATCGCATCAGTCAGGGCGTCACGCGTGTCACCCAATTCCGATACAAGTTTCTTCATTGCCTCCTCATGCTCGGCATACCGCTTACGCCCTATTGTAAGTCGTGCAACCATCTCACCAAGCGCGGCTGCAAGTGCGCCACACAAAGCCGACACACTGCCTCCTCCGGGTACCGGGTCGGGAGATGCGGTGCTTTCAAGGAATTGATATATGCTCAAATCTTTCATGATATTTCTAATTAATTGTTTCGGTAAGTTACTTTGCCTCGTTTAACTGTCATTGCAACGGAATTCATGCCTGTATAATATGGTAATATGGCCGGAGTGTCGGAATCGAGCATGACAAGGTCTCCAAGTTTGCCTGTCTCAATCGACCCGATGGATGCTGCACACCCTATAGCCGCCGCACCGTTAAGGGTCATAGCCGTGATGGCTTCCTCGACCGATAATCCCATATAGATACATGCCAAGGCAAACGTCAATGGTATTGAACCGCTACAGCAGCTACCCGGATTCAAATCGGTCGCCAATGCGACCGCACACCCGGAATCAATCATTTCACGACCGCGTGCATACGGTTCTCGCAACGTGAATGCGGTCAATGGCAACAATGTCGCCACAACACCATTATCGGCCATCGCTTTTATGCCATTGTCTGATGCGTGGAGAAGATGGTCGGCCGATAACGCTTTCAATTCTCCGGCGAGTTCAGCACCACCGGTCGTTACAATCTCGTCAGCATGAATCTTGATTCCGAATCCGAGTCGCATTGCGGCATTAAGCAATCTTCGGGACTGCTCAACCGAGAATACACCTTTCTCACAGAACACATCACAATTCTCGGCTAACGACCGTTTTTTCACTTCGGGCAATACATCGTTAATCATCATGTCGATATATTCCTCTGCCCTATCTTTGTATTCAGGGGGGACAGCATGCGCCCCGAGGTAGGTTGTAGCGATGTCTACCTTCCGCTCCGGGTCATTGTTGATGCGTTCCATGACCTCAAGCTGTTTCATTTCAGTTTCAACATCAAGGCCATACCCGCTTTTCCCCTCGACCGTAGTCACACCCATTTCAGCCATACGGTCAATAAACCGTCGTGTCTTTTCTTCCAGTTCATCGGATGAGGCCTCACGGGTGGCTTTCATCGTGTTGACTATTCCACCTCCGCGTTCCATGATTGACATATAGCTGTCACCTCGCATTCGCCACATAAATTCCTCCGGTCGATATCCACCAAAGACAAGATGTGTATGCGAGTCCACAAATCCTGGGAGCACAACACGCCCCATGGCGTCAACTGCCGGGCTATCGACATCACTACGTGTAGGTCCTACGTATGATATGATTCCGTCTGTAATCTCGACTTCACCGTCCTTTATGGAGTGAAGCCGTCCCATAGCCGTCCCTTTGACAGCCTCATTACCGAGAGGGGTGTAGATGTCGGCATGAATTATCCGAAAATTTCCCATATCCTGAAACTGTTATTCCATTAGTCGGTTTTCCAGAATCTGTTCAGGTGAGAAACCTTCAAGACCAAGATAATAAGAAGCGGTATCGACAAGTGCATTCATCGGGACAAGGCCTATGATTTCGCTTCCGACAATCGAAACACCATAACGACGCGCTTCAAAACGCACCATTTCAAAAGCCTGATATAATGCGGTCTTGGTGTAATCGGTCATATTGATTGACACCTGGGTGATGCCACGTTCGGCCAACTCTACACCCATTGCCTTGCAGAATCGTAAACCACCACCTATAAACCTGATTTTCTTGGCTATTGCATGAGCGATGTCAAGACTCGGCGTATTTAGATTTATATTGAACGCGACAAGTGGCATACGAGCACCGATAGCCACCGTTCCGGCTGTCGGATGACGTTCGGCCGGCCCGAAATCAGGATGCCATTCAGGTTGGTGAATCTTCTCGGCCATACCCTCAAACTCTCCCTTGCGGATTGCCGCAAGATTTTCACGATAAGGAGCCGAAGCCGATTTCTCGTACAGGAACACAGGGAAATTATAACGCTCCGCCACCGTCATCCCAACCTCGCGTGAAATAGCGACAGCCTCGTCCATAGTGCATCCTTTCACCGGGATGAAAGGCACGACATCGGCAGCACCCATGCGAGGATGCTGTCCTTTGTGATGGTTAAGGTCTATCAGTTCAACTGCCCGGCCTATCGCATCGATGACCGCGGTTTTCAGCTGTTCAGGCTCACCGACAACGGTCACTACAGTGCGGTTATGGTCTTCGTCACTGCTGTAGTCCAGAAGCATCACATTAGGTGTGGTGCGGAACGGTTCTACAATTTTCTCAATCTTATCTTTATCACGTCCTTCGCTGAAATTGGGGACGCATTCCATTATCTTGTTCATTTTTCAATATTTTTTATTTACGGTTTCAATTATCAAATCATCATCTGCAAGATGTGGCATTGTGATATGATAGTTGTCGCTATATGATACATTAAATTCTTCCGAAACAGCCATTGCATTGGGATTACGTGCCCATGAACGCCGGGCCACACCTCCCATCACGTCCCACAACATCGCGGTACGCAATATTTCGTCCACACGTTCCGAGCCATCGCAGACAAGGCCGAACCCTCCGTTTATCGCCTTGCCGACACCAACACCGCCACCGTTATGCAATGCCACAAGACTCATGCCACGGGCACAGTTCCCGGCAAAACATTGCACGGCCATATCGGCCATCACGTTACTTCCGTCCTTGATATTGGAAGTCTCCCTCAAAGGTGAATCCGTACCACTTACATCATGGTGGTCACGTCCAAGCATTATAGGCCCGACTTCACCGTTGCGCACCATTTCATTAAACTTAAGGGCGATTCTCAACCGTCCCTCCGCATCCTGATAGAGTATCCGCGCCTGTGTCCCGACAACGAGTCGGTTATGTTCGGCATCGCGTATCCACTGCCAGTTATCCTTGTCCTGCCCACGGCGTGTCGGGTCGATGCAGTCCATTGCTGCCTTGTCGGTCTTGACAAGGTCTTCATGTCTTCCGCTAAGGCATACCCAACGGAACGGGCCGTAACCGTAGTCAAAGAGTTCAGGCCCCATAATATCTTCGACGTATGACGGCCATATAAAACCATCCTTTTCATCAACTCCGTTACGTGATATTTCTTTGACCCCGGCATCGAATACCGCTTTCATAAATGCGTTACCGTAATCAAAGAAGTATGTCCCACGGCTCACAAGTTCCTTTATCACCTCATAATGACGGCGCAAGGAGCGGTCAACCTCGGCATTAAACCGCGAACGGTCATTCTTAAGCATGTCGGTACGCTCCTCAAACGTCATTCCGACAGGACAATATCCACCTTCATATACAGCATGGCACGATGTCTGGTCGCTCAGCAAGTCAATATGGATATTATTATCAACGGCATACTGCAATAAATCGACAATATTGCCATGATAGGCAATGGAACGCGGTGCACGCGCCGACATTGCCTCCGATGCGAGTTCAAATGCATGTTTCGCGCTGTCGGTGACATGTTCCACCCAACCTTGGGAACGACGAGTCTCAATACGCGATTCATCGACCTCGGCGATTATGGACACCGCACCGGCGATGACGGCAGCTTTCGGTTGAGCACCGCTCATGCCACCGAGTCCCGATGACACAAACAGACGTCCCGCGAGGTCTCCGTCCTGTGGAATACCGAGTTTTAAACGTCCGGCATTCAGCAATGTATTAAATGTGCCATGGACAATACCTTGCGGGCCAATATACATCCATCCGCCCGCGGTCATCTGACCATAATTGGCGACACCCATCTGCGCGGCGATTTCCCAATCCTTGATGTTATCAAACAATCCAACCATCATTGAGTTGGTTATAATCACCCTCGGAGCATCGGGACGTGACTTAAACAATCCTAATGGATGCCCTGATTCCACCACAAGAGTCTGGTCTTGTGTCATGTTCTCAAGATACATCTTTAACAGGCGGTATTGCATCCAGTTCTGACACACCTGCCCTGTCTCTCCGTACGTCACAAGTTCGTATGGATAAAGCGCGACATCAAAGCTAAGGTTGTTGTCAATCATCACCTGCATCGCCTTACCTTCGATACAACGTCCTTTATATTCGTCTATAGGTTTCGCTTTCAAGTCACCTTGTGGCCGGTATCGGTAACCGTATATTCGTCCCCTTGTCTTCAATTCTTCCATAAACTCGGGGGCAAGGATTGCATGTAAATGCTTTGGAATGTATCGCAATGCGTTACGCAACGCGGTCTCTGTCTGCGCTTTGGTCAAAGAGAAACCACGGTCAGGTGCTCGACGTATTCCCTCTTGGAATGAAGGATAATCGGGCAATTCATCCGATAATGAATATTTCATGGCGTATAAATTTTAGAGTCTGTTCAAATTTTTATCAATAATTTTCATAAAGGTATTTTTGATTCATTTTATCGGGGATGCCGAGGGAGTTGCAGGCATAATGACCGAGGTGAACCGATAAAAGGGGCAAAAAGACCGTGTTCCCAAACCTGTTGTTTCCTGTTTACGGCTCTCTTTGGCTATTTTGTCCGTCATCGCTCGTTACATATCTCGATATGCGCCTCGCTCTGTCGGACAAACTATCTCAAAGATTGCCTGTAAAAATTCATTGAGAACCATTAGCTCAATGAGCGCATGTTCATTAAAATTTTGAACAGGCTCTTAGAAGCTGTAGCAAACTTACTAAAAAAACACGACATATCAAAACCAATACAAAATTTAAGAGATTGAAGTCATTTTGACTTCAATCTCTTTGGATATATCTATACCGGAATCTTTATACACATCTTACGGTGGTTTTTACCATCCTCGCCCATATTTGGGGCATGAGCGTCATCGGGATAAAATATAGCGAACTCTCCGGGATTTATAACCGCAAACTCTTGTGGTGCGTCCCCAAAAAATCCGACATCCCTGTCGTCGTCATATTCCGCCGTAACATCCTTGAGCGTCCTTACTGACGCCCAACCTAACTTTTCAGGGCCGGACAACGGTACATGTATGTCGATAAAACGACGATGCGACTCAAGAGCCGTCCCGGAAGCAAGTGTCACAGTCTGTACATTCACTTTTACCCGGTCATCAGCTATCATTATGCATCCGTCCTCCAATGCTTCTTTATAATTACAAGACGCCCATTCGAGCGATTTCATTATCAACTCGCCATGCTCATTGAACGACGAAATATTTTTAAAACTTCCAATAATCATAATATATTTTGTATATGTCTATATGTACGTTCAATCCTGACAGATTATTGCATATCGGGATGAAAACTTTTGGGTCGCTCCATATCTTGAATATAAACATTGCCGAATTCATCAGTCACACGCACTGTCACATTAGAATCTGACCGGGATGCCACAGCCTTGAACATGTGAGCCGATTTCACCGGGAATTTATAACTTTTTGGGCCTGACTCCGCTTCCCGTATCCCGTTAATAGAAATATACAACGGGTCTTGGCAAAGCACTTGTTCCACATCCAATGGGTTACCATTCTCGGTCATTTCCACAGTCCAACCGGGGGCATATCCCCAGACATTGACCAAAATTTCATTACGGTCATTTTTGTTGCAATATTCCTCGGCATATTTTTTATTCGGAATCAGGATTTCATTTAAGTCATAACATCTGAACTGATAATCGGGCGCATGTCCATGGCTTTTATAGTATCCCCACATCTTGCCGGAGTTTATCTCCCACACTCCATATCCCGCGGGCGCGCCGTTGGTGCATAGGCTTCGGTTACTTCCTTTACACTGGTCATTCCAACTCCATGTCGCACCACACACCGCACCGTATGTGGTCTCCTTTATACGCCCACCGTCAATTTCAGCCGATTGATTGCGATGGGTGTGCCCCGATAGAATCCTGACATTCTCAAAACGAGCCAACATTCCAACAAACTCTTTCCCGTTCTTTAGCCGCATCTGCGGTTTACCGCCCGGAAGCGTCCTGATAAACAGCGGAATGTGCATGGCGACCACAACAGGCGTGGCGCGGTCTTTTATCAGACTTAAGTCCTTACGTAACCAATCCATCTGTTCAGGTGTAATATACGGCTCGTTATTGCGCCTGCCCACGCGCCCGACATACGCACCATCATTCATATAATACACATCGTCAAGTATCACAAAATGCACCCCGCCCCTGTTGAATGAATAATAGTTGGGGCCCATGAGTCGACGCCATGTGCGTGCCGCGGCATGGTCACCGGCGATATATGGGTCATGGTCATGATTCCCTATTACATTATATATAGGACAATCGATTTTTTCCATATCGGCACAACTTTCAGGAAGCGCATAACCATTCTTATACCAATACTTATCAAAACTTTCATCACCAAGCGTGAGAGCGATGACATCAATTCCCTTTCCTTTATACGATGCAATCGTCTCATTTATATCGGGAATTAAAAATTTATTGAAATGCCTGACATCTCCGTAACGCCTGGCAAGCTGAATATCGGCAAGAGCAAGAAGTACAAATGCAGAATCATTAATTGATTTTAATTTGAAATCGGCATTTTCAGGATGTTTCGTCGGAGATGTCAGCTGATGCCAGAACTGTGGCCGATTTCCATGATATTTAACCGGCTCATAACCTGACGGGACTGAAACAAATACATATCCGTTCTCTTTTTCAGTCGTTATACTGTATCTCCCGTCATCCCCGGTCAATACGATATCGATACCATCAGACACGGGTACCCCGCTCAACGGGGCACCCGTGTCATCTGTAACAATTCCACTCACAATCCCGGCTGTGGCTGTTCCCATGACTCCGCACAAGAACACACCCAATAGACTGTGACGCATTTGACTTTTACTTTTCATTCTTTTTCAAAATGTCCTTGATGAACCTCACCGTCAGAAAATGCCCCGCCTGTGTCATGTTCCCGTGTTTAAAACCGTCAAATTCACGGAATGTGACATCAGGATGTCCGGCCACCTTCATCATGCGCCAAAAATAAGCATTCTCTTCATAGCGGCCCAACATTTCAAGTTCACGGTCCCCGGTCATCATCAATATCGGGGGACAATCATTGCGTGTATGATTTAACGGTGCCATGTCATCGACCATTACACAGGTACTCGGCACTCCAAGTTCCTTACGCCGTGCAAAGTGGGTCACCACCTGGCCACTGTAAGGTATCAATGCCCTGAAGACCGAGTCGGGGTCCATGCCATATCTCTTCATCCAACGCTTATCAAGGCCTATCATAAACGTAAGATACCCTCCCGCCGAATGACCGGCGACAAAGACCGATGACTTATCGCCACCATAATTATCGATATTATTGACGACCCATGCAGCCGCAGCCGCAGCGTCATCAATACAATCCGACACCTTGACATGCGGAGTGAGACGATAATCAACTCCCACTATTGCAAATCCCTTATTTTTCAACGCTTCGGGAATCGACCGTTTGCCACCTGTCAGACTTCCACCGTGAAACCATATAACCGTCGGATAGCCTTTCTTGCCCTCGGGATAATACAAGTCAAGCCTACATAACGAATCGATATATCTATCCCCACGTCTGTCCGTCCGATAGGATATATTCTCTACTGTACGATACTTAGATTGCTTTTTCTGTGCATGGACACCAAGATTTACAAAAAAAGAAATAGTTAGAATAAGCAGCAATTGTTTTTTCATGTCAGGTTGACGTTTTAGGAACTAAATAGATAATATTACAAAAAAAATAACAAAAATATTTTGTAATTAAAACGTTTTAATTACCTTTGCAAAGATAAGTCAAAAATTTCTATAATACAATAAATCCACCTAAATAATTATAGAGCCATGAATACGCGTAGGGTATCGATAAAGGATATCGCCGCCGAGGCGGGGAGTTCAATTGCCCTGGTCTCCTTTGTCATGAACAATCGGGCGAGCGGACAAAACAAATACCGCGTGAACAAAGACACAGCACGGAGGATACTCGAGGTGGCTGACCGTCTCGGTTATCAGCCCAACAACGCCGCGCGGGCATTACGTTGCGGGAAAACCAATACAATCGGGGTGATAGTGTCAGACATTTCTAACAAATTTTTTGCCGACATCGCACGATGCATTGAAGACCGCGCCCATCAGCGCAATTATACCGTCCTGTTTGGCAGCACCGATGAGAACACCGACAAACTTGACAATCTCATCAATGTATTCCAGAACAAAGGCATCGACGGACTCATAATTGCGCCATCAGAAAACTCTGAAGAATCAATTAAACGGGTATCGACATTACAAATCCCAATGGTTCTTCTTGACAGGGAACTACCGGGACTCGAAACCAACAGCGTATTATTGGACAACCTCAAAGGCGGGGCACAAATCACCGAGGCATTGCTCGCGCGTGGATGCCGGCACATAGAGATGATATCCTACTCGATGCGCCTAAGCAACATAATAGACCGCGAGACCGGGTTCAAGCTGTGCATGGAAAAAGCCGGATTAGCTTCCGAAGGGATGATATACCGCATACGCCATGATAGATTCGACACAATATCCCAGGTCATAATAGACGCCAAAGAGCGTGGGGTCGAAGGATTACTTTTTGCCACCAATTCACTCGCATTGTCAGGACTGAGGGTCATCTCACGCAACGGATGGAAAATCCCGGAGGATTTTGCGGTCGCTACATTTGACGGTAACGATGCATTCGAGATAAACAATCTTGAAATTGCATATATCCAGCAACCCATCGCACAATTCGGGACTGAAGCGGTAGATTTGTTACTCAAAAATGTTGAACTCAAGACAGGGACATTATCTCCGACACGTATTATACTTTCACCCAAACTGATATTGAACGGATAATACTCACGATTCCATTTTAATGGCCTATAATTATGCCTACCATGCTAAAATGATTTAACACATTGTAAAGTACTTATTCCCATGAAATACATTAAAGCACTATCACTGCTAATCATCTCATTATTCGTCCTTCCGCAAGCAATCACAGCACAAAAGAAGACCGCGAAGAAATCTAATATACCACCAGGTGCCATTTTGCGCTATAACAATCCGTCACTTGAGGTCGACCTCGGAGTCGGTCTTTGGGGGATACCGCTCCCTGTCGATTATGATTCGGATGGATTGAAAGACCTGTTGGTCTCATGCCCCGACCGTCCCTATAAAGGGCTATGGTTTTTCAAGAACATCGGGAGCAAAAAATCGCCAAAATTTGCAAAAGCGGTGAAAATAAATGATAAGGGATTGAACAATATACGCATGTCGGAAGTTAACGGTATCCCATACGTCCTGTCAAAAGACACCGAATATCCCGACTTCTTTAAAACCCCATACGCCAATATATCCCCGATTTCATACAAAGGTGAGGTCATGGGAGCCAATTACAAGAAGTCTCGCAGCAATATGTGGAACTATGTCGACTGGGACAATGACGGGGACAATGATATCGTCGTGGGGATAGACACCTGGGACGATTACGGCTGGGACAATGCTTTTAATAGTAACGGGGAATGGACACGCGGCCCATTACGTGGATATGTCTATCTCCTTGAAAATGTAAATGGGGAATATATCAACCGTGGCAAGGTAAAGGCTGGAGGTGAAATAATCGAGACTTACGGTGCACCCAACCCATGTATCGCCGATTTTGACGGCGACGGCGACCTTGACATTATATGCGGGGAGTTTGTAGACGGACTGACATGGTATGAAAATACAGGAACCCGTAAAAAACCTAAATTCGCCAAAGGTCGGCAACTCTCCAACAATGACGGCGACATACGATTCCATCTGCAAATGATAGTCCCCGTGGTATCGGACTTTGACGAAGACGGCCATGTAGATTTAATTGTCGGGGATGAGGACGGCCGTGTCGCATGGTTGCGCAACACAGGGAAAACTGTCAACGGGATGCCACAGTTTGAATCGCCATATTACTTCACCCAACAGGCCGATGTTGTCAAGTTCGGCGCATTGTCCACACCATGCGCATACGATTGGGACGGTGACGGGAAGCAAGATATAATCGCAGGTAATTCAGCCGGAGAAATCGCATTTATCCGAAATCTCACCGGCGGTGACAATCCGTCATGGGATGCGCCGCGCCTTTTCACTGTTAACGGAAAGCCGATACGTATACAGGCGGGTCAGAACGGTTCGATACAAGGGCCCGCTGAACGCAAATGGGGATATACCGTCCTCTCGGTCGCTGACTGGGACGGTGACGGCAAACCCGATATAATAGTAAACTCTATATGGGGCAAAATAGAGTGGTTCCGAAACTTAGGAGGTAAAGACATACTTGAACTCGCCCCTGCACAGCCTGTGAAAGTGGCCTGGGACAACGAGACCCCTAAACCCGAATGGAACTGGTGGAATCCCACCCCCGGGACACTTGTCACCCAGTGGCGTACAACTCCCGTGGCGATGGACTGGAACGACGATGGACTCACCGACCTAATCGTTCTTGACACCGATGGTTATCTATCATATTTTGAACGATTCCGTGCCCCTGATGGCGAACTGATGTTACGCCCGGGGAAACGCATATTCCACGGTACAAACTGTTCGCTCTATGACCAGAAAAAAGGCGTACTTGACGCATCCGAAGGCCTTTTGAGACTTAATGCCGTCAAAGCCGGATGGTCAGGACGACGCAAGATATGCTTTATTGACTGGGATGGCGACGGACGCAAGGACCTCATTGTAGACAGCAAGAACGCATGTTGGTTCCGCAATGTCAAGGAAGAGAACGGAGAAGTATGGTACGAATACATGGGAGACCTCCGGAAATGGGCACTCGCCGGACACTCCACATGCCCCACTCCTATTAACTGGAATCCCGATGGAACACCTGAAATCCTTTTAGGTGCGGAGGACGGACATTTTTATCGTATAGCAAACAAAACAGCAAAGGCAAAATGAAACGAGCCATCCTCTATTCACTGTTAGTTTCCGTTATAACGGGCATGACGGCATCAGAACCGTTTCATGTGAAATTATACCCTGACGGCGTGCCTTCACGAAACGGTCTGGAAAACGCCCCCGAATCCATAACTGAAAAAGGATACTACACCAATGTAAGTGACCCTGAATTGATAGTATATCTTCCGGCGAAAGACAAAGCGACAGGACAGGCAATGCTTGTAGTTCCCGGTGGAAGTTATAAAAATGTGTGCACTCCCCGTGAAGGCATCAAGACCGCTGAATGGCTTAACAATGAAGGCATTGCTGCTGTTGAGTTGAAATACCGCGCCCCCAACGGGCATCCTGAGATACCTCTCGAGGATGGTGTGCAGGCAATGAAGATGATTAAAGCCAACGCCTCTAAATGGGGCATCAATCCTGATAATATAGGAATAATCGGTTTCTCGGCAGGAGGACATTTCGCGTCAAACCTCATCACACGGTATCCCGATGAGGAATCACGTCCACGATTTGCCGTACTGGTCTACCCCGTCATCACCATGAAATTTTCCAATGCCAACACCCGCGAGAATCTTCTCGGGGAGCAAAGCGACGACCGACAGGCACGCAAAGCCTATTCAACCGACAACCATGTCCATCAAAATGTCCCCGAGACCATGTTGGTACTCGCCGACAACGACCGTCTTGTGAAGCCGGAAAACAGTATCAGCTTCTACAATGCCATGAAACAAAACAAGGTCAAAGCCGAGATGCATATATTCCCTGACGGTGGCCACGGTTTCTGGATGAAAGATAAGTACAATTACGCCAACGAAACCTATCCGTTGGTGATGAGATGGATAAAAGAACACGATTTGTCAACCACAACCAAATAAAACACATTATGAGCGTATTAAAAGGAATCATACCCCCAATGATTACCCCACTCAAGGGAAACGATGAACTTGACCGTGAAGGAACTGTAAGGCTTGTCGAACATATAATAAACGGTGGTGTACATGCCCTGTTTCTTCTTGGCACGACAGGCGAGGCACAGAGCCTGACCTACAGGCTTAGATATGAATTTGTCGAACTGGTATGCCGTCAGGTCAACGGTCGCGTCCCGGTACTCGTAGGCATAACCGACACATGTATAGACGAAAGCATACGCCTGGCCGAGCACGCCAAGGCTAACGGTGCAGTCGGCGTGGTAGCCGCCGCACCCTACTATTTCGCCCCGTCACAACAAGAACTGATAGAATATTACACTGCATTGGCCGATGCGTTGCCACTGCCACTGTATCTTTACAACATGCCCTCCCATGTGAAAGTGTTCCTTGAACCCTCCACGGTAAAGGTTCTTGCCGAACATCCAAATATCATAGGCTTGAAAGACAGCTCTGCCAACATGAACTACTTCGAGACATTGATGTACACCCTCGGTGACCGTGATGATTTCGCACTTTATGTCGGCCCTGAAGAACTTACCGGCGAATGCGTTCTAATGGGAGCGGACGGCGGTATCAACGGCGGCGCGAACATGTTCCCGAGTCTATACGTCGAGATGTATGATGCCGCTGAACGACATGACATCGACAGGGTGCGCGAGTTACAACGTATAATCATGCAAATCAGTACAACATTCTACACCGTCGGCAAGTATGGTTCAAGTTACCTGAAAGGGGTCAAATGTGCATTGTCCCTCATGGGAATCTGTGACGATTACCTCGCCTACCCCTACCGCAAGTTCCGGCATGAGGAACGTGAACGTATACGCAAGGCCTTGGAAGCCGTTGAATCAAAAATTAAATAACAGGCAATCCTGATGGAAATCACAGTAATCGATTATATAATTTTCTTCCTGTTTGTGGGAGGGGTCGCTCTTTTCGGCTGTTCGTTCTATTTCCGAAGCCGTAAAGGCGCGGCCGCGTTCACCGCAGCCGAAGGGTCATTGCCGACATGGGTCGTGGGTATGTCGATATTCGCCACTTTTGTCAGCAGCATCAGTTTCCTGGGACTTCCCGGTGACGCATTCAAAGGGAACTGGAATCCGTTTGTGTTCAGCCTGTCTATCCCGATAGCGACATGGCTCGCCGCATTGGTATTCATTCCACTGTATCGTAGTGTCAACAGTGTATCAGCCTATCACTATCTTGAACTGCGGTTAGGGTATTGGGCACGCTGTTACGTGGCGGTGTGTTACCTGTTGACACAACTTGCACGTGTCGGGTCCATCTTGTTGTTGCTCGCCCTCCCGCTTAACACGATGTTCGGCTGGGATATTCAGACAATAATAATCTGTACCGGAATCGCGACATTGGTCTACACCCTTCTCGGCGGTATTGCGGCAGTAATTTGGACTGACGCGATACAGGGGATAATCCTGATTGTAGGTGCGGTGGCATGCGCCCTGATTCTAACGTTCACGATGCCCGAAGGGCCGGGACAACTGTTTGACATCGCAATGGAACACAACAAGTTCTCCCTCGGCAGTTTCGGGATTTCACTTACCGAACAGACATTCTGGGTAGTGCTCATTTACGGACTCTTTGTCAACATGCAGAATTACGGCATCGACCAGAACTACGTGCAACGCTACATGACGACACCGTCAACGGCGGCAGCTGTCAAATCGACATTGTTCGGCGGTCTGCTCTATGTCCCGGTGTCGCTCATATTTGTCTACATCGGGACCGCCTTATTCGCCTATTATCAGGCTAACCCGGGTTTGCTTCCCGAAGGCACGGCATCTGACAAGGTGTTCCCATGGTTCATCGTCCATGGATTACCAACCGGCCTCACAGGACTCGTAATCGCATCGCTGTTCTCGGCCGGAATGTCAACGATAGCCACCAGTATCAATTCATCGGCTACCATTGTACTGACCGACTTTGTCAAACACCGCAGGAAAGACATGACCGAGAAACAGAACATGCGGGTTCTTTACGCCACATCGTTTGCGGTCGGTGCTTTCGGCATAATAATGGGATTGTTGATGATGCACATCGACGGAGTTCTCGACGCATGGTGGAAGCTCGCCTCGATTTTCAGCGGAGGCATGCTCGGCCTGTTCCTGTTGAGCGTGGTGTGCCGTACCGTCCGACGCTCCCATGCCGTCATCGCCGCAATCTTAGGCTTGATTGTCATCGCATGGATGAGCCTTTCGCCCCTAATCAACGAGGGGTCACCTTTCTATTGCATGCGCAGCCAATTGCACACCTATCTGACAATCGTCCTCGGAACTACGGTAATATTCCTTGTCGGATTCCTTCTGACAAAACTTGCCCCGGCTTCTAATAACAATCAACCCGTAACTGACCATGAGAAATAACTGGCGAAAAAACATAATGCTCTACAGCGGTCTACTTGGGAGCCTGACCGCCGGGGCACAAAATGAGAAACCTAACATATTACTCATCTTAAGCGATGACCACAGTGCCTTCGCGACAGGATGTTACGGAAATCCCGATGTCAAGACCCCCAACCTTGACCGCTTCGCGAGCCAAGGTGTACAGTTCAACCGTGCATACGCATCATCCCCGCAGAGTGTCCCTGCTCGTGCCTCGATTTTCACGGGACGCTCACCTGTCGCTGTGAACATGACACGCTTCAACGTTCCGTTGGCACGCCGCTTCAAGACATTCCCCGAATATCTCCGTGAAAACGGTTATTACACCGGGGTTGCGGGACGCGGTTACCACATGGACGGCTCCGTCACCGGGAAAATAGGCAAGGTCAGGGAGGCCGAGGAATATTACGAGTCCAAGGGGTTGAAAACATTCCCCGAACGACTTGACACATGTATGGTGGTGCCCGATGCGCGTAAAGGCAAGAGCCACACCAAAATCAACCGTCAGTTCCGCCAGTTCATGGACAGACGTGACAAGGATAAACCGTTTTTCCTGCAACTGTGCTACTCTGACCCTCATACACCCTACGATGCCGAAGTTATACATAACCCAGACAAACTGAAGTTGCCTGAATTTTACCCCGACACCAAAGGTGTGCGTGCCTATCTTGGCGCATATTATGACGAGATTCACCGCATGGACTCCGACTTCGGCGAAGTCATGAAATATCTCGATGACAATGGACTGTCCGACAATACAATAGTTATTTTCATGGGTGACAATGGTGGTGCTCAGTTCAAGGCCAAGGGAACGCTTTATGAGGACGGTATACGCGTCCCGTTCATGATAAGATGGCCCAGGCACATCAAGGCAGGGCAAAAACTCAACGGCATGGTCTCCAACGTGGACATCGCCTCGACATGTCTTGCCGCCGCCGGAATAACAGTTCCATCTGAAATGGAAGGTATCGATTTGTTGCCTTCCATGACGGGGGGTAAACCGCTCGGGGAACGCTATGTCTATTCAGTACGCAGCTGTCATGCGACAAACGAACTGCCATGGACAACGGCACAGTTTGACCAACAACGATGCATTGTAGGTGACCGTTATAAACTCGTTTACAATCTTCTTCCAGGTTTGTCATGGAATCCTGTCGATTTCGCCAAATTCCCACATTTCGTCGAACTGAAAAATATGCACGAAGAAGGGAAACTCGCCCCGAAATTCAGTGAAATGTACTTTTCAAAGACACGTCCCATGTTCGAGTTATACGACCTTGAAAAAGACCCGACCGAGTCCCGCAATCTGATTGACGACCCGGCCTACAAAGCCATCCGTGACGAACTCATCGTGCATCTCACCTACAAAATGATAGATGACGAGGACTTCGCCACCCTCCCCCTCCCTCAAAAATACGATATAAAATACTAAACAATAAACTATAAACCATAAACTTTAAACTAATATACAATGAACCCCTCAACCAATCATCCCAAAATCGGGATTCGACCCATTATTGACGGACGTCGTGGCGGTATCCGCGAGTCTCTTGAAGAAAAAACAATGAATATGGCTAAAGCCGTTGCGAGGCTGTATGCCGAGAATCTAAGATATGCCGATGGTACCCCTGTTGAATGCGTCATCGCCGACACGACAATAGGCGGTGTCGCGGAAGCGTGTGCCGCGACCGATAAATTCCGTGACAGCAACGTCGGCGCGGTACTGTCAGTGACCCCCTGTTGGTGTTACGGCGCGGAGACCATCGACATGGACCCGCTGATGCCAAAGGCTATATGGGGATTTAACGGGACTGAACGCCCCGGAGCCGTTTACCTTGCCTCGGCACTCGCCGGACATAACCAAAAAGGGCTTCCCGCGTTCGGAATATACGGTCGCGACGTGCAGGATGTCTCCGATGACTCGATACCCGCCGATGTCAAGGAGAAACTTCTTAAATTCGGACGTAGCGCGGTCGCTGTGATGCAGATGCGCAACAAGGCCTATCTGTCAATAGGCTCTGTCTCGATGGGAATCGCCGGTTCTATGCCCGACCCTAACTTCTTCCAGGAATACCTCGGCATGCGCAACGAGGCTGTCGACTGCTCCGAAATCGCCCGCCGCATCGAGCTCGGCATATATGACCATGACGAGTTTGAACGCGCCAAGGCCTGGGTGGAAAAGAATTGCAAACCACGTGAAGGTCGCGACCACAACCCCGAACATCTCCAATACTCACGAGAAAAACTTGACGAAGTGTGGGACTATGTCATCAAAATGACATTGATTTTCCGTGACCTGATGCTCGGGAATCCCAAACTTCACGAGATGGGATTCTATGAGGAGGCATTCGGTCATAATGCCATTGCCGGAGGATTCCAGGGACAACGCCAGTGGACTGATTTCCGTCCCGACGGAGACTTCTCCGAGGCGATGTTGAACACATCTTTCGACTGGAACGGGATACGACGCCCAATAACATTCGCGACCGAAAACGACACTCTCAACGGAGTCACGATGCTGTTACTCCAACTTCTCACCAACCGTGCGCAGATTTTTGCCGATGTCCGTACATTCTGGTCTCCCGAAGCGGTCAAAAGAGTGACCGGCAAAGAGCTGGAAGGACATGCAGCAGGTGGCATAATACATCTAATCAATTCCGGCTCATGCACACTTGATGCCACAGGGCGTATGTCGGATGCCGACGGCAACCCCGTGATGAAACAATTCTGGGAAATTACCGAGGATGATGTGAACGCATGTCTGGAGGCCACCACATGGATGCCTGCAGGTCGTGAATATATGCGTGGAGGCGGCTTTTCCTCTCACTTCCTGACACGTGGCGAGATGCCCATGACGATGTGCCGCTTGAACCTAATCAAAGGACAAGGCCCGGTACTGCAAATCGCCGAAGGATGGGCTGTGAATGTAGATGACGAAATCTTTGACAAAATCAACCGTCGTACCGACCCCACATGGCCCACGACATGGTTTGCCCCGCGACTGACCGGCAAGGGCGCATTCCGCGATGTGTATTCTGTTATGAACAACTGGGGAGCAAACCACGGTGCAATCAGTTATGGACATGTCGGGGCCGACATGATAACCCTTGCATCCATGCTGCGAATCCCCGTGTGCATGCACAACGTCGATGAAACCGAGATTTTCCGTCCATCGGCATGGAATGCCTTTGGCATGGACCCGGAGGGTTCTGACTACCGTGCATGCAAAAATTACGGACCATTGTATAAATGAAGACTAATTTAATATGGTGTGAAGTCATCCTGACTTCACACCATATTAGGATGTTTTCTATTAATCGATTTAACAAATAATGGTTAAAAACGCCATTTAATGTTATCCATATACCCTATTTTCAAAAATTATGGAGTTATTTTTTCATATTTTTGTTGCTATTTGGAAAAATATGCCTATATTTGGCATGCGAATAGTTAAAACGATTTAGAAACTTCTTCTATCTCCCTTAAATCAACATAATCACCCTAAAAATTCTTAAATCTAACTCGCTTATAACTTATGGAATATCTGAAAAAATTCCGGCTATGCAACATGACGGTAATGGCTCTCGCTGTTTTTATGGCGTGCATAGTGTTACCATCATGTTCTGATGACAACAACGGGTTGCCCTATACTCCTGCATCAGGATTGAGCGATGTGTACATGGCCAGTTCCATTTCGGCCAAAGGACGTAATCCAATCGAAGTCAAAGGCCATGGTTTCCAGGAATCGGATGTCGTGACCTTCACGGCTGAAGACGGGACTGTATACACCGCAACCACAGAATCGGTATCCGATACTGGAATCTCGGTCACAGTGCCACCTGAAATGCCTAACGGAACGTATGTAGGCCGACTTGTACGTGCCGATGGAAACTCAATGATGCTCGGACACACCAAGCTGCAATGGGTTCTTGACATAAACGTTCCTGATAAAGATGGAATGACAGTCAAAGGTACAATCTCATGTAACGGAAAAGGCTTGGCCGGTGTTGTCGTCTCTGACGGATACGAGTTGACAACCACCGATGAATACGGCTGTTACTGGCTTCCTTCCGAGAAAAAGAACGGCTATGTATTTATCTCCATACCTTCGGGATATTTCCCCGAGACGACCGTAGGGACTCCTGACTTTTTCAAATATCTGACCGCTCCCGCCAATGAAACCGAGCAACATGATTTTGTGTTGAAAGAAGAGCCTAACGATGAGCACGTGGTGATATTGATGGCCGATGCACATCTTGCCAATCGTGGAAGCAGTTCAAATAATGATATGAACCAGTTCCGTAATAACTATGTGCCTGACGTTAACGCCACTGTTGCCGAATACAAAGCCCAAGGCAAGAAAATATACGGCATAACATTAGGAGACATCACATGGGATATCCATTGGTATGAGAAAAATTACAAACTCCCCAATGCAATAAAAGATTTTGCAAGAATAAATCTTCCTATTTTTCAATGTATCGGCAACCACGACAACGACATCCACGCTATCACCGATTTCGAGACCTCGGCATCCTGGCGTGAACACGTCGGGCCCAACTACTACTCGTTCAACCTCGGCAAAGTCCATTATCTCGTGATTGACAATATCGATTATACAACTGACGGTAATGAAAACAAGACAGAGTCACCCCGCATCGTACCCGAAATAATGGACTGGATGCGCAAAGACCTCGCGACCGTCACCGACAAGTCTACACCTATTGTCGTGTGCATGCACATTCCGCTTCACGGGCATCCCGGACGAGACGAGAACGGGAAACTGTTAACCAAGACACAATTAGTCAATGCTCAGGAATTCCTCGATGCCCTTTCAGGATTCCAGAAGGTGCGCATACTTGACGGCCATACCCATGTCAATTTCAACATTCAGGTAAATGACAACATCATTGAGCATAACATCGCCGGAGTGTGCGCCACATGGTGGTGGACAGGAAAATATTTTAACACACATATATGCCGTGACGGTTCTGTCGGCGGATACGGTGTAATGGAATGGAACGGACGTGATTATAACCGTTACTATAAGAGTATGGGGTATGACCGCTCCTATCAGTTCCGCACTTACGACCGCAATAATATCCATATCACACCCGAAAAATATGCCCCGGACCAAGACCATACTGACCCGACATTCATCAGTAATTACAATTATCTCGCCCAGGATTATGCGACAGCCCATAACAACAACGAGGTGATAATCGACATTTTCAGTTGGGAGGATTCGTGGAAACTCGAGGTAACGGAAAACGGTAAAGTCCTTCCATGGACGGTCACAAACTGGTTTGAGCCATTGCATATAATCTCTTTTGACATGTTCCGTCTCAACAAGAACAATGACGGTTTATATGGCTCCCCCATGAAGACAGCCGCTACATCCCACATGTTCCGGGTTCATGCGTCGAGTCCGACATCGACACTTGAAATAAAGGTGACAGACTGTTACGGCAACGTGTACACCGAGACCATGAAACGTCCCAAGGCCTTCACCCACGACATGAAGTAAGGTCTGCCTAATAATATACGTGATGCGGGCATGCCCGCATCACGTTGGACAATTGTCCAAATTTTCAACATAGTCAACCATCATTACACAAATACCTATCATGATTACATTCACTAAAACAAGAGCGCGGTTCTTATCTTGGATAATTGCACTCTTGGTAACACTGCCCCTATCGGCATTGGCTCAAAAGACTGTATCGGGAGTCGTATTCGAGGAAGACGGCACAACTCCGATGACAGGCGCGACTGTCATGCAGAAAGGGCATCCGCGTAACGCCGTCAGCACTGATATAGACGGTAAGTTCACCCTTAAAGTCACAGGGAAGAAACCTGTCGTAGTTGTCACATTCATCGGTTATAATCCGGCCGAGGTATCGGCAACTCCCGGCACTCCCCTCAAAATTACCATGAAACCCAACTCCGTTCAGCTTGATGACGTCGTTGTCACTGCACTTGGCATAACCCGTGAACAGAAATCACTCGGTTACGCGGTCAGCAAAGTATCAAACGAAGAATTAACCAATACAGTGTCGGGTAACTGGCTTAATGCCATGAACGGCAAAGTAGCCGGTCTGACAATGGACGCGGCCGGCACCGGCCCTATGAGTTCAGTACGCGTTGTGCTCCGTGGCGACCAGTCACTCAATTACGGTGCAAACGAGGCATTGTTTGTCATCGACGGTGTCCCCATGTCATCAGGCACGACCGAATCAGGCTCTGGTTCAGGCATGACAAACGCCGATGCCTCGGTTGACTTCGGTAACGACGCAGCCGACATAAACCCCGAAGACGTCGAGTCTGTCACCGTCCTCAAAGGCCCGGCCGCGACCGCACTTTACGGCTCACGTGCCGCTAACGGCGCGATTGTCATCACGACCAAGTCCGGTAAAACAGAAAAAGGTGTAGGGGTAACCGTTAATTCTTCCGTGACATGGGAGAAAGCAAGTTATTGGCCCGATTTCCAAAAAGAATATGGTCCCGGCAACACACTCGGGCAACGCCCTTATTCTCCATGGAACATCTCTGCTGACAAGTCGCCGACAGGCAATCGTGTGTACAAGAACTGTGGCAACCTCGCGGCAGGGTTCGGCGAACGGTTCGACCCCAATAAAATTCGGTTCAACTATCTGTCATACGATTTTGACAACGACACCTACAGCGGCACCCCGTTTGTATATGCCGACGACTGGTATACAGGTATATGGCGCACAGGCGTGACCTACAACAATACCGTCACCATCGAAGGTGGTAATGGCAAAGGTACGCAAGGGCGAGTATCAATCACCGATACTCGCAACAACTGGGTGCTTCCAAACACCGGCTACAAGAAAGATGCAATTTCAGTGGCGTTCCGCACCAAGTTGAACAAATGGATTTCAGTCGATTCACGCGTACAGTATTACAACAAACGCTCCGATAATGTACCCTTGTCAGGATACAATCAAAACAACATCAACTACATGTTGCTATGGTTGAACAACTTCGACCCGTACGAAGCATACGTTCAGGAATATTTCTCCGGTCGTCTAAGCGACCCGAAAATCACCCCGGACCAATATGTGAAACCGGCCGAGGAGAATGACAATATCTCCAACCCACTTTACTATCTATACGAGGCCACAAACTCGATGCAGAAGAACCGTGTAATAGGAAATGTCGGCATCAACATCAAGTTCCCTGTTAAAGGATTGACACTTAAGCTAAGAGGGGCGATGGATATGAACGATGAATTCCGTGCCATGCGCAAGGCCGCCAAGACCTATAAATATCCGACAGGCGGTTATAAGGAACAATCGATACGCAAACGTGAGACCAATATGGATTTCCTGCTGCGCTACGAAAACAACCGCTGGTTCAGCAAACGCCTGTCATTCAACATATCGGGTGGTGGTAACTCCATGGAACTGCATGGCTATAACCAAAGCATTCAACTCAAGGACCTGGACATACCCGGTATCTACAACGTCAACAACGCACCGTCAACCTCGATTCCCATCCCAATGCAGATACGAAGCCGAAAAGTTGTCAACTCTCTATATGCGTTTGCTTCTTTAGGATGGGAGAACACCTACTTCCTTGATGTAACAGCGCGTAATGACTGGTCTTCGACCCTCGCACGAGGCAACTGGTCATTCTTCTATCCGTCGGTGGCCGCGAGTGTGCTTCTTGACCAGGCATTCAAGATTCAGGAACATGCTCCATGGGTGGATATGCTTAAGGTGCGTGCGTCTTGGGCTAATGTCGGTAACGACACCAACCCATATTCGCTGCTTGAAGCCTACAACTCTACAAACTTCAACGGCTCGTTCGTTCTTCCAGGAACAATGACCAACCCTCTTATCAAGCCGGAGAATGTCGAAAGTTGGGAAGCCGGTATCGAAGCCCGTTTCTTCCATAACCGCATAGGTATCGATGCCGCAGTATACAATTCATCCACTACCAATCAGATTGTATCGGCCACAGTAGACCCCATCGCAGGTGCATCGGGCATGCGAATCAACGCCGGTGAAATACGCAACAAGGGTATAGAACTTGCGCTTCATTTAGAACCGATTCAGACCCGCGACTTTACCTGGACTCTTGATTTCAACTGGTCTCGCAACTGGAATAAACTCGTCAGCCTACAGGACGGATGGGACCCCAATACCCCTCTTGAAGTAAATAACGGTGCAAGTGTCAAAGGGACAATTGCATGTTACTCCTACGTTGGCCGACCAATGAGCCAGCTCTACGGACGAGGATACAAACGCGCCCCCGAAGGTGCATTCTACACCGACGCGGCCGGGAATAAGGTCGATTGTTCGGGCATGTTGCTAATCACCGCCAACGACGGTTATCCCCAATTGACCGATAATGCCGACATATACCTTGGCAACGCCAATCCCGACTGGAACGGCGGTTTCAGCACCCGTTTCCGTTACAAGAATGTCTCACTTAGCGCTACATTCACGGCCTCATACGGTGGACACGCCTACTCAATGACCCATGCAATCACCGCCTACAAAGGAAAATTGAAGAACTCGCTTCCCGGTCGTCAGGGCGGTCTCGTTGTCGAAGGTGTCAACGAAATCACCAACCCCGACGGGTCTATCAGTTATCAGAAGAACAACACCGTGACATCGGCAATCAACGATTATTACGCACAATACAAGTTTGTCCGTACAAATGCCGAGGAGAATACTTTCAGCACCGCGTTCTTCAAGATGAAGGAACTGCGTCTCGATGTATCCCTCCCCAAGAAACTTTGCCGTCAAAGCAAGGTGCTGCGTAGCGCAAGTCTCGGCGCATTCGCGACAAACATTTTCTGTATCACCGATTGGCCACAGTTTGACCCCGAATCGTCGGGAGTCCTCTCCGGCACTGACATTTACCGTGGTATTGAAAGCGCGTCAATGCCTATGACACGCACCTACGGTGTCAATATCAAACTCGCATTCTAAAACTATTATGACGATGAAACATATATTAAAGAATATAACGTTGACAGGTGTCGCTGTCATGACTCTCGGAGGATTATACTCCTGCACACAGGACTTCGAGGATATAAACACCGACCCAAATAAACTTGTGGTAGGACAGTTGACGCCATATAACATGTTTGAGTCACTGCTCTATGGCGCGGCCAACAACCGTTATTACGATGCTTGGTATTACTCCGCTGAAATTGTGCAGCATACAGCCACAAACTCCACTAACTCGCGTATAAGCACCTATACCGACCTCAATAACAAATTCTTTGACTGTACCTGGAGCCGATATGCCAATGAAGGAGCCAATGCGGTACACATGTACGACCTCGCCGTAAAAGACATGGATGAGGCTTGTCAAGCCATAGCCCTTACAATCAAGGTAATGGCGATGGAAGAACTGACAGCGGCATTCGGGGACATCCCCTATCGCGAGGCGTTTCAGGCACGCAAGACAGGCAATGTCAAGCCAGTGTTTGACCCACAGAAAGAGGTTTATGAACAGATGTTCGCCGACCTTGATTCAGCCAACAACCTGTATGCGAAGAACCCCAAGTTCGACCGTACTACAATGGATGGCATGTACGGTGGCGACATGAACAAATGGCGTCGTTTCAACAATTCACTGTACCTGCGCCTCCTTTGCCGTGTCAGCGGACGCGCGGAGATGAATGTCGGAGCAAAGATTACCGAAATCATGAAAAATCCGTCAAAATATCCCATCATCACATCCAATGCACAGAACGCGACAGTGACATTTACAGGCACGACGCCCTACGCCAATTACTTCTACAACACTGCACCCGATAACTTCTCCGGGTCACATCGCATGTCGCAGCAGATGGTAAAACTGATGACTGTGACCGAGACCGCCGAGGACGGCACTATATCGCAGGACGAAGTAGACCCTCGCACCGATGTATGGTTCTATAAATATGTCGGGGCCACCTATAATCCCTATAAGTTATGGATTGGTGCGATATCCGGCGGCACACCCGCCGAGATGGATGAGTACAATATCGGGACATCAGGTCTCTCTGGAGCGGTGCTTTGCGGAGCGACAGTTCCCATCACTCTGCTTGAATATGCCGAAATCCAAATGATTTTTGCCGAAATGGCCCATAAAGGCATAATCGAAGGCGGAGACCAGGCGGCCAAGAGTTACTATGAGAGTGCAATACGCGCCTCCCTTGACCGTTGGTCAGGGATGATTGCCCGTGTCGATGACTGGGGTACCAGCACAAAACTTGAACCATTCTCCACTGATGTCATCAACGAATTCATGTCATCGTCCCTTGCCTCATGGGACCAGGCCGCCAACAAGGATGAACTGATAGGTAATCAGAAATATCTCCTGTTGTTCTACAATGGCTTCCAGGCGTTCCATGAAATACACCGCACCGGCTATCCTGTCTTGAAAATGGGTGGTGGCACCGGAAGCAACAACTATACCTTCCCCACCCGTTTCTCCTATCCGACCAATACCATAGGCACCAATCCCGACAATGCCAATGCGGCTATCAAGCGTCAGGGATGGAGCGAGAACAACATGCGCCAGCCACTGTGGTACAGCCGTCAGGCGATTGAATCTGGGAAATAACCATATTAAGAAGCTGCTTAAATGATAAATATTATGAACCAATATAAATCACGATTTAAAATCATTGCCGTCACATGTGCCCTATTGGGCGGAGGATTCATTTCTTCGTGTGGCGATGATGACAAAGAGCCGGTGGAACGCACCTACGGTGTCGATGGAATTGATGTCGAGAACGGCGACTGTATCGAACTTTTCGTTGCCCAACCGGGACAAGGAATATCAAATCAGAAAGACGGCATACTCATGTCCAAATGCTACAATTACACCATACGCACAGGTTGCCACTGGATGATTGTACCCAAGACCGAAGGTGCTGAAGAATGGGTCAAGTTCCTCTCGACCGAGGGCGACCGTGACTCGCAATTCTGGTTCGCTGTAAAACCTAACGATGGATTCTTCACTCGCACGGCCGATTTTTCAATCGTCCTTGACGGTGTCGAGCAATCCAAGACATTCATCCACATCGAGCAGGCCCCTACACTCCCTACCCTTTCCCTTGAGAGCAACATCGTCAACCTTCCTTCAGAGGGCGGTTCAATCGAGGTCAAACCCACAACCAACACTGGGGTACTCGATTATACCATCGAATATGTAGACGGTGACGGCTGGCTGAAAATAGATGAGGAACAGGCAGCCAATGGCAAATACATCTTCTCGGCCGAGAAAAACAATGGCGAGGACGAACGTGAAGCCAAGGTAACATTCGCATCCAGGCTCTTCCCCGAAATGAAAGTCACAGCATCATTGATTCAGGTGTCCTATACACTCGTCTCTTTCGAAGATTTCAGCGCACTTAACTTCACAGCGTCCACCAACATCTGGGAAAGCACGGGTGAACGTCCCATCGAACAATGGACAGGCAATGCCGCGGCTATCGGATGGGCCGGTCTTCTCCAAGGGACACGCACGGCTTCCAATGTCAACGGTCGCAAAGGCTTTGTTGTCACAGGCGCATCAGGACGTTCCGGCGCAATCATGTCACCGGCATTTGCCAACCTTGGCGAGGAAACCTCCGATGTCACAGTGACATTTGACTGCGTGGGTTATGTGAGCAATACAGGTGTCCGTGACTACAGCGACCTTTACGTCGCCATCACCGGCCCCGGCCAGCTCGAAGGAGCCACCGAAGACCTCACCGTCAACTTCAAGCAACTCGGTGGAAGCACCGTCCTCAAGGTGAACCACATAGAGGTCAAGAACTTCCCCAACCTGCCCGTAGGCGTATTCCCCGCCGGTTATGACGAATGGAACTCGGCCAACGCCCGCCTGACCTATCGCATTAACGGAGCGACAGCCGAGACCCGCGTAATCCTCATGGGTGGCTACTGGGAAAATGCCCGCAACACCAACAAATATGACAATCCCGACCCCGTTTCGGAAACAGGCGTGACCTACCGCCGCAACAACCGCAACAACCGTCTCGGATTTGATAATTTCAAGGTAGTGCGCATCGTCAAATAAACCACGAGGGTGTTGCAGGAAAAAATCCTGCAACACCCTCTCTAAACTATAAACCATCAACTTTAAACTATAAATCATTACAGACATGAAAAAATTATTACTTTCATTATGCTGTGCGGCGACTATGCTGTCGGCATCCGCTGAAAAAGTGACATTCACTGCAACCAACGCCGGATTCATAGGTTATCCATTCCTCGATAGTCAGTATAAGTACAATCCCGAGGTACATGGGCAACTTATTCAAATTCCGATGTCGTGGTCAGGAGCGACACAATACACCGATGCGTTCAACATGTACATCACAGGGACACGAAATGCTTCGACCGGGGCTATTTATCTCGCTAACAGTTCGTCGACAAAAGCATATATTCAGTTCTATCCTGTTGAAGGTGTCACTATCACCAAAATAGAGTTCCGCATGATTCCTAATACCAGGACAGCTGAACAATGCGCCCTTCAAGAAGCAACTCAACCCAATGCCGGTGAATACGTCCAGTCATGGGAAGGAGAAATGACTGTATCATCTCCAATTGATATAAAAAGATTCAACTTAGACCCGGCAAACACTGCAGCAAAACTACGTCTGCACGCCGTCACTGTAGAGTACAAAGGAACACCCACACGATGTGCGATGCCCACGGTCAACCATACCGATGACTACGTGCTCGGTGGCAGCGACCAACTAACATTCACCTGTCCCACAGAGGGTGCCAAAATCTGGTATTCACTCAGCAGCAGCTGCAAATTTGACAATTCCGTCCCCGGCACTGAAAACGACGAAGGATTTATCGAATGGGACGGGACACCCATCACCCTCGACCAAGATTCGCGTCTTAGCGTATATGCCACCAAAGACGGAATCGCCAAGAGCGGTCTGTATCAGAAATGGTATTTCGCAGCTCCTGAAGAAAGCCATCATGCAGTCTTCTCCTTCTTCAACCCCAGTACGCTCAATCCCGCACAAGCCCACGAATCAAAAGGTCAGACTAATCTGCATCTTGGTAAAGTTTCAAAATTTACAAACAACGGAATCGGTCTTAAAATAAAGGTAGGTGCCAACACTAACGCAAAAGGTTGTCGACTAATGGCCACAGACACCAATGGCTACTTATACGAAGCGCGCACCACCAATAACAATGAATTGATACTGACCACTGATAACTCCGAAAACACTATCTGTAAGGTACTTCTTATTGGTTGGAACCTTGACAAGCAGATTGAGATGGCCGACACCGAGACCGAAGGAGTCAAATATCCCGGTACCATTGCATCAAACGCCGCTATGGGAACAGTAGGTCAATATTATCAGGAGTGGACAATTCCTGATGACTATGAAGGTGATGCATTAAAGGAATTGAAATTCAAATGTATACCGTCCAACACCAATAACTTGCTGGAAATGCACGTATGGCATTGGGGAGACGCCCCCTCCGGCATAGGGAATATCGCCGTTGACAACGATGAAAATGCTCCTGTCGAATATTTCAACCTCCAGGGCGTACGCGTAAGCAATCCTGAAAACGGATTATACATCAAACGCCAGGGCAACAAGGCCACAAAGGTTTACATCAAGTAAGAATCTCCTCTGTTTGATTATAACACCCACGAAGATACACAGGGCATCCACATCCCTGTGTATCTTCTTTCATATTAAATTTGTATATTTGCATCTCAAAAACAACATAATACCACACATACATGAAACGACTTACTATTATTACAATCGCTATCGCGACATGCCTGAACATCAATGCCGCATCAAAGGGAATCAAATACATCCCCGGCGACAGCCTGACCATGATTAACAAGGCCCAACCCGGAGGGCCGTTCTATAAACGCATCGATGTAGACAAATATCCGACACTGACACCGACAGTCAACCGGTATTACTCATTCCCTACCGGACTCGCACTGGTGTTCCGCACCGACAGCCGAAACATCAACGCAAAGTGGAAAACGACCAGTGACTACCATGCCGTCAACGGGCCGGCTCTGATGCAGTCAGGCCTTGACCTGTACATCAAGAAGGATGGCCGATGGGTATGGGCCGGATGCGGCAAACCCAAGTTCAACAAAAAGAAACATTCATCGCCGGTGATTCACAACATGGCCGATTCAGTGAAAGAATGTATGCTGTACCTGCCTTTGTTTGAACGCCTTGATTCCCTCGAAATAGGTGTTGATGCCGATGCAATGATTGAACCGATTGCCAATCCGTTCAACAAGCGGGTCGTCGCTATCGGTTCAAGCATCACCCACGGCAGCGGGACAAGCCGTCCCGGCATGGCATACCCCGCACGCATGGAACGTGCCACAGGCATCGAGTTCATCAATCTCGGTGCGAGCGGCCAATGCAAGCTCGACGACTTCTTCGCCCAAATCGCAGCCGACACCAATGCCGACGCGTTCATCTTCGATACATTCTCCAATCCGTCGGGTCAGCAGATTGACGAACGACTGGAATCATTTGTCAAGACTGTACGCAAGGCTCATCCCAAGACTCCGCTCATATTTATACAGACCCTTGACCGCCCCACCACTACATTCAACAGCAAGGTGCGTGAATTTGAACAGGGCAAACAGGAGGCCGCACGCCGAGGCCTTAAAAAAGTAATGGCCAAGGATAAAAACGTCTATTTCATCGACCCGGGTATGCCCATCGGCGACGATTACGAGGGAACCGTTGACGGTGTACATCCCACCGACCTCGGTCACGAACGCATTATCGCGGTAATCCTTCCACAAATCAAGGAAATACTCCGTCAGCACAAAGTCATCAAATAACGCGTCCAACCGAGAATTGCATGGGATTGGTAGGGTGCGGCCATGGCCGCACCGCCGATTGTGTCATCAATGATTTTCAACGCGTTTCGGTTCAGCCATGGCTGAACCCTACCTCATATTCATCGCTTTTAGGGGATTATTGACAGACACGATAAAAGGATGCTGGAATTCAATTCCGGCATCCTTTTATCATATATATTTGAAGCTAAAGGGTATTGTTTTCAATTATCCATCAACTGGGCGACCTGCCCCTGACGTGACATCGTGTAATGGTGTTTCCCGATTTCATATTTAAGTATCGCACCTTTGACATCAATATCGTCAAGATGTTTCATTGACAGATAACGTGCCGTGACCGCTTGCTGTACCTGCGCCTTAATGGTCTGCACCAACGCCGGTTTCATCGAGTCGACAGCCGCAGAGGTATTACCCGACAACAACGATGAACTCAACACGACGGCCTGTGGGTCGATGTTGACATCAAGGGTCTTCGGTTCAAGCGACAAAGCGATTTCATCATCATCAATCGCAGTCCATGTCCCTTGAATAGACGCTGTCCCACTCGCACTAAGACTGAATGGCTGTACAATCGCCTGTGCCCCGTCAATCTGTCCCGTGACACTTATCAACGATGTGATTGTTACATTCCCTCCCTTGGTATCAGGAATAGCCGTAAAAGTGTAAGTGTCTATTATCGTGGCACTGCTGGCCGAATTATCAACAAGTTTTTCGGGCGCGCCCGACCAAGTGCCTGTAACATCCTTAATCAACCGTGCCGTGTCGTCACATGATTGAAATCCTATGGCAGCCATAGCGACCAACCCGTAAATTATCTTTCTCATAAATCAAGTATATTGTCTTTAAAGTGAAACACCGCGACTCCGATAATGTTCACGGACCGACCTAAAAATTGTTTTGAAAAAAGAGTATTTATAACTACCTTTGCCCGCAGTATCAACCAATAATACTTTAATATCAATATGGCAACAAAACCTTTTAAATACCAGGAAATGTTCCCGATGACCCCGGACACGACCGAGTATTATCTGCTGACATCGGACTATGTTTCGACCCAGGACTGGAACGGCCACAAAATGCTCGTGGTTGAACCCGAAGCACTGACCGTGCTCGCTCGCCAGGCGACCCATGACAACGCGTTCATGCTCCGTCGCGCTCACAATGAAATGGTGGCAAAGATACTCCGAGACCCGGAGGCAAGCAAAAATGACAAATTTGTCGCACTGACGATGCTGCGTAACGCCGAAGTGGCAGCTAAAGGTCAGTTGCCGTTCTGCCAGGACACCGGTACAGCCGTAATCATCGGTAACAAGGGACAAAACGTCTACACCGGCGGAGGCGACGAGGAACGCATCTCCAAGGGTGTATATGACACATATACCGAAAACAACCTGCGTTACTCCCAGAATGCCCCGTTGACAATGTATGACGAAGTCAACACCGGTTGCAATCTCCCCGCACAGATTGACATCCATGCGGTTGACGGGGACGAATACAAGTTCCTGTTTGTAGCCAAGGGCGGCGGCTCGGCCAACAAGACCTATCTATATCAGGAAACCAAGGCCCTTCTCACCCCCGAGAAACTGCTGCCTTTCCTTGTAGAAAAAATGAAATCACTCGGAACAGCCGCCTGCCCCCCCTATCACATCGCGTTTGTCATCGGTGGCACATCCGCCGAAATGAATCTTGCGACCGTAAAGAAGGCATCCACCAAATATTACGACAACCTGCCCACCAAAGGAAACGAGTTGGGACATGCCTTCCGTGACATCGAACTTGAAAAACAATTGCTGAAAGCGGCACAGGAAATCGGTCTCGGCGCACAATTCGGTGGCAAATACCTTGCCCACGACATCAGGGTCATACGTCTCCCCCGTCACGGTGCATCATGTCCCGTGGGACTGGGTGTAAGCTGCTCGGCCGACCGTAACGTCAAGGCTAAAATCAACGCCCAAGGCCTTTGGATTGAAAAACTTGACAGCAACCCCGCCGAACTGATTCCAGAGGAATACCGCAACGCGACTGAAAACGATGCTGTGAAGATTGACCTGAACCGTCCCATGAAGGAGATACTCGCCGAACTGACAAAATATCCTGTGGCCACCCGCCTGTCTCTTAGCGGCACAATCATTGTGGGACGAGACATCGCACACGCCAAAATCAAGGAACGTCTTGACCGTGGCGAGCCAATGCCCAAATATCTCCAGGACCACCCAATCTACTACGCCGGCCCGGCCAAGACTCCCAAAGGTATGCCGTCAGGCTCTTTCGGCCCTACAACCGCAGGACGTATGGACCCATACGTAGACCAGTTCCAGAGCGAAGGCGGCTCGATGGTGATGATTGCCAAGGGCAACCGCAGCAAGGTTGTGACCGATGCATGCCACAAGCACGGCGGTTTCTATCTTGGTTCAATCGGCGGCCCTGCCGCAATTCTCGCGCAGGACAGCATCAAGAAAGTGGAATGCCTTGAATATCCCGAACTCGGCATGGAGGCAATATGGAAAATTGAGGTCGAGGATTTCCCTGCATTCATCCTCGTCGATGACAAAGGCAACGATTTCTTCACCGACATCGCCAACAAGTGCGTCGCATGCCCGCTATCAAAGTAAAATTCAAGACAGACTCTAACAACAGAGCCGGAATCCTGTCAGGGATTTCGGCTCTCTCGTTTTAAAATATTTATTTGGTTATGAGGGAGATTTCTAAAAAACCCGATACCGGCATCACTCAACATGCTGTCGCAGCAGGGTCGGTTTACCTGAATCGGGGGTGGTTTCAGTCCGCCCGGTCATAATGACCTGGATGAAACCGGATTTGACACTTTCACTAACTTAACTTATTTATGGAATTCTTAGTGTCATTTGTTTCTCCATAAAATTATTTACATTAAACCGCAGCAAATATACACATTTTATTCACAAAAAATACAGCGGTTTTATAAATAAATACATTATTTAACTCTTATAAAAATTTAGGCACACAAATATCGCCCATAAACGACACATACCACCTTGTTCAAAAAAGATTGCGTAACTTTGCAATCTCTGAAACAATCAACAAATGATGGATATCAAATCAATCAAGATAAACGAGTACAACTACCCGCTTCCCGATTCACGCATCGCGTCACATCCGATGGCTAAACGAGACAATTGTCTACTGTTGGTGCGAGACACGCAAGGGTCACTTTCGACACATCGATTCACGGAACTTCCACGGCTACTTCCCGATGACTCCATGCTCATCTACAACAATACGCGCGTAATTAACGCACGTCTGCGCTTCCGAAAAGGAGGCGACGGCGCACTGATTGAGATTTTCTGCCTCGAACCTGTCTCTCCAAGTGACTACGCCCTCAACTTCGCATCTACCCAATCGGTTTCATGGCTATGTTTCGTCGGTAATTCCAAAAAATGGAAACAAGGCACACTGCAATCTGGAGTCAGTATAAACGGAACGAACATTATATTATCGGCGACAAGAAGTGAACATCGGGGAAACGCATCGGTAATAACATTTTCATGGGACAACCCTGCCGTGACATTCTCCCAGATAATCGAGTCTGCCGGCGAGATACCCATCCCTCCCTATCTAAACCGCGCGACCGAGACAAGCGACACCACCGACTATCAGACAGTCTATTCCCATATCGCAGGTTCCGTAGCCGCCCCTACCGCCGGACTGCACTTCACCGATGAAGTGCTTTCAGCAATCGACGCCGCCGGTATTCCACGCCGTGAACTCACATTGCACGTGGGGGCAGGGACATTCCAACCGGTGAAAAGTGAAAACATCGGCGGCCATGACATGCACAGCGAGTTTATCTCGGTATCACGTGACCTCATTGAAGAACTCGCCTCATCACAACGCCGTGTCATTGCGGTCGGTACAACATCAGTGCGCACTCTCGAGAGCCTTTATCATCTCGGATGCATGCTAAGCCAGGGACTTGGATGCCAGGAACTGCCACAATGGTATCCCTACGGCAATAACCATCCGAACCTGAGTGTCACCCAAGCCATGGAACAGCTTTTACAACATCTTGACTCCACCGGGGACGACCGTCTGCTCGCCTCGACGCGTGTAATCATCGCCCCGGGATATGACTACAGGATTGTTAAAGGAATCATCACTAATTTCCACCAACCACAATCGACGTTGCTGTTACTCGTCTCGGCATTTGTCGGGGGCAAATGGAGGGAAATGTACGATTATGCGCTCGACAATGACTATCGTTTCTTGAGTTACGGGGATGCCTCCCTCCTGCTTCGTTGAAACATTACACCATGTTTATCTGTTTTTCAATATAACGATTGTATTGTTAAACATTTAAACATAATTACCGTAATGTTACTCCGCAAAGAAAAAGAGAAATCGCTCCTTGAACGGGTACTCGCCAGGGAGGAAGTCGACCTCAACCGTTTCTCGATGAACGAGATAAAAAAAGTGATTGATGACCTTGTGGAACTTCAAGTCAACCGTGTACGTCGGGATGAAATCCTCAAACTACAGGAAGTCATCGACAAGGCATCAGCCAAAATCAGGGAAATACTTAACTCTGAGAAATAATCAGGCATTTTTGTGTACACCACAAGGGGACATCTGACGTTAACAACCGTTAGATGTCCCCTTCTAAGTTATTAACAGAATCTGTCAGTTATGAACATTTAACGCATTTTCAACACCATGTCCATTAGTGTATGGTTAAAAAATAATTACATTTGCAATGTAAACCTATTCCACTATGGGAAAAATAATTGCAATAGCTAATCAAAAAGGGGGTGTGGGCAAGACTACCACCACAATCAACCTCGCTGCGTCCCTTGCTGCCGAAGGTAAGAAGGTATTGATTATTGATGCCGACCCCCAGGCAAACGCGACATCGGGTTATGGAATCGACCCCAAGACAATGTCGGCATCAATCTATGAATGCCTTGTCGATGATTACCCTCTTGACGGCTCACAGGTAGCGACATGCATGAAAGGCCTTGAACTTGTGGGCTCGCGCATAGACCTTGCAGGTGCTGAAATCGAACTTGTAAACAAACCTGACAGGGAACATGCGCTCGCCAGGGCACTCGCCCCTGTGGCCGACCGATATGACTACATCCTGATTGACTGCTCGCCATCCCTGGGTCTAATCACCGTAAACGCCCTCACAGCTGCCAATTCTGTGATAATCCCGGTACAGGCCGAGTATTTCGCACTTGAAGGCATCACCAAGCTGCTTAACACCATACGCATCATCAAATCAAGGCTTAACCCACATCTTGAAATCGAGGGATTCCTGCTGACAATGTATGACGCACGTCTGCGCCTGGCCAATCAGATATACGAGGAACTTAAAAACCATTTCGCCGACATGGTCTTTAACACAGTGATTCCCCGCAACATACGCCTTAGCGAGGCCCCGAGCCATGGTCTTCCGGCCTTATTATATGATGCTGACAGCCGTGGAGCCACCTCCCACATAAGCCTTGCAAAAGAAATAATAGCCAAACACAAGAAACGCAAATAGTCATGGCACTACCTCCAAAACGAAAAGCCCTCGGACGCGGACTCGACTCCCTCATTTCAATGGATGACACCCCGGCACGCGGTTCATCAGCCATAAACGAGATTGACATAGAGTTAATCTCCCCCAACCCCGACCAGCCAAGAACGACATTTGACTCCACGGCACTTGAGGAACTGGCTGCATCAATACGCGAACTTGGTATCATACAACCCTTATCGCTACGCAAGACAGGTCCTGATTCGTACCAGATTATCGCCGGTGAACGCCGATTCCGCGCTGCGACAATAGCCGGGTTGAAATCAGTGCCCGCCTATATACGCACGGCCACCGACAGTGAGCTGACCGAGATGGCGTTAATCGAGAACATCCAACGAGAGGACCTCAACGCTATCGAAATCGCCCTGACATTCAAGAAACTCCTTGAACAATACAACCTGACACAGGAACGCCTGAGTGAACGCATCGGTAAAAAACGCGCTACAATCGCCAATTTCCTGAGACTCCTACGCCTCCCGGCCGACGTTCAACTGGGATTGCGGGACCGCGCCATCGACATGGGGCATGCCCGTGCGTTGCTCGCAATAGACAATCCGCAGTTACAACTGAAACTCTACAAGGAAATCCTGAAAGAGGGACTGTCGGTTAGAAAAGTCGAGGAATTAGCTAAAAAATACAATCAACAAGGCAGCGATAAGACATCGGGTGAAAAAGAAAAACGATTTTCTAACAAAGATTTTGATATTTTAAAGAATCATCTGTCACAACGGTTCCAGACCCCTGTTTTTTTCAGCTGCAACGAGTCAGGTAAAGGGAAAATAACATTTCCGTTTAAAAATGAGGATGAACTTGAAAAATTAATTACTATCTTTGACAAAATAAACAATCAAGAAATTTAGGAAATATTCCCTATAAAAGTGATACCACAGCCGTCACGCCTTGGTTATCACTTAATTAACCAATGAGTATCGACGAGTCCTATCTGACAGAAAAAACGGCGGGAAAAACAGTTGCAGGCATTATCGGCGCGATGATTTTCGTGCTGACATGCTCTTTTAACATTTTTTCATCAAACCGTCCTATATCCGCTGTCGCAACGGTTGGCTCCACCAATGAAACCACATCATTGCCCGATACTATTCCATTGGGTCAGTCATTGACATCCCCGTCAGAAGTCATTGAGAAACAATTGACGGTAAAAAGCGATTCAGTTGCCATCACTCCTGTTGATACTGTAGATGTCATTGCCCCCCTTGACCTGCGTCTTCCGGGGGAAACATCCCACAATGAAACAAAGGAGCAAGTAATCTACACGTTCAACCCCAACCCGACACGTGCCGTGTGGTTATCGGCTCTGTGTCCGGGACTCGGGCAGCTGTATAACCGCCGATACTGGAAACTACCGATTGTTGTCGGCGGTTTCATGGGTCTCGGATACGCCACGTCATGGAACAACACCATGTTACGTGACTATACCCGTGCCTACAGCGACATTCTTGACAACGACCCTAACACCAAGAGCTACATGGACTTCTTCCCGCCGACAACCAAGGAAGAAGACCTCGACAAGACATGGCTCACGAACATACTCCAATCACGCAAAAATTATTTCCGTCGCAACCGCGACCTATGTATAATAGGCATGATAGGGGTATATCTCGTCGCCATGATTGACGCATACGTAGACGCATCTTTAGCCCATTTCGACATCTCCCCCGACCTGTCGATGCAACTCGCCCCGGCGGTCATACAAGACTCGCGGGGAAAATTACCGAGTGTAGGGATACAATGGGCGTTTAATTTTTAATTTGAAACCAAGTGATGAAGAAAAACCTGTTAACTCTCCTAATCGGTTGTGCCGCCCTCTCCTCGGCCGCTGCTCCGTCTATCCTTGACATCAAGCGCTCTATCACCGACAACAACATTATCGCTCCCGAAAGTTTCGAGACAAAAACACGTGAGTTGGAAGAAAATTTCTATCTGCGCAACTTCGTCGTACAGGATAACATGCCACGTGCCGAAAAACTCGGGACCGACAAGGAATATGAGCAACGTCTTGCGACATTACCAACAGAAATCGAGATGCCCTACAACTCCATCGTGGGCAAGTTCATCAACATGTATCTCGGCAAACGCCGGGGGCTCGTGGCCGACATGCTTGCATTACACAGTTATTACGGCAACATATTCGTCGAAGAACTGTTAAAAGAGAACATGCCTGTCGAGCTGCAATATCTTCCTGTGATTGAATCGGCAATCAATCCCAATGCGGTGTCACGCGCAGGCGCGGCCGGCCTATGGCAATTCATGCCCGGCACAGCCAAAGGACTCGGCATGGAGGTCAATTCACTTGTAGACGAACGACGCGACCCACGGTTGTCATCACGAAACGCAGCACGATACCTCAAACAGCTTTATAACATCTACGATGACTGGTCGCTCGCAATCGCAGCCTACAACTGCGGTCCGGGCAATGTCAATAAAGCCCTGCGCCGGGCCGGTGGGGGCAAGAAGGATTTCTGGGAAATCTATCAATATCTACCCGCCGAGACCCGAAGCTACGTCCCCGCATTCATCGCCGCCAACTATGTGATGAACTTTTACAACAAGCACAACATCAATCCCACGGTGGTGAAACGTCATCTGACAACCGACACGATATATGTAAAGAACCGTGTGCATTTCAAACAAATCGCTGAAGTCCTCAATATCCCTATCGAGGAGATACGCATGCTAAACCCGCAGTTCCGCAAAGACATCATACCCGGTAACAACCATCCTTACGCACTTACTTTACCCAAGCAGCAGGTGTTAAGCTACATGATGAGCGAGGATGCCATTCTTGCCCATGACGCCGAACTGTATGCCCAGCGAACCAACGTAGAGCCGGGAGACCGCTCTACAAAGGCAGAGAATGACAGCATATCGCTTCCCACGCAACCGACGACCGCCAATGCCACTCAAAATGTCGAAATCGCACAAAGTGTCGTGACCGAACGAATTGTCAAGAAGAACCACAAGGTCACCCGTGGCGAGAACATACGTGACATCGCCAAACTTTATGGAGTCAGCGCCACCGACATCAAACGTTGGAACCATCTACGCCGAGGCAAAGTGAAAGAAGGAGACGAACTCGTCATCGAGGTATATGAGCGTGTCGCCCCTGAAAAAGTTTCAACACGTCAAGCATCCAACCAGGTCGCATCTAATGATGTACCACGTCCGCGAAAGACTGTAAAGAACAACGAGACTTCAGTCCCCAATCCTCCAGCACGTCAGGAGACCGCTAAAACTGAAGTTCCCGCGACAAAAAGCTATGCCAAGAGTTCATCGTCAAGCCGTGAAATTACGAACAATTCACCGGCAAGACGCGATACAAAAAAGGACAGGACAACGACCCGTAACTCCAAGAAAAAGCAAACGACATATACCAAGCCTCGTAAACATGAGGTCAAGAGCGGTGAAAGTCTCGAACGAATCGCACGCGCCAACGGTATCTCGGTCGAAGACCTGAAAAAAGCCAATCCGGCACTTAAAAACCCGGACAAAATTAAACCCGGACAGGAAATCAATCTCCCCAAGAAATCTTCAAAAACCTCCAAAGGTAAAACCAACTCAAAGTCTTCTAAAAACACCAAAAAATCCAAATCGAGAAGACGATAATTCCATAACAACCCCATCAGAAAGAATCCGACTTGAAATCTTCAAGTCGGATTCTTTCTTTTTGTACACCCCAAACCGTACATATTGTCCGAAAACGGACAGATACCCTCTTGCCTAACACGCTATATATTAACACCTTACCAGTTTGGCACGATGTATGCCTATTATTGACGTAAACAAATTGTGCTATGGACAAAGAAATACCTATAGAAGAACGCCGCAAGGCCAAACGACGGAACATAATTAAAATCTCGCTAATCGCCGGAGGTTGTATCGCCGCAATCGCAATAGCTGTTACAATGATACGTCCATCAGTGTCATCCAAGGACATAACATTATCGACCGCCGAACGCGGGACTATCGAAGCATCGGTCAGCGCGACAGGAAAAGTCGCCCCGGCTTTCGAGGAAATCATCACCTCCCCTGTGGCATCCCGAATACTTGAAGTGTACTGTCACGAAGGGGACAGTGTGGATATAGGCACTCCCCTGCTGTCACTCGACCTTCGTTCTACAGAGACCGAACTTGGAAAACTGTCGGACGAACGCCGTATGAAAGCCAACGAAGTGGAACAGACCTCACTCAACACCCGAACCTACCTTGACAACCTTGAGATGCAAATCAAGGTAAAGGAGATGGCCGTAAACCGTCTCGCCGCCGAGGTCGCAAACGAGCGTCGCCTTGACAGCATCGGTTCAGGCACAGGCGACAAGGTGCATGAGGCACAACTCGCCTATAACACCGGGAAACTTGAACTGGCCCAACTGCGCAACCAACTCGCCAATGAACGCCGCGCCCACCGTTCGTCACTCGATTCCAAACGACTCGCTCTCAACATCTTTGAAAAAGATGTATCACAGATGCAACAGACCCTCGATGACGCACACATCAAGTCCCCGCGCCGGGGAACCCTGACATTCATCGACAACCAACTCGGACGTCAGGTCGCCGTAGGAGAAAAAGTAGCTGTAATATCCGACCTCACACGGTTTAAAGTCTCCGGCGAGATTGCCGAGAGTATGGGCGACCGCGTCTCTGTCGGTTCAGGCGTTATAGTCAGGCTCGGGTCCACATCTTTACAGGGAACAGTCAGCAATCTGACTCCCAAGTCAACCGATGGTTCTGTATCGTTCACAGTCAAACTCGACGATGATGACAACCCTCGGCTAAGAGCCGGACAGAAAGTCCAAATATTTGTCCTTTACGAAGTTATGGACAATGTGGTGCGTATCGCCAACGGCAGCTATTACAAAGGGCCGGGAGACTATGAACTATTTGTACAGACGGCTGACAATGAACTTACGCGCCGAAAGGTTAAAATCGGTGCAGGAAATTATGATTATGTCGAAGTCATGTCGGGCATCTCTCCCGGTGAAAATGTGGTTGTAAGCGACATGACCACCTATCAGAAAAATAATAAACTCAAAATTAAATAAACATTATGCCAATCATCACAATCGAAGGTGTAAGCAAGACCTACCGCACCAAAGAAATCGAGACACTCGCCCTCGAGAACGTCAATCTTGAAATACAGAAAGGGGAATTCCTAAGCATCATGGGGCCGTCGGGATGCGGCAAGTCCACACTGTTGAATATCATCGGTCTGCTCGATACACCGACAACAGGCACCGTTGAAATCAACGGAAAAATGACCGCCGGCATGAACGACTCGACAAAGGCGCATTTCCGTAACGCAAATATCGGTTTTGTATTCCAGAGTTTTCATCTGATTCCTTCACTCAATGTATTTGACAACGTATCCCTGCCTCTCGCCTACCGCAATGGCGTCAGCGACAGCGAACGCCACCGTCGTGTATCAGAGGTTCTTGAACGCGTGGGACTATCCCATCGTATGCGCCACAATCCGGGACAACTTTCAGGCGGTCAATGCCAGCGTGTGGCCATCGCTCGTGCAATAGTTGGAAACCCCGAAATCATACTCGCCGACGAACCTACAGGGAACCTTGATTCCAAAATGGGCGCGGAGGTTATGAACCTGTTACACACCCTCAACAAGGAGGACGGACGCACAATCATCATGGTGACACATAACGATGCACAGGCCGCCGAAACCGACCGTATCGCCCGTTTCTTCGATGGACGTCAAATAAGCTAACCACCAATAGGCTGGAACTATGAAAAAATATCTGCAACAGATTTGGTACGAGATGCGGCATCAACCGCTAATCGGGATTGTAACATTGAGCGCGACCGCGCTTGCAATCTTCCTCATAATGGTCGTGGTTACAATCCAACAGGTGAAAGTCGCGCCGTTCGCCCCCGAAATCAACCGCGACAGGATGCTGTCCGGACACGGAATGCACGTAAAATCACTATCACGTAACGAGGATGGCTCGGCCATGGCTATTTCACCCGCCGCATTGCATGAACTATATGACTCCCTGCCCGGAGTCAAGGCCTTGAGCGTATACGTTGAGCGTAACATGGAAAATATAAGCGTGACTGGGCGAACATCCATGACCGCCGAAGTATTGGACAACGATGAAAAATTCTGGGATATATTCTCGTTTGAATTCATTGACGGAAAGCCATACGACAAAGCCGCGGTGGAGGCCGGGATGAAAGAAGCTGTCATCAGCGAGAGTGTCGCCCGGCGCATGTTCGACACCGACAAGGCATCGGGACGCGAAATCAAGATTGCCCACATACCCTACCGGGTTGTCGGTGTCGTGAAAGATGTATCTCCCCTTGCCACGGCGGCATACGCGCATGTTTTCATCCCCTATACATCCCAACCGGGCAACACGAGAGCATCGGAATATGGTGAGCTGTTCGGTGCTTTAGAGGCCTTTATGCTCATTGATGAACACGCATCAATCCCTGACATAAAGAAAGAAGTCGAACGTCGTTATTCCATCCTGTCATCACGGCTAAAAAAACAGGACCAGGAAGTTCTGTACCACGGACAACCCTATACCCAGGAGGAACGCATCACAAGCCATGGTTCCAACAACACCCCTGACACCGAGACCGACCGTAACCTGCGATATGCAATCTATGTCATCCTGTTGCTAATCCCTGCAATAAATCTCGGAAGTATAACCCAGAGCCGTCTCCGTCGTCGAATATCTGAAATCGGGATACGCAGGGCGTTTGGCTGCACACGTCGGCGCGTCATTCTTGATATCCTCGTCGAGAACTTCATCATCTCGCTTGTAGGGGGCATCATCGGACTGTTGCTGGCTATATGTTTCAGCTATTTCTACACCGGGATATTCTCGGACATCAATCCCGAATACCCCACTCCTCAAATCGATTTCTCAATGATATTCCACACTTCGACATTCTTTGCCGCCCTCCTGTTCTGTTTCCTCCTCAATCTCATCAGTGCAGGACTCCCGGCATGGCGTGCATCACGCGTCAACCCGGTCGAAGCAATTAATTCCGTACACAAATGAAACGAAAACTGTTCACCCAACTCTGCAACCAGTGGCGTTCCAACACATGGATTGCAATAGAATTACTGATTGTCAGCGTCATTATATGTTACATAATGAATCTTCTTGTCGGGATTGTGTTCCTTAGGATGGAAAACGGCAAGGCGTATGATGTCACCGACTGTCTCGTTGTATCATACAGTCGAGTGCCTAAAGAAAGTCCTGAATACATCACGCGAGAAGATGAAAAATCGGGACGGAATGACGACCTTGCAACCATTATCGCCCGCATAAAGGACAACCCCGAGGTCGAATATGTCGGGACAGGTTCAAACGCAATACCTTACAATTACAATTATTACGGCCGCAATCTGTTTGATGCCGATGGCGGTGACTCCATCACCTATAACGGTAATTGCCGTTATATGTCTCCCGAGATGGTCGAGATTCTTAAATTGCGGGGAATCGCCGGTGAGACACCGCAACAATTGGTCGAGATTCTAAAACGTGGCGAAATCCTGGTGTCGGACTACATGAACGACCCTGACGGCTCAACGGCCCGCTCCATGATTGGACGCCAGGTACGGTTCGATGGCGATTCCACCGCCTACCGTGTAGGGGGCGCAATCAAGGCCGTCACACGTAATGACTATGAACCTGCTTTCGGGGGGTCAATCATCATGCCGATAATCAACGAAGAAAAAGCCGGATGGTATGGAAATGAAATCGCCGTCAGGGTGAAACCGGGAATGGCCCGCAGTTTCAAACAAAAATTCCAGAATGACATGGAACGGATGTACCGTACAGGCAATACCTACGTCTACGACATCACCCTCATCGAAGACCGGAGGGATATGAACCAGATGGAAATCACCAATATGGTCAGGAACACAATTATATGTATCGTCTTCATCCTCGCCAGTGTATTCCTGGGATTGCTCGGGACATTCTGGTTCCGCACACAGCAACGTGTCAGCGAAATCGCGATACGCAAGGTCGCAGGCGCAACCCCGCTCGACATATTCCGTCGACTCATGTCAGAAGGCATACTCCTGTTACTGTTAGTGACGCCATTGGCCATAGTCATAGATTTTCTCGTCAAATATTACGAGTTAAGTATAGATTTTGTGCCGGATGCACCATGGAGCATTGTCGTGACAAGTATCTGCGCAACATTCACGTTGCTCGCCGCCGTTATTTTGGTCGGTATATACTTCCCGGCATCCAAGGCGATGAAAATAGAACCTGCCATAGCGTTGAAAGATGAATAAATTAGGCTTTTTCATACTTTTTGTCAGTGTCGCCGTGCCTGTTGTGCACGGCGACAACGGCAACGACACCATCAGCCTCACCCTTGACGAGACAATCATAAGGGCACGGACCGAGAGCGTCGATGCCGCGGTAGCGCTCAACGAACTTAAAACCGCTTACTGGGAATACCGCACCTACCGTGCCGAACTCCTGCCCGAGATATCGTTCAACGCCACACTGCCAAGTTACCACAAGCAATACTCCACCTACATGAACGACGAGGGCAACTACAGTTTTGTGCGTAACAACTACCTCCAGATGAACGGTGAACTATCGGTGTCACAGAATATATGGCTCACCGGGGGCACATTGTCACTGAACACTTCGCTTGACTTCCTACGTCAACTCGACGGGGACAAATACAACCGTTTTATGTCGATTCCCGTGGCCTTGACACTTAATCAGCCGATATTCGGTGTAAACACAATCAAATGGGACAGACGCATCGAGCCTGTCAGATACTCCGAAGCCAAGTCTGCGTTTCTGACTGCGACAGAAGAAGTTGCAATGACAGCTATAAACTATTACTTCAGCCTAATCATGTCAACCGAGAACATGTCAATCGCCAGGCAAAACCTTGAAAACGCCGAAAAGCTGCATGAGGTCGCAAAGGTCAAGCGAGAGATGGGTAAAATCAGCAAGAATGATTTATTACAGATGGAACTGAACCTACTGAACGCACAATCAGCCCTGACCGATTGCCAAAGTACGGTTCAAAGTGACATGTTCAAACTCTGCTCTTTTCTCGGTTATGATGCCTCGACCTGTATCAACACACATATTCCATCCCACATACCTTTGACCGAAATAAACTATCAGGACGCCATCGACAAGGCACTCGCCAACAACAAACTCGCCAAGAATCTACGACGACGCCAACTTGAGGCCGATTACGCCGTGGCAAAAGCCAAAGGTGAGATGCGTGAGATTTCATTGTTCGCCCAGGTCGGATTCACCGGGACAGACCATGTGGCGGGACGTGCCTACAGTAATCTCAAGGACAATCAGGTCGTGGAAATCGGTGTGAAAATTCCTCTTGTTGACTGGGGACGGCGCAAAGGGAACGTCAAGGTCGCACAAAGCAACCGAGATGTCGTCGAGAGCCGTCTGCGGCAGGAGATGCAAAACTTCAACCAAGACCTGTTCATCCTTGTAGAGCGGTTCTCCAACCAAAAAAAGCAGCTTGAAATAGCGTCCCGGGCCGATGAAATCGCCCAGCAACGATACAAGACCAACGTCGAGACCTTTTTAATCGGGAAAATATCGACCCTTGACCTCAACGATTCCCAAGTGAAGAAGGACGAGGCCCGGCGTGAGTACGTCAACCAACTGTTCCGCTACTGGTATTATTTTTACCAACTCCGAAGCCTTACATTGTGGGATTTTGAGAACGCACGCGGCATTGATGCCGACATTGAAAAAATCGTAAAACAATAAATACAAAAAAAATGATTAGAAAACTATTATTGGCCATCGCACTCGTGGTCACGTCAGTCTCAACGTTAACGGCATCTTCCGCAATCAGTATGACAAGATTGAACAACCGCAACGGAAAAACTTCCGTGACTTTGTCAATCGATTTGGACAAAGTTAACTTCCGAACAATCAACGGAGCAACAATAACAGTAAAAGGCAGCTCTTACGATTCTAAAGAAATCATCGACATAGACAAAATGTCAACTATCGATGGAAAACCGTTTGTCACCACATTGAGGTTCAAGAAATTGACTGAATTTGACACTAAAAATGACAGAATAACACTCCATACCGACAAAGGAGACATTCAGCTCCCCTTATTCAACGACCGATAATCCGTTATTTTTTGTAATTTTGTAACATGATATTGATTGTTGACGATGACAAGGCCATAAGGTTGTCGCTGTCCCTGTTGTTGAAACGTAAAGGATATAACGTAGAGACCGCATCATCACCCGATGAAGCGATGGCGGTAGTGCGCGAGCAGCCGTTACAGCTCATCCTGATGGACATGAACTACCGGGAGATGTCCACCGGGCGCGAAGGTATCACACTCCTGCGTCAGGTCAAGATATTTCAGCCTGATGTCCCCGTCATCCTCATAACCGCATGGGGTACAATCCCGCTCGCCGTGGAGGGTATGCAAGCCGGAGCATTCGATTTCATAACCAAGCCTTGGGATAACCGAATGCTGCTCAACCGCATCGAGACAGCACTTTCATTGTCAGCACCTACTACCGAGGTGGCGGACGGTGAATTTGACCGTTCAGCAATCATCGGGAAGAACAAAGAACTTAATTCTCTGCTTGATACAGTCAGACGAATAGCCCCCACGGATGCACCGGTGCTGATACTCGGCGAGAACGGAACAGGCAAAGAACTTGTCGCACAGGCCATACACGCCAACTCACGCCGCCGTGACAACCCTTTTGTCATGGTGAACCTCGGTGGCATTCCGCCGCAATTGTTCGAGAGCGAGATGTTCGGTCATGCCAAGGGAGCGTTCACAGGAGCGGTCTCGGCACGCACGGGACGTTTCGAAATGGCCGACAAAGGGACAATATTCCTTGATGAAATCGGCGACCTTGACCTTAGCTGTCAGGTCAAAATGCTGCGTGTGTTGCAACAACACACGTTTGAGCCACTCGGAGACAGCCGTCAGCGCAAGGTAGACCTACGTGTCGTATGCGCCACCAACGCCCCACTTGAACAGATGGTGCGCGAACGCACGTTCCGCGAAGACCTCTATTATCGTATAAACCTCATCACGCTAAGGCTTCCGGCATTACGTGAACGACGTGACGATATTCCATTGCTTGTCAATCATTTTGTGAGGCAAAATGCCCGCGAACTGAATATTGATATCCCCGAGGTGTCATCCGAGGCCATGACACTGCTGACCCGCCTGCCCTATCCGGGCAACATCCGTGAATTAAAAAACATCGTTGAACGTGCAATGCTCGTGCGCAATGACGAACACCGTCTTGACATAGGCGATTTCAATATCACAGAAACAGCCGACTCTAACCGTACATGCCTCACAGGCGGCACACTTGACGACATGGAACGTCAGGCGATAGTCAATGCGCTTGACAAGCATGACGGAAATCTTTCACAGGCGGCAATATCACTCGGTATAACACGCCAGTCGCTTTACAGGCGTATGGAGAAATACGGAATCAAGCAATGAGAGTAACCGTTATTTTCATATTACTCACGGTCGGCATCGCCACGCTATCGATAGTCTCTGTCACAGATGCCCGTCTACCCCAATGGGCAGTAATCGCTATCGCGGTCGCACTACTGGGACTCATAGCGTTACTTTACCAAGGAATCATCAAGCCGAGACGCGCTGTCGAGACCGGCATCAACCTATTGTTATCACAGGATTTCAGCAGTCGGCTGACTCTTACCGGTCAACATGACGCCGACCGCATCGCCACACTGTTCAATTCAATGGTCGAGCGTCTTAAAACCGAAAGGCTAAACCTGCAGGAACGCAACTACCTGTTAAACCTACTCATCGAAACCTCACCGATAGGCATCCTATTGTTGGATTACGATAGAAAAGTAGCGGTCTACAACAGTGCATTCCTCACAATCACCGGCATTGAAAAATCACTAAAAATTGACGGTCAGGCACTTGCAGAATTGCCCGGTGAAATCATGGAGACAGCATCATCAATGCACCCCGGCGAAAATAAAGTACTTAGAACAGGAGGCAATAAAATCTATCGTATATCATCAATGTCATTCATGGAATCGGGATTCAAACGAGAGTTCTTCACTATCGAACCGATGACCGATGAAATCGTCAAGGCCGAGAAAAGTGCCTACGAGAAAGTGATACGCATCGTTTCCCATGAGGTCAACAACACAATAGGAGGCATAACAACCCTCCTTTCAACACTCGGCGATATCCATGAAGACGAGCCTGAAATCAAGGAGGCCATCGACAGCTGCATCACGCGTGCCGTGAATGTCAATAGGTTCATAACCTCTTACGCCGATATTGCAAAGATACCTTCGCCAAGGTTGGCGAAGGTTGACCTGAACCGGCTTGTCGGGTCAGGTCTGCCGTTCCTTGAAGGGATAACATCGGGAAAAAATGTGGAACTTGACATTTCATTGTCAGAGAATCCTGTGACAGTACAGGCCGATGCCGTCATGCTTGAACAGGCTCTTGTAAATATAGTGAAAAATGCTGCCGAGAGCGCAATTAACGGAGGTCGCAAAATAACAATATCGGTATCGTCATGCCCCACAGGAATCACTGTATCCGATAACGGGCCGGGCATCGATGAGGAGACACGAGGGAATCTGTTCACCCCGTTCTTCACCAACAAGCCGGGAGGACACGGTCTCGGGTTGATGATTGTGAGCGAAATACTTCGCCGTCACGGATGCGATTTCTCACTCGGAACAGATGAAGATGGTATCACCCGCTTTAAAATCATCTTCAAGTGACAATATGCTATAAAACATAATCGATTTAACCTATTTTCACTTAAATATCTATCCATCGGTTGCGATTAATGTATTACATTTGCATCAGGTAAACATAACCACATTTATAATCTATAACCGATATGGATATTAATAATATCATGAATTCGCTCGAGGCGAAACACCCCGGCGAAAAAGAGTATCTTCAAGCTGTACGCGAGGTTCTTATGTGCGTCGAGGACGTATACAACCAGCACCCTGAGTTTGAAAAAGCACGAATAATAGAACGCATGGTCGAACCTGACCGTATCGTCACATTCCGCGTCACCTGGACCGATGACCGTGGCGAGGTGCAGACCAACATCGGCTACCGCGTACAATTCAATAATGCCATTGGCCCGTACAAAGGCGGTATCCGCTTCCATGCTTCTGTCAACCTCTCGATTCTCAAGTTCCTCGGTTTCGAGCAGACTTTCAAGAACGCCTTGACAACCCTCCCCATGGGTGGCGCAAAAGGCGGCAGCGACTTCTCCCCGCGCGGCAAGAGCGATGCCGAAATCATGCGCTTCTGCCAGGCATTCATCCTCGGCCTGTGGCGCAACCTCGGTCCTGACCGCGACGTACCCGCGGGCGACATAGGTGTCGGTGGTCGCGAGGTCGGTTACATGTACGGCATGTACAAACGCCTCGTCAACGAGCACACAGGCACATTCACCGGCAAAGGTCTCGATTTCGGTGGCTCTCGCATCCGTCCCGAGGCGACAGGTTTCGGCGCGCTTTATTTCGTGCAGAGCATGCTCGCAGCCAAGAACGATGACATAAAGGGTAAGACCGTCGCTATTTCAGGTTTCGGTAACGTGGCATGGGGTGCAGCCTTGAAAGCCACCGAACTTGGCGCAAAGGTTGTCACAATCTCCGGCCCTGACGGCTATATCTATGACCCTGACGGTATTTCAGGCGACAAAATCGACTATATGCTCTATCTCCGCGCTACAGGCGAGGATATCGTCGCACCATACGCCGAGAAATATCCCAACGCCACATTCTTCCCCGGCCGCAAGCCATGGGAACAGAAAGTAGACATCGCACTTCCCTGCGCCACCCAGAACGAAGTTGACGGCGTGGACGCACGTAAACTCGTAGAGAACGGCGTGGAACTCGTTGCAGAGGTATCCAACATGGGATGCACTCCCGAGGCAATCGACACATTCCTCCAGTCACGCACGACCTACGCACCCGGCAAGGCCGTCAACGCCGGCGGTGTGGCAACCTCCGGCCTTGAAATGAGCCAGAACGCCATGCATCTGCAATGGAGCGAGGAAGAAGTTGACGAAAAACTCCATTCAATCATGGAGAACATCCACACACAGTGTGTCAAATACGGCACTGAGGATGGCGGTTACATCAACTACATGAAGGGCGCAAACATCGCCGGTTTCATGAAAGTCGCACACGCGATGATGGGACAAGGCGTGATTTAAACCTTTTTGCAGTAACATAAAATAATGAAGGCGGATGAAAATCATCCGCCTTCATTATTTTATTGCCGTAAGCTTATGTTATTTTACATAAATCTTAGTTACCGACTTGCCCTGACGGCGGATATAGAGACCGTTTTCAGGATTCTGGACCTTGAGGCCTTGCAGGTTGTAATATTCCACCGGAGCATTTTCATCGACTGTGATATCAGTTATGGCCGATGCGCCCTCTTTCATTTCATACAACGTGGGATAAACATTAGAGCCAAGACTTGCGTATGAACCATAGCTGCTATAGTTGGGAGCATACATGATTGACTTGCTCTTTTCTACATTAGTGATAATGACAGTCCCGTCAGCTTGCGGAGTCACTGTCCATACCGCCCCTGCGGCATTGGACGCATCGGCATTAAACGAATTATAAGTCCCCGTCATTATAAAGTAAGACCCGGCGGCATTCTGGATATTGTAGCCACCATCGACCGCCGTAAAAGTGAGCGCATAATTTGCAGGAACTTTAACCGCGTCATTTTCAATCGTTACAGTCTTGTCAACCTGAATATAGCCATATTTACCGCCTCCTTGGTTTAACTGACCGTTAGAAACAGCGTTTTCAGCTACAAAGACATATTTCTTACCCGAAGTAACATTGGCGACCTTGACAAACTCGGGGTTCTCAACTACAGGAGGCTCTACTGCCGAACCTTCACCTGTAGTGATTTCAACGGAGTTTATACGATATTTACCCGTAAATGAGAAACTAACAGAGTTTACCTTTCCTTTGCCTTCCCAGTTGATTGTATTACTGCTGCGTGTTGCAACACCCTCTGATGCCGATACCGCCAGATTAGTGTCGGCATTTGAGCCTGAAAATTTGATTGTTGCCATCGATTCTCCGGCCGGGGCTGTGATAGTCATCGTAGTTCCCGCATACGTACGGATAGTAAGTTTGGGATTTGTACTTGTTGACATCGCATAATAATAAGCGGGCGCGGAATTGGCCTCTGTTGAGGTTGTCGTAAACGTAAATGAATAATCGCCAATCTTCAACGATGTAAGAGGCTGGTAATGCGCAGCCTGTCCATTGGAAGTTCCCGCAGCAGGCACTTCCTCAACGTATGTTCCTTGAATATCCGTAGCATCCTTGGATTCAAGAGTAACAGTAGCGGCATTGACAATGCCCATGGTTGCGACAGCAACCGTCGAGAGTAAAAATTTCTTCATAAAAATTGATTTGAGTTAATATTGCTTTTACTCGACAAAATTAAGTATAATATTCGACAATCAGCATGTTTACATCGATAAAATGCGACCGGCACCGTGACTTAAATCTCGGTGCCGGTCGTTTTGCCGAAATAATGTATTATTCGCCGGGGACGATTGCCTCGCTGGGGCAAACTTCAGCGCAAGAACCACATTCGATACAAGTATCGGGGTCGATGTGATAGATATCGCCTTCAGAGATAGCCTCCACAGGGCAAACGGGGAGACAAGTCCCACAAGCCACACATGAGTCAGTAATTACGTAAGCCATAGTTTTTAATTAATTAAAATATTAGTACGAATGAATTGGTTATTACAAGGTGCAAAGTTAGCGTTTTTTACAAAACAAACCGATGTTTTATCAGATTTTTTATGTCGTTATAAATGAGTCCTTGAATCCGATAAAATAAAGCACGCCGTCAAGGCCGATTGTCGAGATTGACTGCTCGGCGGTCGCCTTTACCTTTGGCTTGGCATGGAACGCGATGCCAAGACCGGCGGTAGATAACATCGGGAGGTCATTGGCCCCGTCACCTACGGCAATTGTCTGCGCGATGTCTATGTTCTCAAACTGGGCAAGCAACCGCAACAACTCTGACTTGCGACGACCGTCGACAATCTCGCCGAGATAATGCCCGGTCAGCTTACCGTCCACGATTTCAAGTTCGTTGGCGTACACGTAGTCAAACCCGAACTTTTTCTTCAAGTACTGGCCGAAATAGGTAAAACCGCCCGAAAGAATCGCAGTCTTGAAACCGGCCCGCTTCAATACCTCCATCATGCGCCCCACGCCCTCGGTGATTGGGAGATTCTCGGCGATTTCCTGCATGACCGATTCGTCAAGTCCCTTCAGCAAGGCGACACGACGCTTGAAACTCTCGCGAAAATCGATTTCACCACGCATCGCGCTCTCGGTTATGGCACGCACCTCCTCCCCGACTCCGGCACGGTCGGCAAGTTCATCGATTACCTCGGTCTCTATGAGCGTCGAATCCATATCGAAACAGACCAGACGACGGCAACGACGATACATCGTGTCCTCCTGCAACGAGATGTCAAACTCCTCGCGCGCCGCTATTTTCATGAAACGTTCCTGCATGGCGGCATAATCGACGGGGGTACCGCGCACCGACAACTCTACACACGATTTTGAGAGAGGTTGTTCGTCTGCATCGAGAGGCATACGCCCTGTCAGACGCTGAATACCGTCGATATTAAGGTTCTGTTCAGCGATTTCCTTTGTCACCAAAGCAATATGCCGGGCGGTCAGCCGTCGGCCGAGTATAGTTATAATCCAGCGGTTTTTACCCTGCTGCCCCACCCAATGACGGTACTCGTCAATAGCCACAGGGGTAAAACGTATGTTGACATTAAGTTCCGCCGCCTTGAATAGCAAATCTTTCATTATGTCGCCCGATACATCGCTCTCGGTGCGGAACAGGATACCGAGCGACAAAGTGTGATGAATATCGGCCTGACCGATGTCGAGTATTCCGGCGTCATAACGTGAAAGAATCTCGGTCAACGCCGAGGTTACGCCCGGACGGTCATAACCCGAAATATTTATCAATATGAGTTCAAGTTGCTTTTCCATCATTCATTAATGTAAGGTAACAGGAAGTCACGCCATCGCAGATAGGCGTTCCCCATCAAATGAAGGCCGTCGTTGGTGAAACTACGGTCAAGATTCCCGTCAGCATCGGCAAACAAAGAATATGTGTCAATGAAAGTATACCCTTTTTCAACCGCCATTGACTTGAGGATGCGGTTATAGGCTCGCACAACGTCTTCTTTCCCTTTTAATAACTTATATCGTCCAAAAGAGTTATTAATCGGGAGACACGCCTGTACATAGAGACGCGTCCCCGGAGACTTCAGCTGTATATAATCAATCAGTTCCCCCATCGCCCGCCCTATAGAGTCGGCTAAAAGGTTATGGGAAATATCATTGACACCACCCATCAGGAAAATTTTACGTGGATGCCCTTCAACGACCGGGTCGATGCGTTCACGCATTCCCGCGATTACATCGCCGTTTATCCCACGGTTCTTTACCGCCGGATTATCAAATAACTCATGCCATTCACATCCATGCGTTATAGAATTTCCGACAAACACAATGTCATTAGATGTGACAGACAACACCTTGAACAGGCTTGCACGCTGATGATACAGTTCGCTATGGGACGATGCGGTCATGTATCCCAAGAATGCAATGGACACCGCAGTCATGAATCCGAATATAGTTCTCATCTCACAATACCGTGTTCATGCTGGTGTTCACGATAAGTATCCACGGCCTGTTTAACCGAACCATGGAAAAGCAGTAGACGGCGGGACTCCTCGTATGGCAATCCGAGTTCTTCCGACACCATACGTGCTCCCCTATCGACCAGTTTGGCGTTGGACAACTGCATGTTGACCATCTTGTTTCCCTTGACACGCCCCATTTTTATCATGGTAGCGGTGGTTATCATGTTACATATCATCTTCTGCCCAGTCCCCGATTTCATTCGGGAGCTGCCTGTGACCACCTCAGGACCGACGACCATCTCTATCGCGATATCGGCGGCATGGGATACCGGCGCATCAGGGTTGGATGTAATCGCGGCTGTCAATATGCCGTGACGTCGGCACTCCTCAAGTGCGCCGATAACATAAGGCGTAGTCCCGGAAGCTGCAATGCCTATAACAGTGTCCTTGGCATTGATGTCAAAGGCCTCAAGGTCACGCCAACCCTGTAACGTATCATCCTCGGCATTCTCGACAGGATGACGCAACGCGAAATCCCCCCCTGCAATCAGGCCGATGACCCATGACGGGTCCATGCCGAATGTCGGCGGGATTTCAGAGGCATCGAGCACACCAAGGCGTCCCGATGTCCCTGCGCCGATATAAAAAATGCGTCCACCGCATTTCATGCGTTTGACAATCTGCGTGACAAGAGTCTCAATCTGGGGTAATGCCTTCTCGACCGCCAATGCCACTTTCTTGTCTTCATTGTTGATATCGGCAAGAAGTTCTCCCACCGATTTCTTTTCAAGGTCATTGTAGAGAGAATCCTGTTCAGTTATCTTTACAAAAGCCATAATTCGCTATGTTAGAGGTTTCTAAACCTATTATCCGTGATATTTTATAAGCCCGTCCATTGGCGAAACCACCACCTTGCCTATGTGGCAATCGACCGCTGCCGCCGCTTCTTCAAGCACTTCGCGATAGTAGTACCCTATCGAGCCAACAAAATGTATCTTCAAAGACTTGTATTCGGCATAATTGGATATATTGCGCACAAAGAACAGCTTAAATGCGTTCAACACCAGACGATGGATTGACGGTTCCTCGATGTTTTCAAGCAGGAACGGAGTCAATGAGGCAAGAAATGCGTTGGCACGCGGTTCACGGTAGACCCGGTTAATTATCTTGATGCGGTCAAGGTCATATTTTTCAAGAAACTTTTGACACAGTTCCTCGGGCAACTGCCGTTTCAACACATCGCCCACAAGAATCTTTCCAAGCACTGCACCCGAGCCTTCATCACCCAGGATATATCCCAAAGGCGACACAGCGTCTATGATTTTAGTCCCGTCATAGACACAGGAATTAGAGCCGGTTCCCATGATACATGCGATTCCCTTCTCATGCTGACACAATGCACGCGCCACGGCAAGCATGTCAGAATCGACCTCAATCTCACCGGCGGCAACCGTGTCAGCCAAGGCACGTCTCACAAAGCCACATACCTCGGGCGAGACACACCCCGCGCCATAAAAATAAATATGTGACACTTCACGCTCTCCAATCACAGGGGAGACTGTCTCCTGAAACTGCGACCGCATCTCCTCCTCGGTCTGCATCAATGCATTTACCCCGGGGGAGAACCATCGTTCCACTACGTTTCCATTGTCAACAAGACACCATTCAATCTTGGTGCTACCACAATCGGCTATGAGTTTCATATCTTAATATATATTTTCTTCTTATACAGGACGTATCCCACCGCCCAACTGATTGAAACGAATATAAGGGCATAAAGCAACGAGGCGAATGTCGGGTCAGTCACAGCCGGAACAAGAACATCGTCATAAAGCCATGACTTGATTGTCGTGTAACCGTCCTCACACGAGGGGCATGCGATGCGCCAACGTCCGAAAAATATAGACAGCACAGCCGCAAACACATACAGGAACAACGGGTTGATACCGAACACTTCGAAAAATCTTGTCCACCTCTTATATCCCTTTATATCAATAATCCATATAAGCAACGCCAGCACGCTTGCGGCGAGTCCACATGTCGTCAGGACGAATGTCGGCGACCATATCTTCTTGTTGATAGGGAAGCCATAGTCAAGTAAAAGTCCGACAAAGGTAAGAATTGTACCGACAATAAACAACTTCAACACCCGCTGATTGTTGTCGCGGTTGTCAAACATCATCATTCCGCACCAAAATCCGATGAGCACATGGGCAATCGATGGCAATGTGCTGAGAAAACCCTCGGGGTCAAACTTGATTTTCACCCCGTCAATGGATGATGTGTACATGTGAGCCTCTCCGAGCACACCACGGTCCACAACCGCAATAATGTTGTCCGCTGAAAACTCCCAGCCGTCACCAACGATGAGAAGAAGCGTGTATAATACCAACATAGAGACAATCACCGTCGGCAGGTATTTGTGTTTCAACAGAATGGCGATGATTGAAGCCGAACCGTAACATATCGCCAGACGAGGCATAACACCGAGGATGCGTATACTGTCGAAATTCATCGCCGCATCCCAGACGGCTTTACCTCCGTTGATTCCCGAAAGGAACAAACCGAGCCATGCGACCGCCAGACCTATAGCAAATATCACTACCGTGCGCCGAATGATTTTCCACAATGTCGGCCATGTGAAACTGAAATTATATTTTCGCAATGATATGAATGTCGAGATACCCATAATGAACATAAAGAATGGGAAAACCAGGTCGGTAGGTGTCAGGCCGTTCCAATCAGCATGTCCCAACGGGGCATATTTATTACCCCATGAACCGGGGTTGTTGACAAGAATCATTCCGGCGATAGTTATGCCGCGCATTATGTCCAGGGCGAGCAATCTCTGGCGTGTCTTTTTCGGTTGAACTTGTGCTGTTGTCATTTTGTAAATGTGATAATTATGAATTGATTAGTATTTCTTAGGAGTGGTCACCCTATCCACAAGATATACAAGTGATTTATAGGGAATACCGCCGTTAAGGGTCAGACCGATTTCACACGTGCGACTATTTGAGTAACCCTTACGCGCCCCGAAGTCGACTATCTGCCGACGAAGTTTCCGGAGAGCATATCTGTTAAGTTCGGGATGTGTGAATCCCTTATCCCCGGCAAAACCACAACAGCCAACCTCCTCGGGTGCAAGCACACGTGATGAACAGCGGCGAGCCAACCCGACTATACAATCGGCCAGCCCCATGCGTCGTGTCGAGCATGTCACATGGACGGCTATCGGCTCATCCACGGGATGGAAGTCAAGATAATCGGCAAGTATGTCATTGACAAATTCGGTCAACTCATAGAGTTTAACCGATATTATGTGTTCGCGCATGCGATGCAGACACGGACTTTGGTCACAAATCACAGGATATTTTCCACTGTCCGATGCCTCATAGAGGGCACGTTCAAGTTCCTTGACCTTTTCATCGGCGATAGCGGGCATACCCTTGCTTTCCCATATCATGCCGCAGCACAGATTATTCATGCCGACAGGAAAAATCACCTCAAAGCCGGCTTTACGACATAGACGTGTCACAACTTTAACGAGTGGTTCAGGGTTTCCTCCATCCTCACGTGTGACTCCCATCGTCTGGTTGATACAGCTTGGAAAGTAAACCACTTTCCGCTCGGAATGTCCTGTTTCAAGACGTGTCGGATAGTACGCTCCCGGCAGAGCCGATGACCACAACGGCACACCAACATGATGCAACAATCGACCCGTCGCATTCACTCCACGGGGTCCTATAACCCCGGCCGTCACATTTGCGACCGACAGCACCGGGCGCAACGCATCCTTGACATAACGTAAATGCCGGGCCGCGACATGCCCCGCCTTATATCCAATCGTGCCTGCATGATTTTTCTCCGCGCGAATGTCATGAATCATCTCGCCGGTATTTATCCCCAACGGACATGAGGTGCTGCACAAACCATCACCGGCACATGTCTCGTCACCGTAATATTTGAATCCATGTTCCAATTCCTGTAGACGGTCGGGGTCACTGCCATTGTCCCGAAGCCATGCAATTTCACGGCGGGAGACTATGCGTTGGCGGGAAGACAGGGTCAATCCACTCGACACACAGTTGACCTCACAGAATCCGCACTCGATGCATCGGTCCACATGTGAGTCGCACAACGGCATCGGTTTTATGTTCTTGATGAAACATTCAGGGTCATCATTAAAAATGACTCCCGGATTCAATATGTTGTGCGGGTCAAATATATCTTTAAGTCGTCGCATGGCGTTCCACGCCACATCGCCCCACTCCTTGCGGACAAACGGGGCCATATTGCGCCCGGTTCCATGTTCGGCCTTAAGCGAGCCGTCAAACTGGCCAATCACAAGTTGTTCAACGCCCTCCATGAGCCTACGGTATCTCGCCACCTCTTCAGGAGTGTCAAATGATTGGGATATGATAAAATGATAATTACCCTCCAGAGCATGCCCATAGATGCACGCGTCATCATATCCTGAATCTTTCAGCAACTGCGCGAGGGCGACGGTCGCATCAGGGAGGTCTTTCAGATGAAAAGCGACATCCTCGATGAGAACAGTCGTGCCAAGGGGACGCGTTCCCCCTACACTCGGGAATACCCCCGAACGTATTTTCCAATATTCACCGTAAACGGCAGGGTCTTGGGTGAACTCAACAGGCTTGAACAACCTGAATGCTCCCAACACCTCTGTTATCTTGCTTATATTTTCATTGAGTTGACCCTCTGTATCGGCAACCGTCTCGGTCAATATGGCGGTCAACCCTTCTCCTGTAGAGTCTTTGACTGACTCAAGAGACTTCGAATCAAGAATCTCGGCACTGTGAACCGGCGTATCCTTCAATGCCACGATTGCCTCACAAGCAGTCCTAAGGTCATCGAAATAAAGCATCGCGGTGGCCTTGAACGGGTATAACGGGCCGGTCGAGACCGTAACTTCGCTCATGAATGCAAGTGTACCCTCCGACCCGACAATCGAATGTGCAATGATTTCGAACGGGTCATCAAACGCGACCAACGGCCGAAGATTCAACCCTGTCACGTTTTTTATTGAATACTTGTAATTAATACGGTCAACGAGCGCGCTATCGGCGCGGACATCGTCACGCAGACGTTTAATCGCCTTTATAAATTCAGGATGAGTCTTTTCAAATTCCCGCCGTGATACAACGTCCCCCGTATCAAGGACTGTACCATCGGCAAGGACAAGACGCACCGAGCGGAGCACACGGTCGCTGTTGGCATGAGTCCCGCATCCCATTCCGGAGGCATTATTGACAACAATGCCACCAACCATCGCAGAATTCTTTGACGCAGGGTCGGGAGTGAACTCACGTCCGTATGGTTTCAGGATTTCATTTACACGGGCACCGACAATACCGGGTTGCATAGTGACAGTCGCCCCATTATCATTGACACGATACTTCTCCCAATGTTTCCCGGCGACAATCATCACCGAATCAGTGACAGTCTGTCCCGACAGACTCGTACCGGCCGCACGGAACGTCACAGGGACATCAAGACGCGACGCAAGCGCAAGCAGACGCGAGACCTCGCTTTCATCAAGCGTGCGAACGACAATCTTGGGAATCAAACGATAGAAACTTGCATCGGTACCCCACGCGAGACAGCGCAACGCATCGGTATAAACTCTGTCTTCCGAGACAATGTTAAGTGCCTCGTCCCTAAATTGCAGATATTTCCCTTCAAGCCTCATCGTCACTATTTATATAGATGATATTTCTGTTTGTCAGCGATGAATTTATCAACATCCTTGTTCCAATAATCAAGGATATCACTCACCCGATAATCACGCATGAAGCGTCGCCTTATCTCTCGTGAGCCGGTCACCTTGTCAAACATTTTCTGACGTGCGACTGGGGCGACATCAAACGCCCGGTGCGCGGGATACATGTCGGCCAACTCCTGCATAACATAAAACTGTGTCAGCGACAATGGCGCTTTCTCAATATCGGTCACATACACCTCTATTCCCTGGATATTCTCGCCCTTGAACATCGAATAAAACGGCTTGATGTGAATCGGACGGAAATTCATACCGGGGAGCTGCAACGCATTCATGCGGACACACAGAGAATCGGCATTGACCCAAGGGGCACAGAACAGCTTGAACGGCATCGTGTACCCTACCCCTATTGACATGTATTCAAGCTCACCGAGAATGCCCGAAACAGGATACAGCACAGCAGCCTCCGGCGTAGGTATATGAGGAGAAGGCAACACCCATGGCATCCCGGTCTCGGCAAACGACATGTCTCGCCTCCAACCATCCATCGGAATCACCGTCAGTTTTACCTTCTTCTTACCATCAAGCAGATTTTCACCGTTTAAATAACGGGCAAGTTCCCCCGGGGTGAACCCATAGAGATAAGGTATGGGGAAACGGCTCACGAATGACACACACGAGTCCTCGACAAGGTTTCCCTCAACCTTATTCCCTCCTACAGGATTAGGTCGGTCAAGAACCATGAACTCCTTACCATACTCGGCGCACGCATCCATGGCGACACCCATTGTCGAGATAAACGTATAGGAACGGCAACCGTTATCCTGAATATCATACACCAACACATCTACATCCTTAAGCATATCGGCCGTGGGACGAAGTGTCTTACCATATATTGAATACACCGGAACCCCTGTGGCAGGGTCGACATAGTTGTCAACCTTGTCTCCGGCATGGACATCTCCGCGCACTCCATGTTCGGGTGAATATAAAGCCGTCAGTTTAACACCCAGAGCCTCATGCAATATATCGATTGTCGAACGGAGTCCGTTATCGACACCTGACGGGTTGGTAATCAATCCCACACGCTTCCCCTGCAGTTCCTTGAAACCATTGTCACGAAGCACCTCAATGCCGGGTTTTACACGCGCCGATATATCGAATGACAATATAATGGCTATTATCAGAATTATTTTCCTCATTGTTTTTCGATTTTCTTACGCCCGAAATTAGGGTCAATCTTAATAAAGGCGCACACGCCAATAGTCGCGGCACAACATATCATTGTCCACACAAAAAAGTGACGGTAACCGATTGTTTCCTGTAACCAACCGGCGGCCATACCCGGCAACATCATACCAAGAGCCATGAACCCGGTACAGATAGCGTAATGGGCGGTCTTGTGCCGTCCCTCTGAAAAATATATGAGGTACAGCATATAGGCCGTAAAGCCGAAACCATATCCGAACTGCTCGATAAAGACACACACATTAATCACAAACAATGAACAGTCCTGGGCATAACTAAGATAGACAAACGTCAGGCATGTCAACGACATAGACCAAGCCATCGGCCAAAGCCATTTCCTTAACCCTCCGCGTGCAGCCATCATGCCACCGATAATACCTCCGATAGTCAATCCGATGATACCGACAGTACCATATACAATACCGACCTCGCCGGTAGTCAAGCCAAGGCCGCCTTTATCAACAGGGTCAAGCAGGAATGGATTAATCAATTTTACAAGCTGCGCCTCAGGGAGACGATAAAGCAACATGAACGCGACAGCGACCCATATCTGTTTCTTTTGGAAAAATGACTTGAATGTCTCAAAGAACTCCCTGATGATTCCCGACGCTGTATTTCCGGCTTCATTATGACCGTCAGACGCTGGTTGTGGCAAGGCCCACCCGTGATAAAGCGCAACGATGAAGAAAAACGCCGAGAGCACCGCGAACACTGTCAGCCACGCCATGGGTATATTGCCTGACGCACCTTCAAACGTCGCTGTCACCGCCGACGACAATTTGTGGTCGACTTCATAGAACAGGTAGGCGGTCTTGTCCCAATTATGCTCATTGAACTCAAATCGAGTTGATAACAAGTTCTGTTCAAGTTTGATACTTCGGTCGCCACTTTTATGTGTCACGTTAAGGACGACTGTCTCACCTTGGGCCGGTTTTTTGTTCAACCGCAATCCAATGACCGCTATGTTATTGTTCTTAGCCGTCACCGGCTCACGTTTTTCTCCGAAATTATCTCTGACCCATGCAGTAAAAGCTCCCGGCCCATCTTCCGACGGGTTCCCTGATGTAGCAACGACATTATCTTTTTCAGCCTTAACAAAACCGTTTTTCTCATTTAAACACCTGACCGAATCACGCATAATCGAGACATAACGCCTGAACGGTACAACCGAGTCTTGACCCGCGATATTCAATGTGACCATTTCAGGTGCGGATGTCGAGACTTTCACAACCGAAGGAGACAAGAATTGCATCTCACCTTGCAAATCGGCTTCAGTGGCCGTTATTCCGTCCAGATTGGCGGCCGTCCATCCGGCCGTAGGGTCGGCATTGACAGTCAGCTGCATAGGCGGCAATCCCGAATTGGTCTCAATTAATCCTGCGATAATCACGAGAATACCCTGTCCGGCAACAGTCGCGACACGGTAAAACGTAGAACGGATTCCCACATACAACGATTGCTCATGCTCACTCAATGCCAGCATATAGAAACCATCGGCGGCGATGTCATGTGTGGCCGATGTGAAACCGACAATCCAGAATATCGCGAGTGTCAATTGAAAAAAGAACGGCGTAGGAATCGTAAACGCGATTCCGGCAAGTGCAAAAGCAATGGCCCACTGCATTGTCAACGTCCACCAACGTTTGGTCTTTATAATATCGACAAACGGACTCCAGAATGGCTTGATTACCCAAGGCAGGTAGAGCCATCCTGTATATAATGCGATGTCGGTATTGGAAATACCGAGCCGTTTGTACATTATGACCGAAATTGTCATAACCGCAACGTATGGCAATCCCTGTGCGAAATATAATGTCGGAATCCATGCCCATGGAGAGCGTTTCTTAATGTTGTTCATGCCAGTAGAATGTTCTGATTTCAGCGTTTACAAAATAATGCAACAAGATTGCTTTCCAATCGTAACCTTTTGCCCCCATGACGGCGGCCCCGATTTGGCACAGACCTACGCCATGCCCCCAACCTGCGCCATGAAGCACTATACGTTCAGGGACTCCGTCGGCATCGATATTAATACGCTCGACAACAAATGCCGAACTATACAGATGACTCGGAGACAGGAATTTTCTAATTTCCAATTCCTTACCAATGACAAGTGACAATTTAGTGCCTACAATCTTTAATCTCACAAGTCGTCCCGAAGTGCCCCGCTCGATTGGAACAAGGTCTTTAATGACACCAAAATCGATACCGCTTCGGCTCTTGACAAGAGTTGCAAGTTCTTCCCGTGTATATTCGACCCTCCAACGATAAAAATCGGCAGTCTCGCGGTCATAATTATTCAACACCTGGGAAAGCACCGCATTGTCATCGGTATTACAGAACGCCTCGGGGCGAGACAAAATCCACTTCTCGGCATTCTCCTCTATTGTCAGATCGGGATAATCATTCTCGTTGTCACTGTCACGACGAGCCTCAAGATAGGAATGATGTACAGGCTCCCAACAATTCTCAAATTCCTCGAACACTCCTCCGCAGCACTTGGAGAAACGGGCGTCACAGATGTCATAATGTTCATCATCACCGTAGGTCAGCACCATCGCCCGTGTCGCCTCTACCGCCTCCCTGACCTTGGGGGTGGTTGCACGCGTGATTCCCTGATACCGTTGGCAATGGTCATCGGCACACACATCAAAATCGGCATGGTCATCGTGGTCATACCATTGTATATGCTCTCCCGGGCGGTCAGCGATATGTGTGACCGACTCCTGTTTCCTGCGATTATCCACCTGCTTCAGCACCCAGCTTCGCGAAATGACCGCATGAGCCTTCAATAGTTCAAGAGAGGCGTTAGCGCTCATCTCCGATGAAATCACACTAACGAGATATTCCTCGATTCCGATTTCATTCACCGCAGTAAGTTTTCCATCGGAAATTATAAACGATAACGCCCCCCTGAAGCGTTGGTTTTCCTTCCGCTCCCAATGGAAATTCACACCAATCGTGACATTTTTCAATTCAAATGTACAGTCATCATTGACAGGGGCGAATTTTATACGTTCATATCTAACCCCGTCCGATAAGATGCCTTGACCGTCAGCCGACATATCCACCGACATCGGCCCGCTGACAAGATTGCCGTCAGGGCCGACATAAACGCCATCGAGTTGAAAATCGATTCTTGATGAAGCCATAACACCAACTTTCACGACCGGCTCATCGCGCAGCCGTTCTTTCACCTCAACAGCGACAAGACGCATTTGCCGTTTACTTAACACAGTATCATCAAGTATGCTTCGGATGGTATCGGCATCAATCCGATGAAAATCTTCTTCACGGGGTGTGATGATTACCCCTCCGAGGTCAACCGAAGCAGGACTTATCAACATCTGCCCCACTCCTGTGCCATAGAAAGAGGGACGATGCCGCTTACGCGGTATCACTATCATCCTGATGTGACCGTCATCAACCCGGCAAAGGATATTCACCGCCGGTTCTGGGTCATCGTATGCCAACGCCGAGCATATATAATCAAACAATAACCCGCAATCACCCGGTTCTTCTGACTCTATGACAAAACAGTTCAACGGGAAATCGTGAGACATATAAATCGTAGACGCACTGAATTTACCGACAACCTCAAGATGAGCACTGTCAAGAGCGTCCCATATAGTCAAAAAGTCGGAATTCCCGGCCTGGAAATGCTGATGGTCGGGAGCGGACGCACCACATTTAGGTCCATTATAGAAAACAGTATAACCGTCCATCGTCGCGGCCAACGCCACCATGTCAACGACTCGGCCACGTATTTCCTGCGGAACATGAGAGTTTGCCGGGATTGTAAAATGCCTGGGAAATATCGGGAAGGGATTAACCAAGACCGTGTAACATCCACGCGTCGGGATTCCCCGCTGGTCTTTGGGTCGGTTTTCATTACATAGGAAACACGGGCGTTCCTTGATAGTGGCGGAATCGACCTTGGCCCCGGTCGAGACGATGCGTGCTGGGTTATACTGCACCTTGACATCCCAGCCGTCAAGGTCGATATGTTTCACCTTTACATGCTCCAACGCCTTGTAATTATCAGCTGCAAGCTGCCAGTTCTTCAACTGACCGGCCAACAAATCCTCGACCGACGCACGGTCAAACCCCATCCATATCCTCATCGTTCACTCTCGTTTAAGCGTTTACGCGCCTGAAGTTCCCATGTACGTATACGGTCTTTGTATAAATTATGACCGTTCATTTTAACCCTGTCAAGCGCGGCATCGGAATTGTCATCCCAACGACGGCAATAATACAATACATCATATATACGGCCGATGCGATGCTCACGTGAAAAATAAAGTCCCAAGGCATAATCTTCTCCGTAGGATGTATTGGGAACATGTATCTCACGCAACATCGGTGTATAGAACGCACGCGGTGCACCAAGGCCATTGATACGCAATGCATTGTTCCGCCCGTTGTCTGGAGTCCATTCCTTATGGTCGATTACGCCCGGCGGAATCGGATTCATATCGATGTCGGTCAACATGTAAGTACCCACAATCATCGCGCAATTCTGTTCATAAAACGCCTTGACAATCTTTTCCAATGTGTGTTCATCGCTGTATACATCGTCACTGTCAAGCTGTACGGCAAACTTGCCGCAACGCGGGTCATTGACACCGAGATTCCAGCACCCGCCGATTCCAAGGTCATCACGTTCGGGGACAAGATGAACGACACGCGGGTCTGACGTGAATTCATCAATCGCTTCGGTTGTCCCGTCGGTGCTATGGTTGTCAATTATGATGAGATTAAACGGGAATGACGTTTTCTGTGAGAGCACGCTGCGTATCGCATCCTTTATGGTGCGTATACGGTTGCGCACCGGGATAATGACCGATGCCTCGTTCTCAAAATTCCCGGCATTAAACTCTATATCCTTGAATTTAGGTTCAAGATATGCCCCAACGGCCTTAAGATGAGCCGTGCACGCCTTTTCCATCTCGATTTGAACGCCACGGTTCTTCGGGTCGACATAGTCGAATATTTTCTCACCTGTGGCTCGGTTATCGGTTTCCACATCGGAATAAAGATATTCGTTTATATGCACAATGGGAGCGAGCCGTTGAACACGTAAACGCAAATCATATAATCCGGCAGCATTGTAATCAGCATCCATTCCCGCAACCGCTTCCTTCAATACGGCAGTGTCAAACATCAATAATGTGCCGAAATCAAAATCGTCTCGCAGCGACCCCTCCTGGCAATCGATGACAGGCGATGGCACGGAACGACCCTCTTTAACGGCATAATAATCGGCGTACACCATTCCGGCATGACTGTCATCAGCGATTCTCGTCATTCGGCACAATGCCAGATAACCGGGCCGGAGATGATTTTTTCCCGTATAGAGCAATGTATATTCAGCATTGGCCGATTCAGCAATTTTCTTTACCGTGGAGGTGCTGCGTAACGAATCAATATCTATCACCCGACGGCATCCATCGGGTATCCTGTCAATCGGAGACAACGCCAATATATAAATATCATTAACCACCCCCGACGCTTTTAACTCTGCGACGGTTGCTTCTGTATTTTCAAATCCTCCCCACTGGAGGAAACAATCTATCATTTTCATTTCGATAAGAAATTAAGAATCTGTTTCATTAATATGTCGCGGGAATTAGCTCCCTTTATCGCCTCAAATGGGAAACCGATTACCGTCGTCTTGTAAGCACCCATGTCACAGGCCACTCCGGCTATCAGGTTATTTTCCCCATATCGGATTATTGTCGCCCCTTTGTCAGGATTTACGGCAAAGAACGAGTCAGGCGACTCCACTGCATAACTGTCGGCATTCAACGTGTTATAGAAATCGAAACGCCCACCGTCAAACGACTTGAACCGTGACTGCACTTCGTAGGCATCCCCTGTTACAGAGGCCTGTCCTACACGCCAGTTATACCCAAGGACTTCCTTTGCGAAAGCCTTGTCCTTGTCAGCCGTCTCTTTTGACGAATAGGGATTATCCCAAAGGTCGGTTGCGACATACGAACCTGACACGAAAACACTACCGCCACGACCTACATGGCTGCGTATTGCCGATTGCAGTTCAGGTGTGAAACTCTTGAAACGAGTCCCGTAGGCCCCTGTTCCCACCTTTATCTCTTTCTGTTTGCCAAGTATCAAGTCAAGGATTTTTATATTGCTTCCGGAAGTTCCTTTATCGGCGACGTATGCCGAAAGACTTGATGACACGAACGAGCGTCCTGCTGCGGCAATGGCACATCCGTGGGTATAGACGTAATCAAACGTATTACCCGCAATGACCTTATCCTCATAGTTGGCCCTTGACGCTCCAAAACCGGCGGCATCATCGTCCATCCACGGGATTTCACGGCGGAACTCAAACTGTGAGCCGATAAAACTTATATCCTTGATATAAGGGACACCGTGGTCCCGCATATCATAAAATCCGGCGATTTCACCTGCATCAAACGTGTCAGGTCCAGATACACGCGTGAAACCGTTGACAATAATCACGTCGGGTGCACCCTCGCCGGCCTTCAACGACAAGGTTTCGGATGGAAAGCTGACACCGCCATTATTTGCAGCGACAATACGGTAAGAATGAATATCGGAATCCGAAACCGTGACATCATATCGAGGTTTCTTCACCGTGGCGACCTCTTTGAATGCCCCGTCGTTGATTCGCTCATATACGATATAATAATCAGGCGTGGCTGTAGGCTCTGATTTATCAGCTGTCTCAACCCATTTCAACGAATAGGATGATTTCCCTTTCTTTACCCCGTTCCATCCGATTTCAAACGAACCTACAGGCAATGGCTGCACCACGTATGGGCGTTTATCCCTCTCGGCAAGGAATTTCAACATCCCTTTATATATCGCACGGCTGACAGTAAAGCGAAACGTGGGGTCAAGGCCATACTTCATATCGGCAAAATTCTGATGTGAAAGCAGTTCGAGCAACATAGCCGGAACTTCGGGCACACGTGCCTCAAAGTAACTTTTATCCCACATCGCGCGACGAGTCCACTTCGGTTCATAGTTGACCCGTATATCATCGACAATAGTCGTGGCGACAAGGTCGGTGAAACGACGCGAGGCAAGCCTTGGAGTGCCGTTGGGAAATACGGTGGAATCATTGGATGTCGTGCAGTATATCGATAATGTGCCGATAATCGAGTCATTGCGGGTAGTACCGGCATCAGAATGAAAAGCGAAAGACAAATCGACCGGAATCCTCAACCCCTCACGCTGCGGTAACATCGAGGAACCTCCTGTCAGGTAATTCACCCACAATCCACGGCTTCGGTAATCGTCGGTGTAATCATTCGTCCCTTTGCTGGGTGAGTAAACACTGTCAGGCGCACCTGCCCATTGAAGCCAGTACCGCGCCCCTTCGGTGAAACGAGGATAATTGCTCCTGACAGGCTCGAAATCAATGCTGTCAGCTACATTTTTTTCAGTAATCACCTTACGGGCGATATTGCCCATGCCTCCGCCAATCTTTACAGCGTCGGCCGTGACAACAGTATTCTTGTCCTTGCCTGAATTATTTAACGAGACAACTTTGTGCATCCCCGCCTGTAACGGAAAATGGCCGAGGTATATCCATGTACCGCCACCCATTTTCTGATTGATTTTAAAATGACGGTCTCCCGCAGCCGTATGAACGGTGTAAGCGGCATCAGTCGCACTTTCAGGCAACGAGACGTATGACACATAGACTGCGTATTCATCGTTATGTGGAATCTTAGCCGACCATGTGGCAATTGACTCCGCTTTTCCTTTTTCCGAAACCTGAACCTTACGGGCCGTCCCTTCCCTGAAAGGATTGACATTGCCGGTTATGACGCTGTCACGCCATGCAAACCCCTTTACGCCGGAATCAGTCCAACCATGATTCCCGTTTTTCTCTGAATATCCGTCAAATGCCACACCTCCGTCAGGGTCGACTATAATTTCGACAAGGTTTGTATCACGCTCACGCGGTGACATAACGTACGCCCCTGCGTTTTCAAGCATGGGCATAAGGAACGGCATGACATAACTCTGGGTATACAAGTCCTCGACTGTCTGAAAAATGCGGGCACGCTGCCATTCCCATCGGTTCAACTTAGGTTCGAAATACCACCCGTGGCTCTGCCACAAAGCGATGTTCCTCCCATCAAGTCCATCAGGTGACTTCGGCGCATCCACCCTCACCACGAATCGCTCACTCTCTGTAGGGCCTTTGATTTTCAATTTTGCATCGGATGCAAGGTCTTTGATGTCATAACCCTTGGATGTGACCTTAATACTGTACATCTTTGCCGTTTCAGGTAATGATTCCTTTACAATCGAATTTATTCGCTCTACTTGCGAGGGAGTTAACGACATATAAGCGAGATTTTCACTACATGTCACATTCACCTTATGAGACTTGTCGTCTATTGTTATCTTTTCGACCTTGACCGTCCCGATGGGATTACGTTCCGGCGCAATATTTTTTAATGCGACCTCTATGGTCGCCTGCGTTTTTTCAATATTGGAGGCAGCAGGTGACATGATTGCAGTCACCCCGAGTGCCAGTATAGTAGTCAATACTAGCATAATGATTGTTATTAGATGTAACAAAGATAGACCTTTCTGTTAAGATTTCTGTAAAAAACCATTTAAAAGTTCATCCATTAAACCCTTATTAGGATTTAAATACATATTTTTAGAATAACCGCGCAAATATTTTTGTCAGTCCATAATATCTAATTTTTATGTGTACCTTTGCTGAAAGAAAATAATCAGTGAGTGAATGGCGTTTAAATACATTATGAATATGACACGATTCTCAACCGCCTGCATACTGCTCGTCGCAGTCATCCTACCGTCATGTCGCACAGCCAAAATGTCGGTTGCCGATGAACAGATGGCGCGTGGTGAATATTTTGACGCATCAAAGACCTACCGAAAGATATACAATAAGCTAACAAAGAGGGAGGAACGCGCCCAACGCGGGGAGGTCGCATTCAAACTCGGGCAATGTTACACACGCCTTAACCAAGCCGCACGCGCATCAGCGGCGTTCCAGAATGCAATCCGCTACAACTATCCTGACTCCACGGCCACGCTTCTGCTCGCACAGGCATTGCACGCCGATGGCAAATACGTTCCGGCGGTCAAGGCGTACGAAGAGTATCTTGAAGTCGCCCCGCAATCCAAGATTGCACAAACAGGACTTGCGGGCGCACGCACCGCTGCCGGACTGCGGAAAGACAAGACAAGATATGTAGTCAAGCAACCCAAGTTCATAAACTCACGCCGCGCTGACTTCTCGCCGATGTTCAATGGCGAGACCTTGTACTACACGACCACCAACGAAAAAGTCACCGGTTCCAACCGAAGCGAAATCACCGGGATGAAACGAAGCGATATATGGATGGTCAAGAAAAACGAACGGGGTGAATGGCAACGTCCCGAACCTGTCGAGGGGGAACTGAACACCGAATGGGATGAGGGAATCATGTCATTCTCGCCTGACGGCACTACAATGTACCTCACCAAGGCACGCCGTTCGCCAAATTCCAACACCGGCGTTGAAATCTATACTTCCCAGCGTTCCGATGCCAAATGGAGCGCGCCTGTCAAACTTGAAATCACAGCCGACACCCTGTCAAGTTACGGACATCCGGCTGTATCACCATCAGGCGACTGGCTCTATTTTTCAAGCGACATGCCCGGCACTGGTGGTAAGGATATATGGCGCATAAATCTTAAAGAACGCGCCGGTTCACTTGAAAACCTCGGTGAATTTATCAACACTCCCGGGGACGAGGTATTCCCCTACATGTTGACCGACAGCATAATGTACTTTGCATCAGACGGACATCCCGGACTCGGTGGACTGGACATTTTCAAGGCCACAATGACCCCGTCAGGCGGATGGAAAGTTGAAAACATGGGTGCGCCTGTCAACTCTGAAGGCGACGACTTCGGCATAACATTTGAAAAAGCTGGAGTCGAAAAAGGTTATTTCAGTTCCAATAGGGGTGACGGACGTGGCTATGACCATATTTATTCATTTGAACTCCCTGACCTCAAAATAACAATTTCAGGGTGGGTTCTCGACAAGGATGAGGAACCCGTTCCAAACGCTGTGATAAGAATCGTCGGCAACGATGGTTCAAACCAGAAGGCTGTCGCCCGTGGCGATGGGTCATTTTCGTTTCCACTGCAACGTGGCGTAAGTTATGTAATGCTCGCCGGAGCCAAGGGTTACTTGAACGCACGCCAACAGTTCACATCCGATACCGCCGAAGAAGACGCTGATTATGCCATCGATTTCATATTGGCATCAATTAACAAACCCAACATCGTCGAAAACATATTCTACGATTTCGATAAGGCCACTTTGCGCCCTGAATCGAAACAAGCCCTTGACGAACTGGCCGAAATGTTGCGCACCAACCCCAACATAACAATCGAGATGGCATCACACACCGACCGTTGGGGTTCGGACGAATATAATATCAATCTCTCCAAACGACGCGCCCAGTCCGTGATTGATTATCTCATCGGAGTGGGAATCGCAGCCGACCGACTACAGACTCAAGGTTACGGGAAATCGCGTCCCAAGACAGTCACTAAACGCATCGCCCGCGAGTTCCCTCAATTTAAGGAAGGGGATATTCTCAATGAAGAATTTATCCTCACCCTCTCCCCCGAAGACCAGGCCACCGCTGACCAAATCAACCGAAGGACCGAGTTCCAAGTACTATCGACCGATTATCAGATGTATTGACCGATGAAATTCCGCACTGAAATAGAGAATGACAACCGATTTCAGGGACTTATAACCCATGACAGGCCAATAGTCATGGTCGGGTCATGTTTCTCCGACAACATAGGGGGATGTCTGCGCCAACGGCTGTTTGATGTGACGGTCAATCCTTTTGGTACTCTATACAATCCGTTGAGCATCGCTTCATCAATCGAACACATTGTTGACAACAAAAAGTTTGATGATTCCGACCTGTTCCATGACGGTCAGCTATGGCATTCATTTCATTGCCACTCGATGTTTTCAAGCCATGACAAAGACGATGTTCTTCAACGTATGAACGAGAGTGTATCGACCGCCAATATATCACTTGCAAACGCATCAGTCCTAATCCTGACCCTCGGCACTACACGGGTGTTCAATTTAAAAGAGACCGGCGAGACTGTCGCGAACTGTCACAAACAGCCATCATCGTTATTCAACGAGCGATATATCACCCTTGACGAGACGACATCGACCCTAAAAAAAATCATACAACGCGTCAGAAAGCTGAACAACGGGATAAAAATCATATTCACTGTCAGCCCGGTGCGTCATCCGGGCAATTCACTTCATGCCGACAGGCTCTCAAAATCAACCCTAATGCTCGGTATTGAAAATGTGATTGATGAAAACAATGGCGTCATGTATTTCCCTGCATACGAAATAATGGTCGATGATTTACGGGACTACCGCTTCTATGCCGATGACATGCGCCATCCATCGACAGTCGCAATCCAATACATATACTCTCGGTTTGAAGACATGTATTTCTCTAACGAGACACGCATGTTGGCATCGACATGCGAGAAATTGACACGGCGACTGTCCCACCGATTCATGACCGACAACGCTCTTGCCATAGAACGATTCAATCGCGAAACAGAAAAATTAGAAAATCAACTCATCTCGACGTATCCCTACATTGAATACGCCCTCTATAAATTCAAGCAAAAACAATGAAAAGATATAATGCCTCGGCTATAGCCGAAATATTGCATCTCCCCTCCCCTGTAAACCCCGATGCCGTTATAGAGAAACTGCTCACCGACAGTCGTTCCCTGTGTGAACCTGAGGTATCAATTTTCTTCGCAATATCCACAACATCCAATGACGGGCATCGTTTCATCCCGGAACTTTATGATGCCGGTGTACGCAACTTCGTGGTTGAACGCATGAATGAATACACGGGGGCAAAGACTGATGCCAATTTCTTCGTCGTTCCTGACAGTCGCCGCGCATTACAGTCAATCGCAAGACACCACCGTGACAATTTCGATATACCAGTCATCGCAATCACGGGCAGCCGGGGCAAGACCACCGTCAAGGAGTGGCTCTATCGGCTGTTGCAGGATGATTATAAAATCGTCCGCAGTCCGCGCAGCTATAATTCACAGACCGGTGTCCCTTTGTCAATATGGGAAATGGACGACGACACCGATATCGCGATATTTGAGGCCGGGATTTCACAACCCGGTGAAATGGCAGCTCTTGAATCCATAATCAAACCGTCAATAGGAATCATAACCAATATCGGACCGGAACATCAGGAAGGATTCAGTACCATCAGCGAGAAATGCGCCGAAAAGGTCATGTTGCTTCGCCGATGCGACTGTATCGTCTACAATGCCGACGACCCGCTGATTGCGACAACAGTTGCCAATTCAGCGCTCCCGGCAAAGGAAATCGCCTGGTCCGGACGCGACGCTGACCGTCCGCTATTTATCAGGTCTGTGAAAAAGAGAGACCATAACAGCGTGATTTCCTACTCTTTTATAGGAGTTGACAACGAGGTGACGATTCCGTTTACAGCCGACAAGGACATTGAAAACGCCATTCATTGTCTCGCCGTGATGCATTATCTGAACCGGCCTGTTCAAGACATAACCGCTCGTATGAAACGATTGACTGCAATCGGGACGCGAATGGATGTCATCGAGGGTGTGAATGACTGTCTTGTGATACATGATTCCTATACCAGCGACCTCAATTCACTGTCTCCGGCCCTCGATTTCATGGAACGCCGCGTTACAGCGAGACACTCGCGCACCGTCATCCTGTCAGACCTGATGCACGAGACCTTAAGTTCCTCCGAACTTTATAAAGCCGTGGCTAAGCTGCTCAAGGAACGTCACATTGACCGAGTCATAGCGATAGGCCCGGAGATTTGCCATAATTCACGGTTCTTTGATGTCAACACGACATTCTTCATATCAACTGAGGCATTTCTTGCCAGCATGACACAAAGTGACTTTGACCACGAACTGATACTTATCAAAGGTGCACCTGACTTCAAGTTTGAGCGGATTAACGACATGCTTGAGGGACGCCAACACGAGACAATGCTCGAGGTGAACCTCGATGCGATTGTGCATAATTATAACCTGTACCGCTCCAAAATCAAGCCGGAGACAGGTATCGTGTGCATGGTAAAGGCGTCAGGATACGGCGCAGGCGCCTACGAACTGGCCAAAACATTGCAGTCACAGCATGCGGCCTATCTATCGGTTGCCGCCATGGACGAGGGGATAGACCTACGGAAAGCAGGAATCACCATGCCTATAATCGTGTTGAATCCAAAGGTGGTGAATTATCGCACATTGTTTGCCTACAATCTTGAACCCGAAATCTACAGTTTCGATGTCCTGAACCGCATAATAACCGAAGCCGAGAAATGTGATATAAAGCATTATCCTGTCCACATCAAACTTGACACGGGTATGCATCGCCTCGGTTTCCTTGAGGAGGATATGCCCGAACTGATTTCAACACTCCTTTCACAGGACGCAATCATCCCCCGGTCGGTCTTCAGCCATCTTGCGGCCGCTGACGACCCCGAGATGGATGACTACACGATGATGCAATTTGATTATTTCAAGCGTTGCAGCGACATGTTACAGAGTGGTTTCAACCATCACATCCTGCGTCACATACTCAACTCCACCGGCATCACGCGTTTTCCCGAGATGCAATATGACATGGTACGTCTCGGAATCTGCCTGTACGGAATAAAGACCATGCACGATGGCTCACAGGACAATCTTCGTCCCGTGTCATCACTACATTCCCTCATTATATCCATCAAGGAATGGGAGGCCGGAACGACAATCGGATATAACCGCCGCGGAGTGCTCACACGCCACTCACGCATAGCCACTGTCCCCATCGGGTATGCCGACGGTCTCGACCGTCACCTTAGTAATGGAAACACCTCGATGATGGTAAACGGTCACCGTTGCCCCACAGTGGGCAATATCTGTATGGATATCTGTATGATTGACGTGACCGATGTTGAATGCAAGGTTGGTGACCCTGTGGAAATATTCGGTGACAATATACCCGTCGAGGAACTCTCATCAACACTTAAAACCATCCCCTACGAAATCCTGACATCGATTTCATCCCGTGTCAAGAGAGTGTATTACCACGAGTAGCCGGTCATTCATGCCGCTTGCGATAGAACACGTCACACTTATCGGCCATCCATTGGCATAGTTTTGTCGGCAGAAGATAGACTATCTTGAAAATCACGCGGTAATACAGCGGTATATGCCTAAGGGACATGATTACACTGTTGGTCTCGGGAAAAGTGCATTTCCATTTCCCGACCTCCTTGTCTCGTCCCCGCAGGAATTTCACCTTGGCAAGAAATTTCAGATGGTTAAGGAACTCCTCGTTGTCAGCGACTAATTCATTATCCAGAAACCATTTTTCAAGAAATAAGGCCATTTCCAGATGGTCTTGAAGAACACGTGTCTTGCGGTCACGCGACAATGACTTCTTGCCCGGGTCTATAATATAATGATAAAACGGTGCGTCAATCACCTTTACCTTGGGTTTGAACGCCATGAAACGTGACACCACCCCCAAATCCTCCCAGCAATCCACACCGGGATAAGGAAGAATCTCCTTTTCCAACAACAGATTTCGTCTCAACAACTTGTTCCATAATGAAAAATGCACTGTATTGAGCGGCATATCATTCAAGGAATCAATATGTCTCACAGGAATGACTACTTTACTTCTCTTTCCCTTATGCTCATAATACGGTGCAATTACAACATCATACACCCCTTTCCCGGCCTCTTTATACATCATTTCAAACGCCGTCGGGTCAACATAATCATCGGCATCGCACTTTATGACATATTCACCGTCAGCATTCTCCAGGCCAATCCCAAAAGCCTCCGCAGACCCCTTACGAAACTCAAGCGACAGGAATTTCACTTTCTCCCCAAAGTCAGGATTCAGGACAAGGAAATCGCGGAGAACCTCGACAGAGCGGTCGGTGGAACCATCGTTGACAAAGACATACTCGACATTGTTTAACGTCTGCCCCGCAAGTGAACGCGCCGTGACCTCGATTGTTGACTCGGCGTTATGAAAAGGTATTATTACGCTTATAGAGGGACAATCAGAATACATATCCTATACCAACCAAGAATACACCGGTGTCAGCACGTTTAGTCCATTGGAATTTCCCTTCAAAATTCAATTTCAGTGTCGGGGTGATATAATACTCCATACCGCCACCGATATTCAGACCGAGATGGCTGTCACGCGTTGTCACGTCATCGCTGTTTTCATCGTGTGTATGAAGATTCCATGATGTATAGTTCATTCCGACAAGTGGATACATGCTAAAACGACCCGACACACCCAACCGGAACGGGAAATGGGCGTTAAGATTCAAATCCAATGCGTCCTCGTTATGATGACGGAAAACATAATCGATATCGGGCGAAAGCCTGAAATAGTCAGTGAATGAATATTGAAAATACAACCCGGCCAATGCTGACTCATTACGTGTGACATAACCCACACGCAATCCAAGTGACTTCTCTCCACGGCTTGTTGCGTTGACCGACTGTGGCATAATTATCATCGAAATGACTACAAGTATGATACCTGTCAAAACATATTTCCCTCTTTTCATTGTAAACATTGTTATTTGTGACAAATTTAACACTTTTAATTAATATAACATTTGTTGTTTAGGCAAAGTTGTTAAATTTGCAATCCAAACACAAAAAAAATCAAACATGAAGTCAGGATTTCTTAGGGTCGCATCCGTCGCACCCCGCGTAAATGTCGCTGATATTGAATTCAACATACAACAGATAATACACCATCTTAAGATTCTGGAATCCAAAGGTGTTGAAATCGCAGTGTTCCCCGAAATGTCTATCACAGGTTACACATGCGGCGACCTGTTTTTGTCATCTGAACTACAATCAAAAGCCATCGATGCGCTTGCTCGGTTAAAAGACCTATCCAAGGATATGAATCTTCACTTCATTGTAGGTCTCCCTGTCGCAGCCGGGACAAGCATCTATAACTGTGCGGCACTGCTGCGCAATGGTAAAATTGACATTGTCTCGAAAACCTATATCCCTAATTACGGAGAATTTTATGAACGTCGCTGGTGGCATGCAACACATGAAACTGTGACGACTGCGTTTCCTGTTTTAGGCGGAGAAATTGAAATCAGACCTGGAGGTGGTGTATTTGAAAGTCATGGCGTGACAATCGGAATCGAGATATGCGAAGACCTGTGGACACCTATCCCACCATCCTCACGAATGGCTCTTAAAGGCGCGGATGTAATTTTCAATCTCTCGGCATCTGACGACTACAGCGGGAAATATGATTATCTGAAATCCCTTATCGGGCAACAATCGGGACGTTGCCGCTGTGCTTACGTGTATTCCTCCGCCGGGTATGGGGAATCGTCCACCGACCTTGTGTTCACCGGTAAAACCATAATCGCCGAAGAAGGTATCATAATCAGGGAAAATGACCGCTGGAATCCCGATGACAACACTGTTATCGCCGACATCGACATAGAGGCAATCCGGGCCGACCGCCGTCGGGTCAACACATTCGCCGACTGCGCATCATACGAATCGGCATCTCCCGAAATCCCTGATTTGTCGGAATCCACAGTTGAGCCGGGAGAATCCGACCTTATGTTCCGCGATGTAAACCCGACACCGTTCCTTCCTCACGATAAATCAGAGGCCGACAGCCGCTGCAGTGAAATCATAAACATCCAGGTCGCCGCACTTGCAAAGAGACTGTCATTCATCAACTGCCGCTCACTTGTAGTTGGTATTTCAGGGGGACTTGACTCAACTCTCGCATTATTAGTGGCTGTCAGGACATTTGACCGCCTCGGCTTTGACCGTAAAGGCATAACAGGTGTCACCATGCCCGGTTTCGGGACAACAGGGCGCACCTATACAAACGCCCTTACATTAATGAGAACCCTCGGCATAACAACCCGTGACATCTCAATAGTCCCCGCAGTCCGGCAGCATTTCAAGGATATATGCCATGACATCAATGTCCATGACACAACATACGAGAATGCCCAGGCCCGTCAGCGGACTCTGTTGCTCATGGACATCGCTAATCAGACCAACGGCATTGTACTCGGCACGGGAGACCTGTCGGAACTCGCACTTGGATGGGCGACCTACAACGGAGACCAAATGTCGATGTACGGGATTAACGCCGGAGTACCCAAGACACTCGTAAAATATCTTGTAAAATGGATTGCCTCAAACACTGATAACGAGGACGAATGCGCCGCATTGCTCGACATCGTTGACACTCCTATAAGCCCCGAGTTAATCCCTGCTGATAAAAACGATGAAATCGGACAGAAAACCGAAGACCTTGTAGGCCCGTATGAACTGCACGACTTTTTCATATATTACACCTTACGCTACGGCTTCTCGCCGTCCCGCATATACATGCTCGCCAAGAAAGCGTTCAACGGCAGTGAATACACACCCGATATAATAAAACACTGGCTAAAGATATTCTATCGCCGTTTTTTCAGTCAACAGTTCAAACGTTCATGTATGCCCGACGGCCCTAAAGTGGGAAGCGTCTGTCTGTCACCGCGCGGCGACTGGCGTATGCCGTCCGATGCCTCCGCCTCTCTTTGGCTCGCAGAGGTTGAAAAGCTGTAAAACCTTTTGTATGGCTGATTGTTATAACTAAAATATATAACAATTGATTATGAAACGATTTTTAATTCCGATAGCCACAGCCATGGCATTCATGGCTGTGCAGCCTTTATCAGCACAGACTCCCGGCATCTATAATAATCCCGGCCCTGTAATCTCAGGTTCAGTACAGATTGAACGTGTCCCCAAGACCGCACGTGATTTCATAAACAAGCATTTCAGAAATGCCGCCATTGTCAAATGCGAGGAGGATTTCATGCCTCAGGAATATGAAATCGAATTATCGGACGGCACTGACCTGGAATTTGATGACAAAGGGCAGTGGATTGAAATCGATGCGGGCAAGGCACGTGTACTCCCCCGTCACCTTGTCAAGGAACTGCTTCCACGCCGCGCCCATGACGAACTTTCACGTCGCAATGTCCTTGGAGCGGTTGAGACGCTCAAACGTGGCAAAGCCGGCTACAAGGTTGAGTTGAGAGGGGTCGAACTGGATGACTACAAGTTTGACCGCGACGGAAAATTACTATCGATATCTGATTGAACCGGTTATCGTTTCGAGCCGAAAAAGCTATCGATAATCACGGCCAACGCTCCGTCACCGGTGACATTACATGCCGTGCCGAAACTGTCCATAGCGATATATAGGGCAATCATCAGCGCATTCTGCTGTTCCGAGAATCCCAATATCGATGACAACAACCCTAATGAGGCCATGATAGCCCCTCCGGGAATCCCCGGGGCGGCTATTATTGTAATACCCAGCATTGCAATAAAATGGACGAACATCCCGGTATCGTAGTGCATACCCTGCATCAACATCAGAGCCAGCGCGCATGCCACTATCTTGAGGGTGCTTCCCGACATGTGAATCGTCGCACACAGCGGGATGACAAATCCTGCGACATCCTTGCTCACCCCCATCTTGATTGCCTGGGCGAGGGTCACGGGAATAGTGGCCGCCGATGATTGTGTCCCCAATGCCGTGAAATAGGCGGGCATCATCGTTCCAAGCATCTTGAAAGGGTTACGACGACCTATCACCGCCGCGATACAATATTGCATGACAAGGATGAAAACATGCAATATAAAGATGACTATGATGATTTTAAGGAAGGTGGCTAAAATAGTGCCTACCTGCCCTGTGTGGGTCATATTGAGAAATATTCCGAATATGTAAACGGGCAACAAAGGTAAAACAATTGCACGTATCGTCTTCTGAACAATATCCCTGAACTCTGTAATCACCCCTCCAAGCGTAACCGAACGGGTGTATGCCGTTCCCAATCCAAGCATGAACGCAAAGACAAGCGCCGTCATCACCGACATCAGCGGAGGGATATCCACCGTGAAAAAAGGTGTTACCTCCGGCGAATCCTCTATTGCCGATACTGCTGTCTCACCCGATATCAATGATGGGAATGCGAGCGTCCCGATAAAATAGGACAGCAATCCGGCAAACAATGTCGCCCCGTACGCCAACAAAGCCGTGGCGACAAGGAGTTTTCCGGCCTTATTACCTATCTCGGCAATCGCCGGGGCAACGAAACCCACAATAATCAGCGGAATCAGGAATCCGAGAAACTGACCGAAAACCGAATTGAACGTCGCCATTAGCTCGACAATCCATTTCGGAAAAAAGAATCCTGTCGCCACCCCCATGGCGATGGCAATGCCAATCCAGCCAAGGAGAGTTATTTTCATCTTGCGTATCTTCATAGTGACAAAGATACGAATAAGTCAAGAGAAAAGAGCAAGCTCGCTTGAACTTTTCCGAGCGTGAGTATCTTCGACGGAGTCAAAGATAACGTTAAAATATGACAATCAATGCTTTCTCCCAAATATTTTGGCTAACTTTGTCTACATGAATCGACGCAAATTTTTCAAATTATCATCAATAGCGGCCGCCACACTTGCCGCCCCATCTATCGTGGCCGGCAATATTAACCGACATGGCGTAAATGAAACACCATCCTGTCTGCCACGCCGTTGCAAGGTGACAGTTCTGCGTCGCGAATGTTATACCGATTTCCAAAGCCAGTATCTCGATGAACCCGAGACAGGCCCCTGCCATCTTTTCAAAACGGGACAGGAATTCATCATCGACCGCAACAATTACAGGGACATAGCAAAATGCGGATTTTGCCCCAAAGCCTGGAAATGTATCTCGCAGCACGTCGATGAGGTGCTCGGCAATTCGCAGTCATCCTGTGATGTCACCCCGGCAAAACATGCCCCGGTAATCGCATGCTGCAATGACGGTACACGCCCCGTCATCTTCAAGATTGAAACAGCATAATTGGTAGGGTGTGGCCATGGCCGCACCGCCGATTGTGTCATCGCTAATTTTCAATGTGTTGCGGTTCAGCCATGGCTGAACCCTACCTTAGACATCGCCTTTACAATCTTAAACATTGGGGCAATCCGCAATAGTAGGGACGCGCCAACGGGCGCGTCCGAAAACGCGTTCGATTAAACAGGACGCGAACGTAGTCGCGTCCCTACGATGTTGATTTGCATGTTTTCCAGTCCTCCTGCCGTTCCGTGGCAGGATTAAACCGTCACTGCGCCTTTACATATTTTGCCGTGACATTATGTCCATTATAATTCCACGACCCTTTTGTGAAATCATTTGACGGAATAGACGAATCGTCAAACCACGCTGTCACCTCAAAAACGCCATTCAACCCCGGATTATAACCAAACCTCAAAACATTTAATTGCCTATTGTTAGTTATATTCAGCGTCTTCAACTTATTTTCATCACAATCAAGGAACGTCAACAACGTATTGCCCGATACATCAAGTGTCTTCAGCTGATTTCTATCACAATAAAGAACCACCAACTGCGTATTACCAGACAAATCAAGTGCAGTCAACTGATTGTTACCACAATGAAGATTCATCAACTGCGTATTACTCGATATATCAAGCTTGGTCAACTGATTTCCATAACAATTAAGGCTTATCAACCGCGTATTGCCAGATACATCAACCGTAGTCAACTGATTGCTCACAAAATAAAGGTAGCGCAACTGCGTATTGCCCGACACGTCGAGTGTAGTCAGCTGATTATAGCCACAATCCAAGTCAACTAAATTCACAAAGTATTCAATGCCACGGAGGCTTTTTATGTTGCCTTGATGATTATAGTTGGAGTAACCGGAGATATTTATTGTCTCCAAGTTCTCGACGTCAGCAGGGGTGACGGTAACGGCATCGCTTATGTAGCCACGTTCCTGCAAGACCCGGGCGAAAACGGGGTCAATCCATTCGCTTCCAACCGGCATATCAGGCTCGTCCTCCTGATTATCGGAACACCCAACAGTAAACAACGATACCGTCAGCAATATCACACAATGTAACAGATTTTTATTCATAATTAACAGTTTAAATATGATAAATAATTTTACAAAAGTAAACAATCTATCACATTTACCCCCCCATTAGTTAAATTTAGTTAAACATGCAATTCATCCGCGAAATATAAATGATTCTTTCAGAAACATTTATTCAGGGATATCATATTCCGTGGATTTCGCTCCGCTCAATCCACGGCTATTCAAAATAATTGCTCCGCAATCCAATGTCACGACGATGTTTTGAACTGCAATTGTGGATAGTACGGTCGCGATACATCGCGACCCGGAAAAAACATTCATGCATTGCACACAATATCGAAAGCGAGAAGGCCGTGGCATGCCACGACCGTACAGGACATCAACCCACCCACAGGAATCGGGGTTGACGAAATTGCATGGGATTGTAGAATATCGCCGCAATCGTAGGGACGCGCCAACGAGCGCGTCCGAAAATGCGTCTGATTAAACAGGACGCGAACGTAGTCGCGTCCCTACGATTACGGAACTAAAAGGCAGGAGACGTCCCGGTGTGGGACGTCTCCTGCCTTTTAGTTCCGTAACAAATCGGTTCAATTGTGGCTTGACGCGGAGTAGTTGGGAGCCTCGGATGTGATTGCGACATCGTGGGGATGGCTCTCAGCCACACCGGCGTTGGTGATGCGGGTAAACTGTGCATGATGAAGTGTTTCGATGTCAGGCGCGCCACAATATCCCATTCCTGCACGCAGACCGCCAAGCATCTGGTAAACTACTTCATATAACGAGCCTTTATAGGGAACACGAGCCGCGATACCCTCGGGGACAAGTTTCTTAGTATCGGTCTCCCCTGCCTGGAAATAGCGGTCCTTCGAACCCTTTTCCATTGCCTCGAGGGAACCCATTCCGCGATAGGACTTATACTTACGTCCATTATATATTATTGTGTCGCCGGGCGATTCCTCGACACCGGCAAGCATACCTCCGAGCATGACAGAATATGCCCCGGCGGCAAGAGCCTTGACGATGTCACCTGAATAGCGGATTCCTCCGTCGGCAATCAACGGTACATCAGTTCCCTCAAGAGCCTTGGCCACATCGTAGACGGCAGAAAGCTGCGGGACACCCACCCCGGCAATAACACGCGTGGTACATATCGAACCGGGTCCGATTCCAACCTTGACACCGTCAGCACCATTCTCAACAAGATAACGGGCGGCATCCCCGGTGGCGATGTTACCGACCACAACATCTATCTGCGGATATTTGGCCTTTACATCACGGAGGGTCTTTACAACACCCTTACTGTGACCATGGGCGGTGTCAATGACAATCGCATCCACCCCGGCCTCGACAAGAGCGTCCACACGTTCCATGCTGTCGGCAGTCACACCGACCCCCGCGGCCACACGCAACCGACCGAGGGAATCCTTGCAAGCGTATGGTTTATCTTTAGCTTTTGTTATATCCTTATAGGTCACAAGCCCCACGAGACGGCCTTCGGAGTCAACCACCGGCAATTTCTCTATCTTGTGTCGCTGCAAAATATCAGCGGCCTCCTCAAGATTAGTGGACTGATTGGTTGTCACAAGCCCCTCGGATGTCATCACTTCATTGACCGGGCGATTAAGGTCTCGCTCGAAACGCAAGTCGCGGTTGGTAACGATTCCGACAAGTTTACGGTCATCGTCAACGACAGGAATACCGCCTATATGATACTCGGCCATCATAGCCAAGGCGTCCTTCACCGTCGCGTCACGCAATATGGTGACAGGGTCATAAATCATACCGTTTTCGGCGCGCTTGACAGCATGCACCTGACGAGCCTGCTCGGCTATAGGCATATTCTTGTGAATCACCCCGATGCCTCCTTCACGCGCTATAGCTATGGCAAGCTGCGCCTCAGTGACAGTGTCCATCGCCGCCGAAACCAAAGGCACATTCAAAGTGATATTACGTGAAAAACGGGTGGTGAGATTTACGCTCCTTGGGAGCACTTCAGAGTAAGACGGAATCAAGAGGACATCGTCGAATGTCAGACCGTCCATTTTAACTCTTTCTGCAATAAATGAAGACATAACTTGTGGAGTTCAAAATTTATTGCATGCAAAGGTAGTGATTTTTTCGCTATTTTTCTGACATTTTATAATTCTTTTTCACTATCTCGCCAAAAAGATATAATTTTGCAGTCATGAAACCACTCTTTGTCATTCTATTACTACTAACATCCGTCATATCACTTGCTGATGACTACAAATTTCCACCACGGCTGGAAGAATTAATCAGCCGATATGGGACGACGATGGAACCACAACTTCCCGAACCTGAAATGCTTGACAGCCTTGACGACCGCATATCGGTTGTCCCCGGCAAAATGCCGTTACGCAACGACATCATCATAAACAAACGCAAGACTCGACTATATGTCGTCAACGTTTTTGGCGACACCGTGGCGCAATTCCCGGTGTGCGCATCGCGGAACCGAGGACAGAAAAAGGGTAAAGACGATTGCCGGACTCCCGAAGGCACATTCTCTGTAATAGGTATATACAACTCTACAGACTGGAAATATAAAGGCACAGGGGCAAAATGTTATGGCCCGTGGTTCATCTCCTTAAGGACTCCGGGATTCTGGGGCATCGGCATACACGGGACAAACGCACCCGGCTCAATACCGGGACGTTCGAGCCACGGCTGCATCAGATTACACAATGACAACATCGTCAAGCTGAAAGGAATGGTGAGCAAAGACTCCCGTGTAACCATTCTTCCCGATGACCCTGTAGCTGAAAAGAGGCAAAGCGAACTGATAAATGCATCCAACCTACCTAAATAATCATAACCGATGAAACATCCTATTAAAGTAATGCGACTATTCGCCATTGTAAGCCTTGTGGCCTTATTAACGTCATGCTCGTCAGACGATGCGCCTGAAGGTTCAGGCTCGTGTGGAAGCATCAGTTCTTGCGACTCAAGATACGATGTAAAATTCGTTGGTTGCAACCGCAAAAGCGACAAAGTCGTAATGACCTACACCATTACCAACAATGGTGAATCGGTAGACCAACTCAAGCTATGGCAACATACCACCTATACCTATTTCACAACCGATGACGGGCAGACATTCAATAAGGAACGGGGTCTAATAAACAGCAAAATCGGGAAAGAATCAGGTATAGGCGACCTCTCTGTCGCTGTAGGGAAAGGCAAAAGTGTCACCGTGACACATACTATTTCAGGCATACCGTCATCCGTCAAAAAATTCTCAACAGTCCGCATAGGTCTTTACAACTATGGGACTTACGACTGGAAGTGTTCAAGTGAACGTATCCTGTTCTACGATGTGACATGGTGATACGGACATTTTTCGAATGAAATGTTTTGGATGCGACACAGTTTTTCACTAATTTTGTGACATGATTTCTCTCGGTGAACATATCGAGTATCTCCTATCCCGACATGATTGCATAATTGTGCCGGAATTGGGAGCATTCATCGCCCGGACGGTAGAAGCCAGCTGGAACGATGATTATACCGTCATGTCGCCGCCGTCACGTCAACTGACGTTCAATCCGTCGCTTGACCACAACGACGGACTTCTCGCCAACAGTGTCATGAGACGCCACGGGTTGAGCTATGACAGAGCCATGGCATCAATATCCGACGAAGTCAGCACCCTCCGTCATCAGATTGACAATGACGGCGAGGCCGTTATTGAACGTGTCGGTATATTTCAGAAATCCATAGACTCGACCCCGACATTCTCCCCGATTGACAACGGACTGTTCAACGCCACTCACCGTGCTCTCCCTGTCGTCAATGCCAAAAGGATAGACCGTGTAAAAGTAGATGAACCTATAATTGCATCGACAACGATTACAGGAAAAGTGCCTCTGACTGTTAGATTACGCCACCACGCAATGCGTGTCGCAGCATCAATCGCCTTATTGATATGTCTCGGTGCAGTCATCTCGACACCGATACTTATTGATGACTCCAACGTGAGCAAGGCATCGATGGCATCGGCGGCATCATCGTCAATATCAATAGAACGCCAAAGCGAACCACAAAGCAAGCCATGTAGAATCACCCTTTCGATTGCGATTCCTGACCTCGCGTCATCAACTGCAGTGGCCGACACCGTTAAAACCAACCGCTACCGGGCTCGCTTACAAAACAGATTAAAGCAGACTCCCATTTCAAAATCGACAAAGGCCATATCATTGCGTAACAATGACACTGATAACTATTGCCTTGTCGTAGCCTCGCTCGGCTCTCGCTCCGAAGCCGAAAAATACATGTCCAAACACCCTTATCAGTCAATGAAACTACTGGAACAGGACGGAAAGTTCCGCGTATACGTAGCCACGGCCACCTCATCTACCGAACTGAAGAATCAGGGACGTGCGGCGGGGATATATTCCCGTTATCCCGGAGCATGGGTGTGCACCCGCCATCAGTAAACTTATAACCTAAATACAATGGATAATCTTCATGAACTCCTCGTTAACCGGCGGAGCATACGCCGTTACACCGATGAACCGATAGACCCGGAGCAGGTACGTCTCATTCTTGAAGCCGGTCTACTTGCCCCGACATCCAAAAGCAGCCGTTCCTGGCAATTCATCGCTGTCGAAGATAAGGAGATGCTTGAACGGTTAAGCCAATGCAAACCTGCCGGGGCAGCCCCGATAGGCAAATGCACCCTTGCGGTTGTAGTGGCAGGAGACCCTTCGGCATCAGAACCATGGATTGAAGATGCTTCAGTGGCGGCCGCATACATGCAACTTCAGGCCGCCGACCTCGGTCTTGGTTCTTGCTGGATTCAGGTCAGAGGCCGTTTCGCAGCCGACAATACCCCATCCGACGAATATGTCAGCGAATTGCTTGGGATTCCTGAAAATTACCCCGTACTCTGCATCCTGACATTCGGGCACAAAAACGAGGAACGACGTCCACAGGCAATTGACAAACTTTTATGGGAAAAAGTACATATCGGTTCATGGAAACCGATTGAATGACAGGCGACAAATGAAAAAAGTCGTATTGTTAGGCGCAGGCAACGTGGCCTGGTCTCTCGCCAATGCGATTGACAGTCTCGACGGATATTCACTGATACAAATCTACGGGCTACGTATCGAACGGGCGCAGGAAATAGCGCAGGAATCAGGTCGGGCCACAGCGACTGACGACCTGTCAAAGATTAACACTTCGGCCGATATATATATAATCGCGCTGAAAGACGAGGCCATAGCCAGTGTCGCCGACATGATTCAGTATAACGGCGATGCGTTGTGGGTTCACACCTCCGGTTCAGTGCCGATGTCGGCTATATCAAGGCTATCCCCGCGACACGGAGTGCTTTATCCCTTACAGACATTCAGCCGTGGACGGCAAGTCGACATCTCTGAAGCAACAATATTCACCGAGGGTTCTGACCCTATAACAGAAAAAGAGATAGCCGGACTCGCCCGTGCCCTGACCCCACACGTAATGCATGCCGACTCCATGTCCCGCTCGCGGCTACATGCCGCCGCTGTCTTCGCATGCAACTTTACAAATCACCTCTGGACAATATCTGCTGACGTACTTTCAAAAAGCGATATACCGTTCTCGGTAATGAAACCTCTCATCGAAGAAACCTTCAAAAAAGCGATTCAAAACGGTCCCGAGGCCGGACAGACAGGTCCGGCGAGACGTGGAGATATCGCGACCATACGCAAACATCTCGAAATCGTAGGACCCGATTACGCCCCCATATATAAACTAATTTCCCAAAACATCATTGATTATTACATCCCCGATGAGCCGAATAGACTATGACCTATCCAAAATAAAAGCCGTCGTATTTGACATCGACGGAGTCCTCTCCCCCACAACCGTCCCGATGAGCGAGGACGGCAATCCCGCACGTATGGTAAACGTAAGGGACGGATACGCCATGCAATTCGCCATCAAACACGGTTTCAAAATAGCCATAATTTCAGGAGGAACGGGAGACTCCCTATTAAAACGGTACAATAAACTCGGAATCAATGACGTATACCTTGGAGCCGGCAGGAAGATAGATATCCTATCGTCATGGATGGAGGACAATTCTCTGAATCCCGATGAAGTGGCATACGTCGGGGATGACATTCCCGACTATGAGCCGATGCTTGCCGTAGGATTGAAAGTAACACCCCGTGACGGTGCATGGCAGTTAAAGGAAATCGCGACATATATCAGCCCTGTTGACGGGGGACACGGAGTCGCAAGAGACCTACTTGAACAGATACTCACTGTCAAGGGACTGTGGATGAAAACAGACAACGCATTCGGTTGGTAACAGGAATGGAAAAACAATACAAAATAACACTTGCAAGCGCATCGCCACGCCGACGCGAACTGCTCGGGAGACTCGGCTTTGACTTCACCATAGCCGAGATAAAAGACATAGCCGAGACATATCCCGCCGACATGCCGGCACAAGATGTCGCCCCATATTTATCACGGCTAAAAGCACAGGCTTACATTGAGAGCCTCGACCGGGACACCATCCTGATAACAGCCGATACAGTCGTGATTCTTGACAATGAAGTGCTCGGCAAACCTAAAGACCTTGACGAGGCCCGGTTGATGTTACACCGACTATCAGGGCGTACACATCAAGTGGTGTCCGGGGTGTCTGTGGCCACCCTGGATGAAATACGCACCATCGATGCCACAACCGATGTAACGTTCTCGCAGTTGAGTGACGATGAAATCGACTATTACGTCGACACATTCCGTCCCCTTGACAAGGCCGGTGCGTACGGTATCCAGGAATGGATTGGATGCATCGGCATAAAAAATATAGAGGGAAGCTATTACAACGTAATGGGCCTCCCTCTACATCGTCTCTATCGCCTCTTATCACCCTTGATGGGCAGGACGTAACAGGTCGTTCACAGTCTTGACAGGGTTGAATGTCTCGATGGGGACTTCGACAAACGCCGTGTTCCAGTCGCTCATCGCCCCGTTCCACAATCCCGGAAGTTCAAGCGCACGAAGTTCACGTCCATGACTCGATTTTGACGAGATAAAACCTGTCGCATGGTCAACATAACGTGGCAAATCAAAATGATTCCCGTGAATATCCTTGATGTAGCAAACCAAGTCCACGGGATTAAAGTGTGTCGCCTCCGACATCATACAGGCATATTCAATGTTGGACGGGTCTATCTGATGGCTTTCAAGAATCTGCGGAGAGGTCGAGCCGTCAGCGTTATAAGCGATGTAAGGTCCTCCACCTGGCTCACCTTCGTTACGCACCATACCGCACACTCGTAGCGGGCGGTTAAACTTGTCCTTGATATAAAGAACCAGTTCGGCATCCTCGAGATGTTTCATACGCTCGTCACGTATGTTGAGCGTATTGTGCATGAACGCAATCATCTCCCTTATTTTTTCAATATTGTAATTACCTGATTCTATTATCTTCAGATATTCCTCTATCTTATCATGTACTTCAATGAGATAACCGGCGAGAACCTGTTTGTAACGCACCGTGACATCACGGCGGGAATCAGGAACGACGTTATCGATATTCTTGATGAACACAACAGCCGAATCAATGTCATTGAGATTTTCAATCAACGCACCGTGCCCACCGGGGCGGAACAATAGATGTCCATCCTCGATAAACGGCGTGTTGTCAGGATTAACAGCGACAGTGTCGGTCGATGGCTTCTGCTCGCTCATCGTGACAATGAATTTCTTACCCGTTCGTTTCTCGGCTTGCGGAATCACCTCATCAAGTTTCTTCTTGAACAACTCGCGATGGTTGGATGACACCGTAAAATGAAGATTCACTACGCCATCGGCGTTGGCGGCCGACTGCGCCCCTTCGGTGAGATGTTCCTCCACAGGTGTACGGCTTCCATCAGGATAGGAGTGAAATTTCAACAGACCCTTTGGCAGTCCACCGTAGTTCATCCCCTCAGGTTTGACAATTGCTGCGATTATATCACGGTTGCGGCCGGCTTTCATCATCGCGTCGAGGTCTTCGCCATAAAGTCGGATAACAGTCGAGCGCAATTCATCCACAAATGGAAGTTTTCCGGGGTCAGCGAGCAATTCAGCCACAGGAGTACCCGGTTTCAGTTCGTCAGTGTCTCCGTCGATATATTCAAACAGAGCCTTGAACATACGTGACGCCGCACCAGATGCCGGGACAAATTTCTCCACCTCCCCGCCATCAGCGAGATAACGTTTCCACCTGTCTATGGCAGCATCCTCCTCATCATGGGAAAGACGTTTTATGCCGTTGCCGACACGGGCCGCCGATGATATGCGCAGATAAGGGAAACCCGTAGCGAAACGTTCCAACTGTTCCTCTACTTGGGCAGAGGTTATGCCTTTTTCTTCAATCAGTTTTAAATCTTCAGGTCTTAACATACTATCTATGATTAATTTTCAATATTACAAAGTGAGTACCGCCACCTACGGTGCATTGACGACCGTTCTCATCGGTATAATGGGCCGTGACTTTTTCGGGCACATGGAGACAGGCGTTTATCTTGTCACCCGATTTCTCAAGGGAGACCTTTATCAGTCCGTAATTGGTATCGACCGTTGCTGACGCTTTTTTAAGACGGCCCATCTGAGGCGTGACACTGAACTCCGCGAAACCGGGGGCGACAGGCGTTATGCCACACACTTTCTGACTAAGTAACGTCAACGGGCCGCCGCTCCAAGCATGGTTCACCGTCCCACCCCCGAATCCTTCCGCACCTATACCCCATCCTTCAAACAGGGTTGTATAACCGTCGTATGACAACATCTTGGCGTATCTTTTATGCATTCGGTCCAATGCCCTGTCAGGTTCGTTCATCATGAACAATGCCTCAAGGACATATTTTTCCATATAAGGACTGGCATGGTATTCCTTATCAAGAATTTTAACAATGGCCTTGTAGCGAGCAGGGGCAGCAAGCCCTGAGACAACAGCCATCGCCTGGGCACGGTCATCCGTCGCGCCCTTATGACCGGGAGAGCGATAGGCCTTCCCATTCCAAAAACGCATGTCAAAGGCATTTTCAATACCTTTAATAACGGAACTGATTGAATCGACATCGTCCTTATATCCAAGCTGACGCGCAAACTCCCTCTCTCCTTTCAACGCAAGGTAGTACCAACAATTAGTCAATACATCAAGGTCACTGTTCTGCCCCCAGTCGGCCCAATTCCAGTCACCGGGTCGGCTTATGACAAGGCCGTCCCCATCCAATTGCCACACATCGTGCAGGTAATGTTTCATGCGAGGATAGATATCCGCGACAAAACTGCTGTCACCGCTGTAATAGTATTGGGTGTGAAAACCATACCATCCAACCGATGCCAACATCTGCAATGGGAGTTCCTTACGCCAGTTACCCGAAGGGACAGGCGAATATATGACACCGTCATCACGTTGCCAGTTCATCAATTCATATATGCCTTTAACGGCAAGACTGTGAGCCGACGGCGAAAGCGCATAGAACGTCTCGCCAAGTTCATTAACCTCATCGCCCCACCACTGGGCACGCTCACGGTCGGGACAGTCCATATAGTTGTCGCGCATTGTCACATAAAGTGTACGCGCCGACCGTCGCCACAGTTCGTTAAGGAACTCGTCATCACATTCAAACGCTCCTGTAAAATCGGTGTCGTAACCCGTCTCACGGTATTTCAGTTCCACGACATCCACTCCTTCGGGGATTACATACCTGACTTCATGACCGTTAAACCACCCATAGTTCTCATATTCCTGCTCACCGTCACAGGTTACATACTCGGCACGCAAGTTATTCTCTGAACCGCCGGTGTAATTATCGGTCAAGATATGGATGACCTTACCCTCCTTAGCATTGACTTTCAGATAAGGGGTCACCTGACAATTATAAGGGAGCCGGCAATATATCGTGTCATTTGTATCTGAACGCCTTATACTTTCATATTGACGCAATCCAGTATTCCTCCATTGAGGAATGGGGCGAGCAACCAACCGTCCAAACGGAGCCTTGCCGGCATCGGCAACGACAGCGGCCTTGGGGAATTTGCCCCGAAAACCGGGCCTCTCCCATCCTTTTTTCTGTAATCGCGCATCAAACCTAATGTTACTTTCAGGAAGCCTGAAATTGGGATGCGGGGCATCAGTGTCACCGTATGCATCATATATCGCACACCCCCACGAATTATCTGAAAGAATCTCCGCTTCGGGTGAGACTGCATCAAAAAGCAACCCTGCCGAGCCACTGTTGAGATGAGTGAAACCGTTTTTACCGAAATGCCATAACAACACGGCGATAACATTATCCCCAGGGGTCAAATAAGGTGCGATGTCAACCTCGTCAAAATATATCGCATCAGGAGCGGGTCCTCGCTTCAACCCTCCCTCAAACACCACAGGGCGGCCATTGACCCAAAGCCAGTATTTACTGTCGGCCCCGATGCGAGCGACAAGAGTCGATGGAGTATTCTCAAGTCTCACCTCCTTTCGGAATGCGAGCCATGTGTTAGGTCGGCTTTGGGTGTGAGAAGAACTAATCCATTTCCCTTTCCAATTATAAGTCTCGCTCGCCACGACAGTCAACTGTGACATCAACAAGATGCCCATTGAAATCAGCAATCGGGATAGTAACAACGGTTTCATGTTAAGTAACTGTTCATAATTAAACGATATATTATTCCTAAGCAACCGCCATGCCTAATCTTTTATACTCTCTGCTGTCTTATTTCGGTCAAAATCAATGTTTTCATCAGTCGTTTATATCTATAAACTCCCTTTTCAACCATTGATTTTTTCTCGAAATAAGCCTCGCATATAGTATAAATTAATTATGAACGGTTACTTATCGTTAAAAGGTTTTGTGATTTCACAAAAGTAATCATTTCATCCCGTAATTCGATAGAAAAATTGTAACTTTGTGATAAGTTATGAAATTTCAGCTACAGTCCCAATACAGTCCCACAGGCGACCAGCCACAGGCCATAGCGCAACTCGTGGAGGGAATCAACGCCGGATTGCCCGCGCAGACCTTACTCGGCGTCACGGGGTCTGGCAAGACTTTCACCATGGCCAATGTCATCGAAAAAGTCGAGAAGCCGACACTCATCCTAAGCCACAACAAGACCCTTGCGGCGCAACTGTACAGCGAGTTCAAGCAATTTTTCCCCAACAACTCCGTCCAGTATTTTGTATCATATTACGACTACTACCAACCCGAGGCATATATCCCATCGGTTGACAAGTACATCGAGAAAGACCTGATGATTAACGATGAAATCGACAAGCTGCGCCTTGCCACCACATCGGCGTTGCTGTCTGGTCGCAAGGATGTGATAGTCGTTTCTTCGGTATCGTGTCTGTACGGAATCGGGAATCCCGAGGATTTCCACGCAAATGTAGTTGAAATCAAAGTAGGACAGAAAATCGCACGCAACAAGTTCCTGCGCGACCTTGTCAATTCACTGTACAGCCGTAACGAAATCGAGCTTAGACGCGGGAACTTCCGTGTCAAAGGCGACACAGTCGACATACGCCTTGCCTACGAGGAAATCGTGTTACGTGTCGTGTTCTGGGGCGATGAAATAGAGTCAATCTCGACAATGCATCCCGATGACAATGTACCGCTCGGCGACCATGACAGCTTCAAGATTTATCCGGCCAACATCTTTGTCACCTCCCAGGAACGCGTGGGTTCGGCATTGGCTCAAATAGAACTTGACCTCGGTGAACAGTCAGCCGCGTTCCACCGGGAGGGCAAGGAACTGGAGGCAAAACGTCTGTTGGAACGTGTCAGCTATGACATCGAGATGATACGCGAGGTGGGCCATTGTTCCGGCATCGAGAACTACAGCCGTTATTTCGATGGCCGTGAGCCAGGCATGAGACCATTCTGTCTGCTTGACTATTTTCCTAAAGACTTCCTGACAATCATCGATGAGAGCCATGTGACAGTACCGCAAATCAGGGCGATGTACGGTGGTGACGTATCACGCAAGATGAACCTTGTCGAGTATGGTTTCCGTCTTGATGCCGCCCTTGACAACCGCCCGCTGAAATTCGAGGAATTTGAACGGATGACAAATCAGGTCGTGTATGTCAGCGCGACGCCCGCCGACTATGAGTTGCAGAAAAGTGAGGGCGTGATTGTCGAGCAAATCATCCGTCCCACCGGTTTGCTAGACCCTGAAATAAAAGTGAAACCGTCACTGAACCAAATCGATGACCTCATTGAACAAATAAACCTGCGCGTCGAACGCAACGAGCGTGTACTCGTTACCACCCTCACCAAGCGCATGGCCGAGGAATTGAACGACTACCTGCTCAAACTCCGCATCAAGGCTGCATATATCCACAGCGATGTCGACACCCTCGACCGTATAAAAATACTTGACGACCTACGGGCAGGTGTCTACGATGTACTCATCGGAGTCAATCTCCTCCGCGAGGGACTCGACCTTCCCGAAGTCTCGCTTGTGGCGATTCTCGATGCCGACAAGGAAGGATTCCTGCGTTCCCACCGTTCCCTGACACAGACAGTGGGACGAGCGGCGCGAAACCTCAACGGGCTTGTCATCATGTATGCCGATAAAATCACCGACTCGATGCAACAGACCATCGACGAGACCGAGCGACGACGCACACTGCAGCTCGCCTACAACGAGGAACACGGCATCACCCCGCAGGCGATAGTCAAGGCACGAAACAAGATTGTCGGCCTCGACCTTGATGACGATGAAGACAGGAAAGCCTCGACAGCCAAGGAACTACGGCGTCACCGTGTGGAAAACTCGCCATATTACGAGGAATTCTCCACCAAGGTAGATATCGCGGCCGACCCCGTGATTCCATATATGAGCACCGATGAACTGCAACGCTCCATCAACATGACCCGCCTCGAGATGCTTGAGGCCGCCAAGAAAATGGAGTTCATGGAGGCGGCACGGCTTAGGGACGAATTACTCAAGATGGAGAAAATGCTTGCTGAAAAGGAGGCGCAATGAAACACAGCCATAATACCATCGTTCCTGTCACACCCGGGCCTGAAGCATGGCTTCCTACCTCGGTCAAGGAGATGAAAGCACTTGGCTGGGAGCATGTCGATGTCGTCCTGTTTTCAGGCGACGCCTACGTTGACCATCCGTCATTCGGCGCGGCCGTCATAGGGCGCACACTACAGGCGGCAGGATACAACGTCGCCATCGTGCCACAGCCCAATTGGCGCGATGACTTGCGCGACTTCAAGAAATTCGGTGCGCCACGTCTGTTTTTCGGAGTCTCGGCGGGAGCGATGGATTCGATGGTGAACCATTACACCGCAGCACGAAGACGGCGCAGTGACGATGCCTACACCCCGGATGGCCGTCACGGTATGCGCCCCGACTACCCCACGATTGTCTATTCTGAAATCCTACGGCGACTATTCCCCGAAGTCCCGATAATAGCGGGAGGAATCGAAGCCTCTCTGCGGCGTGTATCGCACTACGATTACTGGCAGGACCGCCTGAGACCGTCAATCCTCATGGATGCACCGGCCGATATAGTCATATACGGAATGGGAGAGAAACCGATAGTCGAAATCGCCCGGCGACTTGACAACGGCGAGAAGATAAGCGACATAACCGATGTCAGGCAGACGGCCATGGTTCTGCCCCTTACCGCCATGCCTGAAACCGATGATGACAATATCGTGTTGCATTCTTTTGAGAGCTGTCTTCGCGACAAACGATGCCAAGCGGTCAATTTCAAGCATATCGAGGTTGAATCCAACCGTTACAGCGGAGCGACCCTCTGGCAACCCCACGGGGACAAGGTCGTAAAAATCAACCCGATGTTGCCACCAATGACAACAGGCGAAATCGATGCATCGTTCGACCTGCCATATACACGCATGCCCCACCCCCGATACCGGGGCAAAGCTCTCCCGGCCTACGAAATGATACGCCACTCAGTCAACATGCACCGAGGATGTTTCGGAGGTTGCGCGTTCTGTACCATATCGGCCCACCAAGGCAAATTCATCGCATCCCGTTCCAAGGAGTCTATTATCCGCGAGGTCAGGCAAATAACCCGTATGCCTGACTTCAAAGGCTACATAAGCGACCTCGGAGGCCCGTCGGCCAACATGTACCGAATGGGGGGCAAGAACCCCGGCATCTGCCGTAAATGTGTGAAACCGTCGTGCCTTCACCCACAACCGTGTCCCAACCTTAACAACGACCATCGCCCGTTGCTCGACATCTATCACGCTGTAGACGCATTACCCGTAATAAAGAAGTCGTTCATAGGCAGCGGCGTCAGGTATGACTTGTCGATGCACCATTCAGGAGTCCGCGAGATTGATGAGGCCAACCGCCTATACAATGTGGAACTAATCGAGAATCATGTTTCAGGGCGTTTAAAGGTCGCACCTGAACACACATGCTCCCACGTGCTACAACTGATGAGGAAACCATCGTTTGAACTATATCACCAATTCTCACATCTGTTCGACACGGTCAACCGCAAGGCCGGATTGCGACAACAGCTCATACCCTATTTCATCTCGTCCCATCCCGGATGCCGTGAAATCGACATGGCGATGCTTGCAGCCGAGACAAAGGACATGAACCTGCATTTAGAGCAAATCCAGGACTTCACCCCCACACCGATGACACTGGCGACCGAAATCTACTATACCGGCATACACCCCTACACCGGCGAAAAAGTGTACACGGCGACACGCCCCGAGGACAAACTGGCGCAACGTAAATACTTCTTCTGGTGGGATAAAGCCTACCGCACCGACATTGTACGCTCGCTCAACCGCCTCCACCGTCCCGACATAATCAAACGACTGTTCCCCGGAGGCTTCACATCCCCCGACAAAAGGACAAGAAAATGAATGTATTCGCACGCTATTTTACTGAAAACGGCCACAATTTCCGCCTGAACACTGTCCTCCAGTTCGGCGATTCATGGGACATCATCGGTGGTGCCGTCCTGATAAACCCCGGAAGTGCAAGCCCCATCGGCGACATAACTCCGGGACAACTCATCGAATTATCGAAGTTGACACACCATGAATCTGATTGGAAAGTATTCTCCGCCGACCCGACCATGCGACAACTTGAGAAGATATTCAACGGATGGTACATCGGAAAAAATAAAGAACTGAACGGTGTAATCATCCTGTCCAACCTATTCAACCTACGAGATAAAAACCTCCGACAGGCCTTGGAGATGCGACAAAAATGCACCTCCGACAGACTGTTCACCAATCAGGATGACCTGGACATGTTACGCGACATCGACAACATCTACCTTGGATGGGGAAATGTAGGGAAAGGAGAACTAAGGTGTGTCGCCGAACCGATTTTCAACGCCGTCAGGAAAAATGTTTCCCACTATGTCAACAACGATTTCACGCATAACACATTCTATCATCCCGGTTACATCAACCGAAGTTACAAAAACAACCCTATAACCCGACAAGTCCTAAACGACTTCTTCAATAACCTGTAATAATTTGGGCATAAAAACATAATCGCGATTGTAGGGAAATAGCTGATAGCAGACGAGATGTCTCGCGTCACAACACTGTTCAATATTGTATACTGAACCGAAATGCGTTGAAAATCAGCAATAAAACAATCGGCAAAGGCGTTGCAAAACGTAGCCTGAATAGGATTGCGAAGCAATCTTTTGGGATAGCCGTGGGCCGAGCCGTCAGGCGAGACACACGGTATGGAGACAAAATATCGGTTTGAATCTGGAAGATTCGTTTTTAAATGATTCTTTCAGAAACATTTGCCCTTTATATCTCTTTCCTGGGGTTTCGCCTTGCTCAACCCCAGGCTATTCAAAATGATTGCTTCGCAATCCATTAACAACAAGTTAATGATTTTTGCATAATAAAAACAGGGGTGTCTCATTGAGACACCCCTGTCACGATATATGATGCTTGTTTTATTATTCGGCAACGACCTCAAAGGGGATTTCAACCGATACCTCTTTGTGAAGACGCACTGTTGCGGTGTATTTGCCAACCTCCTTGATTGTATCCTTGATGAGGATTGTCTTGCGGTCAACATTATGGCCAAGTTTCTCAAGAGCCTCGGCAATCTGGATGTTGTTGACTGACCCGAAGATTGTACCTGTGGAACTTGTCTTAGCACCGATTGTGAGTTCAACACCCTCAAGGGCAGCTGCGGCAGCCTCGGCATCAGCCTTGATTTTAGCGAGCTTGTGAGCGCGTTGACGCTGATTCTCGGCAAGCACTTTAAGAGCCGAGGGAGTGGCGATAACTGCTTTGCCTTGGGGAATGAGGTAATTGCGACCGTAGCCGTTCTTTACTTCCACGACATCGTCCTTGTAACCAAGGCCGTTGATGTCTTCTTTAAGTATTATCTGCATAATTCCTGTTAGCTTTTAAAGTTTATTTCATCAAGTCGGTCACGTAGGGTAAGAGAGCGAGGTGACGGGCACGCTTAACGGCCTGAGCCACACGACGCTGGAACTTCAATGAAGTGCCGGTGATACGGCGGGGAAGAATTTTACCCTGTTCATTGAGGAATTTCTTGAGAAATTCAGGGTCTTTGTAATCGATATACTTGATATCGCTTCTCTTGAAACGGCAATATTTTTTCTTCTTCACGTCAACCGACAGCGGAGTGAGATAGCGTATTTCTGATTGCTGTGCCATTTTTTAATCCTCCTTCTTTACTTCTTCAACAACTTCTTTAACTTCAACCTCCTTGGGCGCATTGGCCTTTGAGGCACGCAGTGTGCGACGCTTAACGGCATATTCGGCCGCATATTTGTCAAGACGGAATGTGAGGAAACGCAGCACACGCTCGTCACGACGATAAGCGATTTCAAGTTTCTTGATAACCTCAGGATTGGCGTCAAACTCCACGAGGGTGTAGAATCCTGTTGACTTTTTCTGAATGGGATAGGCGAGCTTGCGCAGACCCCAGTTCTCTTCATTTACAATGGTGCCACCGTTGTCGGTCACCACCTTCTCAAATTTTTCTACCGCTTCCTTCATCTGAACATCAGACAAAACGGGAGTTAAAATGAAAACGGTTTCGTAATGGTTCATAATTTGATTTAATTAATAATGATATGTTAAAATCGAGTGCAAAGGTAATGATTTTACCCGAATTAAACAACCAGGTACGACATTTTTCACAAAAAATGCGGGGCAAATCCAAAGATATGCACCCGCTTAGACAGTAACGGCGTTTCAAGCCACCTCAATTCAGCACTAATCCGCCAATCGTAGCATCGGATGTTGGAGAGAAGCTGTAACACCTTGCAAACTGGCGCACAAATTCGCGCGTGGAACGCTTAGGACGCATCTCTTTAGCAGATGTTAAAATATGCCGTGTCACTAATTCAAGTTGTGGGGTAGAAATTTTCTTCATAGGCAAATCTATTATAATGTAATGACACCGTTATAACGCACTGTACATGTATTTTATTATTCATGTCAACAAATTTTCCATACAACGCGAATATTATTTTTTATTGCCCCACGACTGTTAAAAACGCTAAAAGATAGACGCACAATTTGCACATCTTCATCCGATTCAGTAACTTTGCATAATATAACCAACAATATCATCAAGCATTTTAACACTTACAACCCCAAACACATACAGCCTATAGCAAGACCGCTACTCTAACCAATATCTAAGAATAATGCAAAATATGCTTAAGCTGACCGACGAGCAGTTGGTCGCAGCTTATTCCCAAGGCGACAACAAGGCGTTTGACACCCTGCTTTCACGTTATGAGACGAAGCTGTTCGGTTACATCATGCAGTTTGTGAAGAACCGTGACCTTGCCAATGACATCTTCCAGGAGACATTTGTCAAGGCAATCATGATGATAAAACAGGGGCGATATGTCGAGACAGGCAAATTCTCGGCATGGCTCACACGCATAGCACACAATCTTGTAATTGATTCATTCCGACAAGGGAAAACCGAGAACGCAGTTTCAAACGACGAGGACAGCGTCGACATCCTGAACCGCCGGGAACTCTGTGACGGGAATATCGAGGATTTCATGATTAGCAATGACATCACCGCTGATGTAAGACGCATAATCATGGCGTTGCCTGCGTCCCAACGCGAGGTACTCATCATGCGGTTTTACCGCAACATGTCGTTCAAGGAAATCGCCGATGCGACCAATGTCAGCATAAACACCGCTCTCGGACGCATGCGTTATGCCATCCTCAACATGCGACGCATCGCCAACGAACACGATATCGCATTGTCGGTATGATTTTAGAAGCTGTTTAAAAATCTATGTTAAACAGATTCTTAACATTCTTTACGTAATTATCCGGTACCTATACCGTCTATATATAATATAGAACTAATAATATGGATAACAATAACATTACCCGATGCCCCTATTGCGGCGAAGAAATCCCTGCCAACTTGTCACACTGCCGCTTCTGTGGCAGCAGTCTTAACCCGACCGATAACACCACGACCCCGCCACCCTACCAAGGGCAGAACCCGTTCAATCCACAGAACCGACCGAACAATTCAGACGGCAACTATCAGACGGGCCAAAACAGATACAGGCAACGCCCCAATAACGGGCAACAGGGAGGTTACGGTTATCAGCGACCCGGTGGCAGCTACAACCAACAGGGATGGCAGCAACAGACCGGCAATCCATACCAAGGTCAACAACAAAACCAAGGATATTATCAGCAACCGGGTTACCGACAGTATGACCCGCAGCAGGGCGCGGGAATGAATTTCGAACAGTTCCGCGAACAGGCGTTCCTGTCCAATCAGCTTTTCGCCGACTGCCCGGAGGGGAAAAGCCGCGGTACAACCGCGCTCCTCGCATTGCTTCTCGGCTCACTCGGCATCCATTATTTCTATCTCGGTAAAACGACCGGCGGAATAGTGTTCCTGTTAGTGTCGATTCTTTCCTGCGGATTCCTCGCATGGGTCGTGGCCATTGTCGCACTGATTCAGTCGATAATGTTGTTCTGCATGACAAATGTAGAATTCCGCAACCGCTACGTCCTCAATCCCTCGTCATTCCCATTCTGACAATTAAGCAAGTCAAAAACGAGGGGGTGTTGCAAAATTGACGTTTTGTGCCAAATCGTAGGGACGGGGCGCGCCCCGTCCGAAAAACACATTTATTTATAACGGGTTATGATAGCGGACACGACACGTCGTGTCCCTACGATACCGATACTGTTAGTTTTGCAACACCCTCGAATAAAATTACTCTCTAATCCACCAACACGTCCTGCATGACGGATGCATTAAATGTAGCCACTTGCTGCATTTAAAAATATTTCTTCGATTGTCAACACAGGGACGGTCGAGAAAGAGGCACTTAACGTCCTGACAGGCCGTAACGGTCGAGCAACATGCGATAGGCGGGGGTCGATTTGTAGCGTTTTATCATGACGTCGAGGGCGTCACGCAACTCCCGCCGTTGCCTTGATGTCATCCAGGACTGGAACTGGGTGAAAGACACATTAGTCGATATATCAATGGAATCATTATCCTTGGCCACATCACGCGCGACACCTTCGTTGACAACCGCCAACGGGACTTCTCCTACGGCTGTAAGCATAACAAGCTGTTCCGCACCATACAACGAATCCTCCCTGACGTAAATCGTATCACCGATTTCGGCTGACAAATTGGCTATGCGCGTCACTATCGGCGAGCCTGCCACCACTGTCACAGTACGCCCACCGAGGTCAAGTTGAGAGTTGACAGGGTCTGTTGCATCCCTACGCTGAACCAGCACCTGTCGGTCAAAATAGAGCGGTTCAGTGAACAGATATCGGTTTTTATAATCAGCCGTCACAGGGAGGTCGGCAATCACAAGGTCATACATGCCACTGTCGAGACGCTCGATTGCGGTATTTAACGCGACAATCGGATGAAACTTCAGACACAATCCGTTGGCCGATGCTATTTGACGGATGACATCATAACTGAACCCACCAAGGGTATCGCCACGCATGTACATCGACGTCGGTGAATAATCAATGGCGACATTTATCGTATCCCCTCCAGGTTTTTCATCAAAGACCGCCGTTGAACGGCGCATCGAGCATTGACGCAACATTAACATGAACCCAACGGCCACCACGAGGATAACGATGAGTACCCCTAACTGCCTGTTCTTAGGTTTCAACGGCCTTGCCATATCAGTTGTTGAAATCTATCGACACGCCAAGCTGCAACTTGCGCGGGTTAAGCGGATAAAGCGGCATCGAGAAGTACCTGTCGCCCGTCATCCCTTGATTGACATGGGAGAACAGTACGAAGAAACGCGCCTTTGACAGCTTCATGTTGGCGTACAGGTTCATGAACGGATAATTGCCGATTTTGACCTGGTTCTGATTACAGAAAGCCATTGTTGCCGGCTGATAGGATGGTGCGTAATAACTCGTGTAGTAGTCACAATCTATACCGAACTGAACATCAAGCACCTTGGCGACCTTAAACAACAGGAACAGATTGGAATAGACCGCGAACTTGGGTAAAGGAAGGACGTTTTCGTTGCTCGATGTCTGATAGGTGAGCGAATTGTTCCAATGCAGTATCCCCACCTTAAAATTCTGTTGAAGCGAAGCGCTGAACACCTGTACGCTCCCACCCTCCTGCACAGGCATCCCGTCAGAATTGAAATAAATAAGATTCTGTACATTTTCCACTCCTACGTTCAGTAACGAGCGCGTATGCGGTACATTGAGTTTGCCACCGGCCCGGAAAGTCCTTGTCTTTCCGAAATCGTTATGCCATATAAAGTGGTTGGAAACGTAATTGTTCATCAGATAAGGCGCGGTCTCGTTCTTGAACAGTCCGTAAGCGTTAAGGCTGACAGTGTCACCGAGCAACTTGAAACGCGTGGTCGCGTTCCCGTCAACCTTGATTTCACCCGCGGCAGGACCGACAAGGCCGAAACGTGCCGTGACCTCATAATTCAGCAACCGTCCACGCTGTTTTGTCAGCTGACCGCCGACCCACAACAGATTCTCGGTCGCCCCCGACGGCATACGTGACTCAAACGGATAAGGCGACAACCCCGTGGGGCGGTCAGGTCCTGACAAAGGCACTGTATCGGCAGTCTGCGTATATTTACGAATTTCATGGGTCATGAACGCCGCCAATCCGGCCTTGGCATACTTATTGAACCCTTCGAGCAATGATATTCCGAACGTATTCTCCAACGACCAGAAACATGTACGGTCACGCGTCAGGTCTGCGTCAAGATAGGAATTTTTCCAAAACTCCTTGGCATCGTCGGGCGCATGATTATAGAATAAGTGCTTGTCATTGCGATAGTTCAGCGTCCATATAAAACTCGACACCGGGATGTAGGTTTTCTTCTCGGTGGTATCGTTAATCATCTCACGCTCATAGTAACCGACCTTGTAACGGTTGTTCATATAAAACTGACCGCCCACAAGACGGGTGTGGGCGCGTGACAGATTCGTGGGAATAGACTTGGCGTCGATGCTTGACGAACCGCCTTGCATCTCGGCCGGGTCGGTGATGTAACGCTCATCGGTTATACCTCCGTTCTCCTTGTTCAGCATATTCCAGTGGCTGTACATCGCCTGGATTTCCCATCGGTCGCCCATATAGGAAAACGAGCCGCCCCATATCAGGTCTTTGGCCGCCTGATTATCGTATGCACCCTTGGAATATATATAGTCAAGGTGTGCCCCCACCTGTAGTTTCTCATTGGCATTGCCCGAGAAGACAGTCTTCAAACGTTCCTGGGTGTTCTCACGACCGCCCCCCGTGCTGTAGCTCAACAATGTCATGGGGATGCGTGTGTTGTAGAACTTATGGCGGTCAGCCGACGGAAGCCACGGACGCAATGGGTCACGGAAAAAGAAATCAGACATCGACGGACGGTCGAAATATATCATGTTCATCCCCTCCCCTCCCAGGTTGCCGGTGGTGGCGTATGCCTTTGACACCTCCGAGGGGACAACGGTCTGATAATAGTTATAAAGGAGCGTGTCAATTGTCGATGGCTCATGAAGACCCAACGGTGGAATGGTCTCCCACGCGTATGACGGTGCGATTTCTGTTTTTTTGGCCGCGTATAACGTCGCCATGACAACCATGGCCGACAATAACACGACCGCACGAAGCATTTTGTTCATCGGGACAAAGATAGCCATTTCACCCGATTAATGGAGTGAAACAAGCGTTAAAACTCGTAATCGACACAAGCCCGTGTCTTTTTATGTCCGGCAAGGAGTCCGGCAGCGGCCACATGAGCCGGATGCACGGCATAAGTCCTGACATCGGCCATTGTCGGGACAACCGCCGTCAGCACCACGTCCCAATCCTCGTCGGGATTCTCATTCAATCCCACCTCGATTGATTGCAACACCTCGATTTCATCAGGCAACTTTTCAAGGGCCGCCTTGAAACGGCGTGCGACATCGAGACGTTCCTCCTTAGTCCCGGTCAGCTGAAATGCAACTATATGCTTTACCATACCAATTCCTAATTCCTAATTCCTAATTCCCTCCGTACATTTTCTCACGTGCGGCAGCCACACGTTCATCAGTTATATAATCATCATAATCCATGAGTTTGTCAATGATACCGCCTGGGGTCAACTCAATAATACGGTTACATACCGTCTGAATAAACTCATGGTCATGGGACGACAACAGGATATTTCCTTTGAACGATTGCAATGTGTTATTGAACGCCTGGATTGATTCAAGGTCAAGATGATTCGTAGGCGAGTCAAGCACGAGCGTATTGGCGTTTGTCATCATCATACGCGCTATCATACAACGCATCTTCTCGCCACCCGACAGTACCGAAGCCTTTTTCAAGACCTCCTCACCCGAGAACAGCATCTTCCCGAGGAATCCTTTTAGATATATCTCGCTTGAATCGGAACTATACTGGCACAGCCAGTCGACAAGATTAAGGTCAGTGTTGAAAAATGCCGAATTATCAAGTGGAAGATAGGCCGATGTAATCGTCTGGCCCCATTCGTATGTTCCGGCGTCAGGCTTACGTTTCCCGTTGATGATTTCAAAGAACGCAGTCATGGCACGGGGGTCACGGCTAAGGAAAGCCACCTTGTCACCTTTCTCGACCTGGAAATTGACATCCTTGAAAAGAAGCTCGCCGTCAACACTCGCTGTCAATCCCTTGACCTCAAGAATCTTGTTGCCGGGTTCGCGTTCAGGCGTGAATATGATTCCCGGATAACGGCGAGATGACGGCTGAATTTCCTCGACATTCAGCTTCTCAAGCATCTTCTTGCGACTTGTAGTCTGCTTGGATTTGGCGACATTGGCACTGAAACGCTGTATGAACTCAAGCAATTCCTTGCGCTTCTCCTCGGCCTTCTTATTGGCCTGCTGTTGCTGACGCAAAGCGAGCTGGCTCGATTCATACCAGAAACTATAGTTGCCGGCAAAAAGCGACACCTTATTGTAATCGATATCAAGAGTGTGGGTGCACACCGAGTCAAGGAAGTGACGGTCGTGGGAGACGACAAGCACAGTGTTCTCAAACTTCGACAGATAATCCTCAAGCCATGCGACAGTTTCAAGGTCAAGGTCATTGGTAGGCTCATCGAGCAACAGATTGTCAGGATTACCGAACAATGCCTTGGCAAGCAGGACACGCACTTTCTCATTACCGCTGAGGTCCTTCATCAGCATATAATGCTTGTCCTCCCTTATCCCGAGGCCGCTCAATAACGCCGCCGCATCGCTCTCGGCATTCCAGCCTTCAAGCTCGGCAAACTTTTCCTCCAGTTCAGAGGCGCGTATACCGTCGGCATCGGTGAAATCCTCCTTGGCATAGAGCGCATCCTTCTCCTGCATGATACCCCAGAGGACAGTGTGCCCTTGCAGCACTGTATTCATGACCGTGCATTCGTCAAACTTGAAGTGGTCCTGTTCCAGGACACTCATACGCTCGTCAGGGCCTTGCGTCACAGTTCCATGCGTGGGTGAAAGCTGGTCGCTCAAAATGCGCATCAATGTTGATTTCCCGGCACCATTAGCACCGATTATACCATAACAATTACCGGGCGTGAACTTCAGGTTGACATCCTGAAACAAAACCCTCTTGCCAAATTGTATCCCTAAGTTGTTTACAGCTATCATCTATGTTCTTTTTTGCGGGTGCAAAGTTACGAAATTTTATCGGTTTAACCCCAACGTCAGTGCGCATTGAACAAAAAAGAAGAATATTTGTTAAGAATACATAACAATTCATCGACATTATGACAAACATAAAGAAAGTTTCGCTTCTCCTACTATTGGCAGTCGCCTCTGTAGTTCAACTATCGGCCACAGCGCCGGCCGATGAACAAATGGACTCGCTCATGTCATCCCACAAAATGATATTTTTCGGTGATGGCGACACTCCACATGCCGATTCTATACGCTCGCTCATCTACAACTTTTATTACGACCAATTCCGCCACTTCCAGGACCCGGCCGCACCCTATTTCCTGTTCATGAGCAAGGACGCCAACCTCGCCATGGGCGTGGGTGGATGTGTCAGGATGCGCGGGTACTTCGACTGGGGCGGAGCACTGCCGGCCAGCGGTTTTGCCCCTATACTTATACCGATAGAGAAAGACCCGCTCAATGACAAGAAACTCGGAACCACGCCTGCCGGGAGCGCATTGTTCTTCAGGGTTATCGGACGCAACAAAAAAGTTGGCGATTACCAGCTGTATATCGAAGCCAATTTCAATGGCTATCAATCACGCGACTTTCATCTGAAAAAGGCATACGCGACCATCAATGACTGGACAATCGGCTATGCCAACTCAACATTCAGCGACCCAAGCGCACTACCACCAATAATAGATGCACAAGGCCCGAATGTAAAAATGAGCAACACTGCCGTACTTGTCCGCTGGATGAGGACGTGGAAACAAAAATGGACGATGGCGGCATCGCTCGAGACACCGTCCATGGCTGACATAAAATCAAAGGATGCATTCGCACGCAGCCAGTACATCCCCGATGTGGCGACATTCGTCCAATACCAATGGGGGCGTTCGGAGCATGTACGTCTCGCCGGAATCGTACGACAACTCCCCTATCGTGATATAATCAAAGAGAAAAATCACACACAGGTAGGCTGGGGCGTACAGTTAAGTTCTGTGTTCCGTCCCGTTGACCCGCTCACAGTTTATGCGACAGTCAACGGTGGTAAAGGATATGCCGGCCTTGGCGGGGATTTATTAATCGGAAATTATGACCTAATCGCCGACCCTGAACAACCGGGACGCGCATACGCACCCGCTTCATGGGGATATTTCGTAGGACTACAATATAATTTCAGACCCAATCTGTTCATCTCGACCACATTCGGCCAAGCACGCTATCTGCCTTCAAAGTATGTCGCCCCGACCGAATACAAGTATGGGTTATATAGTTCCACCAATATTTTCTGGAATCTCACCCCACGCATACAGGCCGGAGCGGAATTCAACATCGGGAAACGACAAAACTTTGACCACGCCCACGGTTGGGCACGACGTGTCGGACTGATGGCGCAGTTCTCATTCTAAGAGAATGTTCAGTTAAAATTCAAACAGACTCCAAGGCATTGTCAAACACCTCGTTGACACGGGTGACATAGATAAATTCAAGGCCTTCAAGATACACCGGCTTGATATCCTCCACATCCTTTCGGTTCTCGACCGAGAGGATTATTTTTTCTATCCCGGCACGCTTGGCAGCAAGAATTTTCTCCTTTATACCACCGACAGGAAGCACCTTGCCACGCAATGTCAGTTCTCCTGTCATGGCGATACGTGGCTTGACACGCCGCCCGGTGAATGCCGATGCAATGGATGTCGCCATGGTGATTCCGGCCGAAGGGCCGTCCTTGGGGGTCGCCCCTTCAGGCACGTGCACATGAAGTGACTTGCTTTCAAACTCCGTGCTGTCGATACCGAGTTCCACGGCATGCGCCTTGATATACTGCAACGCGATAGTGGCCGATTCCTTCATCACATCACCAAGGTTTCCGGTCAAGGACAGACGGTCACCCTTCCCGGCGGCAAGCGATGACTCTATAAAGAGTATCGCACCTCCGGCCGCAGTCCAAGCAAGGCCCGTCACCACACCGGGGACATCATTACCCTCATAGATGTCACGCGTGAACCGTGCGACACCGAGCAATCCGTTAAGGTCGTCTGCCTCTATGACTGGGGCGACATGTTCTCCCCTCACCTTCTTCAACACTATTTTGCGCACAAGTGACGCCAATTCCTTTTCAAGCTGACGCACACCGCTCTCCATCGTGTAATGTTCGATAATTGCAGTCAGGGCGGCATCGGTGAGTCTTATGTCATCATTGGTGAGATTATTCTCCTCAAGTAACTTGGGAATAAAATGACGATGGGCGATTTCAATCTTTTCCTCCAACAGATAACCCGAGATATCGATGATTTCCATGCGGTCAAGCAACGGCTGCGAAATCGTTGACAGCGAATTGGCAGTGGTGATGAACAACACCTTGGACAAATCAAAATCAAGGTCGATGTAATTGTCATGGAAACGGCAGTTCTGTTCAGGGTCGAGCACCTCAAGGAGAGCGGCCGAGGGGTCACCCTTGAAATCACTGCCTATTTTATCAATCTCGTCAAGCATCAGCACAGGATTGGAACTGCCGCATTTCAACATAGCCGTTATTATACGACCGGGCATCGCCCCGATATAGGTGCGACGGTGACCGCGTATCTCGGCCTCGTCATGGAGACCGCCGAGCGAAATCCGCCGGAACTTGCGCCCCAACGCCTCGGCAATCGACTGTCCGAGCGAAGTCTTACCTACACCGGGCGCACCGACAAGACATATAATCGGTGCACGGTTGCCCGGAGTATTCATCATCACTGCGAGTTGTTCAAGTATGCGCTCCTTTACCTTTTCAAGGCCGTAATGACGAGAATCAAGTATTTTTTCGGCCTTGGCGAAATCGTCATTCAACGGAGTCTCCTTGTTCCAAGGCAACTGCAACAATGTCTCTATATAACTGTATAGAACCGAATAATCAGGACTTTGCGGATTGTAACGTCCAAGTTTCTTCAACTCTTTCTCTATCGCCTCACGTGAATCATCAGGCATGGTCAAAGCATCGAGACGTGATTTCAGTTCACTGATTTCATTCTCGCCACCGTACAATTCCTCATGAATTGTGTCGAGCTGCGCCTGAAGGAAAGCCGAGCGTTGCTGCTCCATCATGCGGTTCTTGGCCTGTTCCTTGATTTGAGCCGATATGTCGGAACGTTCCTTGTTGCTAAGCAACTGGGTCAGAAGTTTCATACCCCGGTCCTTAAGCCTTGGTGTCTTGAGCATGTCAATCTTGACCGAAGCCGGAGCCGGGATGTGCGTTGCAAGGGTGTTTATCAACAACACAGGGTCAGTGATGGCCTCGATATTAAACATAACGCCTGTATCGCTGCCGTCCTGACTGTTGCTGATAATGCTCCCCGTCGTGGACTTGATGAGACGGCACAGTTCCTCAAACTCGGCGTCATTACTCCTCGGAGGGCGGTCGGCCACAGGTTTCACTACAGCCGACGGGATTCCGGGCAATGTCTCGCCCGAGGATGCACCGACGACCTTGAACTTGTCAACGGCACGCATTATGGCTGTCTTGGATTTATCGGGCAGTTCAAAAATCTTGAGCACCTCGGCATACACACCATAATTATATATCCCCGAGGGAACGACAGGGCTATCGTTCATCGGGTCAAGCTGGCTGACGACACCAATCAGTTTATGACTGGAATATCCCCATTCGACAACCTGCACTGACTTCTCACGTCCGAGCGAGATAGGGAACGTGACACCGGGGAACAATACAAGGTCACGGGTCAACAACAACGGTAAATCATTGTCGCCGGGGTTGTCGACATGACCCATGCCGTTTATATCCACTTGTTCAAAACTTATCACTTCTGATATATTATCGGTCTTCATTATCAATGGAATCTATCGTTTCAACGATTTTGCAATACAAAATCCATGCCAAAGTTACATAAAATCCCAATATTTATCGTAACATTGCGGACAGCAATAGTGCAACTATTAATTTTAACAAATTATGTTGTGAAACATATCAATTCGATGGTTCTGTTCCAAAAATAATCACTATTTTGCGCTTCGAATTTCAAGGACATCTCCTTAAGATTCACTATCCCTAAAGTTTCATCATTAAAAGTTCTAATAACATGAAGGTTTATCAGACTAACGAAATCAAGAACATCGCCTTGCTTGGTAGCAAAGGCTCGGGTAAAACCACACTCGCTGAAGCAATGCTCTACGAGTGTGGAGTTATAAAACGTCGCGGTACAATCGATGCTAAAAACACTGTCAGCGACTATTTCCCGGTTGAAAAGGAGTATGGCTACTCGGTCTTCTCAACCATTTTTTATGCCGAGTTCCTAAATAAAAAGCTCAACGTAATCGACTGCCCGGGGAGCGATGACTTCGTGGGTAACGCAATAACCGCGCTCAATGTCACTGACACCGGTGTCATCCTGATAGACGCACAATACGGCGTGGAAGTGGGTACACAGAACATATTCCGCACCACCGCGGCCATAAAGAAACCCGTCATCTTCGCGATGAACCAGCTCGACGGCGAGAAAGCCGACTATGACAACGTCATCGAACAGATGCGCGAGATTTTCGGCAAGAAAGTCATCCCCATCCAGTATCCCCTAAATGCAGGTCCTGGATTCAATGCGATGATTGATGTCCTGTTGATGAAGAAATATTCATGGGGACCTGACGGAGGTGTACCCACCATCGAGGATATCCCTGCCGAGGAGATGGAACGCGCCACCGAACTCAACCAACAACTCGTCGAGGCTGCCGCCGAGAATGACGAGACACTGATGGAGAAATTCTTTGAACAGGGCCACCTCACCGAGGACGAGATGCGCGAAGGCATCCGCAAGGGTCTCGTTGACCGCTCGATTTTCCCGGTGTTCTGCGTCAGCGCATTGAAAGATATGGGCGTGCGACGCATGATGGAATTCCTCGGTAACGTTGTGCCGTTTGTCGAAGATATGCCCGCGCCGGTCAACACCGCAGGCGAAGAAGTGAAACCCGATTCCAACGGCCCGCTGTCAATCTTCATGTTCAAGACCACGGTCGAACCACACATAGGCGAGGTCAGCTATTTCAAAGTGATGTCAGGCACGCTCACCCCGGGCGTAGACCTTGACAACATAGACCGCGGTACAAAAGAGCGTATCGCCCAGATTTACTGCGTATGCGGTCAAATCAAGACCCCGGTTGACAAACTCTGCGCCGGTGACATCGGTGCGACCGTCAAACTGAAAGACGCGCGCACAGGCAACACCCTCGATGCCAAAGGTTGTGAATATGCCTTTGACTTCATCAAATATCCCGCGCCGAAATATCAGCGAGCCATCCGCCCCGTGACCGAAAGTGACGCCGAGAAGCTAAGCACGATACTCACCCGCATGCACGAGGAGGACCCCACATGGATTATCGAGCAATCAAAGGAACTGAAACAGACATTGCTCAAGGGACAGGGAGAATTCCACCTGCGCACACTGAAATGGCGTGTGGAAAATAATGACAAACTACCCATCGTATTTGACGAGCCAAAGATTCCCTATCGCGAGACCATCACAAAGGCCGCACGTGCCGACTACCGTCACAAGAAACAGTCGGGCGGTGCAGGTCAGTTTGGCGAGGTACATCTCATCATCGAACCCTACACCGAAGGTATGCCGGCCCCCGACACCTATCGTTTCGGCAATCAGGAATACAAGATGAATGTGCGCGACACCCAGGAAATCCCGTTGGAATGGGGTGGCAAACTTGTCGTTTGCAACTGTATCGTGGGCGGCGCAATCGATGCCCGCTTCATCCCGGCCATTGTCAAGGGATTGATGGACCGCATGGAGCAAGGCCCGCTGACAGGCAGCTATGCCCGCGATGTCCGCGTATGTATCTATGATGGCAAGATGCACCCGGTTGACTCCAACGAAATCTCGTTCCGTCTTGCCGGCCGTAATGCGTTCAGCGAGGCATTCCGCAACTCCAACCCCAAGATTCTCGAACCCGTCTATGACGTTGAGGTCATGGTGCCCGGCGATGTCATGGGTGACGTGATGAGCGACCTTCAGGGACGCCGTGCCATCATAATGGGCATGTCGAGCGAAAACGGCTTTGAGAAAATTCAGGCCAAGGTGCCATTGAAAGAGATGTCAAGCTACTCAACAGCCCTAAGTTCAATCACAGGCGGACGCTCATCTTTCACAATGAAATTCTCGTCCTACGAACTTGTCCCCGGCGATGTCCAGGAGAAACTTCTCAAAGAATATGCCGAAAAGAACACCGAAGAATAATAACCACAGCGGGGCATCATATCTTGATGCCCCGCTAATCATATAATAATTACATATTTACATTATGAAAAAAGTATTTTCAATCATCTGCTTTATCATTACCCTTGTTCTCCTGCTCTTAGGCATAAGCTGGATAATCGGAGCTTCGTCAACTGAAATTCAGAGCGACCTTAATGCGGCATTATCAACCGAACAGGTATCACAGGTCAACAGCATGCTAATTATTTTCGGGGTTGCCTCCATTGTCATTGCCATCGTTTCATGCTGGGGCGGTGTCAAACTATGGAAAAGTAGCAATAAAGCCTGACATCCGCGATAATCAGCAACCATATTGACGGGAAATCGTTGTTTCATGACGGTTTCCCGTCATTGTTTCTCGCATTTCGACAGAAAATGCGTAAATTTGCACATCTCATTTATCACATTTATCACATCAGTACAATGACAAAAATAGGTTCAGTCATGACCCCCGTCGGTCGCAAGGCGTTGCTGCTCGGCAGCGGAGAATTAGGTAAAGAAGTCGCAATCGAGTTGATGAGACTCGGTGTCGAGGTCATCGCATGCGACAAGTATGCCAACGCCCCGGCAATGCAGGTCGCCCACCGCTGTCACGTGTTCAACATGCTCGACCCCGTGGAACTCCGCCGTGTAATCGAGGAGGAGAAACCTGACCATATAATCCCTGAAGTGGAGGCAATCGCGACCCCTGTCCTTGTCGAACTTGAAAAAGAGGGATATAACGTGACACCTACAGCGCGCGCGGCATGGCTCACAATGAACCGCGAGGGAATACGCCGACTCGCAGCCGAGGAACTCGGGTTACCGACATCTCCCTACCGTTTCGCATCGACATTCGATGAATTCAAGGATGCCGTCAAGGCTGTCGGCATCCCCTGTGTCGTCAAGCCGGTGATGAGTTCGTCGGGTCACGGCCAGAGCGTTGTCAAGGCCGAGGAAGATATCGAACGGTCATGGCACATCGCCCAGGAAGGTGGCCGTGCCGGTGCCGGACGCGTAATTGTCGAGGGATTTGTCAATTTCGACTACGAAATAACCTTGTTGACCGTACGCAGCTGCTCGGGAACAACCTATTGCCAACCCGTGGGACATATCCAAGTTGACGGTGACTACCGCTATTCATGGCAACCCCAACCGATGTCGGCTATTGCCCTTGAACGCGCACGTGAAGTCGCCAAAGCCATCACCGATGCCCTTGGCGGTTACGGAATTTTCGGGGTCGAGTTATTTATCAAGGGCGATGAGGTCATCTTCAGCGAAGTGTCCCCCCGCCCTCATGACACAGGAATGGTTACAATGATTTCGCAGGATAAGAGCGAATTTGCACTCCACGCGCGCGCATTGCTCGGTCTTCCCGTCCCCGACATCCGTTTCTATGGCCCGTCGGCGTCACGCGCGATTGTCATCGAAGGCGACACCGACAAAATCGAGATGGACTGTCTCGAGGAAGTACTGTCGGAACCCGGCACCGACATGCGCATCTTCGGCAAACCCGAAATCAAAGGACACCGCCGCATGGGCGTGATTCTCGCCACCGCCGACACCGTCGAGGCCGCCCGCGAGAAAGCCGAACGCGCCTACAACCGCCTGAAAGTGAACGTCCTCTCCCGCTAAAACCAAAACATAGACAATGGACGCGCTTGTTGGTGCGTCCATTGTTATATTTAGTACATCATCTACAAGCACAGAAGCCTACTCGATTTCAGGCAGAAAACCGCCAAATCTAATCGTAGGGACGCGCCAACGTGCGCGTCCACCATCATTACAGCGTATTCTCGGACGCGTCCGTTGACGCGTCCCTACGATAACAACACCATGAATCTGCCCCTCGGCCATCCCAAACGATTGCATCGCAATCCCGATTAAACATTATCTTCAATCTTTGCATTTCGATGATAGCCATGCCTTACAAACGGGTCTATAAATATCATTTTTTTCCCCATTTTCCATGTTCGTTTTTATAATTTTGTAAACGCGGATAACCTCTAACATATATATCATTGTCATTGACTATCTTTCTAAACCATCGAGAGTCCATAACGATAACCTCTTGTCCACAATCATTTCTGATTTTCTTATCTTGACCTTTATAATTAAGAATCAAGTCATCAAGTTTTGCAACCGTATTAGGCTTTACAACAACTGTCTCAACAGGTAGGTAATTTTTTACAGCCAAATACGTCATTACAAAATTAGTTGCATATTCACAAATACGAGACCTTTCTTCTATCCTTCCACAAAACAGCTGTTCGTCATATATTAAAGTGGGCAAATAGTAAATCTTACGAGTGTTATTTTCTGTGGATTCAACATAAAACCAATGATATAGGACACTTTCGTTATTATTATTTCTAAATAACCAAATCAATAATTTATCATCCTCAAAACCATATATTATAGTTCCAAAACTTTTTGATATTAAAATTCCACAATCTCTATTCTCACAGAATTCTTGAAACAATTCATGGTCTATATTAAAAAAGGATTTAGCGTTTCTTTTCATGATATCTTCAAACGAAGATGTTACAAGTTCAGGCAATCCCCAAATTGTTGAATTCTGCGCTTTTGCAAGAATATTGAACCCATTGTTTAGATAATTCCAATTGATAGGATTTTGTGTCCCTGCAATTCCTAATTTACCAATAATATCTCGACAATCTCCTCCTAAAAGATAAGATATAACAGGTTGTTTCTTTATTACCATTTATAATATATTTTAACTATAATTCAGGCGAAAAGGGCGCGGAAGGCTTCTTCGACTTTGGCGACCTCGGTGATTTTGATGCGGAAACGCGAGGTGTCGATGCCTTTGAGGTTGTGGCGGGGAATCAGTATTGTCTCCATGCCAAGTTTCTCGGCCTCCATTATGCGCTGTTCCATGCGGGTGACGGGACGGATTTCCCCCGACAATCCCACCTCCCCGGCCATGCAGACACGGCGAGGAATCACCATATCAACGTTGGATGACAATATGGCACAGATAACGGCAAGGTCAAGGGCTGGGTCGTTGACTTTCAAACCGCCCGCGATATTGAGGAACACATCCTTTGAAGCGAGTTTGAAGCCGACACGTTTTTCAAGCACTGCGAGCAACATGTTCATGCGCTTGGCATCGAACCCGGTCACCGAACGTTGCGGAGTGCCGTAAGCTGCGGTAGATACCAATGCCTGCGCCTCAATCAGGAACGGGCGTATGCCCTCAAGGGTAATGCCGATGGCGATGCCTGACAGTTCCTCGGACGACTGCGACAGCAGCATCTCCGACGGATTGGTGACCTCGCGCAACCCACGCTGGCACATCTCATATATACCAAGCTCTGACGTCGAGCCGAAGCGATTCTTGATTGAACGCAGGATGCGGTACATATACTGACGGTCACCCTCAAACTGCAACACTGCATCGACTATATGCTCCAGCACCTTCGGCCCGGCAATATTACCGTCCTTGTTGATATGTCCTATAAGAATCACCGGCACACCGCTTTGCTTGGCAAATTTCAACAACTGCGCCGCACATTCCCTTACCTGGCTGACGCTTCCCGCCGCCGACTCCAGTCCCTCCGAGGCGATTGTCTGCACCGAGTCAACGATAATCAGCTGCGGGTCAACCTCGGCGATATGCTCAAAGATGTTTTCAAGCGATGTCTCGCACACGATGTAACAGTTCTCGCTCAAACGACCGATACGGTCGGCCCTCATTTTCAACTGGGACGCGCTTTCCTCACCGGAGACATACAAGATGCGCCTCGACTTGATTGACAGAATGTTCTGTAACACAAGCGTTGACTTGCCGATACCCGGCTCTCCGCCTATCAACACCAGCGACCCGGCGACAAGACCACCACCGAGCACACGGTTCAACTCCCGGCTCGGCATACTGATGCGTTCCTCGCTCGATGTCTCGATTTCAGAGACTTTGACCGGACGCGATTTCGCCGAACCATTTCCAGTGGCCGGCATAAATGTCTTTGACTTGTCGGGAACACGTTCCTCGACCATAGTATTCCATTGTCCACACGCGGGGCAACGTCCCTCCCATTTGGCCGACTCATTACCGCAATTGCTGCAATACCACGCTGTCTTATATCCTTTCTTTGCCATTTTAAACTGCTTCTTATTTACTGAAACATTGTTGACGGAACGCCGCGACGGTAATTGCCGTCGCCACCGCGGCGTTTAGGGACTCTGATGTCGCCTCGCCCTCGGGATAGGACGGAATGGTCAGGCGACGTGTAACCGTCCCTGACACATCATCTGATATTCCACGCCCCTCGTTACCGACGACAATGACACCGTTACGTGGCAATGATGTCCTATAGATATTCTCGCCGTCAAGGAAAGTACCGCATACTTCCACACCGTTCCTTGATATCGCGTTCAATGTTTCAGGTAAGTCACAATACACGACTTTTACACGCGCCAACGCCCCCATTGTCGCCTGGACTGTCTTAGGGTTAAACACATCGACTGTACCCTTGGAACAGACCACCTCACGCACCCCGAACCAGTCGGCTACACGTACTATTGTGCCAAGATTACCCGGGTCCTGCAACGAATCGACGGCGATGACAAGGTTGCGTGACGGCTCGTCCATGTCCACAGTCCATTGCGGGATTTCCATAACGGCAATCACGTCAGGCGCGGTCGATAACGATGACATACGCTCCATGTCCCGTCGGATACATTTGACAACATCAGCACCGACAGGCCTGTAATCATGCGCCGAAAGCCAACCATCGGTCGCCAACAGGTATCGCACTGCAAAATGTGGCGCAGTGTCAAGGACACACTTCGTCCCCTCGGCCTTGAACAACCCCTCGGCACGCCTATGGGCCACATCACCAAGCGACGCCACCGTTTTTCTCAAAGAATTAGTCAATTCAATCATAATAGAACACTTTTCAATATGATTCCAATCTTTATGCAATTTGTTCAAATGTATCTGATTGATTGACCACTACCAAAAGGATAGTCACTCACATCTTTGTTTAGAAAAGGAGAATCGTCAACCAAAGTACCATAAAAACGGCATCTTTCTTTTTTGAAATACGACCCACTTTCTTCATCATAAAGAATCCAGTCGTAACCGTCAACTTTGATGACAGCCCGCACTATCCCGTGATATACACCAAGTACATAGTCTATTTCCCCTGCCCGGGACTTTGAAATACTCCAATATTTACGGGTTTTCTCATAAATGTCAGTCCGTTGATACACTCCATGAGCCTTTGCATCATCAAAACTTCGATTTAGGCTAACCAACAACAATCGTCCTTCAGAGACATTTATACTGATTTTCTCACAATCATAGATAGCATTGATTTCATCAACAGTCTTGATACCTTCATCCCATTGGTGATGCCCGCTCACAATGTTGGTCAGCACATGTTCGGTGTTGAACTTCGGATATGTAAGAATATCAATCAGGACTGATTCTATCTGAAATGCCTCTTGTTCCGACAGTTTATGACGTAGTATATAATGCTCGACTTTTGCACCTGAATCAATAATTTCACGAATCAGATTAAGTTTCAGCGATTCTTCATTTTCCTGAAGCGCGGCCTCACAATGTTGAAACACTCGATTTCCGCACCCTTTCCCTATGTAAAAGATTTTACCATTCCGAGGGTCAATCAAGGAATATACATAGTATCCAAGTTCTTCTATGGCTTTATTGCTAAATCGGTTCATTTATTTTTCGAGGTTTTTGATTGTTTTATAACATAGGTTCTGTGTCCAACCATATCCTTTACTTCATATTGTTACTTCCCGATGCATTTTTAATTGTACCGAATTCGGTACGATTAAAATCGGTATTATATCTGACAATGCTGATGTCTGAATTTTGAACTGTAATCTTTGCCATTGAGCCTTATCTATTTGATGTCTTATCGCAAAGGTAGCTATAATTCGCGAGATTATAACCGTTCCAACACACTTTGATAACGATAAATACATCCAATTTTGCTTTACTTTCGATTTTTATGTACATTTGTAGTGAAAAAAACATTTTGCGTAAAATTTTCCTAAAATGAAATACATCGGAGCACACGTGTCGGCTGAATCAGGTGTCAGCCAAGCCCCTGTCAACGCCCATCTCATAGGCGCAAAGGCATTCGCGCTGTTTACCCGTAATCCCTCTCGCTGGAAGTCAAAAGAGATTCCCGCCAAGGAAGCCGAGGCTTTCAAGGTCAACTGCGAAAAATACGGGTTCAAACCTGAACAGATATTACCTCATGACAGCTATCTCATCAACCTTGGCTCACCCGACGCTGAAAAACTCACCAAGTCACGCGAGGCATTCCTTGACGAACTTCACCGATGTGAGCAACTCGGTCTGACGATGCTTAACTTCCACCCCGGAAGCCACCTCAAACTGATAGAACCTGACGCATGCCTCAACATCATCGCCGACTCCCTGAACATCGCCCTCGGCGAGACCGAAGGAGTCACCGCCGTAATTGAGAACACTGCCGGACAAGGGAGCAATCTCGGATTTTCGTTTGAGCAAATCGCGCACATAATCGACCGCGTCGAGGATAAATCACGAGTGGGTGTGTGTATCGATACATGTCATGCCTACGCGGCGGGATATGACCTCGCCACACAAGAAGGATATGAAAAGACCTGGGCCGATTTCGACAGGATAATAGGATTCAAGTATCTAAGGGGAATGCATCTGAACGACACAAAAAAGGGCCTTGCGTCACGTGTTGACCGTCACGAATCACTCGGAATGGGCGTTCTCGGTATAGATGCGTTCCGTTATCTGATGACCGACCCGCGCATGGATGGCATTCCGCTCATACTCGAGACCCCTAATGTCGAACTGTGGGAACAGGAAATAAAGCAGTTATATCTGATGGCTGAATAAACTATAAACCCTCAACCATCAACTTTAATCTATAAATATCATACTTACAGCAATATAACATGAAAACAACAAAACCTGATTTACCATTTTGGAAACTATGGAATCTTAGCTTCGGGTTCTTCGGCGTGCAAATCGCCTACGCCCTTCAAAGCTCCCAGGTCAGCCGAATTTTCTCGACAATAGGCGCTGACCCTCATGACCTTAGTTACTTCTGGATTCTTCCACCTTTGATGGGACTTATTGTACAACCGATTGTCGGCACAGCGAGCGACCGTACATGGAACAAGTTGGGTCGACGTCTGCCCTATCTTCTCGCCGGTGCGCTCGTCGCAATTATCGTAATGTGCCTGTTGCCCAATTCCGGGTCATTCGGATTCACGATTTCCCAGGCAATCATTTTCGGCCTCATCATGCTCATGTTCCTTGACACGTCAATCAACATGGCCATGCAGCCGTTCAAGATGCTCGTTGGAGATTTCGTAAACGAAAAACAGAAAAGCCTCGCCTATTCCATCCAAAGTTTCCTGTGTAATGCCGGGTCTGTCGTAGGTTACGTCGCCCCCTTTGTGCTTGCATGGTTCTTGCCAAAGGCCGCTCCACAGGGAGAGGTGCCACCTACCGTGACCGTCGCTTTCTATCTTGGCGCGGCGATATTGCTGCTATGCGTCATTTATACGTTCGCCAAGGTCAAGGAGATGCCCCCGGCGCAATATGCGGCCTATCACGGCATAAAAGAAGAAAAGAAAGAGGACGGCAAGAAAAGAGACAACCTGTTCCGACTGCTCGTCAACGCCCCCAAGGTATTCTGGACAGTGGGACTTGTCCAGTTCTTCTGTTGGGCGGCGTTCCTGTACATGTGGAGTTACTCGACCGATGCCGTCGCGATACAGGCATTCAACGCCCCCTCGACAAAGGCCGTGGAAAGCGTCACAATCGACGGCAAGAATTATAGCGACAAATATCTATTTGACGGCGAAAAGCCTGTGATTGAAAATGGAGTATTCTCTCTTGCAGCCATAACGGTTGATGACAACGAACCTATCACACCATCCCTTGTAACAGTGGGGAACGACACCGTCATAAATAATGGACGTATCCTGTATAACGCAGGGGTAACCATTTTAGAACCTCACGAAGGCATTCTTGACGTGACAGGTAAAGAATTAAAGATTGATGGCAAGACTGTCACCGATGCCAACACCATCAAGTCAGTCTCCCAATTCTCATTAATAGGCAATGACTCCAAGTTGCGTCTCGTCCACATAGCCAAGGAGAACCCCGATGGCAGTTACTACCTCGATGAGACCACCGATATTCCGACAGTCTCGTCAGCATCAGATATAACCGTCAACTACAAGACCATACTAAACGCCGCCTCCCATGAATATCAGGCCGCGGGCGACTGGAACGGACTGTTATTGGCAATACAGGGCATAGTAGCCGTGATATGGGCGGTATGTCTCGCTCGTTTCCGCAACCGTAGGACAGCCTACAGCGTCAGTCTTCTAATCGGCGCACTCGGTTTCCTTTCAATATTCCTGTTCCATGACAAATACTTGTTGTTCATCAGTTACGGACTTGCCGGATGCGGATGGGCGGCAATGCTCGCCATGCCGTTCACAATCCTGACAAACGCGCTCTCCGGCAAGAATATCGGAACATACCTCGGGTTGTTCAACTGCACGATATGCCTGCCACAGATAGTAGCGGCCCTTTGTGGCGGACTCATCCTTTCATTGTTCCCCATTATCACCAAAGGGGCATCGGCAGGAGCACCAAACACCGTGTGGATGCTCATCACATCGGGTACTCTATTGCTCGTCGGTGCGCTTGCAGTGTGGAACATCAAGGAAACCTACGGTGAAAAGACAGCGGTAAAGGAGGACATAACCGAGGACACCCTTGTGTAAAATTTCCTTTACTTATCTTAACTCATAGTTAACGGGGCTGTGCCAAAAAGGCATTGCCCCGTTTTTTTGCGTACCTTTGCCTATTATGAGATACAAACGCATACTCACCATATTCCTGACGATGCTGATAGTCATTTCAGGGGCATTTGAAAGCGAGGCCGCACGGCGTCGTTCGTCATCACGCCGCACGAAGACAACCCAAGTGTCCCGTTCAAAGAAAAAATCACGCGTCAGGTCATCGAGCCGCAAATCGCGCTCGTCAAAGAAAAGATATACCCGTTCACGCGGTCGAAGGACTGCAACCCGCAACGTTTGGAGACCGTTCCGCAATTTTGAGACATCGGCACGCCCCACAATATCACACATAACGAATGACTCCGTTGCGAGTCTTAAACGTAAGTCGGCCGCCGGGAATCCCGAGGCCCAATATCTATTGGGCTGTTCCTATTTTGAGAACAAGGTTCGCAACACCCCCTCCGACTCAACGATAATATACGCCGCTGATTACTGGAGACAGGCCGCCGAAAGCGGTCACCCGGTCGGGATGGGCGATTATGCCTACTGTCTCCGTACGGGTAGAGGCGTCAGACCCGACACATTGAAAGCCGTGGAATGGTATGTCAAATCACTTGTCACCGGGAACAACCAGTTGCTGCGCCTTGTGAAACAAAACGCCGACCGTGGAAGCGGTATGGACGCATTCACCATGAGCCGTGCCGTATCGGAACGCCCGTCCCTCGGTGACAAAAACGGCAAATCAGCCACCGAGTATTATGCAATCGCAATAAACTCGGCATTTCCTCACGCACTCATAGAGGAAGCCAGACGTGCGATTGACAACGGTGAATATGAAAGAGCCTTGACTTGCTACCGTTCAATCCCTTCACCCGATGATAATACAATCTCGGAAATGCTGGAACTTTTATCGACAATGGGAAATACCGATGAATCAATACTAATCTCTCTTGCATCCACTGATTTCCCGGAGGCTCAACTGGCACTTGCGAAACATTATCTCACACAGAACCGACCCACCGAGGCCGCAAAATGGCTGAAAGAAGCGGCACAGAACGGCAACGACCAGGCACTGGATTATTATGTCAGACTGCTCGTCAGCGGAGAAAACAATATAAAACGCGATTACATGCAAGCCTATAACTGGCTTGATGTCAGAGCCGAGGAGAATGACAGCCTGTCTCTCGACCGTCTTGCGGCATCAATCGGTGATGCCGCCTTCGAGCCATTTGTCGATGGAACGATATTATTAAGGGCAGAAAAATACCGGGAGGCGATGCCGTTCTTTGAAAAATCCTACCATCTTGACGGAGACGGGGCCGAGTCCCTGTACCTGCTGTGCCTTGCCAAGACCGATAGAAAGGCCAAAGCCGACAAACGTCTCAAAGAACTTGTAAAACAGGGAGCACCGTTGGCCGCATACGCCTGGGCGATATTAAAACCCAAAGAGGCCATAAAGACTTTACAACCCGCAGCTGACGCCGGTTCAATCACAGCAATGGACTATCTCGGCACGCTCCTTGCCCGACAAGGAAAATACCCCCAGGCCTACAAATACCTTGTACTTGCCGACGAGGCCGGGATATTGTCACCCGAAGGGGCTAAGGCCCTATCCGAATCGATGGAACACACCGACAATCATTGAGGCCGGACTGCGGTCTCGTGAGAAAGGACGTATTTCTTTACATCCTGGAACAGTTGATTGGCGAAGACAAACTCATTCAATGCCTCGTTATCGGTGCGATAAATCTCTTTCATGTCACCGACCCATTCACGGTGTCCCTTGTTTATAAAAACGATATTCTCGCCGATACCGAGCACCGAATTCATGTCGTGGGTATTGATTACAGTGGTTATGTTATACTCGTGGGTAATATCGCTCAAAAGTTCGTCTATCAGTATCGATGTCCTTGGGTCGAGACCCGAGTTAGGTTCGTCACAGAAAAGGTATTTAGGGTTCAGGGCGATTGCACGGGCGATTGCAACACGTTTCTGCATACCACCCGAAATCTCTGACGGGTATTTGTCGCCCGCCCCGTTAAGGTTAACCCTCTCCAGACAGAATTGAGCACGGTCACGTATCTCCCCCTGCGACATATCGGTAAACATGTTTAACGGGAACATGACATTTCCCAGCACTGTCTCCGAGTCAAACAATGCAGACCCTTGGAACAGCATACCAATCTCCTTGCGGAGGTCTTTTATCTGTTCACCGTTCATCCCCATGATATCACGTCCGTCATAAAGTATCTGTCCCTTCTCGGGGCGCAATAACCCGACGATTGATTTCAACAGGACGGTCTTTCCCGAACCGCTCTGACCTATTATAAGGTTAGTCTTGCCACTTTGAAACGTGGCACTGACATCATGCAATATTGTCTTGCCGTCAAACGACTTTGTGACATTCCTGACTTCAATCATTGTAACAAAAGTTTAGTCAACACCACATCCATCAACAGAATGAGAATGCTGCTTGAGACCACGGCATTGGTGCTCGCCTTTCCCACTTCAAGTGCGCCACCGCGCACATAATAACCAAAAAACGCGGCGACCGAGCTTATGATAAATGAGAAAAACAGCGACTTAATGAAACCATACCATACATACCACTCATTGAACATCGCCTGAAGACCGTAGGTATAACGGGACACTGAGATAATATCGGTGAACAACGCGACCATGAATCCTCCGAGGAACGAAGTGGCGATACAGAACCCCACGAGCACGGGCATAAAGAACAGAAATCCGACCACCTTGGGCAGTACCAGGAAATTGGCCGAGTTGACACCCATGATGTCAAGTGCGTCAATCTGCTCGGTGACACGCATCGTCCCAATCTCCGAGGCAATATTAGACCCTACCTTGCCTGCCAATATAAGGCACAATATCGAGTTGGAGAACTCAAGCAACACTATGTCTCTCGTAGCCAACCCGACAGAGTAAGCCGGAATCAGCGGAGAAGTGACATTAAGCTGCATCTGAATCGTAATAACCGCCCCTATGAATATTGAAATAACAATAACGAGCGGAATTGAATCGACACCGAGCTTGGCGACTTCAAACACCGTCCGGGAGAAAAACGTCTTCCACTTGTCGGGAACGGAAAATACGCGCCTCATAAACATGCAGTACCTGCCAAAGGTCGCTATGGAATTGGTCAAAACCATTTTCTAATCGTCATTAATTGAGAAATCAAATGCAAAGGTAGGGATTTTTTCACATTATATAAACAACCATTATTCACCGTTGGTTGAAAATGCCAATAATCAAGAAAAAACCGCCATGCCACAAAGTCGGTATGCAATAATTTTACTAAATTTGCCAAATAGAACATCAAATCAAAAACGACAATGCTCATCATAGGAATAGCCGGAGGGACAGGTTCCGGCAAGACGACCGTAGTCAACAAGATTATCAACGCCCTACCCCCTGGAGAGGTCGCTGTCATGCCACAGGACTCCTATTATAAGGATTCAAGCCACGTCCCGCCGGAGGAGCGTCAGAAAATCAACTTTGACGAACCGGCATCAATCGAGTGGACTCTCCTTGAAAAACATCTCAAGGAACTAAAGGAGGGCAAGACAATCGAAATGCCAACCTACTCCTATCTCACATGCACCCGTCAACCCGAGACGGTCACTGTCCAGCCGCGGGATGTGGTCATTGTCGAGGGGATTCTTGTCCTGACTGACCCTGCGATGCGTGACATGATGGATGTCAAGGTGTTTGTCGACACCGATGCCGATGACAGGCTCATACGTGTCATCGCTCGTGACTGCGTGGAACGCGGGCGCACCCCCATGATGGTAATCAACCGTTATCAGGATGTACTCAAACCTATGCACCAGATGTATATCGAACCGTCCAAACGGTTCGCCGACCTCATTGTCCCACAGGGGGGCAACAACATCGTGGCAATAAATCTGCTGACCGATTATATCGAATCGCGCCTACGTCACGGACAACGCGCCAAAAGCCTGTAGACATGGAAGATATCAACGAAACACAATCGTCCGAGGAGTCAAGGATGATGCTCCGCACCGAGAACCTTGTCAAGAAATATCGTCAGCGCACGGTCGTCAACCACGTGTCCATCAACGTGACACAAGGGGAAATCGTAGGATTGCTCGGTCCTAACGGAGCGGGGAAGACCACGACATTCTACATGACCGTGGGACTGATTACACCCAATGAAGGCGAGATATACCTTAACGACCTGAACATAACCAAATACCCGGTCTACAAACGTGCGCAGAACGGCATCGGCTACCTCGCCCAGGAGCCCTCGGTGTTCCGTAAACTAAGTGTCGAGAACAACATACGTTCCGTGCTCGAGATGACAAACACATCACGTGAGTACCAACGTGAGAAACTTGAAAGCCTCATCTCGGAATTCCGTCTTGAAAAGGTCAGGAAAAACCTTGGCGACCAATTGTCCGGCGGAGAGAGGCGACGCACCGAAATCGCACGCTGCCTCGCGATAAACCCCAAGTTCATCATGCTCGACGAGCCGTTTGCCGGCGTTGACCCTATCGCCGTGGAGGATATACAGTATATCGTCTACAAACTCAAGGAGAAAAACATAGGGATACTCATCACCGACCACAACGCGCCGGAGACCTTGAGCATAACCGACCGGGCATATCTGCTATTTGAAGGTAAAATCCTGTTCCAGGGCACATCGGAGGAACTTGCCGACAACCCGATTGTACGAGAGAAATATCTTGGACGCGGATTCACATTCCACCGCAAGAAATTTGACTGACAAGATAATCTGAACCATGCGCCTATACAGTACCGGCCTGACATCCCCCGAGGCTTCGCTGACAGAAGCTATTTTAAACGGATACGCCCCTGATGGTGGCCTATATATGCCTGTAAGGTTGCCATTTATACCGACAGCGTTTTTTAATAATATCGGAGGGATGTCATCGGATGAAATCACATACGTGACTGGGAACTCTCTGTTCGGCGAAGAAATATCGGCCGACACAATGAAAGAGGCCATCGCCGATACTATCGACATCGATACGCCGTTGGCTGAAATAACACCCGGAATCCTTGGGGCGGAACTGTACCATGGCCCGACCCTATCTGCAATGGACATTGGCGCGACACTTTTGGCTAAAATCATCAGCAACCTGGGATTAAACGTAGGTGACCCGCTAAACATTCTCGTGGCGACATCACGGGACACCGGTGTGGCTATGGCCAAGGCGTTCGACAGTGTCCCAGGGATTAACCTGTTTGCGCTGTATCCCTCCAGACAAATAACAGATATCGCGGAAAGTCAGCTCTCATCCATTCAAGACAAGGCCACGGTAATTGAAGTACACGGCGACTACGGCGATTGCCACAACCTTGCCAAGACAGCGATTCTCGACAACGACCTCCGTGGCACGATGAAACTGACATCGGCTAACTCCATCAATATCGTCACGTTTCTTTCAAAGATACTGCATTTTATCTATCCATACGCCAAGGCTGTCGCGACGGGTGTCAATCCGTCTCAAATTGTCATGGCATTCCCAGCCGGAAACTTGTCAACCCTTTCGGCAGGCATCATAGCCAAGCGAATGGGACTCCCGGTAAAGAGATTTATCGTAACCGGTAACAGCCCAATGTCAGAAATGGCATGGAGAACCAATCTGCCAAGATTTAAACGCCTCTGTAATGGACTGACAGATTGTAATGATATAATCTTCATGTCAACAACCGATGACATGATAATCGACACTATCGCAGAAGTGTACTTCTCCAACGGTCACCTTCTCGACCAAGACACCGCGGCGGCATATCTGTCATTGCGTGAGAGCCTGAAACCGGGAGAAACAGGCATAGTGCTTGAATGTTCCCATCCGATAAAATCAAGAAATGCAATCGAAAAAGGAATTGGATACGAAATACCTGCACCTCCTGCGATTAAGAGACTACATCCTCAAAGACGCAATCATGAAAAGATGTCGGCCAATTATGCCGAATTCAAGCAATTTCTCATCTCTCGCCTATGAAATTATAAATAATTCTAAATTCAAATAATCATGGCTAACAAACGAATCCTAAAGAAACAAATCAGAAATGTCTGTGGCGACGTTGCCTCCGAATGTATTATCGCATCAGAGATGTTACCCGAAGCCGATACCGATGCCCTGACAAAAATCGTAATCAAACTGGCTTATATGCAACAAGAGAACATCGCCAATGTCTCATTTTCTTTTGACAAAAAGCCTTCTGATTTCGAGACACGAAGCCGGTACAACAAAGCCAAAACTCAATATTACCATAAAGCGTTCAATTCATTAAAGGAACATTTCAACAATCAGCTGAATGAAATTGTTAACGATATGAACAAAACGCTCACGCCCGAACAACGCGAAATCAACAAATCAGCAGCCAAGGCCTAAGAGATTGTCTAAAATTTTAATGAGCATGCGCTCATTGAGCTAAAGGTTCTCATAAGAATTTTTAAGAGCTATTTCGGAGGGAATTTTTAAGGGCGAGCAAGGATAATATTGAAATATTTGACGAGCGAGAACTTAAAAATTGACCCGAAAGAGCCTTGACAATCCCTTAAAGACTAAATAAACGGTGTTTTACGCGCTTTCCGCCCTTTGACTCGGTCATGATGCCCGCATCACTCCCTCGTCTGCATGACGGAAATCATCGTAAAACACCTATAAAAATTCAATGATAAAAATTTAGACAATCTCCAATAATGAACCTTTGCCAATTACTTCTTAAGATAGCCGGATGGACTGTGGATGTCACAGTCCCCGACTATCCCAAATGTATTATATGTGTGGCTCCCCACACCTCCAACTGGGATTTTATCTTAGGGAAACTCGCATACGGTGCGGTGGGACGCAAAGCCGGATTCCTAATGAAAAGCTCCTGGTTTTTCTTTCCATTAGGCTGTATTTTCAGAGCCATAGGAGGAATCCCTGTTTCCCGTGGCAAAGGTGAAAAACGACAGTCGCTTGTCGACTCTATCGTGACTAAATTCAACAACTCCACACGCATGGCACTGGCGATAACACCTGAAGGGACACGCAGCCGTACATCACAATGGCATAGCGGATTCCTGAACATTGCAAAACTGGCCGATGTACCCATTGTCCTGGGTGCAATCGATTACAAGACTAAGACAATCTCGATTACATCGGAGTTCACCCCGACAGGTGACACTGACGCCGACATGAGATACATCAAGAGATATTACAGCAGTTTCACGGGCAAGTATCCTGAAAAATTTTCAACTGACTGACCGACTGACATGAGTAACGTTTTTAAAGTCGCCGCCATCCCTCTTGACATAAACTGGGGGAATAAGGCCCGGAATCTTAACGCCGTCGAAAAAATATTGGGCAAGCTGCCCTTCGGTCTTGATTTAGTGGTGCTCCCGGAGACATTCACCACCGCATATATCCAAGACCCCACGCTCCTTGAAGAAATAGCCGAGACCAACTCGGGACGCACAATAGACACTATTCATCGCTGGAGTACCCGGTACGGATTCGCAATCTGTGGCAGCTTCATAGCGACAGACGGAGTGTCAAACTATTACAACCGTGCGTTCTTCATCGAACCGTCAGGCGATGAATACTATTATGATAAACGACATCTTTTCACCATAAGCGGCGAAGGTCGTCTGTACACACGTGGCGACCGTGAATCACCAATCATAAGGTTCAGGGGATGGAATATAAAACTCGCAGTCTGTTACGACCTAAGATTCCCGGTGTGGTGCCGCAAACGGGAAAACGAATATGACATCCTGATATTCCCGGCCAACTGGGCGCATTCACGCGCATACGCGTTCCGACATCTGCTGATTGCCCGCGCCATAGAGAACCAGGCGTTTGTCATCGGGTGCAACCGTTCAGGAACGGATGATTACGGCAGTTATCCGGCGACCGATTCAGACATTTTCAACAACTGGGGCGACAGCATCGGGCGAATGGATGAGAATGAAATATTGTTCGCTGAATTTGACTACGACAAATTCAACACCGACCGCGAGAAGTTTCCGGCCTATCGTGACAACGACGATTTCAGACTAATAATCGACTGACCGCAGTGTCACTGGTAGAGATAACGTTTGATTGAACGTTTCGGTGTTTTCTCAAACTCATTGGCAATCAGCTGTATACGGTCAATCCTCTCATAAGCCGCTACCTGTCGGTTCAATTCCTCGCGCACCTTTTCCATTAACCGTGGAAGCATGTCGCTCGTAACGCCGTCCCGGTCCATCGCCTCATAGTCGGGATAGACCAGTGCGACAAGATGTTTGCCACGCTCAACGACAAGGCTCTCGGCAACGAAAGGCATATTATTTAACTTCGCCTCAATTTCCTCGGGGTATATATTCTGACCGTTGGCACTAAGAATCATTGTCTTATAACGGCCCTTGATAAATATTGTACCGTCAGACGAACGTGTCCCCATGTCGCCGGTATGAAGCCAACCCTCGGCATCGAGGACAGCCTCGGTCGCAGCAGAGTTCTTATAATATCCTTTCATCACATTCTCCCCTCTGACGCATATTTCCCCAGGGATGTTCTCCGGGTCACGGCTTTCGACCTTGGACTCCATCAATCCCGGCAGAGTGCGACCAGATGACCCCACAATGAACTTGCGCCACGGCGTATAGCTGATTAACGGGCCACATTCGGTCATCCCGTAACCTACCGTGAACGGGAACTTGATTTTATGAAGGAATTCCTCAACCTCATGATTCAACGGCGCACCACCGACAATCACCTCCTCAAACTCCCCGCCGAACGCATCGACAAGTTTCTTTCGGATTTTCCCGTAGACCATCCCTGACAGAAGCGGTAGGGACAGCAGACGTTTCATGGATGTCTTGGCAAGCAACGGCTGCAACTGATTCTTGTAGACTTTCTCCAGGATAAGAGGAACACATATTATAAGATTAGGGCGAACCTCGGCAAGAGCTTTGAGCAACAGTTTCGGGGTCGGTAGACGACCCAACAATGTAACATGAGTCCCGACAGCCAGCGGGACTAACATATCGAACGCACATCCGTAGGCATGAGCCAATGGGAGGAACGACAGACATCGCGACCCGCGGTAATGCAACTTGGATTCAATACCGAACACCACATTGCCGCACAAGTTGTTCAGTGTCAACATGACACCTTTTGAAAAACCTGTAGTCCCTGACGTATAATTAATTTCGGCAAGGGAATCATTCGGCCGTATTGCATATTTCACATCCGAAGCCTTAAACCCGTCAGGATACTGACGGCGAAAACGTTTTGTCAACGATGACAACACTTTTTCGACAGCATTCTTGTTATCGGGATGTTCTCCGAGAAGCTCACGGTTATCAAGTGACATCGCGGCCCTAAGCGCAGGCATTTTCTCAAATTCAAGATGCTCGAATATCGCATCATTGACAAACAGGAATTTACTTCCCGAATGGTTGATGATGTGCTGCGCGTCCAAGGGATTAAATTCAGCCAATACAGGCACAATGACAGCCCCGTATGTTATGGTCGCCATGTAGACTGTCACCCATTGTATCGTATTCTTGCCCATGAGAGCCACCTTGTCACCGGGTTTCAATCCCGAATGCTTGAAGAGCAGATGGCAGATTGCAATATGCCGGGCGAGGTCGCAATATGTCATCGTATTGCGACCCACATAGTCGGTCAACGCCGGCATCTCCCAGTTCTCCCGGAAACTCCTGACATATATTTCAATGAGATTCTCCTTTAACATCGTTGTCGATAATTGTGTTACTCGCTATCGGTCTCCAGAAGCGGATTCCAACCCTGCGCCTTCAACGTTATCTCGTTCCCGTCACGGGTTATCATCGCACAGCCGAGTTCAGGTTTAGTTATATGGCCTATAACCTTTATCCCCGGCAGACTCTCGATTTTCTCATGATAATGCAACGGGACTGTGAACAACAACTCATAGTCCTCCCCTCCATTGAGGGCGGCCGTCACAAGATTCATGCCAAGTTCCTCGGCCATTACGGCTGTCTGATAGTCTATGGGAATCCGGTCTTCATAGATGCGGCATCCTGTATGGCTTTGCTTGCATATATGCAACAACTCCGAGCTAAGTCCATCGCTTATATCCATCATGGAGGTAGGCTTTATATCGGCCTTATGCAATTCCTCGATGATGTCACGTCGTGCCTCCGGTTTCAACTGTCGCTCGACGAGATATTCCTTGCCCTGGAACTGCGGGACAAAGTCACGTTGTCCCGATGAAGCCACTTTTTCCCGTTCAAGCAACTGTAAACCCATGTAGGCTGAACCGAGGTCACCCGAGACACATATCAGGTCGGTGTCTTTCGCCCCGTCACGATAAACGATTTCATCCGACAAGGCATCGCCGATACATGTTATACTTATGACAAGTCCCTGCCGCGAAGATGTAGTGTCGCCACCCACAAGGTCAACGCCATAAATTTCACAGGCGAGACGTATTCCGCTATACAGAGCCTCGATATGTTCTACCGTGAAGCGTTTCGAGATTCCAAGTGACACGGTAATCTGCCGGGGCGTTCCGTTCATCGCGTAAATATCGGAAAAATTCACGACTGCGGCCTTATAACCCAAGTGTTTCAACGGAACGTAGGTCAGGTCGAAATGAACGCCCTCCAACAGGAGGTCAGTCGTGACAAGGACATCTGATGAAGGATAACGCAACACCGCCCCGTCATCGCCCACACCACGCAATGTCGATTCATTGCGTGGAACAAGGCCGTCGGTCAGACGGTCTATGAGACCGAACTCCCCGAGCTGCGATATTTCAGTCTGTTTTTCTTCCATTTTCAATCGGCTCGTCTCACAAGCTCCTTCATGATTTCAAGGCATTTGGGCTGTGCCACGATAGCGGCTTTCTGCACCTCCTCATGAGTGGGCACTTCAGTTATATCCTTGCCACCGAGGTCGGTAATCACCGATATGCCAAAAACCTTCATGCCGGCATGGTTGGCCACAATCACCTCCGGAACCGTTGACATGCCTACAGCGTCACCGCCGATGACACGGTAGAACTCATATTCGGCAGGTGTCTCGAATGTAGGGCCTGTAACACCGACATAGACACCGTGCATCGCACGTATCCCCTTTTCTTCGGCGATTTCATCGGCAAGTTTGATAAGTTTCTTGCTGTAAGCCTCTGTCATGGCCGGAAAACGCACTCCGAGTTCATTATAGTTCTTCCCGCGCAAAGGGTGTTCAGGGAAAAGGTTTATATGGTCGGTTATAATCATCACGTCACCGACGACAAATTCAGGGTTCATGCCGCCCGACGCGTTGCTCACAAACAATGTCTCCACCCCAAGGGCCTTCATAACCCTCACCGGGAATGTGACAGTTTTCATGTCATAACCTTCGTAATAATGAAACCGTCCCTGCATGGCCATGACACGTTTGCCACCCAGGCTTCCGAAAATAAAATTACCGCTGTGTCCCTCTACTGTAGAGACGGGGAAATTAGGTATCTCACTATAGGGAATGACTTGTTTATCCTCCATATAGTCTACAAGCGAGCCAAGTCCGGTACCAAGTATTATGGCGATTTTAGGCATTTCTGTAACTTTAGAACGCAAATATTCGGCTGTCTGGTTGATTTGTTCTAACATAATAAATTAAACTCTTAATTTGGTTATTGATATAAACGTGGACAATAAACTGAAAGTTCAGGGTATCTCACGCCTTTAATGTTGCATTGTTTCGCAGAAGGGTCTTGACCGCCTGCACGAAGTCACCCTCGCACTGGGGCAGGAATTCCACTTTTATCGGCAGATAGAAGATACATGATTTCAGTTTATGGGGAAAATACGGATTATTGGACAATCTCACGGCATCTTTCTCGGTGGTTATAATGAACTTGCGGTTACCCGGGAGTTCATTGAATTTCTTCAGGATAGACTCCATGTCACCGTGGGTATAGTTGTGATGGTCATTATAACGTCTCACCTTCACTCGCGCCTTAAATTTACGCAAATGCCTAACAAATGGCCTAGGGTTGGCGACCCCGGTGAGCACAAGTATCGAGTCATCGGGAGTCAGCCAGTCAAGGTAAGGGATGTATTGGACCGATTCGGGAAAGACCGAGACAAGGTGTCCGTAGGCGTAGGTTGAATAAAACAGTTTCTGATAGGGGTACAGATTCAAGGCTTCCTTGTAAATCCTGAAATCCATCGGTTTCACCTCGTCAGGACATTTCGTGACAATCACGACATCGGCACGGTTAAGGGCGTTCACAGGTTCACGCAACCTGCCATACGGCAACAGGTCGTCATAGAACACCGGCCGGTTATATTCTGTGAGGACTATAGAGATGGACGGTTTCACGTACCGATGTTGGAATGCATCATCAAGGACCACAAGATTTATACGCGGATTTATCTCAAGCATTCTCTTGATACCTTCCACACGGCTCTCACACACGGCTACGGTAACTTCTTTGCCGTATTTATGATATATCTGATATGGCTCGTCTCCGATATCCTCGGGACGTGAGCGTTTTGTCGCCAGGACAAATCCCTTGGTCTTTCGCTTGTATCCCCGGCTAAGGACCCCGATTGTATAATCGTCACGCAAAGAGTCGACTACATATTCGGTGTGAGGGGTCTTCCCAGTCCCTCCCATGGCGATATTCCCCACCGTTATGACAGGGACATCAAACTCATGTTGTTTCAGGATGCCCGAATCAAACATCTTGTTGCGCACAGCCACCACCATCCCATATATGCGAGATATCGGGAATAACAGCAACTTTGAGAGCAACTTGTTCCGGGCCATATAAAAGGATATCGTATTATTGAATGGTTACATAATCCATACGACATTGCAATGTAGACATCTCCATGATACCACGCATTGTCTCATATAATGGCCGTGCCGCACCAAGTTCACGTGAAATGGCGGCATCCTCAAGCTGTGAATTCAGTTCCATGAATTCCTCCCACCATTTATTTTTGAGTTTGGGGTATTCAACGATTTCATACTCTCCCTTGCCTATCGCCTTGGCCATGTCTGCGACAACCACATCAAGTCCTCCGAGTTTGTCAACAAGACCTATACGCAAGGCCATCGAGCCGTCCCAGACTCGTCCTTCGGCTATCGCCTTGATTGAATCCTGGGACATGTTGCGTCCCTCGGCGCAACGTTTGGTGAACAGGTCATAACCCTGGTCAACATAACGTTGCATTGCGGCACGCTGCATCGGGGTCATCGGTTTCATCAATGACGGGAACAGTCCCGTGGGATTGGTGGCGACAGTCCCGGTGTGAACTCCGAGCTTGTCATTAAGCAATCCCGACATTTCAGGTATAATGCCGAAAATACCGATTGAGCCGGTGAGCGTCAGAGGGTCGGCATATATCTTGTCGGCACCACACGAGATGTAATATCCACCCGATGCTGCAACGTCACCCATCGAGACATAAAACGGATTGCCTGTCAGCTTCTTGTATTGTTCAAGAGCCTCCCATATCTGTTCAGAAGCGTATGCACTTCCTCCACCCGAGTTAACGCGCAACACCAAACCGTCAATATCGTCATCCTCGGCAAGTTCCATGATTTCAGGGACAATCTTTGACGCGACAATCCCCTCGTCGCCGTCATCGACAATATCACCGATGGCATACAACACTGCAATCCGGGACTCCAAACCCTTGATATCATTTATCAGATTCATCGCCTTGCAATATTGTGACGGTGTCACGAGGTTGAGCTCATCCTCACCGGTAAGGTTTTCAAGACGTTCTTCCATCTCATGCCCGTAAACCACCTTATCCACAATTTTTTGACTTAGGAAGAACGGTGCCTGACGTGTCATGATGAAACTGTCGGCCCATTCATTTACTTTTTCGGGAGTGACCTTGCGCGCCTTGGCAATCTGCTCTTTGACACACCCCCACATGTTACCGAGGTAAACCCTCTGCTGCTCCCTTGACGCGGCACTCATGCTGTCAAGCAAAAACGGTTCAACCGCGCTTTTGTACGTACCTACCTTGACAACCTGTGCATTAACCCCGACTTTTTCAAGAAGTTCTTTAAAATATAGTGTCGTGGCACTTAAACCATGTATATCAACTCCGCCTATGGGATTCAGGAAAATACTGTCGGCTGCAGTAGCGATGAAATAGTTCCCTTGAGTGTAATTATCGGAATAGGCATACACCCATTTACCCGACTTCTTGAAACGCCCGATAGCGTCTATGATTGACTGTGACTGCGCGAGTCCCGCCGAACCGCCGTCACATTTAAGGAAAATCCCTTTTATGCGGTCGTCATCGGCGGCAGCATCAACCGATGCAAGTATTTCATTCAACGCTATAGATTTATAATCAGGAGATTGAATCTGCTCAATAAATTTACGGCTCGCAGGACGGTCAACCACATCACAGTCAAGGGCGATTAAAAGTATTGAATTATCCTTCACCTTGACAGTCTCACCAGTGGCACTCTTTGCCACAGCGAGAATAAAGAACATTATCAAGCCAAAGAAACATAACCCGAATGACAGCCATATTGCCGCCATCGAGCCAAGGAACACTTGAAAAAATTTTTTCATATAGTTTTATATATCAATATATTAAGCACAAAGATATGGTTACATGGTCGCCATTGCCGACATGTAGCCATATAGTTCGTTACAAAATTAATAAAATTTTTCAAAGATGGCGGATGCTCAGCCTGAAAAATTCACACATAGTGTTATATTTATTTAAAACGCTCCGACACGTCTTGGATTTGACAATTATTCGCACTAACTTTGTAATAAGAAGCTGTTTAAAAATCTATGTTAAAATAGAGGTCGCGTATTTAAGATGGCTTCGCCCATGCAGGCAAGGGAGCGTAGCGAGCTACGTGACTGCGCCAAAGGGGCGAAGATGCTTAAAGACGCGAGACTATCGAAAACATGATTCATGCAGCTTTGTTGATTAATTTAATGTTTAACCGCTTTTTATAGCACCTTATAAAATAAATATTGTCCGGCTGCTTTTTGTTAATTTTGATTCGCGTCTTGGTCTCATAGCTCGCTATGCTCCCGCGACTTAAATCAAAATTGCCTAAAAATCATCCGCCTCTATTTAACAGATATTTTTAAACAGCTTCTAAACAACCGAAACTGACGTTATGAGAAATTTTCTATTGCACATAGCCGCATCCGCCGCCCTGTTATGCACCGGGGTCGGTATGCAAGCCACTCCGGCAATCGACAATCTCTCATCGGAGATTGTCAAAAACGAGCCGTCCGTCAGAGTTATACCAGGAGGACTTGAGTTAACATCCGGTTCTGGGAAGTCATGCCATTTCGCTATATACTCAATTACCGGCCAACTCGTCAAGCAGATAACAATAACAGATTCAAGCGTCACTATAGATTTGCCACAAGGGTACTACATCGTTAAATGCAACGAGTGGTTCAAGAAAGTCATTGTAAAATAGCCTGACAACAGACCATCCTTCCGATTGCAACCCCATTATCAAAGATTGCGTTAAGGGTATGTTTGGAATTAACAGGCTCCAACCATCAATCGATTCTTTAATAAAATTAGATTATATCATTAATACTTACCATTTTACATTTGATGAAATCCAAAATTCTAATTGCCGGGGCACTTTCCGGCCTAATGTTATTTGCAATGCCTGAAAACGCGACCGGCACAGAGATGCCCGACTATGACAAGTTCCCCACCTACAACGGCGAAGACCTTGAACTGACGGTTGACGCCAACGGCACAAAATTCAGGCTTTGGTCACCTGAAGCCGAGGCGGCCAGAGTGATGTTGTATCCCACCGACCGTAATTCCACCGCCACCGATACATTGGCGATGAAACGTAGTGACGGAGGCGCATGGGTCACAAACGTCCCTAACAGATTATACGGCAAATTCTATACATTCCAAATTAAATATCACGGCAAGTGGCTCGCAGAGACCCCGGGAGTATGGGCGAAAGCTGTCGGTACAAACGGAGAACGGGCAGCAATCATCGACTTCGCGACGACAAACCCCGAAGGTTGGGATAAAGACCGTGGCCCTGCGCTGAAAAATATAACAGACGCGGTGATATACGAGATGCACCATCGCGATTTCTCGGAACACCCATCATCGGGAATCGTAAACAAAGGCAAATTCCTCGCCCTGACTGAAAGCGGGACCCACAACCTGACAGGCGAAAGCACAGGCATCGACCACCTCAAGGAACTGGGGGTAACGCATGTACACATCCTTCCATCCTACGACTATAATTCGGTGGACGAAGCCAATCTACCCTCCAATCAATACAACTGGGGGTACGACCCTTTCAACTACAACGCGCCCGAAGGCTCTTATTCGACCAACCCGGCCGACCCGGCAACGCGCATCACTGAAATGAAAGAGATGATTAAAAACCTTCATGATAACGGCATAGGCGTAGTTATGGATGTTGTTTATAACCATACGGCCCAAAATGATGATTCCAATTTCTCCCTGACTGCCCCCGGATATTACTATCGCCACCGCCCCGACGGAAGCTACAGTGATGCATCAGGATGCGGCAACGAGACCGCATCGGAACGGCAGCAGATGCGCGATTTTATAATCAATTCCGTAAAATACTGGGCAAAGGAATACCATATCGACGGATTCCGCTTTGACCTCATGGCGATTCATGACACGGAGACCATGAACCAAGTGGCAGCCGCCCTAAAGGAAATAAATCCTGATATATTCATATACGGCGAAGGATGGACAGCCGGGGATTCCCCACTTCCTGTTGAACGCCGCGCCCTAAAAGAGAATGTATCAAAAATGCCACAAATCGCTGTATTCAGCGATGATATACGCGATGCAATAAAAGGTCATTACAGCAATGCGGCCGACCGTGGATTCGCGTCAGGCAAACCCGGCAACGAGGAGACTGTCAAGATAGGCATCGTGGCATCAACCGCCCATCCGCAAGTCGATTATTCCAAAGGGAATATCTCAAAATTCGCATACGCATCCTCGCCGACACAAATAATCAACTATGTGTCATGCCATGACGACCTGATGCTCACCGACAAACTACGCAAATCAATGCCGGAGGCATCGGATTCGCTCCGTCAACGTGTTGCCCGTCTTGCACAGACAATCGTATTCACGTCCCAAGGCACTCCGTTCTTATGGACAGGTGAAGAAATCTTCCGCGACAAGAAGGGAGTCCACAACTCCTACAAATCCCCCGATTCAATAAACGCAATCGACTGGACTCTCAAACACGATAACGCCGCGCAGTTCAACTACTACCGCGAACTCATCAAACTACGCAAGTCTCATCCGGCATTCCGCATGACGACAAGCGAGCAAATCGCCAAGCACCTTGTATTTGACAAAGTCGACGCACCCAACCTGATTTCATACTCACTAAAAGACAATGCCAACGGTGACAATTGGAAAGAAATCAAACTCGTGTTCAACGGTTCTGACAAACCACAGTCAGTCAAGGTCACACGCGGCAACTGGATTGTCATAGCCAGCGACGGTGTCATCAATGCCGAAGGGATTGGTTTCTCCAAAGGTGGGAGACTTGATGTCGCCCCCTATTCCGCGCTCATCCTCGCCCGCGAAAAGTGACATAACGACTTATAAATAACCAAAACGGGCGGGACTCTGATATCAGAGTCCCGCCCGTTTCATATCTTGTTGTATCAATGATTTACAACGTCATTGATGACTGCCTTGATTGACTCGGCGAGACGGTCGGCCTCGTCAAGCGTGGCCGCCTCGGAGTATATACGTATAATCGGCTCGGTGTTGGACTTGCGCAGATGCACCCAGCTTTCAGGGAAATCGATTTTCACACCGTCAATATCGGTGATTTTCTCCGATGCGTAACGAGACTTGACAGCCTCGAGGACAGCGTCCACATCAATATCGGGGGTCAATTCGATTTTATTCTTTGAAATCGAATAAGCCGGATAAGTCTTTTTCAACTCCGAGACTTTCTTCCCGCTCTTTGCGAGCAATGTCAGGAACAAGGCGACACCCACCAGAGCATCCCGTCCATAGTGTGACGCAGGGTAAATCACGCCGCCATTGCCTTCACCACCGATTACCGCGCCGGTCTCTTTCATCTTGGTCGTCACATTGACTTCTCCAACGGCAGCCGCCGAATAGGAACATCCATGACGCTCGGTGACATCACGCAACGCACGTGAAGAACTAAGATTGCTGACGGTCGCACCGGGCGTATGGGACAGCACATAATCAGCGATAGCGACGAGCGTATATTCCTCGACAAACATCTCCCCGTTCTCCATTACAATCGCAAGACGGTCAACATCGGGGTCCACGACAAACCCCACATCGGCTACACCTTGCTTCATGAGTCCGGCTATCTGCGTCAGGTTTTCAGGAATCGGCTCGGGCGTATGCGCAAACCGACCTGTAGCCTCGCAGTTGAGTTCGATTATATTCTTAACACCGAGGGCGTGCAACAATTCAGGGATGACAATCCCGCCGACCGAATTGACGGCATCGACCGCCACTGTGAAATCAGCGGCCCTTATCGCGTCAACGTCCACAAGGTCAAGCGCAAGCACCTTCTCAATATGCCGGCGGTTACAGGTGTTATTGACATACTCATGCCCCAACGAATCGACATCGGCAAAGGCGTACTCCCCGCTCTCGGCGATTCGCAGCACCTCTCGTCCCTGACTGTCATTCAGAAACTCACCCTGCTCGTTAAGGAGTTTCAAGGCGTTCCATTGTTTAGGATTGTGACTTGCCGTCAATATGATGCCGCCACACGCTTTTTCCTCAACAACAGCCATTTCGGTCGTGGGGGTCGATGCAAGGCCTATGTTAACGACATCAAAACCCATTCCGCATAGAGTCCCGACAACGATGTCGTTAACCATACGACCCGACAGACGGGCATCGCGCCCAACCACAATGGTGCGAGAACCGCGTGTGGTAGTCCGTGAGATGAACGTCGCGTATGCGGCCGTGAATTTCACAATATCGAGTGGCGAAAGCCCCTCTCCGGGAACACCTCCTATAGTGCCCCTGATTCCTGAAATTGACTTAATCAATGACATGACTGTATCAGCTCTGACGTTTATAATAGGTTATAGTGTAGAGATAGGGCACGACATTGGCGATTTCACTCGACAACCCATATTGCGATTTAATCACAAGGTTCACCTTGGCATCGTATCCAAAAAAGTGCATCGGCATCTGAATCCCCTGCCCGAACTGTGCGGATGACGGAAGGTCGTATTTGTCAAGATAGAAAGATGTCGCACCGATTCCATCGTCCGACACATCATCGGCGTTACCGACCCCGACATTGTCGCCACCAATCACATAGTTGTGCAGATTATATCTAAGGAACCTGAAATACACCTGCTGCCCGGCCTCGGGTTTGACATCAGACCCTTTTTCAAGGACCTGCATATAGACATTACCCTCCTCGTCAAGCTGATAATAGGGAGCATCAGCACCGATTTCAAACACCGAGTCTGACGGAATCTTCATTATCACACGCTGCTCGGCAAGAAACCGGTTGACCGACTTATTCTCATCGGTCAACAACTCGGCATAGCTTTTATTGTCATCGCAAGAGACCAACGACATCATACCGACGATAGCCGCAAATGACATATATACTGACAGGATTTTTCTTTTCATTATATTAACATTACATTTATTTGAAACAACCTTTTATTCTTCATTAAACGCCGGATAATCCCCGACATGTGACATAAAGTATTCCACCGCCTCGTCAAGAGAGCCGTGGAACTCACCGCCCGCCGCGTTACGGTGTCCACCGCCGCCGAAATAGGTCTCACACAGACGACTGACCGAGAACGTCCCTTTGGAACGGGTGGAAACCTTGACATATTCAGGTTCATCCTGCCGCATAAACACCGAGAAACTCACTTCAGGGATACTCAACGGGACATTAACCAGGCTCTCGGTGTCGCCCTTACGGTAATTGAACCGCTTCAACTCATCGAGCGACAGCGCAATCAGCGCACAATTGATTTCAGGGATAATGCGCATTTTATCATACAGCGCGTATGAGCACAAGCGAAGACGAGACTCGCTGCTTGTATTGAACACAAGCGTATAAAGCCGGTCCTTGTCGACACCGAGCCTGACAAGCTCTGCCACAATCTCATACAAATCGGGGTCATTGGAATTATATGAGAAATTACCCGTGTCGGTCATCATGCCTGTATATATACATTCAGCTGACTGCAACGTCATCTTGTCAAGCCACCCGAGCTGATAAAGCATCCTGAATACCAAGGCCGAGGTGGACGAGGATTCGGGATGTGAGAATACAATATCCGCATCGATTTCCAGGCCGAGATGGTGGTCCACCAATATCCTGACCGCACGGGACGACTCAAGCATACATGCCATCTCATCAAGCCGTTTCATCGCATTGAAGTCAAGACAGAACACGAGGTCGGCCCGTTCAAAATGGCTGCGTGCCACCTCCGGGCTCCTTGTCGCGACAACAAGCGATTTTATCCCAGGCAGGAACTGAAGCTGACGGGGCGGGTTATCGGGAGTGACTACATGGACATTCTTGCCCATACGCTTCAATACATGCATCAATCCCAATGACGAGCCAAGCGCATCACCGTCAGGCGACACATGGCAAGTTATGACGATGTGACGGGCATCCTGCAACCTTGAAGCAAGGTCATGTAATTTATCTTGATTCAACAGATTTGATATCATTATCAGAGCCTGATTGGCAATTTTATCGTGCAAATATACAACATTTAAATATAACAGTCACACCCACCTCCACTTTTTTATCCAATCACTTGTTAATCTCGGTTAAATAACGTACCTTTGCCGACGCTTTCCGAAATGCCCCTACATTACGTGTGATGGGAAATTAAGGAGCATCTTAATTTTTAGTAACACATTTCATAATTAAAATCGCAATGAAAGTATTTCAATTGACAGCCGAGCCTCGCACCGACCTCGGGAAGAAGGCCGCCAAACTTATTCGCAAAGAAGACAAGATTCCCGTTGTACTCAACGGAGGCGCAATCGTGGAACTCCCCTATACCACAGCTTTGAAACCGGGCGAAAAGCTCATTGAAATCGGCAATGGCAAAGGACTTATCACGACCGACCTTGTTGTAACACAGGACGCTGTCCGCAAACTCATATACACCCCCGACATTTTCGCCATCGAACTTGACGTTAACGGTGAAAAGCGCATGGCCGTCCTCAAGGACATCCAATTCCACCCCGTAAAGGACACCATCCTTCACATCGACCTCCTCGAAGTGAACGACAAGAAGCCTGTCACCATCGAAGTCCCCGTCAAACTCGAAGGCCACGCCGAAGGTGTGAAAGCCGGTGGTAAACTTACCCTCTCGATGAAGAAAATCAAGGTTCGCGCAATCTATACCGAAATCCCTGAACGCGTTGTCATCAATGTTGATAACCTCGGCCTGGGCAAGACTCTCCAGATTGGCGACCTACACTTCGAGGGTCTCCAGCTGATGAACGCCAAGAACGCTGTTGTATGCGCCGTTCAGTTGACACGCGCCGCACGTGGCGCACAGGCCGCAGCAGCCAATGCATAACCCACCAATCAACCTGATTAGATGAAATATCTTATTGTCGGGTTGGGCAACATCGGTAACGAATATGCCGAGACCCGTCATAACATAGGTTTTAAAATATTGGATGCCTTAGCCGAGGCATCCAATATTTCTTTTTCAACCGAACGCTACGGCGACATCGCAAGAATGAGGCTTAAGAACCGTCAACTGACGCTCCTGAAACCATCGACCTACATGAATCTGTCGGGCAACGCCGTCCGTTATTGGAAAGAAAAGGAAGGTATCGACCTAAACAACATCCTTGTCATTGTCGATGACATTGCCCTCCCGTTCGGCGCAATACGCATCAAGCCATCAGGAAGCGATGCCGGGCACAACGGCTTGAAAAACATCGCACAGATGCTTGGAACGCAGGCCTACCCTCGCCTGAGATTCGGTATAGGGAACGATTTTCCCCGAGGATGCCAGATAGACTATGTCCTCGGTAATTTCACCCCTGAACAACAGGAAACACTCCCCTCCCGCATCGAGGTAGCCGACGATGCCGTCAAATCGTTCTGCCTTGCAGGTATCAATCTGACAATGAACACATTCAACAACAAGTGACATGGCTAAAGGCGAAGTCAGAATAGACAAATGGATATGGGCGATGCGTATATACAAGACACGCACCATCGCAGCCGAGGCCTGCAAGAAAGGCCGTGTATCGGTGGGTGATGCCGTAGCAAAACCGTCACGCACAATCAAGGTCGGCGACATCGTGAAAGTCAGGAAGTCCCCCGTGACCTATTCATTCAGGGTACTTGCTCTCACCGAAAACCGCCTCGGCGCGAAACTTGTCCCTGAATATATGGAAAATATCACCCCTCAAAGCGAGCTTGACCTCCTCGACATCGTCAAGATATCGGGATTCATCGACCGACGCAAAGGCCTCGGACGCCCCACCAAACGGGAAGGGCGTGAATTATCACGGTTCACAGAGGAAAGCACAGGCTGGGACTTTGATTTTGACCTGGATGATGACGACGATTTCGATGATTAAAGCATAAAACACTACTGATATGTCAAATGTTAAGAACCCTCTTGTAAGCCGCCAATATCTGCTGCCGTTCATTCTAATCACCTCGCTATTTTTCATGTGGGGTTTCGCACGTGCCATCCTCGATGTACTTAACAAACATTTCCAGGAGTCGATGGATGTTTCAATCGTGCGTTCTACAATGGTACAGGCCACCACCTACGTCGCATACGCACTCATGGCACTCCCGGCCGGAATATTCATCACCCGTCACGGTTACCGCCGTGGGGTCATAATGGGACTTGCACTGTTCGCAATAGGCTCGTTGCTGTTCATTCCGGGCGACACGCTGGCCTCATTTGAATTTTTTCTCATCGCACTATTTGTTATCGGATGCGGACTGGCGGTGCTTGAAACAGCCGCCAATCCTTACGCAGCTGAACTTGGCAGTCCCGATACGGCTGCCAGTCGCCTAAACCTCGCCCAGTCATTCAATGGACTGGGGTGCATATTAGGGCCGGTGCTTGTGGGGGGATTCTTGTTTTCCGACAATAACGGTTCAGGGTCGGTCGCCATCCCATATACCGTGATGGGGATAATCGTGATGCTTGTGGCACTGGTCTTTACGAGAGTGAAACTACCTGAAATCAAAGTGGAATCATCGGATAACGACACCTATGACAAAGGGACTCGAGGAACAATAGACATGTTATGGCATTCGCGTCACTTCAGGCTCGGATTATTCGCACTGTTTTGTTATGAAATCGCCGAGATTTCAATCAACAGCCTGTTCATCAACTATGTCACTGACGATGGATGGATGGATAAGATGACAGCTACGGCGGTATTGTCATTCGATGCCTTGGGACTGTTCATGATAGCACGCGTTGCGGGCAGTGCCATAATGAAACGGGTGCGGGCCGAGAAAGCGTTGACCGTATGCGGTATAATGACCGTCATCGGTGGTGCGTTGGTTGTATCAGATATCGCCCTGTTGTCGCGTTGCGGCCTTTTCATCTGTTACGCGTTCGAGGCCATCATGTTCCCAACCATTTTCGCGATAACCATAAGCCGTCTGTCGGGACAGTCCACCAAGATTGCATCCTCATTCCTGATGATGACCCCGTTAGGCGGAGCGGTAGGCACCTTCCTCATGGGATGGGTGGCTGATTCCACCTCCATGTCAACAGCATTTATCGTACCGACGATAGGTTATGCCATCGTATTGACCTACGCCTACATGGCAATGACCGGCCGATTAAAAAATTCATGAATATGACACATAAATCCGATATATGTTGCATAGGGCACATAACCCTTGACAAAATTGTAACCCCCCGCCACACGGTGCACATTCCCGGTGGCACTGCATTCTATTTCGCCCATGCCCTGAGCGGCCTCGACCATAACGGCTTCAAGCTAATCACGTCACTCGCCGACAGCGAAATGAAAGCAGTCAACGAAATCCGCGCGAAGGGAATCGATGTCGATGTCATTCCGAGCCGATGCTCTGTGTACTTTGAGAACCGTTATGGCGAAAACCAAAACGAACGCACGCAACGCGTCCTCGCCAAGGCCGACCCGTTCACGGTTGATAAGCTGAAAGAGGCTAATGCGGGCATATTCCATCTCGGGACTCTCCTTGCCGATGATTTTTCTTTAGATGTAATCAAGCATCTCTCGTCCCGAGGATTGGTGTCGGTAGACGCGCAAGGATACTTACGGGAAGTCCGTGGTGAAAAAGTGTATGCAATCGACTGGGAAGACAAACTCGATGCCCTCAGGTACATAGACATCCTGAAAGCGAACGAAAAGGAGATGGAGACATTGACAGGATTGTCAGACCCGCATGATGCAGCATTGAAATTAAGCCAATGGGGATGCCGCGAAGTGTTGCTCACACTTGGCGATGGAGGCTCGCTGATATATGCCGATGGCCGTTTCCATGAAATACCGGCATTCTATACCCCGGAGGTCGTTGACGCGACAGGATGTGGCGACACCTACATGGCCGGCTACCTTTACCGTCGCAGCCGGGGGGACTCCTATTTTGACGCAGGGACATACGCCGCCGCGATGTGTACGCTCAAACTCGGTCATTCAGGGCCGTTCCACGGCACCGACTCCGACATACGCAATGTAATCGCGACATCACCCCGCCTACAATCCAACGCTGTCAACTCCCTCCAATCATGAATTTTAGGGGACGTTGCTGAACTCCATTAAAATATGTCGTAATCAGGTAAGATGCGGCCATGGCTGCATCTTACCTGATTTTGCGTTCCCCAAAAGCCACAAGACACCGAATATAGAATGAGACGGTCACGATATTATATATCGTGACCGTCCTTTAAATTCCACACCAAAGGATGCGATGAAACTCCGAATGACAGGATTTGAGTGCTCGTCGGACTTTGTAATCCGCCTGGACTGAAAGTCACCTCTGCAGAGGTTGGGGCCCGCCATCGCCCGGCTAAGCTTGTCTCGGTATTTCGATTGTAATTGATGAGTTTCCCAATCTACTTTGATGTGGGTATGTCTTTGCGGCTCTCTTGCTTTATTATTACAACACAAAGATAACATCAAGAGTTTAGAAATCCAAATTAATAGAGAAATTTTTCCTTAAAAAATCAATACTCGATAAATTATAGCAAAATAATGTTAAAACTATACATATTATGATTAATTCAATGTAAATTTGCATGTTATATAACATAATTTTGTAGCTAATCTCAAGATTTATGATTAAAAGCGCGTTAGAAAAGGTTATGAACGAAGACCTTTATGACCTTTGGTCGATTCTTACCGGCGAGGAAAAACGCCGTATAATCGACAATTTCACCATACACAATTTCAAGAAAAACCAGATTGTGTACGGCGAAAAAGAAGACCCTGAATTCCTATGGGTTATTCTCAAAGGAAAGGTCAAGAAATTCAAGGACGGTGTCGGAGGCCGCGTACAGATACTCCGTTTAATAAGGCCTGTCCAATATTTCGGCTACCGCGCATACTTTGCCGGAGAACCATACGTCTCCAGCGCAGCAACGCTCGAGCCTTCCACGCTCGGCACAGTACCGATGAAACTTGTGATGGAGTTGCTTGAAAGCAACAACCGGCTTGCAATGTTTTTCATCCACGAGCTGTCACGCAATCTCGGTCACAGCGATACAAAAATCGTCAATCTGACACAGAAACATATACGCGGTCGCCTTGCCGAGGCTTTAATCGTGCTAAAGGACAACTATGGATATGAGGATGACGGGACGACATTACGCATCTACATGGCACGTGAAGACCTCGCCAACCTATCCAACATGACGACCTCCAACGCCATCAGGACGCTTACAAGTTTTGTAAATGAAAAAATAATCATCGTTGACGGCCGCCGCATCAAGCTCATCAACGAGCCAATGCTGCGAAAAATCAGCAAATTCGGATAAAACCGATTCCCTTCAAAACTTCTTTCTCTTCAATTTACCGCTTGATGTATAGACCGGGCATGGGTCTACAATTATATCCTTAGGTAGGTGTGTCCGTGGCAGTATCCTTTCAATTTCAGCCATAACAACCTCTGAATCAATTTCACGGTCTACTACAAGCACAGCTTCACTCCCCCACTTACCGCTTTCACGCGAGGTGATATAGAACGTCACATCGCCCATCTGTTTCATAATACGCCGCTCCACTTCTTCAGGGTGAATCTTTATGCCACCCGAGTTAATCACATTGTCGCGACGCCCGAGCCAACGGAAATGACAGGAATCGGCCAACGATACCACATCATTAGTGTGCAACTCCCCGTATGAGAAACCGGAGGCATGTATCACAAGACATCCATCACTGTCAACGGTAAATTCCACGCCAGGCATCGCCTCAAACTCCTCATCACCCACCGGCCTCATCGCCACATGGCTGCAAGTCTCGGTCATCCCGTAAGTCGCAAACGCCCTGACCCCACTGTCTATCAACATGCGCTCCTGAACAACCGACATAGGTGCGCCTCCGACTATGACATTCTCAATCCTTCCGATTGCGGGCGATGATAAGAGACCCTCAATCTGCGATGGCACAATCGGGACAAGACCGATGGCATCACCATGGTGAGACGCTGAAGCCAACGGCCGGTTGGTCGGTTTCTCCACATACAACCGGGAGGATGACTCCAACGCACGCACAACCATCATCTTTCCGGCTATGTATCCGGCCGACAACGGCATGACAAACGTAGAACCGTCTTTAATACCGAGATATTGTAACGTGGCACGCGCCGAACGCAACATATCATCCTTCGACAACCTTATAGGCTTTGGCACACCGGTCGACCCGGATGTCATCGCCGTTATATACGGCGAGTCATCAAACCATTCGTCAAGAAAACGCCTGACGGCTTCATCAGCATTATGAATCAAGGAATGTTCCATTGCAATACAGGCATCGACCACGCCAATGACGTGTTATATGTCAGATAATCCTCACATTGTCTCAGCGGAGAATCAATATTGTTCACATACAGACCACCTGTCCCGAGTCCTTGAGGGAAACAACTGTCCCCATACAATTCACAGGCCAACTGCGACACGGCGTTCAAACCCACCGATGATTCAAGCGCCGATGTTATCCACGAACCGATACCACGTTCGTCAGCAAGCCGTTTCCATTCCCTTGTCCCCGTCAGACCGCCGCAAAGCGATGGCTTGAGAATGACAAACGCCGGCTTGACTGCATCAAGCATAGCCGCCTTATCCGCGACACGGTTCAATCCTATCAATTCCTCATCCAACGCAATCGGTATCGGAGATTCATCACATATACGGGCCATGGCCTCATACTGCCCCGCCTTAATCGGCTGCTCGATTGAATGAACCGAGAAATCAGACAAACGTTTAAGGCACTCCATCACATCCTCCGTGGCAAAACCTCCGTTGGCATCAAGCCTCAATGTCAGTTCCTCCGGCCTGTACCGTTTCCTGACATGTCTCAACAAGTCAAGTTCATCATCAAAACCGATTGCCCCTACCTTGATTTTAATACAGCGGAAACCGGCATCAAGTTTACGGTCTATGCGCTCCAACATTTCCCGTTTCGAACCCATCCACACCAAGCCGTTTATCGGCATCCTTATCAGTCCGTCAACCCAACCGGTGTCGTTCACACGCCACGGATTACCATGTTCAAGGCATGCAAGCGCGGTTTCCACTCCGAACCTGATTGAAGGGACATCGGCCATATCAGGCATCACTCCGTGTGATAAGTCACGGCACACCATTGCAAGCCGTTGTTCATAACCGGGAATGTCGTCACATCCGAGACCACGGAATAATCCGCATTCCCCTATCGCGCAACCATGTTCATCTTCGAGTCTGACAAAATAGGTCTCCTTTACCGTCATTGTCTGTCTTGACGTGACAGCCGGCTCTTTAAACCTTAATATATAACGGGCGTATGCCGCTTTCATCATCCGGGAAATTTGGGGAACTTGTCAAAATCAGGGTCACGCTTCTCAAGGAACGCATTCTTGCCCTCCTGTGCCTCCTCCATCAGATAGTACATCAGAGTGGCGTCACCTGCAAATTCCATCATTCCACGCTGCCCGTCAAGCTCGGCGTTGAGCGCACGTTTAATCATACGGATTGCCATCGGACTACGCTTCAATATCGTCTCACACCATTCCACCGTCTCATCCTCCAACCGTTCAAACGGGACGACCTTGTTCACCATCCCCATACGTTCAGCCTCCTCGGCGGTGTATTGACGACACAGGAACCATATTTCACGCGCCTTCTTCTGTCCGACACACCGCGCGAGATAGGATGACCCGAAACCGGCGTCAAAGCTGCCGACCTTCGGTCCCGTCTGCCCAAACCGTGCGTTATCGGATGCGATTGTAAGGTCGCAGAGTACGTGCAACACATGGCCACCGCCTATGGCATAGCCGTTCACCATCGCGATTACAGGCTTGGGGATAGAGCGGATTGCCTTGTGCAAATCAAGCACATTGAGACGGGGCACACCGTTATCATCGATATAACCGCCTATGCCCTTCACTTTCTGGTCTCCGCCTGAACAGAAAGCCTTGTCCCCGGCCCCGGTCAGGATTACGACCCCGATTTCCGGAGACTCCCGACAATAGGCCATGGCATCAAGCATCTCAAAATTGGTATGTGGCCTGAATGCGTTATACACTTGCGGACGATTTATCGTTATTTTTGCAATTTTACCGTATTGTTCAAAGAGTATGTCGTCATACTTCTTGATTGTCTTCCATTCTCTCATTTTATATTCTTGAAATAATTCTTTAATGTCATTGCACTCACCACCGAATCGGTATAGACAGCCAAAACCGCAGCCTTGTCCTCCTCGGTTATAAAATCACTTAAAACCGATGACAGTTCATCGGCATTACGGGCCTCTAAATAACGCGCCCCGACACCGCGGCAAACCTCATGTAACGGCAATCTCGCAGGACGGCTCACAAACTCGTCAAGGCAATCCATCCCGGAGGTCGAATCGACAAAGCGGAATATCGCGCCTCCGCCATTCATCATCACAATCATTTTAAACGACCCGGAAAGGCCGACCGACATCATCGCACCGATGTCATATTGAGCCGACATATCGCCTGTGACAAGCAACGTTATCCCTCTGTAGCACGCCGACGCCCCGAGTGCGGTCGATGTACAACCGTCTATCCCACTGACACCTCTGTTACAGTCCACCCGATGAAACCGTGACGGGAACAGTTGGCTGTATCTTATCGGAGTTCCGTTGGAATAATGGACGTTCCATTCAACCGGTAGACTGCGAGAAAGGACACCGAACACTTTCATGTCGCTCCATGGCGCAGAATCAACGTATGCTTCATGGCTTCTCCGCGCCGAGTCCTTCAAGGCATGCCACATTGACGCATACCCGCTTTCCCCTCTGTCAGGCTGCACCGCCGAGGCAAGCTGCCTGAAAAAAATCGCAGGGGACATCTCGATGCGTGATGTCAGTGACTTGAAACAATCGACCGTGGTCAGCGTATGTCCCACATGCCAGTGCTCACGCGGAGGATTCTCCCGCAGAAATTTCTTTATGAACCGAGAGACGAGCGCACCTCCGGCAGTAATAACCACGTCAGGGACATATTCTCCAATCCGGTTGCCATCTATACGGCAGAGTGTCGAGTCTATACTCCCGATGAACTCCTCCCCGTGAAGATTAGAGACCGTCTCTGTCAACACCACTATGTTAGGCTTGGACGCAAGTTTCCTCAACGCTGTGTTCAGCCGGTTGTCAGGCGACATGAACCCGGTGACAATCATCACTTTGACAGGCGAAAAGATATCACGCCCTATCAGACGCGCCTCGGCCGTTGACAACCGTTCTTCAGGGACAATGCGTCCGATTACACGTGTCCCGTTTTCGTGACATTCCGCTTTCCCACCGAGAGGCACATCAAGCTGAACATTAATATGGACTGGACCTTGACGTCCCGACATGGCGGTCAACATCGCATCATTGATTAGACGGTTAGTCATCCAACGCATCGAAGGTGTGTCGACAGCCGGAATATCATAACTGCCCTTAACGTATGATGACAGTGCCTCATACTGTCTCAATGTCTGTGAATCATCCTGGTCTATCCATTCGGCCGGACGGTCAGCCGACACCACAATCAACGGCACACATCTATAATAGGCCTCGGCTGTCGCCGGTGCAAGGTTAAGCAACGCCGTGCCCGAAGTACACACCACGGCAACAGGCTCACCGCTCTGCAACGACTGTCCCAACGCATAGAAACCCGCGCAGCGTTCATCGACAATGACTGTGACATAAATATCACCACAGGCCTTCAACGCGGTGTATAAAGGCGCGTTGCGCGACCCCGGCGACACAACCGCCCTTCTGACTCCATGACAGGCCAGAAGCGCGGCCAACTCATTACACGATGCTTTATCGGTCGTTTCCATGCCAATGCATTTTGATTTAACAAAGGTACTTATTTATGTCAAAACGACCAAAAGCAAGCATCTCACACAGTGTCGTTAATCGGACAACCATCCGGCCATAAAAATTCAAATATATAATATGCAAAACAATTAAAAGTTTCCCAAAACAAAAACAATCAACCCTAATAATCAACATTTTACATTTATGTCATCCTACAAAAATTTTCCAAAACGGAAAACTTTTTAAAAATTTATCACGTTGTAATTTGCAATATCTCATACTAATTTCTATCTTTGTTCCATCAAAAAATCCTATATATCATTACAACTACACCATGATACAGACTGTAATCAAACGTGACGGCCGCGTTGTCGGCTTCAACGAAGAAAAAATAAAGGCAGCGATACGCAAGGCCATGCTCCAGACCGAGATGGGCGAGGACGAGGCATTGATACACCGCATCACCGACCGCATCGCCCTGGCAGGCAACGAACGTATGACCGTGGAGGAAATCCAGGACCGCGTGGAGGTCGAACTGATGAAATCCCCCCGTAAGGAAGTTGCAAAACGCTATATCGCCTACCGCGACCAACGCAGCATCGCACGCCGTGCTAAGACACGGGACATGTTTCTTGAAATCATCGAGGCCAAAAGCAATGACATCACCCGCGAGAACGCCAACATGAACACCGACTCCCCAGCGGGAATGATGATGAAATTTGCCAGCGAGACAACCAAACCGTTTGTCGATGACTACCTCCTGACACAGGAAGCACGCGACGCAGTGCGCAACGGTTACCTGCACATTCACGACAAGGATTATTATCCTACCAAATCCCTCACATGCGTACAGCACCCTCTTGACAAGATACTTAGACACGGCTTCATAGCGGGACACGGTGAATCACGCCCCGCCAAACGCATCGAGACCGCAAGCGTCATCGCCTGTATCTCACTTGAGACCGCACAGAACGAGATGCACGGCGGTCAGGCGATTCCGGCATTTGACTTCTACCTCGCCCCGTTCGTCCGCTCATCATATATCGAAGAGTTGAAAAACGTGGAGGAAATGACAGGCATCGACCTCTCGGGATATTATAACGCACCTGTCAACGACTTCATTCACCGCGAACTTGACGGACTGACGGGTGACGAACGCGCATGCCAGCACGCCGTAAACCGCACAGTCAGTCGTGTACACCAGGCCATGGAGGCATTCATCCACAACATGAACACCATCCATTCACGCGGAGGCAATCAGGTCGTTTTCAGTTCTATCAACTACGGCACAGACACCTCGGCCGAGGGACGCTGTGTGATACGCGAACTGCTAAACTCGACCTACGAAGGTGTCGGCAACGGGGCGACAGCCATTTTTCCGATACAGATATGGAAAAAGAAACGAGGTGTCAGCTATCTGCCCGAAGACCCCAACTATGACCTGTACAAACTCGCATGCAAAGTGACGGCACGACGTTTCTTCCCCAACTTTGTCAACCTTGACGCAACGTTCAACCATCACGAGAAATGGGACGCAAACGACCCCGAACGCTATCGTTATGAAGTGGCGACAATGGGGTGCCGCACACGCGTATTTGAGAATCGTTACGGCGAAAAGACATCAATCGGCCGTGGGAACATCAGTTTCTCTACAATCAACATCGTACGCATCGCCATCGAGTGCATGAACATCAAGGATGAGGAGGAGCGTCTACGCCGATTCTTCGATAAACTCGATGAAGTCCTTGACATCACCGCCCGTCAGCTCCACGACCGCTTCGAGTTCCAAAAGACAGCCATGGCCAAACAGTTCCCGCTCGTCATGTCCCGTCTGTGGAACGGAGCCGAGAACCTCAAGGCCAACGACACAATCGAGAGTGTAATCAACCAGGGCACACTCGGCATAGGGTTCATCGGGCTCGCCGAATGTCTCATCGCGCTGACAGGCAAACATCACGGCGAAAGTGCCGAATCACAGGCTCTGGGCCTACGCATCGTCAAACACATGCGTTCCCGCGTAAATGAGTTCTCGGAGAAATACCGCCATAACTATTCCGTCCTTGCGACACCCGCTGAAGGCCTTTCAGGGAAATTCACACAGAAAGACCGCAAGAGTTTCGGCATAATACCGGGTATCACCGACAAGATATATTACACCAACTCCAATCATGTGCCGGTATACTACAAGTGTTCTCCCCGCCACAAAGCCAAAATCGAGGCTCCTTACCACGAACTGACCGGAGGAGGACACATATTCTATGTCGAAATTGACGGTGATGCCACCCACAACCCCGAGGCAATCAGTGATATTGTCGACTTGATGGACAAATACAACATCGGGTACGGCTCGGTGAACCACAACCGTAACCGCTGCATGGATTGCGGACATGAGGACGCCGTTGAAAACCTCGATGAATGCCCCTGCTGCCATTCCCACAACATCGACAAGCTGCAACGTATAACAGGTTATCTCGTCGGCACCACCGACCGATGGAACAATGCAAAACTCGCCGAACTAAATGACCGGGTGGTGCATAAGTAGTTTATAGCGTAACGTCTATAGTTTAAACAGTGCTGAGAGTATTGGATATTGTCCCGGGCACGTCGGTTGACGGCCGGGGACTTCGCACAGCGATATATTTTGCAGGTTGCAGTCACCACTGCGAAGGATGCCATAACCCGCAGTCCTGGGATATGGACGGTGGGACTGAAATGACTGTTGAGGAAATCATGGGACGCATCAAGGAGGAGGAATTCAATGTCACCTTCTCAGGTGGCGACCCATTGTTTCAGGACAGTAATGAACTCGCGTCACTCGCACGTAGAATCCACGAGGAAGGATACTCACTATGGTGCTATACCGGGTTCACAATCGAGCATCTATGGGACGACCATCGCTTTGAACGCTTAAGACCCTGGCTGGATGTTCTCGTGGACGGCCCGTTCATCGCCTCTTTACGAAATATCTCGTTAAGGTTCAGAGGTTCGTCCAACCAACGGTTGATTGATATGAGACATTCCTCTCCGGGAAATATCAGTATTGTAGATATATGAAAGGTACGATGTCGCTCTGACGCACCTGGATAATCAGGATAATCACAATGGCGAGAATAAATGCCTGCACAATCAATGGCATTCGACCGTAAACGCCTTTTGCCCCGTCACTCCACCGTTTGGGCGACAGATGCATGAAATAGCCTAACAGCATCGCGAGCACAATCAGGAAGTAACCCTCGACAAACTGTGGCAGTACTGACGCATGGAAATTATGCACCACTTGGTCGACCATGTCACCCACGACATCAAGCGAGCGCGCTCTGAAGAACATGAACGCGAACGCGACAAGATTGAATGTCAGGAACATATTTGCAGCCATACGCCACGGCGTGCCTTTCTTGTGTTCAGGCAACCGTGGGAATAAGCGTTTAAGTTCCTTATGTATCACAAGCATTCCGCCGTGAATCGCGCCCCATATCACATACATCCATGACGCTCCATGCCACAGCCCCCCGATTACCATTGTCGCAGCATTGTTGAATCCGACCCTGAAACGTGAGCAACGGTTACCACCCATGGGGATGTACACATAGTCCCGCAACCATGTCGAGAGCGAGATGTGCCATCGATGCCAGAACTCGGTAGGACTCTGCGCCTTGAACGGAGCGGCAAAGTTATCCTTGAACCTGAACCCGAGCAACAACGCGATACCTATCGCCATATCACTGTACCCTGAAAAGTCACAGTAGAGCTGAATTGTGAAACCATATACAGCTATTATGTTCTCTATCCCGCTGTATAGGGCAGGGTTATCAAAGACGCGGTCTACAAAATTCCCCGAGATAAAGTCTGCAACAACCACCTTCTTTATCAACCCCGCCATGACGAGGAACAACCCCTCGCTCACCATTGCACGCGTTGCGATAGGGTTAGCCTTAATCTGCGGAAGCATGTCCTTTGCCCGGACAACAGGCCCGGCGAGCAACGGCGGGAAGAATGTCAGGAAAAACGTGTAATCAAGGAAATTACGACACGGGGAAATAACGCCACGGTAAATATCAACTATATAACTGATTGAACGGAACGTAAAGAACGATATCCCGGCGGGCAGGACGATGTCAAGGACATCAAACCGGGCGTCAGTGAAATTGGCAAATGTATCAATGAGCAGATTCAGGTATTTGAAATACACGAGCATCCCGACATTCATCAACACATTCAGCCACACAATGAGTCTCCTGACCCATCGCTTGGAAGCGTTGCCCATCCATATTCCCAACAGATAGTCGCTTATACACACCCCCAACAGGATAAAACAATACCCGGCCGATGACTTGTAATAGAAATACAGCGAAAACAATATTACAAAAATCATCTTGACGGTCTTGAACCGTCTTAACATGCGGTAGAGACCGATAAAGAACACAAACAGAATCAGGAACAACCCGGTATTGAACAACAACGGGTTCTGCGGGTCATAACCAAGCACCGCACACACCTTGTCCAATTCAATATTCAATCGGTCAAATATATCTGTAATCATTGTTTTATATCTCTAAACTCACTGACAAGAGCCTCATATAGGAGACGTCCCTGTAAATGATAACCTTTATAACTGTGGTGAACCCTGTCGCGGCTGAAAAGTCCGGCCGAAATCCACCGCGACGCCGCACCCTTGCCCCCGGCGACATCATAGAAGTCATAGACCGCGACACCGTTGTCACGTCCATATCTAAGGATAGCCTCACGCAAGGGAGCGATATTGGAATTGACTGCATAACTGCGCACACGCCTTGTCACAGTTTTTGTAACCGTACGGCTTGAACGGCGTCCCCTGCGTCCACGCCTGGAACGTACCGGCACCTTTACCTTCTTCTTAACAGAGGTATAAACACTACGGTCGCACTCCATCGGAGTTGTAAGCAGAATCTGTACACCGGGGTTAGCATGGCGTATATTGCGGACAAGACGGTCTATGTTGCGATAGAAACCATCAGTATCAAGATGTCCGAAAGCCTCATTTGTTCCAAGCGAAATAATGACAAGAGATGGTTTCAGCGGCGCGATACCTGAACCGACATTCCCTATCTTGTTATAGGTCGCGTATGTCGCCCCGTTGTTACCTATCGCATGATAGAACACTCCCGGCCTTTCGCCCGAAAGGCTCGCTCCGAACACAACAATGTCACCCGATGTCGTGAAATGTACAGTCACCCGTGTCTCGGCCGAAGCAAACAGCAGCTGCGTGTAATCCCTTGACGGGATTGCGCGGAAATGCACATCGCGTCCTGACGCATCAGTGACACGGTCTACATTCATTTTGCCGTTATGAAAAATCGTGACCGACCAGAAGGGGTTATAGTCATCCCTCTCCGATGTCCCGATTGTCAGCTGCCCGTTTTCATGTGTCAACCTGATTGCCGCCCCGGTAAACCCCATCACATGAGGCCACCGCGCCGACATCAGTTTGTCAGCGGTCCAGCCATTGGGCGAAGTGAAAACATAGTCCTGCGGTTCATTGGTCCCGCTCATTCTCAAAGGAGATATAATACCGCGTCCGGCGTTGCCGTAGTCATATTGCAACAGTTCCCTGACAGTCCCGGTACCAATGTCGGCCTGAATGTGGCTGTCCCCTATATTCACGATGCTGACAGGATGCCTGTCTGACATTGCGATGGCTCTGCGCAACGCCCCCCAGTCAGCCCCGTTCAGGATTATACGGTTAGCAGAGGTATTTATGAATGACGGCACAGGGATGTCTATGTCGTCATCGTAATAGTCAAACACTGGGTTCTCTCGCGTATTCCGGTCATCGATATCGACAGAATCCTCGGCGAACTCCTCATATCCCCCGCCTGACGGCTGTTGGGGATGTGGTCTCGCGCTTGTCGATATCGCAAGGGACACCAGTATGAACAATATAATGCCCTTTTTCATTTCAATGCGTGCTGGAGCGCGTTATACAACTGGGTGGCGAGTTCTTTTCCCCCCTTGGCTGTCAGGTGGATGTAATCTTTGTTGGCGCGTCCGTCACGACTCCATGCGACAATCGCATCCTCCCCACCCATGGCCTCGCGTGTGTCCCAGAATAGGCAATGTGCACGACGCGCGGCCTCTCGCTGGGCGGCAATCATATTCGGCACTACACTCATCGAGTGTACCTCGCCACCTTTTTTCTGTCCGCGGTCTCCGATTCCCATCATGAGGATGTCAGCACCGGGGTAACATTGCCTTACATGATTGACAACCTCCACCATGCGGTTGGAATATACACTGTAATTGGTCTGCCCCGCTGACATCGCGTTTATTCCGAACTCAAGGATTATCAGGTCGTATGGAATATCACGTGACATCTGACGGCATAACGCCGGATTGATTTTTGACAACGATAAACCCGAAATCCCACGCGAGGACATACAATCGACACTGACCCCTTTGGAGTCATCAAGCCATACCCCCAGGGCCACGAGGTCTTTGTCGGATGCCTGTACACTGAACTCCGCCGTTGGGACATCGACCGACACACACTGCACACCCGGTGCACCCGTTATCTGACGCTCCTGCCATTCATTGCCCGCCGTCTTAACTTTTACAACCGTATTGTTGGGAGCGATGAACAGGAATTTGGAACGATTCCATTGCGATAGATGATTATAGGCCGTCGAGCCCTTATAAGTCGCCGTTGCAACCCCTGTCGGCTTGGCGTATTGTTCAGAAAGAGCGAGATATTCCTTGTTCCCTTTCTTTGAGGCAAGGAATGTCTTCCACCCTTTGCCACTCTGTTTAACCGAGCGACGGAATCCGGTAAGGTCACTGAACATGTTGACATATCCAACCCCGGCACCGCCATATTTATTCTGAAGGTTTTCGCGCAGATTCTGTGTAAAGATGTCACCCTCGATATAACTGTCACCGACAACAGCGACACGTGCGACACGGGGAGAACGCAACGCGGCGGCAAAACGGGCCAATCCACGGTTACCCGAGGTATAATCCTCAATCACCACCAACTGTCCCACCTTGTTGGGTTTTACCGGCTGCACCACTGAATCCACCGCTGACTGGACACGGGACACATCACCTCCGACAATGGCATTATCAGGTGTCGCCAGGTTAACCGCCGACGAATCAGACGGTGCTTCAATATCCATCACCCCCTCACTCTCGGCCTGCGCCTCAAGAAGTTCGGGGTCGATATTCTCGGCCTCACGTTCCGATGCAATCGAATCCTGTGTGTCAGGCATTATATCGCTCAACAGATTGAAATCCTTGACCGCCCCACCTGTCCAACGAGACAGTGGCATGAAAGATATACCAACCACAATCGCCACCGCGATTGCAACTATCAACAGCACCTTACCCTTTTTCGACTTCTTATCATCCATTTCTCTATGTATCAGTTTTATCTATATTTCGTTAAAATGGTAACATCACATCTGTCACAGAACCGTCCAGCGGATTCACCGACTCAAGCAATCTCCGGCATTTGGCCTCGGTCTCATCCCACTCCACGGCAGGGTCTGAATCACGCGTAACACCTCCTCCGGCATATATATTCCAATGCCACAACCCGTCAAGAAGCCTTGACACGTGGGCACATCTTAGATTCACAAAGGCATGCATCCCGTCCCGGCTCTTTACACACAGGAATCCACCGTAACAATGCCTGGAATGCATCTCCGTCATGTCTATCATGTCTATCGCCCTGTCAAGCGGATACCCGGCGACAGCTGGAGTAGGACTCAACGCGTAGAGCAAATCGGCGGCTTCGGTCTCGCCCGATGCCGTGATATCGTTACAAAGATGTTCTATTTCACCATATCCCAGTTCCCTCTGAACCGACACGGAACAATCGAGCCCATGCTGTTCAAGAGTCCTGACAATGTATCGTGTGACTATGTCATGTTCAGTAATATTTTTTTCATCCCACCCAGTTGGATGAACCAACGCGACCCGACGCGTTCCGGCAAGTGACATTGTCCGCCATGTATGTGATGCAGGGTCATGTTCAAGAAGCACCTCGGGGGTGGCACCAAGCCACAGGCCTGTCTCCTGGGTGAAACATATATAACGGAACGTCTCCGGGAACATGCCAAAATAACATCGCGCGACATCACACAAATCGATACGCGAAAACACCGACACCAGGCGCGACACAACCGTCTTGTCTCCTGTCGCGGAGCGTTTCAGGGCGGCTATCACCGACTTCAGCCTGTGGATATACAGCAACCTCGGCGTAGAGAGATGCCCCATGGGAAGAGAGCCGGATGGCAACACCGTCTTTACCCCGTCAAGTCCAAGAATGTCCGAGGCCGACAGACGCGGTTTGACCCCTGCCAAATACTCCTCCTCGTTATTAAAGAAATTAATTCCGAAGAATTCATCCTCGTCAAAATCAACCCGATTATTACCCGTGTCAGAATCGGGCATCGAAGCCATGAACCTGAATTCATTATCACCGGGCATGGCGTAGACCGCAAAAGGTATATTCCAGGCGACACATCTCTCGATGGCCGCCTCGACCGCCGGCTCAAACATCCGACACCTCCTTTTCTTCACCCATGGCCCTTGCAATCAATTCGTATGGCAACGCCTCTGTAACCACAACACGGCACAATTGCCCGCGTTTAAGTTCAGTTGTTTTCTCCACGAGCACTTCCGGGTCAACTTCAGGCGAATCAAACTCGGTACGACCTATATAGTAGTCTTCCTCCTCACGGTCTATAATTACTTCAATCTCATGACCCACCACCTGTTGCTGCAGTTCAAGCGAGATTTCCTGTTGCAGTTCCATGAGTCGGTCAAGACGTTGTTGTTTAACCTCGGGCGGAATCGAATCCTCAAAATGGCGTGCGCCCCAGGTGTCCTCCTCCTCGCAGTAGGCGAACGCGCCCATGCGCTCAAAACGTTGTTCCCGCACAAAATCCATCAACTCCTGAAATTCGCCCTCCCCTTCTCCCGGGAAACCCACCATAAGCGTCGTGCGGATGTGTATACCGGGGACACGACGGCGTATCTCGGCGAGCAATTCGCGTGTCTCCGCCCCTGTAATGTGACGTCGCATGTTAGCGAGGACATTGTCTGACACATGCTGCAGGGCAATGTCAAGATAACGGCACACATTGGGATGACGTGCCATCACATCGAGGAGTCCCAACGGGAAGTCCTTAGGGTAGGCATAATGCAGCCTGATGCGTCTAACTCCGGCGACATTGGCGATTTCATCCACAAGTCGGGCGATTTCCACGCGCCCGTATATATCTTTCCCGTATGACGTCAAGTCCTGTGCAATGACATTAAACTCGACCGTACCGCACGCAACAAGCGACTTGACTTCATCGACAATCTCCTCTATCGGACGCGAGCGGTATCGCCCCGTAATCAAGGGAATCGCACAAAAAGCACAGAAACGGTCACACCCCTCGGCGATTTTCAGATAACAATAGTGACGGGGGGTGGTGATTACCCTGTCGTAGGGCGCACAGGCCGGTTGACGGCGCGACAGGTCACTGACGATGCGTGCCCAGTCGGTCTTACCATACCATGCGTCAACCTCGGGAATCTCAGCCGGGAGTTCATCGGAGTAACGCTGCGACAGGCATCCCATGACATAAAGCGCACTGATTTCCCCGCGTTCCTTGGACTCGACCCACTGCAGGATTGTATTGATTGATTCCTCCTTGGCATCGCCGATAAAGCCACATGTATTGATAACAACGACATCACCACGTCCCACCCTCGCCGGGTCATGAGCCACGGAATAACCGACATCCTCAAGCTGACGTAGAAGACGCTCTGAATCCACCAGGTTCTTGGAACAACCCAGTGTTATGACATTGACTGTATGTCTTTGGCTCATATACGGTTACCGAAAAGAGACTCAACGAACTCTTTCTTGTCAAACACCTGCAAATCCTCGATGCCCTCGCCAAGACCTATGTACTTGACAGGAATCTTGAACTGGTCGCTTATACCAATAACCACACCGCCCTTGGCTGTCCCGTCGAGTTTGGTGATTGCAAGTTCATTGACCTGCGTGGCAGCAACGAACTGACGGGCCTGTTCAAAAGCATTCTGTCCTGTCGAGCCGTCAAGCACGAGCAACACCTCATGTGGAGCGTCAGGCACAATCTTCTGCATGACATTCTTTATTTTGGTAAGCTCATCCATGAGTCCTTTCTTGTTGTGAAGACGGCCGGCGGTATCGATAATCACGACATCGACACCATTGGCCTTGGCACTCTGCAAGGTGTCGTAGGCAACGGACGCTGGGTCAGCCCCGATTTTTTGCTTGACGACAGGGACACCGGCACGTTCGCCCCACACATCGAGCTGCTCGATTGCGGCAGCGCGGAATGTATCGGCAGCACCGAGCATCACCTTGTTACCGGCTTTCTTGAACTGTGCCGCAAGTTTACCTATTGTGGTTGTCTTACCGACACCGTTAACTCCCACTACCATAATGACATGGGGACGGTTGCCCTCGGGCAATGTAAAATCCTCCAAGGTCGAGTCATTGTTATTTTCGGCAAGAAGCTCTGTTATCTCCTCACACAACAGACGGTTCAGCTCATCGCTGCCGACGTATGGGTCGCGGGCGACACGTTTCTCGATGCGTTCAATGATTTTGAGAGTGGTATCGACACCCACATCAGAAGTCACAAACACCTCCTCAAGGTTGTCAAGCACCTCGTCATCTATTGTCTTTTTACCGGCAATCGCACGCCGTATCTTGCTGAAAACGCCCTCCTTGGTGCGTTCCAATCCTTTATCGAGTGTATCCTTTTTCTCCTTGGAGAAAAGCCTATTGAAAAATCCCATTACTTTGAATTTATTAGCTTGCAAAGGTACGCAATTTTTCATATATATGAAAAGAGAGCCACACATTTGTGTGGCTCTCTTTTCAATAACGTAATATAACGGAATCAATCCATCTTGAACGAGCGCAACCGCGAGCCGAATTTAATCCAGGCACTTGATTCAGGCGTCGGTGAATATTTCAGTTCCCCGACATTGGCATCCCCGATATCAAGTCCGTTGTCCCTGGTGTTGGAATCAGGCACAACATCGACAATCCCGATAAATGAATTTTCATCGACCTCGATATCAACCGCACATTCATCAATCAGGGCCACATATTCCCCTATCCGGGACGAGGCCATGGCCAGTGTCAGGTATGAACTGCCATCAGTCTTATTGTTTACACTTTGCACCTTGTCGAGTTTGCTGTCCCCGATGAGAATATAAAGGGCATTGCTTATCGTGATGTCACCGCCTTTAAATCCGCTCAGGCTCACAGTGCCACGTTTCAATACATTTATCTCACGCAACATCCCTTTAGGGACAGCCACTTTCAACACTGTGCTGTCAGGTATAATGGCGTACCGTTCACAATCGTTATCTTTCAGGAACGTGTGCATGTCAACACACAGTTCGGCATTCCCGCCATCGACCGACACCGTCATATTTTCAAGCCATACAGGTGACGCGATAAGCCTCGGAAGCGACAGCGTGTCACATTCCACGAACACAAAGGTGACACCCTCCCTGACCCGTGAGACATCAAAACGCCCTAACGAGTCATATTTCACGGTTATGTCAATGCGCCCAAATGCCGGAAGTGCAACGCTCGACACAGTCGTCGTGTCGCTGAAATCACCTGCCGGCATCTCCACTATCTCCATGGCCTCATCCTCGGAGAGACGTGGCGTGACAAACGCCCCCAACGCCCCCAAGGCGAGCATTACAATCATTATATATGTTGTCTTCTTCATTTTATCTGATTTTTGAAACAATATTCGTTATACATCTCCACGAGGTTGTCGGCTGACACATCAAGCAACTGTAGCTGCCTGAAAAACCGTCCAATCTCATTATTGAAAAAATATTCCCTACGCTGCTGCAATACCTTTTCCCTCGCTCCCGGCGCTGTGAAATAACCGACTCCGCGACGATTATATATCACGCCCTGGCTCGCAAGGGCATCGTAGGCACGCATCACCGTGTTGGCATTGACCTCCACCGCCGAGGCATATTCCCTGACCGACGGCAGACGGCATTCCTCGGGATAATTCCCCGCCAATACATCATCGCCGATTTTATCGACAATCTGTAGATATATGGCCTTGTTGTTTTCAGCGAATACCATAACTCACCAACGGTTTATTACCTCCATCTCCTTGAAACGCAGATAACAGATTACATAATTGAATATAATAATCAACGAGACCCCACATTTGACGAGGAGAATGAATAAATCGACTGTCTCCTGACCGGTTTGATGGAAACGAATGATTCCGGTCGGATGCATATCAGTCAAGGCTGAAACCAAACCTATCATAAAGTAGACAAACATGACCAAAGCGCCGACTCCGAATGTCTTTATCAAAGAGTTCTTGGGCCACACCGATGAACCGAGCATGAATATCGACTGCACAAAGAGGAATGTAAAGACATAGATATTGAATGCGACCCCATCGGTATCGGAATTAAATTCAAAAATATCCTTGCTACCAATAAAATGAATAAATTCGCTATAGGGTGTCAATAGTGAAAACGAAATCACCCTTATCGCATCGGCGATATAGGCCGACGCAAAAAACACCAACAAGAAACCGGGTATATATATCAGCCACCGCGTGAGGTATTTTTCAAATTGGGAAAACGGTGACACAAGAGCCCTTATCCGCCCCTCTTTTGAGCCTAATGAACTGAAAGCCAACGAAGCCGAAATCGCCCCGAATCCCATCAGCAACATGATGAAAAACGGCATCTCATTATCGATTGCGGAATCATTGATTCCTTTAATGGTTTCCCCGTCCTCCAGCATCGAGCGATACCAACCGAGTTCATTTAACCCGGCACAGACGGCTACGATTGTAAGCGTACCCGCGATAACACAGGCCTGCAACAGGAGACGACGCCAGTTCTCCCCTACATATTGCTTGAAACAGAGTCCAAAACGTCTCATATTGAACACTTGATTTTCCTTTTTCATAATATTCTATACGTTTTCAAAAATCGATGTAAGACGGTCAGGATAACGCAACGCGAAATCAAACAGCAACTCAAGATTTATCTCGGTGTCATCACAACCATCATTCGGCAAAATCATCGCCGCGCCGTTGATTCCGGGTACTGTATACAATGATTTAGCGAACAGGGAATTATCGGCAGACACCACAAATCTCAACCGTTTCTGGATTTCATAGACAGGCTGTTCAAACACAACCCTGTGGCGGTCCATTATCAACACATTGTCAAGGATGCGGTCAATATCCCTCACCTGGTGGGTCGAGATAATTATTGCGCGGTCATCATCAAGGGAAGAACCGATGAAACGCCTGAACGCGCTTTTGCCGGGAATGTCAAGACCATTTGTAGGCTCGTCCATGAGCATCAACGAGGTGTTACATGCGAGCGCGAAACTCATGAACACCTTCTTTTTCTGCCCCATCGACAACGCACCGAGATTTATATCCTTCGGCATCTCGAACATATCAAGATTCCGCTCCATGGTTTCACGTGAGAAACGGGGATAAAGCGGTGCGTTAAGCGATACATACTTTTCAAGGGACACCGGTGGCAAAGAGAACTCCTCCGGGACAATGAATATGTCACACAAAGTTTCAGGTAGGCGACGGCGTGTGTCAACTCCGTTATACATCACTTTTCCGGCACGTGGAGTCAACGCACCGGCAATCAGGTGGAGCAACGTGGATTTGCCGGCCCCGTTAGGCCCGAGCAAACCGTACACCCCACCTTTTTCTATCGTCAGAGAAAAATCGTCAAGCACCGGCGGCTTGCGACGGCTATAACCGAAAATAAGATTATTGACTTGAAGCATAATTAGTGTATTAGTATATTAGTACACCGCAAAGGTAGTACTATTTTTCATATCTACAAATTTTTTCTTAAAAAATCGCAGAATTTGCAATTATCTTAGAATTAAACGGTTATTCGGATTGCTTGAAAATTAGGTAACGAGATAGC
>CANQZG010000002.1 GCA_947628305.1 uncultured Muribaculaceae bacterium | reverse complement strand
TCCTCGCGCTCCCTTTCCGAAAGCGTTTGCAAAGTTACAACCTTCCTCAATTCCCACCAAATCTTTTTACACTTTTTCACTTTAAGCAAATCGGGGCTCATTCTACATTTTAAGAATAATCAACAGATTAGCTACATTTATTGCCATAAAAACTTAACATCTATTAACAGAAAACGCGTGAACAATTCAACCTGTCACGTTATTTCAGCAAAATCCTGACAACCCTGACAGCCTCCCCTGAATCTATTTTAGCGACATACCACCCCGGTGCAAGCGATGAAAAATCCAACTCCGAAACACCGCCCTCAATATGTTTTAAGAACACACGCAATCCGCTCACATCATACACCTCAACCATCGAAGTATTTCCACCGGGGACATACAACCTGCAAACACGACCGTCAACAGAATATTCAAACCTGTCATCAGTGTCCAATCCCTCAATCACAGATGACTCACCGAGAACGGCGAGCAATCCTGAATAAGGGTCGAACCAACCGTCTCCATGCCGAGGGTTGGCCAAGTCAGGATAATCCCTCACATTTGTATTGGATATTATACGTTTCACATCGGAGATTTCAAGCGTGGGGTCAGCCTGCAACCAAGTCGCAATAAATCCGGCCACGTATGGAGACGACATTGACGTCCCGGTGGACGGCCCCCAGTATACCTTTGTACCATCCACATCATGAACTGCACTCATGCCGGATATTTTTTCAGGGTTACGCGCCAGCCACGGGGAACTCATTGATGAAACGACTTCCGCTCCCGGTGCAACCGTCAGTGGCGTTACTCTCCCGTCAATCAAAGCCCCATACCCTGAATGCACGTTCACCTCATCGGCCATCCATGATGATTGATAAGACCCACCATACACCAACGGCACTTCATTACGGCTATTATACATACCGACACTGATGACATTATAACCGCATGCCAAATCGCTCACCGACATCACAGAACCGGGAGAGGGGTTTCCGGGCACAGAGGAAAGACGGGTATATATCCCATCGGCATAAGCATGACACTCCGCCCCAGGCCTACCTTTCAACGTTATGACTATCGTATATTTCGCCCAAGGGCCACGGTCATCAACCGGAATCTCGTCAATATCATATTCAACCGCAAGGTTGTAACGACCGTTATCAGGATTGACACCACCCGACACCGATATATAACCGTCAAATGCCGCTGAAAACATCTCATCGGAATAATCTCCCTCTGCAACCACCGCATCACCCGCAGCGAGACGCCAACTACCGCCATCGGGCAATGAGACATATCCATCGATGCGATGAACGACCTCACCCCTGGCATCCTCAAAAATTCCAAGGCTAAACTCCACCGGCGAATCATCGTCACTCCACACATCAACCGCTCCATACATTTCAAAATTGTTCCACTTAGTATTCCCAATCCTCATGTCAACAACCTGAAAATCCTCCGAGAATACGACCGGAAGCGTATTGGAATGATTTCCCTCATTTCCCGCCGAGATACATATTATAGCCTCCTTACCCAATAAATCAAGGTATTGGGAAAATAACGATGTCCCGTCGTGAGGGCCGCAGTAGCTACTCACCGATATATTGACAACGGCAGGCTTGTTCACGCTATGGGCATATTCTATGATGTCCTCCACCCCGGCCAATAATCCGACATCGGAAAGTTCAGACATCGTAGCGACAATTTCCGCTCCTGAAGCCACTCCTCCATACCCATTACCCACCGAAGTCCCGGCAAGTATGCCGCCAACATGGGTAGCGTGGTACTCCTCCCTGTCATCAGTCACGAAAGCTGCAATCTCCTCATCCGAAGCATACTCAATCCTTTCCCCTTGTGATTCCCGATATTGAACAATCTTTTTAATCCGCGACCGACCATAACCGCCATCAGACTTAAACGCAGGATGTGTCGCATCGAAACCCACATCACAGAAACCGACGACCACTCCTCGACCATCAAACGGCGAAGGCAACCCATCGCCGTCAAGGACACGCTGCGCACCGAACTTAGACCTCGCCAAATCAAGCGCAGGCACATTCATACGCCGGACTCCCCGCCCCGCACGCATACCTCCGCCAACGCTCCGGGAAGCAACCTCGGGAATATAAGCCAATACCAAATTTTCACGCGTCCGCAGTATAATCGCCCCGGATTCTTTCAGCTCATCGATTTCTCCGTCAGTTTCAACCTTCAGCACGACAGGGCGCCATGAAGACACCTCGGCAGCATATTGACAGAGATATGAAGCCAACGAGACAATTATGAACAGTAAAGGACGGAGAGATGACATAGGACCCATCAAGCGGTGACATCAGGGGCATGATAGGTGCTTATATGCCTCTGTTTCTTTTCTTCGAAAATCTCGGAAATCGCAAAAAATATACCGGTCTCCTCGACATCTCCGAACTCATCATTGATAGCCGTTCCGAAAATGCGCATCGTCGGTGACAGACTCATATAAGCGTTCACCAACGGAGGGATATTATACCCGTGCTCACGAATCGCCCGATTGAGAATCTTGTAGTCCTCCTTAAAGCATCCACCATTGAAAAGCGCATCCATTCCGGCCAAATCCATCTTTACATCAAGAGGCCGCATAGGCCGTACAAGCTCGTCCGGGTCCGGGAAATAGCGATTCAGGAAATACAATATCATGTTACGACAATCGACATTGTAACTGGGATACATCGTCACCTTCCCAAACAGATACTTTATTTCAGGATGCACAATTGTCAACGCACCAAGGCCGTCCCAAAGATTGTCAAGGGCATATATGGCCTTCGCGCCAGCCTTAGACGACTGATATTCAACCCGGACAAAGGAACGTCCGAGCTCGATGGTCTGCGGAAGATAATCTTCGATAAACCGCTTTGAAAACGTGAACATGTGGCTTGTCGCGATACGCGGACTCCCGTCCTGCCGGAAACGGATGTCACTACCGGTTATGTACCGATAGCCTCCGAGTATCAGTTTCGCCTCCGGGTCCCAGACTATAAGCTGACGGCAAGGCGGCGTCATTGTATCATATTCATCTATGTCACAATCCTTCCCGGTCCCCCCGCCCGCCGTGCGGAACGCTATCTCGCGCAGACGTCCTATCTCACGCATGATATTAGGGGCTTCGGCCGGATTCACCACATATATACGGTTATTACCTTTATTGGTGTCACGCAGAAATCGCTCGGGGGTCAATTCTCCCTCGATGAGATGCAGTGGCACGGGTTCAATAATCTTTTTCTCCATTTACTGTTTAACGGATATCATTTTTCGGACAAAGCCGATAAACTATATCTTTTATTAGAGCAGCTTGCTTTGTGGCGTTCTTTCCTCCATCAAGTGTATTCCAGGCTATAGGGTCACCTATATATATATCGAAAGTCTTCCCCTCGGCCTTAAATACCTCTCCCGGCAAAAGAGCCATCTCAAAATTGAATTTAAGCCCCAAACGAAGCCGAAATTGCGCAAAGTTATAAAAAAAAGCCGAATTGCACCCATCAAAGAACACAGGAATAACATCCCGACGGTAACGTATACATTTATTAACAAACATCTTGTGCCATTCAAGGTCACAGACCACCCCGTCGGAGTCTCGCCTTGAGCATAATCCCGCCGGGAACATGACAATAGGGGCATCCCCTTCAAACGCCGCATCGACATCTGTCGTGGACACACGCGACTGTCGACCGTGCTTGTTGACCGGGAGAAAAACATCACGCAATGGCGGAATCGCCATCAGCAAATCATTCACCACAAAATGGAATCCACCACCATAGCGACGGTTGACCATGTCTATCATAGCGATGCCGTCAAGACCCCCCAACGGGTGATTGCAAACAATTACGAACCGATGACTGTCTCCTGAAGGCAATTTCTCTCCATCGTGTACACGGTAGTCCACACCAAGGTCATCGAGAACCCCGGCACAGAAATCAGGGCCGGATTTATCGCCATGACGGTCAAGAAGCGCGTTAAGACGGTCCTGCCTTATCAGCATCTCAAGCCGCCGAACAAGCCATCCCGGGATAAGACGGTAATATCGTGGCAAACGCTGTCTCAACACGCCGCCTATATCTATATGCAATTTATCTCTTTTCTCCATTTTCGACGGACAAAGATACGGATAAGTCAAGCGCAAAGCAAAATTTTTGTAACTTTGTATCGTATATGAATCGACCAAATCGCCCATCATGAGTCACCCTCAACCAACCGTATTGCTGACGAATCGTGAGCACTTCCTAACCCCGTTTCTGATGAACGCGTTCAACGGGACACCAATCTCTTTCTTTCCTTCTGACGCGCCCGATACATCAATTATGGTACACTACGGCACAAATGACGCGACAATCGTCCCTGAGACCAATAACATACTTGCCGATGTTGCCAAGCTGCCCAGACATGTAGTTTTCATCTCATCATGGGAAATTTACGGGCACCGCAGCTTTAAGAACCTTACCGAAAACAGTCCTGCCATGGGACAATGGGCCGAAGCCGAAAACGCGATTTCCGAACGCGCCACCCACGATGGAGCCAGCCTGTCAATCCTACGTCCCGGCATAATAATCGGCACAGGAATGGATGGGTACGCCCGCGAGATTGTCAACGACATCTCACGCGCCACCTATTGCCACATCGAGGGCAACGATGCAAAAGTTTCGGTTATACATTCACTCGATGTGGCACAAGCAGCCAAAAACATCGTCGGGAAAAGCGGGACATTCAATATCTCGGATGGGGTAGACCCTACGATAGAACAGCTTGCCGAAGCCCTTGCGTGGCGAATAGGCCATAAACGCATATTCTCCATCACGCCCCCAAAGGCTCACCGAATGGCCCGCGTCGGAGACTTCATACCATTCATCTCCCCGTTGGACTCCCGTAAACTTAAAATGCAGACCACAACAAGGACACTCTCCATTGAGAACATATCACAGACGATAAACTTCCACCCAATCAATGTCATTGAGTATCTAACCAACCATATATATGACGAATCCGACATCTGACGTCCTATCCCGTTTTTTAAGCAAGACCGGGTCAACACTGAAAGGTTTGATAAAGGTCGCACTACAATCCCGAAGATGTACCGTAACCCCATCAGACAGGCACGGCGACAAATCGCTCATCATCATGGGCAACGGTCCGTCACTTTCCGAATCCTTGGCCATGTACCCCGAACAATTCAAGGCCATACCATTGATGGCTGTGAATTTTGCGGCAAATACACCGGTGTTCAACAAACTAAAGCCTGAATATTATATCATCGCCGACCCCCACTTCTTCACCTCAGGCATTGATGAAAATGTCAACCGCCTTTTTAAAAATATAGAGGCGGTAGACTGGAACATAACCCTGTTCATCCCTTGTAAATTCTTTTCGTCAGTAAAGATTTCAAATCCGCTCGTGACCCTAAGGGGATTCAATCCAATCGGTATAGAAGGATTCAGCGCAGTGACTCACCCTCTATTCCGAATAGGACGTGCAATGCCACGTCCACGCAATGTGTTGATTCCTGCGATAATGGTCGGCATCAGACTTGGATTTAAAGACATATACCTCACCGGAGCCGACCATTCATGGAGCAAGACCCTAAGTGTCAATGAATTGAATGAAGTCATATCGGTTCAACCCCATTTTTATAAGGACGATGCCAAAGAACAAAAAAGAGTTGACTCAGTTTACCGTGGCATCCCCATTTATAAAATAATGGAAAGTTTCAGTGTGGCATTTAAAGCCTATCACCAAATCAACGAATATGCCTCCGCATCAGGCATAACCATCTACAACTCGACCCCCGGTAGTTTCATCGATGCCTTCCCAAGAAAATCAATAGCCAATTTATAAACCCACACACATTTATAAATACAAATCGGCGGCGTCCCTCACGAGACGCCGCCTGTTCCCTTAGTTAAAATGGATTTGCCTATACTTAGGCAGTGTTGACACAATTGTCTATTTATTCCTTAGAATTTATACCTTAATTTTTCACCTAAAACAACCAATCCCTGACTGATTAAAATTTTACACATTGCAAAATTACATCAGCCATTTTCTTCAATCCACAATATAAAGATATTATATAAATAAAAACAAAATATCTCAAATATTAAAATCCTAATAATCAATAATGTAGTCATACCGATATATAATAATTGTCTCAATTAAAATTGAGACAATATTCACGAGAATCAGGCATCACACGTTAGGCAATACGCCCTATCTCCATCACTTTCTTTTCAAATGTATCCCGGTCGATAGCCTTTCCTCTTATCTTATTACGATAAGTATAAATCGTATTGACCGACAATCCCATGAACTTAGCCACCCTTGCAGTATCATCGATTCTAAGTCTCATAAATGCAAGTATACGCAGTTCGGTTGTAAGGCTACCGGGGCAAGAAGGCTCGATACGTCTATCAGGCAGAAGCAGACTATTCACCTCATCTACAAAAGTAGGGTATATGTTGATGAAAGCATTATCAAATATCTCATAGAACACTTTGGTCTGTTCATCAATAATTTTTCCTGACTTTATGATATTCAATAAATCATCGACCTGATTAACCGAAATCTTCCGTTTGGCAATACGCATGAATTCCTCAAGTTTTTCCATGTATATAGAACTTAAATTAAGGAATTCACTTATGTGCGTATCCTTCTTGTGATTTGCCTCGGCAAGTTCCGCATGCGCATCCTTAAGTTTTTTCATCTCACGACGCATGGCCACCGACAGATAGGCAACAACCATCAATGCAACGAACAACGCCCCGACAAGAACCATTGAAAAAACAATCTTACGCTGGTCCCGCTCCCTAAACGCCCTTGATACAACCGGGACAAACTCCGAGACGCGCATAGCCCGCATCTTACTTTCAGACAAGACTGCGTTATCAAGTGCCGCTGTCAAATATCGGTAACCCCGTGATACGTCACCTTTGTCATACAACAATATACCGAGTTGACCCAGGGCCATTCCGGTGAGATTCGTCGCATAGACATTGCTCAACGCGGCGAGCGACAAGTAATGCACCGCGTCATCATTCCTACCCATGTCGGAATAAGCAAGCCCAAGCATTGTGGCACATCTCCCGAACATCGGGTCATCATCCTCAAGTCTCTCGACGGCATCGCTCAAAACCGCAAGCATCAACGACGTCTTCCCATTTATCCTATAACGGTGAGCCATATAGAACAAGGCCTCATCACTGTCCTCGGGGAGATAAGTTAGCAGCGAGTCGATTTGGATAGAGAATGCCACCTCGTATGGACGCTTCAAACCTTCGAATGAATACACCGAAATCATATTTTCATACATATTACATCCCTCGGTAAAATAGGCCTTACGACCGTCAATTGATTTTATAAGCGTATCGGCCGCGACAAAATCCACAACAGCCTCCCGGGTAGCCCCCATCAGGGTATACAATGCGCTCCTCGACGCAAGAATCAACCCTTCACGCTCTGAATCGCCCGAGGAACGGGCCAACGCCAATGCTTTATTATAATACATGACGGCCGAATCTATATTTATGTTTCTATACAGATTGCCAACTGTCTCGTATTCTTTAATACGGGACATAACATCGGGATGAATCTCTGATTTCAGCGAATCAATAAGCGCAACACGCTCTTTAAGATGCACATCTCTATTACCAAGTGCGTCATCAAGCCTCTTAATCACATCGTCAACAGTCGCCGCTCCGAGAATCCCTGAAGAATAAAACATGCATGGCGAAAACACTAACAACGCCAGCAACAGAATAATTTGCTTTTTCAATTAGGGTCAGCGTTATATTGAGGTACTAAATTGTTTGACAAAAATACAACTTTTTCAGTCAAACAGCAAGCAAAATCATTCAATAATCTCCTGATTCACATTAAAACAAATCTAAATCGATAAAAATACAGTTTTTATTCACCAAAATTAAATCTATATATCTAAAGTCCCTACACCCAACCAACACACTAAATACCAATCATTTACCGTGAGATTAATCTATACATAACCTCAATTTAATCTATAGTCGATTGTAAAACGCATCGCCAACATATAATTTTGTGGATGTAAAGTTATATAGGGTTAAAGATATCAATTGTGTATATCAGATTAAAGTTATTAAATTTTAGGGTTAGTACAGATTGTTAGTATTTATCAAATGCAACGCTATTTTTTAATAGTGCTTAATAGTAAATGTGTTTTATGTTAGGTTTTGTTTGTCTTTGCAGTGACAAACAAAAAAATAAGCGACTCCGAGAGGAATTGCTTATTTTTTTATGTTTCCGTTGCACAATCATTCCTCAATCCTTGAAGCAAGGACTGCAAGAAGGTCTTTGCGCGAATTAACACGTATTTCACCCGGTGAATAATCAATCAAGCCTCGCTCCTTCATCTTATCAAGGGTTGTTATCAACGAACTCCTCGGGACACCGAAAAGCGAATACAAATCACGTTGACGGCAAGTCAACGTGACATCCTTGCCACTACGTTGCGACAAGGCCACTATCCAGAATGCGATACGCTCCTCCAAAGAGCCATTAGTAAGAGCCAATATACCGTCCACCGCTTTCTGGGCGTTCATAGACAGCACATTAAGGAAATTAAATAGGAATACCTGGTCAGAATCAAGTATGCGCATATAATCGCTTTTACTTATCTGCAAAATCCCGGTGGGAGTCAACGCCTTAACCGTGCATGGATATATGGTCGCCTTACCGAATAGGAATTCAGGGGCGATAACATCAGGAGCCTCCAATGTCTGACTCACACAAAACCGATTGTCAGAATTTACAATCGACGAGCGTGCACTCCCCGATATAATGAAGGTTATGTGGGTGCAAGGTGTTCCCGCCGTCAGGATGGTATCCCCCTCAAGATATTTCAAAAAATGGAATTTAGCCATACCCACCACTTCCGAGATACGGTTAAAGCTAACACCCTTAAACAAAGGCAGTTCCATTAATATTTCATACATGCTGTCCATAGTTAGAAATCATTTGACTCCATCGCCGCAAAATTCATCTAATGGCGAGGACAATGTATTAACATTCTGTTATTAAAAATTGTTTAAATCGGTTTTTCTTTTGCCTTGAAATATAGCTGAAGCGAGTTGATGGTGTTTTGCCATGCCACGTATGCAGCCGGAGCGACCGACGCCAGGGGATTCAGATAACTCAATGCCATCCATATCGCCAGTACGGTGTTTTTTTGCCCAAGTCCCTGCGCACCGGCAATTCTGTCGCCACATTTACGTCCGATTTTGCGACCGACCCAAAATTGCAGACAGCACGCAATTCCCGCGAACAGAGTAAGGCATAACATCTCGGGGATGCAACCGTCAGGCTCGCTCATGACGAAACTCACGGCATTACCAACCACAATAATAAGCGACACCGCCCAGATGTAAAAAGACAATTGCTGACGGGATTCTATCTCACGATGCACACGTGGAAACCTGTACTGCAAAATAAACGCAATAATCAACGGTGCAAAAATCAAGGGGACAACACGTGAAGCAATCAACCCGCAAGAATCCATGAACGTAGGACTGACCGCACCATCCCCCACCGCCGCAAAGATAAACGGAGCGGTCACAGCGACCGACAGATTGCTAACTATCGAAAACGTGGCAAGCCTTGGGACACTTCCGCCCAACATGCCTGTAATAACGGGAGCAGCTGTCGCCGTCGGACAGAAGACGCAGATAAACACACCCTGTGCAATAACGGAATCCCATCGTGACAATACCATGTAAACCGCCACCGAACCAAGCAACTGGACTGCAAGCAGCCACCATGATAAAGCCGTGACACGTATTTCAGCCGGTCGCACCTTGCAAAAGGTTATCAGGAGCATTGCAAATATAAGATAAGGTGCGACAAAAGAGATTGCCCCTATATAATTATGGAAAAGCACCCCGCACATCATGGCTATAGGGAGCATCCACACCTTTATCCGCTGCCTGATAATCACGAATCTCATAATTGTCGGCAAAGTTACCGAACTTTATCGCCATACGCAAATATTTTTAGGTCATCCCCGGGTATATCACCATTATGAACTATCTTTGCATGAAAAATAACTGATATGTTCCCCAAGACAAAAACAAAAACAACACCGCTATTGATGGCAATTGCGCTATCAGTCTCATCATGTTCATCCTCGACCGATGAACCCAAAGACGAACCGACACAATCGACACGAGACATAAAGGTAAACGTGCTGGATTACTCCCCTGCCCCGGGACAATTCGTGAATACGCTCCCGGAATATGCCGATGGCGACACACAGGCCACGATGGCACGGAAAGCCACTGAATCGCTTAACGACAAACGACTCGTCACTCTCGGTGCATGGGGTGGCTCTATAACATTAAAGTTAGCGGAACCTATAATCAATGTCAAAGGTAAACCAGACCTTAAAATCCTGGGAAATGCAATCACGACAAGTGCCGAACCGGGAATAATATATGTCATGACCGATACTAACGGAGATGGCATACCAAATGAGGAATGGATTGAAATCAAGCCTGAATGCCACGACAAGGCGCGACTCAATATATCGGTGACATACTCCCGTGCCGATGCCACAGCCACAGCCGACAATTTCATACCATGGAAAAGCAACGACGGGAATAATGGTTTCCTGAATCGACCGCCACAACATGCCACCAACCCCATGTTCCCGTCATGGGTCAAAGCTGAATCCATCACATTCACAGGCTGTATGTTACCCGACAATGCAATCTATAACGAGGTAACAGGGCAATATACCCTCACTCCGTATGCCAATTGCGCCGATTCCTATCCCAATTCCGATTCACGCGCTGCCATTGACCTGGATGACGCAATAGATTCATCAGGTGACAAAATCAATGTCACCCATATCGACTTCATAAAGATTGTTACAGGAATCCTGAAATGCAACGGCGCACTCGGCGAATGCTCAACCGAGGTGATGGGTGTCCAGGCATTAAATCAATAAGAGACTGTATATGGCCGACAACTATCTTGAAAAACGCATGGAGGAATACCGTGCGGGGAAACTATCCTCAAGGTCACACCGACCGATAAGGTCTACATCGTTGAAACGTCCGTCTTTGCCTCCGCTTCGTGTTTTCGTCACCGGTGGCGCATGCGGCATAGGCCGTGCGATTGTCAGAGCGTTCCGTGACGAAGGATGCTATGTCGCATTCTGCGACAACGACTTGAACGCCGGAAGGACAACCGCTCAGTCAACCGGCGCACAGTTCTATCCTCTGGATGTGACCGACCCCGATGCTTTAGAGGGTGCGCTCGACAACATCGTGTCACGCCATGGCGATATCGATGTCATTATAAACAATGTCGGCATCTGTCAATTCAAGCCCCTGACGGAAACCTCAGTAGAGGATTTTGACCGTACCCTTGCGACCAATCTACGACCAGTGTTCCTCACCGCGCGATTCTTGGCCCGGCATCGCTCAACCCTGGACACTCCCAATAACTATGGCGGCCGTATCATCAACATAAGTTCCACCCGTGCAACGATGAGCGAAACCGACACCACAGGATATTCGGCGTCCAAGGGAGGAGTGAACGCATTGACCCATTCCCTCATGATGTCCCTGTCCCCATGGAGAATCACAGTGAACGCCATCTCCCCCGGATGGATTGAGACCGGCGATTACACAAAGCTATCTGAAAACGACCATACCCAACATCCATCTCAACGTGTAGGGCGCCCCGAGGATATCGCCCGCATGGCGGTGTTCATCTCCCATCCCGACAATAATTTTATCAACGGCGAGATTATTACCATTGACGGAGGGATGACCCACAAAATGATATACGTCTGACACATCACGACAAAGGGCAGTTCTAACGAACTGCCCTTTGTCGTGACTCCTACAGGATTCAAACCTGTAACCTTCTGATCCGTAGTCAGATGCTCTATTCAGTTGAGCTAAGGAGCCGATTGCTCTTTTGTGACTCCTACAGGATTCAAACCTGTAACCTTCTGATCCGTAGTCAGATGCTCTATTCAGTTGAGCTAAGGAGCCAATAATTGTTTATAATCGACGAACTCTTTTTCGTGATTGCGAGTGCAAAGTTAACGTCTTTTATTTAAACGACCAAATTATTTCCACAAAAAAATGATTGAAGTCACCGAGAACTCGTTTCTCGGTGACTTCAATCATGTTATCATCGATAGGGCTACCCCACTGCTACTTGGCTTCATCCGTCTCCGGTGCTTTGTCTATGAGGTCAAGGAACTGGTCAAGTTTGGGAGTGATTATAATCTCGGTGCGACGATTACGCTGACGGCCAAGGTCGGTGGTATTATCAGCAATCGGATTATACTCTCCACGACCGGCAGCCGACAGACGCGAAGGATTCACGCCATACTTTTCTTGTAGAATCTGCACAATCGATGAAGCACGCAGCGCGCTCAAGTCCCAATTGTTACGGATATTTGTACGATTAATGGGAACATCATCAGTGTTACCCTCGACAAGGACATCATAGTCGTTATAATCCTTAATGATTTTAGCGATTTTGCTAAGCGTCTGCATCGCACGGTCGTTGACCTCATAACTGCCCGACTTAAACAACATATTGTCGGCAAGCGATATGTATACAACCCCTTTCAGCACCTTGACATCGACCTCCTTAAGTTCATCACGGGTCAAGGAACGCGTCAAGTTGTTGGTCAAGACCATGTTGAGCGAGTCTGACTTTGACTTGGCAGCCACAAGCTGCTTTATATACTGGTTGGAAGCGTTGATTTCATCGACAAGTTTCGAGATATTGACATTCCCTTGGGTGTTCTGCTTAAGACTTTGGTCAAGAGAGCCCTGCAACGCGGCATAACTGCGTTTGAGTTCTTCGTTGTTCCTCTTGGCTTCGGCCAACATAGCCTCAAGGCTCTTGACTCCGGCACGACTCTCGGCAAGCTGCACCTGTGACGCATTATATTCTTTCTTCAAGGCCTCATGCTCGGCATTCAGCTTTGTGAACTTCTTATTGCTGACACATCCCGTGAATGGCATTGAGCAAACCGCGAGCATAAGTAACAGATTTCTTGTTTTCATCTTGATGCGTATTTAATTATAAATAGATAACAACGTGGGTATATATTCGGTTTATAACCGTATATATGTCACAAAATTAACAAGATTATCATCTTGTCAAACTATAAACCGTATACATTTAAATAAGTTTAGCAATCTCAGATACATGTCCTTCTATCGCACGTCTGATATTCACAACGGCCTCATGAGCGTCAGCGGGAACACGACCTCGTGACATTTCAGAAGCATCAATCACAACGTCAAACATTTCACGTCCCGCAAAATCAGCGGCCACCTTGCCTGCAACCGCCATTACAGCAATGCCGTTACTTCGGGCTGCATCAGCCAGTCGGCCTGTGACCTTTCCAAGCATCGACTGATTATCAAGACACCCCTCTCCGACAACCAGCAACCGAGGACGCAATTTTTCAAAAATGCCAGAACGCCGGATTACAAATCCTGCACCATCGACGGCTGTCGCCCCGAACAACCTCGTCAAAGCGAATGGAATTCCGCCGCCCGCTCCGTCACCGTATCGGTCTACCCCATCATAACCCACTACTTCACGCCAATGAGAGAGCGCATCATTCAACTCGCTGACAATCCCGGCATCACCGCCCTTTTGCGGTACAAACGTCAGAGCCGAGTCGCCATGAACCGCCAACAACGGGACTGACACATCACATAACAATGTTATCTCCGGAAGTCTGACCGCATCCACTATCTCAATTCCTCTGATGAAACGCAATGAGGACGGGGTCACGATTTCACTGTCACCGATTCCTTGTAAACGGCAACCGAGAGCCTGCAACAATCCTGCACCACCGTCACAACTTGACGTGCCACCCACCCCAAGACAGACGGGTGTGTCCCCATGACGACCGACAATCTTTGCAAGCATGTCCCCCACTGGCCATGATGTCGCTTTCATAACATCGCGTCTGTCTCCAAGCAGACTCAACGACAATACTGACGCACAGTCAGCCACCACAACATCATCTCCATAATAATATGTTACACCGACCGGCGACATCAGGGCATCAAAGCCTTCCAACCTGCCTTGTTTCAACCCAAACAATCGACCTAACACCTCGGCTGTCCCCTCCCCGCCGTCAGCGACAGGGAACGGCACGGTCTTCTCATCAGGGAAAAAACGTGACAACTCACCGCCAACCGCCTCACATGCCTCTGTGGCGGTCAGTGTACCTTTGAATTTGTCACAGGCGACTACAATCATTACATTAGAGGTTATGAAGTCATCTTGACTTCTTGAAGGATGTTAAAATCATCAGCCATCTGATAATTGTTTCGAGACCTTTCCGCCATTCTTGGTCTGTTTTCGCCTCGTTCCGCGGTCACGATGCCCGCATCGCACCCTTGAAACGACCCGAAAACAACCTCAAGAATGCCTGGAAATGTCAACGATTCAAAAGTCAAGATGACTTCTGTTTTTCAAAAGTAATCATTTTTTGTCATGGCATACAAATAAATTCCGTATTTTTGACTTCGTCTTAAATACTTTCGCTCGGCAAAGCTAAAATAATTTTGCTTTGCTCTCGACTTATCCGTATTTTTGTAAAAATATGCGACCGATAAAAGTATTACATATATCACGCTCCGATGTAGGCGGAGCGGGTGGATGTGCCTGGCGCATCCACCATGCATTACTTGACAACGGAATGAACAGCCACATGCTTGTCAGGCGAAAAAAACACAAGGATGACCCCACTGTTACATCGGGAGGCCATTTCCGTTATAAACTGGGCAAAATACTGTCCAAGGCCGGATTCATGACCAAGGATGAACGGGCGGTTTCTCGTCTGAAATCATCAGGACAAGGCTGTTACACCCTGCCGGTATCACGTATCGACATGAGCCGTCATCCACTTGTAAAAGAAGCCGATATCATTCATCTGCACTGGATTAATGACTATATAGACTATCCATCGTTTTTCAAAAACGTAAACAAACCAATCGTGTGGACATTACACGATGAGAATCTGTTTCACGGCGTGACACACTATGCGGACTCATCCATCGATAACGAGCCTCTCGAGTTGAAATACCGCCGTCTGAAAGAAGAATGGGTCAACGGTGTCAAAAACCTATCAATCGTGTTCCTGTCAAGTATGATGATGCGACAGTTCGGCGAATCACCAGTCATCGCCAACGCCTCCAGACACCTAATCAACAACATGGTGGATTGTGACAAATTCACCCCTGTTGACAAAACCGACGCCCGCAGGCAATTCGGGTTATCACCTGACGAAAAAGTGCTGACATTCGTCGCCGCCGACATTAAAGACCCGCGCAAAGGTCTTGACAGACTCGTCGAGGCCGTCCGACTGACAGGACGGGACGACATCAAGATTCTCGCTGTAGGAGACAACACAGGTGCAATCGATTATCCATACACCGTACAGACAGGGACAATACGTGACCCAAGGCAACTTTCATCAGTCTACTCGGCCGGAGATGTTTTTGTCCTGTCATCCCAATCCGAGGCGTTCGCCCAGACGCCTCTTGAAGCCATGGCATGCGGACGGCCCGTCGTCATGTATCCAATCAGCGGTAGCGAGGAACTTATATCCTCGCGAAATGGCTTGGTATGTGACTCATTCAGTGCCGACGCATTGAAAGAATCGATAATAAAGGCCCTGTCACAACAATATGACCCCGACGCCATTCGGGCCGATGTCGTATCACGGTTCTCCCCTTCAGTGATAGCGTCTAAATATATTAATGTATATAATACCGCATTAGAACATAATCAATAACCCCGATGTTTAACTGAAAAATTATACGATGAAATCATTTAGAGCCTTATTATACTTGATTGTCGCCGTATTCGCGACAAGCCATAACGACACATCTGCACAGCATCTTGTCATCCTACACACCAACGACACCCATAGCCAGATAGACCCTGACGCTGACGGAATGGGCGGTGTGCTCCGTAGAAAAGTGTTAATTGACAGCGTACGCAAGGCACAACCCAACGTATTGCTTGTCGATGCCGGCGACGCATGGCAGGGGTCGTTGTTCTTCACCCTATTTGACGGAGAGGTCGAGCAAAAGATGCTCAATGCTTTGGGATATGACATACAGATTCTCGGCAACCACGAATTTGACAACGGCATGGAGGCCCTGGCCCGTAAATACCAGGCGGCGACACCGACACGATTGTCAACCAACTATGATTTCAGGGAAACCCCTCTCGACAGTATGTTCGTCCCATACGTAATTCGGGAGATTGACAACAGGAAAGTAGGTATAATCGCAATAAACATCGACCCTAAAGGATTGATTGACCCGGCCAACTGTATCGGTCTTAAATATGAAAACGGAGTTGAAAAGGCCAATGCGACAGCCTGGTTTCTCAAAAACATTGTCGGGGCCGACCGAATAATCGCGATAACACACATAGGTTACCCATACGATGTCAAACTCGCCCGTGAGACTGAAAACATCGACGTGGTGATAGGCGGTCATTCCCATACATTAATAAACCCACAGTCCGGTGACATCCCTTACTTAATCGATAACAAGGCCGGCAGACCTGTACTTATCGCGCAACTCGGCAAAGGAGGGAAATACCTTGGCGAAATAGACATCGACTTTGACAAAGGGACCGCCACCTCACGCATCATCCCGGTAAACTCGCGCCTTGACAAAAATGTGACTCCCGCCGACGAGGCCCTGCTCACCCCCTACCGATTCAAGGTAGACTCGATAAAGGCGATAAAAGTGGGTACGACAGCCCTGGATTTTCCACGGGCATCATGGCAGCTTCGCAATCTGTTAAGCGACTTCGCCACCTCGGTCGGAGAACGGATATCAGGGAAACCAATCGACATGGGGCTTGTAAACATCGGTGGCATACGCAACTCCCTACCCAAAGGGACGGTAACCCAAGGCCACATAATCGAGATGCTGCCGTTCAATAACCGTGTCGTTGTCTTGGAATTGAAAGGCAAAGACCTCATCGCCCTGTTCGACAAATACCTCGGCGAGCAAGCCGTGAGTGCAAGCGTCAAAGGCCGACGTATCAAAGGTTCAAAAGGCGCAACCGATGTCACAATCAACGGCAAAAGAATCAATCCAAAGAAAACCTACCGCATCGCCACCATCGACTACCTCGCCAACGGAGGCGACTCCATGGAGGAATTCACCAACGGCACCGTAATCGCACGCAGTCCCAACCTGCTCTACCGCGACCTTATCAACGAATTCGAGAACGGTCGCTTCAAAGACATCTCGGTCTCAGCCGACCCCAATCCACGCATAGTCCAATAATTTTTCAAAAATTGATTGGAAATTATAAAAATTATGTTTTAATTTGCAGCATAAATATTGACAAATGCAAGTATTCGCGACAAATATTCAATTCTTTTGGTGGCGCAGCCGGTATCATACATCGGTGGCGACAATGACTTGCGTCTCATAAAACTCAGTAACGATACACGCTTCCTAAAGCGTAATCACCGCCGATGAGTCACGAAACTCCTCGGCGGTTTATTTTTTATCCGAATTCAATTTTACCAATAAATATAACATTATGAAAACTTTTCAAGCTGACTCAAATGGATTCTATGGCCGTTTCGGCGGTGCATTCATCCCCGAAATCCTCCGTCCAAACATCGATGCCTTGACCGAGGCCTACCACCGTTACATCGATGACCCTGAATTCAAGACCGAGTTTGACCGTCTCTTGCGTGACTACGTGGGCCGCCCCACCCCTCTCTATCTGGCCGAACGCCTTAGCAAGCACTACGGAGCAAAAATATATCTCAAACGCGAGGACCTCAACCACACCGGCGCACACAAAATCAATAACGCCATAGGGTCGGCATTACTTGCCAAACGCATGGGCAAAAAACGGATAATAGCCGAGACCGGAGCGGGACAGCACGGCGTGGCGACAGCGACCGTATGCGCCCTAATGGGCCTCGGCTGCACTATTTATATGGGCGCGACCGACATACAGCGTCAACGCCCCAACGTGGAACGGATGAAGATGCTCGGGGCTGAAATCGTTGCGGTGGAATCAGGCAGCGGAACACTGACCGAGGCCGTCGACCGGGCACTGATGGACTGGTGTGCAAATCCCGAAGAAACATTTTATCTGATTGGCAGTGCGGTAGGCCCTCATCCCTACCCCGAAATCGTATCCCGCTTCCAATCGGTTATTTCAGAGGAAATCCGCCGGCAATTACTTGAAAAAGAGGGGCGTGAACTGCCTGACTATGTGATTGCATGCGTGGGCGGTGGGAGTAATGCCGCCGGGGCGTTCTACCATTTTATCGATGAACCGTCGGTCAAACTTCTTGTAGGCGAAGGTGGCGGGAAAGGCAGCGATTCAGGACAGACTGCCGCGACACTCACAATAGGCCGCGAAAAAGTGCTCCATGGCTCAAACACTCTCGTCATTCTCGATGAAAACGGCAATGTAAAGGAGCCTTACAGCATCTCGGCAGGACTCGACTATCCGGGAGTAGGCCCTATGCACGCGGCTATGGCCGACGCCGGCCGCACAACACCGTTCGCGATTACCGACAACGAGGCTCTGCAAGCAGCCTACCGCCTGACTGCAATGGAAGGAATCATACCCGCAATGGAAAGCTCCCACGCTCTCGCCGTGCTCGAGCACGTCCGATTCAAACCTGACGACATCGTGGTCGTTAATGTATCGGGACGTGGCGACAAAGATATCGAGACTTTTCTAAGAGCTTGTTGAGTTTTAACAGTTGAATTTTTATAGGCAGATTTCGAGGCAGTTCCGAGTCTCCGAGCGAGGAGTGTATCGAGATACATGACGAGCGAGAGACTCGGAAATGGCCGGAAGATGCCGTCAAGGAGCCCTCGATGCGGTTTCTTGGATGCTTTCGTCCCTTTGCCTCGGTCACGATGCCCGCATCGCTCCCTTGGTTGCATGGACAAAATCACCTCAAGACTCCGCATAAAAATTTCTGACTGTTAAAACTAAACAAGCTCTAAACGCAAGGGATAATTCAACCCATAATCAAGCATAAATAGACATATATAGATAAGATAAAGGCGCGCCATAATTGGCGCGCCTTTATCTTATCTATTATGCAATCAACGTCATCTGCGACCGGCGTGCAACGGACGCTTACGCCCTATAGTAAATGGGCGTAGATAGAGTTTTTTACCTGGAAAATCAAACACGACATCCTGCGCAAAAAATGTGAATGGATTCAGTGAGTATTTCTCGAGACCGTCATTGGTATAATAAACCGCTCTCACTCCTGCGCGATTACCAAGTTCAACCCATGCTCCGTCGGTATACTTTATAGGGGACAGACGTCCGTCACGTGTACGGAACACATTGTCATATAGTTCCCTTCTTGAATACACATGGTCATCGTAGGGCAACTTCATAGAGATAAAATCGAGTCCGGTGTCAAGAAAGAAGTCAGATGTCTCGTCATCGATAGTCGCCTCCACATAGTAACGTTGCTCCAATCCTAACATGTTATAGAACAACAGATGATTTTTCAGTTCGGCAAGATAACGGTATCCATCCTGCACCTCATGACCAAGCACCAATGAATTTAAGGAATAACAATACTCCACGACAAAGTGCTCCAAGAAATCCATACCAAGGACACTGATTTCCGATGAATCGTCCAATACAAATTCAACATTATCGATTGTGCTGACGATGCGACCGGTCGGTTCCCAACCCGATGTCGCCACCGTGTCCATGGCAAACCGAAACTCCTCCACCGGGAGAGACACCTTGTAATTGTGCACACTGACATTACAACCTAAACTATAGGGGGCATGCCCTATTATCGGCATATAAGAATCACTTACCGGCATCCCCATGTTCCGTAATCTTTTTAGCATGTCAGATGTTATAGTCGATGTGCTGCTGCCGGTATCTACCGCAAACAATCCACCATTAAAAAGCCTCACAACGCCGTTCTCGTATGGCAATACCACCTGTCGTTCCGAAAGATTTAACGATATCTGTCGATTATGCCCCGTCACCACGACCGTAGCAACAATCACAGCCAGTAACGCGACCGTTATCCATATTATTTTGCGTTTCTTATTCATGTGAGAATGATAGTAAACGCAAATATAGTTTAATCGCCGATATCTCAAAAACTCCTTAACCGCATTGTATCAAGTGTGACAATTTGGATACAATCGGGAAACAAAACGATTACCCGGTCGTGACAGAACGATGAAATTCAAACGATACCCTACCCTGCACAACCACAATCGCCGTCACATCCGCGTCCCTGCGTCTCGGCCTCTATTGTAGAGTGACTGATACCGCATGCCGCAAGTTCGTTCTTTACATCGCAAACAATCCTGTCTATCTGCTCAGGATTGTCTATGACAATGTGAGCCGTGAGCGAGTTCATTGTCGTGCTTAACGCCCGTATATGCACATGGTGCACGCCACGCACACCGGGCACTTCGGAGATTCGACGCTCGACATCCCCGACATCAATCCCCTCGGGCACACCGTCCAATGCAAGAGAGACACTCTCGCGCAAAAGTCTCCATGTGGAAAACGCTATTATAGACGCAATCACAATCCCCACTATCGGGTCTATCACGCTCCACCCCGTGAAATGTATCACAATGCCGGAGATGACCACCCCGACCGATACAAGCGTGTCAGCCAACATGTGGAGAAAGGCTCCTTTGACATTGAGGTCACGCCCTTTATCCTTCACAAACAGCCATGCCGTCACTCCGTTAACCACAATCCCGGCAGCCGCCACCCATGCGACGGCATCACCGTTGATTGATTCAGGATGAATCAGCTTCCCGACACTCTCGATGTATATCAGGATTATCGCGACCCCAAGAATCAGAGCGTTAATGAACGATGCCTCTATAGTGGCACGACGATACCCGTAGGTATAACGAGCCGTCGGACGCCTGTCGGCAAGCCTGAAAGCGACAAGGGCGATAACCAGCGAGGCGACATCGCTCAGATTATGCCCCGCGTCAGACAACAATCCCATCGAGCCGTACCACATACCTGCCGCACCCTCCACGATGACATACAGCAGATTGAGCGCAATACCTATCAGAAATACACGACCAAGACGGCCAGACATAACATCCGCGTCCATTACATGATGGTGATGCCCGTGACTATGGCTACTATGGGAATGCATGCCCCCGTTTATTGCTTAATCTCGTAGAACGGGATATCGACAAGTTTCATATTGAACTTCAATGTCGAATAAGGCGGAATGGCTGTCTGAATCTGTGTGCCATACCCTTGTTGATAAGGAATCACGATTTCACACGAATCGCCCACACGCATATCCATCAATGCAATCGCCCAACCCTGAATCACACCTGAAGGCTGAAAGATGCTGACTGAATCGCCGTACAAAGCCGAGGTACGCAGATAAGATGAGTCGAACGCATAGTCATTATAAAGACGTCCGATATACTTGACAGCGCAACCGCTCGTGAACAATGGCTGAAGATTCCCGGCCGTCAACGCCCTGTCGTTGAAATAATGAATCAATATCTCGGCTCCGCTGTTCCAGACAGGCACAAGACGCTCATAGTAAGGAGTCCCGTCGGGATTCTTAAGCTCGGCCTGTGATTCATAGTACGCGACATTCTCGTCACGGTATGCCTCATATTGTGACAATGTGTCAGTGTTGTCATCATCATTGCATGATGCCACCGCGATGGCTGCCACAACGGGCATCATTATATAGAATAGTTTTTTCATTTACTCCTTAAGTGTTGTAACAAGTGATAATGGTCAATCGAACAAGAGGCATCAGAACTGTACCTCCGGGGTACGGTTGGCACCCTCCTCGGCCTTGAACTGCGGTTTAGCCTCGAATCCGAACCATCCCGCATAGATAGTCGTCGGGAATTTTTTAATCGACGTGTTATATACGCGCACAGCCTCGGTGTAACGTGTACGGGCGGTTGCGACACGGTTTTCAGTACCTTCCAACTGCACTTGAAGGTCCTTGAAATTTTCATTCGCCTTCAGGTCAGGATAAGCCTCGGTAACGGCAAGAAGCGATTTCAACGCTCCCGACAGTTCATTCTGTGCCTGTTGGAAACGAGCCAGGTTCTCCTCGTTAAGGTCCCCCGGTTCGATTGTGACCTGGGTCGCCTTGGCGCGGGCCTCCACCACCTTTTCAAGAGTCTCGCTCTCATGGGTGGCATATCCCTTGACCGTATTGACGAGATTAGGTATCAGGTCGGCACGACGCTGGTATTGATTCTCAACCTCGGCCCATGACTGGTCGACCTGTTGCTGCTGCTCGACCAGTCCGTTATAGTTACATGATGTGAGCGACGGCAACATCATTGCGACAATCGCAGTGAGAGCAATTTTAAAAATTTTCATTTTTTAACAATCTCTTTTAGAGGGTGTTTTATGCAAGTTTACGAAGTAGTGAGTTAAGGCTCACCTGACCGTGAATCAAACGGTGAAGGTCATCGACATTGACGCGTTCCTGCTCCATTGAATCACGGTGACGCAAAGTGACAGTATTGTCTTCAAGCGTCTGATGGTCCACCGTGATACAGAACGGGGTGCCTATCGCATCCTGACGGCGGTAACGTTTGCCTATCGAGTCCTTCTCATCGTAATGGGTCGAGAAATCAAATTTCAGGTCATTAACGATTTCACGTGCCTTTTCAGGCAGACCATCCTTTCGGACAAGTGGCATCACAGCACACTTGACAGGGGCCAATGCCGCCGGCAGATGCAGGACAACACGTTTGTCTCCGCCCTCCAACTCCTGCTCCTCATAACTTGAACAGAGCACCGACAGGAACATACGGTCAACACCGATTGACGTCTCTATAACATACGGCACATAACTTTCGTTCAGTTCAGGGTCGAAGTACTGGATTTTCTTACCCGAATATTTTTCATGCTGCGACAGGTCAAAATTAGTGCGTGAGTGAATACCCTCCACCTCCTTGAACCCGAATGGCATCTCAAACTCGATGTCAGTGGCGGCGTTGGCATAATGGGCCAGTTTGTCATGGTCATGGAAACGGTACTTGTCATCACCGAGGCCGAGAGCCTTGTGCCAGCGCAGACGTGTCTCTTTCCATTTCTTGAACCATTCGAGTTCCTGACCGGGACGCACAAAGAACTGCATCTCCATCTGTTCAAACTCACGCATACGGAAAATGAACTGGCGTGCCACAATTTCGTTCCTGAAGGCCTTACCAATCTGCGCGATACCGAACGGCAGACGCATCCGCCCCGTTTTCTGCACATTAAGATAGTTTACAAAAATCCCCTGGGCTGTCTCCGGGCGAAGGTAGACAGTCATCGCACCATCGGCAGTACTTCCCATCTCGGTCTTGAACATCAGGTTAAACTGACGCACATCAGTCCAGTTTTTTGTCCCGGATATGGGGCATACGATTTCACAATCAATGATAATCTGGCGCAACTCGTCAAGATTATTGTCATTCAGAGCCTTGGCAAAACGTTCATGGACAGAGTCGCGCTTGGCGATGTGCTCCTGCACCCGCGGATTGGTCTGACGGAACATCGTCTCGTCAAATGAGTCTCCGAACCGCTTGGCAGCCTTGGCGACCTCCTTATCGATTTTTTCATCGATTTTAGCGAGATAATCCTCAATCAGCACATCGGCACGATACCGTTTCTTGGAGTCGCGGTTATCAATCAAAGGGTCATTGAAAGCGTCCACATGCCCCGACGCCTTCCAGATGGTCGGGTGCATGAATATTGCAGAGTCAATACCCACTATATTCTCGTGAAGCAACGTCATCGCGTCCCACCAATACCGCTTGATGTTATTTTTAAGTTCAACCCCGTTCTGCCCGTAATCATACACGGCCGACAGACCGTCATAAATCTCGGAGGATTGAAAAACAAAGCCATATTCTTTGGCGTGGGATACAATTTTCTTGAAAACGTCGTCTTGTGATGCCATTTCTTTTTATAAATTGGAATTTAAACACGCAAATTTACAAATTTTCCTTGGATAATATACACTACCACCGACAAATAACCGCCATACAACGCTCAATTCCCGGCCAACGCCTTACAACCGACATAAAAACATGTCAGGGAAATGGCGTTCTGCCATTTCCCTGACATTATGGTTTCTCTCCGTCTCCGCACATAAGCTAAAGACGGAATTTTCGCCTGAATCAAGCCTTTACCTTGTCAACGACCGCCTTGAACGCAGCGGGATTGTTGAGGGCGAGGTCGGCGAGCACCTTTCGGTTGATTTCGATTCCCGACTTGTGAATCAGGCCCATGAGTTTAGAGTAAGAAAGACCCTCGACACGTGCAGCGGCGTTGATACGCTGAATCCATAGTGCGCGGAAGTTGCGTTTCTTGTTCTTGCGGTCACGGTAAGCGTATGTAAGACCTTTTTCCCAAGTATTCTTGGCTACTGTCCATACATTTCTACGGCATCCGAAATAACCGCGGGTAAGTTTCAAGATTTTTTTTCTGCGAGCGCGTGAGGCTACATGATTTACTGACCTTGGCATTTTTTTGTTTCGATTTTGAATGACAGCGGCTTGTCTTGCGCTTTATGGCTGTTCATTCGGTTAATAAAAAATGAATTATAAAATCACGAATTTTCTAACAAGAGTCTACATTATGACTTGAGGCCGAGAAGAGCCTTTACATTACCTTCGTCACAAGTGGCAACCAGACCGAAATGGGTGAGGTTACGCTTTTGTTTCTTGGTTTTCTTGGTCAAGATGTGGCTTTTAAAAGCATGTTTTCTCTTGATTTTACCTGACCCGGTAAGGGCGAACCTCTTTTTGGCACCGGAATTAGTCTTAATCTTTGGCATTTTGAGTTAATTTAAAATATTTAGTTCGTGTTATATAATGTTCCGCGACAACACGTGGGGCGGATTTTAGTCGTCATTTGGATTACTTTTTCTTGGGGGTAATCATGATAATCATCCTCTTACCCTCAAGCTGTGGCATCTGCTCTACCTTACCATATTCCTCAAGGTCGTTGGCAAATCTCAGCAACAAGACCTCACCTTGTTCCTTGAACAGGATTGAACGTCCCTTGAAGAAGACGTAGGCCTTCACTTTTGCCCCTTCGTTAAGGAAACCGATGGCATGCTTGAGTTTAAAGTTGTAATCGTGGTCATCGGTCTGAGGTCCAAACCTGATTTCCTTGACTACTACTTTGGTCGCCTTGGCTTTCTGTTCCTTCTGCCGCTTTTTCTGTTGGTACAGGAACTTCTGATAGTCAAGAATCTTACAAACCGGCGGCTCGGCGGTGGGCGAAATTTCAATCAAGTCCAAGCCAAGCCCGTCAGCAATCTTCATTGCCTCCTGAATGGAATAAATGCCAGTCTCGACATTATCGCCGACAAGACGAACCTCGCGTGCGCGTATGCGTTCATTTATTGCGTATGGTTCCTGCTTGACAGGCATACCCCTGCGGAAAGGGGCGTTGGGTCGGCGAGGGCCGCCGGGGTGGAAAGGTTTTTTCTCCATTCAGTGGGTTTATTGATTAATCATGTTGCTGACTTCTTGAGCCAAATTTTCTGCAAAGGTAGCAATTTTCATCGAACCTTGGTCACCATCGCCCTGTTTTCTTACAGAAATTTCGCCATTTTGTGCCTCTTTCTCTCCCACAATCAGTAGATAAGGGATTCTTTTCAACTCGTTGTCACGGATTTTCTTACCGATTTTCTCATTACGGTCATCGACAATCGTCCTGACGTCAAGCGCATTAAGCTGCTTGGCAACCTCGTTGGCATAATCGTTGAATTTTTCAGAAATCGGAAGCACGACAGCCTGTTCAGGAGCGAGCCACAACGGGAATCGGCCGGCTGTATGCTCCAAAAGGACTGCGACGAAACGCTCCATCGAGCCAAACGGGGCACGGTGAATCATCACCGGTCGATGTTTCTGATTGTCAGTGCCCGTATATTCAAGCTGGAAACGTTCTGGCAGATTGTAGTCGACCTGGATTGTTCCAAGCTGCCAACGCCGTCCGAGAGCATCCTTAACCATGAAATCGAGCTTGGGTCCGTAGAACGCCGCCTCACCAAGTTCGGTGCGTGCGTTAAGACCCTTCTCCCGACAAGCCTCGATAATTGCATTCTCGGCGAGATGCCAGTTTTCGTCACTGCCGATATATTTTTCTTTGTTCTTGGGGTCGCGTAACGAAATCTGCGCCTCAAAGTTATCGAATTTCAACGCCTTGAAGATATAAAAGATAATATCCATTACCTTGAGGAACTCATCCTTTATCTGTTCAGGGGCACAGAATATATGGGCGTCATCTTGCGTAAAGCCACGCACACGTGTCAGGCCGTGAAGCTCGCCACTCTGTTCGTAACGGTATACTGTTCCGAACTCGGCAAGACGCAACGGCAACTCACGGTAGCTTCGCGGAAATGCACGGAAAATCTCGCAATGATGAGGACAGTTCATCGGTTTCAGTAGATACTCCTCCCCTTCCTCGGGGGTGTGGATAGGCTGGAATGAATCCTTGCCGTACTTGGCATAGTGGCCTGATGTCACATAAAGCATTTTATTGCCTATATGCGGAGTGATTACCTGCTGATAACCATATTGTTTCTGAATCTTACGCAAGAACTGTTCCAGACGGTCACGCAAAGCCGCACCTTTGGGAAGCCACAATGGCAAACCCGCTCCGACATTAGCCGAAAATGCGAACAATTCCATCTCTTTCCCAAGTTTACGGTGGTCACGTTTCTTAGCCTCCTCAAGCATGACAAGATACTCGTCGAGCATCTTCTGTTTGGGGAAAGATATGCCATACACACGTACAAGCTGATTGCGTTTCTCATCACCGCGCCAGTAGGCACCGGCGAGAGATGTGATTTTAACCGCCTTGATTGGAGCGGTGTTTGCAAGGTGCGGGCCACGGCAAAGGTCGGTGAACGCGCCCTGCGTATAAGTGGTTATATGCCCGTCCTCAAGTTCGCTGATTAACTCGCATTTATATACCTCGCCCCGGTCACCGAACATCTTCAAGGCGTCATCCTTTGCAATGTCACGGCGCACAATGTCCTGTTTCTGACGGGCAAGTTCTATCATCTTTTTCTCGATTTTCGGGAAATCAGCCGCTGTCAACTGATTCTCCCCCGGGTCGATATCATAATAGAACCCGTTCTCGATTGCCGGGCCGATACCGAATTTCACACCCGGATAAAGTTCCTGCAACGCCTCGGCAAGGAGATGCGCCGAACTGTGCCAGAAAGCATGTTTCCCTTCAGCGTCATCCCATTTATATAACTTAATGGTTGCATCTGACTCAATCGGTCGTGAAATATCCCATTCCTCATCATTGACCGATGCGGCCAGGATTTCCTTTGCTAATTGTGGACTAAGAGATTGCGCAATCGCGACAGGTGTCACACCGGATTCAAACTGCTTGACTGAACCATCGGGGAACGTAATGTTAATCATCTTTACTTCAATAAATTAAACAATAGCTACGAACCATACGGACGGTCCGCGCCCTAAAAACGACCACAAATTTAATGTATTTATTTGAAACTTCAATCTGTCGTATAATCATTTTTAGGTATTATCGATAAAAATCACTAATTTTGCAAACAATCTTTATGATGCGATAAGATGCAATTCCCAACTTTCGGTTTCGGCTCAAAACGGCCGTATAAGATAGGTGTCGCCCTTAGTGGCGGCGGAGCGCGAGGTTTCGCTCACGTCGGCGCGTTGCAGGCTCTTGAGGAGATGGGCATCAGGCCCGATGTCATAGCCGGCGTCAGTGCCGGCTCGATTGTGAGCGTCATGTATGCAGCCGGGATAAAACCCGCCGAGATGCTCGAGCTGTTCACCGGGGCAAAATTCACTGACTTCTGCGAGTTAAGCGTTCCCAAGGACGGGTTCTTCAAGATGACCGGGTTCAAGAAATTCCTGCAAAAGCACATCCCATATTCCACTCTGGAGGAGCTCCCGATTCCAACCATAGTATGCGCCACCGACCTCGACCGGTGCGAGCGGGTTGCATTTGACAAGGGCGAGATTTCCGACCGCGTATTGGCTTCCTGTTGCATGCCCATCATATTCAAACCTATAATCATCAATGGCGTGCACTATGTCGACGGAGGCGTGCTGCACAATCTTCCGGCATGGGCCATAAGAGACAAATGTAAATACCTAATCGGCATAAATTGCAGCCCTATGCCGGCCGGCAACTACAAGCATACACTCCTTGAAATCGCCCATCGCTCCTACAACATGATGGCAAAAAGCAACGCCCACACCGACATGTCCCTGTGTGACATCGCTGTCGAGACATCTGAAATCGCACGTTACCAGGTGTTCAACCTCAAGGAAATCAAGAAAGTCTACCGAAACGGGTACGAGACCACAATGAAAACCCTCCTCGACAACGGATTCCGACATCCCGACGAATTCAAGGCCGGAAAGGAAAACGCCCTTTCTACCACCACCCCAAAAAGTATAACGAAATAACATGGAAAAAGTAAAACCTGTCATTTACCAGATGTTTCCGCGCATCTTCGCCAACCGAAATGAGAACTGCGTTCCCAACGGCACAATCGAGGAGAACGGTTCCGGAAAGATGAATGACATAACGCTCCGTGTCCTTGAATCGATAAGGGGGCTCGGGGCGACACACGTATGGTACACGGGGGTTATCGAACACGCCCAAAAGACCGACTATTCGGCCTACGGTATAACACCTGACAACCCCCACATCGTGAAGGGCAACGCCGGGTCTCCATACGCAATCAAGGACTATTATGACATCGACCCCGACATAGCATGTAACATACACGACCGCATGACCGAGTTCGAGTCTCTTGTGGAGCGCACCCACCGTGCCGGGTTGAAAGTCGTCATCGATTTTGTACCCAACCACACCGCCCGACACTATCACAGCGATGCCGCACCCGCAGGAATAAAAGATTTCGGGGCCGACGATGACACGACACTCTATTTCGGCCCTAACAACAATTATTATTATATACCGCGCCAACTGTTCGTCCCCACGATTGACCTCGGAGAGGGGAATGACGCATACATTGAATTCCCGGCCAAGGCCACAGGCAACGACTGTTTTTCGGCATCTCCGGGAAAAGATGACTGGTACGAGACAGTCAAACTAAATTACGGCATTGACTACGGCGACCGTTCGACACATTTCGTCCCAATCCCCGACACTTGGTTCAAAATGCTCAACATCCTACGTTTCTGGGCATCGAAAGGTGTTGACGCATTCCGATGCGACATGGTGTTCATGGTTCCGCTTGAATTCTGGGAATGGGCGATTCCAAACGTGAAAGAACGTTATCCCCACGTACAGTTCATCGCCGAGATATATGATGTCTCGCTCTACCGCGACTTCATTTTCAAGGGTGGATTCGACTATCTGTATGACAAGGTCAACCTATATGACACACTCCGCGCGATACAGACATCGACGACATCGGCGGCTCGTATCACCAATTGCTGGCAGACAATCGAGGGCATAGGCGACCATATACTCAACTTCCTTGAGAATCATGATGAACAGCGGTTTGCCTCACAGCAATATGCCGCCGACCCGATGAAAGTGTTTCCATCCCTTGCCGTCAGTGCGTTCCTCGGCACAGGCGCGATGATGATATATTACGGCCAGGAACTTGGCGAACCCGGGAATGAAGCCGAAGGGTTCAGCGGGAATGACGGACGCACCACCATATTTGATTACTGGAGCCTCTCTACCATCCGCCGATGGCTCAACGGAGGCAAGGCCGACGGAGGCCTGTTATCCCCTCGTGAACTGTCACTACGAAATAAATACGGCATTATACTCAATCTATGTAACAGCGAGCGAGCAATCACCGAAGGGCGTTTCTTCGACCTGATGTATGTCAACTACGACAATGACACGTTCAACCCTCACCGGCAATATGCGTTCCTGCGCAGCTATGCCGACGAGACTCTGCTCATAGCCGTAAACTTCAGCGATAAAGCGGCGCATGCCCGCATCAATATACCCCGACACGCGTTCGACACCCTGGACCTGAAACCGTCAACCGCCATGGCGACCGAATTAATCTCGGGTGCGCATGCGTTGAAACAATTCTCCCCCGACACTCCGTTTGAGACCACAATCGGGCCATGGGACGCGGTTGTATGGAAAATCAACGACCGCAACATTGAAAAAAAGTCGAAAAAAACAGCCGTAAAGACCAAACAACAGCGTAAAAAATAGTAACTTTGCCACATCATTTCATCACCCTCTACTATAAAAATGAGTACTTGTCTTCCCCCCTTTAAGATTTTTTCCGGGACTAAATCGCGCTACATGGCCGAGGAAATATGCAAAGACCTCGGCGTGGAGCTTGGAAAAATGAATATCCAGCATTTTGCCGACGGAGAGTTTGAAGTATCGTTTGAAGAATCGATTCGCGGTTGCGAGGTCTACCTGGTGCAGTCCACGTTCCCAAACACCGACAACCTCATGGAACTGCTGCTGATGATTGACGCCGCCAAACGCGCCTCGGCCAAGTCGACAATCGCCGTAATCCCATACTTCGGATGGGCGCGTCAAGACCGCAAAGATAAACCACGCGTATCAATCGCCGCCAAACTCGTCGCCGACCTATTGAGTACAGCCGGCGTTGACCGTGTCATAACCATGGACCTCCATGCCGACCAGATTCAAGGGTTCTTCGACGTACCGGTCGACCACCTCTATGCCTCGTCGGTGTTTATCCCTTACATCGAGTCTCTCAACCTCGAGAACCTTGTCATAGCCACACCTGATGTAGGCGGTGCCAAGAGAGCCAACAATTACGCCAAATATTTCAACGTTCCCCTTGTGCTCTGCCACAAGCAGCGCGCCAAGGCCAACGTTGTAGCCACGATGACCCTTATCGGCGATGTCAAGGACAAGAACGTCATCCTCGTGGACGACATGGTCGACACAGCCGGCACAATAACCAAGGCGGCCGACCTGATGCTCGCCAACGGGGCGAAATCGGTGCGTGCCCTCGCCACCCATGCAATCATGAGCGACCCCGCAAGCCAAAAAGTGAACGACAGCGGCATGACCGAGATGATATTCACAAACAGCATACCGTTTGACAAAGACTGCAAGAAAGCGACTGTCCTTAGCGTGGCACGGCTGTTCGCCGACACTATACGTCGCGTCCACTGTAACGAGTCAATATCATCACAATACCTGATATAACGCCATGCACCGTATACATCTATCAATAGCCATGTCTTCAGCGTTAGTTGCCATGAGCGCATGTTCCGGCGGTTCATCGTCAGAAGAAAACATCGTGGACCGTCCCGACTTCAAGTCGACCGACGGTCGGTATACAATTGAAGTGCTCGAAGCTCTCGGCCGTGTCGGCGCGCCCGTCGTGTCACCCGACAAGACCAAGGTTCTCTACGGGGTGTCATACGAAAGCGTCGAACAGAACAAGAGCAACAACGACCTGTACGTCATGAACATCGACGGGAGCGATGCCAAGCGCATTACACGCACAGCATCGTCAGAGAGCAACTACTGCTGGATTGACGGAGGAAAGAAAATCGCGTTCCTATACCCCGACAACGATGTGATGCAGCTATGGGTAATGGATGCCGACGGCGGTAACCGCCATGTAGTGTCAAACGTTGAAAAAGGAATTCAGGGATTCCTGTTCTCTCCCGATGAGAAACACATCGTGATGATTGGCAATGTCAAATACTCCCGTGACGCCAAAGACATCTATCCCGACTTGCCCAAGGCCACAGGCCGTGTAATCGACGACCTTATGTATAAGCATTGGGACGAATGGGTGACCGAAATACCCCACCCGCTTGTAGCCGACTTTGACGGCAGTTCTGTGAGCAATATAACCGACATAATGAAAGACGAACCCTACGAAGCCCCGATGAAACCATTCGGCGGAATCGAGTCTTTCGCATGGTCGCCCGACAGCAAGGAACTTATCTATGTCTCACGCAAGAAAACCGGCAAGGAGTATGCCGTCTCGACCAACTCCGACCTCTACCTTTACAACCTTGAAACAAAGTCAACAGGCAACATCACCGAAGGGATGATGGGTTACGACACCAACCCCGCCTATTCTCCCGACGGAAAATATGTCGCATGGTTGAGCATGGAGCATGACGGATATGAAAGCGACAAGAACCGCATCTTCATCATGGACCGTGTTTCAGGTGAGAAAACCGACCTCACCGCCGACTGGGACTATACCGCTGACGCCATCGCATGGGCCGTTGACTCAAAGTCAATCTACTTCATCGCCGCAAAGGACGGTGTCACCCCCATCTTCAATATCGCGCTCGCCGACAAAGCCGTGAACGTTGTGGCCGACGGAGTGTGCGACTACGCGTCCCTACAGCCTGTCGATGGCAACACCCTTGTCTCCATGCGTCATTCGATGCTTTACCCCAACGAAATCGTTTCGGTTAACGGCAACGATGTCAAACAGCTCTCCAACGTCAACACCGAGTTGCTTGCCTCGGTCAAGATGCCAAAGGTGGAGAAAGTAATGGTTCCGACAACCGACGGCAAAGAGATGTGCACATGGGTGCTCTATCCCCCCGAATACGGCCAATACAAGACGAGCCTGTACCCCGGTCTTCTCTATTGTCAGGGTGGTCCGCAACAGGCTGTCAGCCAGTTCTGGAGTTACCGTTGGAATCTCGCCCTCATGGCCGCCAACGGATACATCGTCATCGCGCCTAACCGCCGTGGACTGCCGGGATTCGGTACTGAATGGAACGCACAGATTTCAGGCGACTACGGTGGCCAGAACATGAAAGATTACCTGAGCGCCGTCGATTACATGGTAGCCAACTGTCCCGCACTCGACAAGACCAGGATAGGTGCGACCGGTGCAAGCTACGGTGGCTTCTCGGTCTACTGGCTTGCCGGCAATCACGAGAAACGTTTCGCCGCCCTCCTGGCCCACGCCGGCATCTTCAATACCGAGGCTCAATACCTCGAGACAGAGGAAATGTGGTTTGCCAACTGGGACTTAGGCGGCCCGTTCTGGGACAAGGCCAACGCTGTAGCACAGCGCACATTCTCACAGTCGCCTCACCGTTATGTCGACAAATGGGACACCCCCATCATGATTTCGCATGGTGAACTCGACTACCGCATCCTCTCATCCCAGGGAGAGATGGCGTTTAACGCCGCGAAACTGCGTGGCATCCCGGCCGAAATGGTGATTTTCCCCGACGAGAACCACTGGATTCTCAAACCGCAGAACGCAATCCTGTGGCAACGCCTGTTCTTCCGCTGGTTTGACCGATGGCTCAAACCCGATGCCAAGGAAGCGAATGAAACGGTGACCGATTCCACCGCGACAAAATAAGAGGTTGTTTAAAATCACTGTTAATTGGCAACCGTGTATTTTGAAATGGATTTCGCCGGGAGTTGAGGGAGCATAGCGGGCTATGTGACTGAAACGACGGGCGAAAGACGCTCAAAAGACACGGAAGTTGAATCAGCGGTAACTAATCGACATCCTCTAACAGCAACCCACTAAACGATAAAGGACGCAAGGACTATGATACATTTTCCATGCGTCCTTTTGTAATATTGTAGCATGATATAGAAATTTTTAAATGGCTTCATATTCTTACATACCTCTTTGGAAACGAAAGGAGATTCCAATCGCTTTCGCCGTGATTTCAATTGTCTACGGGTTACTCTATGCTATGACTCCCATAACCCTTGACGACATTGAGTTCAGCTACCGATACATCAATCTCAACAACGGCGACACAGGTTTCTCAGTGAAGGCATTGATGGATTTCGGCGTCAACCAATGGCAGATAGAGAATGGACGGCTCGCCAATATAATCTCCCCTGTATTCAACACGATATTGCCTCATTGCATTGCATCGCTCCTACTTGGAATCTTGGCCGCGACCATGATTACATTGGGGGCGAGCCTTTCAATCCCCCGGCCATTGACCCTGAAAAGACTAATCGTCTTCTGGATATTCTGCATAGTCCTGCTCCCATGGAATGAATACATGCTGGCTATGGATTACTCGCTCAACTATCCTGTGACCATGACCATACAACTGTTGTTCATCAGACTTTTATTCCCATACACACATACATACAACCCGAAAACGCAATGGAAAGATATCGCCCTGCCGATTGTAGCATTCATTGCAGGATGGTCACATGAGGGATTCTCAATGCCGATGTGCGTTGCGTTAGCCGCAGTCACATTATATCGCCGTTTCAGGATGCCGGGGCGATGGTGGATTGCCGTATTGATGTATTCCATCGGTACGGCCATAGCCGTATCCTCCCCCGGAATATGGTTCCGGGCCGGCATGGATGGAGCCGTCACTGTCAACTGGGCCAACATCAGGCATCTGATTGTGTCAGGCATCCCTGCGGTAGTAATGGCCGGACTATTGACTGCACTGTCATTGTCTTGCCGAAAAGGACGGCATGCCATAACCAAGATACTCAAATCATCCGACATATATATCCTGATATCAGTCGCCTTGGTTGCCAACGTAATTCTCGCCATGCTCACCCATAGCACACGCGGCGCGTGGATGGCCGACGTGTATTCAATAATGCTCATCTTCGCCTTAACAGATAAAACGGTGTCACACCGATTAATTAAATACCCCAAATCAACAATCGCCGCCTCAATGCTTCTATTGGCATCCTATTTCGCCGGGGTGTTCCACTGGCAATACCGTATGCTCAAAGAATGTCATGACATCATGCCACTCATTCAGCGCAGCCAATCAGGGACGGTATATCATGATGTGATACATGAGTCGCCATGGTACACATTGGGATTACCTTACGTTTCCCACTGGAGACATCTCCTCAACTCGGCATCCATGAGATATACCGACCCGTCACACCGCTTGATTGCAGTCGTACCGGCATCATTCAAGGATTGGGATAATTCCAGTCTCATACCTATAGCCGGGAATGCCGACGCATGTTATCTTGACAATACATTGATTATGCGACATGACGGCGCAGACGCATACGGTGTCAACGGCTCTCATTTCGGCACAATACACACAATAGACCGAAACGGGATAACCCGTGACATCTATTGTCAATTCATAGCGTTCTACAATGTGAACGGTGAAAAATGGAATATAGTCGTCCCAACCCTTAAACGTCATCGGCATCTGCAATTCAAACACATCGATACACTTTAGAGCCTGTTAGAGAATGTCACGACTGCAACTGAAAAAAGAACTCGCGGCGATGGATACCATGCAATTGCGCGAACTCATCCTTGAAATATATGATGCCCGCAAAGAGGCAAAGGAATACCTCGAATTTTTCCTCAACCCCGATATCCGTAAACTGACAGACAAATACAAGGCCGCTGTCGAGAAAGAGGCGACAAGGGTATCGCGCCGACGTGTGTCACCTCGCATGTCACGTATAAAGAAATCCATCAAGGAATACGCATCATTCGGAATGGGTAAAGAATATGAAATCGAAATGATGTTATACGCCTTGGGGTTGCTCATACCCCTCGGAGGAAAATATTGGCTCAAGGAAACACTCTCCACCTCTATCGAACGGTTCATGACCGAAACGTTGAAAGCCGCCGACATCGCCGGAATGGCCGATGTCGCTTTTTCCCGGATAGGTAGTTTAATCAGACAATTACCATCCCCTGTGTCTGAACGTGACTCATTCAAGTCCGACCTCATCCTTGCGTACTCCAATTATACCCCCTCCACAGAATCACAAATGCAAATATTTTCAAAAAAACAACCTTAAAAGTTAAATTATTAAATAAACATTAAGAACAATTAAGGGATTACAAACTTTTGGAATCATGTCGAAAAACATTTATTAATAATTGGCTAATTAATCGAAATAATATATTTTTGCGTCATGAACAGTTCTGCACAAGGCGCAATAGGTGTATTCGATTCAGGCTACGGAGGATTGACCATACTAAAGTCAATCTGTCAAGAGTTACCTGAATATGATTATATTTACCTTGGTGATAACGCCCGTGCTCCCTACGGGACACGCTCGTTTGACGTCGTGTATCGTTTCACCCTCGAAGCCGTCCGTTATCTGTTCGACCAGGGATGCCGTCTCGTCATCCTTGCATGCAACACAGCCTCGGCAAAGGCCCTGCGCACCATCCAACAAAACGACCTCCCGGGAATCGACCCGTCCCGACGGGTATTAGGGGTCATCAGACCGACCGTTGAAGCTCTTTCAGAGGTCAGTCACAACGGTCAAATAGGAGTCCTGGGCACTCCGGGGACCATCAATTCAGGCTCATACGATATTGAAATCGAGAAATTCAATCCCGGATTCAAGACCTACTCCCAGGCATGCCCTATGTGGGTACCTCTCGTTGAGAACCGCGAGTCTGACAATCCAGGGGCCGATTATTTCGTAGATAAATATATCGGAGAACTTTTCAGCAAGTCTCCCGATATAGACACTGTCATACTCGGATGCACCCACTATCCGATACTCCTACACCAAATAACCCGCGCAGTAAATGGCCGGGCAACGGTTTTATCCCAAGGGAACATTGTCGCACGAAGCCTTGCCGACTATCTTCAACGGCATCCCGAAATCAGGGAACAATGTTCGACAGGCGGGAAATGCCAATATCTAACGACTGAGAACCCCGACAAGTTCGCCGACCTTGCCAAGATTTTCCTCCAACAGGATATTACGGTAAATCATATTAATCTATAGATTCATTCTCTCCCGTTCATCCAACCTTTTGAATCCTTACTAATCAATCATTTAATAACTTCATTTCTTCAAGCCTATGAAACAGATTGCAATGTTCCTGTTGCTATCGCTCGCCGGCGGAATCCCCATGAGCAACCTCATGACGGCAAATGCCCAGGCCTCGGCAACCACTGAAAGAGTGACGGGAAAAGTAACCGACCCCAACGGCGAACCGCTCATCGGTGTCACGGTGACAGTCAAGGGCACTAACCGTGCGACATCGACCGATGTTGACGGCAACTATTCCATCACAGCGCCCAAGGGCAGTACCCTCGTATTTTCATACGTAGGTTCAAAGACCGTTGAAAGCAAGGTCGGAAACGGGTCCGTGAACACAACCATGGAGCCGTCATCGACCAATCTTGACGAAATCGTCGTTACCGCCCTCGGTATCAAGAAAGATAAGAAATCCCTCGGTTACGCCATTGACGACGTAGGTGCCGAGGAACTCATGCGCAACAAGACCGCCAACCCGCTCAGTTCACTGTCGGGCAAGGTTGCCGGTGTGAACATCACCCAATCATCGGGTGCGGCCGGCGCGGGCGCACAAATCATCCTGCGCGGCGGTACATCAATATCGGAATCACGCGACAACCAGCCATTGTTTGTCGTTGACGGTATCATCTATGACAACTCGGCATCGGTCGGTGGCAACTCGGCGTTCGACGGCTCTACTGCATCCTCCACCACATCGTCCAACCGACTTATGGACATCAACCCTGAGGATATCGAGTCAATGTCAATCCTAAAAGGCCCGGCCGCCTCTGCCCTTTACGGTTCACGCGCCGCCAACGGTGTTGTCCTCATTACAACCAAAAAAGGTAAGACCGGCTCGGTGGAGGTTAATCTGTCAGCCAAATACATCACCTCGTGGGTTAAGGATGTTCCCAAGGCACAGACCACATATAAACGTGGATTACTTGAAGACGCGTTCGATGCCAACGGAAACTACACCCATACCTACTACGACGACTTCGCTTACTCATCGTGGGGCGAACGGTATAAGGCAGGTGACAAGGTCTACGACAACAACATCGACGATTTCTTCCAGCAGGGAGGAATATGGGACACCAACCTGAGCGTGGCTGGCGGTAACGAGACCGGCAATTTCTATCTGTCAGGCTCTTATTTCGACCAGGACGGCGTAGTACCCTCGACCGGCTACAAGAAATCAACATTCCGCTTCAACGGTGAGCAGAAATGGAAAATGTTCACTTTCGGCGCAAATGTGGCTTACTCCGAGGCACGTACCAACAAGACCCTTACATCGGGCGGCCTTTACGGTTCAAAAGGTAACGGTGCGTTGCAACGTGTCTACGGCTTCGGCACAACCGACGACATGACCCATTATCTCAACGAGGATGGCTCACGTTTCCGCATGTTCGGCGACCGTCTGCAACCGTGGGACGAATACAACAACCCTTACTGGATTGTCAACAAGGACAAACTCCGTGACAAGACCACCCGTTTCACCGGCAGCTTCAACATCAAGGCCGACATAACCGACTGGTGGTGGATAAGCTACCGCATGGGTATCGACAAGTATCAGACAAAGAACTCAAAGTTCCTTGCACCTGACGGCGTATTGAAACAGGATTGGCAGGACGGTATGATTTCGGACAACATCACCGACTTCTCATACGTCAACACCAACTTGATGACAAACTTCAACAAGACATTCGGTGACTTCAATTTCAACCTGCTCGCCGGTTTCACTACCGACAACACCCACATCGAACGCAATTACAAGATGGCGTTCGGATTCACAGTTCCCGGATTCTACTCCTACAACAACGCCCCTGCCGGGAAAAAGAATTTTGAATACTCCCAATCCCGCAAACGTCTTGTCGGCCTTTACGGAGAATTACGTGCCGACTGGCAGAATACTGTGTTCCTGACCGTTACAGGCCGTAATGACTGGACTTCGACACTTCCCAAAGCTAACCGCAGCTACTTCTATCCCTCGGTAAGCGGTGCGATTGTCTTCACAGAGTTCCTCCAGCGTCGTGGACTGATGGATTCAGACTCGCCCCTGACTTTCGGTAAGGTGCGCGCATCATGGGCAAAGGTCGGCAAAGACACCAGCCCTTACGAAACATTGACAACCCTGTGGCCTGTGGCTGAATTTGTTGACGGAATAACCGGTGTCGGCAACAACTGGCAACGCGGCAACCCATCACTCAAACCCGAGATGACCAAATCGACCGAAATCGGTCTTGAGTTGCGTTTCTTCCAGAACCGTTTGAAGTTTGACTATGCCTACTATACCAACGACACCTACAATCTTATCACCAATCCCCGTACATCTCTTGCAACAGGATACATTTTCTGTTCCTACAACGCCGGTGATGTCTTGAACAAAGGTATGGAGCTGTCAATCAGCGGCACACCCGTGCAGACCAAGGACTGGACATGGGAAACAGGTATCAACATGGCCGGCAACCGTGGTAAAATCAAGAACCTCATGGACGGCATGGATATCATGTATGTCACCGATGTACAGTACACGGGAGCACGTGCGGCATCCTTCAACAACTGGGATTTCATGGCAATCGCCGGTACAAAATGGGAGACCGTACAAGACAAGGAGAGTCCCCATTATGGCAAGACAATCCTTGACGCCAACGGTATGCCCACCTACAAATCCACTAAATTTGACCTTGTAGCCAACCGCGAGCCCAAGTTCACAGGCGGATGGAACAATACGCTGTCCTATAAAAATTTCTCATTCAACATGCTGTGGGAATTCCGCGTCGGCGGTGCCGTGTACAACGGAACCAAGATGTACATGACCTCACAAGGCACAAGCCAGTTCTCGGCCGATGTCCGCGAACAGCCGCTTCACATAACCGGTGTGTTCAACAAGGGCACTGACGCAAAACCCGTCTACGAGGAACGTGAATATACATTTGAACCCGGCAAGGTCTATCCATGGGGAGAGAGCACTATGAGCGGTGATAAAATCATCAAAGAATATTACACCGGCGCATACGCCAACCAGTCCACCAACTACATCACCGATGTGAACTCTCTGCGTCTCCGCTCGATTTCGTTGAGCTATGATGTACCCCGTTCATTCCTTGCCAAGACCAAGGCTATCAAGCGCGCTGTTGTCACGGCATCAGCCACCAATCTGTTGCTGTTCACCAACTATGACGGCGACCCGGAGGTTGCTGCTTCCGGCGCAGGAGTCGGCGGTTCATCATCGGTAGGATTTGACTATTGTGGTGTACCCGCTACCGCCAGCTTTGCATTTGGTGTCAACTTAACATTCTAACATCTTGACTATTATGAAACTAAGCAAATCATTAATACTTGGAGTTGCCGGAGTCATGATGCTCTCGTCATGTAATGACTGGCTTGACGTCAATGACAATCCCAACAACCCCACCGACCAATCCACACCTTACTACCTGCGATTGGCCTACATTGAATTTTACTCTAACCAATGCTATCACACGGCCTCTGAAATAACCAACTACATCAGCGGCCTGTATGGTCACACTACCCGAACCCACGCCCGTGGCGGTTTCTGTGCATGGAACGTAAACAACACTCGCTCAGGAACAGTGGCACAATCATGGTACAACGGCGCAATCCCCAACTTTGAAGTCTATTTCAGGACCGCCGAGGAAGCCGGTGCAACTCATTACATCGGAGTAGGCCACATCCTGCGTGCACGCGGTTTCGCCACAATCCTTGATTTCATGGGTGAATCCCCTGTGACTGATGCCGGAACTACCAACGTGACGCCAAAATACGCCACCGGGAAGGAGATGTTCCAATACATCATCGATGAAATCGACCTTGGCATCGAAAACCTTCAGAAACCTCAGGCAGTAGGGGCTGTCAGCCTTGCCCAAAATGACTATATCGGGCACGGCGATGTTGACCGTTGGATTAAATACGCCTACCTGTTGAAGGCCCGTATGCTCAACAAACTCATCAAGAAAGGAGCAGGCAAGGCTGCCGACCTCAAGTACGATGCCGATGAAATCCTGCGTTGCCTTGAAAAAGGTCCGCAAAGCACCGCCGATGCACTTATCATCAATCACACCGATAAAAACGACACCGGCAGTAAAGACAACTTCGGCATAAACGAGCGCACCGACTTCAACCCCATGTTCTCCAACACTGGCATGAACAACAACTCTTTCTATTCAGCCATGGCCGAGGAGATATTGACAAACTTTGCCGGTTGTGGAATCGAGGACCCGCGTGCCGACCGTATACTCCCATGGATTCGTTCCCGCAAGTCACCGAACACTCCGGCCGACATCAAATGGAGTGCCGATGGCAAATGGCGTCGTTCCAAAGGACTTGACCTGCGCACAACCCTCCGTGTCGAAGGGGCGCCTTTCGCATCGACATACGATAACGCCAAAGGTGGATGGATATGCAAAAATGCCTCCGACACACGTCAGGGCGACACCATCTATGTACTCGTAAGAGCGTCAAGCAAGGGATACAGCGGATTCCCCGACTTGCTCAACCGCACTGTAAAGACCAACGATAACACTGCGTCAACAAGTTCCTATTATTTCCGCGCCATCACCCCGGGCCCGTTCAGCACTTATCATGAGGCATGTTTCATAAAGGCCGAAGTCCTTTTCAACAAAGGCGATAAAAACGGTGCGCTCGAAGCATTGCGCAACGGTGTACGCGCACACATGGAATTAATGAACACAGCCCTTAACGCATGGAGTAACGATAATCCGTCTACCACCAATGGCTGTCCGGCATTCCAGCCGATGACCGAAGCTGAAATCAGCAACTACCTCACCAACGGCCTTGGAAGCGCAGGAGACCTCACCCTCGGCAAAATCATGACACAGAAACACATCGCCATGTTCTGCACAATGGAAACATGGAACGACATGCGCCGTTATGACTTTGACAAGAACATATTCCTCGGATGGGATTTCCCCGGTGAATATAATGCCAACTCCAACAGTCAGCAAACCAAAATCCCTAAAGGGAAATACCTTCGCCGCATGCAGATTAACAGCCATGAGTTGAACTATAACCTCTCCCAGCTCAATGCCATCGCGTCTAAAGTCCCCGGCTCGACCGGACAACCGGGATGGCAGCAGGATAATGAAATATGGACAGTCCCCGTATGGTGGGATTCCACACAGGATTAACAATCTCATTACCCTTATATTTCTAAGAGAGGCTTCCAGTTTCGGAAGCCTCTCTTTTTTAAATTCGCAAATAAATATCGTAGGGACGCGCCAACGTGCGCGTCCGTTTTTGCAGATAAATATATCATTTTGATGACGCGCTCGTTGGCACGTCCCTACGATGTTGCATTAAGTTTCAATTCTGCGACACCCGTCACTACATTGGCAAAGCCAAAATAAATTTTGCTTTACCCTCGACTTATTCGTATCGTTGGCTGCGCCGAAGATACTCTCGCTCAACAAAACTCAAACAAGTTTGAGTTTTGTATTCGACTTATTCGTATCGCTGACTTCGTCTTAGATACTTCCGCTCGGCAAAGCTAAAATAAATTTTGCTTTGCCCTCACTTATCCGTATCTTTGTATCTATGATGAAACGCATTACAACATTAGCCATTACCATGATGACAACCATGGTAATGTTTTCACTGTCGGCGGCATCCCGTCCTTCAATTCTATCGCGTCAATCCCGCGCCGATGCCGGGCGATGGGTAGATTCGGTCTACAACACCATGACCGAGCGGCAACGCATCGCCCAGCTGTTCATTCCCCGTCTCGACATCAGCGACAATGCCAACTCCCGCACCTTGTTGAAACGTCTCGTCGTCAATGAGGGCATAGGCGGAATCCTGCTCGGGAAAGGTGACATAAAGATGTACCATAACCTCATCGATTACGCGCAATCGCTCGCCCGTGTACCGCTGTTCATCACCCTTGACGGCGAATGGGGACTATCGATGCGCATGAAAGATGCCCCGCGTTTCCCCCATAACATGGGACTCGGAGCAATCGCCGACGACTCACTGCTGTATGCCTACGGACGTGAGACCGCACGTCAATGTCGCGCACTCGGCATAAACATCAACTTCGCCCCGGTGCTCGATGTCAACTCCAATCCGGCAAACCCGGTCATCGGTTACCGCTCGTTCGGTGAAGACCCGGCTCGCGTTGCCCGTCTCGGCGTGGCCTATTCTCGTGGTCTCGAAGACGGCGGCGTTCTCTCTGTCGCCAAGCATTTCCCGGGACACGGAGACACATCGGTTGACTCCCACAAAGCACTCCCCTCCGTCAACCATGACCGCGCGACTCTTGAAAAGACCGATTTGCTACCGTTCCGCCACTACATTGACGCGGGATTATCAAGCGTCATGGTCGGACACCTCAATGTCCCGGCGATTGACAAATCGGGACTACCGGCGTCACTCTCCCACGCCGTTTCCACAGGACTGCTCCGTGACAAAATGAAATTCAAGGGTCTGGTGTTCACCGATGCCCTCGCCATGAAAGGAGCGCACTCGACCGCAGGGAACAATTGCGTCCTCGCCCTCAAGGCCGGTGCCGATGTACTGTTGGGAACGACCAATACCATCCATGATATAGATGCAGTGGAAGCCGCTGTAAAGGTCGGAAAAATCTCCCGTTCAGAAATCGAACGCCGTGTAAAGGAAATACTACGATATAAATATGCCCTCGGCCTTTTCGAGCCTGTTAAAACAGCGTCAAACCCCTCGGCTGTAATCAATTCACGCGAAGCCGACGGCATGATAAGACGTCTTGCGGCCGCATCAGTCACTGTTGTATATAACAAAGAAAATCTGCTTCCACTAAAAGATATCGGCAATAAACGAATCGCGGTCATCAGCATCGGCGCACCGGCCGACAACCGCTTCTCTCAATACTGCGCCAAATATGCATCTGTCACAAAAATAGGCGCACCGGCAGGGACACTGACCGCAACCGAGATTTCCCGTCTTAAAGGATATGACATCGTCATCGCCGGGGTGTTCAACGACACACAAGGCGCACGGACAGGACTCGCATCGCTCAACAGTATCAGGAATGTCATCCCTGTATTCTTCATCAACCCATACAAAATGGCAAAATTTGCCACATCGATTTCCCACCACCCTACCCTCGTTACCGCTTACGATGATATACCGGCCACCCGCGAATATGCAGCACAGGCTCTGTTCGGCGGCATCAAGGTCAACGGACGTCTCCCTGTCAATCTCAAGGGAATCGCCCCATTGGGTAGCGGTGTATCACTTCCCAAGACCCGTCTGGGATATTCAACCACCGCAGCGTCAATGTTGCCCGCGGGACTCGACCAACGCGTCGACTCACTCATCAAGCGCGGAATATCCACAGGCGCATTCCCCGGCTGCCAGGTACTGATTGCCAAAGGTGGCGATGTAATAATTGACCAAAGCTATGGCAAACTATCGACATCCCCCAAGGCATCTCGTGTTGACGGGGAGACGCTGTATGACCTTGCGTCGGTCAGCAAGACAATCGGGACTCTGCCAGGACTGATGAAAGCCTACGACCTCGGAATGTATTCACTCGATGATTCAGTATCACAATATATCGCCGGGTTAAAGGACACCGACAAGGGGGACATAACAGTGCGTCAAATGCTGTTCCACGAATCGGGTATGCCTCCGTCGCTCAACATGTACGAACTGCTGATGGACTCCACCACCTACGAAGGGAAAATCATGTCACGCAAACGCGACAACACTTATTCGATACGTATCGAGGACGGCCTTTACGGAAATAAGGACGCTCGTATGCGCCGGGACCTCGTGCGTAATGAACCTAATGACACATTCGACATAAAAATCGCCGAAGGGTTGTGGATTTCCCCCGCGACGACCGACACTGTCTATAATGCGATATACAATGCCAAACTCGGAAACAAGAAATACCGATATTCCTGTCTCAATTTCTGCCTGCTGATGCAAATGGAGGAGAACCTCACGGGGCAACGGCATGACCGATGGGACAGTGACAGCATATTCACCCCCTTAGGTGCATACCGCACCTTTTATCGACCCGATGGAAAATATCCACTCGCCAAAATCGCCTCGACCGAGCGTGACAACTATCTGCGCCGTCAGACGATTCATGGATACGTCCATGACGAACTCGCCGACTTTATCGGCGGAATAAGTGGTAACGCAGGTGTATTCGCCACTGCCGACGACGTGGCCAAGGTATGCCAGATGTGGCTCAACGGAGGTTCATACGGCGGAGAACAGATTCTCACCCCCGAGACTGTCAAACTATTCACCGAGACAGTCTCGCCGACATGCAACCGTGGACTCGGCTTCGACAAACTGTCACTCCAATCCCCCGGCAAAACCAAGGTTGGCGCGCCCACATCGACCTACGGACACACCGGCTTCACCGGCACATGCTTCTGGGTAGACCCCGATAACGACATCATCTTCATCTTCCTCTGCAACCGCGTCAACCCCACACGCAACAACCGCGCATTCACCGCACTGAACATCCGCGCTGCACTGCACTCGGCCATCTACGACTCGCTGTAATAAGACATATAAGTCTTATTAGTCTTATAACAACCGAGTGGCGGAATCATTAATGATTCCGCCACTCGTATAAGGTCCCAGTATACTTTATCGGGTCAGGGGGGAGTAGTCGCGCGAATAACGCAACATCTGCGGGATATAATCCTCGGTATAGGAGACGGTAACATCGGTGACGTTGCCTTTGTTATCCTTGATAAGAGTGTAGACGGGGTTGACAAAGCCTTTATAGGGCGCGATATTCAGTTTGGCATAACGGTCAAGAACCTCCCGATGAATCTTCGGGTCAACCTTTACGGCATATTTTTCAACAAGGTCGCGTCCTGCCTCATAATCGCCCTCGCTCTTGATGCGCTGGATTTCACCGAGAAGCCGCCCGAACAGTTCTCGCAGCTTACCGTAATCATTGATTTTTATAAACGTCTTGCCGTCGCGGGTTACGTACTCAATCACGTTATCTTTCTTCCCATGCTCGTAGGCCCACTCTGAAATAAGTTTGCGGTTACGCATGTGGGCTTCCTCGACATCCTTACCCGGCTCGATGCGCATCAGCTGCGTCATCAGTCCGTTGAGTATGTATTTATAGTACTCGGCCTTGTAGGCGTCGGGGTTATCGAGCAGTCCAAGTTCAATCAACTTGGGGTCGGCAAGATAATAGAGCGCGAAAAGGTCGGCGCGTGTCTCCTCGAGTGTCGAGCCATGAGCCTTAAGTGCATCGGGGTCTACTCCGGGAAGAAGCCGTCCCGAGCCGTGTCCGAGACATTCGTGAAGGTCGGTGTGGAGGTTATCGGTGATAAACAGATACTTATCCATGAGGTCACTCGTCTCCTTGTCGATGACAAATTCCTCGTTGAATCCGTTGCCGTGAGATGCCTCATCGTAGGCCTGTGTAATATTCTCAAGTGTCACCGACTTTGAGCCATGGGTGGCGCGAATCCAGTTGGCGTTCGGCAGATTTATGCCTATCGGTGTCGCAGGATACGCGTCCCCGGCAAGTATCGCGGCGGTGATGACCTTGGCGGTCACACCCTTGACCTGTGGTTTGCGGAAACGCGGGTCAACCGGCGAACGGTCCTCGAACCATTGCGCCTCGCGGCTGATTGTCTCGGTGCGGTGAGACGCCTCGTTGTTCTTGAAATTGACAATCGACTCCCACGAGCCTGTCATGCCGAGCGGGTCGCCATAACTCTCAATGAAACCATTGATGAAGTCAACGCGCGAGTCAGTGTCATCTACCCAGAGTATCGAATATTCATCAAACGTTTTCAAATCTCCTGTCTCATAATAGCGAACCAGTGCGTCAATAACCGATTTCTGTTTATCATTCTCGGCAAATTCGGCAGCCTTTTTCAATTCCGACACAATGCGCTCGATTGCAGGGGAGTACAATCCTCCTATTTTATAGACCTGTTCCTTGACCTTCCCGTTCTCCTTCACGACACGGGAATTAAGTCCGTAGGATATCGGCGTAAGGTCGGTGGTGTCCTTCAACGCGTTATAATAGGCCTCTACTTCAGCCTGCGATACATTCTCATAGAAATTATTGGCCGATGTCCTGATTAAGTCCTGACCTTCGGCCTGGTTTACACGTTTTGCCATAAAAGCAGGGTCAAAAATCACCTTCATGAGCATATCTAAGTCAGAAGGACGTTCCTTTGCGGGAAGTGCCTTTACGGCATCAGTAAGGAATTTCTGCGAAAATTCAGGCTTGAACTTGTCCATTGAATAGTGATGATGAATGCCGTTGGCAAACCACACTTGCTTCAGATATTTTTCAAAAGCCTTGAAATCGGCCGATTTGCGGTCTCCTTTGTAATTTTTATAGACATTCTCAAGCATACGGCGTATCTCGAGATTATACCGCCCGTTCTGGTCCCACAGGATGTCACGGCCCGCGATTGCAGCCTCTGTAAGATGATAGATTAGCTGTTTCTGTTTCAACGTCAGATTCTCAAAGTCGGGGACTTTATAGCGTAACACCTCTATGTCGGCGAAACGGTCGGCGACATAATTGAACCCATCGGTCTTACTTGCTGCTGATGATGTTGTCATTGTAAACGCGGCTAACGCGCCGCATGCGATATTTGTTATTCGTGTCATTATAATAAGAGAGATAATAATTATTCTACATAAAGGACAAGTCCCTTGAGGTATTCACCCTCGGGATGATAGATGTTGACAGGATGGTCGGCGGGCTGTGTCAGCTGGTGAAGTATACGGACACGTCGGCCGGTCTGCGCCGCCGCCGAGAACACCGCCAGGCGGAACTGCTCGCGGGTTATTGCCTGTGAGCACGAGAAAGTGAACAATATCCCGCCCGACGCGATTTTCTCGAATGCACGGGCATTCAACCGCTGATAGCCGCGCAAGGCGTTGCGGATTGCACTACGATGCTTGGCGAACGCCGGAGGGTCAAGCACAATAAGGTCGTATGCACCCGCCTCCATTGCCGACAGGAACTTGAACGCATCCTCGGCGTAAGAACGATGACGTTTGTCATCCGGGAAATTCAACGCGACATTGGCATCGGTCAACTGAATCGCCTTGGCCGAACTGTCGACCGAATGAACCTCGGCCGCCCCTCCCGCAAGGGCGTAGACAGAGAAACCACCCGTGTAACAAAACATATTCAACACACGGCGGCCCTGTGACATGCTCCGCAACAAAGCACGGTTGTCACGTTGGTCCACGAAAAAGCCGGTTTTCTGACCTTTCAGCCAGTCTATATGAAATTTGAGACCGTTTTCCTCGGCGACATTAGTCGTGAACCCGCCAATGATATATTGGTTCTGCGGGTCAAGATGTGCCTTGTAGGGTAACGTCGTCTCCGATTTGTAATAGATGTTCCTGATTCCTGCATCAGGCAATTGTGTCAGTGACTTCGCGATAATATTACGGGCAAAATGCATGCCCGGGGAATGAGCCTGCACCACGGCGGTATCACCATAGACATCGACAATCAATCCGGGCAAGAAATCCCCCTCGCCATGGACAAGACGATAGGCGGTGTTGTTCCCGCGCACAAGACCGAGTATGACACGTAACCGCCAAGCCTGTTCCAGGCGTCTGACAAAGAACGTGTCATCGACAGTCTCGTCACCTGCTGTCAACATCCTGACAGCGATACTGCCAATCTGGTAATGCCCCATGCCGAGCACTGCGCCGTCTGAAGAAATCACCCTGACAATCTCACCCTCCTCTAACCCGTTGGGCAAAGATTCTATGGCACCTGAAAACACCCAGGGATGGAAACGGAGCAAAGACTCTTCCTTCCCCTTACGCAATCTGACTATCTTATATTCCATAACGTCAATCACTTGAATATCGCACGGAAAATATCATTGCCGTTGGCATAAACGAGCAACAGCAACAGGAAAGCCATTCCGGCCATCTGCGCCATCTCAAGGAACTTTTCCGAGGGCTTACGGCGTGTGATGATTTCCCACAGCACAAACATCACATGGCCACCGTCAAGACCAGGGATAGGTATTATGTTCATGAAAGCGAGGGCCACTGAAAGAAACGCGGTGATTTCCCAGAACGACAGCCAACTCCATTCGGCCGGAAACATATTCCCGATTGCACCGAAGCCGCCAAGGCTCTGCGCACCTTCGGCCGTGAACACATGTTTCATCGAGCTGACGTAAGTCGATAATGTAGTCGTGCCGAGTTTCCATCCCTCGGGAAAGGACTGCAACAGGCCGTAGCTGACAGTGACCGTGGGATATATTTCAGTTATCTTGCGCAACTGGAATCCGATTTTACCGTTGGAGTTGAGCGTTATGGGCAGCTTGAGCCTCTTGCCGTCACGCATTACAGTGACAGTTGTCGCCTTATCCTTATACCTGGAAAGCGCAGGTGTCAATTCCGTATATGACGGTGTCGCGATTGTATCGACGGCGACAATGCGGTCGCCCTCTTTCAATCCGGCCTTGACACCGGCCTCACCTGCGACAAGACGGTCAACTACAACCGGGACACGATAGGTATAGAACCCTTTATCCTCGTTTAGACGGAAAATGAAATCAGCCGGTATTTTTATGTCAACCGTGTCCCTGTGGTTACGGAGAACTGTGACAATATCAGCATCGGCCATACGATAAGCATGGTCGGTGTCAGCAACATCGAGTTTGTGCCCATCGGCCATGAGCGGTATGTCACCGTTACGGAAACCTACAGCCTGAGCGGCAGGAGCGAAATCCATTCCCTCGTAGGCATTTTCAAACGGGATGTATTTTTCGCCCCAGTACCATGCGATGCCCGCATAAATGAAAATCGCGAGAACAAAATTGAAAATGACCCCGCCGAGCATCACAAGCAACCGTTGATATGCCGGCTTGGCGCGGAACTCCCATGGTTGTTCAGGCTGCGCCATCTGTTCCTTGTCCATCGACTCATCAATCATCCCGGCAATTTTAACATATCCGCCAAGCGGTAGCCAGCCTATGCCGTATTCAGTATCACGCCACGACGCCTTCTCGTTCCCGTTTTTATCGAGTTTAGGGTTTCCTTTTTTAGGTTTCCATTTCACGAGTGAGAACCACGGGTTGAAGAACAGATAGAATTTCTCGACCTTTATGCCGAACATCCGGGCGATTATGTAATGCCCGAATTCATGTATGATTACAAGAAACGCGAGTGCGGCCACCAGTTGGGCCGCTTTCATCAGGAATACTTCCATTTATAAATTGCAGATTATTTTTTGATTTGCTGTAATATTCTCAACCATTTCTGACGCAACCGCCCGGGATTCAGTGTTTGTCGCCACATAATCATCGTATGTCGGCGATGCAATGTAAGATACGCGTCCAAGCGTGTCGGTGATGAGGTCATAGATGTCGGTGAATGCGATACGCCCGTCAAGAAACGCCGAAACGGCGATTTCATTGGCGGCATTGATGATACACGCCGTATTTCCACCCTTGTCCAACGCATGGTAGGCCAATGTCAGACACGGAAATCTCTTGGTATCAGGTTTCTCAAACGTTAATGACGCATAGTCGGTCAGTGTCAGTTTACGCTCCGCTGTGTCAAGACGTGTCGCGTCACCGAGCGCATAACGTATCGGAAGATGCATATCAGGGATTCCTAACTGTGCTTTGACCGCGCCATCGCGGAACTGCACCATAGAATGGACTATCGACTGCGGATGAACCACAGCTTCAATGCGCGAACTATCTATACCGAAAAGCCATCGTGCCTCGATGATTTCAAACGCCTTGTTGAGCATTGTGGCCGAATCGATTGTAATCTTAGCCCCCATCGACCAATTAGGATGATGAAGCGCGTCAGCGACAGTCACATGTTTCAGCCGCTCCATGGGCATATTACGAAACGGCCCTCCAGATGCCGTTATTATCAATTTATCGACCGATTCAGGGGTCTCCCCGACAAGACATTGATATATGGCTGAATGTTCCGAGTCAACCGGAAGAAGCGTAGAACGGCTCTCCGCAAGTAGCGAAGTAACCAATTCCCCGGCCACAACCAACGTCTCCTTGTTGGCCAATGCAATCTCCTTCCCGGCGGCAATCGCACGGAGTGTCGGTTCAAGACCACTATACCCCACCGTGGCCGTGACGACCGTGTCCACGTCATCGCGTCCCATCGCATCAGCTATCGCCGATGCCCCGGCCGCTACCTCTATACCGGTTCCGGCAAGGACGTCACACAACTCGCTGTAACGTGACTCATCAGCGATAATCACCAGCGCGGGTCTATAACGCAACGCCTGTTCAGCAAGCGTCGCGACATTGTGACCGCCGACAAGAACCTGCGCCTTGAACCGGTCCGGGTATTCCGATATTATGTCAAGTGTCTGGGTGCCTATCGAACCTGTCGAACCAAGCACCGCAATCCTCTTGGGTTGATTCACTGTGTTTGTAATAAATTTCTAATTTAAGTTGCAAATTTAATACAATTTCATGGAAAACCGAGATATTTACCCGCCACAATCCGAACAAAGACTATCGACGGAATGTTATAAAAGCGTAAATAAGTCTATTCAGATTTAAAAGCTGTTTAAAACAACGACAAAACAACTAAATATTTAAGAGAGATGAGAACTAATTTACTACTGATTGCCGCCTGCAGCGGGATGCTGTGGATGGCTGACGAGGCCAAGGCCCAGGAGACTGCTGTAATCGTTGACGAGACCGTCATCACGGAGCAGACAGTCGAATGCAAGACTAATTATTCGGCACGTGCGCGTGACAACTGGTTCATTCAGATAGGCGCGGGCATTCAGTCACCGTTTGTCGAGAACTATCTAAAGGACGGAGACAAACACCACCACATCACTGCCACCTACAATGTGGGATTCGGCAAATGGTTCTCTCCTTATTTCGGATGGCGTCTCGGTTTCAACTACGGCGCAATTCACTGGGACAACGGAGTGTACAGCAAGGCTAAGACAGCTAATGCCAACCTCGACATCATGTGGGATATGTTCAACTCGCTCGGCGGGGTGAAATTTGACCGTGTATTCTCAATTGTCCCGTTCATAGGCGTGGGAGGAAGTTACACCTGGGACTACAAGGCCCCGGCATCCAACATCATGAACCGCCACGACAAGGTAAAGAGCAATCAGTGGACGCTCCCCGTGTCGGCAGGTATCCAGCTCCGATTCCGTCTGAGCCAGTATGTCGATTTCTTCGCTGAAGGTCGCGCTCAGTTCCACGGTGACAATTTCGACAATTACGCTTACGGCAACCCCATTGACATGAACATCTCGGCTATCGGAGGATTCACATTCCACATCGGCGGTAACGGTTTCAAGGCCTACAACCCCTGTGAATATCTGTCCTATATCAACCAGCTCAACAGTCAGGTGAACGACCTTCGCGGAGCACTCGCCACATCCACAGCCGCCCTCGCCGCAGCCGAGGCCCAGCTTCCCTGTCCCGAGGTTGTTGAGTCAGAGACAGTTGTCGTTCAGGCCCCGATGCTTTCAGCCGTCAGGTTCAAAATCAACTCGGCTGTTGTCTCCGATGAAGAAATGGTCAACGTCTACAACGTGGCCGAATGGATGAAAGCCAACCCCGACGTTCAGGTTGTTGTCAAGGGATATGCTGATGAAGACACCGGCACAGCCGAATACAACAAAGAACTGTCACAACGCCGTGCACAGACCGTAGCCGACATCCTCGTCAACAGCTACGGAATCAACCCCGAACGTCTGTCAGTGGTCGGCGAAGGAAGCGACACCCAGATATACGAACAGAACAACTGGAACCGTATTGTGATATTCGCTCAGCCTGAATAATTACAACGAATTATAACCGATTATATTCAAAATAAAATTTCAGGAAATCCCGGGCGCATACTCGGGATTTCTTCGTATATTTGACTTTGTCTTATAACCAATATGACTAATAGGACCAATATGACTAATATACAGCATCCTGAAGGAAACACGTCAAAGCCATCATTTATAAGTCGAATCATCGACAAGACAATGGCCGTGTGGAACTATGTCTCGGCGGGAGTGTGGACCGACCCGCGCAAATCATGGAAAATCGATGTGGTGAAAACCTTGAACCTATCGGCGCGCTCTTTCATGAGTTCCGATTTGCAGAACAAAGCGGCCGCGATGACCTATCAAACTATCCTCGCCCTTGTCCCGGCACTGGCGTTGCTGTTCGCCATTGCGCGGGGATTCGGATTTCAGAACCTAATCAAGTCGCAGTTGTTCAATACCCTGTCGTCACAACAGAGAATACTCGAGGTGGCTTCAAACTATGTTGACAGCTATCTCGCACAGTCGTCGGAGGGTTTATTTGTAGGCGTAGGCATCGTATTCTTGCTGTGGACCCTCATCTCTCTACTCGGCAATGTCGAGAGTATGTTCAACAATATATGGAATGTCACATCCGACCGCACTATATGGCGAAAATTGACCGACTACCTCGCGATATGCCTTGTACTGCCCGTCCTGATGATATGCTCATCCGGTATAAACATCATGATGTCATCGGCCATGCAGAAAATCCTCCCCGAGGTAGTGTTCACCCCCGTCATGTCATTCCTCCTGGACCTCGTGTCATGGGTGTTCTCATGGTTGTTCTTTTCCGGCGTGTATCTATTAATTCCCAATGCCAAAGTCAAGATTCTCAATGCGTTAATCGCTGGATTGCTTGCTGCGGTCGGCTTTCAGGTCGTCCAATGGCTGTTTGTCTCGGGACAGATGTATGTGTCAAAATACAACGCGATTTACGGCAGCTTCTCATTTCTCCCACTGTTCCTTATATGGTTGCAGCTTGTATGGCTCATAACCCTCACGGGGGCCGTCATCTGCTACTCGTCACAGAATATATTCAGGTTCAGTTTCGAGAAACAGATTGACAATATATCAGGCGACTATCGCCGTCGGGTGACACTCGGCATATTCGCCATTATCGTGCAACGGTTCGAGAAACGCAAACCGGCCCTCACCCCTGATGGAATCGCCGCACATTACAAGCTGCCACCACGTCTTGTCGACGAGACCGTCAACCGTCTTATCGCCAACGGACTTATCCAACGCGTCAGCGACAGTCTCGACGATGTCGCCGAGAGAGCCGTCCAACCGACAGGCGAATACTCCGATACCCCTGCGGGAGAGATACTTTCACGCATCGAGACACACGGCGATTCAGGATTCATCCCCGGATTCGACACATCTTTCCCCGGCGTCAATTCGCTCATGGAGGCTCTTGACCGCGCACTCATCTCCACCGCAAGCGACATCACCATCGGCAAACTCCGCATCCTCCCCGACGATGGAATCGTGACTCCGGCTTGATTATTGTGTCCTACGTGAAAACTTCATTTTGAAATTCGGGGAATAAAACCTAATTTTGCAACGTAGATGTTATACAGATTTCTCAAACACTAAATACAATGAAGAAAGTAATCGCGACAACCAACGCGCCCGCCGCCATCGGCCCTTACAGCCAGGCAATAGACCTCGGTTCAATAGTGTACTGTTCAGGACAGATTCCCGTTAACCCAGCGACAGGGGAAATACCTGAAGGCATCGAGGCACAGACCGCCCAATCAATCGCCAATGTCAAAGCCATCCTCGCCGAGGCCGGCCTGTCAATCGACAATGTGGTAAAGACGACTGTGTTCCTCGCCGATATGAGCCTGTTCGTCCCGATGAACGAGGTCTATGGACGTGAGTTCACACAGCCCTACCCGGCACGTTCGGCGGTCGCCGTCCGCGAACTTCCCAAGCAAGTGCTCGTCGAAATCGAGGTCATCGCAGCCCGATAACTTCAGGCGATGACGACCATCATAATACTCACGGCGATAATTGTCGCCCTGATTGTCGTGAATATATGGCAATCGGCATCTTCTTTACGCCGAATCGCCGAACTTGATAGCCGAGCGAACGATTCGGCACGGCAGTTAAACGAAGCCGACCTAAGAATCAACGACACTACTCGGCGTGCCGAGGAGGCCGAGCGTCATGCACGCGAGACAGCCGAACGGTTACGTCAATCAGAGGATACAAACTCCTCACTCCGTGAGAACCTCGCCCGTGCCGAGGAACGTCTGCGGCTACTTGATGCCGAGAAGGCCGAGCGTGACCGCGTCGAGGAAGAACGGTTCCGCAATCTCGCCAACGAGATATTGCTTAACAACTCCCGCCGTTTCAAGCAAGAACACGAGACGCGCCTTGATGAAATTCTCGCCCCGCTCAAGAATGACATCGCGACATTCAAGAAAAAAGTGGAGGAGACCTATTCGGCCGAGGCCCGCGAACGATTTTCGTTGTCAGAACGCATAAAGGAACTGATTGACGCCAACCAATCGATAGGACGCGAGGCCAAGGAGCTGACCGAGGCCCTGCGTGGCAATTCCAAGGTACAGGGTGACTGGGGAGAGCTTGTATTACAGACTATACTTGACAAAAGCGGACTGCGCGAAGGCGTACATTACACAGTGCAGCAAACCACCGATGAATCGGGACGGGCACTGCGCAACGATGACGGTTCGCTGTTGCGCCCCGATGTCGTCATAAACTATCCCGACGGACGGTGCATGGTGATTGATTCAAAGGTTTCGCTTTCGGCATTCGTGCGGTACACCAAGGCCGAGACCGATGAGGAACGCCAGACCGAAGGACAACGGCACGTGGCCTCGGTGAGAAACCATATCGAGGAACTCCGTCGCAAAAGCTATCAGGATTATGTCGGAGACAACAAGACCGACTTCGTCATGATGTTCATCCCCAATGAACCGGCCTATATCGCAGCAATGCGTCTTGATGACAACCTATGGCAGGAAGCCTACGACAAACGGGTGTTAATCATCTCCCCGACTCATCTCATCTCGGCATTGCGAATAGTCGCCCAACTGTGGAATCATGACAGGCAGACCCGTAACGCGATTGAAATCGCCGAGACCGCCGGACGCATGTATGACAAACTCGTCGGATTCCTCGATGACATGCAACGAATAGAAAAGGCATTGTCACAGGCGGTGGATGCCCATTCGGCAGCGATGAAAAAACTGTCGGAAGGCACAGGAAACCTTATCGGGCGAGCCGAAAAGATGAAATCACTCGGTGCCAAGGCGTCTAAAATAATCGACCGTCGGCTTGTCAAAGACGATGAGCATCGCCCCCATCCTGAATTACCTGAATAATCTACCGTTCAACCACATCGACCTTCAAGATATTTCCGCACGGCCGTGCGACCGATAAAGATACACCGCACAACACGTATATAGGGCATCTGCAGCCTTCTTGCAATCTCACGCCGACGGCATCCCGTGATATGAAGCACGTATGATTCCCTGACATCGGGGGATAGAGAGGCGATTATATCGCCGACCTCACCGGACGAAAGAGAGTGTTCTATCAATTCCTCCGACTCGTCGATGGTCTCCACCTGATAGAGTGAACCTGTGGCGTCCTTAATATCATCCCGGTCTTGACAACCATATTTTTCGTCAAAGACCTCCCGCATGATAACGTAAACACGGCTCTTGAAACGAACACCACGGTCATCGCTGCAATATCCCGATTCCAACACCCGTGATACCGATTCTTTCACAAGTCTATCGGCCACACCGGCATCAGCTGTCAACATGAGGGCAAAATCCAACATGTTGCCTTGTATTTCATCCAAGCGTTTTTCAAGTAATTTGCCAGTCATAATCTCTTTTATTGTAACCTTTTTCACAAATATAACAAATAAGACTCAATATTTTACTATTTAACATCTATTTTCACAAACATTATTCACATTTGCACTTTCAATATTAATAAGTAATTAATTATAAAACAATTACAAGACAAACCCAATGTTACATAGTTGTTACAATTTCAATATTGTTACAATCTTACATTATGCCATAATGGGGCAAAGCTAAAATATTTTGCTTTACCCTCGACTTATTCGTATCTTTGGCTACGCCGAAGATACTCTCGCTCAACAAAACTCAAACAAGTTTGGTTTTGTATTCGACTTATTCGTATCTTTGTGAGTCGCATTTTGAACGACAAAATCTACTATGGAACAGACTGACAAACAAGAACTGTTAGACAAACGCTATCTTCGCATGGCTCGCATCTGGGCCGAAAACTCCTACTGCAAGCGACGGCAGGTAGGCGCGATTCTTGTAAAGGACCGAATGATAATATCGGACGGCTTCAACGGAACGCCGGCCGGATTTGAAAACGTGTGTGAGGATGAAGCCGGAATCACCAAGCCATACGTTCTGCATGCCGAAGCCAATGCCATAACCAAGGTGGCCAGGAGCAACAACAGCAGCGACGGCTCGACATTATATATCACAGCATCCCCATGCCTTGACTGCGCCAAACTCATCATACAATCGGGGATAACGCGCGTCGTCTTCAACGAGTTCTACCGAATCTCTGACGGCATCGACCTCCTGCGTCGCGCCGGAATCGAGTGTGTACACATCGAGGACATCGATTCATGACAGTCCTCTTTTCACTGTATTCAAGCATACTATCATCATTATGAACCCCCGTCTCAAGAAACTCTCCACCTGGTTTCCCGTCATCATCGCACTCACATTTATCGCGGGAATGTGGAGTGCCCGTATATTCACCTCCTTGACCTCCCGTAACAACGGTAATGACAAACTATCGTCGGTCATTGAACTGATTGGCAACGAGTATGTCGATGAAGTCAACATCGACAGTCTCCTCGAGATGACCTACCCCCAGCTCCTCGCCAACCTTGACCCACACTCGACATACATCCCAGCCGCCGACCTACAGAGTGTCAACGATGAACTTGAAGGCTCTTTCAGCGGTATCGGCATCACATTCACGATGCTCAATGACAGCATCACCGTGCTCGAAGTGCTGTCAGGAGGGCCGTCAGAGAAAGTCGGACTGCTTCCCGGCGACCGTATCGTTACAATCAACGACTCGGTCGCATCAGGACGCAACTGGAGCAACGAGAAGGTAATGAAAAACCTGCGCGGCGAGAAAGGCTCGCTTGTCAAACTCGGAATCAAACGCTCGACATCGGCCTCGATACTTCCCTACGAGGTGGTGCGCGGCGACATCCCGGTGACATCAATCGATGCCGCCTATATCATCGAACCTTCAGTAGGATACATCAAAGTCAACAAGTTTGGTCGCAACACTTATAGCGAGTTCCTGACATCAATGGTCGAACTAAAATCTAAAGGCGCCAAGAGATTCATCGTGGACCTGCGCGGGAATGGTGGCGGATTTATGGAGCCGGCCATACTGATGGCCAATGAATTCCTCCCCGCTGAAAGGCTTATCGTGGCTACTCGCGGACGCACCGAGGAAGGCAACTCCGTAACCGGCAGTGACGGACGCGGGTCGTTCCAGGAGGATGAACTGATTGTTCTGATTGACGAATATTCGGCGAGCGCGAGCGAAATTTTCGCCGGTGCGATACAGGACAACGACCGCGGATTGATTCTCGGACGTCGCTCTTTCGGCAAAGGTCTTGTGCAACAACAGACCATGCTGCCTGACAGTAGCGCGATACGTCTCACGGTAGCACGGTATTACACCCCGTCGGGACGATGCATTCAGAAGATATACCGACCCGGAGGCTCGACCGATTACAACAATGAACTGCTCGACCGATATTCCCATGGCGAACTGTATAATGCAGACAGCATCAAAATCGACCGCTCGCTCGCGTTTTCGACCATGGCGGGACGCACCGTTTATGGAGGAGGCGGCATAATACCTGATGTATTCATCCCCAACGACACCACCGGGGTATCGTCCTATTACATAAATATAGCGAACGCGGGACTGTTGCAGAAATTCGCCTTTGAATACTGTGACAACAACCGTGTCGCGCTATCGGGATGTCGCACTGTCGCCGATGTATTGCGCAGGATGCCGTCAGACGATGCTTTGATTCAATCATTCGCTGACTTCGCCGCCCGCAACAAGATACCGGCGCGATGGTACTACATAAACATTTCACAAAAGCTGATTGTTAATCAACTGAAAGCCTTGATTTGCCGTGACGCCTTATCCACTCCGGCATTCTACGAGGTATATAACACCACCGATAACGCCGTCCAACAGGCCCTCAAGGAATTCAAGGCAGGACATGCGGGATTCCCGCTACTCCCCGACGGCAAACGAGATGGAGTTTCAAAATAAAGTATCAGCGATGAACAAGGATGAGATAAGACGAAAAATCAGGGCACGCAAGACCCTGCTGTCAGATAATGAACGGCAATCGGCTGCCGAAAGAGTATTCTCGCTTCTCGAACAATCAGCGGCGTTCCTGCTCGCCGAGCACATATTGATGTACCATTCTCTCCCCGATGAACTGTCCACGCGACAATTTATCGATAAATGGCACAAGAGCAAGAAGTTTTATCTGCCACGTGTCAACGGTGTCGGCCTTGACATACTACCATACGACCGTTCATCGCTCAGGCTCGGCTCATTTCACATCGAGGAGCCGCAGGGCGATGACATCACCCCGGTATCGAAAATCGAACTTATTGTAGTCCCCGGGGTGGCATACGACCGCAAAGGAAACCGCGTCGGTCGCGGCAAAGGCTATTATGACAGGCTGCTCGCCGATTCCGATGCAACAAAGATAGGCGTGGGATATGATTTCCAGCTCGTCGATGACATCGACACCGCGCCCCATGACATCGCCGTTGACATCGTAATAACCGAAAATCATTATATCGTCACACCGGGACAGCGACGACAATGACGCTCCCGGTCCACGACATTTAGAGTATGTTGAGTTTTAACAGTCGAATTTTTATAGGCAGATTTCGAGGCAGTTCCGAGTCTCCGAGCGAGGAGTGCGGTGGGTCAAGCCCACACGCGAGCACTTGCGTGGTTGTATCGAGATACATGACGAGCGAGAGACACGGAAATGGCCGGAAGATGCTGTCAAGGAGTCATATCTGCGGTCTCTTGGATGCTTTTATCCCTTTGCCTCGGTCATGATGCCCGCATCACTCCCTCGGCTGCATGAACAAAATCATCTCAAGACTCCGCATAAAAATTTCTAACTGTTAAATCTCAACATACTCTTAAAACCATCATTCATGCCACATTTCAATCCAGACGTAAGACTAAGCGAAATAGTAATCAAAGAGCCTTCCATAATCCCGGTGCTGAACCGTTTCGGCATAACACTCGGGACCGGCGACATGACCTTGCGCGAGACGAGCGACAGTCACAGGCTCGACCCCGATTTCCTTTTATCGATAATAAACACATACTCCGATGACGAGTATTTCCCCGAACAGGCATTGAAAAGCGTCCAGGTATCGACTATCGTGGACTATCTGACAAAGACCCACAATTATTATACCCGATTCCAGATACCCAACATAGAACGACACTTTGACGCACTGTTACACACATCAAGCGACAACAGCAACCTGTCGTTGATGAGACGCTTTTTTGAAAGCGTGAAAAAACAGCTTCTTGTGAATATCGAGCAGGACGCACAACAATTGTTCCCCACCCTGTTGGAAGGCAAGGAAATCGATGACACCGGACTTTTCTCCCAATCCCCGGTAGCCGAGATGCTCACCGACCTCAAGAACATGTTCATCATCCACCTAACAGGGAATTATGACCTAAACCTCGCCTACGCGGTGATTGTTGCAATCATAACCCTCGAGAACGATATCAGGAAAAACAACCGAATACGCGACCGCATCCTATTGGGTCAATATAAGAGGAATGACCAATGACCATCCCCGAAGCAATCATATATGACCGCGACAGGCTTAGAAGTGCGGGGTTGAAACACATCCTCCACACCAACTTCGGCCTACAGGTGAATATGTGCGATACCATGCCCGGACGTACAACTGAATCTAACAATCCATCGGAACAGGCATTGATTTTTGTCACACCCGAGATATTCACCGCGGCGTGCGACTTTTTTACGCCACGCCGCAAACGCACAGTCGTAATCTCATCCGCCGCAAACGATTCACTTCCCGCCATTGACCCCACGATTGACATAGAATCCATTATCGAGACCCTTGACCGTATAATATCAGAACTGAAAGAAAACGTGGCGAGCGACAACCGCGGCGAACTGTCGCAACGCGAAATCGAAGTGCTGCGACTTGTCGCACGCGGGCATATAAACAAGGAAATCGCCGACATACTGAACATAAGCATCCATACAGTCCTCTCCCACCGAAAGAACATAACCGCGAAACTCGGAATCAAAAGTACGTCGGGACTCGCCGTCTACGCCATGATGAACGGCTATATCTCCGACTGCGGCATTTGACACATTAGTAATCATTAATCAACCATAAAAGTAATAGAATTCATGAACATTAAATTTGCAAAAATTTTAGTCCTGGTGACATGTCTGTTTTCTGTCACCCCTGTAATGGCTCAATTCAACCTTAAAAAGGCAGCCGGTGCTCTTGCCAACACCGCCAAAGCTGTGACACTGACCGACGAGCAAATGGCCGCTTACGTCAAGGAGTACATCGACTGGATGGACAAGCACAACCCTGTCACCGATGCCAACAGTCCCTATACCAAACGTCTGGAGAAACTGACACAAGGACTGACATCGGTCGAGGGGATTCCTTTGAATTTCAAGGTGTATGACGTGGTCGATGTCAACGCCTTCGCATGTGCCGACGGCAGTGTCCGCGTCTTCTCATCGCTGATGGACATCATGTCAGACGATGAACTTTTAGGGGTCATAGGACATGAAATAGGTCATGTCGCCCACAAAGACTCCAAGAAAGGATTCCGCACGGCATTGCTGACATCGGCGTTAAAGGACGGTCTCTCCGCATCCAACGGCAAGGTCGCCGCACTCACTGACTCACAACTCGGAGACCTTGGACAGGCCCTTGTAACAGCCAACTATTCCCAAAAACAGGAACGCGCCGCCGATGACTACGGCTACGAATTCCTAAAGAAGGCGGGTAAAAATCCCGGGGCGATGGCACTTTCATTTCGCAAGCTGAAATCGCTTCAAGAGGAAGCCGGGTCAAAAGGCAACAACAAAATCAATCAGCTTTTCTCGACCCATCCCGACATTGATGCACGCATCAAGCGCATGGAAAAACGCGCAACGGATGACGGCATAACACTCCCGGAGGCAAAATAATCCACCCACCATATAGACACAATGAAACGGGACGCATTGATGCGTCCCGTTTCCTATTTGAAATCCTTGATTACATTAAAGCCAAAAGCACCCTGTTGTACTGTCAATTCATGCCTTGACCCGGTCTTGATATGGTTATATTCCGACAACGGCACCTCAATCTCCTTTTCCCGTCCGTCGGGAAGTCCGATGACAATCCTGTAGGAATACCAATATCCGTCGGCCACACGAGTGCGACGGTTTAACCTGCGGTAACGTGTATGTTGCTTACGATATTTCCCGTAGACCGTTGTCTCTATGGTCTCGGCGGAAGATGGCGACGCCCCCCAGTAATTGATACCGAGGAACAATGCCGACGTAACAACGCCCACCAACAGCAGATTGCATGGGTAATTTATAATGCCCCTGCATGTCCCCGTCACCCGTGGCCATACACGTCGTGTCAACGGCCATGACAACACCCCGAGGAAAGCACCGACACCTACCGGAACCCACCATTGAACCATCGTGTCATGATATAACACAACCCACATACCGCCCACGAACATGGTGGCAAACACCATTACAACGAAAAGAACAGGCCTGAATTTCATTTCATGAAAAATTTAACCACAAAATTACCCAAACAATAAATTATCTACAATATTTTGTCTCCATATCACTTGTATCGTCAACATTTCTTCATTAAATTTGCATCGATTAAGCATCATATAGATTTTTTAAGAGTATGGCATCAAATAATCGTCGTTTGTTCGGTCTCATAGGCTATCCGCTCGGGCACTCGTTCTCACAAAATTACTTCAACCAGAAGTTTGAGGCAGAGGGAATCGACTCATCCTACATTAACTTTGAGATACCCGACATAGGCGACCTCATGGAGATACTTGCCGAGCACCCCGACTTGGCGGGACTAAATGTCACCATACCATACAAACAACAAGTAATCCCCTATCTTGATGAAATCGACCCGGACGCCGAAAAAATAGGTGCGGTGAATGTCATAAAAATCATACGTGGCACACGCGACAACGACTTCAAACTCAAAGGGTACAACAGCGACATTATCGGATTCACCGATTCAATCGAGCCACTATTGACCCCGAAGATGCGGCACGCACTCGTGTTGGGAACCGGGGGGGCGGCCCGTGCCGTCATCCAAGGTCTCAAAAATCTCGGCATAGAGACACAGGCCGTCTCACGCACCCCTCGCGAGGGAGTGATAACCTACGCCGACCTGACTCCGGAAATAATGGAAAGCCACCTCGTCATAGTAAACACGACCCCCCTGGGTATGTACCCTCATGTGGACGAAGCCCCCGATATACCATACGAATGCCTGACACCGTCCCATCTATGCTACGACCTGTTGTATAACCCCGACATGACACTATTCCTGAAACGGGCCTCCACTCAAGGGGCAGAGACCAAGAACGGTCTCGAGATGCTTCTTTTGCAGGCATTCGCGGCGTGGAATATATGGAATTCCTAACGGGCGGTACCGATGTACACCCCTCAAAAGCGTCATCTTCCCCACATTCCGTTACTGACGCCCGCGATAATGTTAATGGCAGGTATCGTGGCCGCCACTTTCATCCTGTCGCCATGGTTTCTCGCACTTCCTTTGGCAATCGTCACCGCAGGGATGGCGGTACGTCGTTCAGTCATAGCCACTGCAGGGATAGTAATGCTTGCCGGATATTTCATCGCGCGCCTGTCACAACCGACCTTACCGCCTACTGACATTTTCAATGACGAGACACATCGTTTCCAAGGCACTGTCACCGCCGTATCCCCGGTGAAAGGCAACGGATGGCAACAATTAACCGTCAGAATAGACTCTATAGGGCAATCCCGCGTACCGTCATTCCCGGCCCTGGTCTTAATCCCGGCCGCAAGCGATGCCTTTATACCGGGCCACGATATAACATTCCCGGCCACAGCCAAGACGACAACATCCCCTCCCGACCTACCTGACATCCCCGATATCAATGCCATGTTACGAGCCAAGGGACTTGTGATGAAAGCTGTCGTGTCGGAAAACGATATATCAGTCATCGGACACCATGAGACCGCATTATCCCCGTTCACGCGTTTCAGCGAAAATATAACCGACCTGATATATGAATCACGATTATCAAACGACACCAAATATTTCCTAAATGCGATAGTAACCGGTGACGATTCCGACATATCGTTATTATCTCGGTCTCTGTTCTCCCAAGCGGGTACGGCCCACATCCTCGCTTTAAGTGGCCTTCATGTCGCCATAATATCAACAGTCATCACCCTGATGCTTTTCCCGTTATATGTCACACGACATCGCAGGACAATGCGAGCCATCACCATTGCGCTACTGTGGCTTTTCGCATTAGCCACCGGCATGTCAGCATCAGTCACACGTGCCGTCATAATGGCCTCGCTGTTTCTTATCGGACGTATTATCCAGCATAAATCAACGCCACTCAATTCCCTGTGTGCCGCATCGATAATAATTCTCGTCGCAGACCCGCAGGCACTGTTCGACATCGGGTTTCAACTTTCATTCCTGTCGGTAGGCTCGATTTTGCTCTTTGCGACAAATCTCAACCCATGGCGCAATTCCCGTAAAAGAGTAAGTCGCCTCGCAGGAGGCTATCTCTCGGCGAGCATCGCGGCAATTATCGGCAGTGGATTCGTGGCCGCATTCTATTTCCATGTCTTCCCGGTCTATTTTCTATTGTCCAACGCGGTGACGACCCTGTTGCTCCCGTTCTTAATCGGGGGTGGCATAATAGTCATCATCGGTCAGGCCTTGGGATTTTCCATGACACTGTTATGCGCCGCATGTGACAGCATCTATGATGCAATCATCGGAATCATGGGATTCATCACTTCATTACCCGGTGCGTCAATCGATAATATTTATTTGCCCTGGCCGTCCACGTTACTGTACATCGCCACTGCCTTCACGGGATGGCTTGCCGTGGCGAAACGACAGCGCGTCTACATCACGGCATCGGCAATGCTCATGGCGACCCTCGTTCTTTCCATCGCGATTGCACAACCTGTGGTCTATGACTCCGAGATGTTCATTTCGGGAAGATATGGAGTAACCGAGGCGATAATCAAGGAACGTGACACACTATGGACTTTTGCCACATCAACACATAAACAAGTATATGACACCGACATGCTTAAAGATTATACCGGCCGTCGCGGTATACACTCGATAAAGGAACTGCCCGTGAGGTATCATTCCAACATAATCCAACGAGACAATGCCACCCTATACTTCAACGGCCTTAAATTCCTGTTTGTGTCAAATGACTCTATTGCAAACAGGATGGCATCTGATTCAACACTCATCAATTACGCCGTTATATGTCGAGGATTCAGGGGAGAAATCATGCGTGCATACGAATCATTAAGACCCGATACAGTACTTCTGTCATCCGACCTCGACCACAGGAGACATAACCGATATGTAAACTCACTCAAAGAAGCCGGTATTCCCTACCGTACATTACGGGACACCCCTTTCAGGTTACGGCTCGAACGACTCAAACGCCCCATCGGCGAGTAACTGCCGGTATCCGACATTAAAATAGGGACGTTCAAAATCATTTCCCCGCAATATGCGGCCGTCCCACATAACAAGGTCAAGGTCTATCGTGACAATCCCGTTCGCTTCAGCTGTCATGGTACGCCCTTGTTCCTGCTCATATCCTTTCAATAACGCGATAACGCTGTTCTCATCGGCGGTCGTCCGTCCAACAAACACAGCATTGAAATACCCTGGTGCACCGGGTTGATTCCAAGCCTCCGTCCCATACACATCCGAAACCGACACCCCGGTAAAATGCCCCATCAGAAACTCAATGGCCTGCTGCACCCTGAAACCACGGTCTTCGGCATTGCTCCCTATACTTATAACAGCCTGTTTCATTGCGGGACATTTTTCATTGTCAGGGCAATACGCCGACGCGGGACATCGACATCAATCACCCGTACCTTTACCGGCTGACCGACACTGACAACATCGGCGGCATTGGTTATAAAACGGTCGGTCAACTGCGAAATATGCACCAACCCGTTCTCTTTCAGGCCTATGTCGACAAATACCCCGAATGAAGTCAGGTTATTGACCTTTCCGTTCAGTTCCTGCCCGATGTGCAGGTCGTCAATCGTGCGGACATTCTCATCAAATTCCACCGCCTCGGCCTGTTCACGCGGGTCACGCCCCGGTTTTTCAAGTTCGGCGACAATATCGTTAAGCGTGGGCATCCCCACCTCCTTTGACACATAACGTTCAAGGTCAATCGACGCCAACAGACGCTTGTTACCGACCATTGAGTCGACCGACACGCCGAGGTCTGCGGCAATAGTCTCGACAAGGCCGTAACGTTCGGGATGCACCCCTGTATTATCAAGCGGAGACTCCGCACCCGGGATACGTAGAAAACCTGCACTCTGCTGGAACGCCTTTTCACCCATACGTGACACCGCAAGCAACTGCTGACGCGCGGTGAAACCTCCGTTGGCATCACGGTACTCAACGATATTGGATGCAAGAGCCGGCCCGATTCCCGACACATAGCTCAACAACTCCCGTGACGCGGTGTTAACATTCACACCCACCGCGTTCACGCAGCTCGACACAGTGTAATCGAGAGCCTCCTTTAGTTTCGACTGGTTGACATCATGCTGATATTGCCCCACTCCTATCGACTTGGGGTCAATCTTGACAAGCTCGGCAAGCGGGTCTATAAGGCGACGGCCTATCGAGACCGTCCCACGCACCGTCACATCTTCATCGGGGAACTCGGAGCGTGCGGCCTCCGAAGCGGAATATACGCTCGCCCCATCCTCGTTCACCATGAATACCTCACACTTTCTCGGCAACACCAACTGATTTATAAAACGCTCGGTCTCGCGTCCGGCAGTCCCGTTTCCAATCGCAATCGCACCGATTGAGAATTGCTCGACCATCCCGCATATTACATCGGCCGAGCCATAGAAATCATTATGGGGCGCACACGGATATATTATCTCATGGCAGAGCAACGCGCCGTGCTCGTCAAGACACACGACCTTACAACCGGTGCGGAATCCCGGGTCTATCGCCAGGACACGTTTACGCCCAAGGGGGGGCGACATCAGCAATTGACGCAGATTGTCGGCAAAGATAGCGATTGCCGCCGCATCGCTCTTATCCTTGACAGCCGAAGCCACCTCATTTTCTATCGATGGACGCAAAAGCCGCCGATAACCGTCCTTCACCGCCCTGCGCACTATGTCGGCGCACGCCGGGGTCGCCGTCGAGCGCACAAACATACGGCACAAACGGTCAATCATCTCGTCATCGTCAATCGAAATCTCGACCTTCAAAATCTTTTCCTCCTCTCCACGGCGCATCGCCAGGTAACGATGGGATGAACACGTGCGCAACGGTGTCGAAAAGTCGAAATAATTCTGATAATTCCTGCCATCCTCCTCTTTCCCTTTAATCACTTTGGATGAGATGACAGCACTACGGTTAAACCGAGAACGGACAAGGTTGCGCGCTTTCTCGCTCTCGCTAACCCATTCGGCGATTATATCCGCCGCCCCGTCAACCGCATCATCGATGGTTGGCACAGCCTCCGACAGGAATTTAGAAGCCGAACGACCGGGGTCATCATTATTCTGCGCCATTATCATACGCGCAAGAGGTTCAAGGCCATTTTCACGAGCCATAGTCGCCCTCGTGCGACGCCGTGGCTTGAACGGCATGTATATATCTTCCAGCAATGTCGCGTCAAGTGTGTCGGCAATGCGTTCGGCAAGCTCGGGGGTAAGAGCCTTCTGCTCCTTGATTACCGAGATGATGTGCTCCTTTCGTTCAGCCAGTTCGTCAAAATATTTGCTGCGCTGACGTATATTCTCAATCATCACCTCGTCCATTGAGTTGGTGGCCTCCTTACGGTATCGGGCGATGAACGGGATAGTGGCCCCGTCTTCAAGAAGTTTTATAACTGCATTGACGTGCTTTCGCAATACATTGTATTCCCGGGCGATAATCGCCGCTTTGTCATTTGCCATCTTTCGTTTTATGTAACGTGATTACGGTTATTTCAGGTGTCGCTCCTATGCGCATAGGAAGCCCCACAGTCCCGGCACCGATGTTGACATACAGCGACCTCTTTCCGCTGTCGTCGCTGTAAAGGCCGCCCCAGGTGGGATACCGCCACGCCGCGGGGGACAGTCCGGCGACCTCGATTTGCATGGCGTGGGTGTGTCCCGATAGGGTTAACGCGATATTGCATGAATCATTGTCACGTATATCGTTGACCCAGTGGGCGGGATTATGGGATAAAAGTATCTTACATATATTATCTGACACATCAGGATAGGCCTTCTTCAATGAGCCGTAGGTGTGAAACGGCGGGTCTCCGACATTCTCGACCCCGACCAAGGCGATTGAGTCATTGCCGCGCCGCAAGTAATCATGGCTGTTGAGCATCAGGTTCCACCCCATGGAACGTTCCATTTCATGCAGAGACTCACAATCGGTATTCTTGGCCTGTAGTGATTCCCACGTTGAATAGTCACCATAGTCATGATTCCCAAGGATGGAATATACCCCGTCAGCAGCTGCAAGACACCCGAGCGTCCCTACAAACGGTGGAAGTTCGTCGCTACGTCGGTTAACGATATCGCCTGTAAAGACTATGACATCAGGACACAGGCCGTTGACACGGTTCACCAACCGGGACACGAAAGTTGTATCAGTGCCGAACGTACCGACATGCAGGTCGCTCAACTGAACGATGCGGTATCCATCAAATGATGCCGGAAGTTCATCGATATAGACATCAATCCCCCTTTCCTGAATATTGTAGCGGTTAAAAAGCGCGCCCCACCACATCACGATGAAAACCACACCACCGATGGCGGCACCCGCCACCGACAGCCAGCCGGCACGCCGTCCGCCCCACAGCCTCGGCAAATATGCGATAAGGTCTATAACCACAAATATACATTTGGGAAGATATACGGTCAGATAACCGTACAGCAACCACATGATGACAAGTAATGTGGAGTCACTTCCTGAACGGCGTGGGAGACATACAGTCACAATCAACATAACCCCGAACAACAAAGCCGTAACCAATTGTACACGTGCCGGAATCCTTGAAAGAAACCGTTTCTTCAAAGCCCTCCATATATACAGGTCGACAATTGCCCCTAACGTTATCAATATCGTTATTATCAGAAACGGGAGTCTCATGTTTTACAGACAATCATGGATGTATATTTGTTCATCGGGAGAGGGTCAAGCACCCGCCAATCTCTTATTTTTTAACGGATTGGCATACATCCTGTACATCATCTCCCTCATATATCCCAAGTCATCGGCTGTAGGCTGAAAATCAATCTCCCCTCTCACCTTGTCAAGCTGACGGTCAAGATAGGCCTCAAACGCCGACTCATCATCATCGGTATAAAAATGCCTGTATTCATCTACACCGTGCAACTTGTCGTGGGCGATATAATTTATCGGATATATCTTGTAACCACTGTGTATTTTGCGGTCAATGATTTCACACACAGTCCTGATGGCTTCAGCCTTTTCCAATCCGGGGTCTATCGAATCAAGCTCCCGGTTGATGCATCCGCCGACATCAAAGTGCACATGTCCCTTGAACTGCAAAAGGCCGGTCTCCATGCTGAACAGGTCATCACGTTGCGACTTCTTGAATTCAGGGTCGTTGCGTTTGAGCAGGAACTCACGTGCTTTCAGATAATCGTTAGGGTCGTATTCGTATGAAATCGACACAGGGCAAAGATTGATTTGCTTCAGATTACCGATAACACACTCTCCACCTGCCAATGCAAGCATCTTTATAAGCGAATCCTGTGTGACATCGTTGGAATCCTTGGCACGCCCCTCACGCTGTGCAATCCATACACTCTCGCCCTTCTTGCCGACGGCGTAATGAATGTAGGCCGAAAGATGCTGCGCCGCCGAAAGAGCCTGCTTAATTTCCAGGTTACGTTTCACGATGAAACTCTTGTTCAGTTTCACAAGGTCAGTTATCCAGTCAAATATCAGGAGATTGTTTCCAATCGCCACCTCCGATGTCGGCAGATTGTTACGCAACATCATCAGGTTGAGAAACGAGGCATCAAGCACAATGTCCCGGTGATTGGTGATGAACGTGTAGTGAACGCCTTCCTCAAGAAGTCCCGCACCGGACATGTCTATCCCTGAAGTCGTCTTTTTTGCAAGCATCTCCAGGAAAGGCCACATCACATCATGCTGGAACTGCCATTTGTCTTTAACGTCGAGCAAGCCTGCGACAAAACCTTGGTAATCCACATCGGGCATCACATAACACACCGCGTGCTCAAATCCGGGTTCTTTAACCAACAGAGACATTTTTTCATGGAACTCGCTATCGTCAAATGGCGCGATATCTCTGAAATCAATATATTCTTGGTCCATCCGTTTCTATATGAAATAAATAAAGAGGAGTAATCAAAATTCGTTCAAAACGTGTCTACGCAAAATTACAAATTTTTCTCAATACACCAATAATCACTGTCCAATAAAACTATTTTGTCTCACTGTAGGCGCGCCACCGTTCAATCATGGCACTCATGTCACCAGGGACAGGCGCGGTGAAAAACATCTCCTCGCCGGTTGACGGATGAACAAAGCCGAGTGTACGGGCATGAAGGGCCTGACGCGGACACTGTGCGAAACAGTTCTCGACAAACCGTGTATAGGATGACGAACGGTTACCACGCAATATCTTATCGCCGCCATACCGCGCATCATTAAAAAGCGGGTGCCCTATATGACGCATGTGCACCCTGATTTGGTGTGTACGCCCCGTCTCAAGACGGCACTTCACAACACTCACTGGGCCTAACGCTTCAATTGTCTCATAATGTGTGACAGCGTGCTTCCCCATGTCTCCGTCAGGGAACACCGTCATCTGGAGCCTGTCCTTCAGGCTGCGCCCGATATTTCCCTCCACAGTCCCGCAAGCCGGGTCGGGAAGTCCCCACACAACTGCGACATACTCACGCTTAGTCGTCTTGTCAAAAAACTGACGCCCAAGCATTGTCTTGGCATCTGGCGTCTTTGCCACCACCAACAGTCCAGAAGTATCCTTGTCAATGCGGTGCACCAATCCCATGCGGGGGTCGTCAACATCATAGTCGGGATTATCCTTGAAATGCCATGCGAGTGCATTGACAAGCGTCCCTGAATAATTCCCGTGGCCGGGATGCACCACAAGACCGGCCGGCTTGTTCACCACAAGCAACTCCGAATCTTCATAGACTATGTCCAACGGAATATCCTCGGGGATAATTTCAAGCTCATAACGAGGCCTGTCCATAACGACCGACACAACATCGAGCGGTTTCACACGGTAGTTGGACTTGACAGCACGCCCATTGACAATCACACAACCAGCCTCGGCGGCCTGCTGCACACGGTTTCTCGACGATTTCTCGAGACGCAATACAAGGAACTTGTCAACACGCAGAAGTTGCTGCCCCTTGTCGGCTACAAACCGAAAATGCTCATACATCTCCCGGCCGTCAATCTCGACACGGGCATCGTCAATCGCATCGTCAATATACGGACTCTCCTCTATAAGACTATTATCCTCCACAGCCGTCAATTCAAGTCAAGATGTTCAATCGCCGGTAGCTGTGACGACGCGACAGTGTCATCCTCCATTACTTCGTCAGGCAATCCCTCGCCCACCTCAAGTGTAATAGTCGCTGTCACCGGGACACGTGCTCCGGGGGCAAGACGCACCCCGTTATACTTCACGCCAAGCACAAGGTTCTCATAATCAGAGATGATTTTCACCTCGTTGACTTTCTTTATGCCAAGTCCCTCAAGTATCGAGCGAGCCTGACGCACTGATATGTCTGTCAGGCGTGGCACCGTGACCATCTTTGGCGAAAACGCGTTGATTGTCAGATAAACTACACGTCCCGGTTTAACCTTTGCATTAACTTTGGGATTCTGCTCGACGACCGTGCCTGGCGCAACATCGTTAACATAGACCGAATCGCTCAACTCGACCTTTAACCCGGCATCGTTAAGACGCTCAACAGCAACATCAAACTGAACGCCCTTCACATCGGGGACTATCTCCTCCTCTCCATGGCCGGTCCACACGTCAAGCCACACCATCGCGAGCCATACAAGGCCACAGAATATCGCGACCATCGCCAACAGGTTCAGGGATATCACAATGAAACGACTCCTCCTTTTGGGTGAATGTTGATTATTCATGTCAATCGCTTGTTTTGCAAGTGCAAACTTACGCAAAAATCCACAAGCGACAAAATTTTTCACGGAACGGTGTATGAAATATGAATATATCTTAATTAAGGTGTAGGTTAAAGTCCCATATCCTAAAATTGCTCAAAATATTTGGCTCGGTAGCCTTAATGTGTTACTTTTGGGAACATATAGATTCTGAAACATGAATTAGATTCTAAAACATGAACGACATCACAGATTTTTTTAACGAACTTCTGCGTCAATACCATAGCGTTGACATCGCCGACGCCGAATTAAAAAAACTCATCCATGAAGACCCGGAATTGCGTGCCAGTTACCGGGACTGGTGTCATGACGTAGGCAGCAGTGAGAAAAACGGCTTCCTGGACTATTGTGAGGAATACATCGACTCACAAAATTCAGTATGGGATTCACTCAACGACTATGACGATGAATGACCGGCGTCTACCCGCCGAGTGGGAGAACTCCACAGGGGCGATAATGCTCGCGTGGCCTCATGCCGACACCGATTGGGCCGGAATGCTCGACGAGGTAGAGCGTTGCTATGTCGAAATCGTGAAAGCTATAACAACCGAGCTATCGGTGGTTATCCTGTCGCCTGACCCATCCATACCATCGGCTCGTCTTGACGGCATATCGCCTGAACGCATTTTCCATGTAAAAACGCCAACCAATGACACATGGACACGTGATTACGGGCCTATAACAGTTGAAATTGCCGGGGAAGCCACTATATGCGATTTCCAGTTCAATGGATGGGGGTTAAAATTCGCCGCATGTCATGACAACCGGGCCACATCACGGTTATGCTCATCGGGGGTATTGTCATCGCCACGGGAGAACCGCCTGGACTTTGTCCTTGAAGGCGGCTCGATAGAGAGCGACGGCAACGGGGTGATGCTGACCACCGCAGGCTGTCTGCTCGCCCCTAACCGCAATCAGCCGATGGGACGCCACGAAATCGAGGAGTACCTGGCACAATGCTTCGGACTAAAACGACTTCTATGGCTCGAACATGGCTCACTCCAAGGGGATGACACCGACGGTCACATCGACACCCTCGCCAGGCTCGCGCCATGCGACACGATACTGTACACCGGCGCACCCGACGACCGGGATGACCCACATTACGCACCATTGACCGCGATGGCCTCGCAACTACGCGAGTTCCGCACACTTGACGGACAACCGTTCAACCTCGTCGAATTGCCGATACCCGACCCTGTGTATGATGAAAACGGCGACCGCCTACCGGCTACCTACGCCAACTATCTCGTCACCCCACGTTCCATCATATTGCCGACCTACAATCAACCTAAAAAAGATTTCCTCGCGTCACAGATTGTCAAAATCGCATTCCCCGAACATTCGGTGAAAACCGTGGACTGCCGTGCCTTGATAAAGCAACATGGCTCGCTGCACTGCGCGACGATGCAACTGCACCGCGATTCATTGAAAAGTTACTTATAATGACCCGTATAGTAAAAACCGCCATAATACAGCAACACAACACCGCCGACATCAACGACAACCGCCGACGCATCGCCGACAAGGTCCGATGTCTCGCCGCCAACGGTGCACAACTGATAGTCAACCAAGAACTTCACGACAGCCTGTATTTCTGTCAGACCGAGAATGTCGACCTGTGCGGTCTCGCGTATCCCATACCGTCAGATGTCACCGAATTTTACAGCCGACTCGCATCCGATACGGGGACGGTCATCGTGACATCAATGTTTGAACGCCGCGCCCCCGGCCTATACCACAACACGGCGGTTGTCTTTGACAAAGACGGCTCAATCGCCGGACGTTACCGCAAGATGCACATCCCCGACGACCCCGCCTATTATGAGAAATTCTATTTCACCCCGGGGGACATCGGTTTTCAACCCATCGACACATCATTGGGGCGTCTCGGCGTCCTGGTGTGCTGGGACCAATGGTATCCCGAAGCGGCTCGCCTGATGGCACTCGCAGGAGCAGAACTCCTCATATATCCCACCGCCATAGGATGGGAATCAACCGACATTGAGGACGAGAAGCAACGTCAACGCGATGCCTGGGTCACCGTTCAACGCGGGCATGCGATAGCCAACGGACTTCCTGTGGTTGCCGTCAACCGCGTGGGACACGAACCCGACCCATCAGGCGCGACCAACGGTATCCAGTTCTGGGGCAATAGTTTCGTCGCGGGCCCCCAAGGTGAGTTCCTGTTTCGTGCGCCTGACGATACCGAGACCGAAGCCATCGTCGAGATTGACCTTGACCGCAGTGAAAATGTAAGACGCTGGTGGCCGTTCCTACGCGACCGACGCATAGAAGCCTATTCAGGTCTCACGTCTCGGTTTCTTGATTAAGGCAGTATAGTTTAGAGTTTAGAGTTTAAAGGTTATAGTTTAGGGGTTATTAAACTGATGTCACATAATGAAACGTCTATCCATCCTGATATATGTCATAACTGCGTTAAACCTCCAGTCAATTGCATCGGTAACCATTACCGGGAGCACCAAGGAGGTCATAACAGAGAATCCGGCACAATCAACCGGCCTTGACAAGGTTTTTGTGGTGTATAACACCGACGGTTGTTCCGCAACATACACATCATCAACATCATCCACTGTCAAATGGTATCGTTTCAGTAACCTCGGAGGCGGATATGCCCAAGAAGTTACAGGCATCATCCACAACGGTAATGAATGGACACTGCCGAGGCTGGAAGGAGATATGGGATACATAATTGAAGAAGGGTCATCACACCATTATGTCTGGGTCGTCAATTATGCCGCCCACCGCATGAGAGCCGATGCCATCACCCCGTCACCCGAACAGGAGTGCGACATGAGCGCACTGATATTCAACGGGACAGCCCCACGCATCAACTATTACACCATAAACGGACGTCAGATGGAACTGGGGCGAGACATTGAAATCGCCTATAAGACACTGACCTACAGTGAATCAACAGGTTCATTCGTCCAAGAGGACGTGGTACGTCAGTTCAACTCCCTCGAAAGCACCATACATGTTCCCGCGCCGTATTGCGACACCGCGTTTGAACTTTCGGGCGACCGCTTTCTCAAGGCATGGGGTGAGGAAATCGTGTTATCTTCGCCCACTCTCAAAGCTACGGCTGTAAACGCCGTGACTTCGGCCCAACAGGAACAGCGCGTATCCTCCAATGAAAAAAAGCCTGAAAACGAAAGTGGCTTGGGTGGCTCCGCCCCGGCGACCGTCGACTTCAACGCCTCGGTGACTGACGCTGCGGTGTTCACTGAATGGCAGTTCTCACGTGACCCCGAGTTCAACGACATATCGCTCCGATTCAACGAACTTGACGTGACCTATACATTCCGTGACGAAGGTGAGATATACGTCCGTTTTGTGTGCGCCAACGACCAAGGGACATGTGAATATTCAAGCGAGGCCTATACCGTGCAGATTGGCCGCAGTTCCCTTGAATGCCCCAACGCATTCTCCCCCGGCGCAAGCGAGGGTGTTAATGACGAATGGAAAGTCAGCTACCAGTCTATCATCGACTTTGACTGCCACGTATTTAACAGATGGGGCAAGGAACTTGCCAGGCTCACAGACCCGTCACAAGGCTGGGACGGCAAGGTCGGGGGCAAAGTTGTCCCGGCAGGTGTATATTTCTATGTGATAACGGCAACCGGTGCCGACGGTAAGAAATACAAACTGTCAGGCGACATCAACGTCATCAATTACCGTTGAATCCCGGTAGGCCATCAACGGGGGTCAAGTCCCAATGCGATGCGACGACGATGTACAAGGTGAGAAATCAACACATTCAACAGAGTCCATGCAGCGATATCGATAAACAACAGCAGATTGACATTGAGATAGTGGGACAGGTATATATTGCCCGCGCTGAAAATAACGGATACAGTCACTATTGTCACCATTACAAGACGATGTGACATTCCGAAATTAAGCAGTTTATGATGAATATGAGACTTGTCTGGCAAAAACGGATTGCTGTGATAGCGCAGACGATGGACAAAGACCCTCACGACATCAAAACATGGTATTATAAGGGGAGACAACGCTATAACCATCGCATTGGGGAACGGAGAGCCAACAATGTCAGCCGCCTGTTGCAGTTTCAACGAAGTAAACACCAATAAAAGACCTATCGTCAACGACCCCGTGTCCCCCATAAAGATTTTTCGACCTTTATCGGCGTTCCCGAATACATTATAATAGAAAAACGGCAATAACACACCTAACGCGGCAAAGCAAAGCAACGCATAGAAGTAATACCGCAAAACAATGAAACTCGCGCCATAAATGATAAATGCAGCCATCGACAGGCCGGATGCAAGGCCATCGACACCATCTATCAGATTGATTGCGTTGACCACAAACACCACGCACAACAGAGTCACAGGCACACCGAACCATGGAGAAACCACGCCAAGGCCTAAGAAACCACAGAAATCGTCCACCCACAGCCCCCCCGCTACAAGCAAAAGGGCGCAACATAATTGTATCACGAACTTAGCACGGTAGCGCACTCCGATAAGGTCATCGGCCATCCCGACAAGGTAAAGCATGAGCAATGCGCATAGACCCATGCTTATGGGGACGGCATGCCGTCCCATAAGCGACAGCAACAGGCTGTCGCCGGCGAGACAGTTCAACCCGAGGACAAACGACAGGGTAAATATAATGACCGGCGTAAAAGCTATCCCTCCCAGACGCGGAACAATGCCCTGATGTATCTTCCGCTCATCAGGAACATCAAATAATTTTTTACGGAAAGCGACTAAAAGTATCTGAGGAATCAAAATTCCTGCAAGAAACACGCTCAGCGCAAATACAATGCAACAATTCAACCAAAACTCCATAAATAGGCTTCCTATTATCGTAGATTTCTATTAATTTGGCAAAAATAGTGAAAAATATTTAACTTTACAAAACGCTTCAAATAATAATGACCTATCACAACACACAGTTTTTCAGTAAGTCGGCGACCACAAAAGTACTACCACCTACAAATACAGTGTCGTCTTTTGAACTTGCCTCCATTGCCGCCACCAACGCATCATCCACATTTGAGAAACATTCACCCCTAAGACCCATATCAGACGCACGTGAAGCAAGTTCATTGACATCCATGCCCCGTTCAACCGACGGAGATGTGAAATACAGACGTTTATCCCTTATCCCTGAGATGAGACCCAATATCGCCGACACATCTTTATCCGAGACAAAACCGATTACAAGGTGCTTCACGCCGGCGATACGACCAAGGCGTGAGGCGATGTAACGCCATCCACCCTCATTGTGACCGGTGTCGCATATAACTCGCGGCGACTCCGCCAGTGTCATCCAACGGCCCTTCAACCCGGTGAGCGATATCACGCATGCAAATCCATCGGCCACCGCACTGTCGGGGATATCCCATCCCCTGTCACGCATACACAGCACAGCCGCCATCACCGTTGCGGCATTTTTAGGTTGGCAATCACCCGAAAGTTCGCCTGTCACCTTTCCAAAAGGAGTAGATTCATATACCATCATCCCATCGGTGGCAATCGAAAACTCCAAAGGTCGGTCATCGGCGTAGACGACCGGCGAACCCGTTTCCTCGGCACGATGCCTAAAAACCTCCCTGACCCCGCCTTGCGACTCCCCGACTACAACGGGAACTCCCGGCTTGATGATTCCGGCTTTCTCCCCGGCGATGGCCTCAAGCGTGTTCCCGAGCAAAGCCGTGTGGTCATACGATATATTGGTGATTACCGACAACTCCGGCATGATAATGTTAGTGCTGTCAAGGCATCCTCCAAGCCCGACCTCAACAACCGCGACATCGACATGTTTTTTCGCAAAATAATCGAAAGCCATAATCGTTGTCAGTTCAAAGAATGAAGGAGACATACCGGTTGCAATGGAACGATAACGCCTGACGAAACCGATGACCTCCTCCTCCGGAATCATCTCCCCGTCAACCCTTATACGCTCCCTGAAATCGACAAGATGGGGCGACGTGAACAAACCCACTCTGTAACCGGCCGACTGAAGTATGGCCGCAAGAGTGTGGGCAGTCGACCCTTTCCCGTTTGTTCCTCCGACATGTATCGACTTAAAACACCGATGGGGGTCACCGAACGCCCTTGAAAGGGCCCGCGTGGTATCAAGTCCGGGCTTATAAGCCCCAGCACCTTTGTTCTGGAACACAGGGAATGAATTGAATAGAAAATCAATCGCGTCTTGATAGGTCATGATTAGATAGTGTTGAGTTTAAAAGATAAAATACCCGGCGATGCCTGAAAGGACAATGACAAGTATCGGATGAATCTTCGTGAAAAACACTATGCCGAAAGCCGTGACACATATTATAATAGAGATAACGATTTCAGGCACGGTCGTACCAAAATTGGCCCCGTTCATCAACAGCAACGCCGCCGATGCAATCAAGCCGACAACGACAGGCCGCAACCCTGCGAACCCACCCTTGATTACCGCGCTCTCACGATGACGATGGATGAGATGGCTCGTATATGTTACAAGAAGAAACGAGGGGACAATAACAACAAGTGTACATAGAATGGAACCGAGCACACCCCACACCGGCGATGACAAGGCCGGCGATGAAACACCGGGCACTACATATCCTATGTATGTGGCCGAGTTGATTCCTATCGGTCCGGGGGTCATCTGTGATATCGCCACAATATCGGTGAACATCGACTCGGAAATCCATCCCGGCCCGACAATTTCATTTTCAATCAGTGCGAGCATGGCATATCCGCCACCGAACCCGAACAATCCTATCTTAAGATAGGCCCATATCAACCGTAGATATATCATGAACGTTTGTCCTCCTTCCCGTAGCTCTTGTCAATGTCATTATTCCGTCGAAACGACCACCACCCGATGACCGCACCTAACACAATATAGATAATCGGGTTGCTCACCACTGGCAACTTGGACCACACAAGCAACGCGACTATGGCCGCGACAGTCCCGGTCTTCCAGTTCAGATGAGACACCTTTGCCGATGACAGAACCGGAGCGACAATCAGGGCGACGACTGCGGGACGTATACCCTTGAATATGGCCGAAAGTGTCTCATTATTCTTGATAGCCTCCGGGGTGAGGAAAACCGCAATCGCAAGTATTATCAGAAACGAGGGCAGAATCGTCCCCAACGCGGCACAGACACTACCGCGCCGTCCACGCAACTTATCCCCCACCGCCACCGAGATATTGACAGCGAGAACGCCCGGGAGAGCCTGGGACACAGCAAGCAGGTCAAGGAACTCCTCGCGCTTAATCCAGCCATATTTATCGACAATCTCCCTCTCGATAATCGAAATCATGGCCCATCCCCCACCGAAGGTGAACGCACCTATCTTGAAGAATGTCACGAATAGTTTGACAAATATATTTTTCATAACAAAACGGCTGCAAAATTACGGCATAATCACTAACTTTGCAAATTAATCCCACTCCGCTGCCGATTGAACATTTGCAGTCGCAGAATCATTATTAATATAACATAACCACAAACAAAATATGATGAAAACAAAATTTATAACAGTGACAATATTGGCTTCCTCGCTGGTTCTGGGCGGGTGCAATCTGTTAACGAAAAGCAATAAATCCACGATGACAGCCACGACACAGCCAACGACAAACACAACAACGATGACTCCGCAGAAAGCCGCCATCACCTTGGCCGGGCAATGGAGTGTCATCGACGTCGGCGGTACAGCCGTGACCGTCAGTGGCGATGAAGAACGCCCCTACGTCGGTTTCGACACAGCCGATGTCGCCCCGGGCACTGTCAATTTCTACGCCAACAACGGCTGCAATTTCATCAACGGTACTTTCGGCATCAACGGCAATAAACTTACCAAAAAAGGAGACTATATTTCAACAATGAAATATTGTGCCGACGCCAAATACGAAATACCTATCACCACGGCGCTTGATGCCACCACAGCGTTTTCAATCGAGAAGCTCAACAATGAGTATTTCCTGTATCTAAAAGACAATGCGGGAGCGACATTGATGACACTACGCAAGCATAACCTCAACTTCCTGAACGGTGCATGGAAAGTAACACAAATCCAAGGGGTGGACCTCAAAAGCACAGCCGAGACACAGATTGTCATCGACCTATCGGAACTCAAGATTCACGGGAACGCAGGCTGCAATGTCCTCAACGGCTCGGTCGAACTTAACATGGACCGCGAGAACGGCATCGGCTTCACCAATATGTACACAACCCGTATGACATGCCCCGACATCGCCATCGAACAGTCATTCCTTCTGGCCCTCGAGCAGGTGGAAAGCTGCGTCCCGGGGCCTGACAATGACACCGCATACATGCGTGACGCCGCAGGAAAAACCATAATAGTGATGAAGCGCATGGAATTAAAGCAAAAATAACACCGTAGTCATTTTTCAATAAAACAGAGGGTATTATGCAATAATGTGCATCATACCCTCGTTTTAATTTTCAGATTATTTTCAGATTCAACATATCGAACCAGTCATAATGAAAAAGCGTTTCTTTTTCCCGATGCTCGCCTCAGCGGCAATTCTTGCCGGGTCTCTTTACATTTCAGCCAAAGACCCGATATTGATGACAGTCAACAAGAAGGAAGTCCCGCTAAGCGAATTCCTGTATATCTATCAGAAGAACAATAAACAGCAGCAACAGCCACAGACGGTTGACGAATACCTTGACATGTTCGTCACTTACAAGCTAAAAGTGGCCGACGCCGAGGCAGCCGGAATCGATACCACGGCAGCGTTCCGTAAAGAACTTAGCGGATACACCCGTGAACTGGCCGAACCTTACATGCGCGACAATACGGTTGAACAGCGACTTATCGAGGAAGCCTACGGACGCATGAAACGCAATGTCAACGTCAGCCACATCATGCTATCGATGGGTAATACCCCCCAGGAAAAAGAGTCCGCCCGAACACGGCTTGACAGCATACGCACCGCCATCCTCAACGGCGCGGACTTCGCCGAAATGGCACGTAAATATTCAACCGACCGTTCAGCCGAGACTAATGGCGGCAACCTTGGCTTCATCGTCGCCAATGCCTATCCTTACAGTTTTGAGAAGGCATCGTTCAACACCCCGGTAGGCAAGGTATCAGAAGTGTTTGAAGATGTCCCGTTCAATTGTTTCCACATAGTGCGCGTTGAGGGTGAACGCCCCGACGCAGGGGAGGTGCACGCGGCACACATCCTGAAACTCACACGTGATTTATCGAATGATGAAAAAGAATCAAAAAAGGCCGCAATCGATTCAATATACAATGTATTGAAAGCCGGGGGCGATTTCACCGAAACCGCCCGTAAAGAGAGCGAAGACGGTTCAAAATCCCGCGGTGGCGACCTTGGGTGGTTCGGAGCGGGGCGCATGGTTCCTGAATTTGAGAAAGTGGCGTTCGAACTTAAAGACGGTGAAGTGTCCGCCCCGTTCGAAAGTCGCTTCGGATACCATATCATCAAACGTCTGGGGCACCGCGACGTAGGCACATTAGAGGAAACCACTCCCCTCATCAAACGCGCGATAAGCCAGGATGAGCGTGCCGAGATGCCGACCAATGCCCGCCTTGAACAATTCAAGGCGCAATACAAGGCAAACATATTACCCAAAGGGTTACAACAGGTCGATAAATTCATGAGGCAACACGGAGGATGCGACTCGGCGTGTGTCGCATCACTCGCAGGCAGCGCTATAAAAGTCGCAACCGTGGGTAAACGCACCTTGACGGTGGCCGATGTCCTGAAAGGGCACCTACAAGACATACCGACCAAAGGCGACCTTGACAAATCAATGGAAGCCTTCAAGCGCCTTGTCGGCAACGCCCTCGACCGCGCTACCATCGAGGAGGCCCGTGAACGCCTGTTACAGGACAACGAAGAATACCGAAATCTTGTGAACGAATACCGTGACGGCATCCTGTTGTTCGACATCAGCAACCGCAACGTATGGGAACGTTCGACCAAGGACAAGGATGGCCTGGAACAATATTTTGAAGCCAACCGTGGCCGATACACCTGGGACAAGCCTCATTACAAAGGATATGTCATATTTGCAGTAAACGACTCGATAGGCGATGTCGCCCGCAAGTACCTCGACTCACACCAAATATCGCCAGACTCGCTCAACATTGAATTGCGCCGCAATTTTGGTCGCGAAGTAAAGGTCGAGCGCGTAGTCGTCGGTAAAGGCGACAACCCGATTATAGACAATATCGCTTTCGGTGGTGAAAAGCCGTCCAAGGATAAATCCCGATGGAACACCCACTTCGGCTATAAAGGTCGCATTATCAACGCACCAGAAGAGGCTCTTGATGTCAAAGGCGCGGTCAGCACCGACTATCAGGCATATCTCGAAAAAGAATGGGTTAAAGAATTGAAATCAAAATACCCGGTTAAGATAAATGAAAAAGTGCGTAAAATGGTGAAATGACTGCACCCTGTCGATTTTTCATCGGCTGATATATACGCTTTAAGCTATTTTTCGTAACTTTGACACCGTCTAAGAGTCTGTCTTGATTTAACAGTCAGAAATTTTTATGCGGAGTCTTGGGATGATTTTGGACATGCAGCCGAGGGAGCGATGCGAGCATCGTGACCGAGGCAAAGGGTCAAAAGCGTCCAAGAGACCGCACGATGGACTCCTTGACGGCATCTTCCGGCCATTTCCACGTCTCTCGTTCGTCATGTATCTCGATACACTCCTCGCTCGGAGACGCGGAACTGTCTCGAAACCTGCCTATAAAAATTCGACTGTTAAATCAAGACAGACTCTAAAGCGTGTCAATAACGGCACTCTGACGCGACATCCCGCGTCAGAGCGTGTATATGGACACCTTAGCACTCCTAATCTTTAAACAGAGATACAGTGAAAATAAGAAAAATACTCTCAATTGCCGCCGTCGGCGCAGCGGTATATGCCATCGCACAGAACAATATCGCCGAGGAGGTCGCATGGGTCATCGGTGACCAACCGATATGGAAAAGCGAAATCGAGGAGACCTATCAGCAGATGAAATATGACAACACACCTGTCAAGGGCGACCCATATTGTGTGATTCCCGAGCAGATGGCGGTTGAGAAACTGTTTCTTCACCAGGCCGAACTTGACACGGTCGAGGTACAGGAAAGCATGGTGCAACAGAGTGTCGAGGCGCAAATCAACTATTATATCGCCAACCTCGGTTCAAAGGAAAAGGTGGAACAGTATTTCCACAAGTCACTGCCCGAGATGCGTGAACAGCTCCTCGACATGGCGCGTAACCGTCAGAGAATCCAAATGGTGCAACGAGACCTGACCAAGGATGTAAAGGCGACACCGTCGGAGGTGCGTCGCTACTACTCGTCACTTGCACAGGACAGCATCCCGTTCGTCCCCTTGCAGGTAGGAGTGCAGATTTTGACATTACAACCGGTTATACCCCGTTCTGAAATCGAGGACGTAAAAGCGCGTCTCCGAGACTATTCCGAACGCGTACAAAAAGGTGAGAGTGACTTTTCCACTTTGGCTATACTCCATTCCCAAGACCCCGGCAGCGCAGGACGTGGCGGCGAACTTGGATTCATGGGGCGCGGGCAACTCGTACCCGAGTTTGCCGCTGTCGCATTCAACCTGAACGACCCCAAGAAAGTGTCAAAGATAGTCGAGACCGAATTTGGCTACCATATAATCCAGCTTATCGAGAAACGCGGCGACCGCATCAACGTGCGTCACATTCTTCTAAACCCGCGTGTGAGCGACAAAGACCTCTCCGATGCCATCCACAGGCTCGACTCGCTCCGCAATGACATCGTGAACGAGAAGAAATTCACTTTTGAGGAGGCCGTCCCCTATCTGTCGCAGGACAAGGATACCAAAAACAACCGCGGTATAATGGTGAACGATGCCAACGGCACCACCCGTTTTGAGATGTCACAGCTTCCACAAGAAGTGGCCAAGGAGGTTAACAAGCTCCAACCCGGTGAAATATCCAATGCGTTCATCATGAAAGACCCCAAGAGCAACCGCGACATAGTCGCGATTGTCAAGTTGACCGAACGCGTCGAGGGTCATCGCGCCAACATGTCGGACGACTATCAACTCATCAAGGACATGTATGAGAACTCGGCTCGCTCCAAGATTCTACAGAATTGGATTGAAAAGAAAATCAAAGATACATACGTACGCATCGAGGACGGATGGCGCAACTGCGACTTCCAATATAAAGGCTGGATAAAGGAAAAATCGTCAGAGGAATAAGAGTATGTTTGAATTTAACAGTCGAATTTTTATAGGCAGGTTTCGAGACAGTTCCGGGTCTCCGAGTGAGGAGTGTATCGAGATACATGACGAGCGAGAGAAACGGAAATGGCCGGAAGATGCCGTCAAGGAGTCCCGTATACGGTCTCTTGGATGCTTTTGTCCCTTTGCCTCGGTCAAGATGCCCGCATCACTCCCTCGGCTGCATGGCCAAAATCCTCTCAAGACTCCGCATAAAAATTTCTGTCTGTTAAATCCAAACATACTCTAAAATGCCCCATTCACGGAATTTCATCAGTCGCAATTACCGCGGATTGGTGGCGATAGCGTGTGTAACGTTGCTCGCCCTGCCGGTTATACTCGCACAGGCTCCGGCCCGGTCGTCAAATGCCCCGCAGTTCAAGCCGGTCATCCCGACAGCCGACCGTCATGAGCCGGGGAAAGTATTCCTCGAACATGCCGACATCCTTGAACTCGATGAGAGCCGTTCTCGTGATTACCAAGTGTTGTCGGGTAACGTCGTGTTTCGCAAGAACGATATGTTCATGTATTGCGACAGTGCCTATTTCTACGAAAGCACCAACTCGCTCGACGCCTTTTCAAACGTCAGGATGGAACAGGGCGACACACTCTTTGTCTACGCCGACGAACTAAACTACAACGGCATGAGCGAGATTGCCAAACTGTTTGCCAACGCCGGGAAAAAGGTGCGCATGATAAACCGAGACGTAAAACTCGAGACCGACCAATTTGACTATGACCTCACCCGCAATGTGGGATATTATCAATATGGCGGCGTACTGACCGACCGCGAAAACCGCCTGACATCAATCGAGGGATACTATTATCCGTCGTCCAAGGACGCATTCTTCTATGACGATGTCAAGTTGCAGTCCCTGCGTCCCAACGACACATTGAGAATGTACACCGATTCGTTGCAGTACAACACATTCACCCACATCGCCCGTCTGCTGTGCGACACCCGCATAATCAACCGTGACGGCGAAATACTGTCATCATCGGGAAACTATAACACCGGCTCAGGCGAGGCAAGACTGTTTTCCCGCTCGACTGTAATCACCCGACGTGGAAACACTCTCACCGGCGACACACTGTTCTATGACCGTAACAAAGGTTTCGGAGAGGCGTTCGGCAACATGGTGCTGACCGACTCGGCACGGCAGTCCACATTGCTGGGCGATTATGGTTTTTACAACGAAATCGCCGACAGCGCGTTTGTGACCGGCGATGCCGTGGCTATGGAATATTCCCGCAAGGACACGCTGTACATGCACGGAGACACAATCAACGCCTATTATCTCCCTGACTCCACACGTGTCACCAACTGTTACCGGCGCGTGCGTTTCTACCGCGTCGACATCCAAGGACTGTGTGACTCGATGAGCGTGACCGAGAGCGACTCGCTGCTGAAGATGTTCCGTCATCCGGTGGTGTGGAGCGGACTGCGACAGATAACCGGGAATGTCATCCATGTACACCTCAACGACTCGACCGTCGACTGGGCACGGCTTCCCAACATGGGTATGGTAGCCGAGCACATCGACGAGGACTGCTTCAACCAACTCGCGGGAAAAGACATGAAGGTATGGATAAACGACACCACCATAACACGTCTTTATGCCGAGGGAAATGTCCAGGTCATACAATTCCCCATGGAGAATGACTCGACCTATAACAAGTATTCCTATACCGAGAGCTCGACACTGAACGCCACTTTCGACAACAATCAGGTAAAAAAAATACATCTGTGGCCCGAGACGAGCGGAAATGTCACACCACTCTACCTTGCGAAACGTTCAAGCTATTTTCTGCCTAAGTTCCGATGGTATGACAAACTGCGTCCCCTCTCGCCCGATGAGATATTTGATTATCCGCCCGAGATGGACACCTTGCTACAAGGGGAATAACTGTATATAACAACGTATCACTATGTCAGCTGATGTCATTAAACTTTTGCCCGATTCGGTGGCAAACCAGATAGCGGCGGGAGAAGTAATACAACGCCCCGCGTCAGTCATCAAGGAACTTGTCGAAAATTCGATTGACGCGGGTGCAGACTCCGTCAAAATCATATTGAAGGACGCCGGTCGCACCTTGATTCAGGTCGTTGACAACGGCCGTGGGATGTCAGACACCGATGCCGCGCTTGCATTTGAACGACATGCGACATCCAAGATTTCGGCGGCATCCGACCTGTTCGCCCTTCACACCATGGGATTCCGCGGGGAGGCGCTTGCCTCGATTGCCGCAATCGCACAAATCGATATGCGCACGATGCCACGTGATGAAAAAATCGGCACACGAATCCTGATTGAGGGGTCGAGAGTCATCGAACAGACACCCGAGGCCACCGTCCCGGGGACTAATCTCATGGTGAAAAACCTTTTCTTCAACGTCCCTGCACGTCGCAAATTCCTGAAAAAAGATACGGTCGAACTAAACAATATCGTCCGCGAATTTGAACGTCTCGCGCTCGTCAACACCGGGGTGGAGTTCACGCTGATACACAACGATGTCACACTCCAACAATTGCGCAAAGGCAGCCTAAAGAACCGCATAACCGACCTATTCGGGAAACAACTTGACCGACAGCTCATCGAGATAACCACCGACACTTCAATCGTAAAGATTTCAGGGTTCATCGGACTGCCTGAAAACGCCCGTAAGCGCAACCCGTTGCAATATTTCTTTGTAAACGGGCGCAACATGCGTCACCCCTATTTCCACAAGGCCGTCATGACTTGTTATGAAAACCTCATCGGCCCGGAACTCCAGCCGAATTATTTCATCAATTTCGAGGTAGACCCGGCATCAATAGATGTCAACATCCATCCGACAAAACATGAAATCAAATTTGAGGACGAACAAGCTATATGGCAAATCATCGTCGCGGCAATACGTGAGTCACTCGGACGGTACAACGCAGTGCCCGGAATCGATTTTGACACTGACGACACCCCCGACATTCCCGCCTTCGCCCCTAACGCCAACGGAGAGCACAGCATCGAACTTGAAGCCGGATACAACCCTTTCGACACACCCACCCCGGGACATGACAATTCTCGCCACAACACCCCATCAACCTATCGTCAGAGCGCATTAAACTCGATGATTACCGATTGGGAACGACTGTATTCCAATTTCACCGGTGAACGTCAACACAATAATTCAGTACCCGGCGATACCGATGACATACCTGTTGTCGAGAGCGCACTCAATATAAATGAAGTGCCGGGGTTGATTGACACACCGTCAGATAACGTATCCGGCATAATGCAACTCAAAAAACGGTATATACTCTCCCCGGCCCGCGAGGGATTGATGATTGTGGACCGATACCGCGCCGGTGTCCGGGTACTTTATGACCGCTACTATGAGATGGCTTGCAATCACCGTTTCAGCACCCAACGCGTGCTTTTCCCGGAGACCATAGAACTGTCCCCGGCACAGAATGCTGTCCTGGCATCGATAGCTACAACCATCGGCTCTCTCGGATTTGACATCGCCTATCTCGGCGATAATACCTGGAGTGTCAACGGAATGCCGGCCGAACTTAACGGAATCAATCCTACCGAAACCCTCACGGCCATGATTGAAACCGTTACCGAGACAGGCGATGAAATCGAGGACAAGGTATATGAAAGCGTGACTCTCTCCATGGCCCGTTCAGCGGCCACACGTGCCGGCCGCGACATGACCGATGCCGAGGCAGAGCATCTTCTCGGCGAACTCCTGCGCTCATCGTCACCCCATTATACACCTGACGGCAAACCCGTCACCGCAATCATCACCGATGAACAACTTTCGTCTCTGCTAAAAGTCTGATTCAATGGATGTACTCTACGAGTATCTACGTTAGCCTCCGCAACTGGCTTAATTTCAACTAACTATATTGACATTCAGAGTAATAGGCAAAAATCACCCCTACATCTGGAGGGTTTTCGGTTGTCAGATTGTTGTCCGACACTAAACCGACGGCTGATTATTGTCGTTTTATTGTCGGAATAATGAATATCAGAATAGTCATATTACCACTAAAAGTGCTGGCCGACGGCTCCCACAAATTGAGGATTGCCGTCAGCCATAACTCTCAGACTCGCTACATTCCTACTCGCTTCACTGTTCCCAGTCCAAAGAACCTGAAAAACGGTAACGTGGTAGGAGTGCCGAATGCTCAATACATCAATCTCCAACTCCGTACACGCATGAATGACTTTTATAAGGCGTGTGATGAATTGGAGGACATCGACTACTACACTTGCGCCCAACTGGTCAATATGCTCACCAAGCGGCAAGAACAGAACACAGGATTAAAGACCGTCGAGCAAATTTCGGAGGATATGCTTGCCAATCGAGAGCACGCTTGGTCTAAATCAACTGTGGCCGGGTTCAAGCAAGGAATAAATCGGTTCATTGAATACGCCGGAAAAGATTTCGTTCTCTGTACCTTGACCCATGACAACGTGGTTGCCTATCATAAGTTTTTGGAAAAGTTAGGATATTCGCAGACCACAGTCGGGATGCGCATGGAGTCGTTGAAGCGATTGGTCAAGTATGCTATACGACATGGATATGTCAAGTATAAAGTGTATCCCTTTTTGGACTACAAGACCGTCAAATCGGCTCGCAGGGATATTGCTCTATCTCTTGACCAACTACGCCAAATGCGCGACATGGAGCTTACAGACAAGTGGGAGATTTATGCCCGCGACCTCTTTATGTTGAGTTTCTATTTATGCGGCATGAACTTGGCTGACATTCTGCGGCTCGACCTAACGAAAGACTCCGTGAGTTTCATCAGACAAAAGACTTTCAAACGACGCGATGCTAACGACACAACAGAGTTCACCATACAGCCGGAGGCGAGAGCCATTCTCGACAAATACCTGACCTCCGAGGGTAAATTGAAATTCAATAACTTTACTACCGAACGCTCAATCCAACATATAAATGCAGACCACCTGATAAAACTAAGGAAGAAAATCGGGTTTGAAAAACTGATATTCTATTCAGCTCGTAAGACATTCTCGCAGATTGCCAATGAACTTATGATAAAGGACTCGGTAATTGAATACTGCATCGGCGACTCGCCGTTACCATCTAACAGGGCCTTGTCGTTTTATGTCAGAGTCAACAAGAGAATGGCCGACAAAGCTATACGGAGAGTTTTCGATGCCGTGGCCTCTGACAAAAGTATGGAGCAGTTAATTTCTGAACTTGAAGCGTGAGTCTTGCTGGAGGAAAGGCGCACCACTCTTAGAGGTACGCCTGAATGTGTCATGCACATTCTTAAAACTTATTTGCTTATAAGCAAGCTGCCTCGCTTGGTTGATATTGGAGATTTTCAGCGTTCCCTTTCAACATTCCCCGGAACACTGTCAGTACGTTTATGTGTTGCTGTGCAATCTTCTGTTGCTTCTTGGAAAGGGTTCTGATATACTGACGGGCTGATTTGAGCGCACCGTCCAAATGAAAGATAAATTCAGGATAAGCCATTTCTTTCCTGAAGAAATCCTCGACCGTCATGTGGCCATCGGCCGGCACGAATGGTTTAGAGGATTGAGATTGTAATTGTGCCGGAGAGCCTACCTGCTGCACGTCCTCACGTCGCACCCTGCCTTGTGGAAAGAGTGAGGGTCGCATCTGGGCCGACCGTGCAGATGCCGACTTTGACTTTCCTGTTCTCTGCTTCTTGCGGTATTGGTCGATATACGCCAGTCGCACCTCGTAAGAGGTCATTTCGCTGTCAACTGGAATTTCTTCCAACTCCTGCGAGTCCGACGGATTGTTCAGAGAATGTGTTACCACATCGTCTATCCATTTGTGGTATCCGTTTGCCTGATTTTTCCGACATTCGATTAGGAGGGTCAACAGGCCGTCCTGATCTATGTAGCGATTACAGGAGGTAATTTTTTGTCGCCGGACATTAAACTCTCTGATTTGTCCTCTGGTAGTTTTGACAAGAGCCTCTGCCTCTCTCAACAGCATCGAGAGCGTCTGACAAAGGTCAGTCAGATTATACCACAGGAAGCCGTCCTTTTTACAGGCATGGAGAAAGCCATACTCCGGCGAGTAGAACTTTTTCATTTCCGGCTCTTGTTTCGTTTTTGGTAACATATCTTAGATATTGATTTCTGAACTCTGAAATATTATGTGGCAATGATTGATACACTCGCAACCGTCCTCGTATGCTGAAAAACAATTTGGAGTATCTTCGACGATTTTCCAACCCAATTTAGTTGCATCGACTCGCCGATCGTCAGTAAGAGTTTTGAACTCTGCTCTGGCCTCATCAAACGAGCCGTAAGGTTTTACCTCCACACTGCGGTCATAATCATCGGAGCAGTCTTGGATTATGATATAGATTGTCTTTTTCATTTGTTCGATACAGGTTTTTGAATTTCTACCAATTCTGCATTCTCGCCAATCCACAACATTGCATCTTCGCCTTTCCACTTGAAATCAAATGCTTTATTGATAGGATTGTATATGCCGGAAATAACTTTGCCTTCCTTGAGTCCTCGAATTTCTGCCAAGCACCATTTACCCATTTCAGTAAAGACCTTGACTCGGGCTTTCGCCTTAACTGGATTGTTTTTGACTGATTGTGCCATATTATTAGTCAATAAATTCAAATTCTGATACGCCGGCTGCGCAGAGTTGACAGTCGATGTCTGCTATTAGTTGCTCGTTGTTGTCGCATTCTTCAGGGTCATTCTCGTCGTATTCAGGGAGATAATAAACGTCGGAACTATCCTGTTGAATTTTTGAATAGAGTTCTACGTTATCCATCAATGCCCAATATGCTTTTCGAGCTTCTTTGATTGAGATTGAAAGTGTAGTTTGTGCCATATTCTGTTGATGTTATGTTTTATTTTGATAGTACAAAACTAACAAATAATTATCATATACACAAATATAAATACTTGAAAATCTGCAACTTAGCTTGATATTAACTTTTATTATAGTTATCGTATTTACAAGTTTTGGAGTGTGGAATTATCATCTTCGGCCACATCGCGGTATAACTCTATCCCGTTGACATTGTGGCTATGGGCTACCAGACCGGCAGACTCCAATTCTCCTATGGTTTCCATGATGTCAGAGATAATTTTGCTGTGAACATCATTCCTGATCGCCACATACGGCGCCTTCTTATCTTTTTTCCGTTGTTCGATTACCTCTCTGATAACCTGATAAACGTATGGCTGGAGATACTGCATGGCGGTCAGTTCAGGATTTTGTATTCACGGATTAACTTGGCCGCTTTCAACAGGAGTGTTCCAAGTTGCTCCGCAGCGACAAATTCTTCAGTATGCTTGCGTGTCAGAGGTTGACCGGAATAGCCGCAGGACTCTCTGCGACGATTGGCATACTCTTTCAGATAGTAGTTGCCTTCTCGTTCAAGGAACTTGGCAAAGTCATGCACGAGAGGGTCATTGCAAGCCTTATAGCCCTCTATGAAGCAGTCTACATTTCGATTGCTTAGATTGCGAGTACCGCGCAAGTGGTAGAAAGCCAGCACCGCCACGTCCTCGCTGTTCATGTGTTTTGGGGTATTCTTCATTACGTTATGATGTATTGAATGTTGAAATAAAACTCCCTGCAAAGTCGACCTACCTGAGGAAATTTCCACGGTGACTCTCCATAGGGAATAAAGATTACTCTCTGTTTAGTATCGGCTATGATACCGTGCTTTCGTAGCCGGTAGAGCAGATTAGCCCTCCGTTTCAGGTTCAGCGGTTTCATCATCACAGGTGCATTGACCGAGCCGTACTCCCTCGTAAGAGATGAAAGGTTCATCACCTTTCCGAACATACTCTGCTATCATTTCCGCTACGTCTGGAGATATGGGATATGCGAGAGCCTGTGCCATATAGACAGCACCACATTTGGCGCACCTCATTCCGAGGACTGGATTTTTCTTAGGTTCTTCCATGACTTTATTCTTTTCCTATTTCATAGTTTGTCAACATCAATAGTCGAATAGCGAGTAATTCTTCAGGACTTGTAACAAACTTTTCCTGCGTCAAGGTCTGAACGAGTTTTGCCGTTTTATTGGAGTATTGAGTTAGGCAATACTCTATCTTGAGGCAGGCGTGAGTGCCGTTCTGACCATTAGAATAATCGGCATACTTGCCAAACGACGGAGTAAGTAGAGAGTTGTCGATATCGAGTACCATGCAGATTTCAGGATATACTATGCCCTTGAGGTATCTCCATGCTGTATGGGGTTCATCTTTTGTAAAGCAAAAGCCAATAGAGATAGAACCGCCTTTGCCTCCGTTATAATGGTTGGTGTTGTTAATCAGAGTTTCCCCTGATATAAACTTATGATACTCGTTGAGCGAGCAAAATCTTGTAACTCTCATTGTATCCTGTTACCTAACTTGATTACGAAATACTCTTTGCCGGGTTCTGCGCCCCAGAGAGGATTGCCGGTGCCTATGCTTACGCCCTTAAACTCGAAAAGCATTGTGATGTTGGTATAGCCACGGTGGAAGCGCACAGCGTCGTAATGCCGATATTCAAAGTATCCCTCCTCGATTGCCTGTTTGAGCAACTGGGTAAACTCTTTGAGCGAGTCATTACATTTATTACCCAAATCCTCAAAATCGCCATGACAGGCTTTGTGAAAGTAGCCAAAACCCTCTCTGTCGACATTCAGGAGCCTTGCACTCCAAAAGTATGTGTCTCGGTATTCTTCCGGCTTTTCCAAAGCCTTTATCATGTCATACCACTTGCGTTTGAGAACTAAATCAAGTATTTCCATAAACTGCGTTTTTACGATGAGGTGGAAGCACAGAGTATAGCCATGCCTCCACCTCTGAATGTCAGAATACGAGTTGCCAGTCGTGAGCGAAGAGGTCATCTACTGACGGACACCACGAATTTGCAGTGCTGCTTCCGGGGTCGAATATGAGGCACTGCGAAACATAGTCTATGTGATCGCCAGCGGCCAACACGAGACGCTTGGCCTCATCTGGGAGCGACTGCATTTTTGGGATAATGTCAGCCGTGATATGGGCCGGCACTTGCTTGAACACCATTTTGCCGTTCTCTCCCCAGATTTCGCGGCGCACGGCATAGCCCTCGCGTATCATAGGAAGCACTTGCTCAAAGGACAGACCCCACGGACGGCATTCTTCGCCTCCTTCCATGCAGGACTGACGCAGGCACAGCAGGGTCAGATATGCGCCCATCGTCTGATGCTGTGCCACGAGGAATGCTCGAGTACCGAGAGGCATAGCTTGAAAGTCCTTGCCTTCATTGCGATTGTAGATGAAATCGCCGAGTTTGTTTGCGCGTGACATGACATCTGCGATTTCGATGTTCACTCGGTCAAGAGGCGTTTCGGCGACCTTGTAGGCTGCCTCAAATACGTCTGCCGGCGACCATGATTTGTAGCCATCTGCGTATTCTACGAGATAACCGGGGCGCTCGTCGTATTCTTCGACATAAGCGTTTTCACGGATAAGTCCTTCTTTGTGGGCCTGTCCATAGGTCATGGGAGCAGCCATAACCTGTTTAGTACCGATGTACTTTTTCATGTTGTTACTGGTGGGTTTTACTAAGCCGCCCAAGGCTTTGTTTGTAATTTATGTCGTTTGCTTTATATACTCTCTTATAAATCGAATAATGTTTTTTGAGTTGACGGCTGCTCCATGCCTAACACGAAGTCGCAAATGAAATTTTTCGCGTATTCAGAAGAAATCATAGACCTTTCTTCACTACATAACCCAGCTTCTTTACTTGGATTTGCCGACATGATATTTTTTCTAAATTTGGGCGTAGTCGGAGTAAAGCCATGAGTGGGTTCGCAATTTATAAACCAATACGCGGTTGGCTTAACAAAGTAATCTCCTCGCCTTGTTCTATCGGTATCTACTATTGAAGGAGGCTGAACAAAACCGCTTTTAAGGAATGTCTGCAAACTATAAGGGTTTTCGAGTATTAGCCTTAGTCCACGTTCTCTCACAACTTGCAGCATCTTTACGAGCCGTGCAAAAAATATTTCTCTATTATGGGCGCGTTCTAATATCTTTTCAGTAGCTTGACGGCCCGATAGATTACGATAGTTCTTTGCAGTCCATGACATACTCATTTGGCTCATACAGCTAAAGTATATGCAAGGGTAGAATGCTATTATCAAATCTTCGCAACTCATTGTATCAAAGATACTTACCCCCCCCCAGATACGCATTATCAATCTCGGCAAATAAGTCTATAACATAGTCTGTTTCGCCAAAATTATTTTGAATGTCATAATCAAAAGCCTCAAATCCGAGTTTCTTGAACTCGTTTTTGAAAGTGCCTGATTGTTCAAACAGGCAATGAACTTTACCAGTTATCTGCATAATCTTCTAAACCTTGATTAGTAAGTCTAAACGGGGTTATATTATCCCCCTCGTCAAAGTCGACACTATAATCATATTCTATCTTAGGTTCGGGATTGTCAAGAATGATATTTGACTCTTTGCGAGTTCTTTCCTTGCATCTAACAGTGTAAATGAATAGACACAACGTAATTACTCCGAGTATCGATAAAATAATCATTTTCGTATCAGTTCGTTTTGGAGAGGGAGCCATTCTTTGGCCACGAGCCACGCGAGGCTTTTCTTCGGATTGAAATTATCAACACTGATTGAGTGATGACTAAGGCGCCCCTCTGTCGGTTTCAGTCCTTTGTCATGGAGTTCGCACAACCCGTCGTGATAGAACGTACACCAGCCATTCTCTACTTTGGGCTGCACCATTTCTATGGGTCTGTTGATTACTCCCATAAGCATACCGGCGAGCCATGACGTCGGAGCAAGTCTATCACGATAGCCAGCGTCGATAAGTTTCTCGATGTCCTCTGGGGTGCCGAGGCATGGAGTATGGCATTGAGATTTGCAACGGTCGCAACTACACGCTGTCGGCTTTCGCCCGCTACGTTGCATGATATATCTGAAAGTCGGTATTCCGAGATGGCTCATAGCATAAATGGGTTAAAGGGTTGCTGTCTGTTATGCGGCCATTGCCTATTGATACTGAATATGTCATAGCCATCATCTACTGCCGCCGGGTGTGAATATACAGCACCGTCGAGCAATTCTGACACACTTTTCTTCCAGTAAACCTTTGCTCCGGCATTACCGATTTTATTAGTAATGTTAGGAATGAACGAGAACAGGTTCTTGGGGTCGATTGGCTGCTTGCCTCCACTCAATAGTCCTATTTTGTAGAGGTCGCAGAAGCCGAGGGTACAATTTACAATATCCTCGGTCATTGTGAGGTCAAGCATAGGCTCTATACTTGCGAATGTCCGCAGACCGAGGGCATGGATTGTTCGCATAGCGTGTATTCTTGACTCCGTGAGGCTGGCATTTGTTTCCAGTTCATCAAAGCCGGTCAGTGTGAAGCCTATTGCTATCTTATGAAATGGCCGGATACCTCCAAACATTTGAGAAAGACATTCTACAAACCGCAGAGCGCCGTCTGCTCGCTTTGTCAGGATTTGAACAGGAACTCGTTTTCGTATGGCGTATTCGGCCGCCTCCACGGTTAAGCCTCCAGTTTCATCAAGGAGGGGGTCAGTCGTAAAACTGAAGAATAGCCCTCTGTTTTGAATACTACTATTTGCGATGTAGTAATCCAACTCTTTACGGAATGTCTCTATCGCGTCATCTGCATCTTTGAAGCACTTTTTAAGTCGAGGAGTCGTCGACCATACATGACTCAATACTCCGCGCTTGCAGTAGCAATATTGGCAGTCATTGGAGCAACCGGTGTAAAAATTACACGCCCACGCCGCATACTCTCCGGCTTTGCCTTTAGGCCGGTATATTGCCTTGTTCGCTGGCTTATATATCTTTGCCAACGGAATATCCTTTATCTTCTCATAGAGTTCAGGATATTGAGTTTTGAGTCGTTCTTTCTCGTGCTTAAAGCATTCGGTACTAAATTCAGGAGAAGCGTATATGCCGCCGGCATAGTTGCCCTGCTCTTCGCCAAATCCGACAATCTTGCCGCCTTTTACTATTACATAGTTGTAATATTCTCCACGAGGACTGATGCCTACTTCTGACGTGAAGCACTGTTCATCGCCTTGCGTCCAATCTTTATACGTTGCCATAGTCAGAGGGGATTGTTATATCGTTTCTGCTGATCGAGCATTTGCTGGTGGATTGTTTGGTGGCAGGCCGGAAGCCGGTATTGCACCGTGTCCTTCTTTGTGGTCTGCAACTGCTTTGATGTTGAACAAGCAGAGCAGAGAAGCGTGAACGCCAATAGCGTCAGTTTGAGAGTTTTCTTCATTTGTCCTTTGTTGTCGGTAAAAACTTATTTGCTGTCATATTTCCTCATTGTACTTATCTGCAACAGCTTGACGTATCGCAAGTATTTCAAGGTCGCTTGCAGGTCTAACATATTGCAGTTTGAAATGAGTACGCTCTGTGATATTCATATTTGAAACTTCTTCCACTTTCCCGATACTTGTATATTTTATATAGTATCCCTTTCCCCATACAAAAGTATCGGCAAGCCACATTGGGTTTCGTGTTGCGAGAAAAACTCCGCCAGTGAAATGTTCATTTGAAAATCCAGTCATATTTAGGATAAAAACTTATTTGCTGTTTTGGCATATATGGGGCAACTGTCTGAATAGTGGCACTCTCCCCGTGATGCCTGATTGTGTCGATAATGCCACTCGTCCCAGTCGGTAATTCCGTCCTTTGTGAGAAATTCAATCAGTTTCATACAACCGAAACCATTCTCATCTGACTTTGCTCCGTTGACCTCAAAGAGTCCATTACTGACCGGGCGCGCCATTCCTTTTGAGAGATTTGAGATACTGGATAAACTCGGTTCGATATTGTCCTCTGACAATCCGATATTGAGTGTTCATTTTCGGGAGTGGCTTTACACCTTTCATCTGGAGGAAAACTCCAACTACATGACAGAGTTCTGCACCCCGGAGTCCATAGCAGCCGCCCAGACTGTGAATGTCATTGCGAGCCTCCGAATACTGGGGGCGCTGTTTCTTCCCGATTTGTCGCGGAGAGGTCAGGGTTCGAGGATAACCGGACGGCTCACCTATATACTCGCCGGTGATGCAGTCAAGAGTGCCGTCGAGCAGCATATCAGCACACTCACCCATTTTCGCCTCCTTTCATTCCTCTTTGGATTATGGCGAGCCAGACGCAGACCATTACGGCAGCCATCATTATTAGCGTGTTCCAGCATTTAGCGGAGGCCAATACGATTACGGCCATAAATGCGATGCCGTATGCCATAGACAGGCAGTCGATAGGCTTAAATTTCTTCATTATCTTATATGCAAGTTTTGAGTTATGATTTTGATTGCGTTTGATATAGCGTCCGAAAACGCTTCTTCGTAGGTCTTATGCCCGAATTTGTAGTAGAGGTTATAGCCTTCGTGCATATCACGCACACGGCAGTACCAGTCGTTTTTACCGACGTTGTACTCAACCTCAACTGACATCTTCCGGCCTCTTAGCCACTTGGCGGCTTGTGAGTGAGTCGGAGCAGAGATATGATTCTCCATACCTATATCGTCCATTTCCTCATTCGTAGGTGGGATTGCAAATCCCTTATGAACTACAACTGGGGTGCCGTCATCGCAGAAATTCAGGGAGTAGAAAAAGTATCCTTTTTCGTTATACCCTAACTCCTTTAGGCTTTTGGCCTGTTCATAGGTTACGAATGAGTCTATCGTGGGAGTTGGCATAGTTCAGGATTATCGTGAATATTTCCTATAATCGTAGCGTTCTTTACGAAAACTACAAGTGCTTCATCGCGGAAAGGTTTCAAGGGGTCGACAGTAACAAACCGTCCGTTCCTGAACTCTACGATTTCAGTTGTGGAGCGAGTGTCAAAATCCAAGCGGATTATATCTCCCTCGAATATTTTGGCACCTCTCTTATCTTGTAGGCCAGTGTACTGACCGCCGGTATTTACTACAATCTGCCTCCTGTCACGGGCATAGACGAGGTCTACAATGATGCACTCGCACGTTGCTCCGTTAATTTTTTCTTGGAGCAACGAGCCATAAATCCATTCTCCAGTACCGAGGCGTTTGCCACGGAAAAGTATCTCTCTCATTGCTGGCCTCCTTTCTTGCACTCGCAATTCTCATCATGGCAAATGCCGGCGACTCCCCATTGAGCGCCGATATGGTACTGATACAGGAGATACGAATGTCCCTCGTAATTGAACTTTGTGATGCGAGAAGCAGCCTCTCTGTCTTTCTCGTTCTGCCAGTCCTCATGTGTATATGGCTGCTCCTTACAAGAGGTCAGAGCCAAGCACACGGCTATTACTGATAATATCTTTTTCATTGTTCCAGTAGTTTTTGGTAGTGGGTATCTTCAACCGTTCTCACCAGTAGCAGGACATTCTTCAGCCGATTTAATTCTTCAGGCGTTAATGACTCTGGTTCTCGTTCACTGCCGACTGTTGAGGTGATGTTGTGCTTATAGACATAAGCGTCGACAAAGTTCTTCTGCATTTCTTTCAGTTCCTTGCCGAGCTGTTTTCTGTGCCACTCATAGAAGTTTGTCATTTCTGCAAACTCGTAGGGGGTCAGTTCAAAGGAAATAATTACAGATCTGCCTCTATAACTAACCTTGCCTACGTTCTTCACCATGAAATAGCATTGGAACAGCAATTTTTTCTCCCAACTGCTACGAGCCTTAAACTCATACCAACGAGGCTCGTTCTTCTCTTCGAGAATTTCATCAAGCGAGAGGCCGTATTGCAGAAGCCATTTCTCCAGCATCGCACGAGCGTTCATAGCCTCATGGGTGTTGCCGGACTCCGCAAGAGCATGGAGTTTGAGTATCTTGCTCTTGATACTTTCGAGGTCTTTGTCCTTATTCATGGGCAATCAGATTGAAAAGGTCTTTATTCTCTGCGATAAGCGACATAATCAGTTCGTATGCCGCATCGAGCGCATTGTCATGGTCACCGGTTGTATGCAGGTGCATCGGTACTCCCTCTTCGTAGGCAGATATTGTATTCAGGGAATACGCGGCGCGGAAGCGTCTGCCGTCCTTTGTCATGGCCTCTTGCAGCGTGAGAAGATACAGGAGATTGTTCCACGTTTTGATACTCGCCGGCAAAACTGTTTCCAGTAGGTCAGAGAGCGAGAGGGCCGGAGCTACCGTGTTTTCCTCGACAGTTTCTTTGAGGAAGAAGAACTCAGCAAACTCCTTGCTGACTACCTGCGGCTGTTCTCCGTCGATCTTCATCCATCTGGCACTCGCTTCTGACAAATCTATCTTTGCGTCTTGCAGACGTTGAGTCTGCCTTATTGAGAGGTATTGTCTATTTTCCATCAGTTTATTCTTTGGGGGCGTTTAGTCATTATTCGATACCATTTGAGGCCGTCCATTATTTTAGGCCGCTGGCTGATTACGAAAGTCGCTGCTCGTTCAGCTTTGATGTCATTCAGGATAGAGATTACTGCGGCCTTGCCTGAGAAGCATAATCTTGTTTTGTAGTCATGGTTGCTAAGGACTCGCAACGAGAAGCCGGGTAGGTCATTTCCGAATGTGACGTACCACTCATTCGTTGCATCATCACAGGCCAACATACCTTTCATGCCTTTAACCAGCTTGAGGTCATCGATTATCAGATTATTCAGGAAGAACACTCCGACGTTCCTGTTTGCGTTCACGAGCCACTGCGTAGGTTTGCCGTTAACTCTTTTGCCTTTGGTGAACATTTTGAGAGCCATAATCCGATTATATTGCGAAAGCGAACTGCTTGCGGGTTCTACATATCACGTCGTCCATATTCTCCCTGACTTGCCGGTCATTCAGATTGAGGGAGTCGGCAGTATCTCTTATCGAGAAGCCTTGCACTCTCATCTGGAAGACCGTCTGCTGGGTCGATGTGAAAGTGTTGAGAATGAATTTGCCGATATTTTTTACCAGACTCGTAAGGTCTTTTTCCTCCTTTTCTTCTTCGATGTCAGGAAGCAGGGTAAAGAATAACTCGTCCGGGTGGCAAATTGTGTAGCTCTCGTTCAAGGCTCTGCGCGATGCTTGCCTGTATGTTGTCAAGAAGATTTTGCTATAATCTTCGGCTACCGGCGGCAGGTCTTTTGATGTCGCAAGTGTCAGGTATGCGTCGTGAAATGCGTCATCATCGAAAATGCTCACCAGACCGATTTTCTCTTTGAGCCGGGAGTAGTTCATTACAAACCACTTATCAAAGGCCATTTTCTCATTGAGGTTTCGTTTAGGCATAGCGGTCGGCTTTAGATGATGATTGACTTATTCGTTGCAACTGTTTCCAGTACAGCATTGCCGCCGTATCTCTCAGTCCGGTAAAGAGCCAACTGGCCCTTTACCTTTCCGAGGATTTCAGGATTTCGTTCAGTCTTTTTCATTCTTGCAGGCTGCTTTGGGAATGAAGCAGAAATCAGCGTAGATGTCGCCAAACTGCTTGGCGGCATATTCTGCCAATTCCTCATTCTTGAAGGCGAGCCGAGAGCCGTAGTCCGCGTACGAGTTCGTAGAAACGTAGTTCGCGTTCGAGTAAACGAGGCCGCCATTCGCAAACGCATTGTTGAACGCACGGCCAACGACACGGCACTCCCTTTTCTCTTCATCGGACATTTTCTCTACCTCTTCTTTGGTGAGGAAATCATACCAAGCGTACCAGCGACGCTCTCCCTCTGTAAACTGGGGCTTCCACCCCTCGTTGAGGGCTTCGGTGATTACGCGCAGAGTGGCGTATGCCATGATGTCGGCCGTTTCTGGGTCTGTGTCAGATACAGCATAGCCATACTTGAGAGAGCGCCATGCCTTGACCGCCGGGTGGTCATCGCCGAGTTCTCGTTCAGCATCGTTAAATGTCTGTACTCGTAAGGTTACAGGGAGTTTTTCGGAGAACTCATCGCCGAGAGCCTCCTTGATTGCTTTTCGGGCTTCATCACCACCAGTGCGGTATAGAGCCACAAGCTGTTCATCTGAAAATTCGATTTTCATCTTGCTTCGGTTAATATGTTGAACTTATTTGCTTATAGGTGTGGTTTGATTTCCACAATGCAAAACTACACAAAAATTATCTTTTATACAAGTTTTGCAGTAATTATTTTTCCTCAAATCGTATTTTTAACTTTTGAGGCTTAGAGTGACACGCCGTCTTGCTCCTGCTGCTTGAGGGTTGTCATGTATTCAGCAATCTCTTTCTCCAGTTGCTCCCGTGGAGTCTTGATGTTCTTGCGGCACCTGAAATATCTTCCCTCGGCTGTAAAGCAGAATGGAAAGATATTGCCGTAATACGGCTCGCCGACGAAGAACATATTGTTCATGTTCCTCGCCGGCGGCAGACAATCGTAACTATCATAATAGGTGTCGCGGTCGATTTCTTCCACCGGGCCGTTGTGCAGACGTTCCTCGTATTGGAGATAGAGTTGGCGAATACTTTCTGCCCCTACTATTTGGAGGCAGGGATTGTTATGCGTTTCTCGCAGTTGCTCGATTGTTTGACCGGTATATGTGCAATGCACACCGTCGGCCATGCTCGTTACTACCGAGCCATCGAATAACTCTGTGGGGTCGATTACGTATTTCATGCCTTATCGTTCTTCGATTATGGTTAAGCAGAAGCCACGCTCACTTGCTATCTTCTTGATAGTGGGTATGTATTGATAGCCGGGGAGCATCAGGCGCACTTTGCGTCTATGACCGGGATAATTCTTGTGTGTCAGGATTGCTATATACTCCTTGTCGGAAATATACATACCCTCGTATTCTACTGTTATCATAGTGCTTGGTATAACTTGTTACTTAACTCCTTTTTTGCCTCCGAGTCATCAGAGCCAAATAACACATGAACTGCTGCCGAGATTGCGGAGGTGGTCAGTTGACGTTGCCATGCACCCTCGGAGGGCGCCCAGCGGAAAGCACACTTTTTCAGACTATCCCTGACGGCGGCCGACGGCTTCTCGTCGTAGACAATCTGGAGTCGGTTTTCGGCATAGTTCACCACAATAGTACAGCCCTCGACAGGAAATTCAGCACTCTCGCGTTCAGCGTTTTTCTTCCTTACTGCCTCTCTCCATTTGCAGGTTTCAGCCAGTTCCCAGACTTTGTGCCGGGGAGTGAATATGGGTTTACGGAGTCTGGAGCTGTATTCTTTGATATAGTCAAGAGCAGCCACCACCAACGCCGACTGCCCATTGTGGGCTTTTCGCTCTATCTTGCCGTATAGACTTGATACGAACAGGGCGCGGTTATAGCCACGGGCGCGGCCCTCGTCGATGTCCACGATTGAGGTCATGGTAGGCAGGAGTTCTTTTCTGAAATTCTCCCATTCTTCAGCGGCTCGTTGTTCAGGAGTCTTTGCAGCCTCGATACGACGGAGAACACCTTTGGCATAATTCCCACGCCACTTGTTGAAATCCTCAACAGCCTTATCGTAGGCGTTGTTGGCAGATGTATTCCGTCGATTGTTGAAGCGAGCTGGGCCGGTTATCATCGGGCTAAGAATGCTTGACTGCTTGGAGAACAAGATGCAGACCCAGTTCTTGAACTTGTCGTAGTATGCCTCACGTTCTGCCTCCGGGATTTTTTCAAGGTCAGAAAGGAGCAGCGTTTCGTACATGCGAATATACTGCATGGAGCGCTGTTCGGGTACATGGCTGGTGCCGGAGAAAGCCCTGACTCCTTGCTCGTATAGACTTTCAAGGTTCATGTCATACGCCCACTTCACTGCTTCCCATTCTTGGAGCGTGAGGTCTATATCTTTGACCTCTACACTTTCGCCGGTGGCGATGTTTGTTGCGATGTTATAGAATGTTTCAGAGAAGAAGCCGCTATGCTCGGACTTGCCGTGCCACGACCATTTCCATTCTCCTTTTTCAGGCGCCGCTTTCAGGCGCACCGTGATTGCCCGGTGGCAATTCCGTAAGGATAAAGTTGTTGCTTCCATATTCGTTTCAGGTTATACTTATTTGCTTAATCAAGCAGAGAGTCGATCTGCTTCTTGACCTCTGCGGCCAGTTCCAATCCGGCAGGACCGAATGCCTGTGCCTCGCTTAACGCGCCGGCCTCGTATGTCAGACAGGCAAAGGTCTTATCCGGGAGGCTGATATTTAGGCGAGGTTTGCCCCAAAACATATCTATGTGTATTCGAGGATTGCCGTTGCAGCCGCCCGCCTTTTCTTCCTCAAAGGTGGGGATTATGTAGCGGCAAGTCTTTATGTCGACCACTTGACCGCTTTTTCTTGCGGCCATACCTATGGCCACATTTCCCCAAAACTTATCGTTGAGGGCATTATGAGTGGCCGGGGACTCAACCTCGATGTATCCGTATTTTTGGGCGAGGTTCTGTGCTACTGCGAGCATTGCGTCATTTACTGTCATATTTCAGGAGTTTACTTATTTGCTTATTTGTTGTGGAGAGGACAGGCATTTCTGCCCTCTCCGTGATTATCTTACTTATAACTGATTTCCAAGTAATTCAGGCCAAAGGTGTCTGATATGGAAACGAAACTATTGAAGCGAGGCTCAAAGTGCATGGAGAAGAACCATTGGCGAACCTGATAACTACCTACTTTGAGCAGTTTCTCCATTTCCCAAGTAATCTGGTCGAGCTTCCAACCTATCTTCTGCTGTATCTTTTCGGCAAAATAGATGAGCATTGAGTTCATTGCATCATTGCGAGCCTTGATGCGTGTGCCATACAGGAGTGTGGCTTGAACATCACGAGCAATCTCCCCCTTTTCGGAGTTGATGTCGTTTGCCATATCTTCCAGCTCCCACTTTTCATCGTCCGAGAGGTTGAAGATTTTGACCATGTTACGAATGTCCTGTTTTTTAATTACTTTTCTCATCTTTGAGGTGTTATTGTTTGTTTTTGATAGTACAAAACTAATCAAAAATTATCTTTTGTGCAAGTTTTTCAGTGGGTATTTTCACGCCTAACACCTTGATTTCGTGATTTTTAACTTTTCATTCTACCCTCGTCCCTGAATGAATAGAAGCCGTGTTGTGGCCCGATTATCAGGCTGTCATGGAGCTTGATGTCAAGCAGGGCAAGACCTTCGGCCATTTTCCGAGTCAGGCTATCATCTTGAATGGAGGGCCGGAGTTGGCCGGAGGGGTGATTATGAACAAAAATCACACTCGAAGCTAATGCGTCGATCGCATACTTGGCAACCAGTCGAACATCGACAATCGTTGCCGATACTCCACCCTGCGCAATCTTCGCCCAACCGATTGTCATGTTCCCTTGATTGAGCAGAATTATAAACGCGCTCTCGTAGATGGCTATGTCATCATGGTAGAACTGTCGAGCAAACTTTTCCGCATCAGCAGAACATAAGATTTTGACAACCGGCACCTCGTTGGTGGTGGCTTTCAGAGTAAACTCTGTTGCCCTTGCGTTCTCTGTCATACCATTACTGGGATAGGTCGGTTGGCGTATTCAGGGGACTCGATGAAGAACCAGTTGTAGGCTTTCAACTTATGACCTATCCAGTCAAAGAGAGGCGACCATATAGCGTATAACGTCGACGTGTCTGTGAGTTGGAATGTCCGGCCAACACCGGAGCCGTCCTCGGCCATTAGAGTGGCGCACACTCGACCGGGTATTTTAGTGAGCATTAAAGTCGCGCCTATTTTCTCATCTTCTTCAGTCCAAAGTTCAAGAGAGAACTTTGCTTCCGGAATTTTGCCTCCGAGCATTCTTTTTATTTCGGAAGCTATTACCATTTCATGTAAGTGCTTACTCATCTTCGTATTTCTTAAAAACTTATTTGCTTATCTGTTTAGTTGAGAGGGAGAGCCTTGAGTGTCTTGAGGTGCTGGACGTCTTTATACCACCTTACCTCAACAATCCTGACTGACGGTGAGAGGAAGCGTCCAATGTCCTGCTGGGTCTTAATCTGGAGCGAAAGCCATTTGGCTGTATTCTTGGTGCGTTTGATAAGGGTTTTCTTAAACCTTAACACCATATCCTCCGTATCTATCTCCACTCGGTAATTCCCGGAGTTCAGTATCCGGTTGAGGTCAGAGGTCAATTTTGCTATTCGGTCGCTCATGTGAGAGGTTTATTTACGTTTGGCAATCTCCGCAACCACGAGCGAGAGGAATGTATTTGTATATTCGCAGGGGTTAGAGGCGAACATCATTTTAGCCATTTCCAACTGGGCGTTCAGGTTTTCAGTTGAAAGAGTTGAGAGGGTATTTTTAATTGCGTCCATATTATTGTTTATGTTTTATTTTGATAATGCAAAACTAATCAAAAGTTATCTTTTACACAAGTTTTTGAATGATTATTTTAGTCTTAAATACTTGCAAATCTGATTTTTAACTTTTACTCACATATACTAAAAGAGCGATAACGCCAAGTTGACACTATCGCTCAATATTCCTCACTTTTCGATTTTCAAAATGACCACAAGTTAACGGAGATACCTATGCCGGCATACGGCTGAAATCCTTTCGGCGTCATTCCATATCCAACTTGTAAGCCGATACTGAACCTCTTGGACTTGGTGGGTTCACGGATACGAATTGTAGTAGTCTGCTGTCTTATGAAAATACTGTCCATAGTGGCCCGGTAGCCACTGATATATGCTCTGTAATCTTCCGTTTCGTAAACCTTTTGGGTAATGGGGATAATCACCTCGGCAGAGTCACCGCGCTCCACTATGGTAAGTGTTTCAGGTTGAGGCAGCGTAACGGAGGACGTACTGTCGGTACTTTCGGGAGGTGGAGATACAGGAACAATCTCATACTTATAGCGTACCACCACACTATCACGAATGGCCGGCGCCAAGTCCGGGAGCGTAGTTTCAGAGGTGATGCTGTCAACTACCACCTGATCTGAACTCGGAATGACACTCCCGGACTGGCAGCTTCGGCCGACGAAAAAAGAGGCTGCGCAGAGAATGAGAGCCACTATTACATACGATAATTTCTTCATTGTGTCAGTAGGTCTATGATGTAGCACACGAGAAGGCCGAGGATAAATCCGGCAATGTTCTCGGCTACTGCTTTCAGTTGTCGGTATTCATAATCACGCATAAATGAAGCCTTCGTAGGCTATGCCATTGACTCGACGGTTCCACCCTTTCAGGAATTTTCTTTGAGAGGGGACACGGTTTACTATCTCCTTGAAATGCTTGAGTCTGTCAGCATGGAGTTCAGCAAAAAGTTTCTGCGAATCTGAACTATTGACAGCGGCAAGTGTTTTGGGGCCTACAATGCCGTCGACCGACACGCCGAGTATCCGCTGGGGACGCTTGATGCCGTTAACGCCACTCGCCCAAACCCAGTCAACAAGGATATTGGCGAGAGCCTGATTTTCTATCTGGTCTGCTTTCCACCTATCCCAAAAGAGCGTTTTGAGAATGTCAAGCCATACGGCATACGATAAGTTCTTTAACCCAGACTCTGTGGCCTTGATGTGCTTGCGGTTGCAATACATAGCATAGGTAGCGTAAGTAACGCCACACATGGTAAGACCGCCTCGATCGTCAGGGTCGTTGGCGAGGCCAGTTTTACGGCATTCCTCAAACTGCTTTTCAAATGGGAGCAGGGAGGGGTCATAAACACGCTTCTTTTTCCCGTCGACTGTTACTGTCTTGAAGCAACTTTTGGCGCCGCCGGCCTCGTAATACAGAATGAATGGTACGATGTTCTCTACTTTTGCCATGATTATACGGTTTTGCTTTCTTCAATCTTCTTATCCTCCAAGAGGCTTGCAATCTTCTGGAATATCTGCTGTGCCTCCTTTTCACTTGCGGCATCGCATATTGCCTGCCATATATCGGGGAGTTGTGCGGTCTGACTCTTCCTACGTTTGGCGTGTTCAAACATGGATTTTATCTCCACTACGATTAGCCCGATGCCGAATAGCATTACCATGAACGGCAGAACGTAAAACGAGAACAGGAAGCCTATGCAGTCCACCAAAAAGCCGATAACGATGAAGCGCCAATACTCCGACATCTTCTGTACCGTTACTCGCAGTTTGTGAGAGTGGACTTTCTTATGGAGTTTCTTTGCTGTACTAACGCCGTCCCAAAGGTCAAGCATTATTGCAGCAATAACTAAAAGGCTTATTCCGAGGAAAATTCCCAGAAAAAGCATTAGCTTTTGCACCGGTATAATGTCAGTCGAGATTATCTCTATCATGGTGTCGATGTGTCTATTAGTTTGAAGCAAAGTTATAAAGAACACGCCACCTTGATAATAAAGTAACCGGCCAAACTGCTGAACGCATTTATTCAGCCGCCCGGTCGGTTACAAACCTAAAACGAAACTTATGTGGTTAGACGTGTACCCCTATGTCTGCGAGGTCTACTTCTGACTCCATGCTGCTATCCACGACTGGAGGTTCAGGAATAACAGGCTGAACGGATTGGGATTGGGTTCCGGGATTACTGACATCGGCCGCTTTACTTGTGCTACTGGCCGGAGGTTCGAGAGCATCAGCGACTCCGAGAGGTTTGCTATTACCGTCATCAGCAATGCCGCGACGGACTACCCGCAGTCTGTCAGTCCCAGTATGTCCCAGACTGCCACCGCGATTGTCGCAGGTCAGTTCTTCTACCTGTTTGAAGAATGGAGCAATAGTTTGGTAAAACGTGAGCTGGGCGATACGAGAGCCTTTCCTGATAAGGAATGACTCATCGCGGTTAATGATGATAACATGGATTGTATCCGTGTGGTTCGGGTCGATCTTGCTTACGCATACGTCGGCATCGAAATACATCTTGCCTGACTTGGTGTCTGTAACAGGGATTATGCCGAGGATTTTGCGCTTGATGACCTTTCGGGTGCCGTAGCCCTCAATACCTCGGAGGGAGCAGCCACTGCGAGGCTCTATCTTTGCCTCAATCCCAACGGGGAGATTGATTGCGAGGTCTAACGGTATTGCAACTCTGGAGTGAGCCGGTACGCGAAAGTCATTCGGCAGACATAGGTCATAGCCGATAGCACCGCGCACAGCCTTTTTCGGGAGTACCGCATTTTCAGACAGGAGCTTTATTTCAAACTCTCTCTTGCGGATTTTAGCTTTTTCTGATTTAGTCGTTTTTGTCATTGGGTAGCCTTGTTGAGTTTCCGAGAAGCAAGCGTTAAGCCGGATTGCCTAACGCTTACCCCATCGGTTGTGCTTGGTATTTATTGTTTGGCGAAGGTGACTCTGAGAGTTGAGGATTTGGTCGGGATCGGGGCGTTGATTGTTACCACTTCCCCGGTGGCCCTGTCTACTACCTCCATTGTGTCGGTGACACTTTTGAGGAACATCTGACGGGCCTTGATTTTGGTGTCAATGTCCTCTTTGGCCCGCATGAGTTCTGCATACTCGGCATCGCCGCTGCTCATGTAGTCGTATCGGGTTGTGTAGGTGATACCAACTTTGGCACCGCCGAACTGGGCGTCCTTGCCGCGCTCTGCGGCCGCAGCTTGTGTCAGTGCCACGATGTCGGCATTCTTCAGGAATTGCTCGGCGACCTCACCGACGGCCTTCATCTGAACAAAGGCTGTGATAGGGTCAACATTTCCGTTTACTACTTGTGCCACGAGGTCTGCTGCTACGTTGGCTTGTGCCTCTTTTGAGAGGACAGGTGCAGAGATAAATTTCTGCAAAGTTGTTGTTTCTTCCATAACGGTTCCGTTTGAGGTTAGATGTTTGAATGCTTTGTTTTCTTGTAGTCGCGGATTGAGAGCATGGTGAGCGAATACACTATATACCACACGAATGCTGCAACTGCGAAGCCGGGGATATTGAAATGTCCGGCGAATAGGTGGTATCCAATCCACCATGTTGCGAGGACGAGCATTATTGCTCCAAGAGCCACTTGGAAGCCGTCCATGATGAGCAGGGCTGTCTTTTCTTTCATCTTGTTTCGTTTTAGAACTTATTTGCTTAGAGGTGTGAGTTTGATTTCACAGTGCAAAACTAATCAAAAATTATCTTTTGTGCAAATTTTAACGGCATAAATCACCACTCCCAACTAAAAAAAAATTTAGACCAACTTTCTCCAATAATGACTACCTCTACAAAATCTCTGTCAAGAGATTTTAGGACACTTGTATTCTTTCTTATTCTTATTCTTCTTAATATTATTAAATAGGAGTGATTTCGGTTTGCATATCAGTTTGCGTATCAATTTGCATATCAACATTGACGTTATTCTGCATATCATTGACACGCAAATTGATATGCAGTTATTCTTGTTTGACAACGAGTTACGCGAAAAATCTGCTTGTCAACATACGAGAGATTTTGCATATCAAAGAACCCCGATTTTTGCGTATCAATAAAATCTGCATATCAACACAACATCAAATCTGCGTATCAACAACACGCAAATTGATACGCAGAACTAATTGACAATAAACTTATTACAACGATATTTTGCGTGTCAACACAAGGGCAATTTTGCGTATCAACATCGCTTTCTTGCTGTGGCTTTGGGTTGTAATGATTGACAGGCGACGGGGCGTTTCCGTCGCCATTTTTTTACTCATCTCAAAGCACTTTTATTATGAAAGACTATGAAGCCGCCATGCTGAAATGGATATCGCAGGAGGTCTGTGATGACCTATTCGCCGCAGCATCGGCAGACAACAAAATCATGGTGAACAACTGGGTCGCTTTCGCTACGCTGGCCATTTACAGGGAGGCCGCAAGCATACTCGACACAATCCCAGTTCCAAGTATCGACGACTGTATGGCCGGGGCATATGAGCCTCCGGATAAAGCAGAAAATCCCAAGTGGGAGCAACTGGAGGCGTGGCACCGAGAACACTGGTGCCTATCTCAAATAGAGTGCATGGAGGACATATACGCGCCTTACATTGCTATGCCGGAATTACGTCTCGATCGTTTCACTCTCTGCTTATAATCCAGTCCAAAAACAAAACAGACGCGCCGTTTCTGGTGCGTCTGCCGTATGGTTGGAGGTCAAGGGGATTGTTACCCGATTACCGCGTTATGCTCCATTTCGTTGGAGAGTGCCATATTGATGAAATCGTTTATCGTAGTACCTGCGGCCATTGCTGCGGCAGCAACTCTCCCATGCAGTTCAGAGGGCATACGGAGTACGAGTTTTCCGCTATAAGGCTTCGCCGGAGCAACGCCTCTGCTTTCGCAGCTTGCGAGGTATTCATCAATGGCCGACTCAAAATCTGCACGAATCTCATCTATTGTAGTACCCTCATAGGAGATAAGAGTACCGTGGAGGCCCTGCACCTTACCGAAAAGGCAATTATCCTCGTCGCTGAACTCTACCGAGCCGGTGTAACCTTTGTATTTAAGCTGTCCCATATCAGAGTAGTTTTAATTCTTTAAGCGTATCTATTAACTGTTTTACTTGGTAACTTTTCAATTCTCCAGACGGGTGAGGTTTATGGAGCAATATCGTATCGTTACCTCTGACAAACTCAACTCGTGAGCCTGATGTCTTTCCTTTATGGCTTTCCACGAAATCAAAGTACTGCAAGAGTGCTTTGGCTTCATCATAGTCGAAATCCTTTGGTCGGCTAAGGAGCCGGGCAATTAGTTTCTCTTTTTTACTCATTCAGAGGTTGGTTTGAAATGTTATGCAAAGATACTAATTTTAGTACTATCAACAAAATTTTTCGGGAAAAAGTTTTGGCCGGAGCCTCAAAATAAATCAAAATAAATTATCCTATCCACAAATTATTAGTTGCAGACAGGATAACGCAAGGCGGAGAGCCATCGATTTTTCGACGGCCTCCATGCCTTTTTTGTTTCGCTCAAATTATGCGATATGCTTATTATTTAGTATATTTGCATTGAGAATTGAGGTAAACTCAATCTCTGAAAATCCGTTTTCATCGACGCGCATTTTCTTATGTGGAGAGCAGATGAAACAGACATCGGTAAACGTCTATGAGTATGCCGACCTCAATCCAAAATACAAAATTCCGTAGGTTGAATATCCCGACAGCAAGACCAAGCAAAGAGAGCCACGGCACACCGATTGTCAAGGCTATCCATACGACAGCGGCCACTCCGAGAACAATAGCAGCTCCACAATGCACCTTACCGACAAACTCATCTTTGAACGCCGGACTCGCCGCGACAAAGAATATCCCGGACACTATGAAGAAGCCGAGGAACTTGTAACTTTCAGGCGTGTGGTTCAGGATTGGAGCAAGAGCGAGAGAAGCGGCCACTATCAGGACAGCAGAGAATAGCCACCGCTTGTTATTGCGGTAGTAGGTATCGCTTATCGAGGTAGGAATACCGTTATTCCCGATAAATGAGAACAGGTACACTACCATTATGAAGCCGGAAATTACTGTTGCGCACCATTCCATATCTCCGACTCCCAGTTTATAGATGATTTTTCTTGCCACTTGGCATTGGTAACAGCCGTTTTGTGGGCGCAGATACCGGCAGCCACCTCACCAACTTCCTCGATAGATGTAAACTCATGCAACACGAGGGCTGTATCGCTAAGGTTCATTGTCAGGGGCAGTTGGAACAGCCCTCCCTGCAAGCCGGTGATAAGCCCGGTAAAATCGCTCTTGCGCTCCTCGGAATACTCGACACGCTTGCCGTTCCATTCAAACCCGGCCATGAGTTTTTCTGCATAGTCGGCCTCGATCTGTGCCGTGATTATCGCCTTTATCTCATCGAGAGAGGGCTTCGATGAAAAGCGTTGGCGGTAGTTCCAGCCAGTCTGTTCCTGTTCACTGTCTTTGCCGAAGCCAAAGATAAGTTCCCACTTGTTGCGGCCTATCTTATAGAGGCCGTCCTGTCGGCCAGTGGCGCCATATACTTTTTCCATGATGTTGTTATTTGAGGTTGAAACGATTGAGAATACTTTCCAATTCTTTGTCGGAGGGAGCCGTGATGTTGAACTTAGAAGCTGATACGAAATTGGCTTTGGGGTATTGGCCGGAATAGTCCATTTCAATAGCAGCAAAGAACGGAAATCCGTTCTCATCGGCTATCTGGTCGAGTATGTTCCACAGGTCGCGGTCGCCAGTCCACATTTTGCGTAAGGCTCCCTGATAGATTATCTGAATGATATACTTTGTCTTGGGCTTCTCCACGAGGTCAGGATTAACACCCCTCACACTCGCGTCCTGAAGCCTGCGCTGATATTCTTCCCTATCTCGTCTGGCTACTACGTCGCTCTCGAAATCTACCACGATGAAACCTTTGCCGTCTAACTCACGAGGGCTGATCTTATTCCCCCGGAAGTTCTTTTTGCCGTCAAGGGTGGTAGGATTGAGTTTGAAATCACCGAAATCTTTCATCTTGTCTTTGAACTTTAATCGTTTATACTCACTGGGAGCGAGAAGCGTTTTTAGCAGATGCCGACTGTCTGCATGGCTCGCCATTCCAAAGAATGAGCCAATCAATTTCTGCCGGCGCTTACGAGATTTCACCCTCGCTAACGCCCTCGCAAACTTTTGCTTTGTCCTTTTCCTAATCAGGGTATGAGTGCCATAATTCTTGAAACCGAGATAGTCATTGCCCTCACTCAAAGGGCGTACTGCCTCACTCGGCTTTACTTGCAATCCTTTCTCGGCCAGCAACGACACGAGATAATCCCGAAGCAGCCATAGTTCTTTTTTCGTGGGAGCGAATATTACTATGTCATCGCAGTATCGGTAATACAGGAAGCGTACCTTTTGCCACTTGAGTGTCATTTCACCCTGCCCGACAGCCACCGGCACGCACTCTTCAATGCCATTCTCCGTAAAGACATAGTTCCTTACCCTCGCGCTCATTTTGTGGTCTATGTCCGAGAGGTGGAGATTGGCAAAGCATTGCGAAGAACGGAGGCCCTTTGATAAGCCCTCCGGCAGCAGTTCCACGAAATTATCAAGTTGAGGCAGCAATATCGGGTCAGAGGTATATTGCCGGATCTGCCACTTCATAATTCTTTGGCTGATGTTGTCGTAGTAGTGGCAGACATCACACTGATAGAAATACTTCATGAACTCTGGCACTCGGCTCATATCTTCTTTGATGACATGAAAGAGCCAGTGCATACCTCGCCCTTTAATCGAGGCTCCTGTGTTCGTTATCAGGGTCGGATATGTGTATTTCTCAAACACCGTCATAATCGCATGACAGCCTACGCGATGATACACTGTCGGGCATTGAACTATGCGCTCCTTTGGCCCGTCAGTTACTCGCAGAGTTCTGAAATCTTTCTCGGTTATCCTGAATGTTCCAGTTGAGATTTCAGTAATGAGCCGGTCAACATATTGCTTCCTCTTGGGGCGTATATGGTCGCGTTGGCCGGAGTTCTCCAAATGACTTACAACATAATCGAAAGCACTCTCCATATTGACCCTATCCACAATCTCGGTCGTGAGGTCGGGGATTGGGAATTGCCATGTGATAGCCTCACTTGGCTGTTCCGAGGTCATGTATGGAATATCTTCGTTCATTCTAAAAAGCCTTCAGGCGCTACTGTTATGTTCCGGCTTTCTTCCAATCTATTCCACTTTGTTCAGGATTGGAATAAATCAGAGAGGGTTGCCGAGGCTTGCGTCCCTCGCAGAATGCGTTGCCTATCCCGTAGGCGTTGCAGGGTCATACGATTGTTAGAGCATGAGGGGAGCCTCACGTTTTTGTATTCGCTTGAATGTGAGCCGAGAGCCGTTGTTCGTGTTCGAGTTCGTAGAAACGTTGTTCGCGTTCGAGTAAACGAGGCCGCCATTCGCATTCGCATTGTTGTTCGCACGGCCAACGACACGGCACCGGGGACGCGCTACCTTTTTGAGTTCATTTCTTTTTGTTGTTTGTTGTCATTATGTTTGCCAGAGATAGACCACTTGAAGCGGTCTATCTCTTTGAGGGTAATTCCATTCAGTCGGCTTCGATTGTTTCAGATGTATCCTCAACAATCTCAATATCCCCACTGAAGGCGAGCCGAGAGCCGACGTGCGTGTACGAGTGCGTAGAAACGCTGTGCGCGACCGAGCAAACGAGGCCGCCATTCGCATTCGCACTGTTGTTCGCACGGCCAACGACACGGCCTCTGTCATGGGTGTAATAGTAGCCATCGCCGTAATGCAAATTCCATTTGGAATTGTCAGTAGAACAGCGAGAGGCCAGCGTATCGCAGAAGCGGCCGAACTTGACTCTGGCGATGCAATAGCCGGAGGTATTGAGGCCCTGCACGGCACGTTCTGTCTTGCTCACTGGGTCGTAGATGTGATATACAGCATCTATCGGGTCAGAGGCTTGGCCTACACACTTATTCTTTTTGAATGAGGCATAGCTTGACACGTTGACAGCGATGTTCGACATCCATTCATAGTTGCAGGCTACGAAATTCTGAATACCGAATATGATGTTGCCGATATTGCTCCCATTATACTTTCGGGTTACGTTGCCAAAGGTGTTGAAATTATTGGCACCGGTCGTATAAGATGAGCCACAGCCATATCCGGCATAAGCCTGAATGTCGCGCTCTCCAGTCAGAGCCATTACAAGGTTGGCTATATCCTTTGACATTTCGTAGTCGATAGCATGGTAGCCCTCTCCTCGCATTTCGCACAGGTTCATAAAGTCCTGACAGGTGTAGTGCATGGTCGAGGTCGGCACCGAGGTATTCTTCACCCGTCCCACGGAGTCATACTGCCAGTCGGGATTGGTAGTAGATGTTCCGTCGCCGCACTTGGTTCTGCTACCGCTGATAGAACGAGGGCGCATCAGGTTATCCATGTGTATGCCATACACGCCTACCAGACGCTTGCGGGTATGCACCCAATCAGGTTCTATTGCCTCAATTGCGGCAGAGTCAACAGCGATAGCCTCCAGTTCATCGAAGCCGATAGGAGCCGTGAACAGCAGTTTGACAGAGCCGGAGGGAACATCGCAGAAAACGTACTCTCCATTCACGAAGTCAAAGAGTGCATGAGTAACCATCATATTGAACTTGGCTACAATCTTACCGTCTGCGTCGACAAAGACAGCGCCGATAGTGGCATTGTTGAGGCCCGGCCAACGGACTTGCTTCATGCCCTCGACATTTATCTCATACACGCTGTAATTAGGGTTCTCCAGTATTGTAACATCGTCCCCTTTCTTTACAGCGGTGTCATCGACAATCGTATAGACGCTGGCCATAGAGGTATGCAGACAATCAGCGAGTTTAACTCGGTTTCGACGATAGGAGCCGTCGGCATTGGTGGCGACTGTCGAGATAGGTTCTTCTGCCATACTGCTGACAAAGAAATACTTTCTCTGGTTCTTGTAGTCGTTCACGCCCTTATACCAGTATGCAGGGAGCAGCTTCATAACATCGAAGCCTTCTCCTGCCTGATCGGTGGGGTCATACTCCGTGCCGTCGGCCATGAGATTGTAATTTGCATCAGAAATCTGTATGCAACGCATCTTCTGTGAGGTACGGTTATAGGTACACTTATAGGCGTGGCTCATGTCCCTTACGCGGACAAAATGCCCGGAGGGTTCAAACTCTTCTCCGACGGTGCCGTTTTCAAGGTTGGTGATGTTTTGGCTATCACTTTCCGTATCATCGAACATAACGCCGGTATACTGTGAGTTGTGGATTTCCAGTTGAGGGAAATACCTCTTCAACTTTTCAATCGTAACTGCGTCCGCACCGTTTTCAGGGATAAGGTTCTCCATTATCCACCGGCCCGTGATGCCTGAACACTGGCCGCTTTCTTCGTATGCTTGGCCGGAGGGGTCAAGACCCACGGCACCGCTTGAGCGCAGCGCAGCAAGGATTGATGAGGGTGCGGTAATGTTGACATCCGGCAGTCGTATGTATCGGATAGCCGATGACGTTACTATGCCATTGATAAGAGCCATCGGGTCGATATGCGGACAGCCGGAGAGCATAAGGCGTATCACGTTGCTCATGCCTGCGATTGTCAGGCCGCCGGGATAGGACAGCTTGGGCAGATTGACAAAGTTTAACTCCGACATTGTGGCCGGGAGTTCCAGCGTTTCAAGTGGTGATGTTTCGGCCGTTGTAATCGAAGTCAGGTCAGAGCCGGAGGCAAGCACCGTTTCAAGGCGCGGACACTTGGAGGCATTGATAGAGCGTATCTCGGTAGTTCTCACGTCGAGGTGGCGCAAGAACGGCAGGTCGCCGAGGTTCATAGTTTCGAGGAAGCCGGTATTGCCGGGCGACAATCTCCACGTTGTCCTGTGATTGACAGAGCCTATCACAATCTTCTCCGCAAGCGTCATTACAGAGAATTGGAAATTGGGGTCGAGCGACAACTGCGAGAGGTCTATCTCACTCATGCGGTCAGCCTGATAGATGTAGAGCAGAATGTTATCGCCATGTTGGAAATCGGTAAACACGCCTTCTTCACCGGCTTGCAGATACATTCCTTGAGTGATGTTACCACCGTCATTGCCGATGCCGAAATAACCCGATTTGGCTGCCTTGAAACGAATGACGGCTCCAGTCTTGGCACCGACACGGCCGCCGAGGACGTGGCTTGCGTCCTTGAAATCGCCAGTCTGGTAGTAACCGTCGCGTATGCGCCACCTCTGCTCGATGAACGCAGGGAGTGAGGTCAGACCGAGGCCCTGAAGAGCGTAGTAGTATATGTCATTATAGCCGGTATAGTGGATATACTTTCGCTCGCCGTCATACGAGGACACCACTTTCGGCCACAGCTTCATACGTTTGTTGACAAAGTAGTGGAGCGCACCTTTGGGCGAGAACGGGCCGGCACCGATACCGTCAATCTCCGGGAGGTTGCGCATGGTAGCTACAACGCCGGGGAGTGTCAGGGTGTTGCCGGAAGCATCGCAGACCATTTCCTGATTTTCGCAACGGCGCAAGTCATTCCAGAGGATAGAGCCACGGCCAGCGTAGCACTTATCGTCTGTTGCGGGGTCGAGTTCAGAGGGTATCGTATTGCCGCCGTCATTGTCCTTACCGTTGCAGGTGTCGCAGTCGTAAACCTTGTTGAAATACATTCTGATAGGCTCCATAGCCGAGGGCGAATGATAGACACCGTTCTCGACCCAACAGCCGTCCTCCAAGAAGAACATCGGTTGCATATTCTTTGCCTGCTGATCGACAGCGGCAAGGTAGTCCGTGAATGTGTAGTAACTGATAAGCGACTGAACGCTCATATATTTCCACGCATTCGATTTCCATATTCCCTGCCATGTTGATGCGAGAGCAGCCTTAGAGTAGTCGCAAGTATCGCAGAATTTGAGAACATTGAAAAGGTCATACGGCACCTTACGACCCATTGCGAGGTCTATCTGCAACTGGTCGTCATCTATCATGCACTCGAAGAACTGCGTCCATGCCGGATAGGTTTCCTGTCCGAGATTGAGTTTCGCAACCCACGAGGACATTGTAGCCGTGGGAGCCATCATGTCTGCGACAGAGCCGACACCCATAAACCAGTCCATGCCGTCATAGGTGATAAGCTCGTAGCCGGATACTGGGTTCAGGACATCGCCGGTGATTACCCACTTGCCGTTGACCTGCTTCATAGAGCCGGTGCTACGCGCCCACTCGCCACCGCTGTAACGCATTATGCGGTAGTCGCGGCCGCAGTATTGCGAGAGCAGATACGGCATAGTGGTATCAAGACCCTCGGACTGTTTGAAGCGAGCCATTGTCTGGTCGAGAGTTTCATCGGGCAGACCGAAAAACTCTATAAAGTCGCCGTAATTCAGACAGCCCTTATTGTATCCGGGAGTGTCCATGAAGCCGAGCGCAACCTGTTCGCCCTTATCCTCTTTCCAGTTGCCTTTGGCATGAAACCACGCATCGGTTAGCGACTCATTGGTGGCACGGAAAGCGGCGATTGGGTGATTGGCCGTGGAGTGGTTCATTTCAAGACCACTCACAACAACATCACCTTTCTTCCATGTGCCGTCAAAAGCGCGTTGGGCCGGTGTCATGTAGGAAGCACCGAGAGAGCGATATGTGGCGTTCATAAGGTCGCACACACCGCAGTCATTGGAGTTTGAGCTGTCGGAATAGTCGACCTTAACCGTGATGATTTTGACAGGGATTGTATTCTCTCCGACGCGGACATAGCCGAGTTCAAAGAGTTTGTATGCCATGAGAGCGTCGGCGTTTTCGTAATCAGGATAGACAGGCGTAATCTTCCAACCTTTCTCTTTGGCGAGATAAAACCTGTCATTCTTGATAGGTCGTTTGGCCGAGGTCGTACCCTGACGGCGCCAACGAACATTCTCTGCCTTGAAAGAACGCCACGGCATTGTCGGGTGGAAATAGAACAGGGTACATTTGAAATTCGTAGACGTATTGATGTCGGAGTCGAAACTGTCAAATGTAGCCTGCGGAGCGACTACAACATAGTACGGAATACCCTTTGCTTTGAGTAGGTCAAGAGTGGGCCGGTTCTGATTGTCAAGCACATTTTCTGCCTCATACTCCGCTGTCATAGCGTTGGTGTCAGTCAGTTTGCACAGGTAGTTCTGGAAAGCCTGCGCCCACTCGTAGTAGCTGTCATAAGCGAGAACATAGTACAGATACAAATCACCGTCCGTACCGTTGAAGCTGATATGACGTGTGTTGAGGATAGCGCCGGAGTTGGCTACATAGCCGATTGCGCCTACCTCTTCGCCGTTCAGATAGAGTTTTAAGGTGGAGTAGTCGGTCGAGCCACGATGTACCGTGATTGTGGAGGGTTCAACAACAACGGCCAGCGTTATCTTCTCTCCACACTTGAAGCCACGGGTAACGGTCGAGGGGGTGCCGTTCTTGCAGTACATTACAACCTTGTTGCCGCAGATGTAGAAGCCGGCTCCGCTGTCTGGGTCATAGCACTCTACCAGTTTGGCCTCGCTGTCCTTGATATTGTTTGTGGCAAAGGCCATCTGCCACGCCATACCGTTAGTCCTCTCAGTGGCGGCAGAGCCAAATGGTGCATAAGGAATACGGGCGGTTACATTCTCTGCAATGCGGAGGCAGTTATCGCCGAGATAGTTCCCGAAGCCGTTTGATGACCAGTTGGAGCCTTCAACTATCATCGTATAGCCTTTATCGGTAATGGTGTGGTCAGGTTCAGAATTGGAGCGCGTAGCAAAGTCATAGCCGAAGAGCGCCCCCTCTTTCAGTACGGCAGCAATCGCAGAGCCGTACACACGAATCTGAATGGGCGTAGTTTGAGAAGCACCACTCTGCGCGAAGAACTCTATTGTGGCCGAGCCATCGGTATCGTAACCTTGTATCTGCTTCGACACCTGATAGGTCTGGGAGATTTGACATTCCACGGTGGTAACGACGTGGCCGTCGATAGACACGTCAGCCTTAGTGGAGTTTTTGTTTGAAGTGTATGCGGCCACCTCTACAACGAGCGAGTCATACAGACGTATGGAGCCATTGTTGGTATCATTGTATCGGAGTGCAACGATTGGAGTTGTAGAAGCAGGGTCAACGCACATTACCGAGGAATAGATTGTGTTGCCTTTCACGCCGGAGGCAACATCTTCACCGGATATGCGGATTGGATATGAGCCATGCTGCATTACCTCGTTGCCACCGAGAACATTCTTCGGGTTGATAGAGATTGTATGAGAATAACTGTCGGTTATCGTAGCGACTCCGAGAGTATGCCATGCTCCGTTGAGGTAAATTTCAGTAGTAACTTTCACACCCTGCTTCGATACGTTGTTGGCGAACTTATACATCAGAATGTTCTTGGTGTCGCCGCCAACCTCTAAGGCAGAACTGGAGGTATAGTTGAGGGTCTGCACCGAGGTACAGGTAACATCGACAGCCGTAACGGTAATGGTACGACGCTTGACGTTGTTATCTGCATCATAGGCCACTATCGTAAATTCTTTTTGAGCTGCTTCGGTGAAGAACTTGGTAAATTCCAGAGTAAACTTGTAGTCGGTCGACGTCGCAGATGAGTTCTGATTGACATTCTCGCTCCACAGCGTCAGGCCGGAGGTGGTATCAATTATTTCAAGGCGACGGATAACGCCAAGAACTTCCGTATCACCGTCGAATGTTACCGACTTGATAGCGGCCCGGACAGATATTTCAGAGCCATACGCAGCATAGACGGCAGGGCTTTCCAAGTAGATAGAAAGTGTCGAGCCGGCCACCTGACCTGCTCCGTTGCTCTTGGGGATTGATACAGACTCACCGATTTTGGCACCGGCCTTATCTACACCTTGAATGACATAGTTATCGGGGTCAGGAACAATCTCCAGTCCTGCGAATTGCTTTTGCTCCAGTTCATACGCGCCCCCAGTGCTGAAAGCATCGTGGCCGCCGCGCTCTGGGGTGTCAGAGGTTTTGACAGAGCCACCACCGCCAAACTCTTTCCAAAGTTCTTTGCTCGCAAAATCCGTGGGCTGTCCTGTGAACTGATAAGCCTCCCACTTGTATTCTTCAGAACGGAAAGTAATCACAAGACCACCTTTGGCGTATGTGATACCGGAGGACTGCTGTATCGAGAGGATAGCGTCGATGGCGCTGTCTTTCGTGTAGTAGCCTGAAACGGTTCGGGGGCAGAGGTTGTCAACATTGATTATAGCCTCTGCGCCGGCGGACATTCCTGCAAGGTCTATCCAGTTCTTGGCACTCTTAAACTGCGCCTCGGTTACGTTGGGTCCGACATACTGATAAGTTTTCCACGAGCCGGCGCTTATGGCGAAAGTAATCTGCAAACCGAGCAATGCCTTGTCAGCGGCAAAAACTGCATCGAGAACATTGTGGGTTTGTGTTTCAGCCATGATATCGGAGTAATACTCTCCGGCAGGGAGGGGTATTTCGACAGTGGCGTTGAATGTATTGCCGACAGCAGCACCGCCTCCGCCAAACGGTTTCCATTGTTCAGGATTTTCCCAATCGGCATCTTCATCGAATACGTTCTTGACCCACTGATATGCGACCCATTTATATTTTTCTTCCCCGTTGGCATTGGTTTCAGCCATGAGGAATGTTACGACAGCGCCATAAATGCGGTAGCCATCATCAACCGAGCTTACAGCACTCTTGAGGGTATAGAATGGCTCATCAGTATCGTACAGCGCATTTAGGTTCAGGAACAGCGTGGCCATAAGCTGGTGGCTATGGTCAGACAATTTGTTACGGTTTTCTATGACTTGGTCGTAGGCAGCTTTACCTTTATCACCGGGGTATGCAGTGCCGGCGGTTTCACCGAGAGCGAGGTCAGAGCCAATCGTTATCAGTTCCGACCCACTCCAACGAAATGTCTTGTTGTTTGAGGTACAAGTATAGATTTTGCCAGCATCGGGTATTCTACCGTCAATGTCTACACCTTCTCCGAATGACTCTGCATCGAGCCAATTATTGTAATAGGTGAATACATCGTGCTTGATAATAACATCTCCGTTATCAATATTCCAAAAATCACCGACTGAGATTGTAGGAGTGGCAGCCTCAATTTTGGGAGATATGGCGGTTACCCTCTTGGGACGTAAGACTGCATCCCAATCACCATTTTCAGAAACTTGTAGATTTGATACCGCCAACAGGAACCTGTTTGCTACGGTGTCATAAACTACCATGCAGCCGCGATCGGTAGAGCTTTTGCCTATGGAAGCCCGTTGAGAGGTTACTCCGGATACCATAGCGTTAAACTCTATAACATCATCGACAAAGCCGGGGAGGTTCGCGGCAAGCACTTTCGCATTAGCATCAAGGGGAGCAATGCCGTTAGGCTGGCCGATTGAGTTGTGAGTGGCAACAGCCTGTGTCTTTGCCTCATCAGCCGTGGTCTGTGCCTTATCTGCGGCAGTCTTGGCAGTACCGGCCAAAGCAGCAGCATTAGCCGCAGCCGCCTTTGCTTCGTTTGCCGTGGTATTGGCATTTCCGGCAATGATTGTAGTGCTGTTGAGCGTGGTCTGGAGAGCATTATCCTTACTCTCCCTCTGTTGGGCCTCCGTGGTTAGGGCGGAGTCAGTAGCCTCGATTATATCTACCAACATCTTACCGACACGTTCAGCCGTGTTCTGTCCCTCGCTGTCCTCATACCTGATAAGGTCAGCCTGAGATTTCAGGTTGGATTTATTCGTTAGTCCCATTGCAGTAGAGTGATTTATTATCCGATTTTGCGTATTTTGATGCCTCCTGACGCTCTTTGTGCGCCGAGGTTGCCCGTAGGTATCCCGACATGGCTACAATAGCGCAGACAGTCCCGGAGGTAGCTGTTTGCGGCTTCCAGTGTGTCATTGTAGCAGTCGGAGCGCTCTTTGGTGGAGATATGGGAGGCGTAGTCGGACTCCTTCATCACCACTCCGAAGCGAGTAGTCTGAAAGTCGCCGACCATGACATTTTTGGCGAATACGAAATATGCAACACAGCATTTCAGCCCGACAAACGAATAGATGCCGCCGTCCTTTGCCGTGTATGTGCCTCCATTCAGAAGCACTTTGTATTGCTCATTTACCTCGCCGTTTTGGAGTATATCAAGGAACAGCCTATCACCGAGAACAGGCTTAATATTCATCTGCTCTGCTTCGGTGATATAGGCCAATATTCTTTCATGGTCTATTTTGCCGTTTATGGGTCGGCCAATCTTGGCTGCCTCGTCAGTGGTTAAGAGATGTTCCATTGTTCTGCGTGATTTGAATTGTGTTACCGGTTGAATTATTGCTGACGTAGATTAGCGGTTCAATCTCGTAATCATCAGAGGCATTGGCTTTCTCATACCACCTGTCAAAAATCTTTTTCAGGTTTCGAGAGATTGAGCGACGGACTTTCGATACATAGGAATTGTAGTATTCGTATGCCTCGGACAGCACGTTACCACTCCAGCCGGTACGTCCGATGCGGACGTTATACCACGGCTCCTGACCAAATGCGGAGTAAATTCGTTCTGTGGTGCTGCTTTCTGTGCAGTTGAATTTTGCGTCATAGTTCGACCCCTCAACATTGATAAACTCTGGCTTTTCTTCCTCGGAGTTAATCGTAACGTCCATGATAGAGCAGCAATTCATATCACCCTGAAACACGTCAAGACTCTTGGAAAAATCATAATCGTCTTTTGGAGGCAACTCATTTCCGTTTTGGTCGTATTCAACTGTCATACCCTTGCGGTGAACGAACATACCGGAGAGCATGAAGCCATTACGGACGTTGCGGTATTTCACGTTGTCAAGTCCCTCATCAGTGGAGAGGTTCGTAACAACTTTGTCGTATATGGGCTTGGGATACTGATAGCGGCCGTCCATTGAAAACCACAAAATCTGGCCCTGATAACTCTCTATCCCCCCGGACGCTTCAATCTGCGCCAGTACGACTTCGGGGATAGGATTGAACATGAATATCTTTTTGACATTCTTTTTATCGACATTTATAGTCTTGCCCTTTCTGGTACGTTTGCCACTCCAGTCAGGGTGTACGTTGACATACAAAATCTGACCGTCCTCTTCTTCTTCCTCCAGACGGCACTCTTGAAATGGTATGTGCTGAAGCTCCACAATTTCGCAGGCCATGTTATAGTTGACATGGAGAGCAAAACCGTGAAAGTACGCAAGGTCGTATGCTATAAGGCTGAATACATCGTCTATGGTTTCTCCCTTGCGATTGCAGATGTATTCAGAAAAATCTTTGTTTCGTAAGCCGTTGCCCTCAATGAACGTCATGTAACGCTCTACGCAGGTGCTACCGGTCGGGCTATTCTGTATCAGGTCATACATTCGTTGGGGATAGAGGTTATCGCTCCCATACGTCTGAATGTTCAACAGACTTAGGTAATCGGTGCTGAACCGCTTCGGAGGTCTTATTACACTATTGACGTTCATTGAGTATTAGGCTTTGTGGATTGTGATTATTCGGCGTTAGCTTCGGACTGAGTATCTGTGCCAGCTTTCTTTTTGAGCATAGCGTTGGATTGCTTGAGGCCCTTGTTCTCTTTCTTGAGGTTTTCGACCTCTTTGATGAGATTGTCGCGTTCCTCTGTGGTAGCGGCCAACTGTTCATTGGCGTTGCCAAGTTCCATGCGGAGGTTTTCGATTTCGAGGTCTTTTTCAGAGGTATCCTCTTCCGTTGTGTCGGGGAAGTCGCGGTCAGCTTCCAGTTCTGCGATACGTGCATCACGCAGGGCAATCTGGGCTTCTTTTTCGGCAATTTCCTCGTCTTTGGCTTTGATGATTTCCAAAGCCTCGGCTTCGGTCATTTCAGGAGCATTGTCCGAGCCGTCGGCGGTGCGCTCCTTGTAGGCTGCTACGCGGGCTTTCCAGTCATCGGGCAACTCGGCATACAGATTGGCGTTTGCCGGGTTCATAGCGAGGTGCCGTTCTGCAACCTCATTAGTGAGATTGGCAGAGGTATAGGCTTTCGATTGTCCGAAGAATGAAATGACTGCGCCGGCCTTCAACTTGTAGTCTGATTTCTTGGGCATGGCTTTGTCCTTTTTGAGTTTGATTTTGATTTCCATGTATGCGTCCCGATAGCAGTCGCTACACCCACGGTTAGTTATTTCACGCCCGAAAAGGTCATAGTACACTTTATCGAGAAAAGCCCTGTCAAGAGTAGAAAAGCCGTCTGTGTAACGGCTTTCCATTTCTTGAAGGGTCTTGATGATTTCGTTGTAGTCCATAGTTGTGTGATACGTTAGGAACCTGCAACGAGGGAGGCAATAGCGGTGCGTGTGGTCGCAACGCTGTCATTGAACAGGAATAATCCCGCAGACGGAGCGCCCGCTTCTTCCAGTGTGGCCGACCAACCGCCATCGGTTTCCTCGGAATACTTATCGTCTGCCAACGCTGTGGCCGATAAGCCCTGCTCATAGCCGTACACCTCAAAGGTGTTCTTGCCGTCTTTGCCGCCATACTTGTTTTCGAGAATGACGACAAACGAGCCGTTTGCGAGGGGATTGATGATGTCGTTTACCACGTCAGGGCCGTTGTCAAGAATTACCAGACCGACAGTCTTTGTAAACTTACTGCGGTAGGTGCCGGTAGCCATCGCCTTGTTTGTTCCCGTGAATGGTGATTTTCCGGGAACAAACATTCGATAGGCTTTCTTGCCTTTCTTCAGGACAAGGGTCGAGAGGATACACGGGTTACTGGTGTCGCGGGCGCAGGAGTCGCGGTCGATGTCATCATAGTTGATAATCCAACCGGTATTGCGGACACCTGCCACGGAGCTGTTCTCGCAACTTGCTACGAGGTCAGCAGCCAATTTGTAGTCGCAACTTTCAGTAGCCATAGCGTAGTGGGGATTAGAGGGCAACCTGAACAAGGGCGTCCTCACCTACGAGGGTGCCGATGTTCGACTGTGCGAAGATGTTGTTGTATCGGGTTTCGTCGTTGAACGTTACGGAGAGGTCGGCGATGAGTTCCTTGTCGGTCGTACCTGCAAAGAGGTTCTGGGGAGAGGTCAGAATTGCGCGGTGCGGGCAGTTCAGAGAAGTGCCGTTATCCTCGTATTTCTTAATCATTCTATCCCAGATGTCGAGGACAATAATCTCGTGGCCGTCGTAACGGGAGAGCTGAATGCCGGACGTTACTTGCTCGACTTCGAGCTGGAGATTGTGGAGTTTCTTCACATCGTTGCGCAGAGCCTTGAACAGGGAGTTCGTCATCATAATGGCGTGGTCCTCCTTGTCGAAGATGCGAGAGTCTGCATCAGAGAGCATATCGTCCACGATACCGATAGCGACACCCTCCTTGCGGATTGCGGCCTTCTGGGAGGCATACGTTACCTTCGGGGTGGCCGAGGTGTCTTTGGTGGTGTTCGCTTCGATTGTAGTAAGCTGGTGAGCGTTGGTGGCGGTGATTGCTTTCAGACGCTTCCACAGGCCGTCGGCCATTGTGAACAGGGTCTTGTCGATACCAGCGGTCAGGAGGCCGCTGTCAGCGACATTCTTTGCGTCGGTATCACCGAACCATGCGATACGCCAGAACATTTCTACCATTGCTCGCTGGAGCAGCGGGACGAGAACGTCATTCCAGTATGGCGTGTCGGGCAGATAGGCGATTTCTGTGCCGGTGTTCAGAGAATATTTGGCGATTGTATTCTCCAGTTCTGTATAGCAGATATGCTTTGCAATCTGCCACGGGCCGAGCGCCCACTCCTTTTCAACACCTGTAATGTTGATGTTGTCGTAGGTCGGCGAGCAACCGGACTTATTCTTACCCACATCGCCCATGTCGTCGATGTAGCCGAGTTTCTGTCCGTTGTATACGCCCGTGGAGATTGTCAGCACACGCTCTATTTCGGGGTCGTTGAAAACGGTGAGGAAAAGCAACTCGCCAAGGTCGCGGATCGCACCGTTGTCAACCGTAAACTGACTAAAATTCATAACTGTGTTCTTTAATTCGTGATTGATGATTGTGGGGCGTGATTACTTGCGGGCGGCACGGCGACGGGCAGCCTCGGCCTTCTGCTCACGGATTTTGCGCTGGGTAGCGGTTTCGCCAGTGGTACGACGGGCCGATGAGCCGGTCTCTACGAAGCGACGGTTGGTAGCATTGAAAGTCGATTTGCTTGCGAGAATTTTGTCGAGCCACGGACGGCCGCCGGCCTTGGCAACTTTGGCGAGGATAATGCGCTCGTCGGAGGACAGGACACGGGCGCCGCGCTTGGCTTCCAGTTCTTCTTCCAGTTCGGTGACACGCTCTTCGAGTTGTTCGTTCTGCTCGGTGAGGGTTTCTACCTCTTCCACGAGTTCGTTCTCGTCGAGTTCGTCACCCTCGGCGGTTGTCTCACCATCGCCGGCTGGGATAATGTCGGTGATGATACCTTCTTCGACCATGATGACGGTGCCGTCATCGAGGACAAATTCGCCGTCGGGCGATGCTGTGTCGCCAACCTGCGGGTCGCCTTCTTCGCGGTCTACTGTGAGTTCAGTACCATCGGCAGCGGTAACTACCATAGCCTTCATACGGAGGTCGGACATACGACGGAGGCCGGCCTTTGCAAGCAGGCGGTTGAGCCTGCTGCTCTCCACCTTGACATACTTTTTCTTCATAGCTGTGAATTGTTTGGATTTTATGTTTGTGAATGTTCTGGTTTTCGATGCCGTGAGGGGCGAGAGTGTCTTGGAAATGAAGCCCATCTCGATAGCCTCCTGTGTGCCGACATAGGTGTCAAGAGCCATAAGAGCCACCAACTCTGAGCGCGTGGCGGTAGTTCGCTGCACATAGAGGTCAAGCATTTTCTTTTCTTCCATGCGCAGGTTGTCAGCCTGTACTTTGAGTTGGTCGATGTTCTTTTCGAGATTGTCAGCGGTCAGTCTGGTGTACCAATCCATTTCGGGGCAGCAGAGAGCCGGGTTGTGGATACAGAAATGAGCGTTCTTGTATGCGAAGCGACGCTCTAACGGAGCAGCCAAAAGGATTATCGTAGCCATTGACGAACACTCGCCCTCGACGGTGCAAGTGATTTTCTTGCCGGAGCGACGCAGTTTGTCATATATCGCCCAGCCCTCAACGCAATCACCGCCACGGCAGTGAATACGAATATCAATGACGTTATCATCGTCCGCCATTGAACTGATGAACTCATCGATGTCCTTATAGCACACGCCGTCCATGCCCTCCCAGTTTTGGAGCATGATTTTCTCTTCTTCTCCTACGATGTCGTTGAAAATTTTAAGAGTTGCCATTGCGGTTCGTGTTGTTGATTATATACCGCAAAGTTACCGCGCTCCACGTTCATTATTAGTGCATTATCCCCTTATTCCACTGAACATTAGCGTTCACTATTATGTCTTATTAAGATACCGTTTCTGCCGTTCCAAAATTGTAATTTTGTTCCAAATAACGTTCATTTAGAATGTTTTTCAAATATGGCTAAAGTCGTACACGTCCATCTGTTCTCTCGCCCACGTGGAGAAGTCAAAGATTATTATTTCTCAAGCATTGCAGCAGTCTATACCGTATTGTCCGCAGAGGAAATCGGAGCGACGCTTAGTTACCTGCAACACGCAGGTCTTAGTGGTAATGGTTCTATCGCCACAAAGAAAGCCATAATTAAGCAAGCGACCCTACACTCCAAACCGACACAAAAAAAGCGGAGCCGGTGATTAGCCGTTCCGCATTCAGTAGATTTTATCAAAAGTTTGTGTATCGGATAACTATTCCCGATAAGCACTTTCAGCACGAGCATCAGCGACGGCCTTTTCAGCGTCAGCCAAATTGTCGTACCAGTCAGTGTATATATCTCTGTCTCTCGCAGAATACGAGTGACTTTTAGGGCATTTGGTAGTTTTCCGGGTCATTGTGATAGCAGCCGTAACACGTCCGTCGTCGTGGAATGACGATGTTACGCAGTAGTAGGTCTTTTCCATCTTTCTTGGGTTGTGGATTACATCATTTATTTTCTTATGCTTTTATGCGACAACTTTCTCCTTTGAAGGGCAAATCTTATCGTTGACTCGTTCAAGTATGAGCATCTTCTGCTCGTTTGTAATTTTAACAGCTTCATACTTGTCGCTTTCACGATTAAGGACGGAAATTTCAATTTTCACATCGGTTACACTTGCGCAGACCTCGTCTATCTCTATTCCACCGGAGGGAGGAGTCCAATAATCTCCGGGGTCGTAGTCATCGTGAAAGGATATATCCGCACAGTAACCTGCGGTGATGTAAATATCGCTATCTTCGGGATTGATACCCGGAAGTCCATCGAAGCAGATTTCTTCCAACTCTGATTCTATGCACTGTGAGCCATGACTGTAACAGCGGCCATATTCATCCTCATAACATTCAAGGTCTGAATAATCTCCGTTGCACGGATTATCAATGACATCTTCCATTTTGGAAACAATATCATCTATGATTGCCTGAACCTGTTCTTCTGTCAGTGTCATCTTCTTTCCAGTTAGATTAGATGAGAGTTGCAGCGTTGAATGAACGAAATGCCTGCTTTTCCACGTCCCAAAAGCAGATGCAGTCTGCCGGGCGTTCCTTGAGGCTACCGTTGCCGGTCGGGTGGTAGTTGATGTCGCAGAGAGTGCCGGAGGCATTGCGGATCTCACCGTTGGCTTTTCGGAATGTGAAATGAGCCACGCCCACGAGCATTCGGGCATATATCTTGGCCGCTTTCCATGCCATACGCAGAGCCTCACTGAAACTGCCGGCTTGGGCGCGTTTCAGAATGGAGTGAGCAATGCGAAAGAGTTTCGATTTGTCTATCATCTTTGTTTCGTTTAGGTTTGAACTTATTTGCTTAAAAACTGGCGTCGATGTAATGTCTTTGATAATGAAGCATGAGTTTCACGCTGTCTTTCGTGGGCTGGCCCTCCATGCACCACTTACCATTTTTTCGTTTAGTGAACACGTCCGTATGGCGGTTTCAAGTTCAGGCAGTATCTTATAGTCGCCAGCGTAGTAGTCGGGGCATTCTACCTCGCTGTGCGTTACCTCAATCTTGGTAGGAGAGATTATGCGTGTTACCGTGGCAGCTCGTTTATCGCTCCAGTAACAGATTGTGCAGGGTAAACCGACCTTTGGCACAATCGCATAAATGGCTTTCAGCCGTCTGGCATCATGTTCTTCTTTCCACTTGAGTTGTAACTCGTATCGCTCGTGCTTCTGCTCCTTTGTGAATGTGCGCCATTCTTCAGGGGTCATGTCGTAGGGGTTCTTCTCGGCCTCAATAGCGGCCAGTGCATCGAAACTTTCTTTTGTTGTCATGGCAGGGAGTTATGCGAGTTCAACACTTTTGAGCGACATTGAGCCATAAGGACAGGCATCGGCTATTGCTCTTGCTTTCTTGGTGGCCGAGGCAATCGTGCGGGCCTCGATTGTGTAAGTTCTGAGAGAACAGCCCAACTGGGGGTTGTAGCGATTGAATGTGGCGATGTATCTTTTCATCTTTATCAGAGTTTAACTTATTTGCTTATTCTTTTGATGGTTATGCACAGAAGAAATCTCGGTCATATTCACTGCGATGTTCTTCGACATAATCGCAAACTATGTCTATCGTTTTGCAGATATCGGTTGGATTTGATGACCATCTTTTTCGGGAGGAAATATCCATTACCATTTCGGAGAGGACATCCTGTATTTCCTGATACTCGTAACCGTAATTGAGATACAGGTCATAGCATTTGTCAATATACTCCTTAGTATCTCCATGACTAAGTAGGTAGAGAAGTTCACCTGCGATTTCTTGAACGTTTATCATTGTGGGTATCTTTGTTTGGGTGTTCATTTGTTTTATTTTGATAGTACAAATCTACACAAAAATTATCATATATGCAAGTTTAATTATCTGAAAATCTGCATATTACGCAATTTTTAACTTTTGAAAACGCCCTGAATAATCGTAGCATGAGAGCAGGGAGAGCAGCGGTCAACCGTCATACCCCGTTGGATTAGCCTCGGTTCGTTCCACCATGAACGCAGAGCGAGACCACTTTCCGATGCCAGACGTTTGTCCGTGGCCATTGTTGAGTTGGTCGAGGCCGTAGTCATCAATAGCCCCCTTAGCTGCCATATCTTGCGTGTAAGCTCTTAAATCTTCATTGGTGGTAAATACACCCCGGAGGGTCAGAGAATTTGTTGAGAGCCACGCATCGCCCTCATACAGGAGTATAATTTCGTTGTCTTTCATCTGTGTTAGGATATGGAATGAGGGCAGCCGAAGCCGCCCTCACTCGATTGTTCGATTATGCTACGTTTTCGCTGTCAGATTGGCGAGGGGCCTTTTCTGCCAATGTCTTTTCCAGTTCAGCAATTCGGGTTTCGTAATCACGGCATTTTGCCTCGTAGTCCTCGGAGAGTTGTCGGTCAATGGACTCAACATCTTCCTTGTTGCTGTTCTGGAGAGTGAGGTCGAGCAGGGAGGCAAAGGTCGTGGAGTAGCCGACACTTTTATCAGAGAGAAGCATTCTCATATACTCCCTGACAACGACATCCTTTTTGTCTGCCAGTTTCTCAATCAGAGTGCCAGCGCTCACCTCGATGTCTGCGTCCATGCCGAGGGTCTTGCGGAAATCGGCAGGGAGTCTGCTTGCAAGCAGGGCGATAAAGACATTCTCTTCAGTGGCGTCAATCTTGCCGGCGCGCTGGGAGTATGGAGCATTTTCCATGAACGCGCGCTGACGTTCAACTCGCTCCATTTGTTTTTGCTCATCAATGGCCCGGAGTTCCATTTTGATTTGCGACAGCTTATGAACTTGGAGGTCATCTTCCATTTCCACGTTGCCGTTTTCGTCGGATTGGATATTGTAGAGGTACTTGACCTCGCCAGTGAGTATTCCTTTATAGGCAATTTCATAGACCTTAATCACGAGGCCAGCAGCGATGTTCTCATCAAAGACGGAACGGACTCGCTCATAGTTGGTGAGGCGCTTCTTGTATCGCTCCGGGTCAGAGAACGAGTCCTCCGAGGGAGCGACAGGCTCCACCAAATACTCACGTTTGCCGAGAGGTTGAGGATAGAGCAACATGGACTGTGCAGCCGAGGCAATTTCTTTGTTCTCGTCGGGAGTACCAACATAGACCAGTGGCAATCCGAGTTCCTTTGCTTGTCGGAGAACGGCCTCGCGGTTCTTGGCTCGGAACAGTGCCACTTTCATGCACCGGGGATTGTCGGTATCTTTGAAGCGGTTGGGGTATCTCGCCGTATTGAACTTGCAGTTGGCGCAGCCCTTACAAGTGGTGAATGTTTCATCGGAGAGGTCGAAGCGGGCCGCAGAGAGCGCACCCATGACGTGTTCATCTATCCACTCGCGGAGCATTTCAAGTTTGAGAGTCTTGAACGTCCAACGCTCGATGTTGGCCGGTTGGAAGCACATTTGCATCAACACCTGCTGCTGATCGTGAGTGAGCTTGCTTATCTCCAGTAGGTGATTGAGGTTGAGAGTGCCGTCGCGCATGAGTTCCACAAACTCCGGCACGATGTTGTTTAACTGTATGCGGTTGGTTACGAAACTACCACTTTTGCCGAGCATTTTGGCAATTTCTTTGACCGACACCTTTGCTTCGGAATAGAGGTATTTCAGAGCCGAGGCTTCTTCCATAGGGTCGATGTCTTTGCGTTGCAGGTTCTCGATTACCATACAGGCAAAAGCCTGTTTGTCGTCGAGTTCCTTGACAACGGCCTCGATAGTTTCACGGCCAAGAAGAACGTGAGCGCGGTAGCGGCATTCGCCACAGACTATCTCGTACTTTTCGCCGTTTTCACCCTTTTTCTTTCGGAGGGTGATAGCCTGAATAAGGCCGTTCTGCTCGATGCTTTGAGCCAGTTCCTTGATTGCGCCCTCATCAAAGGTCTTTCGGGGATTGAGGGGACTTGTGGCAATTTCAGCCAACTTGATGTCTTTTACTTGCATATCTATTTCGTTTTAATGTTTGAGATTAGAGCCAACCCATAGGTTCTGATTTCTTGGCTTTGGGACGGCAGATTTCGAGAGCGTAGGTATTGATGAGATTGGCGTATGATACGGTGATAAGTTCACTGTCAATCCTTTCATCATCTATCCTTGACTCATCTTCCAGTTGGCAGGGCATGAGTAGCGTTGTGAGGCTTTCGCTCACGCCCACCACCGGGCGGCTCGCATCAGCGTTCAGGTAGAACGTCAGAGAACCGAGTTCTGCGGTGAGGCTGAACAGATAGAGCATTCGTGAGAGGTAGCGAATGTTGAGGACTGTGCCGTTCAGCACAACTTGGTCATCGGGATTGTGGTCTGATTGCTTCGCCCACCATGAACAGGCAGCACGAAGTTGGCGGAAGTCAACCTTGAGGGGATTGATGAGTTTCTTAGGAATGATACGGTCAATGGCCGGATAGTTGCCCTTGATTTTTTCTCCGTTGACGCTGACGGTCTGTCCGTCAAACTTTTCGCTACCATACTTGTAGACGGCGAGAATGTGAGTATCGGTGGCGTAGCACCGTTCTTTCTCGAAGTGTACGCCCATGAGAATTGGACGTATGTGGTCCTTGCTGACTATGTAGTCATACATGGCCTTGATTACTTTCTTATTCATCTTTATTTCAGGTTTAACTTATTTGTTACGAATTACTTTCCAGAGGTTATAATCATCTTGCCCTCAAAAAGCTGGTGGTAAGAGAGTATCGTTTCTCCCTTAACCAATTTGGTATTCTCATCGTCAAGGTCGCCGTCAAAGGCCACAAAGCAGATTTCAAACGAATTGCCGGGAGTACGCATGGCATACTGCATTGCCTTTTCCATTAAGGTTGCCATATCGCCATAGTCTAAGTTTTGCTCTCCACGAAAGAGTGCGAAGTTGGCAAAATTTTTCACCTCCATTTGGGGACTATTGACATTCTTGTTACTCATTGTCTTTCAGTGATTTATTGTTTTATTTTGATAATGCAAAACTAATCAAAAATTATCTTTTATACAAGTTTTTGGGTGATTATTTTAGTCTTAAATACTTGTAAATCTGATTTTTAACTTTTGCTCACATTGTCCGATGTCTGAGTAAAACGACAAAATCATAAGCTCAACTCCGCAGACCTTTGGCTTCCGTTATCATATAGACAAATTTTTAGTTGCTTAAACGCCTGATATGTCATAGGATTTTAGTACCTTTGCAATGTAAAACTAAAACGAAACTCTTAATGTAGGATTTCTGTTTAGACTGACATATATTGCGTTAGCTTGTAACATCGTTCCTAAAATCGCCAACCTCAGAACGAAACACCATAGGCTACGAGTTGATGCTCATGCGAATAGCGTGGGCATGACTTTGTGCTTGGTGTAGCTGTTTGGCGATAGCTTGGAACGACACAAAGACTGCCCACGCCTTTTTCGTGTGATGAGAATATAACAATCCTCCGGCAGATAGTTCAGGCAGTAGTTATGTCATTGACGGGAGTTCTGCCACTCACAATATATGTCAGTATATTCAAACGACACCGATCTTGCCGAACTGCTTAATCAGATAGAGAATGGCAAAATACAGCTCCCGGACTTTCAAAGAGATTGGGTTTGGGATGACGACAAAATCTGCAAACTGATTGAGAGTATTGCTTCGGGATTTCCTATGGGAGCAGCCATGTTCCTTGAAACTGGTAATCCGGCCGTTAGGTTCACTCATAGAACATTCACAGGAGCGCCGAAGCACTCCGATGTTATCCCCGACCGCCTTGTGCTTGACGGACAGCAGCGACTGACAACTCTATTCCAAGTATTCAGAGGCAAAGGTGCTACTATCGTCAACGGTGCAAAGAGTAAGGAAAAGCGGTACTACTACCTCGACATACGCAAGGCTCTCAATCCGAATAGGAGTATGCTTGAGGCCGTGGAGTCTATGCCGGAGAACAAAATCCGCACAGCGAATATTGGCAGGGAGATAAAACTTGACCTATCGACACGCGAGGCCGAGTATGCCAATATGAAATTTCCTCTCAATCTGGTATTCTCACAGACTGACATTATGGATTGGATTTTCGGCCTGATGTCGTATGATGTAGCCTCGGTTCAGATAGCAAAGGAGTTTTGCGATAAGGTTCTCAAAGGTATCACTACCTACAAAATCCCCGTCATTACTCTCACAAAAGATACTGCCAAAGAAGCCGTTTGTCAAATCTTTGAGAACGTCAATACTGGAGGTGTCAAACTGAATGTTTTTGAACTTATCACAGCGTCATTCGCAGCAGATGAATATGATATTCGCAAGGACTGGGACGCAATAGCCTCAAAGTTCACGAGCCATTGCGATATTCTCCGGGCAATAGGAAGCACGAATTTCCTAACCGCTATGGCTCTGTTGACCTCATACAAGCGATATTGTTCTGCTCCCGATACCTATGTGGTGTCATGCAAGAAACGTGATGTCCTGAAGATGTCGTTGTCGGATTACAAAGAATGCCGGAGCGCATTAGTCAATGGATTTCTCAAAGCCGCCGACTTCTTGGTTCATCAGGGCGTTTATACTTGGCTCGATCTGCCTTATTCCTCACAACTCATTCCATTAGCAGCAATATTTGCCTATGCCGAGATTGCCGGAGTCAATCTATCAATTCAGACAAACAAGGATATTCTTAGTCGGTGGTATTGGTGTGGAGTGTTCGGAGAGCAATACGGAGCCGCGAATGAAACGAGGTATGTTCTCGATATTGTAGGCGTATTCCAACAGATAGCAGACGGCACATTGCCTGATACCGTGGCAAGAGCCAATATGCAGCCAGCACGATTACTGACTATGCAGACTCGAAATAGCGCAGCCTATAAGGGTGTAATGGCGTTAATACTGCAAGACTCCCCACTTGATTTTATGAGTGGCAACAAAATGAACGTGGCTACTTATTTGGAAGAAAGCACGGATATTCATCATATCTTTCCGCAGAACTATTGTGCTGCTCGATACGACTCTCTCAAATGGAACTCCGTTGTCAACAAGACTCCAATCTACGCTGGCACAAATCGGTCAATCGGAGGACGCGCCCCCAGCGAGTATATACGCACGATGTTCAACAAAGGAATGAGTGAGGCTCAAATCCGAGAGGCTATAACCTCTCACAAAATATCATACGACCTATTGGCAGCAGATGATTTCGAGGGGTTCATTGTTGACAGAGCGACCCGATTACTTGACCGCATAGAACTTGCCACAGGAAAATCTATCGCCGGCCGTGATAGCGAAGAAACTGTCAAGTTCTTCGGCAGACCATTAACACATCGAAACGTAGACCTATGAAAAAACTTTCATTTCTTTTCTACATTCTTTCTCTTGTTATCGTGTCATGTGGGAGCGATAATGAGCCAGCGACAATCGTCGAACAACATAATCAGATATTCAATTCTTTCATGTCTGAACAAAATGTCATCAATCAAATTCCGGCAACACTGGCAACCGGCATTGATGCTCCATTCTACCTTATCGACTCCCAGCGGCAAATCTACATGAAAGTTATTTGCGACAACGGAGTTAAACTTGGAGAGCGTCAGGAGTGTTATTTCCGTCATTCGACATACAGACTGGTGCAATCTGAAAATGGCGTAAAGCCGGTACTTTCATCTACTAATGAGAATGAAATGGGAGAGCAACCCGGAGAACTTTCATATACGACACACTCTGATATTCCTACCTTATTACCATTGCGTTATGTAGGAAACTGTAGCGAGATATATTTGGCTATTAGGCAAATTTCAGATAAATCCGATGCTCCGATGTTAATGCACATCAGATACTTTCCAAAGGGCCTTTAATCATCGAGGTTCAACTTTTTCTTCATGCGATTTATTATCTTGTAGATGCCGCGTTCAGACATACCGTATTTGTCGCCAAGATACACCGTGATATAGCCGACCTTGTGGCCTTCCTTTTTCATCTTCTCAAATTTAGAGTAGATTTCAAGGTAGGCCACATCGGCAACGTTTATCTTGTTATCTGCAATTAACCGCAGCAGACTTTCATTCGCGCGGAGTAACTGGTATGTGGTCATGTTCAATCGAAAGTATCAAGGTTCTCTATTATATCTACACGGTTCTGTACCTCGGTAATTTCCACAGCCGACACAACAGGCCGTATTTCGCGTGCAGCAGTTTCAAATGAGTCAGTCATCATTTCGGCGGTAGTGATGCGGTCAGAGGCCGTCGGAGAAGCCATCGGCACACCTTTGCCTATTCCGTTCATGGCGATAAGCAGAGGTTCAAACATCTTTGTGGCCTGTGCAGTCATCACAAACTCCCCGTTAGACAGATAAGCCGGGATACTGTCGCTTGTGCCAGTTCCGGGTCCGGTTACCTTACCACCCTCGGCAAATTTGGCTGATTTCACCGTGGAGATAGCCGTAGTTACGTTGGCAAGGATTGTAGCAACTGTTGTGGCGATAGCTGCAAGGTTTGCAGGGAACGGCATCGAGGACGCGGACGCAATACCAGACGCAAGAGCCTTACCGGTGTCAATCGCTATCTGCGCAAGGGTGATGATTTTCGACATCTTGGCGAATGCCTTATTACTCTCGCCGAGCGTATCAAGTAGGCCGGTCAGAGAGGACGTAACAGAGCGCATGGCCTGTGCCTTCGCTTGCTCGTCCTTAATGATGGCTTGATTGGTATTGGCCTGTGCCTGCTGGGATTTCTGTTTGGCGGCCAAAATTTCAGCCTCGTATTCCTCGGTAGTTTGGGTGGAGAGTTGACCACGGGCTTGCAGGGCCTCCAGTTCAGCCTGCGCAGCTTCCTCCTGTTTCAGGAGTAGATTACGCTCATGCTCTTCCAGTCCGGCCAGTCCGCGTTCACGCCATTCTGCGTATGCTTCATCAGACATTTCATAGCCCTCGCGTACTTTCAGTTGACGTTCATCTTCAGCCAACTGCATTGCGTCAATCTCTGCTTGGAGTGCAGCCTTTTTTCGGTCGAGGTCAATCTGATCGTATTCCTCGGCGAGTTCCACCTGCCGGCGCCGGTATGACTCTTCCAAGTTCAACTTTAATTCGTTGCCCTGTTCTTGTGTCAGGAGGCCATCAGCAATACGCTTGTCGATAGCGTCAATCTCTTGCTGGTGTTCGTTAGCAAGGAGATTGTATCTCTCTTGCATTTCCTCATCAGTACCTTTCTTGATAAGTTCCAGTTTAGATTGTAGAGTTTCCTGTGCAATCTTCAACTGTCGTTCATGCTCCGACCACTCAAATTCTGCAACCCTGCGCTCGTGGGCCGTTGTCAGGGCATAGATTTGGTCGTTGAGAGCCTGACGCATTTTTACGTCATACTCGGAGTTAGATTGATACTTAGCCAATTTATCCTGCAAGGCTTTCAGACCTCGTTGGTATGAAAGATTTTCAGCCTGCAACTGCTTATCCAATCCATCTTTAATCAGAGCCAGCAGCGCGTCCTGTGCTTTCTCAACCTCCTTGTAGTAATCTTCCTCACGCTTCTTCTCTTCTTCCTGACGTTTTTTCGCAGCATCAGCGGCAGACTTGGCCGCATCGGCAGCAGCCTTTCTACGAGTTTCTGCGGCTTTACGATTGGCCTCTGCCTCGGCTTCGTTGACCTCACCAAGTTTGCGAGTCTGCAATTTATTGAGGTCTGCAACGAGAGCGTTATACTCTGCCTGATTTATCTTATTGTATTTGAGCAGAGTTTTTGCCAACTCGATTTGCTGGTTTGTCTGTTCACGAATAAGGGTGCGCTTATACTCGTACTCGCCCAGAGCCTCTTTGCGCTCATTCTCACGCTGTTCAGTCTGTATCTTTGTGAGGTCGATAAGAGCGTCGTCAAGAGAGGCGATGAAATCTTCGTGAGCCTTTTTCTTGCTGTCGAGGGCTTCCTTATATTCGTCATCGTCATCATCGTATTCCTCCTTGATTTTCTCAAAGTGTTGTTCCCACGCATCAGCCTCAGCTTTGAGATTTTCAATGCGCGTTCTGGCTCGTTCTTCTTCAGTGGCTCCACGAGCAGCGGCCATTTCAAGAGCCTGTTCATTGAGAGTATGCAGACGTTCCAGTTGCTCGGCTTCCTGCTTGAGTGCTTCTTTTCTCTTCTCACTGTCGGAGAAGAAAAATGAGAATGCTTTAACGAGGCCGTAGACAGCAGCCACGGCAGCAACTACAATACCTATAAGCCACACGAGGGGGTTAGCGTATAATGCCGCATTCCATAAGGTTGTGGCCACGGTTGCTCCGCCGGTGGCGGCAGTTACGGCAGTCATGGCTGTTAACTTGGCGGCAAGAGCAGTATTCAGTATCCACGTTTTGGCTGCTGTGGCTACCGTCATCAGCGCAGACTCTTTCTGAACAGCGTTCCATACTTTGCCGGCGGTGGCGAGTGCCGTTATGCCGGTCATGCAGATTGTAATGGTTCTGTTCAAATCCTCATTCTTGATGCCGAGTCCTTCGAGAGCAGTATGCCACGTTGCAAACACGGCAACGAGGCTCATAACGCCATTGTTCATCTTATCAAAACTGGCTGTATTCTCATCAGAGGCAGAGGCAAGACTATCGCGTAGCGACTCTGCCTGCGACTGCATTTCCTCAAATGCAGGGGTGGTATCAAGGCCAGCGGCTTTCATTTCTCCCAACTTTGCAACGATAATATCCAGTTGCTCTTTCATGGGCGCCATAGCCTGTGGATAATTACCAACGTTACGGTAGTAACGCTGGGTTTCTTCCTCGGCAGTTTTCAGAGCCGTGGTAACTTCATTGATTTTGTCTTTGAGTTCCTTACCCTTTGCCCCCTCACGTTCAGCCTTGCTCAATCGGTCATACTCCGCAGTCAGGTTTGAGAGTTGAGCACGCCATTGCACGAGAGAGCCGGACTGCTCATTCTGGGCTTTCAACTGGTTCTTCACCTGTTTGGTCAGAGTGCCAATAGCAGCATTAAATTGGCCTATCATCAGCTTAGAGGACTCCATGCTCTTATGGTATTCCTCCTGCGAGATACGACCCTCTTTCAGAGCATCTTTGAGTTCTTTCTGCTTGGCCTTGACCTTTTCAACCTCAATACGGTATTGAGCAATTTTTTCAAGAGCCTCCGAGTAGTTAACCTCAATCTCTAATATCTTGGTTTGTACGTTATCCTGTGCCATAATAATTATTCTTCTTCAGGGAGTTTCAGGAGTTCACACTTACTTATGCCCTTGCTGTCGCGCGTGATCGACACAACAGCGAAAAATGCGCCATACTTGGATAAGTACACGGGCATATTGTAATCAAGGTTGCGCAGGTCATACTCATTCAGTCGCAGGTTCTCCGTGATGATGATTGGGTTCTCCATTATGCGTGAGAGATACGAATACGAAGGGTCAGAATTGATATTGACAAAATCGTTCCATATCTCCATGCTCATCCACTGCACACCAGTAGGGGCGCCACTGGACGTTTGCACAAGAGGCTTAATCATTCCAAAGCAAGGTTTGGCCTCCTTTGTCTTGACCTCATCGTTTTCGTGATACCAGAACTTCATCGTATTTCCAGTAGCAAGGAACGGCGATTTTTTATTCTTGATATATGGAGCATAGAACGGCAACTGTATGATAGTCTTGTTCCTGTCAATCACTTCATTGCCGACATATATAATGCCTTTGCCGGGGGCGTAGACATCAGTCTCATCTTCACCACCCTCACCGTCGGCATTGTCATTCTTCATCATGTAGAAATTCCGTTGACCGAAGCCACTAACACTATACGTCATCTTGGCGGGGAGCGCAGAGTATTCGGTAGTCATTTTTTGACTCCAGTCCACCGCATTGCCTGCAATGATGTTATCCCGGAGGGCCGTGTAGTAAACCGGTATTATCTCACCGGCAGAATTGATAGAGGGAAAGGCACCGAGCATGAAGAATAATGCCTTCATAAGCGTCATACAGCTTATATCCGGCAAGTTGCTCATCAAGTCCATTTGTATTGCTCCAGCACTCGCCTCCGGCTTGTTCCATTGGATATTGTTCGGGTCAACTTTTTCATAGAAGCGAATTAACTTGTATATTGTTGAACTTTTCAACTGGAGTGCGTTGGCCTCGGCTTCTATGGCACAAAATACCGTAGCGTTAGGCGGCACATTGATTGAGAGCCTATCACGGCCTCGCTCCTTTGAGAAATCGAAAACCCAGCACCAGTTATCGTCCCACGAAAAGCGGCCATCAATAGAGGTTATCGAGGCAGCACTCGTTCCATTAGTTGTATAGTAAAACGTGAGCTTTGGCGTTATTCCGGTGGTGTCAGGGGCGCCCATATCTACACGTCCCTGCCCTTTGTACTGATTAGGTTCATGGGTGAACTTGGCATAAATACAGCCGTCAACCTCGAACGATAATGCCGCATCACTCGTAACCTTTATGCCGATAGTAAATCCGTCCCCGTCTTTTACGAGAGAAAAACGGCTGTCAGTAGGTGCCGCATCGTTCGTGGCACCTGTGAGGATATGTTCAATGCCGGCGTAGGGGCCTTTCATATAACAGCCGATATTAGTTTCAAGGACAGACTTTTCAGTTTCTCCTTCAGGCTGCTGGTCAACATTGACACACGGTATCACTCCCAAACTGATAATCTTGTGGTTCTCGGTTGTATCTCCATAGGAGTATTCAGAGCCGAGTTTGAACTTGGTGCCGTATTTGGTATTGATTAACTGAATGAGTCGATAGACCGGGATAGCCGGAAGCGGAAAGACGGAATATGTGTTATACTGGTCTTTCCACCCATTATCCGAAATGTATGTCAGCCCGGCATTGTAAAGAGGCTGAACGTAGTCAGCGGTATTGGAGTATTCATCAATCTTCGCGTTACACGGCCCGAAGATAGGTTTTGCCTCAAGCGGCAATTTCCTGATTGAAATGTCATCATCTTTGAGTGTCTGGAAGCCACTTATCACGCCCCACGTCATAACAGCATTGAAACACGTATCTGTACTTTCGATGTATAGATTGGCATTGGTAAAAAGCGGTATGCCGTCTTGGAGATATTCTGCACGGAGCCTGCGCCGGATCTTATTGGAGATACAGCGCACATCATCTGCATTATCGAGGACACGGCGATTGTTCGCAGTCAGAGGCAACTTAAACGTGTAGGTGTAGGAGCAGGTAATCTTCGACAGGTCGCCGAAGATGTTGCTCTTGAAATTGAGCGTGATACCACTGGGGATTGAGAGGTCAACCCTCAATCTTTTGCCGTTGTCTATGATATAAAGTTCTTCGTACATGGCTTAGAGGGATTGAGCGTTGACATCGGGTAATGCGAATGAAAACTCCAAATCGTTCAGAGTTTGCTTGGGAATATATTTGACCGTGCTTGCCTGAATATTGACAGGAAGCCATATCTCGGTGCCGGAGTCGTCTTTGCCGAGGTATAGGTCAACAATGGGAGCAGACACCACTGTTACTACATAGTCGAATATATCAGAGGGGAGATTGACTGCACAACACTTCATCGTAATGGTACACTCAAGACTGCGGGTTCGCATGATGTTGGCAAAGTATGTTCCGTTTATAGCCTCATCTTGCAGTACCTTATCAGTCGCAAGTTTATTCTTATACTGCGTCTCTCCCTTTGTGAACAGGAAATACTGGAGATTGCCGTGCCTGTCGACCCACCGCAAATAATAGCCGGCCGTGTCATGGCTTATTTGCAGATTGATTAAGGCCACGTTCTCGCCGGTCCTGAAGAACGTGTAGTCAAAGGTTCTATCAAACTCCGACATGGTTCTATCCTCCTCGGAGATTTTGTATTTTATCGTGGCGGTACGATGAGCCATCGGAAATACTTGGGAGGGCGGTATGTCCTCAAAACCGAGGTCGGTAAACATTCCGCAGTAAACGAGTTCATCATTCATAAACCGATATCGTGCAAAGCCTCGCTCGGTTTCCAGTAGATAGGTTACGTCAGTTCTCGGTTTGAGGTCGTTGGCACTATCGCAATAATCGGCAGTAGAGCCAAAGTATTCGTCAGGGTCGCCCTCCCAGTTGGAGTAATAAGCATTATCCTTACAAACGACAAAACGTTTCAGGACGGCGTAATAGACCACTTGGAACGGCAACTGCACCGTTGTAGTGGATAAGGCAGGGAGTTGAGCCGCCAGTTTCTCAATCTTCTCAAAGAAGCAGACCTTTGTATCTCGGTATATGGGGTCAGAGCCATAGCGACCATTATCTGATCGGCCAAAGAACTCAACCTCTCTGTTGTATCGGAACAGAGATACCGTAAAGGGGAAATTCTTAAACCATATCAGATTGCGCGAGAAGCAGGCCTCACCATTATCACGGCTGAAAACTCCCATATTGCCGAAGCGTTCTCCGACAGCAATATTGCCCCATATTACGAGGGTCGTAAATGAGAACAGCGACAACGTTGCTATTTTGACGTTGACACTTACCTCGACGCATCTGGAGTTGCGAGGGTCATCAAACATCAACTCGAACAGCCGCGACATATATATCTTAGCCTTGCCACCGTACATAGACACTTTTATCTCTTGTTTGGCGACAGAGGTCATGCCCGATATTTTACTCACCTCGACTGTCAGCACACCGGAAGGCCATGCTGACTCAATCTCAATAAAATTCGGATTGAATGCGAAGCACATTTCATCAGGATAATATGCCACGGAGTCCGCTACATTCAGTATCTTAAATGTCGTAGTTCTCATTCCAGTATATTGTTTATTTCGGCAAGGCTCTCCGCAGTATAAAGCATGAGTTCCTTACTCATCAGTTCTAATTCTTCATTCACCGCCGTGGTGAAAATGTCATTGAATTGCTTATCACGGAACAACTTTGTGCCATCAGTCATAATCTTATGCGCTATTGCTCCGGCAAAGGAGTTCAGGCCACGTTCATGCGGAGTGTATTTCGTGTTCCTCCTTTTGGCAGGGATAGGAGCAACAGATATTCCTTTGTCGATTATCCATTGCCGTATGATGCCGACAAAGCCCTTGGGAACTTTACCACCGGCGCGACCTCTCTCCATTGCGAGGAATGATTTACTGCCATACAGCGTACCGACATTACCAGACACGGACACGGTCAAAGAGTTTACTGACCGACCACTGGCATTTCTACCATAGTCGGCCATAGCCTGCGCGACCTTTTGACGCACATTCTCTAAGTGGAGTTGGAGGGTTTCTTCAATCGTTGCCATGCCGTTATCCTATGCACAAGTTATTGATTGCGTGTTTCATCGGTGCAGATACTGATACCCTTTGTTTCCTCAAGAGTCAGAGTAAGCACCACGCCGGTAACATTTTGGTCGAGGTGGTCATACAATACCTGATATAAAACATCACCCTCAATAGGCTCAAAGAGTCCACTCTCGTTGAGGGCCTTGACAAAGCGGACAGCCAGACGTTTCATAGCCTCGATTATGCCGTCATTCTTGGAGCCTTCAAAATCAAAATCAGTAACACAGACAAAAGCAATCTGTGTGTTCGGAGCGTCCTTAACCTCGTTCCACTTGAATGTCAGAGTGCCGGAGGGCGGCAGAACGTATATTACCGTGGGCTTCTCGATTTTGTCAAGTTCCACATTAGCCTGCGCCCAGTTCATAAAGCGATACTCTATCTCCGGGCCGAGGGTTTCAGCGATTGAGCGTATCTTACCCTCAACCGTGCCTAACAATTCTTTGGTGTCAAATCCAGTATTCTCCATTAACTGCGTCTCTTTTGTCGATTGATATATTGTTTGTTCAGGCGCTTCTCATACTCCTGCTGCTCGTTGTCATTCTTCATACAAGTATAGATGCGCACCCACGCCACGCTATACACCTCGTCTTGATTGGTAATCCCCATACGGCGGGCGTACCAGTCTATAATGCCGAAAGTGCCAAAATTCAAGTCCTCAATGCCGGCGGCTATTTCCTCCGAGGTGTGAGAGGGGGTAATTTCTTGGAATAACTTGTTGATGCGATTGACCTCTTCCTTGACAAAGTTCATAAATCCGAACACGTCAAATACATTCAGCGGATAAACCTGTGGAGCCTCAATCCCCATAAGGATTTTGAACACCTCGGCCGCAGGGTCGGCAGTATTGGCTATGCGGCTAAGGTCATCGAGTTGCCCGTAGGTTATCATGTTCAGATTGGCCGGAGTTTCTTTGCCACACACGAATGCCGGGCGTTCAGCGTGAGATAAGAGTTCCAGCAGTTCTTTCTGATGTTCTTCCACGCAGCAGGGCAAAAGCACAAGAAACTCCCCGTAGGTGGTGAGCTTCATACGTTTTCTCTTGCGTGTCTTATTCTTTGCCATATTCAAAGTTACTTACTTAATACATTGCAGATTGAGTATTCCGGGAGATACTTAGTGAACGAAAGTGGTCAGTAGTTGTCCTTTCTCTCGATACTGTATGTTGTCGGTTTGGCCGTGATTGGTGCCGGGCTGTCCTTCTGGAAAAATTCTACCATGCCGGTGAGAACATCAGGGGCATCATCGTGGCCATTACGTCCTACCTTACGATAGCCTTTGACAGCATTGGCAAACTGCGGCCACCTCAACTCCCAGCCGACGGGGAAGAATATCAGATTTTGCACCTCGGCAGATCGGGTGAAAATCCTGACTTTCTTGTTGGCTCCCTGACGGAACGAAACAAATCTCATACCTCGTCCCACCGGACCGCCCAACATTCTGACATTGCGCTCGACATTGCGAGCAAAGCCACGGCCGCCGTTGTTGCTCTCAATCTTCGCCATTTGGGTTTTATTCCTCATCAGCATTTCAGCAGTCTTAGGCTCCGTGTACTCCATAGGTTTGTCGGTGTAGAGAACATCAGTAACATACATACCTACCTTTGTTTCGATGTAGCAGACCGAACACAAAAAGTCAGAGCCAGTATCCGCAGTATCGGTGTAGTTCTTTCGCAGGCCCGGTTCAAGCGGTAAAGCCTCGTATGTCCGCAGGGTGTTATACATCAGACCCTCAAGAGGCTTGGGGTTCTGCATATACTGTGTGTCGAATACAAACTGATTGGCAGCCTCAATCTTGCGCAGTTCCTCAACGGTATGCTTAAACTCCCATAGGGCGCGCTCGTTGCCGTCCTCATCAAGTTCCAAGCAGGGAATACTCAAAACCTCCCATTCGTCAGGCTCCAGTCCCATAAGATAGCCGCACAGGTCGCGCTCGTGGAGCCGTTGCATGATAATGATTATCGGGGTATTTCTGGAGTTAACACGGTTACGAATGGTTGTCTCAAAATGCTGATTGACCTGCTCACGCGCATTGTCATTCAGAGCATTGTCAGGCTTAATAGGGTCATCTATCACAATGGCACCGCCAAAGAGGGGATTTTCTTCATCTTCACTCTCGACAGCACCTGCGCCAAAACCTGTTACCTGACCGAGGGAGGACGTAGCATATACACCGCCACCGTTGTAAGTGTCCCACCGGCTTTTCGTATCAGCACTACGGCCAATCTTTATGTTGAACAGCCGTTGATACTCTGGAGAGGTAACGATATTCTTCACGGCCACAGAGTTGTCAAGAGCGAGGTTGCCGGAGTATGAGAGGTGGATAAACTTTGCCGCAGGGTTCAGCGCAAGACCCATAGCGATAAAATTCTTGACCGCAATTTCGGTCTTTCCATATCGAGGGGCAATGTTAATCAGCAGACGCTTTATCTTACCTTGCAGAACGAGGTTCAGTTTATCGCAAATAAGTCGGTGATGTTTGCCTATGACGAAGCGTTTCCCGTTATTCAGGTGTTGAAAGAAAAACCGGGAAAAATTCAGAGAGTCGCTGAGTAGCCACCTCCGTAACACTTCATCTTGAGCATATTCCATCAATACGTGTTTTCGAGGTCTTGAATAAAGTCCTGCGCCTCCTGTTGTGTCATGGGTTTAGCAGACTGCACCGTGGCTGTGATTTCCTGACCCTCAATATATCCTCGGCTCTTACCTTTGGTTTTGAGGTGGAATATTATTGCCGTGAGGTTGCCGTTATTGATAGCCTCGGTCAGCTTAGACTCCGTAAAGTCCAGCAGCGCCTCATCTACATCTTTGAGCATTTCGTCAAGTTCAGGGTGGTTGCTCCGCCAGTAGTAGAGCGTCCGTCGAGCGATGTTGAGCGCAGCAGCCGTGGCCGACATATTGCCGGCCTTCTTGGAGTAAACCTCGGCGATTTTAGCGTAGGAGAAAGGCAGCTTGTGTTCCTCCCCCTGCGGCGTTCTGGTGTCTTTGGTCGAGTCCATTTTTTTATGTGCAAACTGTGAACGATTTTTTCTTATCTTATGCACAAGTTTTTAATTCTTCAAACTCCTGCAAAGGGTTTCAGGTATGAGAACGGAGCCGTCAGTTCACCCTTGCGAATGAGCGTTGCCCTCTCGATTACTCGGTCGGTGTCAACGTTCATCAGAGCAGGGAAAACATGCTCCATTAACTTTTCGCCAAAGTCTGTTGATGCTTCCACTGGGATAGCGTTAGGCAGGGTGTCAACAGCCATTACCCCGATAGCCGAGTCAGACATTTCGTCCGTTTCCTCCAACTTAATCCTGTCTATGCCGTAGAATGGATTGTCATGCGTAGAGGGCCGGACTGTCGTTTCCACACTCCCGTTGATGTCGCAGGTAACATCACCTACTACATCTATTCTGGTAAAGCCGAGCATATCCTTCGTGAGATACTTAGGCTGTGCCGGCGCCCAAAAGTGGCATGGAATAAATATTGTCGTTTTACCAGAGAACTTACCGAAATCCGAATAATAACGATTGGGGTGCATTTTGAAATGTTCTCGGTCATACTTGTAGCCGTCCGTTCTCTTTACGAGGTCAGAGGTCATGGCCACGGTGAAAATCGGCCTGTCTATCGTTTCTTCGGCCATTGTCAGAAATTCATCGACCGACACAAATCTCACGCCGAGTTCATTAAGGATAAACTGCGCTCCGGCAGAAGCACGGCCATTGCCCGTAACGAGAATACGAATAGCATTGTGGCGCGCCTCTTTCAGTTCAGAGATTATCGGCCGGCCTAAATTCAGAATGTCGGCCACCGAAAATTTCTTATCTGGAGCCGGGAGGTCGAAAAGGTCATGCCGCAGTCCATACAGCCGTAACGAGTTATAAACGCCCATAACTCCAGCCCAAAAGCTGAAAGACACAAGACGCTTGCCCTCTTTGGTCAGATACTCGTAATCAGTCAGTGTGATGTTTTTCTCAATCATCGCCCGGCAGAGATTTTGATTGTAGGGTTGCATCTTCCCTATATGGGCGAAGAAGAAATAATGTTTGTCTGGAATAAGGCTCTTTATGCTAACCTCCTTGACTCCGAAAAGCCAATCACAAGAAGCCATATCCTCTGAAAGAACTGCGCCGGCTTTAATGTATTCCTCATTCGGAAAAACTCGCAGACAGGAGGGTTGAATATATATCTCAAGGCCCGGATAGGTCGAGAGCAATTTCTTGCACTGCGCCGGGGTTATCGGGGTGCGATTGTCAACAGGGATTTTCGTTTCCCTTAAAATACCTATGCGTTTCATTCTGTCACCTCACTTTCCATTTGCTTTTTGGCAAGTTCCAAGATTTTGCAGAACGCCATGTTACTTGACTTGATTTCGTATTTCTTGCGGATCTGCCCGATAAGCTGGAGATAGAAATCCTCGTTTTCATCACCGTCAACGACCATTACGATGTCGTTCTTTCCGTTCTGCTCGTTGATTATGCCGACCAGTTCATCAAGCAACTCCATGTCTTTGTGGTAGAATACCACGCAGCATGAATAATGCTCGCTGGCCACGGAGAAACTTACCCCCTCCGTGGTGATAGGCTCCAGTTCATCGATGTTGACATGGGCAAAACTCTTGAAATCCACACTCTGAATTTCTGCAAACATTCTTTTCAGAATGCCTTTGTCATCTTCACCGTGAAGCGAGTTGTGAGAGAGTTGCAGAGCCACAATCTCATCTGGAGTCATGTCTGCCTCATCTGCGTAGATAACAGGCACCTCCCTGTACCGTAGTTTTACTGCGGCCCTATATCGGTGGTGGCCGGAGATAATAACATATCTCCCCGTATCGGTCTTTCGGTAACAGCCTATGGCGCTGCTTAACCCTCCAGAGATACGAATGTTCTCCACGAGCCTGTTGAAATCATGCTCGGACATCTGATTTGCATTGACACTCGCCTCATCTATAAGGCTTATGTCAATAGAGGCTTGTTTCCATTTATTGCTCATTTCTTACGGCTTATAAACTGTTTGTACTTGGCGATAATATCAGTAAACTCTCCCTCGGTGCCGAGTTCACAAGTATAGACCAAATGATTTTTCTCCTGCGAAACTTTCTTGAACAGGCCACGGTACTTCATTGATACCGGGTTGTGAGTGTAGACTTTCGTTTCACAAGTTACAAAGTCATCGAGGGTGCGCCGGGACAGGAATTTCTTCACCCAGCGAGATTTTACGCAGAGCAATATCAATTTGCTCACTCGCGGTATGGCATTGTTGGTGCAGAAATCAGTTACCAGCGATATGTCGTAGCCCTGCTTGCTGAACTTGAAGCCAAAAGCCCCAAGCAGATAATCCTCATAGAACACGAGGAACGGAAAGGTTACTTTCGATACAATCTGTACCTTCTTGACATAATGCTTTTGCAACTGGAACACGACGTTTGCCGCGACATGCCGTATTTTCAGTTTGGCAGGGTCATCAATTACCAAATCATCGGGCGGCTCCTTGAAAGAGGGCATCTTCAACTTGACGGCCTTATACGTTACTGCGGCATCTTTCTTGCGTGAGCAATAGAAGATTTTATCGCCGACCGAGGCTATCTTCTGAAGGTGTTCATGGTAGGGGAACGTGCTTACTAAGAACAGCGTCGTATTCTCCGGCAGAGTTTCCACGAGGTTCAGATACTCGGTTGAGTGAGTTTCAAAACTCCCATTGTAATCGCTATGCTTGCGGAGAGCGCTTACTGCGGTTCTGCTTTTGCCATAGTCATCAAAGTTAAAGAATACATCGCCGCCGACCTTTACTGCGTCATTGACTGTTCCAAGCCGGTAATCGCAGTTGGTCAGGAACTCCACCATGCGTGTTGCAGCTTTCGTGGCGTTCTGTATGGTGATTGGCATTGCCGCCTGAATTGCCTCAAAACTCTTCTTGTAAAAGTCGGCCGATTTCAGATAGCGGCATATCTTCTTGAATACGATTAGGCAGGCGACCTGCTTAACCGGGTCGTCGCCGTTCAAATCTTCGAGGAACTGGAATGTGCTGTCATACTTGATGCGCAGGCCCTCCCGGACAATCGAATATAGAATATGGTTAAACTCATCGTTATTAAACACTATGAGTTTTTTCAGCTTGCTCAATCGTACCTCAGTGGAGAATGAATAGGGATTTACGCACACAAGCTGATCGCCAGTGTTCTTCACTAAGACGTTCAGCATGGATTTGGTCAAGTCCACCGCAGAGTGTGCCGTGGCGCCAACGTCCATTTCTCTAATCGAGGAAAAGAATATCAGGGAGGGAGGCAACGCCGGAAGAGCCGAGGGTAACTTTATGGTCGACACCATTTGCTCTACCGTCTTTATGGCCCGAAAGTCATCTTCATTATGTTTCAAGGCATAATCCACATACCGATAGGCGAACATTATGCAGTTCATTATCTCCTGAAAATCGGTGGTGGTATTGAACAGGCGAAACTCTACCGTGCCTCTCACAAAGTAGGAAGCAATATTGACAAAGTGCCGGACATAGCCTTTGTTGTGGCTGTTCTCAAAGGCTCGTTGCAGTTCAGAGAATGATTGAGCCTTTTGCACTCTCTCGTAAAATTCCAGAGTCGGAGAGGGCCGGTATCTCTGCTCATCGCTGTACGGCGGCAAATGGCAGAGGCCTTTCAGGAGGTCGGTCGCATGGTAGGTCAGATAGTAAATATTCTTCAGTTCATCGAGCGTTAGGTCGCCCACGAATATATGAACCTGAACGCCGCAGTCGCGTCGGGCAACAGCGCCATTTTCAGCGCAGCTTTCCACTACCTTACGGAAGGTGTCGAGGTTTTTATGGCATAGGTGCATGGGAGGCGTATTTATCTCGCCTCCGTATCTGGCCGATATAGTACCGCGTGTGCCGTCCGTGTTGTGGATAACTTCTTCCTCGTCCCAAGTGTAGTCAGAGGGAAAGTATATCTTTCTCTTCTCCACGTTGGCAAGCTCCAGTTCTATGCCAAATGTTCTTTCTGTGATGCGTAGTTCCATGCAAATAATGATTGGAGCGAGAGCAGGGACTCGAACCCCGGACTCCGGCATGGTTAGCCGGCGCATTAGCCACTGTGCTACTCTCGCATATTGGCGTGAGGGCTATTCAACTCTCACGCCTTATGTTCAGAGGTCATCAAACAATGAGGGCGGTTCAATCTTCTCCGGCTTCTTGGGTGCAGGAGGGGTTGACACAAATTCTTTTATCTCTACCCCTGTCTGCTGGGTCAGATATTGAGCAAGCAGGTGCCTGTGGCAAAAGTCATCGGGCTTTTCGTAGCAGCATAAGGCCACATCAGAGCCGCCGCAGGTTCTCTCCAGTCTCTCTATAAACTCGTAGGGGTTGAGCCGGGAGAGGATTTGCCGATATGCGTCAAGGTATTGCTGGTGCGATGCCTTTTTCACCATCCACGGTGTAGGCGCCACATCAGACATCACTACGGGCACGGAAAGGAAGCGAGGCTGCCAACAGGCTATGCTCACAATCTTTATGCCCTCCTTTGCCAACGCTTTCGCATTGCCGAAATATGAAGTGTAGATTTTCATGCTGATTTCTTTTTCGGGTTGATGTATTCCACGACGTCGAGGTGAAAGAGGGTCATGACTTTTTCTATGTTCCTTATCGGCATATTCCTGTATCCGTTGAAAAAAGCAGTCAGACAAGTATTGTCGATGTCGGTTTTCTCTGCAACCTCTTTCACTTTCATTCCAGACACAGCAAAATGCGATTTAAGGATTTCAGGCAGTTCAGAGGGAGGCAGGGCCGCACGACCGGCGGCTTTTAAGCCGATTGACAATCCCAGTTCTTCCATTGCTTTGACAAACTTGGGATATGAGAGAGTACGAGAGCCATTGAGAAAAGCATTGAAATTGCTCGAAGCCACTCCAATAACCTTGCAAAACTCCCGCTGCTTAATGCCGGAGTCCTCCAACTTTTTTCTTATCGCTGTTCGTATCATAGAGTCATTGATTTTATAGTGCAAAGTTAAGCAAATATTATCATTTTTACAAACTTTGCGTGTCTTATTTTCGTCGTTTCTAAACAATATTCCCGAGGTTTTTGTTGGTGATTTATGAGTGCATAAGTTCTTCAAAATTTGTTCTATTGCCGATTTTTGATTACTTTTGCACTAAGTTTTATTCCGTAACAGAAGCCCTCTCTTAGAGGCCATCTTCGTTTCAGGTTAAAACTTATTTGCTTATAAGCAAGTTTGCCCGTGAGGGTCGACTTGCTTTCTTTGTTTATGGGGTGGAGAGTGGCAGAGTCTTTGCGGCTTTACCATGCCGGTCTATCGATTTACCCTTAAAAACCACTCTCGGTATTTCGACCATTGTCCGAGCAGCCAGTCGCACACTAAGTCCACCAGTATGAGGGGCAGAAGCACCGGTGAAAGTACGACAACTTGGAGCATGAACAGGAGTTTTCTGACGCTCACATTCTTTTTGAGGATTATCTTTTTCTTCATATTTGTATTGAGTTAAACTTATTTGCTTACTTGTTAGATCTGATGGACTATCGCCGTCTGTTCTTATCCCACATGGGTTCCACAAACGTTGCTATCACCACGAGCAACCCTACCCACAACAGGAGCAATATTGTGAGTAACAAACTCGCTATTTTCTTCCATATAGTCCTCATATCGTATCTTCTTCTCCTTTTAATCTTCCAACGACCCAGACTGCAAATTCACTCTGAACGTTCTCTGCTTCTTCGGCTGAAAGATTGAGAGTGCCGGAAAGATACTCCCAGCCTCGCACCGTTAAAACAGGGTCGCCGTTGATGCAGATTTCAGAGAAATTGACCCCGACATCAGCCTTCTTTGTCGGTCTGCTCTCGCCGTTGATGAGTTGAACAATCCGGTTCATCATTTCACGCGGATAGTACCTGCAATTAGCAGCCATAAGGCACATTACACCGTCGGCAGAGTATATGAACGCGCCGTCGGCCCTAAATGGAGGTTTGAATATATCAGTAACTTTCATTCTTTTTCTTCGTTTACCTGTTTGACAAAATCCTCACCTCGCATCATGTCAGATATTACATCATCGAAAGAAGCTCGCGTCCCGTTGATGTAGTATTGAATATCAAGCATGAGTTTCTGTCGGCCGTATGCCTCGAACATCTTAATTCCAGTAGGGATATTACAATTAAACTCAAACTCCATATCGGCACTCCGAGCAATCCTGTCAAGTATCCTCTTAACCTGCACCGCAAGCGTGTATGGGTGCGAGGGGACGCAAAAAGGTACATTCGTTCCAGTATTCACTTTTACTGTCTTGATTTTCGAGAGTTTCATTAGAGGATTGTTTTCGTTGTGCCGATATGGCGATTGTTTATCATATATACAAGTTTTGCAAAATGAATTATGCAACTTTCCTGAACAGCCCGATGTTCTCTCTAACCAGACTCAATATCTGGTCATGGTGCGGAGTTGACTGATTGCACTTACCGCGCGACTGAATGACCTCAAAGGTACGCAATGAGAGTTCAATCGTTTCGAGGCGATTGCCGTCCTTATCACGAGCAGACAGGATTATGCAGTCTGGACGTTTGTAGTAGCCGGCGTTGTAAACGCAATGGTGCATGGCGGCGCCTTCTTCGGCCATATCTGCAACAGAGGTAATCACAGCAATCTGTATGTTCTCATCGCCAAAACAGATGCCGAAATATGCCCCTTTCTCTTTCTTATATTTGGCCTCCCATTCGATAGCGTTTCTCCTTGCTTCTTCAACTCTGCGCTTTTCGTCGACACGTTGCTTACGTTTAGAGAGGGCGTCGTGAGCCGTCTTGAGGTTCTTCGGGCAGACATAATGGGCGTTATGGGTGTCGAGGTGAAAATACTCCAGTAGGTCGATGTAGTCAGTCCACATGGAGCCGTCCTTGACCTTATAACCGTTTCGGTTGCATATTTTGATGGCATGGAGGTATTTGTGGCATGAGCCACCACGCTTATACTTGAAATAGTTCAGAAGCCCGTATTGGCCGGTTTTGACCAAGAACTCCGTCTCGGGGTCTTTCAGAAGCGCAAGCATTAGGCGACAGGGAGGCATACCTTTCTTGGTAGCATTGAGGTTAAACCCATTGCGCTTGAATATCGGGAGGACACTATATTCGGGATAGATATAATCAGCCCAAATATTGTATTTCTGGCCGTCGTAGCCATACCACCCGTGGCGCCGTGTTCTGATTTCCAACGGCCGCCACAAGTCCCACGAGTCGCCTCCGTGCAAGGTACAGGCTCTTGCCACTATCACCTCTGTTCCGTCTGCCTTTAACCACATTTGGACTACCTCGGTAATGTGTGAATTTACCTCACACCCCTTTCTCACATTCCAGTAACACAGGAAATGCCTTACTACCTGCCAATCTTGACAAGTGGTCAGAATGGTAAAGTATCTTTTGTCCGGGCTCTTTTTCTTAGTGCTACGCTGTATCTTGAGCTTTGCTCCGCAGTGAGGACAAATGTAGTCCTCACCATTCTCACGTCGACTTGTCGGATCGGGATTTCCTGACACTTGCCCGCAGTTCGTACACCATATTTCACCCACGCTGAAATAGCCGATATACTCATGGCTGTGTGCGAAAGCGTATTGCTCTTGTTTGGCCGTGATTGGTGGCAATGTGGGGAACAAAGCAGCCACCTCTCGTTGTATCTTTGTCCGTGGTCTCATTCTTCGTCCTCCATTCCAAAGTCAAACAATGAGGGAACGGTTGACTCCGGCTCTTTCTTTTTCGCCTCCGGCTTCTTGGCTTTTGGCTTCGGAGTGGAAGCCTTATCAGAGGACACACCGGCGGCCCGTTCAAGACGGCGCTTTTCATCTTCTTCAAATCGAGCCAGCGCACGGGCCTTTGCTGCGGCCTTTTCTTCTTCGGTCAGTTGAATTTCATGGTTGACCACCACTTTAGCGTTGGCCGCTGGAATTGTGCCGAGGTCATCTTCATCGTAGTAATGGACTGCCATGCCGAAGATTTCATCATCAGCAAAACCGCATCGGCCCGATTTCCTGACCTCGGAAATGATGTAGTTGCAGCACTCCTTGATTGATTTCTTTTCTTTCGCATAACTCTTGGCGAAGAGCTCATCTTCAGCAGCTAGTTTGTCAAGGTATGCCTTGATAGTTCTCTGGAACTCATCAAGTTTTTTCTCACCCTTTCGGGGTTCTTCTGTGGCCTCTGCTTGAGGCTCTTCCTGTTGTGTGGTCTGGAGGGCATCTTCCTTGATTTCCTCAACTGCCTGTTTAAGTTCTTCTGCCATGTTTATTCCGTTTTAGTTTTGTCGTTTACGATATTGAATGAGGTGCAAACATAATCGCCGGAGTCAAGCACGATTTCTTCCTCTCGATACTTCTTTGATGCTTCAGCGATTGCCATGTTATCCGAATTAGGAGTATCAGGCACCTCTACGGTTACGACCCGTCGGAGAGTTTCTTCTATCTCCACCTGAATTTTTCGGGTCTTTGATGTTGTTTCAGTCATTGTAACTTATTTGCTTATGTATTTCGTTTTAGATGTTTTGTTTTATTCTGATAGTACAAAACTAATCAAAAATTATCTTTTGTGCAAGTTTTTCAATGATTATTTTTGGTCTATTTGTTTGATTTTCTGATTTTTAACTTTCACTTACCGAACAGAGTTTCTTTGACCGTTTGGACTATGCCGTGCTTCTTGCGAGAGGGTTCTTCCCTCAATCGGTCTAATGATGATTTCAGGAATGAAGCCTTTTCTTTATCCTCATCAGACAGGCTCTCGTACCAGTCATCGAAAGAAATAGCGTTTTTCCTCGACTCTTCCCATTCTCTATCCCGGCGCTCCTTTTCCTCTTTTTCCCATGCCCGGTTGATGTCGTATCTCCTATCCTCGTAGAATGACTCAAGAGATTTCGTAATCTGCATCGGGTCTATATTGCCATAGAATGTTTCATATTTGCCACTGCGGAGCCGAGAACAGAAGCAGATAAACTCCAGTACGTTCAGGTCGCCGTATTCCATAGCAATCTGGTCGCAGAGTTCGTCCATCTGCCAATCTTCCATTTTTGTTTTGACACCCACGAAGTCGCTTACCCCCAAGAGGTGTGTCTTAATCAGGACACGGCTAACATACTCCATTCCCCATGCCTGTTCGAGCATACAGAGGGTGGGAGTTTCTTTTACACTATTCAGGATAGAGAGGTCTCTGCACTGTACCAACTCCTTCTGCAACTCTATGCCATAGATTAAGGATATTTCAGTTGGCCGATGCTCATTCCTTAGAGCCAACGCTCGTGGGGATATATCCTCCTTGCTCTGACTCAATCTTTGCGAGTGTAGTAAGGACAGACAGTTTTTGACGCTGGCTTGCAGTGGTCGGTGTATATCCACCTCCGCCGATTGGCGCAATGCCGGGGTTTTCGATACTTCCATTTGTAGGTCTTATTGTCGTTATAGGTTTTCTGTCATCATATTTGCCTTCGAGGATTTTCAGCCAATTCGTACTGTTGTTGAATATCCAGTCAAAATCAGCTCGCCAACCTCTGTTGTTATCACCTCGCATAAACGAAGATGCTTCTGCCTTATCAAATACTTGTTGCAGGGTTTCATAATCAAATTTCATTTCCTCAAAGCGCACACGGATCTTCATCTTTCGCTTATCAGACAATTTCAAAACTTTTGGTAAAGAGGGGCAACGGTCATGGTAGAGCCGGAGAACAAAATCACAATCAACTTCCGGCTTCTTGGGCTTGGCCGGAGGTAAAACAGGAATGTCAGGAGCTTGCAACTCTTCCACGATAACATCTTCAATCAACGGCTCCGTTTCAGGCTCAATAACCTGTGCCGGAGGTACAACAGATTGCGCTACATTTGCCGGTGGAGTTTCAACGGAAACATTGTCGACCAGCATTTCTAACCCTTGATACTTTTCCCAGTTCAGGATTGTTATTCGTGTAACTACATTGTCTGCCTTGACCGACACCCGGCCGTCTTTAATCATTTCTCTCAATCTTGCCCGAACCGTATTCACAGCCAAATTCCAACGTTTGCTAATATCGGTTAGGGGCATAGCCACCTGACCACGGCCAACGACAACCTCAATGCCTCGGATAAAGAACGTGCGCTCCTTGCGCCATTCGGCGAGGAGCAACAAATCAATCCAACACATGGCTTTGGTGAACTTCTCACCCAAATACCACTGTTCCTGCAATATCTTTCTGGATAACTTTATCCACCCGGTTACATCGTCCATAGCCGTTGTCGTTTTGTCATGGTCAGTCGGTACTAAGGTAATCAGTAACTACCTTTTCAAACTCTTCAAAGGAATAGCAGACAACCCATAAATTGCCATGCTTAATGGCGTTGGCTCCCCATTCCTCTTGTGCCGGTGATATTCGACCGCCGGGTTTCTTCATTTCAATATACAGAGCGCCGTATCCTTTTCGAGGTACAGAGAGGCAGAGGTCAGCAACCCCTTTTCTCAGTCCCTCTCTCTTGATACGTCGACCTTGACCGCCGGGCCTTATTCCCTCATTGGCATTATGGTAAAGCATACCGTCGCGCCATAATTCGGGATATCTGTATTGAAACCACTGAATACACTTTTGCTGTATTTGGCTCTCAGACTCCATGCTCTGAACGAGTTTTTTAGAGGTGATAGCACTTGTATCTTTGCCTGATACTATCGCGTCCAACAGACGCCTGTTGTATGTATCTCGTGCCATAATCAAAAGTAAACATTAGTAAGCTGCCTCTCCTGATTATCAGGACAGCCAGTAATAATATATTCTTCAGATCGGTATTGTTGGAGGTGTAAATCCTCAACCCTGCCAAATCTTTTATAATTACCGCAGAGGTCAACAATCCATGCCGACTCTTTATCCGGGTGTGGTCTTATGGCTCGACCAACAATCTGATAGTATAATGCTAACGACATCGTAGGCCGAGCCATAACAACTGTGTCAAGTTCAGGATAATCGAAGCCGGTAGTCAGAACACCTACATTCGTAACTACCTTAATCTTTCCCTCCTTGAACTCCTTGAGTATTCTCTCTCGCTCTTTTTTAGGGGTAGAGCCAGTGATGATTGCACACCCCTCCACATATTCGCATAATAGTTCCGACTCTTCGATAAAGCGTGTAAAAACGAGTATTCCTTTTCTGGGTCGGCCGTCCTTTGGGCGCTGGAGTCTTCGGACAATGTTAATTAAGTGTGTGCTTAGATTGCACTGGTCGTATTGTGCTTTCAGAGCGTCATCGTCGAAATCCATGCCGGTACTGTTACGCTTCAACGCGGCATGGGTCATTATTGACAAATCGAAATAGCGGAGAGTAGCGAGGTAGCCGCGTTGGAGCAACGTCGATATGTCGACCTGATAAATGACATCATGGAAGATGCGAGGGCGCATACGAGTGAGGAATTTCAGAATACATTTATTCTCCATTCGTATTTGTCTGCTCTCTATTCTTTGGTCGAACTCCAGACTTTTTTCCTCATCTTTGGGCCGAAAGACCTGCTTGCCCTCCCAATCCAAATATTGTAATGAGGCATAGAGCCGATAAGGTGTCGCAGTCAGTCCGAGTATCTTTCTTTCGGCACAATCAAAGAATGTACGATACATACCACCCTGCGGATTGCAAGTATGGCATTCGTCAACTATGATATACCGAAAATGGTTGAAATCCTCCATATGCGCTTTCACGCTTCCTATGGTGGCAAAGGTTATTCTGCTTATCTCTTTTCTCCTAAATGAAGCCGAGTATATCGAGCAATCCTCAACACCATAACTTTTCAGCTTGGCGTAGTTCTGCTCAAGTATCTCTTTGCTTGGCTGAAATACTAATACATTACCGTCGAGCCTATGTGCTATATCTGCTATACAAAGCGATTTCCCACTGCCAGTTGGCAGAATGAGCAAACCATTCCTATCAGAGCCACTCCTGAAGAAACGTATCGAGGCATCGCTTGCCTCCTGCTGGTAATCGCGTAATTGGTATATCATAAGTATCTTTGCGCCTGTGCTATCTCAACCTCACATTGCCGGAGCAATATTCCTTCTTCGGCAGTAGGGAGATATATGCCGGCCTCCTTTGACGACCAGTTGCGGAAACGGTCAATGCAGACAGACATTTCTTCTACTGTTAGGTCAGAGGTCGACCGGCATACTATTCGTTCTCGGTTAGTGAATTTGTCTAATTTCCGTGCCACTATGAAAGTGTCAGGATTGACAAGTTTCTTGAAATATTCCTCTTTGATATAATCAGAAGCCTCCCCATACATCACGGCGAAATAGCCGATGATGACATGGAGATAGGCATTCTGATTAAGAGAGCGTTGTCGTTTGGAGCGCAACTCCACTACCTCCCCGCGCTCGGCGAGTAGGTTTGCTCTGGCAAGAAAATTAGCCTTTTGCAAAGGATTGGAGTTGTCGTAAAGCATACGTTATCAGATTGGAGAGGTGAAGCCGGGGCCTTGTGCTACCTGCGGCGGTTGCTGCATCGAACCTGTTGCAACAGAAGCGCTGGCAACCGCTTGTGGCGCAGTAGCTGTCTGAGGTTGCATCGGTGCTTGTTCTGTCGCAGCTCGGCCGTAGAGTTCTATCTTATACGGGCGAATGTCATTGATGATTTTCTCGGTGCCTCCCTGCGGAGTGTACTTGCGGCCTACTATGTCAAAGTAGACAGCCACATTCTGACCCACTTTGAACTGGTCGAGGTCGCGGCACTTATCGCCGATGAACGAGAACTCCGGGGTGTTCTCATAATCGTTCACGGGTTCGCCGGTATTCGGGTCGAAGCGGCGCACTGAAATGATGAGTGAACGCTTGGTGAACGAGTTACCTGTGTTTTGAGAAGTGAGGTTCTGGGCCTCCCCGATAAAGAGAATTTGCCCGATGATGAAATTTGCCATATCTTGATTTTTTAGACTGTTAATGTTCTGTTCCATGAGAGCAATACCTCTATTGCGTCCTTTGATTTGCGAGGCACCTCCACGCACATGGAGCGCCCGTATCTGGGTTTAGGCAGCCATATAGCGAGAAGCCTTTTGGCCTTGAGAGTCGGGTTCTGACGTTCAAAGAGATATGCGTAAGTTGAGAGTTGCCACGATAAATACTCCATATCGAGTTTCGATGTGGTCTTTAGATCGACAAGAGAGAGGTCATCAAAAATTGTGTCGATTGAGCTTGCTATCTCACTTTCATCTGATACCAAATACTCACTTGCCAATGTCTTTAATCCGAGGTCTGCCTTGATGCGCAGATAGTCCTGAACAGCAGGGGTATCGCTCGTAACTCCGAGGCTGTCTACCAGCTCAATCTGTTCATGGATATTGTGGCCATAATCTGCGGCTTTCGCCAAGACCTCTTTTGATATACCTTTGTACTTATCCTTGAATAGGGTACGAGATAACATGGAGGTTACGCCGGACAGACTTTTCCCGTCGAGCGTATAGGTGTGGTCAAGTTCATTAAACACAACCCTTGACCTAACGAGTTCTATTGGGGGCTGTGTCATAATCCGAGTTCCTTTTTCTTTGTCGACATACATTGTGTGAATGTCGGGTTCTGATGAAGTGCCGAGTTGGAGTTCCATACGTTCATAAGTGCGTCCCGGTCAGATACGCCGACAATAGAGGTCAGAGCAGCCACAAGTTCAGCCTCCTTAACCGAGTCAAGAGATTGGATTATCTCGTTGATTGTCTTGGGGCGTGTTTCAGGGGGAGTTGTGGCGTCGGGGTCTTTCTGTTCTTCAGTAGGTATCAGGAGCATCTGCATGAGGGCATATTTCAATGCTATGCTCATGGCCTTATTCATTCCTTTATCGCCGGAGTCCATCGCTTCGCCTACATTGATAGCTATTGCCTCGGAGCCGTCATCTGCAACAAAATGGAACTTGATTTTGGCTCGTGTATAATAGAGGATAGTGCCTTTGCCTGTTACTTTTTCTGCAACGGTGTAATCGAGGACTTCGGGGAGAATGAAAACCCCGTTGTTGGCGAATAGGTCATGCAGTTCGTTCATCACGGCATCTATGCCTCGGAACATGAAGCCTTGCTGCTGGTTTCTGGAACTCTTAGTAATGGCTTTGGTTTCCTTCATTATGGCCGCTATTGCTCCATAAATTTTAGGTACCGTGGAGGGTTGTTCGTCCATGAGTTTTATTCCGTTTGTTATTTGTAAAATCTTGCATATTTGATAATGCAGAGATTTAGACCGATTAAACTTATTTGCTTATAGTCCGGCGTTATTTGAGCCGGATATTGTAATTATTGGAGGGTCTGCGGTGTCAGAGTTCCGCAAAAATACGATGAATTTTTCAGAGGTTTTACATTGCGAACTATATCCGCAAGATTAAATCTCCACATGGTATTCGCGCTTCCCTCCGGCTTTGAATATCGCACCTTTCCGTCGAGCATCAGGCGCTCCAATCTTTTCTCTCCACCCACGAGCATGACTGCTTTTCGGTATGAAACATGGAGCCTTTCAGTCCGTCTTAAAAGTGATTGATATTTTTGAGCCATAACGTCAACGGCGATTTCAGGCATTAGTTTATTCTTGTTACTACTACCGTGAAATCCTGCTTATTAGTAACTGCTTTCGCGTCCCAGCCTTGGCGCATATAGTCCGACCTAAACCTTGATAAGGTGTTCAGGATAGTAGAGCGTTGCTCAATCGGGAATGTCGCTTTGTCGCCTACCTTGAGCTTGCGTAATGTGGAGGACACAGGAAGCGGTTGCACCTGTATTGGTATGGCCGTATCACCATTTCGAAGCGCCATTGGAGGTGCGCTCGGTACGCCAGTAAAAGGCGGATTTTGGGTGTTTGTTTCCATCTGTTCCAGATTTTCGATGTTAAAACTTATTTGCTTATAAGCAAGTTTTTGCTTATCTTTGTTGTAGTTGTTGATTATGTTTGTGATGCAAAGTTAGTGATAATTTTTGAATTGACCAATCAAATCTTATCATTTTTACGGTCGCAATCGCAAATAATCGCATTTTTAACATTTGGCTCCAGTCAGAGGTGCCGAGGAACTTGTTTAACTTAAAAAGATAGCGTCGTAAAGATGACAAAAGAAGAAAAGGTTGCCAACTGCGTTGACGCGGCTTCCATACGCGAGCAACTGCTTGAAGCACTCCACATGACAGCAGGGGAGCTTGCTACTGCATTGGGCATAAACTACCAACGCATTTACGACCTCGGAACAGGTCGCACCAAGAAATTCAATCCCGGCATGGTTCGCCTGATAACAAAAACATTCCCCCAAGTCAATCCACATTTCTTATATACCGGCAACGGTTCTGTATTACTCCCGAATGGTGGCAATAATCAGAGTGCCGGTCTTGGCGCTCCAGAACTTGCTGAAATCTTGGCGATGTCTAAGAGGTTGCTTCAACTTATGGAAAGACTTGATGCAAAAGACTCCGACCTGCGCGATCGAGAGAATAAACTTATTGCTCGTGAGGCAGAGGTCAGTCAGCGCGAAAGGGCCGTCAATGATAGAGAACTTGAAATCCGCAAACGAGAACTTGAAAGTTCTCCAGTATCATAATCCTAAACTCGCTTAGGTTTCGATATTTGCAGATGATGTGTAGAGAGGTACAGAATTGCGCAAGCACACGGCCTAATATATTATGGTGTCGGTTATCTTCCGACTGCCGAGGCTGGGGCTGCCGACACCTCCGCGTGTTCCCCGACACTTTACCGGTTACAGAACATGATAGAGGCAAGCTATTCTCGAAAGTCTATGCAGAAGCAGAAAAGAGGGGTATTCTGGAGTGCCCTCATTTCGTCCCCACGTTGATTGATAACGTGGTGGAAAGCGAAACCGAACTGCTCTCAATAATGAGGCACAAAACACCTTAAATTGTCTAATTATTGTCGGACGCAATCACAAAACCACTCCTATTACCTATAAATCAATTAGTTAAGCGAGTTTATGGAGATACTCTACGAGGATAATCATATAATTATCGTAAACAAACGCCCCGGTGAAATCGTACAAGCCGACAAGACCGGCGATGAGCCTCTTGTTGACACCGTAAAACACTATCTAAAGGAAAAATACGATAAACCCGGCAACGTGTTCTGCGGTGTCGTGCATCGTCTTGACCGTCCCGTAGGCGGCGTGGTGGTGTTCGCGAAGACCTCCAAGGCTCTCGCGCGCATGAACGAGATGTTCCGTTCAGGGGGAGTGGAGAAGACCTACTGGGCCGTTACACGCAACCGCCCCCCAATGGACGAGGGGCGACTTGTCGGATACATAACCTCGACCGAACGCAACAACAAGTCATACGTCAGCGATACACCGCGACCCGATTCAAAAAAAGCCGCTCTCACCTATCGTCGCCTGTCATCGAGTGACCGCTACCATCTGCTCGAAGTGAGACTTGAGACCGGGAGGAAACACCAAATCAGGGTGCAACTATCGTCAATCGGATGCCCGATTCAAGGCGATTTGAAATACGGCGACCGCCGTTCCAACCCCGACAGGTCAATCTCCCTACTCGCACGGCGTATCAGGTTCATTCACCCGGTGTCAAAACTACCAGTCGATGTCACCGCCGACATTCCGCAACACCAACCCTGGCTATCGCTCTATTCCCAAATCAATAACGACAATGATTGAATATATCTCGGGCAAACTCGCCCGCCTGACACCGACAAACGCCGTAATTGACATCGCAGGCATAGGGTACGACCTAAACATCTCCCTGTCAACGTTCACCCCTCTTGAAAACAAAAGCGAGGCGATGTTGCTTGTGCACGAAATCATACGCGAAGACACCCATCAGCTATACGGTTTCGCCACCGAGGAGGAGCGTCAGCTGTTCCGGCTGCTCATCGGAGTATCGGGAGTAGGAGCCAACACTGCACGCATGATTCTGTCATCCCTGCGCCCCGAGGAACTGGAGACTGTCATCGCGACAGGAGACTCACGCAGCCTGAAAGGGGTCAAAGGCATCGGCGCAAAGACCGCCGAAAGGATAATTGTAGACCTCAGGGATAAAATAAAACCGACCGATTCCACGTTATTAGTACATGCCACAGCAACGTCAGAGGCATTCGATGAGGCTCTTGCCGCATTGACAATGCTTGGTTTCACACGCCAGGTATCGCAAAAGGCTCTGAAAAAGATATTTGAAGCCGACCCGACTATAAAAGTCGAGACAGCCATCAAACGCGCCCTGACGATGATGTAGCCTCGTCCCTCCCTCTCTCGAAGGCCACGTTCATTGATGTCTAAACGCGCTGAAACCAATATATTATCATATCTGCTAATCGGGATTGTCACTGTGGTCGCTGTCTCGGTGAGCGCGTTTTATGTATTCTCACAGACCCAAAGTCCGACATTCTCTCCTCCGGCACCCTATATGGCATCGGCCTCGCCGACACCAACGGCCGATTCAATCAAGACACCGTTCCCCGTGCAACAGATTATCCCTGCGTCATACGAGGAACTCATGGCCGATGACCTCCCCGCCGACCTGTCAACGCCCTCCAATATAACGACGACAACCGAGTATGACCCGTCGACAGGATGTTACATCGTCCGCACCAAACTCGGGGAGACCGATATAACCACACCGTTCATACTGTCGGCAAAGCAATACAACGACTGGCAGCAACGCAAATCGATGATGGACTATTACCGTCAGCGTAACTCCGATGCGTTCGCCAAGAAAGAGAAAGAGCCGTTCAACATCCTTGACATGAACTTCGCGCTCGGCCCGCTCGAGAAAATTTTCGGTCCAGGCGGAGTCCAGCTGAAGACACAAGGGTCCGTCCAGGTTTCAATGGGCATAAAGTCCAACAAGACCGACAATCCCGCACTGTCGCTCACATCCCGCCGCAAGACCTACTTCGACTTCAACCAAAAGATACAGGCGACAATCAATGCTTCGGTAGGCGACCGCATGAAGTTCAACATGACCTACAACACCGATGCGACTTTTGACTTTGACTCCAAAAACATACGTCTTGCCTACGAAGGCAAAGAGGATGACATTGTCAAGTCAATCGAGGCAGGAAACGTGAGCATGACGACAGGTTCATCGCTCATACGCGGAAGCACCGCCTTGTTCGGTATAAAGTCGACACTACAGTTCGGCAAACTGACAGCGACCGCACTCGTCTCACAACAAAACTCCGAGTCACGCTCGGTCAACACCAAAGGAGGTGTGCAGACAACCGACTTCTCCATCAACTGCGACAACTACGACCAGAACCGCCACTATTTCCTCGCACAATATTTCTACGACAACTACGACCGTTTCGCCTCCCGTCTCCCGTTGGTGACATCAGGCATTAAAATCACACGCGCCGAGGTGTGGGTGACCAACAAGAGCAACAACTACAACCAAAGCCGAAACATCGTCGCCTTCATGGACCTGGGCGAGGCATCGTCCCTCGCCAGCAATCACTGGCAGGGAAATCCGGCGTTACCAAACCCGGCCAACGCCTCCAACAATCTGTTGGCGACAATCAAGAATGAATATCCCGACGCGAGGAACATCAACACCGTCACACAGGCCCTATCCCCTCTTGAAGCATACGGAATCGACGGCGGCAAGGACTATGAGAAAGTCGAGAGCGCACGCCTGTTGAGCGAGAGTGAGTACACACTCAACTCTACGTTAGGTTACATCTCGGTCAAGAGCGCACTGAACGCCGACGAGGTTCTCGCCGTGGCATTTGAATATACCTATAACGGACAGGTCTATCAGGTGGGCGAATTTTCAAGCGACATCACCACGACCGACCAATCGCTGTATGTCAAGATGCTCAAAAGCACCACACAGAACCCTCGGTTGCCTATGTGGAGACTTATGATGAAAAATGTATACTCTCTCGGGGCGTACCAGGTACAGAAAAATAATTTCAGGCTTAACATCAAATACCTTAGCGACACAACAGGGACTGAAATCAACTATCTGCCAGTCCCGGGTATCAGCAACATGCCGTTGCTTCAGGTGATGAACCTCGACCGCATCGATTCCAACGAACAGGGCAACCCTGACGGATTCTTTGATTTCATCGAAGGTTACACTGTGATTTCATCAAGCGGCAAAATCATTTTCCCTGTCGCTGAACCATTCGGCCGACATCTGGCCGAAAAAATCGGGAACCCCGAGATTGCAAAACAATATACCTATCAGGAATTATATGACTCCACACTCATTGTCGCCCGACAGTTCGCCGACAAGAACAAGTTTATTCTTTCGGGAAAATATCAGGCGTCGTCAGGCTCACAGATACGTCTGAACGCAATGAACGTACCTCGGGGGTCGGTCGTTGTGACCGCCGGCGGGGTGAGGTTGACTGAAAATTCAGACTACACCGTCGATTACTCGATGGGCATTGTCACGATAACCAACCAAAGCATCATCGATTCGGGACAAAGTATATCAGTGACACTCGAGAACCAGTCGCTTTTCTCGATGCAACGTAAGAGCCTTGTCGGCCTTGACCTGAACTACAAATTCAGCAAGGATTTCAACCTCGGCGCGACAATCCTGCATTTCTCGGAGAAAGCGTTGACCGAGAAAGTCAATATAGGCGATGAAATCATAAACAACACTATGTGGGGTTTGAACCTGAACTACAACACCAAGTTCATGTGGCTCACCAACCTGCTGAATAAAATCCCCACTGTCAACGCCACCCAACCATCGTCACTGTCGTTAAAGGCCGAGTTCGCCCAGCTGATACCTCACAAACAGAAATCAGGTTCAAGCAAAGGTAGTTCTTATATCGATGACTTTGAATCAACACAGACAGGCATCGACCTGCGGTCACCCTATTCATGGTTCCTGGCGTCGACCCCCTACGAGGGAGGCTCCAACGCGATGTTCCCCGAATCGCAGCTGTCCAACAATGTCGCATACGGCAAGAACCGCGCACTGTTGACATGGTACTACATCGACCGCATGTTCACACAACGGAACTCCTCGCTTGCTCCGGGGTATATCAAAAGCGACCTCAAACAACTCTCCAACCCCTACGTACGCGAGGTGAAAAGCTATGAAATTTTCCCAGGACGAGAACTTCAATACGGCGAATCTCCGCTCATACAGACCCTTAATCTCTCCTATTACCCCACCGAACGCGGCCCTTACAATCTCGATGCCGAGGATATTGACGAGAACGGCAACCTGTTGCACCCCGAAAAACGCTGGGGCGGAATCATGCGCAAACTCGAGACTACCAACTTCGAGCAATCCAACATCGAGTATGTACAATTCTGGCTCATGAACCCGTTCCTTGACCCCGAAAACCCAAACTATGACGGGGGCGACCTCTATTTCAACTTCGGGGAGGTGAGCGAAGACATTCTCAAGGACGGTCTAAAAAGTTACGAGAACGGTGTCCCGTTCGACGGTAACGACCAATATATGCAGGAGACCGTGTGGGGACGCGTGTCATCACAGAACTCCCTTACATACGCATTTGACAACAATTCATCATCACGACTGGTGCAGGATGTAGGCCTTGATGGATTGAAAAACGATGACGAGTTCACGTTCAACACCTACGCACAATATCTCGACAAACTGCGTCAAAAGCTCCCCGCAGCTACAATCGAACGGATGCAGGCCGACCAGTTCTCCCCGTTCAATGACCCTGCCGGTGACAACTACCATTTCTACCGTGGATACGACTACGATGAGCAACGTCTCGGCATTCTCGACCGTTACAAGCGTTACAACGGCGTCGAGGGCAACTCACTATCACCCGAGGATGCACCCGACCCCCTCTATCAGTCATCACGCTCGCTGCCCGATGTCGAGGATATAAACCAGGACAACACGCTCAACGAGTATGAGCGATATTTCCAATACAAAGTCTCCATCCGTCCCGATGACCTTGTCGTGGGACGCAACTATATCACCGATAAACAGACATCGCTTGTGCTAACCCGAGACGGCAATCAACAGGAAGTCGAATGGTATCAGTTCAAAATCCCGTTGAACGACTATGAGAAAATCGTAGGCTCCATCAACGACTTCTCGACAATACGCTTCGCCCGCATGTTCATGACCGGATTCAAGCAGGTGACCCATCTGCGCTTCGCCACACTTGAGTTGGTGCGCGGTGAGTGGCGCGGTTATGATTTCAACCTGAACAACCGTGGCGACACTCCTGCCGAAGGACAGCTCGACATCTCGGTTGTCAACATCGAGGAGAATGCCGAACGCGAACCGGTGAACTACGTCCTCCCCCCGGGCGTGACGCGCATCAGCGACCCCGGACAGTCACAGATTACCCAGCTCAACGAGCAGTCGATGTCGATGAAGGTCACAGGACTGCGCGCCGGCGATGCACGAGGCGTATACCGTAACACACAACTTGACCTGCGCAACTACAAGCGCATGCAGATGTGGATTCACGCCGAGAGTTTCATTGACAACGCGACACACCTCGCCAACGGCGAACTGTCGGCGTTCATCCGTCTTGGCAGTGACGTTAAGAACAACTATTACGAGTACGAAGTCCCGCTGTCACTCACTCCCCACCGCAGCGACTACAACAACGACTTGCCATCGGACCGTTACATCGTGTGGCCACAGTCCAACTACATGGACTTCTCGCTACAGACCCTTGTAGACCTGAAGAAAGAGCGAAACCGTGCCAAGCGCAACGAGGAGGCCGGTGTCGGTTACGGCACAGTGTTCACGGGACGTGACCCCGAGAATGAGCGTAACTCCATCGCCGTTATCGGTAATCCATCGTTGAGCGATGTGAGAGTGATGCTCGTGGGTATACGAAACAACTCGGCCACGACAAAGGACGGAATCGTATGGCTGAATGAACTGAAAGTCACCGATTTCAACTCCGAAGGCGGCTGGGCGGCCAAGGCCAACATGAATCTTGCATTATCGGACATCGCCACGGTCAATGTGGGCGCACATGTCGAGACAGCCGGATTCGGCGGTGTTGACCAGGCGTTGAACGACCGCCGGATGGATGACTATGAACAATACAACATCGCCGTGCAGGGCGATGTCGGCCGATTCTTCCCGGCAGCAGCCAAACTTCATGCCCCCGTCTACTACTCTGTCTCCAAGGAAAAGACATCCCCCAAATATAACCCGCTCGACCAGGACGTGTTGTTAAAGGATGCCCTTGATATCGCTGCCAACAAGCATGAACGCGACTCTATCAGCAGTTTCGCCATCGAACATTCCAAGGTCGAGAGTTTCAGTATCTCCGGGTTAAAATTTGATGTGCGAAGCCAGAAACCCATGCCCTGGGACCCGGCCAATTTCACAATCAATTTCTCGTTCAACAAACAGAGCAAAAGCGACCCGACGACTGAATACGAGAACATAAATGACTACCGTGGCAGTTTCCAATACAGCTATTCCCCTATGATAAAGGGATTCAAGCCATTCAAGTGGATAAAGAGCAAAAACAAGAACCTGAAATTTTTCAAGGACTGGGAAATCAACTATCTGCCCAACACCATCTCGTTCCTGACAACGATGTCGCGCTACTACTACGAACAGCAGACCCGCAGCGAGACCGATGTGAACTTCCAGCTGCCGGTGTCGGTAAGCAAGAATTTCTTGTGGGACAGACAGTTTGCCCTGACATGGAATCTCACCAAGTCATTGTCGCTCAACTTTAACTCCAACACCTCGGCCCGCATCGAGGAGACAATGGGTGCGGTCAACCGCAAACTGTTCCCTGACAAATACCGCGAATGGAAAGACACCGTGTGGCAGTCGATTCTATCGATGGGCACACCTTGGGCCTATAACCAAAGTTTCGTGGCAAGCTACAAAGCACCGTTCTCACGCATCCCGGTACTTGATTTCCTCACAGGCTCGACCAGTTACAACGCAACCTACCGTTGGGACAGAGGCGCGACAGTCGAGGGATTCAACATGGGGAACACTGTCGCGAGCCAGGCATCATGGAACGCCGACGGACGCATCAACTTCGAGTCCCTATACAACAAGTTCAACTACACCAAGGAGGTCAACAAACGGTTTGCCAACACACGTCGCTCGACAACCCGGCCACGCAAGGAGAAAAAGTTTGAGCGCACGATAATGCTGCTCGCCGACTCGGCAATCACGGTCAAACACAATCTACGAAACCGCAAGGTCAAAGTATCAGCCACCACTGTTGACGGCAAACCGCTGACAGTGCGGACAAAGGTAATTGACGTTAACAGCGTAGAGGTCACATCGCCGGTCGAGACAAACGCCAAGTTCACCATAACGGAAATACTGAAAGAGGAACGCTCGATTGCTCGCGAAATCGCACAATACACGACACGCCTGTTGATGAGTCCACGCTCGGCTTCGGTACGCTGGCGTCGCACAAGCTCGCTGTCGCTGCCCCTGTTCGGCCCCGAAATAGGGAACGTGTTCGGGCAGTCGTTGAGTTACGGGCCGATGGCCCCGGGGCTTGACTTCGCATTCGGGTTCATCGATGAAAGTTATGTCGATAAGGCCAAGGCTCGCGGATGGCTCATCACCGATGACGGACAGACATCACCGGCGATATGGTCGCGCACCAATGAAATAAATCTTGAACTGACCCTTGAGCCATTCAAGGGATTCAAGGTCACACTGACGACCAACCGCACCGACAACCGTTCGCAACAGACCCAGTTCATGTATGACAACATGCCCACGGCCTATTCGGGCAGTTATACCAAGACCCACTGCGCCATCGCCACCGCTCTGCGCGGTTCAAAGGCCGAGGACGGTTACAACTCGGCCACATTCAACAAATTTCTTGAAAACATTCCTGTCATAGCCAACCGATATGAAGCACAATACCATGGCGTGAACTATCCCACCGGCGGTTTCATGGAGGGGAATCCCAATGCAGGAAACCCGTTCAACCCCGCCGTTGGAACTGTCAGCCAGACAGGCTCGGAAGTCTTGATTCCAGCGTTCCTCGCAGCCTATACAGGCCGTGACCCGGGCAAACAATATCTCAACCCGTTCCCGTCACTCGCCCATGCGATGCCCAACTGGCGCGTAACCTACGACGGATTTGTCAACCTCGGTAACCTACGCAACATCTTCAAGGCGATGACACTGACCCACGCCTACCAGTGCACCTATTCGGTCGGGTCCTACTCATCCTATCTCAACTGGATGAGCGCTGACGGCAGCAAAGACCTCGGTTTCACAACCGATGAACTGACAGGCGCACCTGTACCGTCATCGCCCTACAATATATCGTCGGTAGCCATTACCGAGAAATTCGCACCACTCGTCGGACTCGCCGTTACATTGAAGAACGACATGACATTCAACGCCGAATACCGCGACAGCCGTACACTAACCCTCAACACCTCGGCAGGGCAAGTGGTAGAAGGCACGTCACACGGCATCACCGCCGGATTCGGTTATAAAATCATCGGATTCAACTCGGTGCTCAAGATGAAAGGCTCCGCACAGGGCATCAGCAACGACCTGTCACTCAACGCCGACTTCTCCCTGCAACAGAACACCGCACTGATACGTCGCATCGAGACAGGCTACACCCAGGCCACCACCGGCTCACGCACCGTCACCATGAACTTCACCGCCAACTACATCATGAGTCGCCGGCTGACCCTCGCCCTTTTCTTCGACCACCAAATCAATACACCACTCGTCAGCTCATCGGCCTATCCCACCACCAACACATCATTCGGTGTCACATTCAACCTCTCACTCTCCCGCTGATTACCCCTACAATTATAAAATTTGGAAAATTTTAAAGATAGGTGTAATGTTTCGGGGAAATATTCGTCTTATAGATGAACATGGAACGCAAGGAGTTTGAATCAATCGCTTCCGCCCTTAGAGGACGCATTGTCGCTACCGCGCTCGGCATCACCCGCAGTGAAGCCGAGGCCGAGGATGTGGCACAGGAAACCTTGCTCAAACTCTGGAGCATGAGAGAGAAACTTGACAACTATCGTTCGGTAGAGTCCCTGGCTGTGGTGATAGCACGTAACCGTTGCATAGACCTTGCAAGACGCGCCTCACAGATACAGTCATTGCCGGCTGACGGCCTTGACATATCGGACACATCGCTGTCACCCGAACACGGGATATCCATGGACGAGTCACGCAACGAAACCGACCGTATCCTCTCGCTTCTGCCTGAAAGCCAACGCATAGTCCTGCAGATGAAACATGTCGATGGACTGGAGGTCAGCGAAATCGCCCGACTAACAGGCTCAAACGAGAACGCGATACGTGTAACTCTCTCCCGCGCCCGTCACCGTGTCAAACAGATATTCATGACCATGCAATAATTATGATAACAGTAGATAAAAATAATGTGCATCAATTGATGGAACGGTTTATGGCTGGTGAGACGACCAATGCCGAGGAGAAAGCCCTTATCGGCTTTTTCAACGGCCCGTCAGTCCCCGCCGACATGGAGAGATACCGTTACATGATGATGTTCTATGACCGTGGCCTACAACTCCCCAACGAGTCACCGTCCACGAAAAAACGCCCCTTCTTCCGTCCTTGGCAATGGGTATCAATAGCCGCGACAATAGTGTTGCTGTGCACTGTGACATTCAGCTTCATGAAGACGCGACAAAAATATGCCCCCGATGAATACGCCATATATGAAGGTAGTTACATTGTACGTAACGGCGAGAAAATCACCGACATAGAAAAAATAATGCCGGAGATACAAAAAGCCGAGGTATATATCGACACTGTCGGCCAGGGAGCGACACTCGACTTCTCGATTCCTGACGAGGACCTGATGTATATCGATGCCTCTGAAGCCCTTGACATGGACGACCCTGACACGAAAGCCGCCTTTATTGAGGCGACATCCAATGATAAGTAACTGTTCAAATTTAAACGATATATTTTTCCATACAATGAAAATATTCAGCCGAATCCTCACTTCAATCGCGCTCATTCTCCTCTCTTTGCCCGCACTAAATGCCCAAAGCGCAATCACCAAAGTCGTGGACAATATCGAGAAACAAAATAACGTCGAATATGTAACCTACACTGAACGACGTGACCCTAAGACACACAAGGTCTATCGTGCATCCAAGGTAATCCTAATCAAGAACCCGGTCGAACAACGTAGGATAATCGATGCATTCAACAAAGACCGTAAAAACGCATCATCCTACGAGATGAGCCGTAACCGTGTGTACAAAATCAGATTTGACGGAGACAAGGAACGTCAGACCTACACACTCGTTATCAGAGGTAAGGACCACGCCGTTCTCACAATCGACATACGCACCGAGGGTAGCGAGAACTGGGGATGCGAACCTGACGCCGATATCAGCACAGTCAACGACATGGCATGCCTCAACCTTGACCTATCGGAACTCGACCTGTCGGGGTTGAACATCCCTGAGATTAACATTCCTCCTATCAATATCCCTGAAATCAATGTGTCGATTCCCGAAATAAGGATTCCACAGGTCTCCGTCAAGAAATCAAAAACCAAAGGAAACTGTACCTCGACATCCACGATAACAATAGTACAATAGATAAAACACACTCTCAGAGTGTGTTGAGTTTTAACAGTCGAATTTTTATAGGCAGATTTCGAGACAGTTCCGGGTCTCCGAGCGAGAAGTGCGGTGGGTCAAGCCCACACGCGAGCACTTGCGTGGTTGTATCGAGATACATGACAAGCGAGAGACGCGGAAATGACCGGAAGATGCCGTCAAGGAGCTCCCGATGCGGTCTCTTGGACGCTTTTGTCCCTTTGCCTCGGTCACGATGCCCGCATCGCTCCCTCGGCTGCATGGCCAAAATCATTCCAAGACTCCGCATAAAATTTCTGACTGTTAAAGCTCAACACACTCTTAGAAATAGAAAAGGTTGCCCGACGGGCAACCTTTTCTATTCCACGGTTGTTTAGTATTTATAAAATCAAGTTACACACAAAAAGTTGCGTAAAATTTTAACAGACTAATAAATACTGACAATTATGAACACTGCTCCACTTCAAGGCATCAAGGTTGTTGACTTCACCGAAGTACAATCAGGCCCTTCATGTACACAAATGCTCGCTTGGCTCGGTGCCGAGGTTATCAAAATAGAACGTCCCGGTGTGGGTGACGCCACCCGTAAGGAACTCCAGTTTGACCCCACCCTGCCAAGTTATTATTTCCTACAGCTCAACAGCGACAAGAAATCACTCGCCCTTGACGCCAAGACCCCCGATGGAAAAGAAATTCTCACCAAACTTATAAAAGAGGCCGATATATTTGTCGAGAACCTTCACCCGGGAGCAATGGATAAACTCGGTTTCAGCTGGGAGGCCGTGCATGCGCTCAACCCCCGTTGTATCTACGGCACAATCAAAGGATTCCCGGTTTCATCCAAATTCAAAGACCTCAAGGCTTACGAGCCTATTGCTCAGGTGACCGCAGCGGCCGCCTCGACAACAGGTTGGTACGAAGGCGAATATAACGTCCCGACACAGAGTGGGGCTGCCCTTGGAGACTCAAACACCGGCATGCACCTTACAATAGGCTTGCTCGCCGCCTTGGCTCAACGTGAAAAAACGGGAGAAGGCTCGTATGTATATCAGTCGATGCACAACGCATGCTTGAACCTGTGCCGTATCAAGACCCGTGACCAGCTGACCCTTGACAAGATTGGTTACCTCACACAGTTCCCACAGTATCCCGACGGAAAATTCGGCGATTTCGTTCCCCGTTCAGGCAACACCGAGGGTTCAGGGGTGCTCGGATGGACCTACAAATGTAAAGGATGGGAAACCGACCCCAACGCATACGTTTACGTCATCCTGCAACGTGGTGCCAAGGAGTTTGAACTCGCATGCAAAGGTCTCGGTTTTGAAGACTGGCTCACCAATCCTGACTACAATACCGCCGATGCGCGTGACCGCCACAAACAGGAAATCATCCAACGCATCCAGGGATTCTGTATTGACAAGGATAAATATGAGGTCACAGCCATGCTGTCAAAATTCGGCATACCTGTAGGCCCCGTGATGTCGACCAAGGAAATCATGGATGACGAAACGGCTTACGATGGCAATACACTTGTCAAAATCAACCAAGGCGGTAAAATCGGTGAATTTGTGACCGTGGGATGTCCATTCACGATTTCAAACTATCAGCCGACATACGGCCCGTGTCCCGAACTTGGAGGAAACACCGAGGAGGTTCTTACCGAGTTAGGATATACCGCCGACCAGATTGCAGAGTTTGCAAAGAACGGCACAACCGCCCCGATGCCCGCAGCTGCAAAGTAACCGCGTAGGCATATATCAACTAAAGGCTTGCGGGAGGCAAAGGCACTTGACTGCAATGCTACCCCGCAAGCCTTTCACTATTCAAACTCATTTTAATTAAAAGTATAAGATTTATGGGCACACCTACAACAACCCCTGCCGTCACTCCGCAAACTCCCCATTTCCCGGAGCAAGTGACCGGCATGTATATTCTCGCCGAGGCGTTAAAACGTCTCGAGATTCCTACTGTCTACGGCCTGGTGGGCATTCCCGTGACAGAGGCCGCATACGCAATGCAGAAAGTAGGCATCAAGTTCGTGGGATTCCGATTTGAACAACAGGCCGGCATGGCCGCCGCAACACACGGGTATTTAACCAAGACACCGGGAGTGCTGCTGACAGTTTCATCGCTCGGCTTCATGAACGGCCTGACCGCGACAGCCAACGCCACGGTCAACTGTTACCCGATGATACAGATTTCAGGTGCCTCCGACCCGACAATGGTGGATATGAAGATGGGGACATACGAGGAACTCGACCAACTTAACACCGCACGTCCCCTTGTAAAGGCGGCTTTCCGATGCAGCCATGCCAAGGACATACCTTCGGCTGTCGCCCGCGCCTACCGCGCCGCAGTGTCAGGCCGTCCCGGTGGTGTATATATTGACATGACGACCCCGGCACTCGCCGAAATCATGAACCGGGAGGACGCCGAGAAACTATTCTATCAGCCTGTCGACCTATATTCCCCCGTATCACCCAACGCCGATGCCGTACAACGCGCCGCAGAGACACTACTGTCAGCCAAACGTCCGGCAATCCTGCTTGGCAAAGGCGCAGCCTACGCTCAAGTCGATGACAAAATCAAGAAACTCATCGAGACTTACAACATCCCCTATCTGCCAATGTCAATGGCTAAAGGACTGATGCCTGACAACGGCCCGTTGAGCGCACTTTCATGCCGCTCAACCATAATGAAGGAGGCCGATGTCGTGATGGTAATAGGAGCACGTCTCAACTGGATGCTGTCATTCGGCAAAGGCAAGTGGAATCCGGCCATAAAATTCATACAACTCGATGTCGAGCCACAGGAAATCGATGTAAACGTGCCTATCGCCGCCCCGGTAGTGGGAGATATGGGACAGTCGCTTGACGCCATCCTTGCAGCGATGGACGGGAAGAAGATGCAAGCCGACCCGGCTTGGGTGACATCATTACAGGCCGAGACAAAGGCCAAGAACGTGAAATTCTCGGAACGTCTCACCGCAGCAGCCCCGCTGTCGCCTATGAACCATTGGAGCGCACTAAGTGCAATCAAGCCTATAATAGAGGCTAACCCCGATGTTATTCTTGTCAACGAGGGCGCGAACACACTTGACGACACACGCGATGCCATCGACATGTCACTACCCCGTCACCGCGTGGACTGCGCGACATGGGCAATCATGGGTATGGGCATGGGTTCGGCCATCGGCGCAGCCGTTTCCACAGGGAAACAGGTTGTCGCCGTCGAGGGGGATTCGGCATTCGGGTTCTCCGGCATGGACTTCGCCACTATATGCCGTTTCAAGCTCCCCGTGACTGTGGTTGTGCTCAACAACGGCGGTATCTATAATAACATCGGCGTAAACCCGAGCACCGACCCGCGTGTCGAGAGCGACCCGGCCCCCACTACACTTGACCTGCAGGCCCGTTATGACAAGATGGGCGAAGTGTTCGGTGTCGCCAACTACTATGTAACCACACCCGATGAACTGTCAAAGGCTCTCACCGAGGCGATTGCATCCAAGAAACCCGCGATTATCGACGTACAGCTCGCAGCCGACGCCGGCAAGGAGAGCGGACACATCGGATACCTCAACCCCACCCCGCTGATTGATTACACGGTATAACCCGATGTCTACAGGACGTATCTGACGCACATAATGTGCGTCAGATACCTTTAAATTAATATCAACTATTTAAAAACAATATTATGAATATTTCTCATGTTATCCTGTATGCCATCGTCCCTATTATCGTGGTGATGCTCGCCGGTTATATATCGGGGAAGAAAGGCGTGTTCACAGGACAAGACGCAAAGAAATTCAACAAGGTCGTGCTCGACTATGCATTGCCGGCAGCCTTGTTCGTTTCAATCGTACAAGCCAGCCGTGAGATGCTGGTAAAAGACATCAAGCTGACAATTATCTCGACAGTGGGTATCATGCTCTGTTTCATGATTGTCTATTTCGTGTTCAAGTACTGTTTCAAGAAAAACACGGGTGCTGACGCAGCTGTGTCGGCGTTAATCAGTGGTTCTCCGACAATCGGCTTCCTTGGATTCGCCGTCCTTGAGCCTATTTTCGGGACATCACCGTCAGTCGCCCTCGTGGTGGCCATCGTCGGTATCGTGGTCAACGCCATCGGCATCCCTGTAGGTCTTTCACTTATGAACGCCTCCCTTGAAAAACAGAATCCGGGCTCCACCAAGAAAGAGAGCGCATGGAAGCCTGTTATTCATGCATTGGAGCAACCGGTCGCATGGGCGCCTATCCTCGCTGTAATATGGGTTGTCGCCGGAATTCCCTGGCCGTCCTACCTGAGTCCGTCATTTGACCTGATTGCCAAAGCCAACGCCTCAATGGCAGTATTCTCGGCCGGTATCACCCTTGCCGCCATCAAGATTACAATCAACTGGCAGGCTGTGCTCGGTTCTATTTTAAAAATGATTATGATGCCTGCGGTCATCCTCGTCATGGGACTTTTCTTCCACATGGACCCGCTGAACCTCAAGATGCTCGTTGTTGCCTGTGCGCTTCCACCGGCATTCTCGGGAATCATCATCGCCGACGAGTATGACGTATACGTCGCAACAGGAACTTCGTCACTTACATTGAGTGTCATCCTGTTCATCGGATTCTGTCCGCTATGGATATGGCTGACCGACATGGCCTTACAAGCCTTCCCGATGTAACGTGACAATATAATATTCTCTCATAACCGCATGGGCGCGGCATTCGTGCCGCGCCCATATCTTTATATCATACAAGACTATGGGTAATGCTAATAAACAGATTATGGACGGATGCACGGCCGCAGCCCATGTCGCTTTCGCATTGAGCGATGTCGCTACCGTCTACCCTATAACCCCTATCGCATCCATGGGACAGACCGCCGGACAATGGGGGCTGCAAGGGCGCAAGAATCTCATGGGACAGGCTCTTGACGTACGCGAAATGGAGAGTGAACTCGGTGCGGCCGGAGCGACACACGGAGCACTCGCCGCAGGTGCGCTCGCGACGACATTCACCGCTTCCCAGGGTTTGTTGCTCATGATTCCAAACATGTTCAAGATTGCCGGCGAACTGCTCCCCGGCGTGTTCCACGTAGGGACACGCTCCATAGCCACCCACGCCCTGTCGATTTTCGGCGACCACCAGGACATAATGGCATGCCGTTCGACAGGATTCGCGTTCCTTGCATCGGCATCGGTACAGGAGACAATGGACTTGGCATTGGTGTCACATCTCGCCGCGATAGACGGTTCGGTGCCTGTCGTACACTTCTTTGACGGCTGGCGCACATCCAATGAAATGAACACCATCGAGGTGATTGACTACGAATCAATGCGACCACTTGTCAATTGGGACAAAGTGAACGAATTCCGCCGCAATGCAATGAATCCCGAACATCCTGACCTTAGAGGCTCGGCGCAGAACCCCGATGTATATTTCCAAAACCGCGAGGCGGCCAACCGCTATTATGATGCATTCCCATCCATCGTGTCAGCCGCCATGGAACGGGTAGGACAGCTGACGGGTAGACATTACCGTCTGTTCGACTATGTAGGCGAACCCGATGCCGAGAGCGTCATTGTCGCCATGGGTTCAGGCTGCGAGGTCATCGAGGACACTGTCAACTATCTCAACCGCAACGGGTATAAGTGTGGCGTTGTCAAAGTAAGATTGTTCCGTCCGTTCTCGCCACAGGACATGCTCGCCGTCATCCCCCCCACCGTGAAAAGAATCGCCGTCCTCGACCGTACAAAAGAACCGGGGGCACAGGGTGAACCTCTATATCAGGATGTGGTAACCGCCGTACACACCGCCGGCCGTGACATCAGCGTCATCGGTGGACGGTACGGTCTATCAAGCAAGGAATTTGACCCGGCGATGGTAAAAGCGGTGTTTGATGAACTGGGTTCGCCGTCGCCAAGACGCGTATTCACTGTCGGCATCAACGATGACGTGACGCACCTGTCACTCAACATCGGGGAAGAAATCGATGTCAAGGCGGCCGACATAACCGAATGCCTGTTCTATGGCATAGGTGCCGACGGCACCGTGGGAGCGACAAAACAACTCGCCAGCATAATCAGTGATACCGCCGGACTATATGCACAGGCCTATTTCCAATACTCGGCCAAGAAATCAGGCGGATACACTGTGTCACAACTAAGGTTCGGCCATGAACCGATACATGCCGCCTACGGTATCACCCACGCCGGTTATCTCGGTTGCAATAAGGCCAACTATGTCAAACGTTTCCCTCTCGCCGATTCAATCAAAGAGGGCGGCACGCTTGTAATCAACGCCCCGTGGAAAGATATCCCGTCTCTTGAGAAAGAATTGCCGCCGGAGATGCGACGTAAAATCGCATCCAAGAAAATCAGATTGTACACAATCGATGCGGTCAAAATCGCCCAGGGGGAAGGTCTCGGCGAGCGTGTCAATATGGTCATGACAACCGTTTTCCTGCACCTGTGTCCATCGCTCGACTTTGACCGTGGTTTCAACCGTCTTAAAGAATTAATTTCAACAACATACGCCCATGAAGGCAACGATGTTGTCAACCGCAATCTCGCGGCGATTGAGAAAGCCATACCCTCACTCGTTAAAATCGATTATCCTGCGACATGGATTGATGCAACCGATGAAACACCGAAAACCGACCCGGAACATTTACCTGAATTTGTCGCCAAAGTAGCCGTCCCATGCAACCGCCTTGAGGGTAATACACTGCCTGTATCATTATTCGCCCCCGACGGCAAGATGCCTATGGGCACGACCGCTTACGAGAAACGTCGTATCGCGGTCAATATCCCGCAGTGGAACGTTGACAACTGTGTCGAATGCACCGAATGTTCCCTGTGCTGTCCTCACGCAGCGATACGCCCTGTCCTCATGGATGCAGCCGAGAAAGCCGCCGCCCCGTCGGGGTTCACCTCCAAGGCGGCACACGGCAAAGCGTTAGCCGGATATGAGTTCCGTATACAGGTGTACCCCGAGGATTGTGTTGGATGCGGTTCATGCGCGACCATCTGTCCAGGACATGCCTTGACGATGGTCCCGTTGGAGACACAACTCGAGGAACAGATTCCATTGCTCGACTATGCCCGCCGACATGTCACAATAAAGGACAATCTCATCTCACGGTTCACAATCAACGGCTCACAGCTGCGCGAACCTATGCTGGAGTTCTCCGGGGCATGCGCCGGTTGTGGCGAGACCCCCTACGTCAAACTGCTCACGCAGCTTTTCGGTGACAGAATGTTGATTGCCAACGCTACAGGGTGTTCATCGATATGGGGCGCAAATTTTCCAAGCAATGCCTATTGCACCGACCGTCACGGACATGGCCCGGCTTGGGGCAACTCCCTGTTCGAGGATAACGCCGAGTACGGCTACGGTATGACAGCCGCTGTACAACAACGGCGTGCACACCTCGTTTCACTCGCTCATCAACTGTCAGCAACCCCTGACTGCCCCGTCACGCTAAAAAACGCACTGTCAGCATGGCTTGATGTCATAGATGACCTTGAGAAATCCCCGTTGGCATCAGCAGTACTTAAACAGGAACTTGGCAAATCCACATCCCCCCTCGCGACAGAGATGTTGAAAGCATCGGACATGCTCACCGCAAAAACCGTATGGGCAATCGGTGGCGACGGATGGGCCTACGACATAGGATTCGCAGGACTCGACCACGTGCTCGCATCGGGTCAGGACATAAACATCCTCGTCATGGATACCGAGTGTTACTCCAACACCGGCGGACAGACCTCCAAGGCCACACCGCTCGGGGCGGTGGCGAAATATTCACCGGACGGTAAACGCACCTACAAGAAAGACCTCGGGCGCATGATGATGACCTACGGGACAGTGTATGTCGCCTCCGTTGCCTTAGGGGCCAATTACCAACAGGCCATCGATGCACTGCGCGAAGCACAGGAGTTCCACGGCCCGTCGATAGTTATCGCCTACTGCCCCTGTATCAATCACGGGATACGCAGTGGCATGAGCCATTCAATTGTCGAGGAACGCAACGCCGTCAAGTGCGGTTACTGGCCACTTTACCGTTACAACCCCTCACTCTCGGCCCAAGGAAAGAACCCATTGACAATCGACTGCGCCACCCCCGATGGCCAACTCGTGACATTCATCAACGGCGAAGACCGATATGCCGACCTGAAGATGACCGACCCCACCGAAGCGTCCTATCTGCAACCCCGTCTACAGGAACGCGCGACCCACGTCTATAACCTCCTGCAATATCAAGCACAGGAAAAATGATAAAAAAAGCGGCCATCCATTCAGGATGGCCGCTTTTTCTTTGGGGTGAACAGTGGGGGTCGAACCCACGACCTTCGGAACCACAATCCGACGCTCTAACCAACTGAGCTATGCTCACCATATTTGGTCGTGTTTCATTTTGACCGCTGCAAAGGTAAGACTATTTTTTTTAACAAGCAACTGTTTTGCTATTTTTTCGCGCAATTTTTCTCAATGACACGGGAAACCGACCGCTACAACCACCCGCCACCGAGAGCCTTGTACAACTGCACCATGGCGAGACGTTTGGCACACAAGGCATTGCTCAAGCCAAGCTGCGCGTCAAAGTAGCTTCGTTGTGCATCAAGGACGTCAAGATAACCTATGACCCCGTTTATATACTGGAGTTGCGCCAGTTCCATTGTCGACTTGGACGATGATTCCAACGTTGCCATAGATTCACATATCGCCGTGGCCTTGTTGAAGGAAATTATCGCGTTACGGGTCTCCTTGAAAGCATTCATCACCGATTTCTCATAATCGTAACAGACCTGTTCATACACATGCTGCTGGGCGCGATAGGCACTCTGTCGACGTCCCATATCTATAATCGGGCCTAACAACGCACCGCTAAGGAAATATACCGGCGATTTCAACAGTGTCGAAAGTGTCTCGCTCTCGGCACCATACTGCGCCGTTAGTGTCAGACGGGGAAAACGGTTGGTATAAGCGACCCCCACGGCGGCATTAGCCGCGATTACACGCTGCTCGGCAGCACGTATATCAGGGCGTCGTTCAAGCAAACTCGACGGGATACCTGCCGGTAGCGTCGCCATCATGCCGATGCTGTCACTCATCGACACGTGCCTTATGCGGGAGTCCCAGTCATCGGTCAAATAGCTTAATTCATTCTCCTTCAAGGCTATATCCCGTTCAAGCACTGGAATATGGGTAGCTGTGCGGGCATACTCCACCTGTGCCTGCAGATAGGATGTCTCGGATGTGAGACCGCCCTCATATCGCAGCTTGGCAAGACGCACGCCCTCGGTGCGTGCATTCAATGTCTGTTTTACAATGTGAAGTTCATTGTAAAGTGCGACAAGTTCAAAATAGGTCTCGGCGACCTGCGCGACAAGACTGACTGTCAAAGCCCGCTTATTTTCGATGCTTTCAAGGAACTGTGCCGTTCCTTCATCCTTGGCCCAGCGCAGGTTACCCCACAGGTCGGCCTCCCAGCTGATTGACGCCTTGATTCCAAGTTCGGGGTCATTCTTGTAATTATCACCGCCATAGTTCGTAGCCTCTTTCTGGGCATATACATTCCCGTTTAGCTGTGGCAGCAGATTGGCGGCATCGATGCGACGGCGTGCCGCAAGTTCCCTGATTCTCGCCTCGGCCGCCTTTAAGTCCTTGTTGTTGCGGACAGTTTTTTCTATCAGCGACTGAAGGACAGTGTCGGTGTATATCTCCCACCAACGAAGGTCGGCAATCGAGAATGTATCATTGTCCTCAACAGTGGCGACACCGTAACCGCCGGGGATATTCACCGTCGGCTTTGAATACCTGTGCCCCAGCTTGCAAGACTGCACACAAAGGGCGACAACGGCCATATATAACAATACACGCAATTTCATTTCCGTTTCAATAATTTGAGAGAAAGTGGTTTCATAGAGATACCGCTCGATGCATTCCTGACCTTTTCAAGGCCACGATATATCAATACAAAGAAGAACGGTACAAGCAATACGCCCAGTGTCACAGCAGAAATCATGCCAAAAAACACACCTGTGCCGATTGCCTGACGGCTCGCCGCACCGGGGCCTGATGCTATCACAAGCGGAATCATACCCAAGATAAATGCCAATGATGTCATCAGTATCGGACGGAAACGCAACTTGGAAGCATAAATCGCGGCATCAATGACACCGGCCCCCTCATCGACCTGACGCTTGGCGAAACCGACTATAAGAATCGCGTTCTTCGCGGCCATACCCATCAGCATCACAAGACCTATCTGAAAATAAACGTCATTCTCAAGTCCACATATCCATGCACCCAGATATGCACCGAACGCGGCCGCAGGCAATGACAGAATCACAGCGAGAGGGACAGTCCAGCTTTCATACAGTGCGGAAAGGAACAGGAATACAAATACCACGACAAGACACATCACAAGGGCGGTCTGACCTCCGGCCTTCTTCTGTTGGAACGAAAGGCCGGCCCATTCAACCCCTATATTGTCAGGAAGACGGCTCTCTACAATCCGCTCAAGGGATGCCATCGCCGCGCCCGAACTATATCCTTTAGCGGCCTCACCACGTATCAACGCACTGTTGAACATATTGAACCGCTTGAGATTGCCTGGCCCTGTCGTATAGGATGCCGAGCCGAGCGATGTCAGGGGAATCATCTTGTTTCCGTCACCCCTGACAAAATACAGGTTTATATTATCACGGTTCTCACGATAAGGAGCCTCAGCCTGTATATAGACCCTGTAAATGCGGTTGAACATATTGAAATCATTGACATACACCGACCCGGTGAAAGCCTTCATCGTCGAGAATACATCGGCCATAGGCACACCCGCAAATTTAACCTTGTCTCGGTCTACGTCAAAATAAAGCTGAGGGATGTCAGACTGAAGCGAGGTGGACAACCCGGTGACAGACTTCTCCATGACCGCATATTTCATCAAAGTATCCACCGCGTTATCCAAGTCCTGCAATGTCGCATCGTTACGGGCCTCCAGATACATCTCGAAACCGCCCGAAGACCCAAGCCCCGGTATCACCGGGGGACGCGACAGATAGACCTTACATTCGGGATATTCATTCATGTCGTGTCTCACCTGCGCCATTATATCATCAATGGTCTCGCCGTCACGTTCACCCCAAGGCTTGAGAATGACTGTGAGTTCACTCCGTGCCTGGCTGCTGCCCACCTGTGAACTGCTGCCCGCCACGCTTTGGACATATTCGACGGCCGGATTGGCTTTCAAATATTCGACGGCCCGTGCTGTGACGGTGCGTGTACGTTCAAGCGTCGCCCCTTCAGGCAGTTCAAGTTCCACCTTGAAATACCCCTGGTCCTCCACCGGGAGGAAACTTGACGGCATCATCCACTCAATCGCCAAAATCACCACAATCATACCCACAAAAGCGACAAGGACACGTCTCTTGTGTCTTAACATCAGTTTTATAATCCTTATAAAACCTGAATTTCCCATTGAAAGGCCTTCGTCGATTTTTCGGAACACCTTGTTTTTACGAGCGGACGCCGAACGGTCATGTGGTTTAAGGAACAGAGAACACATCACGGGACTCAATGTCAGGGCGACGACCGCCGATAACAACACCGACACCACAATCGTCACCGCAAACTGTCGGTAAAGTTGCCCTGTGATTCCACTAAGGAAGCATACAGGGACAAAGACAGCGGCCAACACCAGAGATGTCGCGATAATAGGCCCTGTCAGTCCGTGCATTGCCTTCTTGGTCGCCTCGTAGGGTGATAACCCTTCCTCGTCCATTATATACTGGACATTCTCGACAACAACGATTGCGTCATCCACCACAATACCTATCGCGAGGACAAGACCGAGCAATGTCAACATATTAAGAGAGAACCCGAAAGCGAGCATGAATACAAACGTGCCTATCAGTGAAATGGGCACTGCGATAAGCGGTATGACCGTCGCACGCCAACTCTGCAATGACAGGAACACCACAAAAATGACAAGGAACAACGCCTCGAAAAAGGTTTTGTACACCTCGTGTATCGACTCCGAGATATAGGTCGTCATGTCAAACGGGATGTTATAGTTCAACCCCTCGGGGAACGAGCGACTGATTTCCTCCATGGTCTTCTTGACATTGTCGGCGACCTCCATGGCGTTAGCTCCCGGAAGCATGTATATCGCGAGCACAGCGGCATTCTCGCCGTTGATTCCGCTCTCGGTATTATAGGACTGTGCTTCAAGGGATATGCGTGCCACATCCCGCAGACGTATCAATGAACCGTCGGGATTGGCCCTGACAACAATCTCCTCAAACTCACTGACGGACGACAGACGTCCGCGAGTCGTGACAGGAATAGTGACATCGAGTCCCTCGGTCGGCTGCTGCCCCATGACACCGGCCGCCGACTCCCGGTTCTGGTCCTTCAATGCTTTCTGAAGGTCAGCGACCGTGATTCCAAGATTGGCGAGTTTGTCGGGTTGCACCCATATCTGCATCGCATAGTAACGGCTACCGATGTTTGACACACGACCGACCCCCGGAACCCGTCGCAACAGGTCAAGCACGTTGAGCGTGGCGAAATTACTTAGATAGATTTCGTCAAACTTCGGGTCATCAGATGTCAGACATATCGTCAGCAACTGGCTCGATGCCTGTTTCTCGACCGATATGCCATTTTGGACGACCTCGGTCGGGAGACGCGACTCGGCGAGCTTGACACGGTTCTGAATCTCGACAGCCGCAAGTTCAGGCGATGACGATATGTCAAAAGTCACCGTTGCAGAGAATCCGCCCGAATTGGTGGATGATGACTCCATATAAAGCATCCCGGGGGTCCCGTTCAATTCCTGTTCAATAGGCGTGGCCACCGCCTGCGAGACTGTCAACGCGCTCGCTCCCGGATAGGAGGCCGAAATCTTAACTACAGGCGGGGTTATCTGTGGATACTGGTCCACCGGGAGGATTACCAGTCCGATAAGACCCAATATAACTATCAATATCGACAGGACGGCTGAAAAAACAGGCCTGTCGATGAAAAAACTCATTTTCATGACTGCCCTTTCCCTTTGTTTTCATTATTGGTCGCGCTTACCTTGACTTTCATACCCGGGCTAAGTTTATGCTGTCCCTCGACAACGACCTTCTCACCCGGATTGAGGCCGCGCTCGACCACGACATTGTTCTGTACTTCAGGCCCGGTCTCGATGAAACGTTTCTCCACCGTCGAATCGGGACGTAATACAAATATATGTGCGCCACCCTTCTCTATCATCAAGGAGCGTCGGGGAATCACTGTCGCTCCCTCACGGACATCCACAAGCAGCTTGACCTTGGTAAATTGACCGGGCAAAATGGCATGGGATGGATTGGGCATCTCGGCACGCACAGAGAATGTCCCTGTCTGCGGGTCGACCTGGGGGTCTGCGAAATCCAGTGTGCCTTTATAGGGATATACCGTGTTGTCGGCCAACGTGACAGTCACGTAGGGCTGCCATGAACGTTCCTCATTTTTGCCACCGAACTCGACATTACGCTCTTTACTCTTCAGATAGTCGAGAGCCGTCATGCTGAAATCAATAAGGACGGTGTCACTCTTGACTATGGTCACAAGCAATGACTTCGCGCCAGGCCCGACAAGGGAGCCAAGGTCGACATTGCGTTCACTCACGTATCCCGACAGAGGCGAGCGCACGGTAGTGTAACCAAGCTCAAGCTCGGCCTGTGCGAGGTCGGCCCGACTCATGGCCGCCGATGCCTTGGCGGCCTCGTATGCCGCTACAGCGTTGTCATAGTCAAGCTGGCTCGCGGCATTCTGTTCGTAAAGCGGACGTATGCGCTCAAGGTCCCTCTTGGCCTTGTGTTCCTGCGACTCATCTTTCTGGAGCTGAGCCTTTACCTTGTCAACACGCGCCTTGTATTGCTCCTGATTTATGACAAACAATACCTGACCCTTGTCAACGTAAGTGCCCTCGTCAAAAAGCATCCGTTCAAGATAACCCTCGACCCTGGCTCTAACCTCGACAAACTGTTGGGCGCGTGCACGGCCCACATATTCGCCATAAATCTCCACGTTCTCCCGAACAGCGGGACTGACCGACACTACAGGCAACTCCACTTCAGTCTTTTTACAGCCTGACACAGAGCATAGAAAAACACACAATACCGTTATCGGAACAAACATCCGTGAAAACAAGTGATACCCATGTCGCTTCATACAATGAACATTATATTTAACAGCATTAACATTCTAATGTTAACGCAAAATTACTATTTCCCCTTTACAGGAAGCTACTGACAACTGTTATTTTTGCATAATTGATGAAAATGGAAGATAACAGGCCAAATCCCGTTCTTCCTATAAATATACCGTACTACCGGAAATTTCCGATAAAACAGTATGCCCTCAATCAATCTCTTTCTTGATTTCGGCCACCCAGCCGTCGATACGCTCATCGACAGTGTCAGAGTGATTGGTACCATCAATGAGCAATCCAACCGCCTCAACAGCGTCAACCGGCACAGCGAGCGACTCTTCAAACTCATAACCGACAGTCCCGTAGCCGCCTATAAACTGTGCCCCCGACCCTTTAAGACGGTCATACAGTATTCCCACTCCGTTGCAGAATGTATCACTCATGGATTCATCGCCACAACCAAACAATCCGACTTTCTTTCCACTAAGGTCAAGAACCTCAAGACCCGCCATGAAATCCTCCCAGTCATCCTGAATCTCTCCTGCGCCCCATGTGCTCGTGCCCAGCAACAGGACATCGTATGACGCAACAGCCGACGGAGCGGTATCAGCGACATCATATACCGATGATGATTCTACGCCAAGTTTCGTGGCGATACGCCCGGCAATATCCTTGGTCGTACCGGTCGTGGAGCCATAAAATATTCCTATTTTAGCCATAAGTAGATTATTTTTATAAATCTTATTGATAAAAAACACACTTACACGGCATTTGGTTCTGAAAAATTAGTAATTTTGCACTTTAAACTAACACTGAATATAAAAGAGTATAAAATAGGTATGGCTGACAATAAGAAAATAACTACCGCCCTTATCTCGGTGTTTCATAAGGACGGACTCGATGAAATACTTAAGTTACTTAATGACAATGGGGTAAAATTCCTTTCAACCGGAGGGACACGAGACTTCATCACATCGCTAGGATATACCTGTGACGCGGTAGAGGACCTGACGGGCTATCCGTCGATACTTGGCGGCCGCGTGAAGACCCTTCATCCCAAAGTTTTCGGCGGCATACTCAACCGCCGTGAACACGCCCGGGACTGCGAGCAGGTCAAGCAGTATGATATCCCGGCAATAGACCTCGTGATAGTGGACCTTTACCCTTTCAGCGCGACAGTGGCATCAGGTGCTCCCGAAGCCGACATCATCGAGAAAATCGACATAGGCGGCATCTCCCTCATTCGTGCCGCGGCAAAGAACTACAACGACGTTGTCATCGTCGCATCAAAGGCCCAGTACCCTGTACTCCGGGACATCCTGACTGCACAGGGGGCAGAGACAACTCTCGCCCAGCGACGCGCTCTTGCCCGTGACGCATTCGCAGTGTCATCGGGTTATGACTCCGCCATATTCAACTATTTTGACGATGATGCCGAACCGACCGCCCTACGTGTCGCCCTTGACACCCCGAAACATCTCCGTTACGGAGAGAACCCCCACCAGCGCGGACGTTTCTTCGGCGATTTCAATGCCATGTTTGACCAACTCCACGGCAAAGAGATTTCCTACAACAACCTCCTTGACATCGATGCGGCGGTATCACTCATCAACGAGTTCACCGACACAACATTCGCCATACTGAAACACAATAACGCCTGCGGACTCGCATCCCGCCCAACCGTGGCTGAGGCCTGGCGTGACGCACTTGCCGGAGACCCGGTGAGCGCATTCGGTGGCGTGCTCATCACCAATGCGACAGTCGACCGCGAGGCCGCCGAAGAAATCAACAAGATATTCTTCGAGGTAATCATCGCCCCCACCTACAATGACGATGCACTTGAAATCCTACAATCGAAGAAAAACCGCATAATCCTCGTGCGTAAGGATTGTCCGCAATCGCCTGTCGTATTCCGCTCGGCACTCAACGGAGCACTTGTCCAAGACCGGGACACAAAGACCGAGACACCCGAAGACCTGAAAATCGTGACAAAACAGGGTATAACCCCTGCACAGGCCGATGACCTTCTATTTGCCAACAAAATCGTAAAAAATTCCAAGAGCAACGCCATTGTACTTGCAAAAGACCGCCAATTGATTGCATCGGGCGTAGGACAGACATCCCGTGTGGACGCTCTGAAACAGGCCATCGAGAAAGCTCATTCGTTCGGATTTTCACTTGACGGGGCTGTAATGGCATCAGATGCATTCTTCCCGTTTGCCGATTGTGTGGAAATCGCCCACAAGGCAGGCGTCACCGCAGTCGTGCATCCCGGAGGTTCAATCCGTGACAACGATTCAGTGGAATATTGCGATGCCAACGGCATGTCGATGGCTATGACAGGCTTCCGCCATTTCAAACATTAAAAATCACACCAATACATATCTTCCCAATAAATTATTTCACATGGGACTTTTCTCATTCACCAAAGAGATTGCAATTGACCTCGGAACGGCCAATACAATCATAATACACAATGACAAGATTGTCATTGACGAGCCATCAATAGTGGCTCTTGACAAAAAAACCGGCAAAATGATAGCCGTCGGACGCGAAGCACAGCAGATGCGTGGCAAGGAAAACGAAGGCATCGAGACAATACGCCCACTTCGCCAAGGAGTCATCGCCGACTTTAACGCCGCCGAACTGATGATACGCGGATTAATAAAGAAGGCGAGTGCCAAGAGCAACTGGTTCTCCCCCTCGATGAAGATGGTCGTCGGAATCCCCTCAGGCTCGACCGAAGTCGAGATACGCGCCGTTCGTGACTCTTCAGAACATGCCGGAGGACGTGATGTCTACATGATATACGAGCCTATGGCAGCCGCCCTCGGCATCGGTATCGATGTCGTCGCACCTGAAGGCAACATGATTGTAGACATAGGCGGCGGTACAACCGAAATCGCTGTAATCTCACTCGGTGGGATTGTCAGCAACAAGAGCATCCAGACAGCCGGTGACGACCTCACCGATGACATACAGGACCACATGAGCCGTGTCCACAACATCAAGGTCGGTGAACGCACGGCCGAACTTATAAAGATGAACGTGGGTTCAGCCCTTACCGAACTCGACAACCCGCCGGCCGACTATATCGTGCACGGCCCCAACAAGATGACCGCTCTCCCTATGGAAGTGCCGGTATCCTACCAGGAGGTATCACACAGCATCGAAAAATCCATCTCAAAAATCGAGGCTGCGGTTTTAAGTGCATTGGAGCAGACTCCACCCGAACTTTATGCCGACATCGTCAAGAACGGCATTTACCTCGCCGGCGGTGGTGCACTGTTGCGCGGTCTCGACAAACGACTGACCGATAAAATCGGCATCCAGTTCCACATTGCCGAAGACCCCCTGCTCGCGGTAGCCAAAGGCACCGGTGTGGCACTGAAGAATATCGACCGATTCTCGTTCCTGATACGCTGATAGTCCCGACGGAGTGAACAATCTTCTCAATTTCTTCGTGCGTTACAGTGCGTGGATGTTGTTCCTGTTATATGTGACCGTCAGTTGCATATTACTATTCAACAGCAATCCCTATCAGCACTATGTGTTCCTGTCATCGGCCGGAACAGTGGCGTCATCGGTCTACAAAGCCTCAAGCGGCGTCACCTCCTATTTCTCTCTGCGTGACATCAATGAAGACCTTCAGCGACGTAACGCCGAACTTGAACGGGAGGTGCTCGTCCTGCGTCAGGCGTTGACCTCACAGAACGAAGAAAAATATGCCGCGTCGATGAGGGTTGATTCATCGCTCGCAAGATACAACTTCATCATCGCGCACGTCATCAACAACTCAATAAACCGCCCCCACAACTATATCACCATCGAAAAAGGCTTACTTGACGGGGTCAAACCCGAAATGGGTGTGGTAGACCAAAACGGGGTCGTGGGCGTGGTCAATATTGTCGGGGCGCACACGGCCCGTGTCATCTCCCTGTTGAACCCCCACCTTAGAATCTCATGCAAAGTAAAAGGGAGGGAACATGTGGGTTCACTGGTGTGGGACGGAAAGGACTCCCGCGTGGCGGTACTTGAGGAGCTTCCGAAACATGCCACATTCAAGACCGGCGACACGATTGTCACAAGCGGTTTCTCATCAGTATTCCCCGGGGGAGTCCCTGTAGGGCGTGTAATAGGGACTGTCAAGGACAACCAAGGGTCATTCTTTGCCCTCCGTGTAAGACTTTTCACCGACTTCTCCACACTGTCTACAGTCCGCGTCGTCAAGGACAGCCTGAAAGAAGAACTTGAGACTGTCGAAAAAGACATTGACTCTGAAACTGAAAAATAAGATATAGAAATGAACAAGACCACATTGCAACTCGTCATCCTTGCAATCATACTGATTCTGGCACAGGCGACTGTGTTCAATCATGTGTGCCTTTTCAATGTGGCCGTGCCCTTCGTCTTCATCTATGTCATTTTCAGACTACCAATCACCCTGTCGTTAAACTGGGTGCTGACAATCTCATTCCTTCTTGGACTGTCGATAGATATTTTCTCTGACACCTACGGGATGAACGCACTGGCATGCACACTGACAGCCATGATTCGCCGCCAGGTCCTACATCTCTATATACCACGTGAGGACGACCTATCATCCACCGAGCCTTCGATGCGCACTATCGGTACCGCGGCATATATCAAATACCTGTTTACGATGACACTCATATATTGCACGCTAATATCCGTCATCGAGGCATTCACATTCTTTGATATAGCCGGCATGGTACTTCGCATAGTCTGCAGCACAATACTGTCCGGACTTATAATGCTGGGTATTGACAGTCTAATGAGCAAGCGTCGTGAGAAAAGACTATAACTTAGAAAAGCGAAAGTTCGTCATAGGGGCCTTCATCATCATCATTGTCCTGATATACATCTTCAGGCTATTTGACCTACAGGTGATGGATTCCAAGTACAAGGACTATGCCGACTCCAACGCATTCCTGAAGAAATCCATATATCCCTCGCGTGGAATAATATATGACCGCAAAGGTCGGCTTGTGGTATATAACCAACCGGCCTACGATGTGATGATGATACCGCGTGATGTGCACGATTTTGACACGATAGACTTCTGCCGTACACTGAACATCACCCGGCAACAGCTGCTGAAACGCCTGACCGACATGAAAGACCGGCGTCTCAACCCCGGTTACTCCTCCTATTCCCCGCAGACACTGATTACCCACCTCTCCCCCGAGGATTACGGTCGGTTACAGGAAAAACTGTACCGATACCCCGGATTCTTTATCCAGAAACGAATCCTGCGTCAATACAACTACCATTGCGCCGCCAATGTACTGGGAAACATTCGCGAAGTCTCGGCCAAGGACATCGAGCGTGACCCCTATTACATGTCGGGTGACTACACAGGCGACCTCGGCGTAGAACGCAGCTACGAACGTTTCCTTCGTGGAGAAAAAGGCGCGGAAGTGCTGATACGCGATGCCCGTGGACAGATACAAGGACGGTATGAAGACGGCAGGTATGACAAAAACGCCGTTGCGGGTAAGAACCTCAAACTCAGTATCGACATCGAGTTGCAACAATATGCCGAGTCACTGATGGTCAACAAAAAGGGGGCGGTTGTCGCCCTTGAGCCGGCCACCGGCGAGATACTCTGCATGGTTTCGGCACCCAATTATGACCCATCGTTGCTCGTGGGACGCGAACGCGGGAAAAACTACGCCATGCTGGTAAAAGACCCTGACCGCCCGCTGTTTGACCGTGCGTTGCAGGGAGCATACCCCCCCGGCTCGACATTCAAGCCAAGTCAGGGGTTGATTCTCCTACAGGAGAACATTATAACCACAGGCACCGCCTATCCCTGCTCCCGTGGCTTCATATCCGGCGGTCTCAGGGTGGGATGCCACGGACACGGCTCCCCCATCCCGCTTAAACCCGCATTGCAGACATCGTGCAACGCTTATTTCTGCTGGGGATTCAAAGCGATGGTCGACCGCAAAAGCAAATACGGGTCATCGGCCGATGCTTTCGAGGTGTGGAAAAAGCATCTCGTATCTCTCGGCTACGGGTATAAACTCGGTGTAGACCTCCCTGGCGAAAGCCGTGGATTCATCCCCAACGCCAAGTTCTACAACAAAGTCTACGGTGAAGGTCGCTGGAGCGCGAACACTATCATCTCGGTCTCAATCGGACAAGGGGAAATCCTCGCGACCCCCCTTCAGATTGCCAACCTCGGTGCATCGATTGCCAACCGGGGATGGTTCATAACGCCACATGTGGTCAAGGAAATCGAGGACACCGTGCTGCCATCGGAACTGATACAACGCCGTCATCCCACCATAGACGCACGATACTTCAGCGACATTGCCGAGGGAATGAGAATGGCAGTGACTGGCGGTACGTGTAAACTCGCCAATCTTCCAGATATCGAGGTCGCCGGAAAAACCGGCACAGCCCAGAATCCACACGGTCGCGACCACTCGGCGTTCCTGGGGTTCGCACCTTACCATGACCCTAAAATCGTCGTGGCGGTATATGTTGAGAACGCCGGGTTCGGTGCGACATTCGGTGTCCCCATAGGCAGTCTCGTCATCGAGAAATATCTTAAAGGGCACATTTCGGATTCGCGCAAACACATCGAACACCGTATGTTAACATCTAACACAATCATGTATAGTGGAACAAAGAAACACTAACTCGGTATTCCGTCATCTCGACTGGTTCACAGTGATTCTCTACCTGCTGCTCGTGACGGCGGGGGCGGTGAGCATCTACGCGGCAAGTTATGACTTTGACCACGCCAGTATATTCGATTTCGCTGAATTCTCGGGTAAACAGATACGCTGGATAGGCCTGGCGTTAGTGGCCGCACTGGTGTTGTTGCTCATAGACTCTCGCGTGTATGAGACGTATGCCTATCCCATCTACATCGTCACACTCCTTGTGTTGTTTGTAACCATATTTATCGCCCCTGACATCAAGGGGTCTCACTCATGGCTCGTACTCGGCCCGATGAGTCTCCAGCCGGCTGAATTTGCCAAAGTCGCGACCGCGCTCGCACTTGCCAAACTGTTCAGCGGGTACAATTTCAGCCTCACCGCGTCACGTGCCAATTTCGGCAGGGCACTCGCCATCATCTTTATTCCGGTCATCCTGATTCTTGCCCAGAAAGAAACCGGCTCGGCACTCGCCTATATGGCATTGTTCTTTGTCCTCTATCGTGAAGGCATGAGCGGACTGGTGCTTCTCGCCGCATTGTGTGCGGTCGTGTTCTTCGTCCTCGCCGTAAAATTCACCGAGACCATGATAATCGGCATACCGGCGGGGCAATTCACTGTATTTGTCCTTATCATGTTGATTATGGTGTGCATGGTCGCCGTCTACTGCCGACAACCGGTGATGGCACGCAATATTCTGCTATGGTTTGTCGGGAGTGGCCTTTTAATATACATCCTCACCATATTTGGAGTCACTGTACCGGGTCTTGCATATTTCCTGACCGCCCTCATTGTCGCGTGCCTGTATTGCCTGTTAATGTCGCTTCGAGGAGGTGGGACCCGGAAAATATTTGTCACCACGGGTTCCGTTGCTATCGCAGTGGTATTCCTGTTCTCAATCAACTATACATTTGACAATGTTCTCCAATACCATCAGCAACAACGCATCCTTGTCGCTCTCGGTATCAAGGATGACCCGCGTGGCGCAGGATACAATGTCAACCAATCCAAAATAGCCATAGGGTCGGGAGGACTCTCCGGCAAAGGGTTCCTTAACGGGACGCAAACTAAACTGAAATATGTCCCCGAACAACACACCGACTTCATATACTGCACCATCGGCGAGGAGGAAGGTTTCATCGGGTCTACGGCTGTTCTGATACTGTTTCTAACGCTGATATTGAGAGTATTACACATAGCCGAGAGACAGCCGTCGATATTTGGACGCGTGTACGCCTACTGTGTCGCGAGCTATTTCATTTTCCACCTCGCCATCAACATCGGCATGGTGATAGGGTTGTGCCCTGTCATCGGGATTCCCCTGCCGTTCTTCAGTTACGGGGGGTCCTCGCTATGGGGATTTACCTTCCTGCTGTTCATCCTTCTTAGAATAGATGCCGCCCGCCGCGAACACCTCTCCTACTGACTTATCAGGTCAACAAAAGCACGATAACACCCACAACCGACAGCGTCATCCCCAGGACCGAGAGGGGCAATGTCACACGACGTGACATGTCACGCCAGTCTGCGCCGGGATGCTTACGCGCCCTGACCTTAAAATATATGCGTACAAATCTATTCACTATCACGCATACAAATCCCGCTGTTATCAACACAAGTGATTCAATCATCATGCCGTTTATTTGTCGCCTGTCTTTTCAAATTTAACACAGCGTTATTTGCATTGTTCATGCGATAATTTGTAAATTTGCGTTCCAATGGAATTATTGCCGGTAATATTATACCGTGGCTTGCTTATTGGCATTCTTGTATCAGCCCCCATGGGGCCGATAGGGATGCTGTGCATCCAGCGCACTCTTAACAAGGGCAGGTGGCCGGCATTCTTCACAGGTCTCGGCGCAGCCTTGTCCGACCTGTTCTATTCACTGTTGACGGGGTTGAGTCTGTCATTCGTCACCGATGTCATAGAGCGGAATCATATAATGCTCCAAATCCTTGGCAGTGTCATCTTTATCGCATACGCCATCTATCTCTACCGTTCCAACCCCGCACGCTCACTCAAGCCACCGGTCATCCAGGCCAACACCTACTGGCGTGATTTCGCCACAGGATTCCTGCTGACATTTTCCAATCCATTGATTGTATTCTTCATCCTGACACTTTTTGCCCGGTTCAATTTCCTTGTCCCGGAGTTCATGGCCTATCATTATGTGGTAGGATATATCAGTATATTCGCCGGAGCTGTATTATGGTGGTTCCTCATCACATATTTTGTCAATAAGGTGCGCAACCACTTCAATGTCCGCTCGCTGTGGCTCATAAACCGCATTCTCGCCGTGATTCTGATGCTGATAGCCGTCTACGGAATCGCCGCCGGAATCTATGAACATTTCAACCAATAGAAGACACCCCTATGAATCTTGAAATCCCCTATATCGCCGGACTTGACGCGGCACATCCCTGCCAGGCAATCAATATCCTTGAAAGCGAAGGCACGCGTCGTACAGTGGAATCGCTCAACTGGGCGACCGAGTTCCCGTATCACCCGCTGACAACATTCTCCACCGGGCACAACGGGGAATACCTGTTCATCGATTTCTTTGTCAGATGCAACTACCTCCGTGCTGTCAACGAGGAGGACAACTCCCCTGTTCACGAAGATTCATGCGTTGAATTCTTTGTGTCACCGGGGTGTGACGGCCATTACTGGAACTTCGAGTTCAATTGCATCGGGACTCTGTCGGCATCACACCGTACAGAGAGGGATAAACCAACACGCCTGACGTCCGATGAACTTAAACGCATCGTCCGTTTCGCCTCCTGTGGCAACCGACCGTTCCAGGAACTTGAAGGATTGTTCACATGGAATCTACTTGCCGCGATTCCCCTGGACCTAATCGGTGTAAGATATGAAGGCCGGCCAATCGAAATGAAGGCCAATTTTTATAAATGCGCCTCCGGGACATCCCAGCCTCATTTCCTTAGCTGGGCACCGATTGACTCACCACGTCCCGATTTCCACCGCCCTGAATTTTTCGGTGACATAACCTTGCTCTGATGAGAACTCACACGGGCATATATCATGTGATAGTGGCGGCCGGGAGCGGCTCTCGTTTCGGCGGTGAACTCCCCAAACAATTTTGTCCCCTTGCCGACGGACGCCCGGTGCTCATGACGACTATAGACAACATACGTTCAAGCCACACTGGGGAGGTGATACTGGTCTTAAGCCATGAGATGATTGAGCCGTGGCTACAGATGTGCCACGCCCACCATTATGCCTCACCCTCGATTGTCACCGGTGGCGCGACACGATGGCACAGCGTCAAGGCCGCGATTGATATCATACCCAACAACGCCGAAATCATCACCGTACATGACGGGGCACGACCCATCGTCACCCCCCGTATAATAAATGCCGTCATCGAGACGGTCAGGCAGGGGGCTGACGGAGCGATACCAGCCGTAGCTGTCACCGATTCGCTGCGACATGTCAACGCCGACGGTCATTCATCGGCTGTCAAGCGCACCGAGTACCGCGCCGTCCAGACCCCGCAAGGGTTTAACGCCTCCAAATTGAAAGCCGCCTACTCTCTACCGTACCGGGAAACATTCACCGATGACGCATCAGTAATTGAAGCCGCAGGAATGGATAACCTCGTCCTTGTGGATGGTGAGACAACCAACATAAAGGTCACATATCCCGGAGACATCGCCATCGCCGACCTATTCTTATCTCGTCAATGAACCGTCTGCGATTCAAGGACATAATGTATTTGAAGGGTGTGGGGCCTAAACGTGCCGAACTGCTCTTAAAGGAACTCGGCATAAAGACCTATCATGACCTGCTGTACCATTTCCCGACCCACTACATTGACCGCTCACGCACCTACCGCATCGCCGATTTCACAGGGGAGATGCCGACTGTATTGGTAAAGGGACAGTTTGTGACTTTTTCGGTACAGGGTGACGGAGCGAAGACACGTCTCATCGGGCTGTTCTCCGATGGAAGCGGACTGATGGAAATCGTCTGGTTCAACCGAATCAAACAGATGCGCGATGCGTTCCTCCCCGGAAACTCCTACATCGTATTCGGGAAACCGACCATGTTCAACGGACGATGGTCGATGACCCATCCCGAAATCGACCCTGAAGGCACAGCCTCCGCAAGCGAGGGCCTGCGAGGAGTATACCCCCTCACAGAGAAACTACGCACCCGAGGTTTCACCTCACGCTCGATATTCTCACTACAGCAACAGGTAATCTCGACATTGGGGATTGTCAGCGAGACACTGCCCGCCGACATTGTGACACGATACCGACTGATGAATATAGGCGAGGCAATTGCGACCATCCACAATCCAAGCAACAATCATGAACTACAACGGGCACGGGAGCGTCTGAAATTTGAAGAACTGTTCTATCTCCAACTCAATATACAACGTTACGCCCGCGGACAAAAATCGGCGTCAAACGGATTTCGGTTCCTACGCATCGGACAGTATTTCAACTCATTCTACACCCAGTGCATGCCATTTGAACTGACCGGGGCACAGAAACGCGTCATCAAGGAGATACGCGCCGACATGGCCACAGGACGACAGATGAACCGCCTGCTTCAAGGCGATGTCGGCAGCGGTAAGACACTTGTGGCGTTGCTTACCATGCTCATAGCCCTCGACAACGGCTGCCAGGCGTGCCTAATGGCACCGACCGAGATTCTCGCCACGCAACATTTCGACACAATATCGTCAATGGTGGCCCCTGTCGGCATCAACGTCAAACTTCTGACAGGCTCGACCCGCAAGAAACAACGCGATGAAATCCACAGGCAGCTCCTTGACGGCTCGCTGCACATACTCGTCGGGACACACGCCGTCATCGAGGACAACGTCAAGTTCAAGAACCTCGGATTCGCGGTCATTGACGAGCAACACCGTTTCGGCGTAGCGCAACGTGCAAGGCTATGGGGCAAGAACAACATCGCCCCGCATGTACTCGTAATGACCGCCACACCGATTCCCCGCACCCTCGCGATGACTGTCTACGGCGACTTGGACGTGTCGGTCATCGATGAACTTCCGCCCGGTCGTAAACCGGTCGTGACGCTCTTGAGATATGACGAGCAACGTTTCAGCGTGTATCAAGCCATCGGACGCCAATTGCGACAAGGACGGCAGGTCTATATCGTCTACCCTTTAATCGAGGAGAACGAAAAACTCGACCTAAAGTGTCTCGAAGAGGGATACGAGACAATCTCCGAGACATTCCGGGATTACCGCGTGGCATACGTCCACGGGAAGATGAAACCGGCCGAAAAAGATTACCAGATGAGTATATTTGCGTCAGGCGAAGCGCGCATACTTGTCGCCACCACTGTGATTGAGGTGGGGGTTAACGTCCCAAACGCGACAACGATGCTCATCGAGAACGCCGAGCGGTTCGGCCTGTCCCAGCTACATCAGCTGCGCGGACGCGTGGGACGTGGCGCCGACCAAAGCTATTGCATCCTGATGACAAAACGAAAGATTGCCAAACCGACACGCGAGCGTCTTGAATTGATGACATCAACCAATGACGGCTTCGTCGTCGCTGAGGCCGACCTGAAGACACGCGGACCCGGCGACATCGAAGGCACTTTACAGAGCGGCATACCTTTTGACCTGAAAATAGCCAATCTCGCCATCGACGGGCAGATGATACAGCTGTCCCGTGACGCAGCCTGCCGTCTCCTTGATGAGGACCCCACACTATCTTCCCCAGCTAATCGCATGGCTCTGCAACAACTCGGCTATCTCAACGATAAGACAATCGACTGGAGCCGCATCAGTTAAAACAGAGCGGCTTCAAAGTCCTTAGTGTCCTTAGAGCCCTTAATCGTTAAAGTATCACCATTTAAAAATACAATAATTAACAATATTTTAACATTAGATTTCTCGATATAGATACCTCAATCTTTTTTAGCCATTTTTCACATTAACACAATGAGTATTGATTTTCAAGGATTTATAGTTTAGGTTAAATCTCATTTTCACACTTTTCACGATTTTTGGAAAGCTATAATTTTTAAAACCCGCTGAAAATCCCTACATTTGAAACATCGGAGATAAAATTCTAAACAAATCTTAAAACCAATGGAGCAAACACTAATCATCTTCAAACCATCGGCAATGCAACGCGGCCTTGTAGGGCATATAATCGCCCGTTTCCAACAGAAAGGACTTGTCATCGCCGGGATTAAGATGATGCAGCTCGATGAGAAAATCCTGCGCGAGCATTACGCCCATCTCGTTGACAAACCGTTCTTCCCCTCAATCCTCAACTCTATGACTGCCTCCCCTGTGATAGTCATGTTGCTGCGAGGAGTGGATGCAATCAATGTCGTGAGACTGATGACAGGGGCAACCAACGGCCGTCAGGCCGCGCCCGGGACAATACGCGGTGATTTCTCCATGAGTAACCAAGAAAACATAATCCACGCATCCTCATCGGTCGAAGACGCCGAGGCCGAGACACACCGATTCTTCAAGGATGACGAGATTTTTGATTACACCCCGTTCCTGACCCCGTTCCTCAACGCGGCATCAGAATTAGGATAATCTCCCGACAAAACCGATTTTTTCAACTCTCCAACAAGATAAAACCAAGAAAACAAAATGTTTATTTCCAAAAGCAGAGCAGTAATATTAGCAGCAGTCTTAAGTTTTACCGCCACAACCTCCTCACAGGCACAGACCCCTTACCGTCTTCCCGCCACCCACACCAATCAACACCGCGAATTAATCGCCAATCAGAAACCCCTCTCCGCCCCTTCTCAGAAAGTACTTGAAGATGTTAAGAAGCGCGAGGCGCTTGAAAATATAGACGTATTCGGAAGCCATTGGGAAAGCCAAAGCGTCAATCCTTACGGTAATTCGGTCTCGATTCCCGCACAGAAAGAGATAAATGTAGAGGATTTCGTGATGCCCGTCCCTGGACGCGTCACTTCGCCCTACGGTTGGCGACCACGTTTCGGGCGTATGCACCGTGGTGTTGACATGAGCCTATCGGTGGGCGATACCGTCCGTTCGGCATTCTCGGGCAAAGTGCGTCTCACCAAGTTTGAGGGCAAAGGTTACGGTTACTACGTCGTAGTACGCCATGACAACGGCATGGAGACCGTCTACGGCCACCTGTCACGCTTCCTTGTGAAACCCAACCAGCGTGTCAAGGCCGGCGAGCCTATCGCACTCGGTGGAAACACAGGACGCAGCACCGGCCCCCATCTCCACTTCGAGACCCGTTACCTCGGCCTTGCCATCAACCCCGCAGCGATAATAGATTTCGAAAACAAGACCACCCATCGCGAGGTCTTTACATTCGACAAGAACAGTTACGAGAAATCGCAACATTACGGCCCGGCCAAGGTGAAATCACGCAGCACAAAGTTTGCAAAATCCAAAAGCAAGAAACGCACAACCGCCTCCACAAGCAAAAAATCATCGAGAAAACGCTCACGCCGATAAAAGACCAATATCAAAACGCGAGTTTTGCAAAACTCGTAAATCGACATCGTAGGGACGCGCCAACGTGCGCGTCCTTAATATAACAGATTATCAACCTTGCAATAAACAGACGCGCACGTTGGCGCGTCCCTACGATGTCGATGCAATACACTTTCATCGTTTCTATCAGAAGCTGTCAACCATCATGAGCAATCCCATTATCAGACCGTCATCCCAACAGACCAACAACATAGGCCGCGCGGGGTTCATCGCCGCGCTGTTGTCACTGGCGGTAGGAATCGTGGCATTACTTTTCCCGCGTGATGGTGCGTGGACGATGGTTTTATCGGGGATACTATGCCTGGCAGGATTCATACTATCGTTCGCAGGACTCTTCAGCCGTCCCCGCAAATTAGCATACATAGGTCTCGTCATTACAATCTCGATTATGTTGATGCCACTACTCCTCCCGTTGCTGTTCCAGCTGTTCATCAAGCCATAATGACCTCGAAGAAGGATTATGCAACACTTTATCAACCGCCCAGGAGTACCCTCCTGTAAACAGCACTATTTCAACAGACTTAACATCATGGCGTTGGCGCGGTCTACCGCCGAGGAGTCAAGCGAGGCGAGATAAATCATAGTGGTCGCCTCGGAATCATGCCCCATACCCTCGCTGATGACTGAAAGAGGAACATTTTTCGAGCGTGCGATAGATGCCCACGAATGACGGGCCACATACATTGTCAGAGGGATTACCAACCCCAGCCGCCGACCGATAATCTTCAGATGATAATTGAGTCGATTGTTGGCTTCCCTCAAAGCCACCGAATCCCCGCCTTTAGTACCGGGCGGTATTATAGGGAGCATGAACCGCCCGGCATTATTGCCGTAACGCTCGATGATTCTCTGCATGGGCGATTCCCATTGGATTCTTAGCCACTGGCCCGTCTTGCGACGACAATAACACAGGAATCCGTCATGCAGGTCAGACGGTCTCAACAACGCCATATCAATAAACGAAATCCCTCTTAGATAAAAACTCAACATAAACATGTCCCTTGCAAACTCCGCCACGGGATTGGACGACAGGTCAAAACGCCATACACGCTTCATGGCGTCAAGCGGTATCGCGCGTTTTTCAGTACGGTCAATCCCTGTGTACACATTGCGGAACGGCCTACCGGGATTCTTGACATAACCTGATGCCACAGCGCGATTATAGACGGCACGCAGTACGCGCATATAGGCCGATATCGTGTTACGTTTCAACCCCGTCTGCCGGAGTTCACAGGCGTAACTCTCAATCATTCCGGCGTTCAACGAACTGATTACCATATCTACATCTCCGCGAAAACGCCTGAAACTATTAAACGTCACTTTGTAATTCTCGGCTGTGCGCGACCGCCCCATAACCGATAGTCTCACAATACATTCTTCAAAAAAGCTGAACAGAGTCTTGTTTGATTTCTTTGTCATACCATTAAATTTTTTAAGATGATAAAAAAATCACTATTTTCGGAGATAGCCTTAGCCTTTCGATGCCTTGCGATAAAGAATCACGGCAATAATCGCGTAAAGCATGTTTGGAATCCACATCGCAACCATAGGCGACGTGTAATCCGAAACGGCGAATGCCGATGTCACAGTCATGAACAGGATGTAACTGAACGAAAGCACGAGGCCTATGCCGATGTTAATACCCATGCCTCCCTTTACCTTCCGCGACGACAGCGACATACCGATGATTGTCAGGATGAAAGCGGCGGCCGTCATGGCATAACGCCGTTCGTTCTCGATTTCAAACGCCTTGATATTAGCCACACCACGCTCTTTCTGCCGTGAAATGTATTCGCGCAACGCAGGTGATGTCATCATCTCATGGTCATTCTTGGAGATAAGGAAGTCGCGCGGTTCTATCGGGATAATGGTGTCCAGACGCACACCACGGCGGATTGTCTCACGGTTACCCTTGAAATCACGTATCATGTAATCACGCACCTGCCAGCGGTAGAGCGTATCCCACTTGATTGTCTGCGCCGTCAGACGCGAAATCAATTTTTTGTTCTTGAACGTCTCGAGAGAGAACTTGTAACCCATCTTGGAGGTGTTGTCATACCGGCTCATATAGGCGATTTCCCCTTTGGCCACCTGTAACTGGATATTGGAGCCATAATCGACACGCTTGTTCTTCACGTATGTGTTTGTATAGTCTATTCGCTCGACATTGGCCGGAGGGATGATGTATGCGCTCAGAAGGTACGTGGCCGCCGCAATGATAGTCGCCGAAATCAGATAGGGACGCATGAAGCGGCGGTAACTCATGCCGGTTGAAAGCATGGCGATGATTTCGGAATTGTCGGCCAGCTTGGAGGTAAAGAATATGACGGCGATGAATGTGAACAGCGGACTGAACTGATTGGCGAAATAAGGCAGGAAGTTCAGGAAATAGTCAAACACCGTGGCCTTTAGCGGAGCCTTGAGGAATGCGTCAAGTTTCTCGTTGACATCAAACATGATTGTAATCGCGAGTATCAATATAATCGCGAAGATGTAAGTGCCGAGGAACTTACCTATTATGTATCGGTCTAAAATCTTGATTGGCTTCATGATGTCACAGGCGTCGGGTTACACGTTCAAGCATCACAGGTTTCCACACATCGAAATCCCCTGCCATTATGTGACGGCGTGCCTCGCCGACGAGCCAGAGATAGAACGCGAGGTTGTGAATGGATGCAATCTGCATGGCGAGCAGTTCCTGACTGATGAAAAGATGCCGCAGATAGGCCCGTGAATACACCCTGTCGACATAACTCGGCCCATCCTCCTGAATGGGAGAGAAATCATCGGCCCATTTCTTGTTTCGCATGTTCATGATACCCTCCGACGTGAAAAGCATCCCGTTACGGCCATTACGGGTGGGCATGACACAATCCATCATGTCAACCCCACGGTCAATAGCCTCAAGTATATTGGCGGGAGTGCCCACCCCCATCAGGTACCGGGGTTTGTCCTTGGGCAGAATGTCATTGACGACCTCAATCATGTCATACATGACCTCGGCCGGTTCCCCGACGGCAAGGCCTCCGATGGCATTGCCGTCAGCCCCGAAATCGGCCACATACTTTGCCGACTCGGTACGCAGGTCCTTATAGGTGCATCCCTGCACTATCGGGAAATAGGCCTGGGTATATCCGTAGCGGCCCTCGGTCTCCTTGTATCGTTTCCATCCACGGGCGAGCCAACGGTGGGTCAGGCCGAGCGATTTGCGGGCATAATCATAATCGGATGTCCCCGGAGGGCATTCGTCAAGGGCCATCATGATATCGGCGCCTATCGAACGTTCTATATCTACCACACCCTCGGGAGTGAACAGATGACGCGAACCATCGATGTGGGAACGGAAATGCGCCCCCTCCTCGGTCAGTTTTCGGTTCCCCGACAGAGAGAAGACCTGAAAGCCTCCACTGTCGGTCAGGATTGGGCGTTCCCATCCATTAAACCTGTGCAAGCCACCTGCACGCTCAAGAATCTCAATCCCGGGACGCAGATACAGATGATAGGTGTTCCCGAGGATTATCTGCGCCTTTACGTCATCGCGCAATTCATGCTGATGCACACCCTTGACACTCCCGAGAGTGCCCACTGGCATAAAAATAGGGGTCTCGATTGTACCATGGTCAGTCGTGATTAATCCGGCACGCGCGGCTGAACCCGGCGCAGTGGCTTGCAATTCAAAATCCATGTTGCAAAATTACGCATTTTTGTGAATAATTGGCATAGTATTTGCTTCTATTGCCCCTATAATATGTAAATTTGCCCCATGAATATCCAATATATAAAGAGCCGGAAAAAGACGATAGAAGCCCTCATCGCCGACAAACGGCTCGGCAGCGCATTCTCCACGCTCGAAAGCCTCGCAATAGACTGTCAGGCTCCGTCACGCGTCCATGACTCGTTGAGACAACTTTCGACGAACTACCGGCTGATGGCCGACAACGCCCTCGACGGTCGCGTCGACCCACAACGCGTCAATTTCTATGACGACATAGCCAATGACGTGCTCCAGCTAACCGACTCGCTGCTTCGCAACAGCCTCGCCTCGGAGACTTCATCGCTCTATTTCGGCACACTGCGCGTCCAGCGTCTTCAACCATGCACCTTCGACTCCCTTGACGATGACTACAGTCAATTGTCAGGGAAAATCACCTCGGCACTGATGCAGGGCGCGGGAAAAGAATACATTGAGTTGTTAAAGGAACGTGACGAACTCGCCAAGAAGATATTCAACCGGGTGTGGGTGTCATTCCCGTTATCGGCCTCGGCATGCGAACGCATAGGCTCAATGATAACCAACACAAATTATCCCGATGGATTCAGCCTACAGCTTGTATCGGCATTGACATTAGGCGCACTTGAATATTATGACGACAGGCGTATGGCACTTCTTGCCGAACTATACACCTTGACCGATACATCGGAGGAGATACGCCTATCGGCCCTGACCGGCCTTCTTCTCGGCCTTTGGGTTCACCGCCAACGACCTGTCGGGAAAAGCCTACGCCAACGACTGGCATTGCTACCCGACTCCCCGATGTGGCATGAGGACGTAGTGAACGTGTACCTACAGTTCCTGCGTGCCCGCGACACCGAACGCATCAGCCGCAAAATGACCGAGGAGGTGATTCCCGAGATGCTAAAACTGCGTCCTGACATAAAAAAGAAAATGCGCGACATGAACGCCGACATGCGCCCCGAGGAACTGATGGAGAACCCTGAATGGGAGGAACTTTTTTCCAAATCAGGGCTTCAGGATAAACTGAAAGAGATGTCGGAACTCCAGGAGGATGGCGGTGACGTGATGATGAGCACATTCTCATCGCTGAAATCGTTCCCGTTCTTCAATGACATTGCCAACTGGTTTCTACCTTTTGACCCGGAACATCACATTTTCCTCACCGATGGGAGCGAAGACCATGCGCCGTTCCTTGAGGTATTGAAAGCCGCGCCATTCCTGTGTGACGGCGACAAATATTCCATGGCACTCTCCCTCGCCCGCATCCCTGCGGCACAGCGCGGCATGATGCTGGAACAGTTCAAGATGCAAAACCTCAATATGGCAGAACTGCGTTCGACCGAGCTTGTCCCGGAAAAGAAGAAACGCGAGAACTTCGTCAACAAATATGTCCAGGGGCTCTATCGTTTCTTCAGGCTTTTCCGTCGCAAAGGGGAATTTTCCGACCCGTTCGCCACATCGCTAAACCTTTTTCAGGTCGACTTCCTGCGTGAGACCTTGAGAGATGTGGACACTATGACACTTGTGGGCGAATTTTTCCTGAAACGCCGTTATTTTGCCGACGCTCTCGATGTTTTGGAGGAACTATCATCAATGTTGCCTCCCTCGGCCCAGCTGTTCCAAAAAATCGGGTTGTGCTATCAACAACAGAACGACATCGCGAACGCTTTGAAATATTACGAACAGAGCGAACTGCTGAATGCCGAGAGTCTTTGGACACTCCGCCGTATCGCCAATTGCCACCGCGCCCTTGACCAACCCGCCAAGGCCCTTGGATATTATGAGCGGGTGGCTGCAAAACGTCCCGACGACCTCTCAATCGCACTTGCCATGGGCCATTGTCTGCTTGAGCTCGGACGATATGACGAGGCGTTGAAACAATATTTCAAGGTGGAATTCCTTGACGAAAACCCGATGCGTGCAATGCGCCCCATCGCCTGGTGTGCGCTGCTCTCGGGCGACTACAACCGCAGTCGCGACTATTACAGCCGCATACTTGCCGACAAACCCGATGCAACCGATTTTCTGAACGCAGGACATCTTGAACTTGTACAGGGCAACTATCGGGAGGCCGTCAGCCGATACACCGAGTCCATCCATGCCGGTGACAACCACATCGACCGTTTCACCGAGGAATTCACCGATGACCGCCCTACCCTTGAACGCGCCGGAGCGGACCCGTTCATGATATCCATTGTCATGGACAGCGCAATCGCAGCCTCGGTCTCAACCGACAACAAAACAATCATATAATCATATAAACATGCGTAAAATCACACTTGCTTTAGCAACATCACTTACGATTATGACACAGGCAAACGCTGCGGGTAACGACAACCCGTTTTTCAAGCCATACGATACCGTACATGAGACGGTGCCGTTCAACCTAATAAATAACTCCCACTATGAGGAAGCCGTAGACCGTGGCATAGAACTCGGTCTCGCCGAAGTCGAGGCGATATGCAACAACCGTGCGACCCCCGACTTTGAAAACACGATTGTCGCACTCGACCACGCCGGCAAAGACCTCAACCGTGTGCTCAACGTGTTCTTCAACCTGCTGTCGGCCGACGGCAATGACGAGATGATGGAACTGTCGTTGAAACTAACCCCAAAATTGAGCGACTATGAGACATCGATTTCACTCAACACGCGTCTCTGGGATAAAATAAAATATGTATATGACCACCGCGACCTATACAATCTTGACGCTGAGGACAAGACACTACTCAAACGCACCTACGACTCATTCGCCCGCAACGGCGCATTACTCCAAGGGGACGACCGTGAGACCTATCGCAAACTGAACGCACGCCTAAGCGAACTGACAACAAAATTCGGTCAAAACGTGCTTAAAGAGTTGAACACCTACGAAGTATGGCTGACCGCTAAAGACCTCGGCGGACTCCCCGAAAGCGCGGTCGAGGCTGCCGCCCTCGCCGCCAAGGAAAAAGGTCGTGAAGGGGAATACCTTTTCACACTCGCCCAACCCACCTATATCGCGTTCCTGAAATACAGCGACCGTCCCGACCTGCGTGAAAAGATGTGGAGACTCTACAATTCCCGCAACACCAAAGGCGAGTATTCCAACATTGGCGTGATGAAAGAAATAGCCGAGACCCGGTTGAAAATAGCCAATCTACTCGGCCACAAGACCTACGCCGACTATGCGCTCGAAAACACCATGGCCGAGAGAGCCGACAACGTCTATCGACTGCTCAATCAATTGCGTGACGCTTACCGTCCCGCACAAATCACCGAGTTCAAGGAACTGACCGATTACGCCTCCAAAATCGAGAACCGTAAAATCGAGACATTGAACCCGTGGGATTACAGCTACTATTCCAATAAGCTGAAGAATGCCAAATACAGCTACAACGAGGAGGAATTGCGTCCATACTTTGAATTGAACAACGTAATCAAGGGTGTATTCGGCCTCGCCACCAAGCTATATGGCCTGACATTCATCGAAAATCCGGCAATCCCTGTGTACCACAAGGACGTGAAAGCGTTTGATGTCAATGACGCCAACGGCAATTATATCGGGGTGATTTACACCGACTTCTTCCCCCGCGAGACCAAACGACCCGGTGCCTGGATGACAAGTTTCAAAGAGGAATGGACCGAGGATAATGGGACGATTTCACGCCCCCATGTGTCAATCGTGATGAATTTCACCAAACCCACCGACACCAAACCGTCCCTGTTGACACCTTACGAGGTGGAGACATTCCTGCATGAATTTGGCCACGCGTTGCACGGATTGCTCGCCAACACTAAATACACCTCACTGTCAGGGACATCGGTCTACCGCGACTTCGTTGAACTTCCATCGCAGTTCAACGAGAACTATATGACCGAAAAGGAATTCCTTGACGGATTTGCCCGCCATTACCAGACCGGTGAGACAATCCCGACAGAGTATATCGACAAAATCATCGCCTCCTCACGGTTTGGGTCGGCCTACGCATGTCTGCGCCAACTCAACTTCGGACTCACCGACATGGCTTGGCACACAATAACCGAGCCGGTGAAGGATGCCGAGGCATTTGAAAACGCCGCAGGGAAGTCGGTTAGCATGTTCGCCCCCGTTCCCGGCACAATGATGTCACCGCAGTTCTCCCACATCTTTTCGGGAGGATACGCCGCCGGATATTACAGCTACAAATGGGCCGAGGTACTCGATGCCGACGCATTCTCGGTGTTCAAGAAAAACGGCATCTTTGACAAAAAATCGGCCGACGCGTTCCTCAACAACGTCCTGACAAAGGGCGGAACGGAACATCCAGCCGAACTCTACCGCCGATTCCGCGGACAGGACGCCACAATCGATGCCCTGCTCGAACGCGACGGCATCAAACCCGCCGCCAAAACCACCGTCGACCTCAAAATCAACAAGGACTGACTCATCCCAACACCTAATACACCTAATAATAGAGGCATACCAATTGGTATGCCTCTATTATTTTATCCGCTCCGCGGTGCGGCCATGGCCGCACCCTACCCATTCCATACAATTATCAAATCAACATCGTAGGGACGCGGGCTATTCGCCCCGGACGCTTTGAAAAGCGTCCCTACCGTTACCCACATAATCCTAATTCCGACAAAATTTTTGCAAAATTTTGTCGGAAAGTTTGGTGGTTTAAAAATTGGTTGTACCTTTGTGGTGTTGTAGACATCTACAACACCACAACCAGTAAAATCATTTATGATATGAAAAAGGTATTCATCACAGCAATCATCACTTTAACAGCGGCGATGTCGCTGAACGCACAACTGCTATGGAAAATATCAGGTAACGGAATCGAGCGTGATTCCTACATCTTCGGAACTCACCACATCGCGCCTGTGACGATGCTCGACAGCGTGCCGGGGTTCAATGACGCACTCAAGGCGGTAGATGCCATTTACGGCGAGGTCGCCATGGAGGATATGAATTCCCCAAAATTCCTTGCAATGATGCAACAGGCCGTCATGGCTCCTGCCGACAGCACCCTTGACAAAGTCCTCACGCCAATACAGCTTGACTCGGTCGCGGCTTTTCTGGGCAAATACATTGGCGCACAATTCGACATAAGGATGCTCTATCCCATGAAGCCAAGCGCAATCACATCGCAGCTCGCAATACTGATGAGCAAGAAGATATTCCCCGATTTCGAGCCAAGCAAACAGATTGACCTGACGATACAGTCACGCGCCAAGGCTCTCGGCAAAAAGAACGGCGGCCTTGAATCGGTCAGCGACCAAGTCAAGGCACTGTTCGGCAACCCGATTTCACAACAGGCCGAGGAACTGATGGAGACTGTAAGGGACGAGGACAAGGCCCTGAAACAGGCATTGGCCCTCGCGAACGCCTACCGTTCACAGAACCTCGGAGAAATAACGTCAATAATATTTGACCCCGACAACGGCATGACCGAAGAGGAACAGCAACGTCTCATGAACGAGCGCAACAACAAATGGGCGCAATTCCTTATAGGCTTCCTTCCGACTGCGTCGGTGATGGTTGTCGTGGGTGCCGGACATCTACCCGGCAACAACGGCCTGATAAACCTGCTGCAAAAGGCCGGATTTAACGTAACACCTGTAATGCAATAAGAGCCATGCTGACACTTGAACACATCGCCTACAGCTATCACAAAGGGCTACACGCCCTGAACGACATCAACGCGACCATCGACCCGGGTATACACATCCTCATGGGTGAAAACGGCGCGGGAAAGACAACACTGCTTCATCTGCTCGCAGGATTGCTCACCCCCACCGAGGGCACGGCAACGCTTGATGACACTGACCTCGCCGACAGGACACCCGTATCGCTCCAACGTCGTTTCATACTTGATGAGAACGCATTTTTCCCGGGACGGAGCATCAATACATTCGCCCGGATGCACTCGCGTTTCTACCCAACGTTCAGCGATGATAAATTTCGCCGGAACCTAAAGGCTTTCGGTCTGACGGGCGACGAGGCATTTTCCCATCTTTCATTAGGGCAATCCAAGAAAGCACGTCTTGCCTACGCCCTCGCGCTCGGAGTTGACCTATTGTTGCTCGACGAACCGACCAACGGTCTCGACATCGATTCCAAATCCGTATTGAGACAACTCATCGCTGAGTCGATTGACGACGGGCAGTATATAATTGTATCGACCCATACAGTCTCGGAACTCGACCGACTATATGACGGAGCAATCATACTCGACCACGGCCGGCTCGTCCTTAGCGAAGAAGCATGGCGCATAGCCGAGAAAATCGCATTTGTACACTCCACGTTACCGGCAAAATATCCCCTGTATGAAGAACAGGAGATAGGCCTGTTTCATTCCATCGTCGCCAATCCGGGAGGCAAAATCGAGTCAAAAGTCGATTTCAGGCTTCTGTATTCAGCCTTGCGTTCCCCGGCGAGACACAATATATTAACCCTAATCACATCAGAAAAATGACAACAATCGGCAATAATTTCTCATGGAAGCGCACAGGAATGATATTCGCTTATTACATGCCGTTGGTGCGTAAACAGATTATATGGTATCTCGCGGTCTCGACCCTTGCCGGGATATTGATTCCATTGCTGTATGGCACAGATTTCGGTGACGTATATTACACCCTGTCATGGTCAGCGTTACAATTCATGTTCAATTTCGCACCGCTTGTCTTTGCCAAGAGCGATTCACAGGCTGTGGAGACCATGATTCCGGCACGCGCCGGGGAGAAACTCGCGTTTTATCTGCTGTACACATTCGTCCTGATTCCGGCCGTGACATTCGGAATTCCCCTGCTCTCAAGCTATATCTACATCCTTGCAGGCGGCACCTATCCCGATGTAGTTGAAAAAGCAATGGGAATGACCGACAGTCTGAACAACTATGCGCTGCTCGGAACCCTACAGCATCTCGTTCCCACGGTCACATGCCTCTATTTCGTGTTGCGATGCCGTCACAACCGTATCCTCAAAGGTGTAATAGCAACGTTCGTGGCATTTTTCGCACTATCGTTCATAGGTGGTATATGGGGCGCGTATATGGCATTTTCCCATGGCTTTACCGATGGAAAAGCCGGGATTCCGGCCAATCCTGACGCCATCGTTTCATCAGTCATGAGTCATATGCCGACATTATTAGCCATTATAGCCTCGGTCTCATTGGTGTACTTCATCATAATGGACTGGCTGACCTACCGTCTTCTCAAAAACCGCCAAATATAATGGATTTTAAACCTGACAAACCTATATATCAACAGATTGCCGATTTCTGTCTCAATAACATCCTGAGCGGTAAATGGCAACCGGGCGAAAAGATACCCTCGGTCAGAGAATTGTCGGCACAACTTGCCGTCAATACCCACACCGTACTTAAAGCGTTGGAATACCTCCAACAGGCGGCAATCATCGCTCCTAAACGAGGCATGGGATTCTACCTCGCTGACGACGCCCGTGAAATGGTGAACCGCCACAGGCGACAACAATTCTTCGATGAAACGTTGCCCACCCTTGTCTCCGAGATGAAAATACTCGGTATCACTCCCGATGAGCTCCTGTCACACCTGAAACAGGCGATGTTATGAGATAGGGTTCTGCCATGGCAGAACCCTATCTCATGGATTGCTTTGCAATCAAGCCGGCACATTATCGGACGCGCTCGTTGGCGCGTCCCTACGACAGAGACTGCGGATAGCCATGACCTACTATTTCCCACGATGCAACCGACATAAATCGTAGGGACGCGACTACGTTCGCGTCCTACGTGACAGAGGAAATAATCAGATGTGTTTTGGACGCGCCCGTTGGCGCGTCCCTACAATTTCAATTTCGCTAATTCTGCAACACACCCTAATAGTCGAAATCGAGGGAGAAGTCATCGACACACAGGACAGAACCGCTGCCACCGGTAAAATAGTCACCGTATTTGCTTGCCGAAGCGACAATCAACAGATAACGGGGTTTACGCGAGTGACTCTTATACTTGAACTCTATCTCAAACTCCCTGTAGTCGCTGACCTCATCGCTCCATTGAAGCTGTCCGTAAGCAACCACCTCGTCACCGTCAGGGTTAAAAAGATGTCGGTTATTCGGATTGGTGCGTATTTCATACGCCTGGGGCGAATCAATCAATGCCGCCCATATAATCGCCGTGTCGGGGCGGTTCTTAAGGTCGGTAAAATCTTTGGATGTATGGGAAATCGGCACACCCTTATATTTCATGAAACCCTTGACTTTGGTGGGGTGCAACGAAAAATCCCTGCCAAATGACAGGATGCCGTTAGTCCCCTCGGTCTTGACATAGATTCCTGCGAAAAGATTACCAGCCGCCAATTTGCCGAAGCTTCCGATTCCGACAAACTTGGACTCGAGACGCGCGGCACGTCCGGTACCCGTCGGGGTATCATCAATGGGGGTCGTGTTACTTTGACCCAATGTCGTCGCGCCCTTGTTACCGGTATCCCACCAAGGGCGTTCACTAAAAGGCGCATTCTCGTTATTCCCGCTTTCGGCCCACGGACACCATACCTTCCCGTTCAACCACCAATCATCGAGCGACCCATTAGGTATGGTCCACGTCCCTTCGGTCGTAAACGCGATTTCATCTCCGTAATCATCACCCGAACAAGCACGGGCGACATATTGTGTCAAAGGCGTAAGATGCACCAGACGGGCGATGAAGCTGCCTCCGTCATGTTCAATCCATGATGAGGGGACACGCTCCCACGAATCACTGTCGGCACGACGATACTCGACTCCGTTGTCCTGCCCTTCACGCGCCGAACCTTTGACCCATGCGACACAAGTCCATGCGTCTACGCTCTCGGTATAGACCGATGCCTCGACCCTCGACAACGATATAGTCCACACCGTCTCCCGTCCGAATTCCGTCACCGTCACTTCGACTGGGGACGTAAAGTCGGCCACCTCTCCATTAAGGTCAGGAGTCATTACAGCCGATGTCCCACCGAGCTTGATAGTGTTGACCTGCACAGCCGATATATCGGCACGAGCGTCAATCATCGCCGTCACGGTGTGTGCCTCGGCATCAAACTCCGATGCGCCTATCTGATTTTTGAATGTGAAATAACGTTCGATTGTCTGCACTGCGGTCAGACGCCACGTGTACTCCTGATAAAGCGACACAGTCAGGTCGACAGGCGATGAAAGGTCTGCCCCGTTAATAAACCTCAATGAATCGGGCCATACGGCACCAGGGGGATTCAAATTGAAAGCATCGACCTGCACGTTGTATATATCAGCCTCCTCGTTCAGATATACAGTCAACGTGCGTTCAATCGAGTCTATCACGGTGGCACGCTGCTGGTTCACAACCTGAAACGACGTGAAATTAGGCTGGATGTGGGGATAGGGGATGTCATTCTTTATACATCCGCTCACCAGCAATATCAATAACAGCGCAGGAATAAGCGCATGGAGTTTATGTTTAAATGTGTACACCTAATCCAAATTTGATGTTAAACAGATTGAATTTAAAATTAGCCCCCGATGTGAAGCGCGTCCCTTCCTCGATTCCATTGGTGCGTTGCTTCTCATGCTTGAAATGGAGGCCGAAAACACCGAACGAGACATTGAACGAGACATTATCCATGATAAACATGCAGAGACCAGGCGAAAAATTCAGTGCCGTCTCGGTAAACACGGTTCGCGTATCCCGTAACTCGTCATCATAATATCTTTTGAACCGGGATGTCCCACTCGCAAAACCGAGGTCAACCTCATTGAAAATCGCGAATCTCTTTAAAGAACTTAAACCGATATAGCTGCGATAAAAAAACGATGCGCCATAACTCTGGGAATAATAGCTGACATCATGCAACGAGAAATTCAGGTCATCATCGATGTCAAGCGCAAGGCTCCCCAAGTCAAGTTCGCTTCGCTGGAAGTTGAACTTCAAGCCGAGCGACTGGTTGCTGCGAATGAAATAACTTATACCGGGATTAATCGAATATACCTTCCCGTCGAAATTGAAATCCTTCAGGATGTCAAGAATCTGGACATCGGATGAATTGAACTCACCGTAGGCCGCGGTGAGACCGAACGCCCACTGCCCCCTGGGGATGAACACATAGTTATACAAACCTCGGTCATATCGCCCGAAGTTGCGCTGGGGGATTATAATGCTCACAGTGTCGTTGCCGATGATTATCTTTTCGCTCATAAGAGCCGAATCGGCAGGCTCTATACCCTTGAGACGCACTATATTCCTTGACGAAGATGGCTCTGACGCCATTGACGTGAACGTCGTCACCATTGCAACGGCGACCGATATTGTCTTGAATAAAGCAACAAGTCTTTTCATTGTGTTTCCTTTTAAAGGTAGAATGTCACTCCAAACGAGACGGAGAACAAATTAATTTTAAAATTAGCCGATTTGGATGACCGTTCAGCCACATATATCTGATTGGTCGTCGCCTTGGTGTGGTTATAGTTGAACCCTAGGACACCAACTCCCACTTCGATTGCCGAGTAATTGTTCAGAAACATAATCAACCCCGGGGTCAATCCCACCCCAAGCGAGAAGTTACGCTCGTATGTGCCGGTTATGTCATCGCCCGAACCATTTACAATCTTGGACTGACCGCCTGAAAAATTCAATCCCACCTCGTTATAGAAACCGAACCGTGAACTGTGTCCCAGGGAGATATAATTACGGAAAGCCGCTGTCGCCCCGAAATTCTGTCTCAAGGAATACAGATGGTCTATGTCATAGGATGTCTCCGAATCAATGATGACATTACCAGCATCAAGTTTAGTCATGGCACGGTCATAACCGAATTTACCGCCCGCCGCAAGATTATCCTTGAAACAGTACATCAGCATAGGTGTCACCTTGAAACTATAGGTGTCACCGCTAAGATTCTCCACGATAAAAAACTGATAGTTGTCCTGATTGCTATGGGTATAGCTGACGCTTACTCCTGTAATCCATTGTCCCTCGGGGACAAACGTGATTTGCTCAAGCCCGCGCTTGAAATGCTCCTGCGCCGACAGACGGGATGTCCCTGTAACCGCCAACGCAAGCATAAATATCAATATATTAAATCGTCTCATATCTCAATTTTAGTGGGTATATCAATAGGCGAACGAAAGATTGTCAATCCACAGCCGGCTACCGACCGATGATGATGTCACAGGGTCGGGGAGTGTGACCACACGCGATGTCTCCTCCGCAACATCCCCGATATCGACCGTTGAAGACACCATCACCTCAAGACGGGTCGCGCGTGCACCGAACAGAGGATAAGAAAGCGGGAGACTGAATGCCGTGTATCCGGTAGCGGCCGGCAACGTCAGACGACCTGACGCTATCACCGTTTCCTCTCCGTTATTCATCCCGTAGACCTTCACCACGACAAGCCCTCGGTCATTGGGTGTCAACGTGCAAGGCGTGTAACGGTAAAAACCGTTCAAAGCCGTGGGACGACCTTTGAACCCCACCCCCTGGGCATACCTCTCTGACATCGTTTTTACATCAAAGTAATACTCTCCAAGGAACATTTTACCTGCCGCCCTGTAGGATATATCAGGTACGGCCCGTGAATAATTGACGTATGGCCTACCCTCTTGCAGCCAATCCGGGATTTCAGGGCCATCGGGGTCAAACGCGACACTCTGCAACTGGACGGCATATCCGCCACTCTGGGCATCAAACACCGAAAATACCGACGGCTGCATATACCAGGTGTTATGTCGCCGCGACTTCAGGTTGAAAGTCTTGTCATTGGTTGTCGCCCAGCCTTTAACCGGCGTAGACAATGCGTAGTCAACCGTGTTCTGCCGGTTATATATCTCCACGGTGTTCTGGGAATAACGGCCTCCACTCGGCATATCCTCATACTTCACCGTTTCCTTTACCTCTTCAAAGTCACCGTTGGGAAGAACCGGGGTATCTTCGGTTGTCACAGCCACAGGCTCGGTGAAATCCCCCAAGCCGGGGCGAGACATAACGGTCGCGGTAAAATTGTATCGCGTCCCAGGTTTAAGCCCGACAACAGTCAGAATCCCGTTATCGTCATCGCGTTCCAAGACCGACAATGGCATGCCATCGGCATATACGCCGACCCATGACGTGATTGTTTTCAGGTTCACTTCATCCTTTGGTACAACCCTGATTCTTGCATACCTGGCGAACGCATCGACATCTATCGAAAAGGCCGGGGAGACACGTCTAACCGTAAATGTCGCCTTAACCGTACCGCAATAGACAATGCGTGCATCGACATCGCCGGTCCCGTCAGGTATATTAAAATCTATTACATACTGTGACGGTTCATCCCCTGCTGTCACCGAGTTAACCGTCGCCGGCATCCATTTTCCCGCAGCGTCATTCACCTCCACAGTTAGATTATCCTCAAAATCATCAAAACCAGATGACACCACGACCTGCGCCCTGTTCACACCGACAGTAGAGGGTCGCACATGGATGATTTCAAAATCAACCGGCCCCGTGACAACTGTCAGTTGAATAGGCTCGCATACACGTGACATACGGTCACGTACAACGAGAATAAATTCGGTTTCAGGCGATGAGGGGTCATATCTAAGGGTGGAGAGCAACCGTGAAAAATCTATCGATGCTTGCTGTCCCGATGTTCCCCCGGCATCAGACATCGAAACAGACAATCCCATTTTACCCCATAGCTGCGTCAGGTCAGACGATGGATTCACAAGTTCCATCTCGGTAGGCCATAAAGGCGGACAAAGGGTCGATGAAACTGTTGTGAGCATCATCGAACCGATTCCTCCCGGCGCATCGACATCCATTACCACCGATGAAACCGGCATTCCACCCTCCGGCAACGACAACCTGCCTTCCGAAACCCCGTGGAGCGTAACAAAAGGAACTTCGCCATTTATAAATTCATCGGTCAACGACACCTCTGTCAAGGAAGGACGTTCATCCACAGGGCATGAAATCCTAAGCGCAGGAACACCGTCGTCAACAATATCAACCGAGATGTGATATAGCCATCCGGGGCGAACCCCTGTCATCTCGCACGGTTGAAAATTCAGTTTTTTTCCATCTTTCATGGTGAAAGACACAATCATCGATATATCACCGGGCTGTAGATATAATGGACGTGTCTCCCCCCGGGGATAACTTATATACTCACCTCCCGGCGAATGTAAGGCCATGGTTATATCCGAAAAAAAGTCACAGACCGCGTCAGAATAATCGACCACAAACATTGAATTGGCAAGCGAGCATGTCACTTCAACCGGCGATACACGCCCGGCCGACACCGTCAACTGTGCCTCACCGACAAACGAAGGGCAGTCAAAACCCTCTTTCGCCGGAAGTACATTGTAGACCGAGAGCGAATACTCGCCTGACAGATAAGGCTCGGCAGGGTCAAAATCAAGTACCGATTCCCACGTGTGGCTGTATTGCCCGCTTTTGTCAGAGAGCCACACTTTAAAATCTTCCATTGTCGGGGGTGTTGGAAAAACCGCGTCAGACACCTTGCCTCCATCAACCTCCTTCATGTGGGTGTCGACATTGACGGCAATATCAATACGTCCCGTTCCCGGGTCATAATTGACACGCTCCGTCTCACATGACATCGTCAGCAGAAGGGTTATGACTGAAAGATTGTATAATGGTCGAAATTTCATTGATTGGCAAATATTTTGTAAAATTACTCTTTTTTGCGTTAACAGCGTTTAATGAGTCGCTTAAAATATATTAATACCCTCTTTTTGTCCAATTCTTCCACCTAAACGACCGCATCCTTTGCTCTATTATGATATAAAAGTGTACCTTTGTGACAACTCAAAGACAATAAATATGAAACGAACATTATCAATCGCTTTGTTGACGGCTGTAATCAGCCTTTTCTCATTTCAGGCATCGGCCTGGGACTTGAACGATGTACTCAAGAATCTGCCCTCGTCAGGGTCAAAGGATAATGACAAGACGGGTAACGCCATCTCGGCAATCGCAGGCGCGCTGGGACTCGGCGGCAATTTCAAGTACGCCGACATGGTCGGAACATGGAACTACAGCAAACCCGCCGTGACATTCAAGAGCGACAACCTGTTGTTAAAGGCCGGTGGCGCGGCGGCATCAACCACCGTAGAGAACAAACTGGCAACATACTACAAACTTGCCGGAGTGCAGAACATGAAAATGACGTTCAACGCCGACAGCACATTCACGATGAAACTGCGAGTGGGACAACTCAACGGCACAGTATCACTATCGGATGACGGCAAACAGGTGATGTTCACATTCAAGGCCCTCAAGGCAATCAACCTCGGGACGATGGAAGCCTACATCTCAACCGCCGGGCTCGGCAAAAATCAGATGAACCTTACATTTGATGTCACAAAACTCCTCGACATCCTGAAAAAAGCCGGAAAGCTCACCAATGCCACATCAATCAAGTCAGCGACCGCACTGCTGGAACAATACGACGGCCTGACCGCGGGTTTCACCCTCGCCAAGACATCGACAACGACAAAATAATCAGCCCCTGCCAACAGGGCGCGTCCTGTTGGAAATACGCGGGAGATTCTCCATCAGACGCCGGTTCATCAACCGGCGTTCTTTGTCTATGAACCACCCCCATTTATTGAAATACCGCACCATATTGGACAAATGAATCCATAGCATACACAAATCATGACGTGATGCGGCCGCATGCTCATGAACGATATTGACACCGGGCCAGTAGACCGAGCGATACCTACGGCCCATCCTTCGCGATATGTCGATGTCCTCGGGATACATGAAAAAACGTTCATCAAACAATCCGACATCTCTTAACGCTTCAACCCTGAAAAACATAAAGCAACCCAACAGATAAGGGCAATCGAATGCCTGTGAATGGTCTGAATCAGCAAGAAGGTAGCGGTCAAGCCGTCGTCGCGACAGCCATTGTGGCAGAAAACGTTTCTGAAACAGGACAAAAGGCGTAGGCAACATCCGGCACGAATACTGCAACACCCCATCGGGGTAATAAACCCTCGGGGCAAGCAACCCTATATCCCTGTTGCACTCCATATACCGCACAATATCAGCGACAATGTCCCCTTTCCAAACGACATCGGCGTTCATCACAATATGATAATCCGAACCGCCATCAATCGCTTTCCTTAACGCAATATTATGCCCGGCACCGAACCCACGGTTTTCAACATGGCAATATCTCACACAAGGATATTCGCGACATACGACCCTCAAGGAATCATCGGGACTATTATCAATGACATACACGCACTCAACCGTACCCTGCATAAGGGATTCAAGAGCCGTCCTCAATTGCCCTGCGGGAGTGCGATGAACCACAATCGAAGCTGTTACCATATCCACCGACTATTTTATAGTGACGCGAACGGGGTCCGACTCATTGTTGACACGGGTGACCGACGTGATTAGGACGTCGCCGCTGAAACCGGCGGGAAGGACAAAACCCGGGCGGGGCACGACAGCGATGAGCGTCAAACAGGCACCGTCAGCAGCAGGCACGGAATATATCGCGTACCGGTTCACCTCATCGGGGGTGTTTTTATGAGATTTCGGAGCATGCCATGTCAGCGTCTTGCGTCCGTCAAGCCCTGTCGTGAACGATACTTTCTTAACCATGCGCGGTCTATTTTCCGAAATCCATGGATAGGACGGTGGTAGCACGGGGGATGATTGCACAGTCGCCGCAAGCGAATCAGCGATACCGCCGACATTGGCCGAAATCGAATAAGCGGGCCACCAGCAATTGCCCTGAATCGCAGAATTCTCACGGGTCAGTCTAACCTTGTGATGCAACTGGGTGGGGTCATCGCCCGGTGATAGGTCGGGCGTTTTCATTGTAACAGCGATATCCTGCCCGATATAAACATGACGGTCCCGGGCATTACGCCCCCACCAGTCAACGAGGGTCAAATAGGACGCGCGTTTGTTCTCCAACGACCAATACAGCTGCGGCATAAGATAATCGACCCAACCGTTACGACTCCAAAGGAGGACATCGGCATACAGGTCATCATAATTTTGCAAGCCATTGGTGTCACTACCTTTGGCATCGGAAGATTTGTTACGCCATATCCCGAATGGACTGACCCCGAACCGCACCCATGGTTTATGCGACATGACAAGGGCGTGCAATTCGCTGATTAAAGAGTCTACATTAGCACGACGCCAGTCACCGAGAGACATCCCGTCGCCGTACCGATGATAAGCCTCGGCATCATCAAACGTATCGCCCTTGACAGGGTAAGGGTAGAAATAATCATCGGTGTGAATCCCGTCCACATCGTAGTTGTCGATGATGTCAGCCACGACATCGGCAATGAACCGCCGGTTCTCGGGTAACCCTGGGTTAAAGTACAGTTTTCCCCCGTATTTTACAAAACGTTCGGGATGCCTCAAGGCGATATGTCCTTCGGGCAATCTTTCATTGCGGGATGTAGTGACCCTATACGGGTTTATCCACGCATGCAGTTCCATTCCCCGTTCATGACACTCGTCCACCATAAACCGCAACGGGTCCCAGTAGGGATTAGGCTTTTCACCCGCCTTTCCTGCCAAAAAGCGGCTCCACGGCTCATGTCTCGATGCATAAAATGCATCGGCCGACGGTCTTACCTGGAAAATAACAGCATTTATACCCGCCACCTGTAGACTGTCAAGCTGACGACACAGGTAACGCTTGTTTTGCGCCGCCGATTGCCGTGCATACTGTGACTGATAGACCGTGTGCATCCACGCGCCACGGAACTCACGTCCCGACGATTGGCCGTACACAGTGACAGGGCAGTGCATCGTCAAAGACAACAGAATATATATCACCAGTTTTTTCATTACATGGCGAAATTACTCATTTTATAAAAAAACAGCAAATAGTCATTGACTTCGATGGCAAATGTCGAATTATTTTTGCTTTTGCCCTCGCTTATCCGTATCTTTGACTCCGTCGAAGATACTTCCGCTCGGCAAAGACAAAATAAATTTTGTTTTGCCCTCGCTTATCCGTATCTTTGCGTTGTAATTTTTACACTATTTTAGTAATTTGTATTAAATAGCCTGAATATTAATGAGAAAGATACTGACTTCTATAATAATCCTCTGCGCCTTAATCGGAGGGATGACAGCCAATGCTCAGTTCCGTTATGGCCCTACCGTAGGGGCAGACATCACCACCCTTAAATTCAAACAAAACCTGATAGGTGTCGGCCAGTCGGTCGGGTTTTCGGCCGGGGTGCAGGGCGAGCTGATGTTCCCGGGCATAGGCTTCGGCATCGACATAGGCCTGCGATATGAGCAGCGCGGTGCCAAGCTGCACCTCGGCGACAAACCGATATGGGCATCTGAAGGGTACGGTGTCGAGCGCACCTATCTGCATTATCTCGACATTCCTTTCCATCTGCGTTTCAAGTACACCCGTCTCAACGGCGTCGAGAACACTATCGCACCATTTGTATATGCCGGCCCGACGTTCAGTATTCTGATGGGTCACAACAAAATCGAGGCGTTGAAGTATGCGGGTGGCGAACTTGGAATCGAAGTGGGCGCAGGTGCCGAAATCTTCCGTAACTGGCAACTCTCAGGGGCATACACATGGGGTATGACCTACGCACTGAAGACACGTCAGCTAACCGATTTCAGCGCACGTTCGCGCACATGGGACATACGTCTCACATATTTCTTCTAACCAGTAACACCCGAAACGTTTCAACATCATGAGCGACCGCCGTTATAATCTCCGTGGCGTATCGGCATCCAAGGAGGATGTACACAACGCAATAAAGAACATTGACAAGGGATTGTTTCCCAAGGCATTCTGCAAAATTATACCCGATATACTCGGGGGCGACCCTGAATGGTGCGACATAATGCATGCCGACGGTGCGGGAACAAAGTCCTCGCTTGCCTACGCCTATTGGCGCGAAACCGGCGACCTCAGCGTGTGGCGCGGTATCGCCCAGGACTCGGTCGTGATGAACCTTGACGACCTCCTGTGTGTCGGGGCGACCGACAACATCCTGCTCTCATCGACCATCGGTCGTAACAAGATGCTGATTCCAGGCGAAGTTATCGCGGCAATCATAAACGGAACAGAGGAACTCCTCGCCGAACTGCGTGACCTCGGAGTCGGCATATACAGCACAGGTGGCGAGACCGCCGACATAGGCGACCTCGTGCGCACTATTGTAGTCGACAGCACCGTCACATGCCGCATGAAACGCAGCGATGTCATCAATAATGCAAATATCGCAGCCGGGGATGTAATCGTCGGACTGGCCTCATCAGGAAAGGCGACATACGAGAAAGAATACAACGGCGGGATGGGCAGCAACGGTCTCACCTCGGCACGTCATGATGTGTTCAACAAGGATGTGGCACGACGTTATCCCGAGACATTTGACCCGGCTGTACCGCAAGAGCTTGTTTATTCCGGGACTTGCAACCTGACCGACCCGGTCGAGGGAACACCACTTGATGCCGGTCGTCTCGTCCTCTCCCCCACCCGCACATACGCCCCTGTCATAAAAAGCATATTATCGGAGATGCGTCCCGCCATCCACGGCATGGTGCATTGTTCAGGCGGCGCACAGACCAAGGTCATGCACTTCGTCGAGAACAAACATGTCATCAAGGACAACATGTTCCCTGTCCCACCGCTGTTTGAACTGATTGCCCGTGAAAGCGGTACCGACCCCTCCGAGATGTACAAGGTGTTCAACATGGGACACCGCATGGAGATATATCTCAATGAAAAGGATGCAACGCGTGTAATTGAGATTTCAGAATCATTCGGTATACCCGCACAGATAATAGGACATGTCGAGGATGCGCCTTCCAACCTATTGACAATCAAGTCTCCGGCAGGAGTGTTTGAATATTGATTACATCCCGGTCATTACCTCCACCATGAGCCGTAGCCGTGACATGCTGGTTCTTTTGGTGGCAACGTTAGCCGTGACGTTGTCGGGAATCGCATGCACGACATCGGAACAAAGAATGGTACAGTCGGTGGACTCCGTATTGACAACTATCGTACATTTCCCGTTGCCTGACACACTTATAGTCGGGACATTGTACAGTCCCACTTCCTATTTCCTTTACCGTGAGGAGCCGATGGGATTTGACTACGACCTTGTCAGGCAGCTTTCGACCGACAAAGGCATCCCGTTCAGACTGGAGGTAGCGACATCACTCGCCTCGGCCGTCGAGATGCTTGATTCAGGCAAAATACACTTGTTGGCCTACGAGGTACCTGTCACCGCCGAATACAAGGGTCATGTCATTCCGTGTGGAAAAGAGACAATCACCAATCAGGTACTTGTACAACCACGTGACAAGGGTAAATTGATTTCTGATGTCACCGACCTTGTCGGCCGTGATGTCTATGTCGAGAAAGGTTCAAAATACCAGCACCGTCTCATCAATCTGAACGATGAACTCGGCGGAGGGATAAAAATCCATGCCATCGACCGCGACACACTAATCACTGAAGACCTCATTGCCATGGTATCGGAAGGGGACATCCCGCTGACCGTCGTTGACAGTGACATCGCACGCCTGAACAAGACCTACTACAACGACCTTGACATCACCCTCGAGGTGAGTTTCCCGCAACGTGCCGCCTGGGGTGTCTCGCCTGAAATCCCATGGCTCGCCGACACCATCAACGCATGGAGCGAACAGGCACAACCGTCCAAAGTACGCGCCGAACTGCTCAAACGATATTTCGAGATGAGCAAACAGGAGGTGAATGTCTTCAATTTCAATTTCAGTGGCGGGAGAATATCGCGGTTTGACCCGTTGTTCAAGCGTTATGCACGCGAAATAAACTGGGACTGGCGGTTGATTGCCGCACAGGGATTCGTCGAGAGCCGTTATGACTCCACCCAGGTTTCCTGGGCAGGAGCAAAAGGAATCATGCAAATCATGCCATCGACGGCAAGAGCCTACGGAGTCACACCTGACCGCATGACAAACAATGACGTCAGCATATCGACCGCCGTAAAAATATTAAAGGAACTTGACAAGTCACTCGCCTCTAAAGTCCCTGACCGAAATGAACGGCTAAAATTTACAGTCGCCGCCTATAATTCAGGTCTCGCCCATGTCCTCGATGCAATCGCACTCGCCGGAAAATATGGGCTCAACCCGCGTGTGTGGGATGACAATGTCGAACAGGCAATCCTCATGAAAACCAAACCTGAATATTATAATGACCCGGTGTGCCGCTACGGCTATTTCCGCGGGCGACAGACCTATCAATATGTCCGTTCGGTCTTTGATTTCTACAACAAGGCCAAAGCGAAGATACCGATTTGAGCTGTAGTTTAAAGTATAAGGTTTATGGTTTATGATTTATAGGTTATGATTCATTCCTAATTCCTAATTCCTAATTCCTAATTCCTAATTCCTAATTCCTAATTCAAAAAAACATTGTTTCACTTAATATATTACGCATTATGAAAAAGAAATATCTGTCAGTAGCCCTCGTAATCGCATTATGCGGCTCCATGCTCACAACATCGTGCATCGGAAGTTTCTCACTCACCAACAAACTGCTTAGCTGGAATAACCAGGTAGGTGACAAATTTGTAAACGAACTCGTTTTCATCGCTTTCTGGATTCTTCCGGTGTATGAAGTATCAGCTCTCGCCGATGTATTGGTCATCAACAGTATTGAGTTCTGGAGCGGCAACAACCCTGTGGCAAGCGGCACCAAAGTCATCGATGGCAAGGACGGTCGTTATCTTGTGAAATGTGACGGAAAAGGATACACCATCAAATCAGAGAACGATGGCTCGACAGTGCGCCTTGATTTCGACAGCAAGGAACAGAGCTGGAGCGTTGCACTTCCCGACGGAAACCGTTACGAACTGATGACATTCATCGATGACACCCATGTCAGCATGCCCGCACCTGACGGCACAAGGCGTGTGGTCGAACTAAACAACGAAGGCGTCCTCGCCTATCAGGAACTTGTGGCCTCGTCATCACAGTTTGCACAACGCTAACATTACAGCGCCATGAGCAAACCATACGTAATAGGTATCGACATGGGTGGCACCAATACGGTGTTCGGCATTGTCGATACTCGAGGTAACGTTATCGCCAGTTCTTCAATAAAGACAGCGAAACATAATAAAATCGAGGACTATATCGATGACCTCTACAACGGCATCACCACCCTCGTCAAGGAGAACGATGCAGTTGACAAAATCCACGGGATAGGCGTCGGCGCACCCAATGCCAACTTCTTTACCGGCATGATTGAGGACGGTGTCAACCTCCCGTGGCCAACCCCGATACCGTTCGCCCGAATGATGTATGATAAATTCCATATACCCGTTGCCATAACCAATGATGCCAACGCCGCCGCGATAGGCGAGATGACCTACGGAGCGGCACGTGGAATCAAGGATTTCATCATGATTACACTCGGGACCGGTGTCGGGAGTGGCATCGTCGTCAACGGGCAACTCGTCTACGGTCATGATGGATTCGCGGGAGAATTAGGACATGTCATCATGAAACGTAACAACGGACGGCTGTGTGGCTGCGGACGCACCGGATGCCTCGAGACCTACTGCTCGGCCACCGGCGTTGCACGCACCGCACGTGAGTTCCTTGAAATCAGCACCGAACCGTCTCTGTTACGCGACATCCCCGTCGAGGATATAACATCCAAAGATGTCTATGACGCGGCCATGGCCGGTGACAAAATAGCCAAACGAATCTTTGAATACACCGGCGACATCCTCGGACAGGCCCTCGCCGATTTCACGACGTTCTCATCTCCGGCGGCATTCGTGCTGTTCGGCGGTCTTGCCAAGTCGGGAGAACTTCTGTTCAAGCCTGTACGCGAGTCAATGGAACGCAACATGCTGAGCATCTATAAAGGGAAGGTCAGCCTGATTCCATCGGAGCTGAAGGAGGCCGATGCCGCCGTCCTGGGTGCAAGCGCACTGGGTTGGGAAGCCAAAGCCCCCGCCGAGTGATAAATCTCCGTTTAAAGAATCGTAGGGACGCGCCAACGTGCGCGTCCCATATAATCAGGGATTTGACGATAGGACGCGCACATTGGCGCGTCCCTACGATTTTAGAAATGTTTGGATTTAACAGACTCTTAGAAACTGCTAATGGAAATCAGACCTTATACGCCCGGTGACGCCAATGCCTGGAACGAGTTTGTCGCACGTTCCAAGAACGGCACGTTCCTGTTCAACCGCAACTACATGGACTACCATGCCGACCGATTCAAGGACTGCTCACTGATGGTTTACGATTCCAAGGGACGTCTCTCCGCACTTTTCCCCGCCAACCGTGACGGCGACACCGTTCATTCCCATCAGGGACTGACCTACGGTGGACTCGTGATGGATAACAGGACATCAGGCGCGGGTGACAACTCCCCGCTGAACATCCTGGAGATGATTGCGGAACGGCTTCGTAAAGACGGAGCCAAGACCCTTTATTACAAACCTGTCCCCCACATCTACCACCAACAACCAGCCGAAGAAGACTTGTACGCACTATGGCGCATGGGAGCACACCTTGACATCCGCAATCTGTCAACCACAATCAACCTCGCCGACCCGATTAAATCGTCACGCCTTGGTAAACGCGCATTAAAACGCCGTAATCGGTTCAACATATCGGTCTCCCCCAATGACGATGCCTCTCTGTTTTGGCCTATAATAGTCGAAGACCGACGAGTGCGTCACAACGTCACCCCGGTACACAATCGACACGAGATACAACTGCTGCGTGACCGCTTTCCCGATGACATCAGATTTTTTATCGCCCACAGGGAAAACGAGATTCTTGCAGGGGCGGTGATATACCTTATAAACGGGGTCATGCACCTGCAATATGCCGCGGCCACCGACACTGGCAAGGAACAATATGCCGTGGATGTCATTTACAACGAGTTGCTCACCAGCACTGACTGCCGTTATTTCGATTTCGGCATATCAAATGAGAGCCGTGGCCTATACCTCAATTCAGGCATGGTGGCGCATAAAGAGGAGTTCGGCGGACGCTCAATAATATATGACACATACCGTCTCGACCTATAATTGAAGTCATTTAAACTTATTGAAAGATGTTAAACCAGAAGTCAACACATGATTGTTTCGAGACCTTTTTGCATGTCTTGGCCTGCTTTTGCCCTGTTTCGCGGTCATGATGCCCGCATCACTTCCTTGAAACAAACCAAAATCAGTCTCAAGACAGCCTAAAAATGTTATCGATTCAAAAGTTTAAATAACTTCATTAAATCATCATATCGCAATGAAATTGTCCCAAAAGGTAAAGGTATTCATGGGAGCCATGATGCTCACATTGTCAGTGACGGCATACCCCGAAACCATGTCGGTGCAGTCGTTCGAGCAAGACAGGCTCGACCAGACCGCCACGCTCTCTGGAACCACCGTGAAAGATATAAACGGGAAGAAATGCGCCCTAATCAAGGTAATAACCAATGAGCGGGGATTCACATTTGACACCGGAATGCTCGCTCCGATGAAAATCGAGGAGAAACCTGGTGAAATATGGGTATATGTGCCATCAGGTGTAAAGAACATAACAATCAGCCATCCATTGCTCGAGAGCATACGCGACTACAGCCTCGGACAATCGTTGAAACCGGGACGTACCTACGTGCTCCGTCTCACATCCGACCGTGTGATTACCAACACCATCGACTACAACCATCGCCAGAGGGTACGCATCCACGTCAACGCACCCCACGCGCAGGTGTCAATCAACGGTATCCTGTCTAAGACGGATGCATCGGGAAACGTAGACATCGACATGTACTTCGGAACTCACCGTTTCACTGTCACTGCGCCCGACTACCGTGAATATGACGGAGAGGTCACCGTCAATGACCCCGACAAGCCACAGGAAGTCAACATTGAGCTCACACCCGCATTCGGTTACCTCACAATCGCCGAAGACCCGGCGATTCACGATGCAACACTCCTTATTGACGGTCAGGTGGTAGGCAAACTGCCGATGGAACACATTAAAGTCATGTCAGGCCCACACAAGGTCACCATTGTGCCCGAACTATTCACGCCCTATTCTGAAAATATCACCATGAGCGATGCCGGACAGCTGTCGCTCGTACCATTCTTTTCGCCCAACTCCGCCGGGGTGCACATACGAGTCCCTGACCGCGAGGCCACAATCGTGGTTGACGGTATTGAGCGCGGTGTCGGCTCATGGTCGGGAAGACTCGGTGCCGGAAACCACACAATCGAGGCACGCCGTCAGGATTATTACCCCACATCAATGTCAGTCACGGTCGAAAGAGACCGGAACACTACATTCGACCTTGAACCGCCTACACCAATAACCGGCGCATTAAGTGTCACATCATCGCCTCTCGGAGCTCAGGTATACATCGACGGCAAAAAGGCGGGGACGACACCTTTGAATCTCAATGATATCCCCATAGGCACCCACACTGTAACCGTAAAATGCAACGGTTACTTCGATGCCGAACAGGAATGCCGTGTAACAGAAAACAATACCACGCCTGTCATATTTTCCATGAACAACAGCTGCCGTCTCGATATTGACTCCAAGGCGCGGTTCGGACGTGTGTACATCGATGACGAATACGTCGGCATGGTACCCTATTCAGGTACATACTCCTACGGGAAAGCAAATGTCAGAGTGACAGCCGACGGTTATACACAGTATTCCCGGACAGTGTCTCTGAACCGACCCGAAGTGCGTGTCAATGCACGGCAATACAAGATACTTGTACGGCGTGACGAGTTCTATGTCGATGCCTCCTACCTGCAATCCAAGAACAGTGCCATCAGCGCGGGCATGGGCGGCTACATCTCCCGGTTCAACATCGAGGGGTCTTACCAATATTATTTAAAGGAACAAGGCCCTGTATACTGGCAAAAGAACAGCAACGAGGCGACCCAACAACGCCAGTACCGCCCATGGAGTCTGTCGGCGCGTGTCGGCTGGGGACTACGCATCGGTACACGTCTGCGGCTCACCCCGCAGGTCGGCTGTACCTACACCGAGCTCGCCGAACGTGAGGACGGCGGCAAGCCGTCATTCTCCATCGCAAACGGCGCGAACGCCCTAAGCGTCAGCGCGGGGGTCAAACTGAATATCGCATTATGCAACGGTGTCGCGCTCACCGTCAATCCCGAATATCAGCTGCGTGTCAACGAGAGTGACGGGTTCAAGGCAATCGCAGAGCGCATCGATGCGATTGACAATCTCGGCAAAGGCCCGCAACTACGTGCCGGAATCCTCCTATTCATTTCTGGAAATTAAGAATCATGAAACTGCGATATATATCAACCCTGCTATCCATGGTCATCTCATTAATTATATTGAATGGCTGTGGCGATACTTTTGACGGAGAATATGAGACAACTGATAGTGACGGGTACTTGATTGTCAAGGGGAAGACTGAAATATCGGCCTACACTTACGGTGGCAGCGAACGCATAAACATCGAATGTCACAACTGTAAGTGGGACTTCGCCGAGATTCCCGAATGGGTCGAGATGTCACAGGAAAAAGGTGACAGCGACGCTTCCGTGACACTCACGATAAAAGCCAACACAACCGATGTGGACGGACGCAAAGCAACGTTCTATCTGTTCTGGTACGACCTCCACAGTGCTTCCTCCCACTTGAATACCATTATTTTCACAGTGACACAGGCCGGAGCGAAACCGACCGTCTCGACATCGGCATCCTCGTTCACCTACAGTTATCGGGCACAGAACGTTAGCATACCCGTGACATCCAATTGCCGATGGGAAGCCGAGTCTGACAGTGAGTGGGCTGTGCCCAGGCCTTCAGACGAATATAAAAGCCTGAACATAGAGCTGTCAGAAACCCCGTCATCGACCAACTACAGGAGTGCCACCATACGATTCTCATACAACGGCACATACTGCACCTCGATTTCAATCACCCAAGAAGGCCCGTCAATCACTGTTAACCCGACATCGCTGTCATTCCCGGGCAGAATGTCGGAAGCGACAATTGATGTAACATCGGCAACCCCATGGGTCGCAGTCACCGAAAACGGCTGGCTCACCCTGACCACCGACCGTGAAAACGGAAAAATCACAGTCAAGGCAAGCGAGAATGAGACCGCATCCTACCGCAACGGGAGCGTTGTCGTCAGCTACGGAGACCTGAAACGCACCGTGTCGGTGTCGCAACGCGCCAAATCTGTCACCGTATCGACATCCTACGTCACGTTGACAGCCTCGGGGACAGAGGCATCGCTAACCGTCGAGGCCGATTACCCTTGGCGTGCATCGTCATCGGCTCAATGGCTGAACATCTCACCGTCCGAAGGTGAAATCGGCCGTCACACGGTCACGTTGACCGCACCGCAGAACAGTGGCAACAGCCGTTCCACCACACTATATATTTATAACGCCTTAACCGACAAACAAACAGCAAGCGTCTATGTCACTCAATATTAAAAATTGGTTGTTGACAATTGCGATTTTCCCGGCTTTCACAGTTTCATACGCGCAATCACTTGAACAAATAAAGGGGGACAGCCGCTATCTGTGGGGGGAAGGTCACGGCTCAAGCGAGAACGAAGCCGACCGCGCCGCCCTTGACGACCTGATGAGCCGTATAAGTGTCAATGTAGCCTCTGATTTCGTGATGATAGACACAGGTGACAGCACCGCAGTACACTCTGTTGTCAACACCTATTCCCGTGGAACACTTTACAATACCCGCAAAATCATCGACAACGACAATCGTGGCGTCCATGTAGTGAGATGGATGACACGCGCCGACGCAATGAAAGTGTTTGACGACCGTAAAGCCAAAATAAGGTATCTCCTCTCAGTCGCCGGGAAAGCTGACCGGGCCGGCAAGGCCGATGCCGCGCTCAAGAACTATTACTGGGCACTCGCGCTGACACGCTCGCTGCAACGACCCGCCGAAATGATATACTCCGATGAGGAGACCGACGAGAACCATATCGCCATATCATGGATACCTCAACAGTTGTCACGTATTATGAACGATATAGATGTCAAGACCCTGAAACAGCAAGGAAATGACATAGACCTTGAGTTCACCTATAAAGGCAAACCTGTGACATCGCTTGATTACAAGTATTATGACGGCGCGTCATGGGACAACATGTACACTGCACGCAACGGTATCGGGGTACTGCAATTGATGCCCGGACACAATCCGCGCCAGTATCAGCTGAAAATCGAATATGACTACGCATCAGAAGCGTCTCTTGACGACGAAATGCAAGCCGTGATGTCGATAGACCGCGAAACAACGCCGCTGCCCGAATCCTACAAAACCGTTGACGCGACAATCATCACGCCACCAGTTACAGACGAACCGAAAACCTCGACGGCTGAAAACACTTTCAGCGTAATCGAACCTGATGATTACATGCCGCCCGAACCGATATATGACGATACCCACTATAGGCGGGCAATGGAAACGGTAGTCAAGGCCGTATCAGGTAAACGGTACTCCCTCGCCGACACAATGTTCACACCCAGCGGACTTGACATCTACAACCGACTTGTAAAATATGGCCGCGCACGCATCGCGGGAACGCCGTGCCTACGGTTTCATCGTAGCGGCGACGAGGTGACGGGGCGCGGTATCGAGATGTCATTCTCTTTCCGCAACGGGGTGAGAAAGGCGTTTGTCGAGGAGATTGTGTTCACATTCACCCCTGAAGGCAAAATAGACAACCTCGCGTTCGGCCTTGGTGAGACAGCCGAAAACGACATCCTGTGCCAAGGGAACTGGCCTCCACAGGTAAGGGTGTCACTAATGAGATTTCTCGAGGACTACCACACGGCCTACGCACTTAAACGCCTCGATTTCATCCGAGACCTGTTTGACGAGGATGCCGTGATTATAATCGGCAAGATGAAACCCGGCAAAAGGGTCAGGCGTAGCAGCGACGGCGGTGGATTCTCCATCGATGGTCCGCGTGCCGAGTTCACCGAATATGACAAGAATGAGTTCATCGAACACCTGCGACGCAGTTTCAACAGCAAAGAGTATATCAATGTGCGTTTTGCCGAAAACGAGGTCACGAAACTCGGCAAGGGAGCCGAGACCTACGCAATCCAGATACAGCAGGATTATTATTCGTCCAACTATTACGACCAAGGATACCTGATGCTGTTAGTGGACATAAACGACCCGCAGAACCCGCTTATAAAATTCAGGGCATGGCAACCGCAACGTTGCGGTGACATCGAGCGAATCGTCCCCGGCGACCTGAAATAATACCCTGAATCGTAGGGACGCGCCAACGAGCGCGTCCAAAGTTTTACCGCGACATGCGCTTCAACAGGTTGTAGGACGGGAGGATGCCGAGTTCACCGGCCTTACTAAGGTCAGCCGTGCCCGCCGCCTTGTTTCCAAGACGGAAGTAGACATACCCACGGTTATAGTAAGCCTCACCGAAGTCAGGCTTCAAGGCTAGAGCCTTGTTAAACGCACTCAACGCCGATGTATAGTCACCCATCTGCAACAGGACCACACCTTTGTTATAATAGGCCAATTCCATCTCCGGCGATAGTTTTATAACCGTGTCAAAGTCCTTGATTATCGCCGAATAGTCCTCTCGCGAAGATTGTGACGCCAATGATGCACGGGCGTTCCCGATTGCCTCGCTCTCCTTTCCTGTCGGCCGGATATTGCCCTCCATGGCCGACAACCGTTCAAGTTCGAGTTGCTTATAACGGGTGACAGCCCTCATGAACCATGCAAGCGTGAAATCAGGGTTCATCTCGACAGCCCGGTCCAAGTCAGCGAGCGCGGCTGCATAATTACGCACCGTGACAAAATCCATCGCCCTTCCGAAGTAATCGACAGCGCGTGGGATGTGGGTCGAGATATAGGAATTGTAGTATTCTATCGATTCAAAGTGTTTCTTGATTTCCTTTTCGTCATTGAGCTGTGGTTCCCGATTGGTGACAAGAAGGTTCTGACGCAGGATGCGCGTGGCATTGAGGTCATCGGCCTCCCTCATGTAATCGCCACCGGGTTTCAACTCCGAAGACTGGGAATAATAACTGACAACAAACATCGGCTCGACCTCAATGTTAAGATTAGTGTCCTGTACCTTGCCACGGATATCCCGGTTATGATATTCGCGGGAGATGGACGGATTATCCGATACAGTCGCCAACGACGTGAAACGTTCGGCAACCTCCTCCTGTGTCTCTGAATTGGTTTCATCCAGTCCGTCTGCCACATCCTTTTCATCGTCAGGATTACCGAGAGGGTATTTCTGAACCCTTGTCTTGGCGAGTGCAATCGACTTGTTATAATCGCGTTCGGCAGTCCTATCCCCCTTCAGACGCTTGATGTCAAAACGCAGGAAATAGGCCGCCGCAAATGTCGGGTACGCCTCGATGACCTCGTCAAGGTCCTTCAACGCATCGTTATACCGACCGATTTCACGATAAAGTATCGCACGATTATACAATGTCTTATAATCGGTCGGACGGCGTGCGATTACCTTGGAAAAATCCTCAACAGCCTTATTATTGTCATGGACCTCGGCACGGAGCATACCTCGGTTGGACAATGCGACAAGATTCTCCGGGTCAAGCTCGATTGCATAGTCATAGTCGGCCATCGCCCCGAAATAGTCGTCAAGGCTATAACGGAGGAATGCGCGGTTTATGAAATAGGGGGCCTCATGAGGCTGAAGCCTGATGGCCTCGTTCATGTCGGCGAGGGCCGACTCATAGTCCTTTGAACGCTTGATTGCGATGTCGGCACGCATGAGATAGGCGTTCACCGTGTTCTTGTTAAGTTCAAGAGCCTTTTCAATATCGGCGAGAGCCGCAGTCGTGTCAGCCTTTTCAAGGCGTAGCCGGGCACGGCCGAGCCAGGCGTTCTCAAATCCGGGATAAACCTCTATCAGACGGTCAAAAGTCTCGGACGCACCGTCAAAATCCTTAAGTTCACTCTGGGCAAGAGCCTTGTTAAACATGATGCTACGATTGTCAGGCAACATCGACAGCGCACGGTCATAGTCCTCTACCGCCTGAGCGTTACGTCCGAGGTTCTGACGGGCGACACCGCGCACCTCGTATGCGTCGGTTATGAACGGGTTACGCTCAATCGCCTTTGAAGCGTCATCCTCCGCGCCAAGATAATCCTCAAGGTTCAACTTGGCGATGGCACGGTAAAAATAAGGTTGCGCAAGATAAGGCTTGACACCTATGACCTGATTAAAATACTGTATCGACAGCATATAATCCTCAAAATAGAGGGTATTGCGTCCGATGCGCATCACCTGGTCGGTATTGATTTGCGCCGACAGACCGACCGGCAGGACAAATAAAGCCAGCACAATCAGACGGCGCAGATATGTAGATATGGAAGATATAATAGTCATAATTATTATCACAAAAGTACATCTTATTGTCCTAAATCTCCTTTATTTTTAATGAAAAAAGATTAATTTTGAGGTCATCATGAGATTCAAGTGTATCATATTCGCAATTTTATCGACATTCACCATTTTGGCCGCAGAGAAGCCACAAGGGAGATTGGCTGTAAAGATGGCCGAAATGGGACTTGTCAATATACACGATATATCGCCTGAAATCATCGTAGACCTCATGTATGCCCGTGACGATAATTTCACGGGGCAAGCGATGTACCGAGACCTCCGTCAGGCCTATCTACGCCCCGAAGCGGCTAAAGCAGTGGGACGCGCCCAAGCCGAGCTGTCGCGGTCACATCCCGGGTATCGCCTTAAAATACATGACGCGTCACGCCCCATGTCGGTGCAACGGACAATGTATAATACCGTTAGAGGCACATCCAAGGCCCGGTACGTCAGCAATCCCCGCAACGGAGGAGGACTTCACAACTACGGCATGGCGGTTGACATATCGATTGTCGATGACAAAGGCGTTGAACTGCCCATGGGCACAAAAGTTGACCATCTCGGCATCGAAGCCAATATCGACCGTGAGAAGACGCTCGTAAAGAACGGCAAGATAACCGAACATGAACGGAAGAACCGCCTGTTGCTGCGACGCGTAATGACCATGGCCGGATTCAAGCCTTTACGCTCGGAGTGGTGGCATTTCAACCTCTGTACACGTGCATACGCCCGCACACACCTCCCGTTGATTGATTTCTAAACCCTCAGTCATTCATAAGTGTTATCATAGATAATGACAACTGTTTATTTATGGACAACACTAAAGAACGCATCGTAATCATAGGGGGCGGTTTCGCAGGTCTCAACCTTGCCAAGCATCTTGACAAAAAGAAGTTTGACATCACCTTGGTCGACCGCAACAACTATCATAGCTTCCCGCCATTGTTCTATCAGGTGGCGTCAGGCGGACTTGACCCCGGGAGCATTTCATTCCCGTTCAGGCGTGAATTCAGGAAAAAATCAATGCGTGGCGTCCGTTTCCACATGGGAGATGTGCGTCAAATCGACATCTCCGGGAAAAAACTTCTCACCGGGGAACACATCATCCATTATGACAAACTTGTCATCGCGGCGGGAACCACCAACAATTTTTTTGGCAACAACGGACTTCTCCATAGTGTATACACCATGAAAAGCACACCCGAAGCCATCAGATTACGCAACGAGATACTTGACAGGCTCGAGCGGGCCTCCGCGACCAAAGAGCCGGACACAAGAACAAGATTACTTACATTTGTCGTAATCGGAGGTGGCCCGAGCGGGGTCGAGGTTGCAGGAGCATTGGGCGAAATGAAACGATACATCGTACCTCGGGAATATCCCGAAATCCGACCCGAAGAGGTCAAAATCATACTGCTTGAAGGGTCGGACAGGGTGTTGCGTACAATGAGCGAGGGAGCGTCACGTGCAGCGTTAAAATACCTGGGGTCGTTGTTGGTAGATGTCAGGCTCGGCACTCTGATGAAAGAATATGACGGAGAAACCGTAGCTCTCGATAACGGGGAGAGAATTATATGCGATACCGTCGTGTGGACTGCCGGCGTGACAGCGACCCCCTTCACCACGGCAGGAGGAGAACTACCGTTAGGTCCCGGAGGCAGAATTGTAACAGATGAGTTCAACAGGGTTAACGATGTCCGTGACATTTACGCCATCGGGGATATATCCTACCGTCCCACCCCTGAATATCCACGTGGAGTGCCACAGCTGGCTCAACCGGCCATACAGCAGGCACGCACCCTGGCCCTCAATCTAAACGCCGGGGAATTCACCGTTCCATTCCGTTACAAAGATAAAGGCTCGATGGCGACCATAGGCCGTAACCGCGCCGTGGCCGACCTAAAACATATACATCTGTACGGGTTCTTCGCCTGGGTGGCATGGATGTCGGTACACCTTCTTTCGTTGCTCGGCATGCGCAACAAGGCGACAGTCATGGTCAACTGGACATGGGCCTATTTCACCTACGGCACATCGTTAAGGATGCTGTTCTACCCCACCCGTTATCCACGCAGAAAACGTTGGTCATAGAGAGAACGTTTTGAATTTAAATAAGACAGAGGCGGATGCCCGATGGAGCATCCGCCTCTGTCTTATTTAAATTCTGTCCGTTATCCAATCAAAGAAACAATGATTTCCTTGCCATCCTCGGCATCGGCAAAATTCACCTTGCTTTCACGGGCAAGCCAGCCAAGTGCGGCATAGATTTCTTTCTCCTTAAGTTTGGTGATTTTCTTGATTTGTTTGATTCCAAGGGCATCCGCCTCGTTGAGCGCACTCCATACAAGGCCGGCCCATGTTCCAATTGCTTCGGTGTTCATTTTAAAGTCCTAATTTTAGATGTTAAACATAGAGTTAAGTTTCTTAATTTTTGCAAATTTACAAATTTTTTACAACTTACCCTTTTAAACATTAACAATTTAACATTTTTATTGTTCATTTATCCACAAACAGTTGAAACACAATGTCCTAAAAAGTAGACACATCATTACAATGGTGTTACGATAAAATCACAAAGGCATGCCATCCGATTGGAACAACATGCCTTTATGGTTGATTATAAAGAGATTGTCTACATTTTCAATATCGAATTCTTATATCACTCATACTTAGACCAGTCAACGGTGCGCATGTCACCATTCTCGATGAATGCGGTGTGGAAACCGAGTGATGCGTGAAGGTTGTGAGGAGTCTGCCCTCCACGACGGCTAAGTTTCAGATAATCACGGAGAAGCTCTTTGTACATCGGATGCGCACAGTTGTCAATGATACAATTGGCTCGCTGCACGGGGTCAAGGCCACGGAGGTCAGCAATACCCTGCTCGGTGATAAGAACATCAACCGAGTGCTCGGTGTGGTCAACATGCGACACCATAGGGACAATATTGCTTATAAGTCCCTCCTTGGTGATTGACGGGCAAGAGAAAATCGAGATATAGGCATTGCGCGTGAAATCGCCGGAGCCACCGATACCGTTCATCATTCTCACGCCGGTCACGTGGGTCGAGTTGATGTTTCCGAATATGTCAGCCTCGAGTGCGGTGTTCATCGCAATGACACCGAGACGACGTATAACCTCGGGATTGTTGGAGATTTCGCTGGGACGCAGGATGATGCGTTCACGGAAGAAGTCGATATTGTCAAATATCTGTTCCACCACAGGGTCGGTGACGGTCAACGAACTTGCGCTGGCAAACTTGCAACGCCCCTTCATCAGCAGGTCGGCCACAGCATCCTGCAACACCTCTGAATACATCTCGAACGGGGGGATATCGAGATTCTCGGCAAGACCATAGAGCACGGCATTGGCGACATTCCCCACACCCGACTGCAACGGCAGGAATGACGACGGGATGCGCCCCGCATGAAGTTCCTCGGCGAGGAAATGACATACATTCGCACCTATCTGGAGCGTAGTGTCATCGGGTGCGGAGAACGCCTTTACCCCCTCGGGGGCATCGGTCTCCACGACACCGATTATCTTTGACGGGTCAATGTGAAGAAGCGGGCTCCCCGCGCGGTCACTCACCTTGAAGATAGGTATTTCTCTACGACAGGGAGGGTCTTGCGGAAGATATATGTCATGCATGCCACGCAATTTCGGTGACAGATGTTTGTTGTGTTCAATTATGACTTTCTTGGCCATCTTGGCAAACGTGGGCACATTTCCCACTCCAAGGCCAAGAACCGCGTTCCCGTCATCATCGATGTCCTGTACCTCTATGACAGCGATATCAATGTCGCCGTAGAAACCATAACGGAGTTTCTGCGCAAGTTCACTGAGATGCAAGTCAAAATAGTTGCAATCATGAGAGTTGATGCGTTTACGCAGATTAGGTTGATTCTGGTAGGGCGAACGACGTCTCAATGCGTTGTTTTCCGCGAGAATACCGTCAACATGAGGCCCGGTTGACGCACCTGTGAAAAGGTCAATTTTAAAGGGCCGGCCGGCCTCATGCTCCTTAAGGGCATTGTTCGCGACAACTTCAGGGACAACTTTCGGGACACCCGGGGCCGTGAAGCCTGACAACCCCACTGTAGTTCCGTCTTGAATATACGAGGCAGCCTCTTCTGCCGTGATGATAGGGAAAGCCATTTTTATTCTTCTCTATTGTTTTAGTTGGTTTTCTATGGTAATTATTTGTAATTTTGCGACAAAATTAGGAATTTTAATCGTCAATACCAAAGTATCATAGAAAATAATGACCTACAATAATATAACCCTTCACGAGAGCGTTCAACGGCATCTCTACATCGAGACCTACGGCTGCCAGATGAACGTGGCCGACAGTGAAGTGGTCGCCTCGATAATGGGGATGGCAGGATATGACGTCACGGCCGAAATCGACGAAGCCGACGCGATTCTCCTCAATACATGCTCGATACGCGATAACGCCGAACAAAAAATCATCGGACGCCTACAGGCCCTCGCAGCGATGAGACGTAAACGCGATAAATCACGCCCGCGTCTAATCGTGGGGGTCATAGGCTGCATGGCCGAGCGTGTCCGTGACTCGCTCATCAACGACCATGGCGTGAACCTTGTCGCGGGACCCGACTCCTACCTCGACCTACCGGCTCTTTTTGCGGCCGCTGAGACGGGGCAACCGGCCATCAACGTGGAACTAAGCACGACCGAGACCTACCGCGACATCATCCCGACCCGGTTACAGGGCAACATTTCAGGCTTCATCTCGATTATGCGCGGCTGTAACAACTTCTGTTCCTATTGCATAGTGCCCTATACCCGTGGTCGTGAACGTTCCCGTGAAATCGGCTCGATACTCAACGAGCTCGCCGACCTCCGCGCCAAAGGATTCAAAGAGGTCACGTTGCTGGGTCAAAATGTAAACTCCTACCGTTACACCGACGCAAGCACCGGCATAACCTACGATTTCCCGGCATTACTCGCCCGTGTGGCCGAGGAAGCCACCGACATGAGGGTCAGATTCACCACTTCACACCCAAAAGATATGACCGATGAGACCATCAGGGTAATCGCCGGACATTCAAATATCTGCAACCATATCCACCTCCCCGTGCAGTCAGGCAGCGACAGTGTACTCAAAGCGATGAACCGCAAGTATACCCGCCAGTGGTACCTCGACAGAATCAGGGCTATAAGGGACATAATTCCCGATTGCGCCATCACCACCGACCTTTTCACCGGATTCCACGGCGAGACCGAGGATGATTTCCAAGAGACCATGTCACTGATGCGAGAGGTTGGGTTTGACTCATCATTCATGTTCAAGTATTCAGAACGTCCCGGCACTCTCGCGTCACGCACAATGCCCGACAACGTCCCCGAAGAAGTCAAAATAGACCGCCTTAACCGAATGATAGCGTTGCAGAACGAATTGTCGCTCGCATCCAACCGCCGTGACATCGGCAAGACGTTCGAAGTCCTCGTCGAGGGTGTCTCCAAACGCTCCCGCGAGCAATTCGTCGGTCGCAACCAACAGAACAAGACCCTTGTCTTCCCCCGGGGCGACTACCGCGTGGGAGACATAGTGCGTGTCACCGTCAAAGACGCCTCCTCGGCAACCCTTATCGGCGTACTGTCGTGATTTTTCGATGGTAAAGTATTGACAAAGGCAACGGAATGTATTAATTTTGCAAGGCATTTTTATGTAAAAACATTTTCATGGCAAACCGACGTCACCGTCACGGCATTTCCTTAACGGGTTCCCGCATCACGAGCATTGTCAGCGTCACCCTTGTGTTGCTGCTGCTATCCATTGTCGCGGTCATATCAATGGCTTCCCGGCGTGTCATCGACGCCATACACAGTGAGACGGGGTTCACAATCATAGTGAGCGAGAATGCCACGCAACACGGCATAAACTCATTGAAACGGCATCTCACAACCGCCCCATACGTCGCATCATACACCTACTTATCGCCTGAGGACGTGCTTGCACAATGGGAAAGGATGTCGGATGCCGAGGAGAACGAAGCATTAGCCATAGCGGGCGTAAATCCGTTTTTACCTGAATTTGACGTCAAGGTGAAATCGGCATACGCCTCGGCTGACAGCTTACTCGCTATCACTGCCGCGCTTGAAAGCCTGCCACAGGTCGAAAGTGCCAAGGCACACACACAGATGGTGTCGGAAATCAACACGACGATAAAAAACATCGAGATGGTCTTATTGGCCGTGGCAATAGCCCTTTTGGTGATTTCATTCGTCCTGATTAACAACACGGTGAGGCTCGCAATATACTCACGCCGTTTCCTGATACACACGATGAAGCTCGTAGGTGCGAAAAATTCATTCATACGGCGTCCGTTCCTTACCGACAGCATTGCCACCGGTGCATTTGCCGGAGTGTTGGCTGCCGGATGCCTGGCGGGACTTGTCGCATACAGTCATTCGATAGACACAACCACCAGGCAATTCCTGCCTTGGGGCGACTTCGGATTAATCACGGCAGGGACAGTCATAGCCGGGATGCTGATATGCGTTCTTGCGGCGTTATTCGCCACCAACCGCCACCTTAAGCAAGGTTATGGCGACCTATTCAGATATTAAGAGTGTGTTTAAAACCCAATTATAGATTATGAAAAGAACCCAAAATAAACCGGCCAATGACGGTCTCGAACGTCAACCGGCCGAACAGTTACCGTTGACACGGAAAAACTTCCTGCTCATGGCAATCGCCGGAATAGTGATTGTCGTCGGATTCCTCCTGATGTTGGGGAGCGGGAACAATTCAGGGGAGTTCAACCCTGACATTTTCAGCACACGCCGCATAGTAGTAGGACCAACGATAGCTTTCCTCGGCTTCGTTTTCATGGGAGTGGCTATCATGTGGCCTCAAAAAAAGAAATAAACCTGACTTTTCAACTACGAAATGGATTGGATTGACGCGCTCATAATGGGCATCGTGCAGGGTCTCGCCGAATATCTCCCGATAAGTTCCAGCGGGCATCTTGAAATCTGCAACAAAATCTTAGGACTGAAACTTTCGCAAGAGAACGCCCTTAGCTTTGACCTGGCACTGCATGTGGCGACGGTACTTAGCACCATCTGTGTGCTATGGAGAGAATTCATGCCCCTGTGTACATCGTTTTTCACGATAAAGCGGGACGAGAACTTCTTTTATGTCTGCAAGATACTTGTCAGCTGCATCCCGGTTGCGATAGTCGGACTTTTCTTTAAGGACGATGTAAAAGCGTTTTTCGGCGGGCAACTCAACATTGTCGGAGTGTGTCTCATCGTGACTGCGGCATTGCTCGCATTCGCCTATTTTTTCCGTACACGTCCACTGTTCAACTCCGGCTCCTATCGGCCACGCGACATTACATGGCTCGACGCATTCATCATCGGTTGCGGACAGGCCGTCGCCGTCCTCCCGGGCCTTAGCCGTTCGGGGACAACCATCGCGACCGGCATAATCTTGGGCGACAAACGCGAGAAAGTCGCACAGTTCTCATTTTTCATGGTGATTATACCGATACTCGGAGAAGCTTTGCTCGACATCAAGGGGATGCTGTCACCCGACCCAGGGTCAGCACAGGGCGATGTGGGATTCATCCCGCTGATGATAGGATTCGTGGCCGCCTTTGCCGTAGGCTGCCTTGCATGTAAATGGATGCTCGAACTGGTCAAAAAGGGGAAGCTGGTATGGTTCTCCCTATATTGTCTTATTGCCGGCATTCTATGCCTTGTATGGTAAAAATACTGTTTAAAAGGAATGGATTTCATTTCAGGAGAAACTCTATGCATCGATAAACCGCTCACATGGACATCGTTTGACGTTGTCAAACGATTGCGGAGTGTACTGCTGCGCCGTTACAAGGTAAAAAAATTCAAGGTAGGTCACGCAGGGACTCTTGACCCGCTCGCTACAGGTGTTATGATTGTCGTGACCGGGCGTTCGACTAAACTGATAGACTCGCTACAGGCGGGGGTCAAGGAATATATCGCCACAATAGCATTGGGAGCGACCACCCCCTCATTTGACCTTGAGACCGAAGTGGACACTACCTACCCCACAGAGCATATAACACGCGGACTTGTCGAAGAAACGCTAAAAAAATTCATCGGCGCAATCGAACAGGTACCTCCGGCGTTCTCAGCATGTAAAATCGACGGTTACCGTGCCTACGACATGGCACGCAAGGGGCGTGAAGTCAATCTCAAAGCAAAACTCCTTGTCATAGACGAGATAGAACTCCTCGAATTCAAGCCTGACGAAATCAAAATCAGGGTCGTATGCTCCAAGGGGACCTATATACGCGCACTCGCCCGTGACATCGGCGAGGCACTCGGCTCGGGAGGACACCTGACATCACTGCGACGCACCCGTGTAGGCAACCATACCCTTGACAACGCGATGTCGATAGAGGAGGCGACCCAACTTCTCGCGCAATGCGAAATCACCGTGCCGGACGAATCACAACAAAATCAAACAACAGCAACATATCAATAATTCATGAAATTATCCCAATTCAAATTTCAACTCCCCGAAAATCTTATCGCTCAATATCCCGCAGAGACACGGGACGAGTCACGCCTGATGGTGGTGAACCGCAAGACAGGGGAAATAGAGCATAAAGTGTTCAAGGATGTCATCGGGTTCTTTAACGACGGTGACATGATGATATTCAACGACACCCTCGTTTTCCCGGCAAGACTTTTCGGCAATAAGGAGAAAACCGGGGCACGCATAGAGGTTTTCCTGCTGCGTGAACTTAACGCCGAAAACAAACTCTGGGACGTGCTTGTCGAACCGGCCCGCAAAATACGCATAGGCAACAAGCTGTATTTCGGTGATGACGAATCAATGGTCGCCGAGGTTATCGACAACACCACCTCGCGTGGACGCACATTACGCTTCCTATATGACGGGACTCACGAGGAATTTAAGAAAACCCTTTTCTCACTGGGACAGACCCCGCTTCCCGCCTATATCAACCGTGAGCCGGAGGAAAGTGATGCCGAGCGTTACCAGACGATTTTCGCCACCCGAGAAGGCGCGGTTGTCGCTCCCGCCGCCGGACTGCACTTCAGCCGTGAACTGTTAAAACGCCTTGAAATCAAAGGTGTGAAACAATCCTATCTGACAGTCCACAGCGGATTAGGAAATTTCCGAGAAATCGATGTCGAAGACCTCACCAAGCACCGCATGGACTCCGAGGAAATCGAAGTCTCGGCCAAGTTGGTCGACGAGGTCAACTCGACCAAGGACAACGGTGGCAAGATATGCGCTGTCGGCACTTCAGTACTACGGGCAATCGCGAGCGCGACAAGCATGGGCGGCCACATGAAAACCTACTCGGGTTGGACCAACAAATTCATCTTCCCACCCTACGAATTCACTGTCGCCGACTCCCTCATCAGCAACTTCCATCTGCCCTACTCGACAATGCTCATGATGGTGGCAGCCTTCGGAGGATATGACCACATCATGAACGCCTACGATGTCGCTGTCAAGGAAGGATACCGCTTCGGTGCTTACGGAGACGCGATGCTTGTCATCTGACCCATGGCTTCCTACCTGACAATCGCCGGCCTGTCGACAGCGGTCTATCGTGAAAAGATGAGCCGCTTCATGGCGTTCGCCATGCCTGTATCGTCAGTCGACGAGGCCAAGGAGGCGATTGCACTGTATGCCAATGAATACCATGACGCCCGTCACGTTTGCTGGGCCTATATGGTCGGTGCCGACCGTACGACTTATCTGTCGTCCGACAACGGAGAGCCATCGGGAACGGCCGGAAAACCTATACTCGGGCAAATCAACTCGTTCAGCCTGACCAACATATTAATCATCGTGGTCAGATATTTCGGTGGCATCAAACTCGGCACATCGGGACTGATTGCAGCCTATCGTGAAGCCGCGAGAGAAGCCATCGAGTCAGGCGAGATTGTCACGGCCCATGAGATGGGGGAAATGCGAATCTCGTTTCCCTACATGTCGATGAACGATGTGATGAAACTGCTCAAAAGCGGTGACATAAAAATTTCAGAACAAGAATTTGACAATATCTGCACTTTAAAAATCAACGCGACCAAAGACATCCTTGAACGGCTTTCGCCTCACCTGTCAAAGGTCGCCCAAATTATCTGTGCCCCCGATGAATGACCCCAAAGAACGCATCACCCGGTTACGCGACGAACTGAACCGCCATAACTACAATTATTATGTGCTGAACTCACCCGAAATCTCCGACCGTGACTTCGACATGATGATGAAAGAGCTTGAGCGGCTCGAACGCGAGCATCCCGACCTTGACGACCCGCTGTCCCCTACCCACCGTGTGGGTAGCGACCTCACCCAAGGATTCACCCAGGTTGTCCATGAACGCCCCATGCTCTCGCTCGCCAACACTTACTCAATCGATGAGGTGGACGAATGGTGTACCCGCGTCAGCGATACACTCGGTGGCGAAACACCGACACTGGTCGGCGAAATGAAGTTTGACGGCACGTCGATATCGTTGCTGTACCGACATGGCCGTCTAATCAGAGCCGTAACCCGCGGGGACGGGGAAAAGGGGGACGATGTCACGACAAACATCATGACAATCAAGAGCATCCCGCTAACCCTGAAAGGGAACAATATACCCGATGAATTCGAGATACGCGGCGAAATCGTGCTTCCATGGGATGCGTTTGAACGTCTAAACCGGCAACGTGCCATCGATGAGGAAGCATTATTCGCCAATCCACGCAACGCGGCGGCAGGCACCCTAAAGATGCTCAACCCGTCAGAAGTCTCCCGGCGTGGACTGGATGCCTATTTTTATTACCTGATTGGTGACAATCTCCCCGCCGACAACCACTATGACAACATGTTGCAGGCCCGGGAATGGGGGTTCAAGGTGTCAGACTCGATGACATTGCTGAACTCTATAGCCGACGTAGACCGATTCATCAACTATTGGGCCGACACCCGCAAGACACTCCCCGTTGCCACCGACGGTCTTGTTTTTAAGGTCAATTCCCTGCGACAACAACTGAATTTAGGGTTCACAGCCAAGTCTCCCCGATGGGCGATTGCCTACAAATTCCCCGCTGAACGCGCCCTGACAAAGCTAAGGTACGTGTCATTTGAAGTAGGTCGCATGGGAGTCATCACCCCTGTCGCCAACCTTGAACCGGTGCTTCTGTCTGGAACTACCGTGAAACGGGCGTCATTGCATAATGCCGACATCGTGGCGCAACTCGACATCCATGAAGGCGACATGCTGTATGTCGAAAAGGGAGGTGAAATCATCCCCAAAATAACAGGAGTGGACACTGCGGCCCGCAATCCTGACTCACAGCGTGTACGGTTCGTGACACACTGTCCGGCATGCGGCACACCATTGGTACGACAGGAGGACGAAGCGGCATGGGTGTGCCCCAACAAATACGGTTGCACGCCACAGCTCATCGGAAGAATCGAGCACTATGTCGGACGTCGCATGATGAACATAGACGGCATCGGCGAGGAAAATTCCCGTATCCTGTTCGAGACCGGGCTAATCAATGACATCGCCGACCTTTACACCCTGACAGCGGAACAACTGAAAACGACAGGTGGATTCGGCAACAGGACGGCCGAAAGAATCATCGAGGGCATTGAAGCGTCAAAACAAGTGCCATTTGAGCGGGTCGTCTATGCGCTCTCTATTCCATACGTGGGCGAGACCGTTGCCAAGAAACTCGCCCGCTCGGTAAGTGACATCGACCGATTGATGGAAATGTCCCTGGAGGAACTCACCGCAATAGAGGATATAGGCCCTCGCATCGCCGAGAGCATCATCGAATACTTTGCCGTGCCTCTCAACCGCGAAATCATCGAACGGTTACGCTCGGCAGGAGTTAGGATGTCGGTTGATAAAATAGAGGGGGCAACACGGTCAGACGCACTCGCAGGAAAGTCCATCGTCATTTCAGGCGTGTTCGCCCGACATTCGCGCGACGAGTACAAGGAACTTATCGAACTTCACGGCGGTAAAAACGTTGCCTCTATTTCCAAAAAGACCGACTATGTGCTCGCCGGCGACAACATGGGGCCGTCCAAACTCGAGAAAGCGACCAAACTCGGAATTCCTATAATTGACGAGAATCGGTTCCTCGAGATGATTGGCGAAAAAGATTTTGATACCGAAACCCTATTATAACTCTAACGAATTGGGATTTAATAAAAAATCATATATGCTTATGGTGGTAATACCGAAGTTATTGCGTTCCACCAAAATAGGATTTCCTACGATGATTATTTTCTTAAATGAATCATCTACATTGCGTAGGGAGTTTTCCTCTTGCTTGGCTTTTTCCTCTGATTCAAGACGGTATGCGGATTGAATATAATACTTTTGATTACCTTTGTTGCATACGAAGTCAATTTCATAAGTAACTCGTCTTTGTCTACCATCAGCATCCCTTATTGTGACAGGCACTATCCCCACGTCCACATTAAAGCCCCTTATTCTCAATTCATTGTATATCACGTTTTCCATCATATGGGTCTTTTCCATTTGACGGAAATTTAGCCGGGCATTTCGTAGTCCAAGGTCCACGAAATAATATTTATATGGCGTGTTGATATATTTCTTCCCTTTCACATCATATCGTAGTGCCTTCTCGACAAGGAATGAGTCGCAGATGTAATCAAGATATGACTTTATCGTTTTATCCGAGAGGGAGACTTTCTTCTCACTTAAAAAAGTATTCGCCAGTTTAGTAGGATTAGTCAAGCCACCGATACTTGAAGATATGACATCGAGTAGGATTTCCAGCTCCTCATCATTCTTTATCTGATAACGTTCCTTGATATCGGTCAGATACGTTTCAGCAAAGAGTGATTTCAGATAGTTAACTTTACGTTCCGCCGAATTATATTCAACAATCTGTGGCATACCGCCATACGTCATATATTCCTCAAAAGCCAATTCCATGGATTTGTCGCATACTGACATATATTCACTGAAACTCAGCGGATAAACCTTTATTTCCTCACCTCTACCTCGGAATGTGGTTATAACATCTTTTGATAGAAACCGCGCGTTACTGCCCGTAACAAAAACATCTGCGTTCTCTATCTTCAAATAACTATTGAGCACATCCTCAAATTCATCTACCAATTGTATCTCGTCAATGAGAATATAGTACATCTCATTATCCTGCATCTTGGAATCTATAAACTCCAAAAGATTGTCTGGATTGCGCAAAGTCCTGTTTCTGCGGTTTTCCAAATCAACCTTTATTATATGGCTCTCGGATATACCATTATCTTTCAACCAGTCTACAAACAGATTGAACAGAAGATAAGATTTCCCACATCGCCTTACGCCGGTTATGATTTTTATCATACCATTGTGGCGACTTTTTATTACCTTATCAAGATATACAGCACGTTGGATTCTCATAATTCATTCCGAAATCCTGTCACTTGTTACGCTTTCTCGGAATACAAAAATACAAACAATATCTTGTTCTACCAAATGTTCAGAGTTCAATTTTTCGGCGGGTTCAACTGACAAACCATAGAAAGTCAAACAATGTGCTCATATTCCATTGGATGATTTGTCGTTTAGGCGATTTTATTCTACTTTTGTGACAATTATTCATCAACTGTTTATATTATGAAAGCAATCAGAGTATTTTTTGCAGTGTTAGCCCTGACAATCATCTCGGCGACCTCAATGACAGCTAATGCACAGTTCCGTTTCGGCCCGAAAATCGGCCTTAATGTCAGCTCGCTCCACTTTGACAAGTCGACCTTTGACTCCGAAAACCAAACCGGCTTCACCGGCGGTCTCATGATGGAGTTCACCGTCCCCGTTATCGGCGTGGGATTTGACCTCTCGGCGATGTATGTAAGACGCAACGCCCAGTTCATGCAGAACAACGAGGTTGCCAAGGACAAGAGAGATTATATCGAGATTCCCCTCAATCTCAAATACAAAATCGGCCTCCCTGTAGTGGGTAAAATCATCACTCCCTATCTAACGACAGGTCCGAGTGTGGCCTTCCTGACCAGCAAGACCGGCTTTGACGGATTTGTCAAGAACAAGACTTTTGATGCCGCGTGGAACTTCGGTTTCGGAGTCCAATTGTTGAACCATCTTCAGGTGGGCGCAAGCTATGGCCTCGGCATGACAAAGGCATTCAAGACTGTCGGCGTAGGCAACGGGTCAGCCGACATAGACGCAAAGAACAATTACTGGACTGTAACCGCAGCCTATCTGTTCTAACAGGTAATATAATCGACAAACAAGGAGACCGATGCACAACACCTATGTTGTGCATCGGTCTCCTCTTTTTACCCTTAGTATCAAAAAATACCGTGAAACCCTGTTGAAAAGGGAATCACGGCATTATAGTTTTGAAACAAGCCGTTTATTACTTGCTTGCGATAGAGGAGCTGACGGTCAGACGCAGACGGCCTTTGGCGCGACGACGGGCAAGAACCTTGCGTCCATTGGCGGTTGACATGCGTTCGCGGAAACCGTGCTTGTTCACTCTCTTTCTGTTAGAAGGTTGAAATGTTCTTTTCATTGCCGTATGTTATTATTTTTTCGATTGTTTTCTACATTTTGAGGTGCAAATTTACACATTTTTTTTTAACGCGCCAAGCAATCAGTCATTTTTTCAACTATACAAACTTACCACATAACAACATCAAACATCCCGCAATGGAATGCCTGATGTATAATGTCAGGAATTAGAACAGGCTGACGCACTATTCCTCCTTGCTTCGGTTCTTGGCTTTGTTCTTGCTTTTAGTCGCAGAAGAACTGATGTCCTTTTCCTCCTTGAGGTCGATTTCATTGCGGTTCTCATCGAGAACCCGGTATTGCAGATAGGCGAGCGACTGGTCCGGCATAATCTTGAATTTACGTCCTGTCTCCATACGCCATTTGCGGTAGAGCGAGATTATGCCTTTTTTCAGATAGGCATCAACGAAAGGATGCACATACATCACAAACCGTGTCACGCCGAGATTGTTGACAAGGTAGTCAATTTTCTCTTTAAGGGTATCGGTGAACAACAGTGACGGCTGTACCTCCCCTTTGCCATAGCATGAGGGACAGGTCTCGGCCGTGACAATGTCAAGCGCGGGGCGCACACGCTGACGCGTGATTTGCATCAGGCCAAACTTGCTCAAAGGCAATATATTGTGACGGGCGCGGTCGTTGGCCATGACCTCGCGCATGTGCTCATACAGACGCTGGCGATGCTCGGCCTTGTTCATGTCGATAAAGTCGATGACAATGATACCGCCCATGTCACGCAGACGCAACTGACGTGCGATTTCATCGGCGGCACGCATGTTCACCTCAAGGGCGTTGCTCTCCTGGTCATTGGCCGCCTTTGAACGGTTGCCTGAATTCACGTCAATCACGTGCAACGCCTCGGTGTGCTCAATGATGATGTAGGCACCGCTCTTGAATGACACGGTCTTGCCAAAAGATGATTTAATCTGCTTGGTTATGTTGAAATGGTCAAAGATTGGCACCTCGTTTGTGTAGAGTTTCACAATCTCTTTGCGCTCGGGGGCAATCAGGTTGACGTAGTTCAGAATCTGACCGTAGATTTCGGGGTCGTTTATGTATATATTCTCAAACGATGGACTGAATATATCACGCAGGACACCCACAATACGGCTCTCCTCCTCGAAGATAAGAGACGGGGCCGTGACTTTCTGGAATTTAGCGACGGCGTCCTCCCAGCATTTCAGGAGGGTCTTTAATTCATTGTTAAGTTCGGCGACCCTCTTTCCCTCGGCCGATGTACGCACGATGACACCGAAGTTCTTGGGGCGGATGCTCTCTATGAGCTGACGGAGACGCAGCTTTTCCTCGGTTGTCTTTATTTTCTGGGAAATCGAGATTTTGTCACCGAATGGAATCAGGACAAGGTAACGCCCGGTGAATGTTATTTCAGTCGTCAGGCGCGGCCCTTTGGATGATATGGGTTCTTTGACAATCTGCACCATGAGTTCCTGTCCAGGGGTCAACACATCGACTATGGTGCCGTGCTTGTCGATGTCGGGTTGGCGTTTTATCTTGGAGACGGCAGGCAGATGCTTTGTGTCCTCAAGAGCCGATTTCAGGAACTGTGAGTAGGAGGAGAATTGTGAGCCAAGGTCCAAGTAATGGAGGAAAGCGTCCTTTTCGTAACCTACGTTCACAAAGGCGGCATTCAATCCAGGCATCAGTTTCTTCACCTTTGCCTTGTAGATGTCGCCCACGGCGTAGGAGATGTTCCGTGCCTCCTTCTGCAAAGAGACGAGGCGCGAATCCTCGAGCAAGGCGATTGACACCTCACCGGGTTGTACATCCACTATTAGTTCGCTTCTCATGAGCTTGGTAATAGAAATTAAAACAAAGAACAGACCGCGACGCGAGTGACCCGATTCCGGCCTACGTCAGAAGTCTGTTCTTCGCTGTAGCTTAATCAATTGTTGTCCGTGAAAAATTTATTTCTTCTTATGACGATTCTTTCTCAGACGTTTTTTGCGTTTGTGAGTAGCCATCTTGTGGCCTTTTCTTTTCTTTCCGCTGGGCATTTTTCTATGCTTTTAAGGGGTTAATATATAATGTAATGATTTTGTCCTAAGAGAGACCGGGTCGCTGCCGATTCCTTAATCAGCGCACGTCCTCCATGAACACCTTCGCCGGCTTGAAAGCGGGAATCTTGTGTTCGGGGATAATGATTGTGGTGTTCTTGGAGATATTGCGGGCTGTTTTTTCCGAACGTGTCTTCACGATGAAGCTACCGAACCCACGGAGATAGACATTCTCGCCCTTGGCAAGAGAATCCTTGACGATTTCCATGAATTTTTCCAATGTCTCGAGAACGTTGGCTTTTTCAAGGCCTGTGGACTTTGAAATCTCGTTTACAATTTCAGCTTTAGTCATTGTTAAAAATGATTTATTGTTGATTATATTTTAATTTTATTGATATGCAGACATTTATAGGAGCACCGACGCGCTCCGAATTTTGCAAGTGCAAATATCGCACTTTTTTTTCAATTAGATGCAATCAATCTTCCTTTTTTTAAATAATTCTCACTATTGCACCATTTTATAAAATCTCCCGGCATGCGCCGAGAGCGTTCACAACGAAACCTCCGGCAACTCCACCGATACGGCATGACGCCTTGGGGTCGAAAAACACCGCACCCCACCCAGCGGCAACCGCACCGGCGATATCGGTGTCGGGATTGTCGCCAATCATCACGTGGAGTGACGGCTCGAGATATCCTGTGCGCTCCATCGCATGGCGATAAAGACGCACGTCAGGTTTATTCACCCCTATGTCATCGCTAAGCACGACAACATCAATCAGGCTCGAGAGGCCGGCCGATTCTATTTTACGGTGCTGAACCTGCTTGAAGCCATTGCTGAGGACACCTATTTTATATCCCCGCGCCCTCAAATGCGACAACAATTCCACCGCACCGTCAACCAGACCTTTCTGCTCGGCAAGACGGTCAAGATAATATGAGTCAAGAGTCCCGCACAGGTTCAATGCCTCGTCTTCGTCCATACCCCCCTCCACAAGCGGGCGGCGGAAACGCTCGGCGCGAAGGAAATCCTTTGTGATTTCAGCGCGGTTATATTGCTCCCACAATGCCTTATTGTAACGTTCGTAGACATCAATCCATGCTTCAACATCAGGGAACAGCTGCTCAAAGCCATACTCCTCCCACGTCATAGCCAACGCCTTGCGGGAATTGCCGTGAAAATCAATCAACGTATCGTCAAGGTCGAGCCACACGACCTCAGGTCTCGGGTCAAACGCACATTCCATATCCCGTCTTTTCATACTTAGAAGCTGTTTAAAAATCTATGTTAAATAGAGGTCGCGGATTTAAGATGGCTTTGTCCATGCGGGCAAAGGAGCGTAGCGAGCTACATGACTGCGCCAAAGGGGCAAAGACGCTTAAAGACGCGAGACTTCGGGTAACTTGATTCATGCAGCTTTGTTAAATAACTTAATGTTTAACCGCTGTTTGCAATGCCTTTTAAATACTGTCCGGCTGCTTTTTGTTAATTTTGATTCGCGTCTTGGTCTCATAGCTCGCTATGCTCCCGCGACTTAAATCATAATTACCTAAAAACCACCCGCCTATATTTAACAGATATTTTTAAACAGCTTCTTCAAACGCCCCCGTCGCCTCGATTGAGCGAAGACGCCTCACCACCACACGGGTCAACGGCAGCACAATGATTTCGTATAAGGTTTTCAACAAAGCCTGGGTGACAATAAGCGTGACTATCTCACGCCAACCGAGCACACCGGCGAACGCAATCGGGAAGAACAGCAGTGAATCCACCCCCTCGCCCCACAGAGTCGACACAATGGCACGCAAAGAGAAATTGCGTCCTCCCGACGAGACCTTCATTCGCTCCATGACGTAGGCGTTCACCATCGAGCCACACAGGAACGCGACAAAACTGGCGACAAAAATCCTCGGAACCGCCCCGAACACAAACTGCATCGCATCCTGCCCCGCCCATGACTCCGCACCGGGAAGCAACAACCCCACCTGGAGCAACAACGACACAAGCATGTTCATCGCAAAGCCAAGCCATATCACCAGCCGAGCCTTGGCAAAGCCATAAATCTCGACAATACAGTCATTGATAATGTAGGACAACGGGAACACGACGACACCCGCCGTGATTGTCAACGGCCCTAACGCGACCGTCTTGATTTCCATAAGATTACTGACAATCAGGCATACACAGAAAACCACAGCCAGCACCAGGAATGTCAGCGAAAAACTGTTTTTACTCATAAAAGCCTTGTTTTTAACGAGGTACGGACGACCGCTCACAGCCACCCTCAAGCACTCGGTTGTTTCACGCCACAAAGATACGGATAAGTCGAGAGCAAAGCAAAATTTATTTTAGCCTTGCAGATGGGAAGTATCTTCAAGGGAATCAAAGACAGCGAAATTTCATGAAAACATCAAGCGCTATGCCACAATGAATCATACACGTCAACGGTTTTTGATGCAATCACCTCCCAGGCATAACCAGAAAGGTCATATTTCACCCGTTGTATTCCACGATTATATAATTCACCCAATTTCGCCGATATGGCCGTCACATCATTGACTGGCATATAGCACTCCTCATCAAGAGTGACCAGCCTTGTTGCCGGAATATCACTGACAGCCATAGGAAGGCCAAAGGACATTGCCTCCAACATAACCATAGGAAACCCTTCGTTTAATGACGTTAACGCAAACAGCCTCGCATTACGATAAAGACTCTGAAGATACTCCCCGGTAGCATATCCGGCAAAAACGACCTTTCCACCGGCATCAAGCGTCCTTAAATAATCAAGGTAGCCTGTATCATGGTCACACGTTCCTGCAATGACAACCTGCTCGATTTCCGGCACTTCATTAGCCGCTTTTATAAAATTGTCAAATCCCTTCTCGGGAGTGATTCGTCCAACGCCAAGCACATATTGTCCTGAATGTATCCCTCTATTTTCAAGAATATTTACATTTCCACGGGAATCAGATGTTCTCGGTTCAATCCCATTCGGAATATATACCGATTTGGCTTTCACTCGACTCCCAAATCTATTCATCTGAAAACGGTTGACAAATATAACCCGGTTAGAAAACCTTAGAGCCACTTTCTCGCTAAAACGAAGAAACATCTTGGAGAATCTCCCCCATTTGTCATGTTCATAATTAACACTATGATATGTGAGCACCACCTTCATACCACACATACGCAACAACGGGGCGAATATCCCCGGGCCTAAATTATGGATATTCACCATGTCCACACGATGCACCATAAGATGCAGACAACAGAATAACGTATGGCAGAAAGCCTCTATCCCTTTATAACGAGTCGATGGTAAATCGACAAAACTAACATTCGGCATATCTGACATTGATTCATTCTTAGAAAGATATGAAAGACGGCGATATACCCGGCACTCAAAACGACGCGCCAACATCGGGACAAGAATCTCGCAATGACGCTCAACCCCTCCCTGTACCCCAGGGAAACCCCTTATCCCTATAATTGCCAACCGTTTCATTCCCTAATATTGGACTCAATCACCTCATTATAGAACCCCATAAGCCGTTTTCGATATTGTTCGATGCCAAAATGTTCTCTTGCGAACCGTTGTGCTTCACAACCCATTTTAAGAATACCTTCATCGGTAAGGGCGACAACTTTTTCCACAACAGCCACAAGGCTCTTTGAATCCCCGGGTTCGAACATAAAACCCGTCTTGCCTTCTTCTATTATTTCAGGAATACCTCCAATGCGGGAACCAATAACAGGAACGCCCAAGCCATTTCCCTCGACAATCGCCATTGGATTATTTTCATAACATTCAGAAGGCACGATAATAAATGCTGCATTTTCAATCAGCGAGTTCAAATCGGCGCCTCGTTTGAATCCTAAAAACTCTATATTATCGGCATTAGACTCATTGACAAGGCTTCTTAGTTCATTTTCAAGCGGTCCGGAACCTGCGATTTTCAAACGTCCGCATGGTGCATTTATAAACGCATCAACCAATGTCCTCACTCCTTTTTCGGCAGACAATCTACCGAAATACAAGAAATAACGCCCGTCATCAAAGGACTTCCGATTGTCCGATATCTGTGACATATTATACAATGTCATAATCGGAAGGTGACTCAATTCAGGCATATATTCCAGATGCTTTTTTTTAGAGAAATCGCTTACGAAAATCACTCCGTCAATCATACGTGCCGGATGGAAAAATAGGTTGCGAAAATATTGCTCCAGAGCCATCACTCCGCTCTCGATTACTTTCCCCTTGGAACATTTTCTAAAGAAGCAATTATAAAACTGTTTTCCACGACATTTTTCACATATTTCACCTTTTCCATCTCTGAAAGCGTATGCAGGACATACAATACGGTAGTCATGAGCCGTCAAAACCGTAGGTACCCCTTTCTTTTTCAAGGACCTTAATATTGAAGAGGTCAGTTGCCCCCATATCAGATGGACATGCGCGATATCAGGCTTCTCGATGTCAATAAGTTTTTCAAGATTTCTCGCTGCCTCAAAATGATAAAAATAATTCACCAAATTCACAAACTGCCTGAACACTCCTCGACGCGTTCCTTTAGATTCCGGGAAATAATCGGAATAGGGCGATGGAATGTTTTCATCCCATTTCAACGTAAAATACACAACCTCATGCCCTGCCTCCTCAAGCAAAGCACCAGTGTTAAAATAGACGGTCTCAGCTCCCCCTCTATAATAATTATAAACGTCGATAAGTAAAACTTTCATCGGTGTCAGCGCAGATAATGAAAAAATGGGATTCATAAATTTTAACGCCACCTGAAACCTTTTATTATATTGGCCTCGTCTTATGAATATATAAAATCCACAATCCTATCAAGGTCACAATCCTGTCGTTCTCGAATCACACCGTACCGTTTTAACCCTCGTTTCCCCAAATCGCTCCTGACTTCTGGAGATTCAAGCTGAATAATCCTCATTTTTATTTCTTTTATACTGAACGGATTAAAATATAACGCTGCATCTCCACACACTTCACTAATAGATGAAAACGGAGAAGCAAGCACCGGCACCCCATAATACATCGCCTCCAAAGGAGGATACCCAAAACCCTCATTTAAGGACGGATAAATGAAACAATATGCATCATGATAGAGTTGCCTAAGTTCATCGTCGTCAACATATCCCACAAAACTGAAAATCTCAGGGTTCTTAAATTTATACTTGAATGCCGTTTTTGAATCAGCCCCGGTCACAATCACCCGTTTTCCATCAATATACCCCTCAGAACAAAGTTCATCCAATGCTATAATAGCCCTAAGGTTATTTTTCTCCCAACGTACACCGCTTACCAACAAAAAATAATCGCAGTCATACTTTTTTATGAAATGTCCTTCCTTTACAGTCGATGGACTGAACATCACAGGAATATCTTTCTCCTTTAATTCAGGGAAAAATAATTTAACCGCCGAACGTGAATGATTCGACACAACCGAAAATCGTATATTCTCATTCGTTACAAAAGGCCTTATCTTGTTATATCTGCGTTTAAAGATACGACCTGGAAATATAAGTCTCAATACATTTTTTAACTGACTTCTGACATCAGGTTTATACTTCCAAAAATATCTGTCCAACGGAAGTTCAAGGTCTCTCATATCATGAACCGTAAACACCAAGCCACATCCCTTTAAACCATATTGAGTCCCGGTGGGCTGCGGAGAATAATAAACATCAGGTAAAACCTCATCAATTACACTCTGAATGCTACGACCGGTCACATCAATCAAGTTGACGCCAAAACGTTCACACAATTCTTTTATCTCAGGATTAAGCCATAATGCCGAATCATACATTGCAACGACGTTCCGGCCTGATTCAATTATCCTTGTCAAGACACGCTCCCCGTACATCCCTCCGCCATGGCGTTTCACTCCAAGACTCGGTTGGGTATCAACAAGGTTATATAATAGTTTCTTATTTTTCAAATCATTCATAAACAGTTCTCCAATTAGCGGAATCAAAGGAGACTCCCTTTACAAAATAACGTTAAAATATGTAAGATATTTGATAAATCAGCTAAATTTGCATTTATATGGAAAATCACGACAAGCAAAGCAGCCTACAAGCAGAAACAACCGTCTCTCCGTGGATGACTTTCTTTACCCCGACATATAACCGTTGCCACACCCTACACAGAGTTTACGATTCCCTTGTCAATATGATAAAACCGATAGACGATGGGAAGACAATTGATTTCGAATGGGTGATAGTGGACGACGGAAGTTGTGATGACACCTATACCTTAGTCAAAAAATGGTGTGACGAAGACAAGATTCCGATTCGATATTACTTTCAGAGAAACCAAGGCAAACATGTAGCCACAAATTTCGCCACAAATATCGCACACGGCAAAATGATGACCATCATTGACAGTGATGATTCAATGTTTGACAATACGTTATGTATATTCTGGAAAGAATGGAATAAAATTCCCGATGGAATTCGCCATAAATTCAAGGGCGTGACAGCCCGATGCATCGACCCCGATTCCGGAAAAATCGTAGGGTCAAAACTTCCGATGCAACCTTATTATACCCATCCTCAAGACATGCGCTTTCGTGACCATATCACAGGTGAGATGCATGGGTTCAACCGTGTCGATGTTATGAAAGAATTTCCATTTCCTGTCTTTGAAGAAAAAACGCATTTCTGCCCCGAAGCTATCGTATGGTTTGAGATGGGTAAAAAATACCTGGAATCAATCGTAGACTCACCTGTAAGAACTTATTTCAGGGATACCGGCAATGCCATAACAAGGGGAAATACCTCCAACCGCTCAAGAGCTAACTACCATCTTTGGTAATGGGAACTAAACAACATTGTACTAAAATATCTATTCCGTAGTCCCAAAGAGATGATAAAGGCTGTTGTTGGAATCTCTATGGATGGCTTCAGAACGGGACGCAGCCTATCCAAAATATTGAAAGACGTAACCCTGTTAAAATGCAAGATTATGGTTCTTTTATTTTCTCCGATAGGTCTCTTTTTATCAAAACGCGAAGCATAACTTAGAGGGTGTTTCATAAATAACTGTTAATTAGCGACCGTGTATTTTGAGATGGATTTCGCCGGGAGTTGAGGGCGCATAGCGGGCTATGTGACTGAAACGACGGGCGAAAGACGCTCAAAAGACTCGGAAATTAAATCAGCGGTTATCAATCGACATCCTCATTGTGTTTAATAATTTTATATCATCACATATCGTCATGATGTCTCTTTTATTAAATCGCAGTTGCCACTCGGTCACGATGCCCGCATCGCTCCCTCTTGTCAACATGCAATTTACCTAAAAGATTCATCATCACTAATTTAACATTTATTTTGAAACACCCTCTTATACTTCTGCCTTATGGTATTTCATCTTAAGAAACACATACAGAGCCTTACGGTACACGTTTGATAACCGCAGTGACATAATAACACGTAACATATTGCGCCTTATCCTATTTTTGACATATGGTATATACCGGGATGCCGTAGTATAATCCCCAAGCAACAGAGCATTGTCAGCCACGAGAAAATAATGGTTATCAAGCTTACTGTCAGCACCGTATTTCATGTAATCCTCACCAAACAATTCTATTTCCCTGACTGATGCCAGCATCTGTCGCTTTATCGCATCACAACTGACTCGAACAGTTAACAACGACGCTCCATCATTCCTGCCCCTGTCAACAACGGTCAATACTGTATTTATAAACAACATATTTCCTGCATGTCGATATATCTGTTTCATTATAAGTCCCTCATAAATCCTCAAACCCTCATCAAAAGGATACTCTCTCAATAAATCTCGAGAAATCACGTGAACATAGTCTCCGTGGACACGTCCGGTCAACGCGTCACTATAATCATATTCTATAATACCCCCCGGACCAATCACCCTGTCAAATTCGTCAGAACGATAGCCTATTGCAAACATATAACATCGGTAGCATAAACTCCCGTCAATTGTATTGAATATTGTCTCGGCTGCGTTATCTACAAAATAATCGTCACTGTCAAGAAGCACACAATAATTCCCTACCGCGGTCGAGATGGCAACATTACGAGCGGCATTTGTCCCACGGTTTTTATCAAAAAACATTGGCTTGACATGATTATGGGATGCAGCATATTTCTTTATAATATCAGCTGTTCCGTCTGTCGAACCATCGTCCACCACGATATGCTCGATATCTGTGCCACATCCATTTTGACGTGTTACACTTTCAAGACAGCGCAATATACAGTCTGACCGATTATAGACCGGGGTTATCACCGACAATCTCATATCTCTGCTTTTTGATTAGGTTTTACAATATTCTTCAACGACTCCATCACACGCACCCATGCCTCACTGGCCTTGAAAAGAGAATAAGACAAAGCCGACGGCTTCAAATAATTTTTTATATAATAGTTCTGACTATCCCTCCCGGCCTTGACTATTGCTGACGATTGGCGCCGGGATATTGTGGACGCACCAAGATGGATACAACGCAAACGCGTGTCTATATAATTACGCCGACCGGCATTTTTTATCTTACGATATAAAATATTTTCCTCGCTGTATAAAAATGTATTAGGGTCAAAGTTACCGATTTTATTGAAAAATCTTTTTTTTACAAACATGCATGACCCTGACGGTAGTTCAATAGGCACTATCTCAGGATATGGCTCCGGCATATCTCGGAGAATCAATCGGTCACGATATATATCCTCTGCCGACATACGCGCCAACCAGTGAAAAGGAGCAAGAAAATTATTACGCGTCCATTGCGACAACGGAGTGGCAAGACGGGCACAATTCCAATCAATTCCTTCGCAATTCTTCTTAAACAGCAGTGGCCCGATAATTCCACAATCATCGAGAGAGTCCATTGATTGCATCAATCCCGGGATTATATCCTCTATGAACAACACATCATTATTAAGAATCAACAGATACTCAATAGATTCGTCTTTCGTGGCTAATAAAATGCCTTTATTATTTCCTCGGGCATAGCCATCGTTTTTCTGACTCACCAAAAATGTCACATCCGAAAGACCTCCTTCAAAATCATCCTTATCTGACATTCGGCAATAATTATCGCCATAGGTTTTGGAAAGGTAGGCATCTATATCAGATACGCATCCCGGTAATGTGGAACCGTTATCAACGACCACAATCCTGACAAGGGCGGTATTAAACCGCCTCACACTCTCAACACAATTAATTGTGTCGGTGGGATTATTGTAATTCAAGATTATAACCGCAGTCTTTCTCATCAGTTCCAAATACAAGGTATAAACCAATCATTATATATGTTATCGAAAAATAATATACAAAAACTCCCGAACCTATTCCTGAAAGCAGTATAAAAACAAACCAATATGTCAGATATTCCTGATGTGGTGGCTTCCTCTTAAAAATAGCGCACAACACAATGAACAGCAACGCTCCAAAACCTATCCACCCGAAAAGATATATGAATCCTGCCCAACTGACATCAGCAAACAGGTAATTATTGTCCTCAACCTCCTCTGCGAACAGGCTTCCCCATATACTGTTCCCGAATGACGGCACGCCATTGCCTAAAAATGGCGTGATTGAGTTTGTCTGATTTTCAAATGTGTAATATCTCCATGCCCCAATCCTCACATTTTCCTTATCGGCGTTTTCTTCAATCTGGCTTTGAGAAAGCTCCAACATAGTGTTGTAGGCCGGAATCATAGGTAACAGATACACTATTGACAGCGCAATCAATGCTGCCGACATTATTTTCTTAAACCAGGAAACGTGTTTCAACATAAACAATACGCCAAGCACAACTGAATATAAGATAATCTGTCGTACCACCGATAGAAATATCATCATCACACATACCGCTATCACAACCATCCATTTATTACGTTTCCCTTTCCCAAGCAAAATACGGTTAATTGAATAAAAAAACACTAATACAAAAAACTCCAGAAACATTACCGGCACACGCAGTATCCCCCTTGACAGGTCTTCTCCCTGTAACTCCTGTCCAAAAATCACATTTGGAAAAGACAGCACATTTATGAAATATATCGGAATTGCAATCACACATCCGACCATTATCCACTTCATAATGAACCGCTCACTTAGCCCCCCTTTCATTAGAATCCAAAAATACATATAACTCAACAGATAGGACAACATCGCCATAAACGAGACCTTGATTGACTGGTCATGGAACATCGATGCCGGAACTGTTGACATCGCTATTATAGCTAACATAAGCCAATAGCATTTACGGGGATAGGATATATCATTTATTCTACGCCCATTTAATATAACTTCGACCGCGCTCAGTGCAATACACAGGTAGAACATAAGTTTAAGAGCCTGTTCTGAAAACATCTGCATTGGATTTAGGAATCCAACTGTTGAAAAAAATGTAAGCACGAATAATGTCTTCCTCATGGCTTAATCACTCCTTTCCCAATATTGCAACGATTTTTAAAGAACGTAACGATTTTCCCCTCAAAAAAAAGTGTTGCCTCTGTTTTCAATACCAAACATTGAACTATAGCCATATATATCGCCATCACAACAAAACCGGTCATTATCATACCGACTGTCCCTATTTGAATATTGCGAAATATGATAAATTCAATAACAGCCATAGGCAGATAGGCGATGACATACTTCATCAGCATCCTGAAGGGGAAACCTAATCCGGTATAACGCCATACAAAATATTGAGCCGACAACATTACAACGATTTCAGCACAAACCCAAGTTATCGATGTGCCCACCACTAACATTCCCGGTACTAAAACTATGTTCAACACGACTCCGACGATTGAACCCAATAACGCATTGGTAAATATCGCCCTATCTTTCTTTTTAGGGGCTAATATCTGTAGGACTATAATCTGTTCATAACCTATGATGAGAACCAATGGCATCATTATTCGCATCGGGATAACCGCCCCGCCATATTGACCTCCGGCAAAAAGCATTACCAGTTGGTCTGCAAATATAATTCCAAAAATCAAAATCGGAAACGCAAACATCATCAGGACATCATAAGAGAGTGATATCAATCGATGGAATTCCTTTTCTTCATTTTGAGCATTCAACGAGGTCAGACGTGGCATCATAACCCCGGTGAACGCCGCATAAATAGAAATAATCACTCCAAAAAATTTATTTGCTGTAGCAAAGTACCCTACCTGAGTATCATCTCCTACTATCCCAAGATACGTAGTGTTGAATGTCGTGTACATTGTCGATAATCCGAAATACAGGCAAAAGACAAACAATGGCTTCAAAAACGGCCTAATTTGTAACCGTGTGAAATCCAGTCGCACAATCCCTGCCGCCTTCCAGCAATTTACAATAGCGTTTACAACGACCATGGCACATAGCAAAAAATAATATATCGAGTAATCAGAAGCAGTCCTTACAAACATGAATACCCCCGCCATGTAACCAATTTTAACCAATATAGTCCTTACCGTTATATATTTAAAATCCTCCAGTCCCCTATAAAACCACTCTATAAGGAAAAAATTCCCCACAAGTTTTAAAAGTCCTATAAACAATAATGGACGATAGACGGCAAATGTAGGTACAAAACATGTAAAAGCCACCAACAACACAGCTGCGACAAATGTAGACACAGATGTGATAACCACCAATGAGGTAAAAACCCGATTCAGTTTCTCACGGTCATCTCGACAGGAGGCTATTTCACGAATCCCGACCCAACTTACCCCCAAGGTGGAGACAAGCATAAAATAATTTATCAAACTATCCACGAAATCACATGCGCCGATATTATCCGGTCCCAATATTCTTGAAACATAAGGGAAAATTATGAACGGAAAGATATAACTCGACGCTGTCAGAATTGCACTGAATATGAAATTCCGCGTTATGCTCATCGTCACTTTTGTATATTATCGCCTCGTGGTGGATTCGCCGTAACCGTAGCCGTAGCCGGCCGAGGATTTGGTGCCGTTGAGGATGAGTGACATCTTGGTAAGACGGCCATCGGCGTAGAGTTTGTTTATGAACTTGATTTCCTTGTGGGTAGTATAATTGGCGCGGGTGACATAGACGGTCGCGTCGGCCACGCGGTCTATCGCAAACGAGTCGCTGACCATCCCCACGGGGGCGGAGTCGACGATAATGTAGTCATACCTGTCGCGCAACTGTGCGAACAGTTCATCAACCCTTGTCGACTGTAACAGCTCCGCCGGATTCGGAGGCACAGGACCGGCGGTTATTATATCAAGATTCTTCTCGAGCGGTTCGCGCATGATGATGGAATCGAGCGGGATTTCATCGTTTGAAATGTACTGGGTGAACCCCGACTGCGGATTAAGTTCAAGATACTCGGCGAGTTTGGGGTTGCGTATGTCCAGTCCGACCAAGAGTGTCCTCTTTCCAAGGATTGCAAATGAGGAAGCGAGGTTGATTGACACGAACGACTTTCCCTCGCCCGAAATCGTCGAGGTCATCAACACCACCTTTGAACCCGAGCCACCGAGCACAAACTGAAGGTTGGTGCGTATAAGCCTGAAAAGCTCCGCCGCCGAATTACTTCCGCCGTCAGCCTTGACCACCAACGGGCCGTCGGCATTGCGGTTCTTACATATCTCGCCGAGAATGGGGACTTGGGTGAGACGTTCAAGTTCATCGGTGTTCTCAAACTTATTCTTGATTTTGTCAAGCAACAATATCAGGGCAAACGGTAACAGTATGCCCATCAGGAATGCAATGGCAACGATTTTCTTCTTGGAGAGATTGACCGGTTCCGACAGAGTGTAAGCCTCATCGACAATCTTTGCACGCGGTATAGAGTTTGCAAGGGCGATATTTGTCTCCTCCTGTTTAGTCAGAAGATAGAGATAGAGTTCCTCTTTGATTGACTGTTGACGCTTGATATTTCCGAACTGACGCTCATGAGACGGGAAACGGCTAAGATGAGACTTTGACGAACCCACCTGGGAACGCAGGTCTCGCAGACGCACGGTCGCGTTCTCGTAGGCCTTCTGCAACGATACCCTCATGTTGCCACGCATGGCGTCAATCTGCTGGTTCAGCTGATGCAACATCGCGTTATCCCCACGTGCGTTGCTTTCAAGCTGCATCTTTTGCAGGATTAGGTTGTTGTAGGTGTCAATAGGCACTGTCGCGCTGACGTTCAATGCGGGTACAAGCTGTCCGTCATTCTTCGGGTCATTGATGAAATCACGTGTCATGTCAAGCACACGCAGTTCAGTCTCGGCACTCATTATCTGATTCTCAAGTCCTGTGGTACGTGCCATCCATTTTTGTGCGTCCACACCGACGTCCACGATGTCGTTGCTTCGTTTGTAATTTTCAATGTCGGCCTCCGACAGGTTCAGTTCCTCGGTTATGACTCTCAGACGGTCGTTCACGAACTCCGCCGTCTTCTGGTCCTTTTTCTGCTTATCGAGTATCCCTGCCTGATTGTAGTTCTCGACAATACGGTCAAGAATTTTCTGCGAATACTCGGGGTTGGCACTGATTGTACTTAGAGATATTATGTTGGCACGCTTGCTCGGGATGTATATAGAGACAACGTTGCCAAGCCCTTCCGATGCCCCGTCGTAGGACGAGAACCCTATCCCCATCCTCACCCCGGCGTCAGCTTTCAGGAACCGGGTCTTGTTGAACGTAAACTTTCCGTAAGGTGTATCAAGCACAACCGGGAATGACGCATCCTTCACCTCGGCCACTGTTTCTTTCATCACCTTAGCCTTGATGTCAACCTTATGGACCTTGTTCACGACCACATCAAACGCTATATAGGACTTCAGCGTATCGGCGATTGTAGGGTCACATGTCATCACCACCGGAGTCTTGTCAGCAACATCATTACCGAAAATCCTGAACCGCTTCACCGTGTAGGAGGTATTGAGTCCCAAATCCTTTACTGTCTGTCGCAGGTTGCTGTGGGAACGCACAACATTAATCTCGTCGTCCACCGAACTCGTCCCGCCCATCATGTTACCGATGGAGAACTGACTCGCAAGCTGGTTCATGGCACTTGTCGATGAACCACCGCCATCCTCCTCCGAGATGAGGATATTGGCGACCACCCGGTAAGCCGGGGCGGTGGTCATGGCATAAACCCCGCCAAGGAACGCACACGCCACAGCGGAAATGGCGAACCAGTACCACCGTGCACGGCACATCTGAATGAAACGTCTTATGTCGAATTGTGATGAATTTCTATCGTTTGATGTATTATTATTCATTTGGGACATGATTGGAGTATTAAAGGTTGGTATCCTTAAGGGGATATTTTTCAGGCGTGACCTGTTGACGGCATCGTCACTTAACAGTCAGGGCTATCACCAGCGAGGCGATTACAGAACATGCGCTAACGATGGTCGATGTCACCTGTAGCTTGTAGGCATTGTTGCTGTTGTATTTGGAATTATCCTGACGCACCTTGTTGGGCGGTACAATCACCACATCGTTCTGTTGCAGATAATAATAAGGCGATGTCATCACGTCGCTTTTGTTCAGGTCAAGGTAATGGTACTGTGCCTTGCCGTCCTCCTCGCGTATTAACAATACATTGGCGCGGTCGGCATATTCGGTCATGTCCTGAGCCTGTCCCAGCGCGTCAAGGATTGTCACACGTTCACCCGGAATAGTCATCGTCCCAGGCATACGCACCTCTCCAAGGACACTGACCTTGAAATTCACAAGTTCAACCCTTACAGTCGGGTCCTTGACCTCCTTGGAAATCCTCGCCGTGATGTCTTCGGCGAGTTGCTCGGTCGTCAATCCCTGCACATGCAACTTTCCAAGCACAGGGAAATTAATGTCACCCTTGGAATCTACGATATAGGTCTGCTGCCGTGGCGATGTCGTCGTTTGCAAAGAACCACCGGTGGCGGGATTGGCAAGTGGAAGATTATATTGAGCCGTTGCAGCCGGGACAAGCGATGATACCGAGATGAACAACTCGTCATGCGGTTCAAGGCGTATCCTTGTAGCCTGTGTGTCAAACGTCACATCCCGCGTCACACGCGTGTCCTCAAAATAATTCAACGATTCCTTGGAACTCGAGCATGACGACATGAACATCAACACAAAGAAAACGGCTGCCAGGGTAGACTTTATTTTCATGAAATTTCATTTATACTATTGATTTACAGAACCGAAGTCATGACACGCCGAAATGCCGGGAAACTTATCCCGGCTCACGTAGGTCTGCTTCAGGCCTATATCAATAACGACGTTGCCATTCTATTATTGTTTATCTTGATTTTTTTAGAGCTTTTAAAACATCCTCCAAACGAATGCGACAGATTTTTTGTAATTTTGTCAATCCAAAGCATTATTGATTCCAATGTTTTCAATTTTTGATTTATCTCTGACTGACTATTATATTATAGGTGCGACATTGTTTTGCGCCGTGCTATTGCTGTCGCTTTTTCTGCCGACTGTAATCCGCGTGACACGTCGCGTAAGCCGGGACGCGTCAGAACCCATGCCCGATGTAGAATATCCCCCGGTCTCGGTCATTGTATACACCAATTCCGACGGTGACAACCTCGCCGCATTATTGCCTGAAATCCTTGAACAGGATTACCCGTCCCCATTTGAAGTGATAGTGGTTAACGACGGGGATGCATCTGAAATCGAATGTTCCATCGGAGCACTCGAGCTGCGATACAGCAACCTGTACATGACCTACGCCCCGTCCCGCTCCCGCAATCTCTCCCGCAAGAAACTGTCTCTCACACTGGGCATCAAGGCCGCGCGATATGACACGGTGGTAATAACCTCCGGGAACTGCCGCCCGTGTTCATCATTATGGCTGCGCGGTCTATGTCGCAATTTCACCGACGGGAAAGACATCGTGATAGGATACGCAATCCCGGCACAATACCCTGAGTCAACAAGACCGCGCATATCGCGCACGGCCTCGTTTGACGAGACCTACTCCGCCGTCCGCTACCTGTCATGGGGTATCGCACACAGGCCGTTCAGGGGCGACGGCTCCAATATCGCCTACCGAAAATGTGTGTTCACCGACGCCAAGGGTTTTTCCTCCCATCTAAACCTTAACTTCGGTGACGATGACATTTTTATCAATCAGGTTGCCACGCGTGAAAACACCGCGATTGAACTGTCACCCGATTCAATGGTGTATTCATTCGAGCACGACCCGTCCCACGCCCACCGCTTCAACAAAATGCGATATGATTTCACATCCAGGCGCATACACACCGGCACGTTCCGATACTTCGCCGCATGCTCGTGGCTGTGGTGGCTATGGCTGTTAACATCGGCCGGCGCGACAGCCTACGGTCTCCTTGTGGGAACAATGTCATTAATCCCCGCACTGGCCGTCACGGCGATTGCGCTCGGTCTCTGCATCCCTGTAATGGTGGCGTGGCGCAGTTGCGCCCGCTCACTGGCTGCGCGGCCTCTGTGCCTGACTGTTATATGGTTCATCCTGCTGCACCCGTTCTACAACATATATTACAGAATCAGGGGACACTACTCCAAGAGCCGTAACTTCACCTGGGAATTTTAAATCCCGTCCTATAAACTATAAACATTAAACTCTTAAACTATATGAACCGACTCTGTGCAACCGTATTAGCCACAATCATCGGCATCTTATCAGCATCGCCATGCACCAGTCTCATCGCAGGCCGTGCCGCTACAACCGACGGCTCGACGATGATAACCTACGCTGCCGACAGCCACACTCTCTACGGAGACCTTGACAGCCAACCGGGCGCCGACTATCCCGACGGGGCGATGCGCAAGGTCTATGACTGGGATTCGGGGCGTTACCTCGGCGAAATTCCACAAGTCAGCCACACCTACGCTACAATAGGCAACATGAACGAGCATGGTCTCGCAATTTCAGAGAGCACTTGGGGAGGCCGTCCCGAACTCGCGGGTAAAGGCATCATCGACTACGGTTCACTCATATATATAACCCTCCAACGTGCCAAGACCGCCCGTGAGGCCATCAAGGTCATGACCGACCTTGTGGCACAACACGGTTATGCATCCGAAGGGGAATCATTCTCCATCGCCGACCCCGCAGAGGCCTGGATTATGGAGATGATAGGTAAAGGTCCCGATGAGAAAGGAGCCGTATGGGTGGCCATCCGAGTGCCTGACGACTGTATCTCTGGGCATGCCAACCATAGCCGTATCCATCAATTCCCGCTCAAGGACAAGAAAAACTGCCTTTATTCACCTGACGTAATCTCCTTCGCCAGAAAAAAAGGATATTTTAACGGGAAGGACAGTGATTTCAGTTTCTCACGCGCCTACGCCGTGTACGATGCAGGCGCATTGCGAGGATGCGATGCCCGCGTATGGGCCTATTACAACAAATTCGCACCCGGCATGGACGCATATATCCCCTGGATTATGGAAGGAAAGGGTGATGTCCTGCCCCTGTGGGTCAAACCGGCAAAAAAACTGTCGGCGCATGACCTCAAATGGATGATGCGCGACCATTTCGAAGGCACACATCTCGACATGTCCAATGACATAGGCGCCGGGCCTTACAAGGTGCCGTACCGCTGGCGACCGTTGACATTCAAGGTTGACAGCGTGGAATACACTCATGAACGGGCAATCGCGACCCAACAGACAGGGTTCTCGTTTGTGGCGCAATTAAACCAAAACGCTCCCGCCCCGATGCGCGGAATCTTATGGTACGGTGTCGATGATGCAAACACATGTGTCTACGTTCCCATCTACAGTTGCGTAACCAAAGTGCCGCACGAGTTCGCCCGTGGCAACGGCGACCTTTATAACATTTCATGGGATGCCGCCTTCTGGGTCAACAACTATGTCGCCAACCAGGCTTACAACCGTTACTCGCAGATGATTGAAGACATACGGCGCGTCCAGTTGGCCGAGGAGGACACCATCGCCCGCGAAGTCGAGTTGCTGCTTACTGAAGTCCCGTCATGGGACGACCGCACCGCACGCGATTTCCTCAATGACCACTCGGCTCTCGCCTCCCGGCGTTATGTCAAACGATACAAGGCACTCGGCGACTATCTGTTTGTGAAATACCTTGACGGAAACATCAAGAAAGAAAAGGACGGCAAGTTTGAATCAAACCCTGACGGGGTGCCCGTATATCCCGCATTCCCCGGCTACGATGAGAAATATTACCGCAGCATAGTCAATGACAAAGGTGACCATTTCCGCGTACCCGACATCAAGTGACAATTTCAACGACATCACCACTTGTGATATACCACAGGAAACCACGGACTTTATCGAACCCCATCCTGCGGTATAGTTCGACATACCCCTTTACCTGGCTTGCATAACGTCTGTCGTCACGCTCCCCGGTCTTGAAGTCGATGACATCGACATGCCCGTCGGCAGTCCACACGACGCGGTCGGGGCGTTGTGTCGCATCTCCCGCTATCTCGACAGGACGCTCGGCCACAACACGCCTGAACCCCTCGAACCATGGTCTGACACGGGGCATGGAAATTTTCTCTGCCAACAATTGTGTCACCGAGACGGCGTCCTCCCGGGGGATGTAACCACGGGAGACCATACGCCTGACCGTTGGTTTAAGTTCAGAGGCACATCGCAACTTCGATAACAGATAATGGAGCACCACCCCCCTCTCACGCGGCCTTGAAATATCGGTCACCGGTTCAATCACCGTATTAGCCCACAAGTCGTCACGGTCGTATGAATAATAGGGGGACATGGCCACCTCGCTTTCGGGGTCGAGTGCAGTGCGGGATTTCTGTATCGTATCACCAACTGAAACCGTGGGGACACCAACTTCGGTCACGCCGTCACCGCCGACATACAATGGAATGTATGGCGATACCTTGTGACCGCCTGACCGCATATCGGCACTTCCTTCAAGCGATGCACAGAACTCGTCCCCGGCGATGGCGAGCGCATCGGCGATAAACGCCCCTGTTGTGGCCGTCCCGGGCGACTTATAACACACCGTCAACTCATCAACGGCACGTGTAAAGGCGACATACACCGTGTTTAGCTCGTCCAACACACTCTCGCCAACCATACGCCGGTATTGTTCCTCATAACCAGTCCCCTTCATCCAATCACCGGGGACAATCGGAAGCAACGGAGGGATGACATCCTTATCTATACCGTCAAAATCACCAGGGACAAACCAAGCCTCCCCCATGAAACGCGGGACGCGGCGGTCAACAAACGGGATATGGACGCATTTGAACTCCAACCCCTTCGATTTGTGGATTGTAAGGACACGCAACGAGTTCTCCCCGCTACCGGCGACAGTCGAGCGACACCCTTTCTCATCCCACCACGAGATGAATGAACGCAGGTCGGTCGCACCGTATGACACATAATCTATCACAATATCCTGAAACGCGGTGATAAACATGTTTTCCTCCTCCCGTCTTGACGGAGAAATATACCGGGACACAATCCGCTCTACAAGCGACGGTAACGACGTACACCTCATGGCAGCCGCATCGTTCGCGATTTCCTCTACAGGCAGTTCTTCATTAAGAGCCCGTGACAAGGCCACCCCCGGCGCATCACCACGGCTACTGCAATACTCATACTTGTTCAGCAACCGGGCCACCTCTCTTGCGGGTTTGTTTCTTGAATCACTGACATAATCGCTGCCGGCGATAAATTTCATAACGCTGACAATCAGCCTTACCGACGGCGATGAATTGAGGAACATAGAGTCATCTGAAACGACCCTCACACCGGCCAACGGCCCCTCGGCAATCCCCATAAGGTGGTTAATCACCTTCGCACCCTGTGTGTTGGTGCGCACCAGCACAGCGATGTCATCAGGGCGATATCCGCTTTCAAGCTGACGCGATATCTCCTTTACCGTCACATCCAATGCCGATGTCTCGTAGTCATCATTCAACGCGACCACCTTGACATAACCGTGATGATTGACATGAGCGGGTGAAATCCGCTGCACCACTCCTGAATATATATCAATGAACCCAAGATTGCGGGCCATCGCTGTAAACAATGTGTTGTTGAACCTGACCACCTCGGCCGAGCTACGCCAGTTGGTGTTCCCCTCCACATTATCATTCATGAACCCGCTTTTACCGGGAAACGAGCCATGTATATTCTTGAGCAACCCCGGGTCAGAATCCCTGAAACGGTAGATACATTGCTTTTCATCCCCGATAATCAGGTTATAGTTCCCTGACCCGAGACTCTCCTTCAACAACGGTTTCAGGTTCTCCCACTGCAACGGCGAGGTATCCTGAAACTCATCGATGAGAAAATGGTTGAACCACTGACCGATACGCTCGTACACAAACGGTGCGTCATCCTCCCCTATTATCTTGTGCAGAAGCTGGTTTGTATCACTAAGCAGAATCAACTCATTATCGTTGCGGAATTCATCAACATAATGGAACACACGGGCAATCAGTCCGAGGAGATAAAGACCACGCGTGCTGCGTGTCAACACGTTTATACGCGTGGTAGCGTCAACAATCGCCCCACACGCCTCCCCAATCAACCGGTCCAAGACATTGTATGCCGCAGGAGTTTTAGATTTCAGTTTCCTGAACGAGGCATAATATGCGCTATCGATATCTTCCGTCACCTTGACAATTGTCTTCTTGACATCACTCTCGCCTCGACCCGACGCCCACAAGCGCAAACGGCTCTCGACCGTGGCATTGACCGACTTGTTTCCCGCGACATCAAGACGTTCCATCTCACCAAGGGCCGCCCGGCATGCCGACGACACCCCTTCCCTAAGATTTTTAACCTGTCGGTCCACTTCGGTGGCGAAACGTTTTATCAGGTCAGGCTGACGCAGATATTCCATCAAAGGTTCATAATTGCGGGTGAACGTTTCGTTTGTAACCGAGCGTATAAACTTTATTATATCACGGTAAATCTCACTTTTACGGTTAAACAGATTGAACGCCGCCCCCGATTCAAGCCGCGAGGCCATGAAGCGGGTCAGCCAGTCCTTCAATCTCACGTCACCCGGGTCTTCAGGGTTACGGTCTCCGGCATTCAATGCAGTCAGCATCTGGCGGACACCGTAGGCAATTGCATAGTCATCGTCAAGCTCGACCTCATAATTGCCTGTGAGGTCGGCCTCGCGTGCGAAGGTACGCAACACTACCTGAAAAAACGCATCGATTGTCGATACACTGAAAAAGTTAAAGTCAAATAGAAGCTGTACAAGCGTGCTTGCAGCGGCATCTCTCAATTCCTCCCTGCTGCAATGGAACAATGCGATGAAATCATTCTCGTAGGGACTCGGCTTCCCCCATCCGGGTTCAAGGTCACCAAGCACGGCAAGTTCATGGAGTATGCGCCGTTTCATCTCCTCTGTCGCCTTGTTGGTGAACGTTATGGCAAGGATGTGGCGATGAGCCTCCCGACGGTTACGGTTTAGACGCATACGCCCTGTCCCCGGGTCTGAAACACCAAGCAAAAGTTTTATGTACTCACGGGCAAGTGTAAAGGTCTTACCTGACCCGGCCGAAGCCTTATATATATTCAGCATCGGTAACCTAACGCACGTAATTCCTTTTTCACATCCTCGCGGCGGTCTCCCTGGATAAGGATTTCACCGCCTCGTGCCGAGCCACCGGTCCCAAGCCGGTTCTTCAGGAGAGATGCTATTTCACGGAGACGGGATTCGTCACATGTAAAACCGGCGGCAATAGTCGCGGTCTTGCCTCCACGCCCCTTGCGTTCCATCACGACAGTCAGTTTATCCCGCGAACACACCTGGGTCGTGTCATTCCGCACTGATGATTCTTCCGAGACCTCTTTCCCTTCGGGAAGCGTCGTGGCGATATTTTTCAATGCATCTCTCCAGTCCATACTCCACTTTTTTAACGCATCAGTGAATCAACACTGTACACCCCGAGACTGTCATCCTCGACAAACGGCTCATCCGCAGGTAATTCTCCTGGATTGTCAATAGTGCGCACTATCGCCGAAAGCATGAACACATATTTCTCACACTCGACAGACACCCCCGAATAAAACACACGCGCAGAGTCGGCATTCAGCTTGAACGCCTCGCGGAAACATTGCGTGGCATTGGCGACGCTCTCCCCCTCGTCCGACATGTCGGACAATTGCATATAGACCATTGACAACCGCCCTAATTCACTGACCGAAAGACGGCTCAAGTCACGTCCTTTCACAAGACCGTCGGCGATTGAACGTGCCCGCGACGGGTCATTATTGGCAATCGCCTCCTCGGCCAGGGCAACATCTCCTGACGCTCCTTGCGATGAACATGACACAGCGACAACGGCCGATACAACCAGCGAGACTGCGCAGCCGACTATTCTTGACAATATGTTACTCATTACGTCTGTGATAGGAGTATACGATTCCATCGGTCTCGACCTCAAGATTAATCTCATTATAGGAAACAATGCGCTTGGAAATCATGGACGGGATATGACCTATGACTGTGCTGTCACCCTCGTATGTCACCTTGGCGGGGTCAAGTTCTATAAGCAGAGAGTCACGCAGTACATTCCATTTGCCCGGCACACTGTAAGTCAGCACCCCCGGTTTGACGGCCCTTATGACACAACTCCCGTCCTTGGATAGTTCCATGAGCGGTGTCTCCTCCGATATTTCAGGGATATAATAGTTGCCCGTCATCTTTTTGGCCTCGTCCGACAGGCCTCCGCATGCTGCCAACATGACGGGAAGCGACAGGGACAGGAGTATCTTACACAATTTCATCGTGGTAATTTTCATTGGTGTTCGCACGGCAAAATTACTATTTTTTGACAATTTCATCAAGTTCCACCGCAATAAACACAATATTCGCCAATCCGCTTTCATATAGAATACCGATGGTGTGTTCGTCGATTGAAGTGATGCTTGAATATCCCCATCCCTTGCTTTCATCATACAACACCTGATTTTCAACCGGCCAGGTCATTCCCCGGTCAAAGCTCGCTTTCAGTGTCATGTCACGGCGCACCAAAGGATTATCGGGGTTGGAGAACAGCAACACACTGCACGGCTGACCGTCAGAAGAAACATAATGATGCCTGTGAAGGCTGCCCATGCAAACTGGCTCACGAAGCGCACTCCGCGACGTGGGATGTTCCGTCCATGTCTTGCCGAGGTCCCGGGTCATGCAGACACGACGCCCGTTCACCTCAACGCTTTTACGGTTGCGGTTATCACGCATGTTCAGCATTATCGCCCCATCGTCAAGCTCAACCGCGTTGCACTCGGTCACATCGTCATAGGCCGGCTCCGATGCGACCCATGTCGCCCCGTTGTCTTGACTATACATTATATTTGAAAACGTCACCCCGTCCTTGTCGCGTCCCTCGGTCGGAAATACGAGTGTTCCGTCTCCAAGCGTTATCCCCTGCCCAGGAGACGGTGCATAGAGCCACCATTCAGGACGTTTGGTCTCTGCTGTTATGTTGCGTGGCGCACTCCATGTCAACCCGTTGTCTCTGCTTTTGACAATCAGAAACTGACATGTCTCTTTCACTCCCGTGCCCGGTTGAGAGCCACGTTCCTTCCATTGATGAACCCAGTAGGTGCTGTCGGCAGTCAAACCCTCTATCCACTTTCCGTCGCCATCCAATGCACCGTGCATCCAGAGGCCGGCGACATAAACGTCTCCATTTTTACGGTCGACAAGTATGCAGGCATCGCTGACTCCGTTATATTTTTCAGGGAGACCGCCCCATTGCCCCATGTCTATAATCCTCTGCATCGGCTTCCATGTCATCCCGCCATCGGTGCTTCGGTGCAACGCAATGTCAATATCACCCTGAAGGTCCCGGCGTGAGTCATGACGCGCATCAAATATCGCGAGGAGTGTGCCGTCATTGGCTGTAGCGAGTCCGGGTATCCGGGAAGAGACGACACCGTCCTGCCGCTTCTGCCTCAGCGCGACCCCCACACGATGGGACTCACCGCCGGTGCGTTCAATCCCCACCGCACCGTCCTTTGTCAGTAACTCCCGACAATGGGCCGAGACACAATGACTGAGGTCAACGGTGTCGCGGAGTGACACCGCCACCCATAGACGCAGCGTGTCCCCCACCGCCATCCCGGGGATGTCCACCCTGACCTCGCCACGGCCTTTCACCTTGCGTTTACCCAGACATTCCCCCAGTGAGTACTCACCTCGTCCGGCGATATAGATACCGACCGACACGATATCATCGACATCGGTTGTCCCAGTAAAGTCAACTGTCATCCCGGTCATTTCCAGAGGGTCAACGCCGGGAATGATTTCGATTTTCTGCATAGGATTGACCTTCTTTCCCACGAGCACCGGTATCCGTGGCGAATGTGCCACTACCCCTCCTTCGGCGGGAATCACGACTATGAGAGACAAAACCGACAAGGATATACCAACAAAAAACTTCAATGACTTCATAGTCCACAAAGTTACAAAAATCATACAGAATGTTATCTATATTACTTAAAATGCTTAACTTTGCATGGTTAAACTGAAAAAACAATCATTATTCATCATGAATATATCATACAACTGGCTAAAGCAATACATCGATTTCGACCTTTCCCCCGAGGCCCTCGCCGAAGCCCTCACTTCCATAGGACTTGAGACAGGCGGTGTCGATGAGGTGGAATCGGTGCGCGGTGGCCTTCGCGGCATTGTCATCGGCAAAGTGCTGACATGCGTTGACCATCCCGACAGCGACCATCTCCACATCACGACCGTGGACCTCGGCGATGGCAATGCGACGCAGATAGTGTGCGGTGCGCCCAATGTGGCCGCAGGGCAGACAGTGGTCGTTGCCACCGTAGGCACTGTCCTTTATGACGGCGACAAGGAATTTGTTATCAAAAAATCCAAGATACGCGGTGTCGAATCGTTCGGCATGATATGCGCCGAAGATGAAATCGGAGTCGGCACATCACATGACGGCATCATTGTCATTGATAAAGAGGTGAAGCCTGGAACTCCGGCAGCGGAATATTATGGCCTGACCTCCGACTATGTACTCGAGGTTGACCTGACCCCTAACCGCATCGATGCGGCGTCGCACTACGGCGTGGCCCGTGACCTCTCGGCATGGACAGCGCAACATGCCGTCAAAGCCCCTGCACAACGGCCTTCGGTCGATGATTTCAAGACCGACACCAACGATGGCGGCATCGTTGTAGAAGTGGACAACACCGAGGCATGCCCGCGATACTGCGGCGTTACAATACGCGGCATCAAGGTAGCGGAGAGTCCCAAATGGCTCAAAGACCGCCTGACGGCAATCGGCCAACGCCCCATAAACAACATCGTGGACATCACCAATTATATACTTCACGGCATAGGACAGCCGTTGCATTCATTTGACGCCGACAAAATCGCCGGAGGCAAAATCATAGTCAAACCGGCCTCACAGGGGAGTAAGTTCACGACCCTTGACGGTGTCGAGCGTGAGCTTGACAGCCATGACCTGATGATATGCAACACCGAGGAACCGATGTGTATCGCCGGTGTATTCGGCGGTCTTGATTCAGGCGTGACCGATGCAACGACATCGGTGTTCCTTGAGAGTGCCTATTTCAATCCCACCTGGGTGCGCAAGACTGCACGTCGCCACGGATTATCGACCGATTCGTCGTTCCGCTTTGAACGTGGCATCGACCCCAACGGGACGATGTACGCCCTCAAATTGGCAGCGTTGCTCGTCAAGGAACTTGCCGGAGGTGAAATATGCGGCGAACCCGTCGACATCTATCCGACCCCTATCCTGCCGTTTGATGTGACATTCAATTACGCCAAGGCCAACGCCCTTATCGGCAAGGAAATCCCCCAGGAGACCTATGATGACATCCTGCGTTCGCTTGAAATCGAGATTGTCGGCAGACGCGACGGTGAGGTCGACCTGAAAGTGCCGACCTATCGTGTCGATGTTACCCGTCCGTGCGATGTGACCGAGGACGTGCTGAGAATCTACGGTTATAACAATGTCGAAATCGGTGACACCGTCCATTCATCGCTGTCCTACAAGACATTCACCGACAGCGCATGCGACCTGCGCCACATTATCAGCGAACAACTCACCGGCGCAGGGTTCAATGAAATCATGAATAACTCGCTGACCGCCGAAAGTTACTATTCCGACAGCGAGCAATACCCCATCGCCGGATGTGTCAAGCTGCTCAACCCGTTAAGCTCCGACCTCGGTGTGATGCGGCGCACATTGCTGTTCGGCGGACTCGAATCACTCGCCCATAACATCAACCGCAAGTGTGACAGTCTGATGATGTATGAGTTCGGCAATGTCTACGACTTCAACGCGCAGGCCATGTCGACCGAGGAAGCACCCCTCGCTCCCTACAGCGAATCATCACGTCTGGGAATCTGGATAACCGGCGATATAATAACAGGCAACTGGAGTCGCTCCACCTACAAAGCGACCGTCTATGACCTGAAGGCCACGGTAGAAAACGTGTTACGACGTCTCGGCATAACCGAACGGGAACTGAAGATGACAACCGGTCACACCGAAACCCTCGGTGCGTCAATCGAGATTTCAACACGCTCAGGGAAATATCTCGGCTCTCTCGGCATAGTTTCAAAAAAGACACTGAAGAAATTTGACATCAAACAGGACGTATTCGCCGCCGAACTTGACTGGCATGCACTCGTGTCACTGTCCCTGAAACGCAAGGTCACATACACCCCGCTACCGAAGACCCTACCTGTCAAACGCGACCTCGCGCTGCTACTCGACTCCACCGTCACAATGGAACAGGTCAAGAGTGTCATCAACGAAAGCGAGCGACGCCTGTTGCGCGGTGTGGAACTGTTTGATGTATATCAGGGCGACAAGCTGCCCGAAGGCAAAAAATCCTACGCAGTCGCAATCACTCTCCAGGATGACGAAAAGACCCTTCAGGATAAACAGATTGAAGCCGTGATGAACAAAATAATCACCAATCTTGAGAAAAAACTTTCAGCACAACTAAGATAATATACAATCATGGGAAGAGCTTTTGAATACCGCAAAGCAAGAAAACTCAAACGCTGGGGCAACATGTCCCGTACATTCACCCGCATAGGCAAGGAAATCACCATCGCGGCCAAGGCCGGAGGTCCCGACCCTGACATGAACCCGCGCCTACGCGTGCTGATGCAGAACGCCAAGGCCGCCAACATGCCCAAGGACACTGTTGAACGCGCCATAAAGAAAGCGACCGACAAGGACGCAGGCGACTACAAGGAAATCGTGTACGAGGGATACGGCCCACACGGCATCGCTATCGTCGTCGAAGCCGCTACCGACAACAACACACGCACTGTCGCCAATGTCCGCTCCTATTTCAACAAACACGGCGGCTCGCTTGGCACTCAAGGCTCGCTGTCGTTCCTGTTTGACCATAAGAGTGTATTCAAAATCAAACCTAAAGAAGGTGTCTCGCTTGAAGACCTCGAACTGGAATTGATTGATTACGGCGTTGACGAACTTGAGGCCGACGAGGATGAAATTATGCTCTACGGCGCATTCGAGGAATTTGCCAACATCCAGAAACACCTGGAGGAGAACGGATATGAAATCGTGAGTGCCGAGTTTGAACGCATCCCCACCGATTTCAAGGAGGTGAACGAAGAACAACGCGCAGCCGTCGAGAAACTCCTTGACAAATTTGAAGAAGACGAGGATGTCCAGAACGTCTTCCACAACATGAAAGAGGACTAATCATAAGAAGGACGCACTGCCGAATTTTTCCCTGTGCGTCCTTTTTTCATAGAAATGACAATAAGGCTTGCCATATTGCTTTTGTCGCTGATTTTATCGGTCAACAATCTCGTGGCCCAGAACGATGTGAAGCACCGTGCCGGGTTAAATCTCGACTTTAACGGCGACACCTACAGCCTGGGGTTGTCCTACCACTACATGTTCTGCCCGTGGGCGGGAATCGGGGGTGGCATCGGCTATTTCAGCCATGTTTCAGACAGCGGGTTTATTGGCAATATCGGTTCATGGTGGGATGATGACTATTACGGTGATTATTACTACGATGACGAATATGAGCCACCGTTGTCATTTTACGTCGAGCCGTCGGTGATATTACGCACACCGCGCCTGATTGGGCGTGGAGAGTTCGGAATCGGCCTTACCGCCCGTGGTTACGTCAGGCTCGGCACCAACTATGAATACACCACCGGCTACTACAATGGCCGAGACTATACCGAGGTCGTCTATCGTGCCGACAACATATCGTTCGGAGGGACAGTCGGGCCTACTGTCTCGTTCGGCCCGGTCTCGTTCACTATCGGATATTCTATCTCGACCCTTGACATCAACCGCACATTCGACCCCGGGACACGTCGCTTCAAGCGTGAGCCGGTACAGGGTATATTCCTTGATTTCGCCGGTTATTTCTGAACCGACTGCGGAATCGGATTCATAAACTGTACCGAGGTCGTGGACGAACCGGCCGGTTCGTTGAAAATCCTTAGACCGAAGACTGGGGCGACAGCGGCGATATGCTCGAACACCGCGCTCTGTATTGCCTCATATTTCACAAACGAAGTCGTGGCCGTGTAACACCACACCTGCACAGGCATCCCCTCGCCCGTCGGGGTCATCACCCTCACAAGCATCTGTTGGTCGTTGCGTATCGCCGGATTGTTCAACAGCCATGTGCAAAGATAAGCCCTGAAAAGCCCGAGATTAGTGTCTATAGTCCCATTGACAACATCATTACCCGGGTCATATACCGTTGACTTGGCTGAACGTGAATGCTCGACAAACTCTTTCATCTCGGGGAACTTAGCCACGACGTTGTCCAACATTGCATCATCACACGCCGAGATGGAATCGATGTCAAAGATAACGGAACGGGCAATCTGCCGACAACCGCTGTCGCTCATCCCGCGCCAGTTCTGAAACGAGCCTGAAATCAATGTATAGGGTGGACACGTGACTATCGTGTTGTCGAAATTCTGCACTTTCACCGTGGACAAAGACACATCGATGACAATGCCGTTGGCAGGTGTCGAGGGCACGACAATCCAGTCCCCGACATGCAACATGTCGTTCTGCGAAAGTTGAATCCCGGCGACAAAGCCAAGAATACTGTCCTTGAAAATCAACATCAACGCCGCGGCAAACGCTCCAAGGCCGGTCAACAAAGCCGCCGGGGACTTGTCCAATATAAACGACCCTACGACAATCGCGGCGATTATCCACACGATGCCCTTGGCGACATTAAGAATCCCTCGCAACGGCAAGTTGCGGGTATTTTCATGGGTGTCATACCTGACCCACACGAAGTCCATCACAGCATTGATTGCCACGACACCGACTATAATGGTATATATCACCAGGCATTTCTCAAACACACCTAACAACGCCTCTCCCTTGACAAATGCAAAAGGCATCAATGCCAGAATCACCAGCGGAGGGATGATGTGGCTGAACTTTGAAAGAATCTTGCGTTCAAGAAGCTGTCCGACAAATTCAGTATGATGCAACGACACAATCTTTCGCGCCCCGTACAGGATTACGAGCCTTATAATCCAGCCAATGACCATGGCGACACTGACAATAAGAATCACATACAGCACCTCCTCGATGCGAGGGTCGCGCTCAAACCCCAACCTGTCGAGAATCATGTCGACAAACGACATAAGCCAAACAGCAAACTTGTGGGACGGTATAATCTCAAGCACATTCATAGTTGAAACTGTGAAGTCATCTTGACTTCTGTTTCTTTTTTAACAAAATGTATAGTGAAACTGTTTCAGAAATCCATAACTTTGCATTCATGTCGTTCAATTCAATTGAATTCTACATCATTGCCGCAATGGTAGCCGCCGCTGTCGTCGCCTTTGCCTCAAAACCCTCCCGCAAAGGGGTGGCGCGGACTATCCTGCAGCCCGGGGCACTAAGCCATAGTGGTCTCGAGGAGAAATCAATCCAACTGACATGCAACGACGACGGAACGGTCATCCTGATACGCCATGGCATCGAGGGGGTGAACAAAGACGGGGCGGTGAGCATAGCCATTACAGTCATCGCATTTGACATCACAATCGAAGAACGCATCGTCCCGGGCAGAATCACTGATGACGTGTACCCCGACACAGCCACTTTCACCCTCGACTTCATGGCCGAGGAACGCTATCATATCTCCTATCACAGCGAGACGACAGGATTGTTCACCGCGACAACCATTCATAACCGCCCCGGCATCCATATTACCAAACATCTTCAATAAGAAACTATGGCACACTTCAACCGTTACAACGACATGTATGACTTCAGTTTCATGCGGGAGTTCATCCTCACCCATGGGGCAAAGCGACGATACAACCGTGGGGAGCGATTCCAACAGGAAGGATACCAATGCAAAGACATCGGACTGGTCGTCAGCGGCTACTTCAAGTACACCACGGTCACATCTGACGGCGATGACGCCGTTGTGGGCTTCTCGTTCCCCAACGATTATCTGTGTCACTTCACCAATGTGTTCAAGAATCAACCGTCAGAAGTGTCGATAACAGCAGGCACCGACAGCGAGGTGATGACTGTCAGCGCCAACGAGATAAAGGCGTTCTTCAGTAAAGACAGCGATATGAAGCAGAAACTGTCCGACATATTCTGCCACCTCACATGCGAAGTCTATGAACGGTACCTCGACCACTACCGCATGTCGCCCACCGAGCGTTACCTGCAACTGATAAACCGGCATCCCGTCATCATCGGCTCGGTGACGATGCGCGAAATCGCGTCATACCTGATGGTGACACCGGTTTATCTTAGTCGCATACGCAAAAGACTGAAAACCAATCGATTGGTTTAATTTTTCTCATGAGAAAAATTTTTAATCGGCATAAAACAAGTTTTACGTCTATTAAAAATCGGTTCATTATATTTGCATCCGACAAACATCGGATGCAATGACACGAAACCTCATTTTAACCTTTATTTTCACTATATTATCAACGACCGTAATCGTTGCGGGCGTTCCACGCTACCTTGTCGAAGGAAGTATATACTTTCAAGGCGATTCCATTGTGAACGCCGAGAAACCTCGGATGATGGCGATACCCCGCGGAAAACGACCCGTGGAAATCGTAAGCGACGCCTACACCCACTCGGCACGCGTGCAATGTAAGATTAAAGCCGCCGGGACCGATTCAGTCGTCGTGTGGTCACCCACCACCCCGGGGCGCAGACACCGCATCACAATGATACCCGGCTACGGATGGTGCCTGTTCCTGGGCGGTGACCGCCTGTCGGTTTTCGCATTCTGCAAGAAAGGCTACCACGTCTCAGGGAACGGTGGCGTGTGGTGTCGCGGAAAATTTGTCATCCTCGTAAAGACACCGGGCGGAATCGAAAAATTTGACAATCCGTCCAAGATGGCGAATGATAAATTCAGGAAACAAATCGCCGACCTTGCCATAGGTGACATAGAACTGTACCAACACATACTGAATTCCCGGACCACACGGGTCAAGACCGTAAGACTGCTTGAAAATTTCAATTTTTAACCTATATCCCCCAATCCCATGAGACATATCTTTCTTTTCCTCCTATGCGTCATCTACGGCGCGACATTTGTGGCGACAGCCGGTGACCCCGAGAGCAACCGCATCAGAATCTACACCAACGAAGGCGACAGCATCGACGGATATATGCGTCATAATCTTAAAACAGGATTGAAAAACCTCTTTTCCAAGACAGGCTCGATACACAAGTACATCAATTTCGGACTCGAGGCCAAAGGGGGCGAGACTAAGGGTTACAGCGCCGACGACATCAAGGCCTACCGCTTCCTCGAGGCATCGGAAGGTTACCCCGAAGGCGCGCTCTATGTATCCACAATGATAAACGCCCCGAGGATGTTCAAATCCAACAACAAAATGCGTGGTTTCGCGTTTGTCCTCAACAGCCGTCCGTCAGGTGAAATCCTGCAATGGAGCGTCTTTGAGAGCACGGGGGGACGCAACAGCCAACAACGGCTCGTCCCCGCCATCGGAGTAAAATTCAAGGGCGATGACGCCGCCTATCCATTCATGATAAACGGCCGTTACCAACCATATTACCTGTCCCACCACTTGAAGAAAAAAGCCCCCGAACTGCACAAATTCATTGAAGCCTACCTCGACAAAGGCGATGACAAAAATGCTCATCGCAAAGAACTTGTAGACAACCCCTCGATTCTCCTCACCCTCTACGAGCAATACCTCGCCCAGGGTAACCCACCGCTCAACCTCGACAACGAAAAGTAAAAAAGAGGTCGGAGACCTCACTGCTGTCCGAAACCCCATATTAGGCGAGCGTAAGCGATGCCGCGATATGGGGTCAATCGACCGAATATGTAGAAAAACGTCGGAGATGTTTTGCCGTGTAAAATCACATTGTTATCTTTGTCGGAGATGAGCAAAGTCAGCAATCCCATACACGCCGTTATCAACACCTACCGTCGTCGAATGACAATCAATAGCCAAAACCGGGAGGTCTTATACCGCTTTATCTGGCGATTGTTACAAGAGCGCGACTGCAAACTCTACCGAATTGGTGGCGTTGAAGACCATGTGCATATATTATTTGACTTGAATCCCAATCACGCCCTTAAAGACAAGAAGGAGAGCAGCCGTTGGATGAAACAATGCGGGATGTTCCCTGATTTTGAGAAATGGGGTAAGGAATATTTCGCGTTTGCCCGCAGCCGTGAAGGCATCCAGTCAACAATAGAATATATCAAATTACAACCTGAACATCACCGCTCCGTGTCATTTGATGACGAGATGGCATCCATTTGCAGGAGTGTCGGGATTGAATGGAAAGACTGGTTGCTAAGTTGACCTACACAGCTGAACCACTCCGAGGTTCTCATCTCCTACCATACAACTACCCCATATCGCGGCATCGCTGACGCTCGCCTTATAATGGGGTTTCGGACAGACACGAGGTCTCCGACCTCTAAAATTCCTCTTTCACATAATTATACGGCCCATATACAATCCTAACCGCATATCTATATCCAAAAACCTCAACTACATCCCTCGTATACTCGATGGCATCTATTCTAACCGCAGCAAAGTCATCAAGACTCAGATTATACAAATTACCGTCCCATAATGGAGAAATACCTCCTGAATAAAGTTTAAATCCTTTTTCATCAGTTCCCTCTACCAAATCATTATATTTCTTAGAGAGTGTCATTTTCAAATTAGATTGAATAGTCTCAACCTCTTGCTTGGATTTCGCAGTTTTCAATAAGACACAGCCATTCAAATAGCTTTTTATACCATCAGACTGAAAATTAAAATATGCCTTATCAAAACTAAAACCAGCATACCTAATATTTTTAAAATCAATACTATTCCCAAAATCCGAATCCGATGGATTTCCAAACTTGTTTTTCAACATTGGCAAAACATCCTCCTTAACCATTCCGAACAAAACATTCCCAAAACCACTTACTTGCCGCTTTTTAAATTGTTCTACAAATATTGAATTGATTGAATCCAATCGCAGCTTTTCATTAGGAGATGCCAAAAGATAATCATCTTTCATTTTGTCATCTATAAAATTTACATCATCCTGTGCAATAGCTACAAATACGTTCATCAGCAGGACTGTCAATAACACTATATGCTTTTTCATGGTACAAATATTATTATATCGGGATTATGTTTTCAGGCGAAGGCGGCGATGAGGGCGGTGGAAATCGACATGTAAATCACCATGCCGATGATGTCGTTGGTGATGGAGATGAAGGGGCCGGTGGCGAGAGCGGGGTCGATTTTGAAACGTTCGAGGGTCAAGGGGACAAACGTACCGAACACCGAGGCGAACATCACGACAGAGAACAACGACAGCGACACTGCGATTGTCGTGACCTGATGCCCCGCTCCGAGACGGAAGAAATTATAGGCGAACACCAACAGCGATATTATGCAGCCGTTGATTAGACCCACCCCAAGCTCTTTCAACAATTGACGTGCCGAATTCTTGATATCGAGCGAACCGTTGGCGAGACCCTGCACCACAATCGCCGACGACTGTGTACCGACATTTCCGCCCGTACCGCCTATTAGAGGGATAAACAACGCCAACGCGGGGTCAACTGCGAATCCATCGGTGAAGTTGCCGAGTATGACCGAGTTGCACAATCCTCCAATCATCCCTATCAACAACCATGGGAGACGCGCCTTGGTCTGTGTAAACAGGGTGTCATCGGTCTCAACGTCACTTGAAAGACCCGATGCCAACTGGTAGTCACGCTCGTTGCTCTCACGCACCGTGTCCATGACATCATCGACCGTTATACGCCCCACAAGACGGCCTATAGAATCGACGACCGGCATCGCCACGACGTCATATTTCTCAAAATCAAGAGCGACGTCATCGATATTGGTGTCGGTCTTGACCGACACAGGGTCATCCTCCATGACATGTTTGATTTTGGATACCGACGGATGCGTGATTAACTCCTTCAACGGCAACACCCCGCGCAGCTTATAGTCGTTATCGACCACATAGACATTATAGATTTCGTCCATGTCCTCGGCCTGCATCCTCATCTGTTTGATACATTCGGGCATGCTCCAGTTCTCGTTGACGACAATCATCTCGGTACCCATGAGACCGCCGGCGGTATCCTCGTCATACTTCAACAGGTCGATGATGTCACCCGCCTGTTCCACATCATCGATGTGGCTAAGAATCTTCTCACGGTCCTCCTCGTCGAGTTCCTGGATTATATCGACCGCATCGTCAGTGTCAAGGTGGTCGATGAACTGCTTGGCGATTTCCTCGGCCGGCATCGTGCTCAACAACTTGCGCCGGTCATCCTCGTCAAGTTCCATCAACACATCGGCAGCCACATCATCGTCAAGAAGACGATAAAGATACTCGGCCTCCTCAAGGTCAAGGTCCTGATACAACTCGGCGATGTCGGCCGGGTGCAGGTCGGCAAGCTCCGTGCGTGCCGCCTTGTCATCGCGGCGACTGACTATGTCACGTATATGTTCGAGATATGCGTTGGAAAACTCTTTCATTTATCGTCCTTGCGAAGCTGTGAGACAATATTGGTTAATTCGATGAACTGGGCGACGCTCAATTGCTCGGGACGCATCGCCAGCAACGGCGTTTCGGGCATCGGTACTCCGGCTGGAAGCAAACCGCGTATTGAGTTACGTATCGTTTTGCGCCGCTGACCGAACGTCGTCTTGACAATCGTCTTGAACAGCCGTTCGTCACACCCGGCGTCAGTCACATTGTTACGGGTCATCCTTATGACACCGCTCTGAACCTTCGGAGGCGGATTGAACACCCCCGGGGGGACGGTGAACAGATACTCGATGTCATACCACATCTGCAACAGCACGCTCAATATCCCACGGGACTTAGTGCCCGGGGAAGCGGCCAGCCGCTCGGCGACCTCCCGCTGCAACATGCCCGAACAACACGTCACCTGGTCACGGTAGTCGAGCACGTGAAAGAATATCTGGGACGATATATTATAGGGATAATTCCCGATTACGCAGAATTTTTGCCCGTCCGGGTAAAGCTCGGCAAGGTCAAGTTTCAGAAAGTCCCCGTCGATGATACGTCCCTCCAGTTCAGGATAATTTTCTTTGAGATAGGCCACACTCTCACCGTCGATTTCGGCGACCTTCACATCATGTCCCTCACTGATGAGAAACTGCGTGAGCACACCCATTCCAGGGCCTACCTCAATAACAGGCAGTCCCTTGAACCCGTCCAATGTCGATGCGATGCGTCCGGCGATTGACAGGTCGGTGAGGAAATGCTGTCCCAATGACTTTTTCGGCTTTACTTTCTGCATAACTTGTGTAATCTGACACAAAATTACAATTTTCCGTATACCTGTCCTAATCACAAATCCCATTTGTTAATAAAATTATGTTACAATGCACTTTTTTGTCGCGGGTGTGTTGTATCTTTGTAGGGTAATTAAGTTAAAATATGAAAACATTTAAAGAATTGGGCGTGAACGACGAGCTGTTACGCGCCGTTGAGGAACTGGGTTTCGAAAATCCGATGCCCGTACAGGAAAAAGTGATTCCTCATCTGCTCGACAACAACAGCGGCGATGTGGTCGCACTCGCCCAAACAGGCACAGGAAAGACCGCCGCATTCGGACTTCCCGTGTTACAACGCATCAACCCCGAAATAAACAGACCACAGGCCCTCATATTGTCGCCAACCCGCGAACTGTGCCTACAGATAGGAAGCGACCTCGCCGATTTCTCAAAATATATCCCCGCCGTAAAGGTGTTGCCTGTATACGGCGGTTCATCAATCGAGAGCCAGATACGCTCGCTCAAGGCCGGGGTTCAAATAATAGTCGCCACCCCGGGCCGTCTCATAGACCTCATAAACCGTGGAGTGGTCAACCTTGAGAACGTCCACACAGTGGTGCTTGACGAGGCCGACGAGATGCTCAACATGGGATTCCTCGACTCTATCAACGATATATTGTCACACGTCCCCGAGGACCGCAAAATGCTGATGTTCTCGGCGACGATGCCACCCGATATCGCCAAAATCGCCAAGCAGTACATGAAAGACCCTGTGGAATTTGTCATCGGCACACGCAACGAAGGCGCAGCCAACGTTCGACACATATATTACATGGTGAACGCGCGTGACAAATATCTCGCATTGAAGCGTATCGCCGATAACAACCCGAACATATACGCCCTCATCTTCTGCCGGACACGACGCGACACACAGGAAATCGCCGACAAACTGATTCAGGACGGATATAACGCCGATGCGCTGCACGGCGACCTCTCGCAGCAACAGCGCGACATCGTGATGAAGAAGTTCCGCGACCGCGTAATCTCCCTCCTCGTCGCCACCGACGTAGCGGCACGCGGGCTCGATGTCGACGACCTCACCCACGTCATCAATTACGGGTTGCCCGACGACACTGCGGTCTATACCCACCGCTCGGGCAGAACGGGACGTGCGGGCAAGACCGGAGTCTCAATCGCCATAATACATTCACGCGAGAAAGGCAGACTGCGCGAAATCGAACGAATCATAGGCAAAACCTTTGAGCGCAAGGAGGTACCCACCCCCGAGCATATCATCGAGAAACAACTTTACAACCTCGCCGACCGTATCGAACGAGTTAAAGTTGACGAAGATGCGATAGGCAAATACATACCCGGCGTACGCCGCAAACTCGAATGGCTGTCGGAGGAGGATTTGCTCAAACGCGTCCTGTCCCTTGAGTTCAACCGTCTGCTGGAATATTACAAAGACGCGCCGTCCATCGACTTTATCGACGAGAAGCCGAAAAAAGAACGAAAAGAGAAAGAGAGCAAACCACGCAACGACCGCGAGAAAGACCGTCGTACAGCCGAACGCGGAATGGCCCGCATCTATATCAATGTGGGTAAATCAGACGGATTCTTCGCAGGAAACCTCATCGAACTGCTCAACCGAAACACCAAAGGGCAACAACGGGTCGATGTTGGCCGCATAGACCTTCTACCCGGCTACTCGCTGTTTGATGTCAAGAAGGCCGATGCCTCACGTGTGGTGGCCGGACTGACCGGGGCAGACTTCTTCGGCAAACGCATATACAGCGAGGTCGCCGACCCCTCCAAGAACTATGCCAAAGCCTCGAGCCGTCGTTCAAAGAACGACCCTCACGAGGAGACCGTGGCCGAGTATTTCATGAAAAAAGGACGCGGAGGAAGCAAAAAGGCATCCAAGGCGACCTCCCGTAAACGCAAAAAATAACCAACAGCGTGAGAACTCTCTTTTTATCATTACTGACACTATTTACAGTGACAGCGATTCCTGCACAGGAAATTGTCGAGGAGGTCGTGGCGACTGACACTGTAGCCATCGATGACAAGAACGTGGCCCGATACCCGGTGTGCGCCGCGTTCATCGCTTTGCCCGATGTCGCGTTGCCACTGTTACAGGGGAATGTGCGCCTCGACATGATTGACTATTTTGCAAGCGGCATGAAAACACCGTCGGCCAACGCGCTTGCCGGAAAATCAAGGATAACATCGCTTACCCCCGACAAACTTACTGCCGAAATCACCCCGGCGTCATCTGTCACACTCTGTCTGCTTCCGTCAGGTAAAAAGGAAGTTGTGGCAATGATAACAACCTACGCGCTGCCACAACCCGACAGCAAGATTTCATTTTTCGAGATGACAAAACTCGCGGGGGATTCCGTATCCATGACACCGCTCCCGCAGCACAAGGTTTTCACCATCCCCTCCATAAAAGAATGGCTCACCGATAACGGGAAACAAAACCGACAGGACGTTGAGCGGCTCGTGCCGTTCATGCCCGTGTCCTACACCTATTCCCCTGCGACAAAGACGCTGACACTCTCCAACAACGTCAACGACCTGGTGGCCGAAGCCGACCGCGACAGTGTATCGGCTTTGCTTAAAAAGGAGCTGCATTACCGCTGGGACGGCAAGAAATTCAAGTTGCAGAAATGACCCACGACCCGACAATCACCCTGCGGCAATTGAGCGACATCGTGACGATGCACCTGAACGACCCGTCACTAAAACAGGTGTGGATTGTCGCCGAGACCAGCGATGTGGCCGTCAGGGGTGGCCACTGCTACCTTGAACTGATTGACAAAAGCGGTGACGGCAACACGACCCTCGCGAGGGCACGGGCCGTTATATGGGCGACACGTTACAGCCGTCTCGCACCTGACTTCATGAATGCCACAGGACAACAGTTCTCATCGGGGATGAAAGTGCGTCTGCTCGTGTCGGTCGACTATCACGCCGTATACGGGTTCAAACTCGTCATCAATGACATCGACCCTTCCTACACCCTTGGTGAAGCTGTACGCCGCCGACGGGAGATACTCGCCCGGCTTGAAAAAGAGGGAATCATCGGCATGAACCGTGAACTTTCCTTTCCATCCGTCCCACAGCGTGTCGCAGTCATATCGGCCCCGGGAGCGGCCGGTTATGGTGACTTCATCAACCAACTGTTCCACAACCCGGCGCATATACGTTTCAACGCGCGACTGTTCCCCGCCGTCATGCAGGGAGACAAGACTCCGACAGCCGTAATCGGAGCACTTGAAAGCATCGCCGCCGAGGCCGGTGCCTGGGACTGCGTCGTCATCATCCGTGGAGGAGGCGCGACAAGCGACCTTGAGGCGTTTGACGACTACGACCTCGCGGCCAACGTGGCATGTTTCCCGCTACCTGTGGTTGTGGGAATAGGGCACGAACGCGATGTGACAGTGCTTGACTACGTGGCTTGTAAACGTGTAAAGACACCTACAGCTGCCGCCGAATGGCTAATCTCGCAAGGCCAACAGGCACTTGACCGTCTATCCACACTCGGGAACGCCATCCTTGCGGCCGCGCGAGACCGTTTCGCAGGCAGCAGTGAACAACTCGCCCATATAGAGGAGATAATCAGGCTCGCGCCATCGGGATGCATCGACCGATGTTCGGCCAATCTGGCACGCATGACCGTGGGACTCGCCGCCAACGGACACTCGCGCATCACCTCGGCGAAATCGACCCTTGATTCCATAAAACAAAACATCGGTTCTTCTCTGACATTCACTGTCAAACGCCACAACGACCGTCTCGACAACCTCTACGATATGCTACAAATCCTCTCCCCCACAGCCACCCTTAGACGTGGATACACCATCACACGTCATGACGGACGCAGCATAAGCGACCCCTCCACGTTGCCCGACGGGGCCGAACTTACAACTTATTACGCCAAAGGCTCAACAACCTCAATACTGAAAAAGCGATGACAACACCTGAATTCACCCCCGTTGAATCCATGACCTACAACCAGGCCGTAGCCGAACTCGAAAAAATAGTCGCCATGATGCAAAGCGACAACTGCGACATCGACACCCTCGCCGCCTACACCCGCCGGGCGACCCTCCTTCTCAAGACATGCCGTGCAAGACTGACCGCCACCGACCGCGAACTCCGCGACATCCTCGCCGAACTCACCCCGGCCACCAACGCCTGACCTAAGAGCCTGTTGCAAAACCTGGTAGGGTGCGACCATGGTCGCACCGTCGATTATGTCATCGCTGATTTTCAATCTGTTTCGAGATTGCGAAGCAATCATGCCGCGACCCTACTATCCACATTAACAGAGCAGGTCTATACGATGTTGATTTGCGAGTTTTACAACATTTTCTTAGCGGCGAGAAATAAAAAGCTGTAAATTTGCAATTGCAATGGAGAAAGGCGCAAAGGAATCATTACAGGGCAACCTCAACCGGCTTGCGACAGGGAACATAGGGCGGTTGCTGTGGGATTACAGCCTACCGGCAGTGGTCGGCATGCTTGTCATGTCATTGTACAACGTCATTGACCGCATATTCATAGGCCACGTGGTCGACGGGCCTGACGCCATGGCCGGACTCGCAATCACGTTTCCCGTGATGAACCTATCGGCGGCGCTTGGTGTGCTCGTCGGCGCGGGTGCGTCGGCGCGGGTTTCAATCATGCTCGGGGCCAAGGACCAACGGGGGGCTGAATATGTCCTTGGAAACTCGTTGACGCTGATTCTAATAAACGCAACCGTCTATCTGACATTTTTCGGAGTCTTTCTCGATGACATCCTGAAGGCGTTCGGCGCGTCCCCATCGTCCCTGCCGTACGCCCATGACTTCATGCTCTATATTCTGCCCGGCATGCTGATGATGAACCTTTCGTTCAGCTTCAACAACATAATGCGTGCGTCAGGCTATCCTGTCAAGGCGATGTACACCATGTTCATCGGCGCGGGTCTGAACCTAATTCTCGCCCCTATATGCATCTTCTATCTCGACTGGGGCATAAAGGGCGCGGCCATAGCGACCGATATCTCGATGACAGTCTCCATGTTGTTTGTCATGGAACATTTCTTCAACCGGGGGAACACACTGCGGTTCAAACGCGGGACTTTCGGCCTCCGCTGGCGCATAGTCCTGGGCATCGTAGGCATCGGCGCGGCCCCCTCGCTCGTGAACGCCGCGTCATGTTTCATCAATATCCTCATCAACACGTCATTGCAACGTCTCGGCGGCGACGCCGCTGTTGCGGCTGTCGGCATCTTTGTAACCTACACGTCACTGCTGACCATGGTGGTCGTCGGATTATGCCAAGGAATGCAACCGATTATCGGATATAACTACGGGGCCGGCCTGATAGGCCGTCTAAGACGCACCTATACCCTCGCCGTTGTCGCCGCAACAGCCATCACCTCGACGGGTGCGGCATTCGGGCTCGCATTTCCCGGACTCATAGCCCGTGCGTTCACCTCCGACCCCGGCCTGACCGACGCAACGGTCAACGCCCTGCGATGCTCGCTCCTCGCATTTTGGGTCGTAGGATTCCAAATCATATCGACAACACTCTTTCAATCAATCGGACAGGCCGCCAAATCTATATTCCTTAGCCTGACACGACAAGTATTGTTTCTCATCCCGCTTCTGATTCTCATGCCCCGTGCGCTTGGGCTTAACGGTATATGGTATTCATTTCCGACAAGCGATATCCTTGCGACCGCAGTCACCGTCGCAATGGTGTGGTGGCAATTAAAAAAATTCCCAAAAGGGAGACTCGTTATTAACAATATTTAACTACGGGAAGGCCGCATTTTTTGAGTAAAGTAATGACTTGAAACGAAATAGGGTTTATAAACTCTAAACGTTATCGAAATGAAAAAACTCTACTCATTAGCCTTTGCTATGCTCGCCGGCTCAATGGCAAGCACGGCATCGGCCGCCGCTATCGAAATAAACGGCACCCCCTACGACGACCTCGCGTCGGCAATCGCAGCCGCCACAAACGATGATGTCATCATGATTAATGAAAACATCACCCTTTCCAATGAAATCAACACAGGCGGATTCAAGGACAATTATGACAAACAGCTTCATTTCAAAGGTGCAAATCCATCCATCACAATCACATACGAAGGGACCGGTCGCATCATGCTCGCCAACAATAACAATCGTGGCAAGCTGTTCTTTGAAGACCTCGTTTTCCAAGGGAAAGGTCAATCCCGCAACGGCACTTATTTTGAAGCCGGAGACAATGGCAACAATAACATCACATTTACCAACGTCAAGATAGACAACCTTGTATCCATTCACAATCAAGGCATAATGGCCGCTAAAAGTGGTGGCAAAGTGTTTCTTAACGGCGTTACAATCACCAACTGCACCGTCAACGAGGGACGCGGGCAGGTATTCATAGGTTCAGGAGGCTCTACCATAAGCGGTAACAATAATCTCTCGCTGTATCTTGAAAAGACCAACACAATCGCAGCGAGCAACGTCAGCAACACCACCCCTGTCACAGTACTGCTCGATGCCAACCAATACAATATCGGTCGCAATGTAATCATGGGGTGCAATGACCCTGCACAGTTTGTCCTCGCAGACAATGACCAGTTCGTGCTTGCCGCTTCGGGCGACAACCTCGCCGTCTCCGACCCCACCGCCGACGAAAGCAAGATGCCGGTCTACAACGAGACATCCAAGAAAGGATTCGGCACATTCACCGATGCCTGGAATGCAGCGGTCGCTGGTGATGTACTCATTGTCAACGAAGACCAGACCGTGACATCCCGTTTAAGCAAAGCATTCGCCTCTAAAGAGGAGACACTGACTGTCAAGGGAAAGACCGCCGATATCAAACTCATACGTAAGACTAATCAGCTAATGTTCCTCAATAATGCAGGATTGGCAACTATCGCATTTGAAAACATAACACTTGACGGAGACAATCTCAACCCCGGTAATGTGTGTGGATTTGAATCGCAGAAATCAAGTCCATTCATCTTCACCAATGTCAAAATCATCAACTTCAAATCAGAAAACGGTCAAGGCATTGTCTCAAACAAAAACGCCGGATATTCAGTATTCAACAATGTGACCTTTGAAAACTGCACCGTCAATGAAGGTAGGGGCGAAGTATTCGTCGGAAACGAGACAAGTGCCACAACTCTCAAAGGCGACAATAAATTCACCTTGTTTATCGAGGGCAATGCAAGCATCAACGCGTCGGAACTTACCAACACCACTCCCATTGAAGTGATTTTTGACAGCAACCGCGAGGCCAACCCGCTCGTCGTGACAGGCTGGAACACCCCCGCCAACTTCACCACATCGAGCTTCAATCTCATGTTCGTCGCCGACGGTGACAACCTCAACGTTGTCGGAAACACTGCAATCAACGACATCAACGTTGACAACGTGGACGCGCCCGTTGAATATTACAACCTCCAAGGTGTGCGTGTCTACAACCCTGAAAACGGCCTTTATATCCGCCGTCAGGGCAACACTGTCACCAAGGTCCTTGTAAAATAATATAGAGAGTGCTGCAAAATTGAAACTTAATCTAAAATCGTAGGGACGCGCCAACGTGCGCGTCATTAAAGCAACAGATTAGCAACTATTTGCAATAACAGACGCGCACGTTGGCGCGTCCCTACGATGTTGATTTGCAAGTTCTGCAACCCCCTCTTTAAACAAACTAATTCACCAAATAAATTTACCAAAGGGGAATCCCCTTTGTATGCGCCCCGACGGGGCGCATACAACATTTTCAAAAAATTCAACAATAACCATCAACATAATCATGAAAAAATCACTTTACATCTTCGCATTCCTTGCTTTTTCGACTACCAACGCTAATGCCGAGTGGAACCCTTCAGATTGGAAATCGAATCGTAGTGGAACAGACCTTTCCATTGTAAATAACAAAATTCAATTTGAATATCCCGCTGATGAAGGAACTTCCAACGTAGAAATCATTAACGCCAATAATGTTGTATTGAATCCGGGGCAAGCCACCCTTGTAATGAAAGTTGAATTTCCTATCGCAGGTACAAACTTCACAAAAAACGGCGACGCGACAAACGATAATACATTCCAAATATTCCGTCAAATACGTTTAGGTGACAACAACTCCGCGCCTCAACAAGCTCCATGGTTTGATACCGGCAAAGTAACAACGCCATATTATATCGACCCTGATAACGAAAATATCGTATATTTTTGGCGAAACAACGCCGGCAAAATAACTAATGGAGTTGGCGATAATGCAACAGAAGCTCCAAGTGAAGCATTCACTATATTCGCTAAAAACACAAATCAAAAATTCACAGATAATGATATTCAGTATTATGGCCGTTCTTGGATTGCAATTCGCATTGCCCGCAAAAATCAACAAGCATTTGACGGGGGTACTGTTAATATTGGATATCTGGACATCATAGACCCTACAGATAATATAAACATGAGTGGTTCAGATGCTACGGTTGGCCCTCGTATAAAAAATTACATTGAGACAGAATTAAACAAAACTCAAACCGGTATCGGCGATATCAATGTTGACGAGAACGCTCCCGTTGAATATTACAACCTCCAGGGTATAAGGGTGAAAAACCCCGAGAACGGCCTCTACATCCGTCGTCAGGGCAACACCGTCACCAAGGTACTGGTGAAGTAAAAGTCTATCCAACGATAATCACGACGTCACTCCTTTTCCCGGGGGTGACGTCTTTGTTTCTGTCACCGTCACATCACCGGGTCGTGGCATACCACGACCGTACAAACCAATGATAAAACAGCCTCCAATAAATACGGTCGCGGCACAATTTCACATCAAGTCTCAATTTTGAGACACTCACCCTTCTCGTAAGCGACATTATTCAGCAAAAAATATGTTGAGTAATTTTTCAAGACGAATCGTATATTACAATAAAGGTTATATTTCTAAGGTAAATCTGATTTGATAAGGGATTTAAGAAGACAGGCCGTATTGCTGGGACAGCGATATGGCCTGTCTTTTATATAAAAACGTTACTACCGATGAGAATTATCAGATTAGCCACAGCCGCACTCCTGCTGTCCCTGTCTATGACACCGGCGGCAGCGCGCACATTTGTCCATCCCGGACTATCCTACACACAGGCCGACCTTGACCGTATGAAAGCCATGGTCGATGCTAGACGTGAACCATATCACTCAACATTCCTCAAATTACAGGAGTCGGGATACTCGTCCCCGACCCAAGGCGTGACCGACCGTGGGACACAGATTGCCGAAGGCAAGTTCAACGGCACAGTGGGGAATGACGGCCGTCGCGCCCATGACCTCGCCCTTATGTGGCATATCACTGGCGACCGACGTTATGCCGACAAGGCCGTGGAGTTTCTCAACGCAAACTCCAACTATACCAACACAAGCGCACGCGGTACCGGCCCGCTCGACAACGGGAAGGTGTATCTGCTAATCGAGGCCGCCGAACTCATGCGCGACTATGACGGATGGGCGGCAGAGGATATCGAACGGTTCAAGGATATGCTCGTATATCCCGGATACTCCTCGACCGAGAACATGTATGAAAAGGCGTCGTCCTTGGATGACAATGCCAACGGCATAACATTTTACTGGAACATATTCAACTTCGACGCATCGCGGTTCGGCAACCAGGGACTGTTCGCGGCGCGTGCCATGGCCGCCATGGGTGTGTTTCTCGACAACGAGAAAATCTATGACCGGGCCATGCGGTATCTGCTGGCGATGCCCCACCGTGCCGACGACCTTCCATACGTCCCCGGCCCACCCGTCACATCAACCACGCCATATCCCCTTGACGAGGCCAACCCCGAGGCCGGCGACAACACCACATCGTTCATGAAAGGATATAAGTTCGAACGCCGTCTTGAAGATATCGAGGACTATGGTTATGACGAACAGCTGAGGTATTATATCTATGCCAACGGACAGTGCCAGGAGTCATGTCGCGACCAGGACCACGTGACCGTTGGTATCGGTCTTTTTGTTGACATCGCCGAAATCGCATGGAACCAAGGTGACGACCTATACGGCGCACTCGACAACCGCATATTGACAGGACTTGAATGGAGTTTCCGCTATAACCACAGTCTCCTCGAGGGTACTCCATGGGAACCGAAATCCTATTCAGGGAACGAAGCCATCGCGACATTCGACAACGGAGTGTTCCTTCAGGTGAGGTCACGCAGCGGGCGATGGGAGTCGGTGAAGCCTTCGACAAAGGGACGCGGGGATGCCCTGGGGTCGAGCGGCAACCGCGAGTGTGCGCTCGCCCATTATGCAGTGCGCGCGGGGTTAGACCCTGAACGTTACCGTTGGCTGACCGCGTCGCGTGATTACATGATTGAAAAGTACGGCTGCGAGAACTGGGGCAAGGACTCCAACCACCGATATGAATGGCTCGGTTGGGGAACGCTGACCAAACGCCGAACCCCGGCCATGGCCGGCAATCCTGTCAGCTTTGCCACAGGGCGACGTGTCGACGGCATACACACTGTCCCGTGCACCATTATAGCCGGAGACTATGACTGGCATCCAACCGGAAACAGCGCGACCTCTCCCGAAATTATCGCCAAGGCCTCGGCCGACGCCAATACCTACCGTAACGACGGAAATGTCACCCTTACCGCCGACGGACATGTTTTATCCCCCGCAGCTGATACCAGGCTAAACTACACTGTCAGAGTCGCCGACAGCGGTCAATATGACATCTATGTCACCTACCGCGCAACCAAAGCATCGACACTGTCGACCGAGATTGACGGTGAGGAATCGGCCACAGGGATTCTCCCGGCCAACGACAGGGAGCTGACAACGGTGAAACTATGCACCGTCCCACTTGCCGCAGGGGCTGATGTAATCACGCTTATCGCCATTTCTCCTGCCGAAGACATAGAGATAGCGTCAATCGCCGTGAAAGCGCATGCCGATGACACCACGAACGTTACCGATGCCGTAGTTGATAACATGGACGCTGCGACCGAATATTACAATCCGGCGGGAATTAAAATAAATAATCCTCACAACGGCCTGTATATACGCCGACAAGGTGACACCGCAACCAAGGTGTTGGTGAAATAAAAACATATCCCAAGATAATAACGAGGGTGTTGCAAAATTCGCAATAAACATCGTAGGGACGCGCCAACGTGCGCGTCCTTTATTTCAAATAATTGATAATAACCACTTTGAGGACGCGCCCGTTGTGAACTGACCCCTAAAAGTTAGACAAATAACTTTTAGGGGTCTTTTATGAGACGTAGTTTTGAAGAACGCCTGAACA
>CANQZG010000001.1 GCA_947628305.1 uncultured Muribaculaceae bacterium | reverse complement strand
AAGAGTCCGGTTCAATACCGAACTCTTTCTATAACTGGATAGTGTTTAACATGTCCAACTTTTGGGGGGCACTTCACTCTTTGTCGGCCTTTTTCTTGCGCGGGGCGCATTTTTTAGCGGCTTTGGGAGTGGCTTTCTTCGTTTCCTTTTTCTCCTCTTTCTTTTCAGCGTTTTTTTCACGGAGGAGATGTTCCTCGTTGAAATGCTCGATGTTCTGACGCATCGATGACACCTCCTTGTTAAGGGTCTCGATTTCGCGTGCCTGGTTACGGATGGTTGTCAGCAGCGAGTTCAACTCCTCGTTCTCGATAGATAGGGGGTATTGTTCTTCGACGCGCACGATGAAGTCGGAGAGCACGTTCATGTAGTTGGTAAACGCCTGGAACGGGGTTTCGTAGGGGCTGAAATGGGAATGAACCGCGCCGTCGGCAAGATGTTTGGTCGACATGTAGAAGAAATGGTCTGATGCCTGGAGGTAATACCAGTCTTGTTTCAGGCGACGGTCGTCACACAATCGCACACGTTCGGCCACTGAATACAGTTTCTCGAACGCCTCGTTCTGTAGTTTGTTGCCGAGCCACGCCGAGGTGTCGCGTGCCTCGTCGGCCCACGAAATCGGGTGCATGACCGACAGTTCGCCGACAGGCTTGAGTTTAGCGATGGCCTCTGACGGTGTCATGAAATCGATGCCACGTTCGGCCGCAAAGCGGGGAAGCGCTTCAAGGAACTGGAATATGCCCGACTCACGGGGTTGCATCTCGCCGAATGTCTCGAGGTTCATGAACAGATTGATAATCTGTTCCTCGGCGGGAGTCGAGGCAATCCAGTCGATGTATTTGTCGGCAGTCAGGGGGTAGGCGTCCCATTCGGTGTTGCTGAAACGGAACGAGATATCATCGCTCAGCTTGGAGTTCTTCAACAGCAAACGCAGCTTTGGAGAGGTCGCCGCAGAATATACATAGTTGGGCGATTTCCAGCCGAGGATGTGTTTTGCACCTTCGGTGATGACACCTTTGTAACCCATGGCGTGAATCATCGGAGCCATCTCGTCACAGTAAATCAACTCGGTGTTGCGCAGGACCTTGGGTTTCACGCCGAACAGTTCATGCAGCTTGGCGTCATGAACCTCTACCTGATTGCGGAATTCGTCAGGGTCGGTGAGCGATGACAGCGAGTGGGCGTAGGTCTCGGCGAGGAACTCGCAGCAGCCGGTGTCGGCGAGTTTCTTGAGTAGGTCGATGAACTCGGGGACATATTGCTCGAACTGTTCAAGGGCGGTGCCGGTGATTGACAGGGCGCACTTGAACTTACCCTTGCCCTCCTCAATCATGCGCAGCAGCGTCTCGGCCGCGGGTATGTAACTGCGCTGGGCGATGCGTGTCACGATGTCATCGTTGGCGAAGTCGTCATAATAGTAATGGTCGTTGCCTATGTCAAAGAAACGGTAACGTTTCAAGCGGAACGGTTGATGTATCTGAAAATAGAAACAGATTGCTTTCATGATTTTGAATTTTATCCGGCTTGAAGTTACCGGTTGTTGATTACTTTATTATAAATGTCTATTACCTTGGCTCCCGCCTTGTCCCATGTGATTTGGTTGACCTCGTCAAGGCCGTCCTCACGCAGCTGGTTGTACATCGCGGGGTAGGTGATGATGGAGTGGATTGCATCGGCCATGGCGTCTATGTCCCAGTAGTCGGTCTTGATTACGTTATTGAGGATTTCGGCGCATCCGCTCTGTTTGGATATTATGGATGGCACACCCATCTGCATGGCTTCCAGCGGTGAGATGCCGAACGGCTCTGAAACCGAGGGCATGATGTAGACATCGCTCGCCTTCAGCATCTCGTAGACCTGTTTCCCTTTCTGGAATCCGGGGAAATGGAACTTGTCGGAGATGTTGCGCTCGGCCGCGAGTAATATCATCTTGTCCATCATGTCACCGCTACCCGCCATCACGAATCGGACATTGTTGTCGTTTTTGAGAACCTTGGCTGCGGCCTCAACGAAGTATTCAGGCCCTTTCTGCATGGTGATGCGGCCAAGGAACGTCACGATTTTCTCCTTGGGTTTCTGCACCTGTACATCGAGCAGTTCTTGGCTCAGCGGGGTGACGGCGTTGTGCACGGTGGTTACCTTGGAGGGGTCGATGCCGTATTTGTCGATGACGGTCTGCCGTGTCAGGTTGCTGACCGTGATGATGTGGTCGGCGTTGTTCATGCCGTCTTTCTCGATACCGAACACGGTGGGGTTGACATTGCCGCGTGAACGGTCGAAGTCGGTCGCGTGGACGTGAATCACGAGCGGTTTCCCGGTCACCTGCTTGGCGTGGATGCCTGCGGGGTAGGTGAGCCAGTCGTGGGAGTGGATTATGTCACAGTCGACAGTGCGTGCGATGACACCAGCGCATATCGAGTAATTGTTGATTTCCTCAAGGAGGTTGTCGGGGTAACGGCCCGAGAATTCGATACATCCCAGGTCATTTGTGCGCATGTAATTGAAATCGGCGTAGATGTTGTCGCGTAGACGATAATACAGTTCCGGGCTCATCAACCGGCCTATGCGTTGGTCTACGTAGTCATACGGGACATCGCGCCAGGCGATGGGCACCTGGGAGGCGCCGATGATGTTGGCGAAATGCTTGTCCTCGTCGCCGAAGGGCTTGGGGATGACAAAGGTGATGTCCATGTCGCCGCATTCCCACATGCCTTTGGTGAGTCCGTAGCTGGCGGTCCCGAGGCCGCCGAGGATATGAGGTGGAAACTCCCACCCGAACATTAATGCTTTCATGTATAAGGATTGTGGGGTTACATATTCAGTTTCTTAAGGGTCGTGAGTGTGCGGAGCACCTCGGCGACGTTGGTCGCGTGGCTGATTGCGCCTCGGCCACTGAACGGCGGGTTGCCGTCATATAGTTGTGACAGAGAGCCGATACATCCTTGCGTCATCTCGTCCTCGAAGCCAATGAGCATACGGTCGATGTAGCTGACACCGCTGAGACCGAACACCTTGAGATAGGCGTCGGCATAGAATCCCATGAGCCACGGGCGTGCCGGGCCGTTGTGCAGCGCGAGCTCGCGTTCCTCAGGTGAACCGAGGTAGAACGGGCGATAACCGTAGCTGTTGGGTGACAGTGTGCGCAGCCCCTTAGGGGTGAGCAGTTCACGAGTGATGACATCAAGGACGCGTTTGCGCTGACGACGGTCGAGCGGTGAATAGTCGAGACCGATGGCGATGGCCATGTTGGGGCGCACCGACGGTTCGGCGTACTGTCCGTTGACATAGTCATACAGATAGCCGTAGTCGTTGAGGAATGTGTCGATGAACGCCGGTTTGAGCGCGTCGGCGATTTCCTGCCATTTCTCGTATTCAGAGGTGTATCCTTCCTGTCCCTCGGCCAACCGTGTGCCGAAAATCAGGGCGTTGTACCACAGAGCGTTGTATTCGACGAGATAGCCTGTGCGGGGGACGACCGGCCTCCCGTTCAGTGACGCGTTCATCCATGACACTGGAGTCGAGCTGCCGTCGGTCGATATCAGGCCGTTCTCATGGATGTAGAGGTTACGCGGATTCCCCTCGATGATATAGTCAAGTATTTCCTGTACCATCGGGAGGTAACGTTGGCGTGCCTCCTCGATGCCGTAGGCCTTGGCATACAGTTGTACGGCCCATACGACCCACAACGGGATGTCGGGGAGGTCGATGCCCTGGATGCGGGCCGAGGCCTCGCCTGTCTCGATATAGTGTTTCAGCGCGCGCCATCCTGTCGCCATTATCCGTTCGAAATCCTCGCGATGGTTTATGGCGATTGTCGCTCCGGGAAGTGCCATGAACGTGTTACGGGCGAGCACCTTGCCCCACGGATAACCCGAGATGAGGTACATGTCGTCGCCCTCCTTGAGATAACATTGCTTGATGGCGTTCTTGAGACAGTTGAAGAAGCTGGTACGGCATGTGCGTCCTGCGATTTCTTTCTCATACATGCGGGTCAGGGAGCGCGGTGACACTTCCGATACGCCTGCCGAGAAGATGATTGACTCCCCTTTCTTGATGGGTACTTCAAAGTACCCCGGCACCCATAAATCCTCTATGTAAGGGACTCCGCGGTCCATGTCCTTGACATATTCAAACCCATTGTACCAGTTGGGTTCCGAAATCCATTCAGGCTTACGGTTCATCTGCATATATAGGGTGGGATAGCCGGGATAGAGACAACATGCCATGCCGTTGTCGACAGGCATCATGTCGCGGTTGAGCGCATCGTTGGCGACGCAAAGTTCATTGGCCTCGCGGAAGGCGAGCATCGGCTTGAACCGCAGTGTCGTCGGTGAGTGGGCCTCGACGAGTGTGTATCGGATGAGAAGACGGTTTTCATGGGATATGAAAATCTTTTCCTTGGTCAGAATCACACCGCCCACGCGGTAGGTGGTGCGGGGAACGCTCTCGCAGTCAAACTCACGGATGTATTTGTGTCCGTTGGGGCTGTAAACGCCGCCCCGGTAGCGGTGCAATCCAAGGTTGAACGGTGCGCCGTGCTGCACGACGGTGACGTCGAGTGATGACAGCAGGACATGGGATGTGTTACCCATCTCGGGGATAGGAATCACGAGCAACCCATGTTGTTTGCGTGTGTTGCAGTCAACGACCGTGGTGCAATGATAGGCTCCCGATTGATTGGTGCGGAGCATCTCCTTGGGCAGGGATTGCTCCAGGTTAATCATTAGGTTCTTATCAAATTTCAGATAACTCATTTAAGGATTTTTATTGGTTAGAGCTATAGGTTAGTAATATTCGTTTTAAGGGGAACAAAGAAATGTTGACTCTTTGCTACGAAATTAAGAGTTTTTTAAAATAAATGCAAATTATAACATTAAAAACGCCTTGGAGATGTCAATTTCCTGAAGGCGTTTTCAAATGTCTGTTATTTAATTATGTTTTAGAGTATGTTTTGCGCTTAACAGTCAAATTTTTATAGGCAGGTTTCGAGACAGTTCCGTGTCTACGAGTGAGGAGTGTATCGAGATACATGACGAACGAGAGACACGGAAATGGCCGGAAGATGCCGTCAAGGAGTCCCTCGGGCGGTCTCTTGGACGCTTTTGCCCCTTTGCCTCGGTCACGATGCCCGCATCGCTCCCTCGGCTGTATGGCCAAAATCATCTCAAGACTCCGCATAAAAATTTCTGACTGTTAAACGTAAACATACTCTTAGGCGCATGAATTACTCAATTTTGCCCGGTTAGCAATTTTTGGTAGCGTGTCGGGTCGTTGACGAGTTCCAGAGCTTCCCGGTAGACGGGGTTGGTATCGTTGACGATGCGGTAGTAGCCGCCCATGTCGAAAAGGTCGCGGGCCACGAGTGCCTTGACAATCGTGCGCATATACTCGCCCGAGGTGGCATATTGCTCCTCGTTGAACTTGACCCCCTCTTTCTCGCCGAGGTCTATGACAGACTGCATCAGAGACTGCGGTACTTCAAATCCCTTGATGAACGCATCGATTCGGGGGTATTGGCGTTTGAGCGTCGAGCGGTTGTTGTCAACGTAGGTGATGGCGGCGCGGTTCAATGCGCCCTTTGCGGTGAGGTCGCGGTAGTAGTCGCTGTAAAAGGCTGTGTCAATCGGCACGAAAACGTCCGGCATGATGCCACCCCCGCCGTAGACGGGACGTCGGGACTTGAGTGTGTGGTACAGCAGCGACTTGTCAAGGTGGATGCTGTCGGCGTTGCTGTATTCCCCGCGCTCATATCGTGTGAGCATGTCGCGGTTGTAGTCGTCCTCGTTATCGCCGTAGGGTTTCTGTATGCAGCGTCCCGACGGGGTGTGGTATCGGGCGGTGGTAAGCCTTATCATCGAGCCGTCGGGGAACGGGAACGGACGTTGCACCAAACCCTTGCCGAATGTGCGTCGGCCTACTACCGCGCCACGGTCATTGTCCTGCAACGCTCCTGAGAGGATTTCGCTTGCCGAGGCCGAATACTGGTTGACCATGACGACCACGCGTCCATCCTTGAATATGCCGTTACGGTCGGCCTTGAAATAGGCCGGCTCGGTGTTGATGCCGTCGGTGTACACTATCATGTCCCCTTTGTCGAGGAACATGTTGGCTATGTCGGCCGATGGACGCAGGTAGCCGCCTCCGTTGTACTCGAGGTCGATGATGAGGTTTTTCATTCCCTGCCGTTTCAGGTCCGACATCGCTTTCAATACTTCGTTGGCGGTGTCCTCGGCGAAGCGGGAGATGCGTATGTATCCGGTCGTGGGGTCGGCCATATAGGCGGCGTCGACGCTGTAGATGGGTATGTCGTCACGCACTATGCGGAAGTCTATCAGTTCAGGATTGCTGCCACGTTTGACCTTGACGTTCACCACCGAGCCTTTAGGGCCACGGAGAACCGCCTGTATATCCTTGTTCTGTTTCTTCGCTCCTGAAATCAATGTGTCGTTGGCCGATATGATGCGGTCGCCGGCGATGATGCCAACCTGTTCCGACGGGCCTCCAGCAATGGTCTGTATGACATACAGTGTGTCGTTGAGCATGTTGAACTGGATACCGATGCCCGAAAAGTTCCCTTGCAGAGGTTCGGTCAGTTCCTTGGTCTCCTCGGGTGTGGAGTAGACCGAATGCGGGTCGAGAGTCTTGAGCATCGCTTTGATGCCCTCCTCGACGATTGAGTCGGCGTTCACCTTGTCGACATAAAACCGCTCAATCAGCTGCTCGGAATATCGTAGTTTCTGTTCGGGCGTGAAGTTTTGCGCGTTGGCGGCTATGGACGCGATGGCCAGGAGGAGTATGGGTAATATAATCTTTTTCATATAAATAGGTAACGTGAATCAGGGTAGGAATGTTGATGTGTCATGGCCGAATCGGTCGAGTTCCCGCACCATTGACGAACTGACGCATGAAAGTTCAGGGAGGGTGGGGAGGAGGACGGTCTCTATGCCGGAGATGCGACGGTTGATGTCGGCCATATTGCGTTCATATTCAAAGTCGGCGACATTGCGCACACCGCGCAGGATGAATCCTGCACCATTTTCTCGGCATGCGTCCACGGTCAACCCTGAATAAGTCGTGACGGTTATGCGGCTGTCGCCATGGTATATTTTGGATATTGCCTTGACGCGTCTCAGGATGCTGTCGTCATTGGCCTTGGCTATGTTGACACCTATCGCGATGACGATGTGGTCAAATAATGGAAGTGCGCGGTCTACAATCGACTGATGTCCCGTTGTGAACGGGTCGAATGAGCCGGGAAACAGTGCGACACGGCTTGCCTGTGAGCCGCTATCAGGAAATCTGGGAGTCATCTTCGACAACGAGGTTTTCAATGATGAAGTTTTGGCGGTCGGGTGTGTTCTTGCCCATGTAGAATTCAAGCAGCTCGGCCACGGCGTCCTCTTTGCGCAGGGCGACACGGTCGGCACGCATGTTCTCGCCTATGAATCCGCGGAACTCCTCTGGTGAAATTTCGCCGAGACCCTTGAACCGGGTGATTTCGGCGTTGCTGCCGAGCTTGGATATGGCGGCGATGCGTTCCTCGTCGGAGTAACAGTAATAGGTCTCTTCGTTGGCCGATGCGCCTCGCCCGCGCTTGGTGGTCTTCTTGTTGCGCACGCGGAAAAGTGGAGTCTGCAGGACATATACGTGGCCTTTCTTCACAAGGTCGGGAAAGAATTGCAGGAAGAATGTCAGCAACAACAGACGTATGTGCATCCCGTCGACATCGGCATCGGTCGCGATAATGACATTGTTGTACCGCAGTCCGTCAATGCCGTCCTCTATGTTGAGTGCGGCCTGGAGCAGGTTGAACTCATCGTTCTCGTAGACGATTTTCTGTGTCAGACCGTATGTGTTCTTGGGTTTTCCCCGTAGTGAGAATACGGCCTGTGTCTCGACATCGCGTATCTTTGTTATCGACCCGGCAGCCGAGTCACCCTCGGTGATGAAAATCGACGAGGCGAGTTTTTTGCCTTCGTCACCTTTGGCGTCGGACAGGTGTACACGGCAGTCGAGCAGCTTCTTGTTGTGCAGGTTGACTTTCTTCGCCTTTTCACGGGCGAGTTTTGCCACGCCCGACATGGCTTTGCGTTCGCGTTCGCTCTCCTGTACCTTCTTTAGGATTATGTCGGCTATGTCCAGTTCTTTGTGGAGGTAATTGTCGAGGTCTTTCTTGACAAAGTCACCGATGAACTTGGCTACGGTAGGGCCGTTTGGGCCTACGTCGCGAGAGCCGAGTTTGGTTTTTGTCTGTGATTCAAACACGGGTTCCTCGACCTTGATTGAAACTGCTGCAATCATGCCGTTGCGGATGTCGGAATATTCGAACGGTTTGCCGAAACACTCCTTGATTGTGCGCGAGACAGCCTCCTTGAACGCTGTCAGGTGAGTGCCACCCTGGGTCGTGTGCTGTCCGTTGACAAACGAGTAATATTCCTCGCCGTATTGGTTGACATGGGTTAGGGCGATTTCGATGTCCTCCCCTTTAAGATGGATGGGCGGGTAGAGCGGTTCGGTTGTCATGTTCTCGCGCAGGAGGTCGAGTAGGCCGTTGCGAGAATGGAAACGCCGTCCGTTGAACAGAATCGCAAGGCCGGTGTTCAGGAACGTGTAGTTCTTCAGCAACGGCACGATGAACTCCTCGTTGTAGGCGTAGTCGCGGAAAATGGAATCATCGGGAGTGAACTCGACCATTGTGCCGTTAGGCTCGTCTGTGTCGATGACCGGCGATTCCTCGATGATTTCCCCGCATGAGAATCTTACGATTTTCTTCTGGCCGTCCCTTACGCTTGAAATCACAAACGAGGTTGACAGGGCGTTCACCGCCTTGATGCCCACGCCGTTCAGCCCGACCGACTTCTTGAATGCCTTGGAGTCATATTTTCCGCCGGTGTTCATTTTGGAAGACGCATCCACGAGTTTTCCCAATGGAATTCCGCGGCCGTAGTCGCATACCGACACTGACTTCTCGTCTACATTTACGATGATTTGTTTGCCGAACCCCATCATGTACTCGTCTATGGCATTGTCGAGTACCTCCTTGAGCAGGACATATATGCCGTCGTCAAAGTTGGAGCCGTCGCCGAGCTTGCCGATATACATGCCGGGGCGGCGGCGTATATGTTCTTTCCAGTCAAGCGTGATGATGTCTTCCTCGCGGTATTCCACCACTGGTTGTGTCTGTGAGATTTCGTCTATGGGTGTCTGCTGTTCTTCGTCCATCAAATAACGTGTTATAGGCTACAAATTTAACGAAAATTTCTTGTTTTAGCAAATTGCCCCTGATGACAAAAACAGCAATCCTCGCCTAAAAGGCCGTGGCATGCCACGACCGTAATATTTTCATTGGTATGTTCTGTAGGGCGTTTTTCAACAAATTGGACAGCATGGGGTTGTTGCAAGATTGAGACTTGATGCGAAATCGTAGGGACGCGCCAACGTGCGCGTCTCTAAAGTACTAGATTATCAATCATTTGCAATAGCGGACGCGTACGTTGGTGCGTCCCTATTCGTTAGGTCTCAATTCCGCCTTACAGGAGGAGGCGGGCGAGTATTGCCGTCCCGCGTCCCATGATGCGGTTTTGGTGGTACAGTAGTTTGAGTCGTCTTGGGGCGCGGTTGTTTCCCGCGATTGTGTTGAGGAGTCTCTGTGCCTCGGCGGTCGCCCCTTCGCGTGAATAGGTCGCGGCAAGTATCGCCCGCCGGGCGTCAACCCATCTTGTGAGGTCATGGCGTCCGGCTCTGTATGCGTCTTTTTCGCAGATATCAAGAGCGTGTTCCAACGCGCCGGCGCATGTGCTGAAGTCGGTGCCTGTTATTGATTCCGCCTGTGCATGTATATTGACCGATGGCTTGCCTTTGATGTTCACCGTCTTGCGGGAATGAAGCATCATTCTCAATCCCCATTCGAGGTCGTTCCAGCGGCTTATGCTTTCATTCCATCCCCCGGCTTCTTTCACTATGTCGGTGCGCACTATGCCCCGTTGTGTCGCAAGTGTCGAATGAAACAGATGGTTGAAAAATGGGTCGCCTCCCCTTGCCTTTTTTACCGATTGGCTGCCATCGAGGTTGACGATTTTTACGCCACGCATGAATATGTCGGTGCCGGGGTTGGCGTTGATTGCCTTGACATAGCCTGATACATGGTCGGGAAGCATTTCGTCGTCGGAGTCGAAGAACATTACCCAGGGGGTCGTTACCTCCGCCAGTCCACGGTTGCGGGCGACGGTCGCACCCCGTTTAGGCTCTGACAATGCAGTGACGGTGATTCCATCGTCCTTGACCGTCTCGGCCCATCGGGTCAGGACTTGCATGGTGTTGTCGGTCGAATTGTTGTCGACAAGTACGACACGCAGTGGACGCACGCTTTGAGCCTCGATTGATTTCAAGGTGCGCCCGACGATTCCGGCACGGTTGTAGACGGGTATCACTATTGTTATCAACTCATTCGCCATGATTCAAAAACGGCATCCCGAGACGATTTATTGTGACGATTTTGCAATGTAGACAAAATGATGTAACTTTACCCAATAAAAATTTTAGAACAATGGCTAAAGTTATAATCATAGGTGCCGGTGGAGTCGGCACGGTTGTCGCCTACAAATGTGCGCAACATCCCGAGGTGTTCTCTGAAATAGTGATTGCATCCCGAACGAAGTCCAAGTGCGATAAAATTGCTAAATCGCTTAATAAACCGAATATAGTCACCGATGCTGTCGATGCTGATAGTGTCCCTCAGCTTGTCGAACTGTTCAACCGTCACAAACCTGACCTTGTCATCAATGTCGCGTTGCCTTACCAGGACCTGACAATCATGGACGCGTGCCTGATATGCGGGGTCCATTACCTTGACACGGCGAACTATGAGCCAAAGGACGAGGCTCACTTTGAATATTCCTGGCAGTGGGCCTATCGTGAGAAATTTGAAAAGGCCGGCCTGACCGCGATTCTCGGTTGCGGTTTTGACCCGGGTGTGACGGGCGTTTTCACTGCCTACGCAGCCAAGCATCATTTCTCGGCGATGGAGACTCTTGATATTGTCGATTGTAATGCCGGAGACCATGGCAAGGCTTTCGCCACCAATTTCAATCCCGAAATCAATATCCGCGAAATCACGCAGAACGGTCGTTACTACCGTGAAGGCGAATGGATTGTCACCAAGCCGTTGGAGTATCACCGCACGTTGACCTATCCCGGTGTCGGCCCGCGTGAGAGTTATCTGCTCTATCACGAGGAACTGGAGTCGCTGGTTAAGAATTTCCCGACAATTAAGCGTGCGCGTTTCTGGATGACATTCGGTCAGGAGTACCTGACGCATCTGCGCGTGATTCAGAACATTGGCATGGCGCGTATAGACGAGGTGGAATATAACGGCGTAAAGATTGTGCCGTTGCAGTTCCTGAAGGCTGTGCTGCCCAATCCGCAGGAACTTGGAGAGAATTACCACGGGCAGACCTCAATCGGTTGCCGTATCTCGGGCCTTGACAAGGAGGGGCGTGAGATGACCTATTATATATATAATAACTGCTCTCATGAGGAGGCCTACAAGGAGACCGGCATGCAGGCTGTCAGCTATACGACGGGAGTTCCGGCGATGGTGGGCGCGATGATGTTCCTCACTGGCAAATGGCGTAAGGCCGGTGTCTATAACGTCGAGGAATTTGACCCCGACCCGTTCCTTGAACAGCTCGCGGCCAACGGCCTTGCCTGGCACGAAATCCTCAACGAGAACCTCGAGATGGATTGAAATTTAATGCTAAATCGTAGGGACGCGCCAACGTGCGCGTCCTGAAAGTGTCGGCATCTTGATTGTGAAGCAATCATTTTTGATAGCCATGGATTGAGCGGAGTGAAATCCATGGGAAGATGACGACATAGCAAATGATTCTGAAAGAATCATTTATAATGAAAACGAATCTTCCAGATTCAAATCGGTGTTCTGCGCTTTTACCGTGGGTCTCGCCTGACGGCTCGGCCCACGGCTATTCTTAACGATTGCTTCGCAATCACACGGCACTGTTCCGGACGCGCACGTTGGCGCGTCACTATTGTCTTATTTCAGGCCGATGTCGAGCGGGTAACCGGCGACGCTTGCGCCGGTTATTACAGGACGGCCGCCGATGGTCTCTATGTGGAGTCTTATCTGACGTTTGATATTGCCTGCCATTGGCGTTTCCTTGTCGACTTGGATTGCGTTCCATTTCTCCTTGAATCCTGGGGCGTCTTTCAATGGGACGGAAAGCAGAAGAATGCCGTTTTTATCGGACAATATAGTGAATTGTTCCGCGTCGGCTTGATAATCAAGAAGTTGGAAGCCCTGACAAAGGAACTTGGCCTCCATCCAGTCGCCATAGCTTTTGCAGGCATCGGATAATAGTGATTCATATTCCTTTTTCAGTCTGGATTCCAGATATTCCCTGCGTTGGTTCTTGATTTTTAGTTGCTCTATTTCCTCCTGGATGTCCTTTTCTTCAAGGAGTTTCAGTTCTGCGAGTTTTTTCTCCCGGTTTTCAGGCGTCACGCGTTGTTCCCAAGCGGCTGTTTTTTCATATTCACCCTTCTTGCCCCATTCATCGAGTAAAGATTCAATCCGGCGGTTGTGTGATTCCTCGTCTACGGTGTATGGATTCTCCGTGAGGCCACGGAACTTTGCAAAATTGGAGTATGTGCCTATGGTGTTTTCCAGATAGTCGTCAAATGTCCATGTGTCGAAGTAGGGGTGCTTGATATAGCCTTTGTTAGAGTATTCCTCGATGTGAGCCAACCCGCCATTAAAGCGTTCAGCTTTTTTAATTCCGTCATAAAGCGCCGAAGTTATATAACCACCTTTGCTTGCGGAAAGTTCTTCCGTGTAAGATTTAGCTTTCCTGTAGTAGGCTTTAGTCCCGCTTAAAAGACATTTTCCGTGGATGTCGTACATGCCGTATCCCTTTGCTTCGGCTTTATATGCTATATTATTTCGATTGAATGCAATTCGAGTTTCGTACTTGTTTACGAAAAGGATTCCTTCGGAAAAATCAAAAGTTTTAGAACCGTAGAAAGGATAAGAATCTATTTCCCGCACTTTTGATTTTGGGTCGCATGTTATGAAGTTGCGATAATTGTCGCTGGAATAATCGTTGCTGACCAACGCCGCGCCATGGGAGAATTTTCTCACTTTGGCATATTGAGGATTTATAATCCATTGACCGATATAGTTTATGAATCCCCATTCGCCATTGTCGTATGATTTCGCTGCTGCGAATCCTTCGTGAAATGATTCTATCTCTGAAAAATCAGGGGATATTATCCATTTGCCATCCCGGTCAATGACCCCGATTTTATTTTGTGAGGTCTTTACTTTGAAATAGTCTCCGTCAAAAGGGGAGATGCTGGCGTATTGAGGTGATATTACCCAATTTCCGTTTTTGTCGATAATGCCCCATAGGCCGGCTTCGCTTTGTGCTAAGGCAACGCCATTGTGAAAATCTTTTGCACAAAGAAATTTCGGTTTAATAACCCATTGTCCGCTTCGGTCAATAAACCCGTACCCTTCTTTCTTTGAAGGTTTGGCAAATGCAAGTCCTTCATGGAAATCACCGCAGTCGTATAACTTAGGCTGGATTACCCAGTTGCCCGATACATCTATATAACCCCATTTCTCTTTTGACTTGGCTGCGGCCGCTAATGATTGAGAGAAATCCCGTGCGGCATAGAATTTCTTGTCAAACATGTAATCACGGTATGACTCTTTTCGTTTTTGGAATCTTGTATTGCCAAGATAACCGGTCGCATATCCCTCTATTGAGTCGTTGGCGTTTTCTTTGATTGAATCATTGGCGGTTTTTTCGATTTTATCTACGTTAGGAATGGCCCAGTCCGGTTCATAGGCTTGTGCCGTGAATGTGCTGAGCGTTAGCAACAGCAATGGAATCAGTTTGTGAATCATGAGGTTGTGTTTATTGTTTTTGCAAAGATATGGTTTTTGTATAAAAATTCCGTCGGATTGTAAAAAAGAATGCGACTGCATTAGCAGTCGCATTCTCGGGTTATGAGGGATTGTCTGTTCCGTGTATTATTTTGCCTCGGGCTGGGGGCCTGCGGGAACGAGGGCCTTGCCGAGTTCGTTGGACTCAAACTTCTTGAAGTTGGCTATGAACATGTCGGCGAGCTTGTTGGCTTTCTCATACCATACTGCTGCGTCGGTGTAGGTGTCGCGCGGGTCAAGAATCTTGGGGTCAACGCCGGGGAGTTCGGTCGGAATCTCGAAGTTGAAGATAGGAAGTGTCTTCTTGGGGGCGTTGATGATTGAGCCGTCAAGGATTGCGTTGATGATACCGCGGGTGTCCTTGATTGAGATACGTTTGCCTGTTCCATTCCAACCTGTGTTAACGAGGTAGGCCTTTGCGCCGCTAAGCTCCATGCGCTTAACGAGTTCTTCAGCATACTTTGTGGGGTGGAGTGAAAGGAACGCTGCGCCGAAGCAAGCCGAGAATGTCGGGGTGGGTTCGGTGATGCCGCGTTCTGTGCCTGCGAGTTTCGAGGTGAAGCCTGAAAGGAAGTAATACTTGGTCTGTTCAGGAGTCAGGCATGAAACGGGGGGCAGCACGCCGAATGCGTCGGCCGAAAGGAAGATGACGTTCTTGGCGGCGGGACCGCGGCTGGGAACGACGATTTTCTCGATGTGGTTGATGGGATAGGAAACGCGGGTGTTCTCGGTCACTGACTTGTCGGCGAAGTCGATTTTGCCTTCGGCGTCAACGGTCACGTTCTCGAGAAGCGCGTCACGGGTGATTGCACCGTAGATTTCGGGTTCGCTCTCCTTGTCGAGGTTGATTACCTTGGCATAGCAGCCGCCCTCGTAGTTGAAGACACCGTTGTCGTCCCAGCCATGCTCGTCGTCGCCGATGAGGAGACGGTTGGGGTCGGTTGACAATGTGGTCTTGCCTGTGCCGGAGAGACCGAAGAAGATTGCGGTGTTCTCGCCCTTGAGGTCGGTGTTGGCCGAGCAGTGCATCGAAGCGATGCCTTTCAAGGGGTTGTAGTAGTTCATGATTGAGAACATGCCTTTCTTCATCTCGCCACCGTACCAGGTGTTGATGATGAGCTGCTTGCGCTCTGTGAGGTTGAATGCCACGCAGGTCTCGGAGTTGATGCCGAGGGCCTTCCAGTTCTCAACCTTGGCCTTCGATGCGTTGAGGACAACGAAGTCGGGCACGAAGTTATCAAGCTCTTCCTGGGTGGGGCGGATGAACATGTTGGTCACGAAGTGAGCCTGCCATGCAACCTCCATGATGAAACGCACTGCGAGACGGGTGTCCTTGTTGGTGCCGCAGAAAGCGTCGACAACATAGAGGGTCTTCTCTGAAAGCTCGTTCTCGGCGAGTTCTTTCAATGAGTTCCATGTCTCGGGAGAGATGGGCTTATTGTCGTTCTTGTATCCTTCGGTAGTCCACCACACCGAGTTGCGGGTGGTATCGTCAAGTACAAAGAATTTATCTTTGGGGGAACGGCCGGTGTAAATGCCGGTCATCACATTAACGGCACCGAGTTCGGTAAGCTGGCCTTTCTCGTAGCCGGTCAGCTCGGGATTGAGCTCGTCTTTGAACAACTGGTCGTAACTGGGATTGTGAATCACTTTGGAACCGGAGATTCCGTACTGTGACAAGTCGATTGTACTCATTAGTTTATATATTTAGTTGGTTCTGTTTTATGTATTTGCCATCGTGGGTGTTTCAGGTGCAATGCGGTTGCATGAGACTGAAATTCCGAGTGCAAAGGTAGTGGTTTTTACATTAATACAGTCAATATATTAAGGAAAAATTTCCTTATTAAATATTTTTAATTAAAAGTATAAGCGGGTTATCATCGCCATGCCGACGGGTTCAATGATTATGTCATTTGTTTAACATCAATATGTGGTTTTGGTTTGACGGTGTGTAGTTAATAAATCCTATAGTTCATTCATGTCCATGTTGCCGGTTGTTGTCACAAATGTTGACCGAAAGTGACATAATCGTGATAAATTGTAAATAATATTAAAAACTGATTGATAAATAGTTGCAAAGTCGAAAAATTAGTCTATCTTTGCCCCAAGTCGCATGTTCATTTAGCTTACGCGCGTGATGGCGGCGAAGCACAATTACTAACTTAACTATGGCGGAATAGAGATTCCCCCGGTGTCCTGATGCGATTTGTCCCGTCTCCGCTCCAATATTTCTGGGAAAGTGGGATAAGCTGTTGAAGGATGCTCAAGAATACTACAATTTGTTACGGATATTTCCCTATTTGTCTGGAAACCGCCAAAAGAAAGCAGACACTGTCCCGGGGAATGAGACGATTATTTGGCTTCCGGCTTCTATGTTGGTAAGATATAGGCGAGGACTAATCGTGCTTATTTTAGTGGACAAGGCGCTTGGCGGTGCCTCAGACGGGAGATAAGTGACGGTTGGTTCCGCCTTTTTTATTTTATGGAGCAGATTTTTATTGGAAAACAGATTGAAGACGAGCTGCGAAGCCAGCAGCGGTCGGTTGTGTGGCTGTCCCAAAAATTGAACTGCAACCGCACCAATGTCTATAAGATTTTCAACCGACAGAGCATCGATGCCGAGTTGTTGTTGAAAATAAGCAACGCGTTGCAGCGTAATTTCTTTGAAAGTTACACCGTGCGCCTGGACATCTGATTGGATGCCGTGTCCAAGGGCTCTTATTGAAGCATCGCAACGGAGCGTTTGAGCGCATCGATGAATATGTCGACCTCCTTGGCGGTGTTGTACATGGCAAATGACGCTCTAACAGTGCCTTCCACGCCGAGGGCATGCATCAACGGCTGTGCGCAGTGATGCCCGGTGCGCACAGCGACACCGAGTTTGTCGAGTAACATTCCGAGGTCATAATGATGTATGTCGCCCACGAGGAAAGAGATAATCGCACTCTTGCCGGGGGCGGTGCCGAATATCCTCATCCCCGGGATTTCATTCATACGTTCGGTCGCATAATGTAAAAGGCCGTCCTCATGGGTGGCGATGTTCTCCACTCCTATCCCGCAGATATAATCGATTGCTTTGTGAAGTGCCGGGATGTCGATGAAGTCGGGTGTCCCGGCTTCGAATTTAAATGGCGGCGGGGCAAATGTGGTTTTTTCAAAGCTCACGCTCTCAATCATCTCGCCCCCGCCTTGGTAAGGGGGCATCATGTCGAGCCATTCACGTTTCCCGTAAAGGACACCGATGCCTGAAGGCCCATACATCTTGTGGGATGAGAATACATAGAAGTCGGCATCGAGCGACGTGACATCGACTGTGGTGTGGGCAATCGCCTGTGCGCCGTCTATTAGCACGGGCACTCCGTGGCGGTGGGACTCGGCGATGATTTCAGCCACGGGGTTGACCGTTCCCAGTACATTCGATACGTGGCATACACTCACCATGCGTGTGCGCTCATTGAACAGTGAGCGGAATGTGTCCATGTCGAGTGCCCCGTCCGATAGGACGGGCACTACGCGTAGTTTCAGGTCCACACGGTTTTGTAACAGTTGCCATGGAACTATGTTGGAATGGTGTTCCATTACGGTCAGAATCACTTCGTCGCCGTCCTTGAACAATTGCCCCATTGACGAGGCCACGAGGTTGATGGATTCGGTTGTCCCGCGTGTGAAGATGATTTCGTCACTTGAACGGGCGTTCAGGAACGCACGCACACGCTCGCGGGTATGCTCCTGCAGGAGTGTCGCCTCCTGTGACAGGGTGTGGACTCCACGGTGTACATTAGCCTTGGTGTTGTAATAGGAACTGACGATTGAGTCGACGACACATCGCGGGGTCTGTGTCGTCGCGGTGTTGTCAAGATAGATGAGCTGCCGGTTGTTGACTTTTCGCTCAAGAATCGGGAAGTCTTTTCTTATTGCCTCGGTGTCGATTATGCTCATAGGGAGTCGTTGTTACATTGTTCGCGACGTATGTTGCCACCGCAGTTTTCACAGAAACTGTCGGTGCCGTGGAATCGCATCTCCACCAAGTGGCGCAGCCGGTCACGCAACCCTTCGATGCTTACGCCCTCGATGATGTCAGACATGAAGGCCTGCATCAGCATCGTGCGTGCCTCTTTCTCGGGTATACCGCGCGTGCGCATGTAAAACAGAGCCTCGTTATCGAGTTGCCCGGTTGTCGCACCATGGCTGCACTTTACGTCATCGTTGTAGATGAGCAGTTGCGGTTTGGTGTGCATCTTGGCGACGGGGGAGGCGAGTATGTTTCGATTGCTCTGGTATGCCTCGGTGAACGGTGCGTCGCCTGTCACGAGGATTGTGCCTTCAAATGCGCCTGTGGATTCATCGTCGAGCACATACTTGAATTTCTGGTCGCTCTTGCAGCGTGGGGCGTTGTGATTGACGCGGGTGCAGTTGTCGATGTGTCGCTTATCGGAGTTGACCGCCATCCCGCCGAGATAGGTAATGCAGCCTTCGCCGTTTAGATTGACGGTCATGTTGTTGCGCGTGTTACCGCATGTCAGTGTGACGGTCGTCGAGGAGAAACGCGAGGCGGCCGATTGTTCCACATACAGGCTCGCGGCACGGGATGTCATGGCCGAAGATTCCTCTATCTCGCAATAATCGAGCGATGCACCTTCGCCGAGTATGATTTCTGTTACCTGGGATGACAGGTAACTGTTGACGGCATCCTGCGTGTGGTCGCATGTGAGGAACTGGCATCGCGCACCCTTGCCAAGTACAATCAGCACACGTCTCATCGCGGCGAGCGCGGGGATTGTGGCGTTGAAGATGTTGACTAATTGCAGGGGACGGCTTACGGTCACCCCGTCGGGAACATAGATAAAGACACCGTCCTGCACCAACAGCGAGTTGAGTGCTACGAGCGGGTCTTCAATTGGGGATGCCGACCCGTAGTGACGCGCCACGATGTCAGGCATCTCTGACGCGGCCTTTTTTAACGACATGAATCTGACGCCGTCGGGAAGCCTGTCGGCAAGATGTTGTGTCGGCTTGAAGATGTCGTTTACCGTGAAAGCGAGCAGTGTGCTCATGTTCGGGACGTTGCAGCGGAATGAAGCTGTGACGTCGACAGGGATGTCAACACGCCCGATATTCAAGCCGAAATCAGGTGTCATCATGTCGGCAATGGAGGTGCGCTCATAATCCTCCGATGCCTTCGTGGGTAGGCTTTTCCCTTGGAGAGCATTCAGGGCACCAGGACGCAGACGGTTGAGCGCGTCGGCCGAATTGGAGTCTATCAGCCTTGCGTTTTCCCGGTATAGGTCTAAATATTGTTGCAGGCTGTTCATCGGTTGTCCTCTTTTATCCAGTCGTAACCTTTCTCCTCAAGTTCAAGGGCAAGTTCAGGGCCGCCAGTGCGTACAATCCGTCCTTTGTATAGGACATGCACGAAGTCAGGCTTTATATAGTCGAGAAGACGTTGGTAGTGGGTGATGACGATTGTGGCGTTACGCTCGTTCTTTAGTTTGTTAACGCCTCCCGCTACCACACGCAGGGCATCGATGTCAAGACCGCTGTCGGTCTCGTCGAGAATGGCGAGACGTGGCTCGAGAACTGCCATCTGGAAAATCTCGTTACGTTTTTTCTCACCTCCCGAGAATCCCTCGTTCACTGAACGTGACGCGAGTTTATTGTCCAGTTCGACAATGGCTCGTTTCTGACGCATCAGTTTCAGGAAGTCGCCGGCCGACATGGGAGGCTCGTTGAAGTACTTGCGTTTGGCGTTGACCGCGGCCCTCATGAAGTTCACCATCGACACCCCGGGAATCTCCACCGGGTATTGGAATGACAGGAACAATCCTTCATGTGAACGGTCTTCGGGGCTTAGGGCGAGCAGTTCCTTGCCATGGAAATCGACCTCGCCTTCGCTGACACTGAAAGCCGGGTTGCCCGCAAGGACTTCGCTGAGGGTCGATTTCCCCGAGCCGTTAGGCCCCATGATTGCATGTACTTCGCCGGGGCGGACGGTCAGGTTTATGCCTTTAAGTATTTCTTTGCCGTCAACCGAGGCGTGTAGATTCTTGATGTTGAGTAATATATCGCTCATTATTGTTTTGTGTTTTTATCCGACTGACCCTTCAAGAGTGATTTGTAGTAGTTTTTGTGCCTCCACGGCAAATTCCATCGGCAGTTTGTTCATAACCTCCTTGGCGTATCCGTTCACAATCAGTGCGACGGCCTCCTCGGTGGGTATCCCGCGTTGGTTGCAGTAGAACAATTGTTCTTCTGAAATCTTGGATGTCGTCGCTTCGTGCTCGACAATCGCTGTGTCGTTCATCACATCGATATAAGGGAATGTATGCGCTCCGCACGTTGAACTTAACAGAAGACTGTCACATTGGGTGTAGTTGCGGCATCCGTCGGCCTTTGGCGCGATTTTGACGAGTCCGCGGTAGGAGTTTTGGGAATGTCCCGCCGAGATACCTTTGGAGACTATCGTGGAACGGGTGCGACGGCCGGTGTGAATCATTTTGGTGCCTGTGTCGGCCTGTTGACGGTTGCGTGTAACGGCGACCGAATAAAACTCTCCGACCGACCCTTCTCCGGCGAGGACACATGACGGGTATTTCCATGTGATTGCCGACCCGGTCTCGACCTGGGTCCACGACAGTTTGGAGTAGTCTCCGCGGCACAGGCCGCGCTTGGTGACGAAATTGTAGACACCGCCTTTGCCGTCCTTGTCCCCGGCATACCAGTTCTGAACGGTGGAATATTTGACTTCGGCGCGGTCTTCGACCACAATTTCCACTATGGCGGCATGTAGCTGGTTTTCATCGCGCATCGGTGCTGTGCACCCTTCCAGGTAGCTGACGTATGCATCGTCGTCGGCGACAATCAGTGTACGCTCGAACTGTCCTGTCCCGGACGCGTTTATGCGGAAATAGGTGGAGAGTTCCATAGGGCAGCGGACGCCTTTGGGGATGTAGACAAATGAGCCGTCAGAGAACACGGCCGAGTTGAGGGCGGCGAAAAAATTGTCACGGTAGGAGACAACCGAGCCGAGATAACGGCGCACGAGGTCGGGGTAGTCCTTGACAGCCTCGGAGAATGAGCAGAATATGATGCCTAACTCCGCCAGTTTCTCCCGATGGGTTGTCTTGACACTCACCGAGTCCATCACCGCGTCAACGGCCATTCCGGCGAGTGCTTTCTGTTCCTGCAGGGGGATGCCGAGGCGGTTAAACGTGTCGAGCAGCTGCGGGTCCACTTCGTCAAGGCTCTTTGGGCCTTCTTTCTTGCGCGGGGCGGCATAGTAGCTTATGGCCTGATAGTCAATCGGGGGGATGTCAAGATGTGCCCACTTTGGCATTTCAAGCGTCAGCCAGTGGCGGTAGGCCTTCAGGCGAAAGTCGAGAAGCCATTCCGGTTCTCCTTTCTTTGTGGATATGAGCCTGATGACATCCTCGTTGAGTCCGGTGGGGATTATGTCGGTGTCGATGTCGGTCGTGAAACCATACTTATACTCTCCACCTGTGACATCATCGATAATCTCCCGGGATTCATCGCCTTTGTTTTCGGGTTTGTTTTTCTCCTTATCGTTGTTCATTGGAATTCAAATGGGGTTAGTGTATAAACGCATCGGGCGTGGCTATTGTTGTTTGCGGTCAATTCCCGATAAACGGGGCCTTGATTGTGTCAAGAAGCCACGGGGCGATTGACATGACCGTCTCGAGCGCCATCCCGTTACCGATGCGTGAGGACGAGAACAGTGCGTTGCCGGGGGAGACGGCTGCAAATATATTAAGCACGATGCTGAGTCCTGTGAACCATTTGACTAAAGAGAGCAATGCACCGAGTATGCGGTCGACCGGCCCGAGTAACACCATGTTCACGGCCATGCGGGTTACATGGGCGACCAGTGCGGTCACGAAATAGATGATTAGGAATATGGCCACGCTACCGATGATGCTGGCCGCGTATGCCCCCGTTGGTGATGCCGCGCTTTCGGCGGGCATCATGCCGATGATGACCCCGGCGGCGGCCGGCCCGAACATCCTTGCCCCGAGGATACCGAGTACGAGTCCCAATATCGAGCCTAACTGCTTGATGAACCCTCGTTTAAGGCCGATGAGTATTGAGGCGGCAAAGACTATCAGTATTAAAATGTCTATAAAACTCATAATGGAATGCTGAAACACTGCAAAATTACATATATTTTCCAGTACCCGCAAATTTGATAACTTTGTGCCATGATTTCTGAATACTCTAAAGGATACGCGCTTGCGGCTTTGGCCGCCGCGGCCTACGGATTGAACCCATTGTTCGCGTTGCCTTTATATGCGGCCGGGATGACTGCCGACTCGGTGCTGATGTTTCGGTATCTTATCGCAATCCCCATCGTGGCGGTGATGATTGTCTTACGTGGGCGTTCATTCAAGGTGTCGCGTCATGACATGCTGTTACTCGTTGTCATGGGGCTGCTTATGGCCGTCTCGTCATTGACGCTGTTCCTGGGTTACAATTATATGGATGCGGGAATTGCGTCCACCATACTGTTTGTCTATCCTGTGATGGTTGCATGCATCATGGCCGGTGTATACCGTGAGAAGGTGTCGTTGTTGACGGTAGGGTGTATCGCGTTGGCTTTCGGGGGTATCGCCCTGTTGTTCAATAACGGGAGCGGAGACGGAGGCGCGTTGAGTGTCACGGGGACTGTACTGGTGCTTGTTTCGGCACTTTCTTACGCAATATATATCGTAGGGTTGAACAAGTCGTCGCTTGACAAGGTCGCCACGCTGACAGTTACGTTTTATTCGCTGTTGTTCGGGGTTTTCTTGTTTATTGGGCGATTGTGGTTTGATGGCGACGTGGAACTGCCGTCGGGTGGCCAATGGAACCTATGGTTTAATCTTGTCGCGCTTGCCGTGTTCCCCACTGTTGTGTCGCTTGTGTGCATGACGAGTGCGATACATTATATAGGTTCGACTCCTACTGCGATTATGGGTGCGCTTGAACCCGTTACGGCCGTTGTCATAGGTGTCGCGGTCTTCGGGGAAAGGTTGACATTCATCAATGTGGTCGGTCTGTCGCTTGTGATTGTGGCCGTCACAGGGGTGGTCGCCGGGGATGGGATACACCCGTTGTTGACGCGGATGCGACGGCTGTTCCCACGGCTGCGCCGTCCCGGCTTGAAATAAGAAAAGAGATGAACATCGTTCATCTCTTTTGCCGTTGTCGGGGTGAAAGGATTCGAACCTTCGACCCCCTGCTCCCAAAGCAGGTGCGCTAACCGGACTGCGCTACGCCCCGAGCGTGAAAAATGGTGTCTGCCATGTTTTCGGCTGCAAATTTACACATTTTTTTCGGATTACAAAAAAATGCGTAAATTTGCGAGAAAGAAAGAAGTCAAGCATGAACAAGATACTGACAATAGCCATTATATCCCTCCTCGCCGTTTCGATAACGGCATGCGGTGGCAAGAAGGACAAGGAGACCGATGCCGCCGTCGAACAGCAGAATGATGAACTGGCACGTGCCATCCAGGACGGCCAGACTTCACGTGTGTCAATGCTCGCCGACAGTATGGCCAATTATATAGATGACCTGACATGTGATGAGACGGTCACGCTCCTGATGGCGTTCCTTGAGGTGCATAACGACGCCGTGTCCCGTAATGATAAACAGGCTGACCTGGTCACTATAAGAAAATTTGTCGATGTATATGATATCGCGATGCAGCTCAATCCTAATGACTTCCCGAAGGCGGTCAATGCGGCACGTGCGTTGAACCCCAATGTCGACCTCCCGGCGGTGGCCATCCAGTTCCGAGACCGGTTGGCCGAGTATGACGCGTTACAGGGTGTCTCGGAGGAGGTCGTCGATAATTCGGCGAAGAAAGACACTGCGACTATTGAGGTCGTTAAACCTGTTTCTTCTGATGACAAATCGGCTTCATCATCAAGCGATGTGCCTGAACAAGTAAAACCTGAGGAATGAAAGCGGTCGGAATCGCCATTGTGGCATTGCCGTTGCTCGTTGCATGCTCGAGTACGCAAGACAGGGTTGTCGATGAAATGGCCGATGCACTTGTTGACGGACGGTATGACGAGGCGTGGACTCTCGCCGACTCGTTGACGGCGGACCGGGCGAATTGTTCGGTAGAGAATCTTGCCGATGTTGCGGTGGCGTGGGTGATGCTGAACAACGAGGCTGTCAAGACTGACAGTATCGAGGCGGGAGAAGTGGCGATGAACAGTTTCCGCACGGTTTATTCAACAATGGTTGAGCGGGATTCGTCAGAGGCCGTCGAGCAGATAGAAAAAATCCGCCGGAAGAATCCTCAATTGAGCCTGACGGCGATTGACAGCATGTATGAAGCCACATTGCAGCAGGTCGAGACCCTGCGCCGGGTGTCGGCACGTCTTCCGCTGAAGTAAACACACTCTTAAATTGGCTGATGCCGCAAGTGCAATCGGAATCGATTGCACTTATATCGGCGCATATTTCAATAAAATAATTAATAGGGGGCAATGCGTTGATGCTTAGGCGATTGTGCTGGTTTTGAACGAGGCTTTTTACGCTTTGCTAATACGATTTTGTCGCTATGAACGATTTTTTTGTAAGATTGGGAATAGTTGCAAGTATGATAAAACATAATTTTGCTTGCAAATAACCAATCAAATGAAACTATGAAAATAAAAATCACTCTTTTGAGAACCCTTCTTACGGCAGTGATAGTGTCTCTCTGCATGCCGGTCACAGTAGAGGCTCAATTTCTGAAAAAATTGTCAAAAGGTCTTGAAAAAGTCAACAAGACTTTTGACAAAATTGAGAAGGAAGTTAACAATAAGCCTGACCAAAGCCGACAGCAATCGACCAATGCCGATAAGTCGCAGCAAACACCTTTTACGTTCAAGGCAAACGCAGAGGATGGTCTTGAGGCGGTTACGCCTTCATGCCGGCATCCCTATCTTACTTCTCATACACGCTTCTTAGAAGTGCCGGGGTTCAGGTATAACATTTCAGATGTATATGATGATATATTTGCTGTTAAACGAAACAATGCATGGGAGTTCTGGCGTGTGGATGGCACAAAACTGTTTGATGCTGATTGGGAATATTGCGGATTGGGGTCGTACAGCGAAGCACCCCGATTTTCGGGTGGCGTGGCTGTGGCACGAAACAAAAAAGCCAATGCGCAGGGCAAGAAATCGGTCTGCATTATATACGCCGACGGCCGGGTAAAGCAGCTTGACCCGTCATACGAGAAAGTGTCGGACTTTGTAGACGGACTCGCTATTGTAGAACAGAAAATCAACTACAAAAGCAAGTATTTCTTTATCAACACCGCAGGTACAAAAGTTTATCCAACCCTTAACGTAATTGGCGATGATAAAGATGCCATACGTCCCCTGTGCGATAATCGTCGAGCTTACAAATGCGATTACCGGGAATGGGCGTATATTGACGCTCAGGGTAAGGCGGCATTTGCCGGTAAATATTACGAGGCCCGGAATTTCTCTGACGGCTATGCGTGGGTAAGAATCCTGTCTGCTGAGATGTTTGTGGCACCGTGGGCGCTTATTGACACCGGCGGCAATATCATCTTCCGTCCCGGCTCGGATTACGATAGAGAGCATATAAGCTCCAATAAAATCTCTGACGTGGTAGACGGGAGATTCTACATGCAGCGAGGTAACAATGTGGTTTACTATGATGTTTCCGGCAAAGAACTCCTCACGGTTGAAAACGGAACTCCATTTTACGGCGGGTATGCTTTTACGACAAGTTATCCAGGTTATAAGCACCTCGACAATGGCTGTATGCTCGTGAATACCGCGCTTGAGCCGGTAAGAATAATAAGTTCCGAAGTATGTCCGGCATATAAAGTGACCGATAACACTTTGCGATTCCGGCCGTTCGGACTCGCTTCATTGTCATCTCCGGGCTATGTACTGGACCCCGAAGGAAATGCTATACTTAAAGATTATGACAATCACAAGGGCAGTTATATAAGAGGAATCAAACAGTTCACTCGGTCGGGTTACGCTACATGCTCTGATGTGTGGTTAAACAATAAAGGATATATCGCGTTCATGAAGCCTTCGGGCGAGATTTCGTGGATGTTTTCCGACAACGGTGCCGGAGGCGGCCAATTTCGTGAACCGGTAGGGCCGCCGGATGAACCCGAGCCTGAACCTGAACCCGAACCGGGGGATTCTATTCCGAAGATTGGCCCTCCTTATCCCCAACCAACGCCTCCTGTCGAACTTATAAGAGTTAACATAAATCAAAAGGCTGTAGGCCCGACCACTGTTGCGCCTACCAAATTCAATGTGTCGGTAGTGGCTTCCCCTGCCGAAGGCGGTGCGGTTACGATTTCGCCCGCCGGTCAGTTCACCTACGGCGAATATGCCACGGTGGGCGCGTCGCCCAATAAAGACTGGGCCGTGGCTTCGGTGTCCTCCTCGATTGGCGGAAACGTCAAAGTCGGGACTCCATTCCCGGTAACGACCGACCAGACCATCACCGTCAAATTCGTAAAGAAAGACGATAACAAGAAACCCGAGAACAGCGGGGCTTACCAAGGCAGTATGCGTGTAGAACAATACAATGTGCCCGTGTATATGCAGGTTAACAGAGATGGCACGGAGACCACGCCTTACGGCGACAACACTCATGGATTCGTGCAGATAATGTTCGACCCGAATATACGCTACACCAATGAGAAGGGCGAGTTTGCCGTGTCGTTGTTCGCCGTACCGCTGCAAATCACAGGCATACAGAAAGATGAGGTCACAGGGCGGCAGTGGCTGGTGCTTGACGGTGGTTCGGTGGCCTTCCACGACCTGAAAATAAATCCGGGAGACCCGCTTATGACTCTATGGATAAGCACATTGGTGAACATAAACAGATTCTCGGAAGTCAATTCAAAACCGCGTCATTACCGTGTAGAGATGCTCGACATCAATCCCGAAACGGGTGAGTTTACTTTCGGCAACCTACAGACTTACTCGGCCAAGGACGGAGGTTGGTATGCCGGCGGTGACGATGCTGTAAGTGAGACCACAAATGGTTTCATGGCATCTATGACTGACAGGGGTTATCCGTCGGATGCATTCTTTGGAGCAAAGATGCGGAAAGTATTGCCGCGCAATGATATACAATGGTATCCTCCGCTTGAATGGTCAAAAAATCAATCGGCATTTGAGATGCTTATCAAGTCGATGAATAGTTCATATCGCAACGCCAAGTCAGACTACAACAAACTCTTTGGCAATATCGCAAATTAACATCGTAGGGACGCGCACGTTGGCGCGTCCCTACGATTTCGCCGGATGGTAATAGGTTTTACGCATTTTCAACCCCGTGGCATATATGTTTATTTGTGGGAGATAAGGGCGAAATAGCGGTCGAGCACATCGCGGGCGGCTGTGAATGAACTTTGGTGGTTGGCGAGGACACGCGATTCTTTCTCGGCAAGGAGGCTCTCGATTTCGGGATTGCGGTAGAAATTGGCACGCAGTTGCTCATCGATGGTCTCGTACATCCAGTAGCGCGCCTGGTTGGCGCGCCGTTGCTCGAAATATCCGTTCTTTTTTACAAACTCGAAGTAGCGGTCAATCATCTCCCACACTTCGGCTATGCCAAGTTCGTAGTACCCTGAATAGGTCAATACCTCGGGCATCCACCCCGACAATGTCGGTGGAAACAGATGCAGCGCGCTGCGGAACTGTGCCTGGGCCAGGCGGGCGCGGTCAATGTTGTCCCCGTCAGCCTTGTTGATGACGATTCCATCGGCCATTTCCATGATTCCGCGTTTGATTCCCTGTAGTTCGTCGCCTGTTCCCGCAAGCTGAATCAGCAGGAAAAAGTCGACCATCGAATGCACGGCGGTCTCGCTCTGCCCGACACCCACGGTCTCGACAAAGATGTTGTTATAACCGGCGGCCTCACACAGGACGATAGTTTCGCGGGTCTTGCGGGCGACACCGCCGAGCGAGCCGGCCGAGGGGCTGGGGCGTATGAATGCGTCAGGGTGGATTGACAGTTTCTCCATGCGGGTCTTGTCGCCGAGTATGCTGCCTTTGGTGCGTTCCGATGACGGGTCTATGGCGAGAACGGCGAGTTTGCCACCATTCTTTAATACGTGCAATCCGAAAACGTCAATCGAGGTGCTTTTGCCGGCTCCGGGAACTCCTGTTATGCCTATGCGACGTGAGTTGCCTGAATAGGGGAGGCATTTCTCGATGACTTCCTGTGCGATGGCTTGATGCTCGGGGGACAGGCTCTCTACGAGCGTCACGGCACGGCTCAGCATTGTCACGTTGCCTTTAAGGATTCCGTCTATTAGCTCCGAAGCCGAGGGTAGCGGACGCTTCTTGCGCCGTTTCATGTAAGGGTTTACCACAGGAGGCTGTTTTACCCCGCTGTTTACGGTCAGACCGTTATATTTGTCATCGTTTTCGATATGTTCCATGGCAATTGGTTATTTCTTGATTTGTGCCACGACCCGTACGATTTTGGAATCGCATGCCGGGTCGTTGGATATGATTGTTATGCGGGCGTTTAATAATTCAGGGTTGGTGACTTTGGAAGGGTCTATTATGACCGTAACGGTCGCCGATTTTCCTTTTTTGAGTTTGTCGGACGAGACTTTCAGTGACAGAGCCTTGTCAGGTGTCGAGATGTCACGTATGAGCAGCGGGTTGTCGCCGGTGTTCGTGATGACGAATTTACGTGTTATAACCCCCTTGTCAGTCGGGGAAATCCTGCCGAGGTCGATTTTGTCGGTGTCTGTTTTAATCGAGGGTGCTTTGTCAAGCTGTTCCGGGGTGAGTTTTGAGAAGTCCTCACGTAGAATCATGACGGTCTCGATGTCGGTGCCTTTTTCGCCTGGATTTGGGGAAATTGAAAAGCGGTCGGTTATGATTCCCCATTTCGGAGTCTTGCCGGTGTGAGCTACACCTGATATGATGAACTGTTCACCCGGTGGGACTGATTTAGGCTCGATTGTCATAGACAGATGGGAGGGTAACGCCGAAATCAATGGGTGTATGGTGTCAGACGAATGGTTGTATCCTTCGAGGTAGGCTCCTTTGGTATGCCCCTTGTAGATTTGTCCGAACGGAATCACGGTGGAGCGTAGTTTCATTTTTCCTGCGTCCACCGGGAAACGGCTGCGGAGGGTGTTGGAATTGCCGATTACGCTGCCTGTGATGGTGAGCTGCGTGCGCTCTGTCGATGCGTTGGTGTTGACTGCGACATATTTCTTGAACCTGCCCGGACGGCCTTTGGGGTCATATCCGACGGATACCCATGCGGTGTCGCCGGGTACGATTGGTGCGGAGTCAAATTCAGGGCGCGTACACCCGCAGTTGGCTCGTGCACCGACAATGACGAGAGGGGCATCGCCGTCGTTGACAACGCCGAACCGACATTTGACTACACCCAAGTCTTCGTCAAACGCGCCGAAATTGTGCTCCGTCCCCAGCCACCGGGCCACCGGCCCGGCTGTAATTGCCGATTGTTGTGAGGCAAGTAATATCGTGGCGATTAAAATAAGTCGTTTCATTTGGGTATTATCACACCTGAAAATTCAAGACGGGCACGACCTTTACCGGGTGCGTTGCTTTTTACTCTCACCTCGCGACGGAATTCACCCTGACGCCCCGATGGGTTGAAATGAATCTTGATGACACCGCTTTTGCCCGGGGCAATCGGTTCCTTTGGATAGTCAGGCTTGGTGCATCCGCAACCTCCGTTGGAGACAGAGATGATGATGAGTGGCTCTGTACCTGTGTTGGTGAACTTGTATTCGCATGTCACGGGGCCTTTGTCGGCATGGATTGTCCCGAAATCATGTTTTGTTGTGCTGAAATCGAGTTTTGCGCCACCGGCTGCAAAAGCGATGGCAACGGTGACGACTGATAATATGAAAAATGCGATACGTCTCATGTCTATTTTATTACTATCAACAAAGGTAGGGAAAATATTGTTTTGGGACAACTCTTGTGTCAAAAACAAGCTGAAAGGGTTTTGTGACGGTTGATTGAGGCCGGTAGGTGTGACGGCCGGTGTGTGACTATAATTGTCGCTGTCAGCGGGTCTTCCGACAGATGCTCGATTATTTTCGTCGCTATGAGTCGGTTGCAGGGGTCGAGGGCGTGGAACGGTTCGTCAAGAATCAGTAACTGTGGCTTTTTGATGAACGTGCGGGCGAGCAAGACAAGGCGTTGTTCCCCGTTTGAAAGAGTGTTGAATGGTCGTTCTTTCAAGTGTGTCAGGTTCATTGTTTCAAGCCATTGGGTGGCTTGGGTTAGCATGTTTGAGTCAGGCCTTATAAAACCGCCTGTGAAGTCGATTAGTCCTCCGGCAACCACTTCATGCGCTGTGGCCGATGTGCGGAAATATAGATGGAATTCGGGCGACAGGTACCCTATGTGACGTTTTATATCCCATATCGACTGTCCGTGTCCGCGTTGTCGTCCGAATATCCTGACCGGGTTGGAGTAGACCTGCGGATGGTCGGCGACAATCATGCTTAGCAATGTGGATTTTCCGGAGCCGTTAGGGCCGCTTAATGACCATCTTTCCCCGGCGTTTATGTCCCATTGGATATCTTTTAGTATGGGTCTGTCGCCGTAGCTGATGGAGCATCCGTTCATTTCCACGATTGAGTCGGTCTTGATGCGGGATTGCTGTCCTTGCGGAATAGGGACATCTACAATCGATGCGCGATATGGCTCTGACGATTGTCGGTGTATCGTCATTTCACGCATGTACAGTTCCATGTCGGCTGTCAGGTGACATTCGCCACGGTCAGCGACTAAAAGCATGACCGATATGCCGTGCGATATTATCGTGGTTATCGCCTCGTCAAGGATTTCACGGCTCTCCGTGTCAAGTCCGATATAAGGGTTGTCGAGAATCAACAGGTCGGGGGATGCCGACAGAGCCTTCAGCAGTAGCAGTTTGCGTGTCTCCCCGCTCGATAGGTAGTTTATGCGTTTGTCGGGGATGTGTCTGATGTTAAAGCGGGTGCTCCATTCGTCCCAGATTCCCGGGGAGACCACTGTGCCGAGCAGTTCTTTGACAAACGGAATCCCATCGTTCATCATCGACTCGTAACGTTGCTGACGGTATTGGCCTGTGAATCCTGACAATGAATGTGCATCGTTAAATTCCACCAGTCTGACATTCAGGTCTAATGGCCTGATGACATTGGTCATGAAATTGCGTCCATGGGCGACTATGCGCCCGAAAACTGATTTGCCCGAGCCGTTAGGCCCGCAGACGATTGTGAGTCCGGCGGGGATTGTTACGCGGTCGGGGTTATGGAGCGAGACACCGACATATCGTAATTCGCGGCTTTCAAGTGAGACGAGGGTGTCCATCATTCATCGGGGACAATGAAGATAGAGAAATTGACGCTTCCGTAGGCGCGGTGCTCCGAAAAATATTTTAAACCCGAGAAGTCGTGTTTGGCCGAATGTTCCATGATAAACACCGAACCGGGATGTAATAGGCCGGAATCAAGTATCTTCCCGGGGATTTCGGCGAAGCCTGGCATGTCGTATGGAGGGTCGGCGAACACAATATCATATCCGGCCGATGAATGGGAGATGAACTTCAATGCGTCACCGCGTATGATTGTAAGGTTGTCAACTTTCAGCTCGCGTGCCACTTTGGCAATGAAACGCTGTTGCACTGGGGCTTTCTCGACCACTGTCACCGAACGGCATCCCCGTGACAGGAATTCAAACGTCACCGCACCTGTGCCTCCGAACAGGTCAAGGGCGGTGAGACCCTCGAAGTCGACAATGTTGGAGAGGACATTGAATATGTTCTCACGGGCGAAATCGGTTGTCGGTCGTGCTGTTATATTGGTCGGCACGTCAAAGCGGCGACGGCCGAACTTCCCGGCTATTATTCGCATAACGGTAACACAATAAGGTCAAACGGTGCCCGCATCGAGTCTTTCCCCGCCCGGAACATCGATGACGGGAAAATGACCGGCAGTACATATCCGATGTATTTTCGCAACACCGGGGTCAGTTCCTCGCGTAATGCGGTGTCCCCGGCGAGCATGATTTCATTGTTGGAAGGGTCGATGTCTAAGGTCTGTTGTGTGGCGAGTATATAATATACTGCATCGTTGATATGGGAAAACTTGAATGTGTTGGCAAGAAGCATTCTCCCGTTGTCGAATGCAAGCAAATCGAGTGCTCCCTGCCGTAGGTTGGCATACATCCTTCGTGAGTTCCCCCGGTTGTGTTTACCCAAGAAATAGCGGCATAATGGCGTGAGGTGATGATAGATGCTTATGTTGAAGAACGTTCGGTGCAGGAACGCGGCCATGTCCTTCTCCACGCCCATCACAATCCTGGCGTTACGGCAGTTGATGTCGTTGACGATGATTTCACCGTCAAATTCAGGGTCGGTCGTCTGAATCATTTCCTCGATGACATCATTGTTATCTATCGGGGATGGAATCGGATACCCGACAGATGTCTCGACGATGCAATACACCTTGTCAAAGTCGCTTAACAACAATGGGTTGTCATATACCGCTTCTTCAAGAGCCTTGAGTGGGGTAGGTGCGTTCGGGTCGAGTGAAATCTCCCGATAAATCAATGAATTGTCCTCGACCGTTGAATACAGGATGACATGCAATGCCCCCGGCCCTACACGCATGGCCATGCGCCATACGCGTGGGTCTTTAATCAGGTCTTTGTCAAATGCCGGTGCCGCCATCCACCTTATATTTTCTGATTTTAATAGAATTTCTTGATTCCCATTACCTCACGGGCCTCGGCCAGTGTCTGTGCCGCGTAATGGCGTGCACGTTCCGCACCTTGTTTCACCACGCGTGCAATCAATGCGTCATCGTTTTGGTACTCAAGAATGCGCTCACGTATCGGTAGGGTTATTTTAAGAATGTCCTCGGCGAGTTGCTTTTTCAGGTCTCCATACCGTATCGAGCAATCGGCGTAAGCATCGCGGAAATGTTGTACCGTGTCGGGTGTTGATGTGAGTTCCATCAATGTGAATAGGTTCTCTACGGTCGGCGACACCGGCGAATTGGGAACTTTGGGGCCTTCGTCGGTCACTGCCCGCATCACTTTCTTGCGCAATGTCTTCTCGTCATCGATGAGATACAGGCAGTTGCCTTCGCTCTTGCCCATTTTGCCTGAGCCGTCAAGACCGGGGACTTTGACAGGTGCGCTGCCGAAGTTGAAATTGGTCGGCTCGACAAATAGGTCTGTGCCATAAAATGCGTTGAACCTGCGGGCGAAACGGCGAGTCATCTCAAGATGTTGCTCCTGGTCTTTGCCTACGGGGACTTTGTGGGCCTTTTGGATAAGGATATCCACGGCCATGAGGGTTGGATAGGTGAGCAGGCCGGCGTTGACACGTTTGTTGGAATCAGTGCCGATGATTTGTTTCTCTATGTCATCGTCTGATTCACCGCCGGATATTCCGAGCATCTTGCGGGCCTTGTCCTTGAATGAGACGGTGCGCATGAGTTCTCCGATACCTACATGCATGTTCAGGAGCAGATACAGTTCCGAGATTTCGGGGACGTCGCTTTGGACAAATATTGTGGCGTGCTCCGGGTTCAGACCGGCAGCAAGGTATTCGGCTAAGATATTCTTGACGTTGGCGTGCAACAGCTTGGGGTCGGGGGTCGTTGTCAACGCGTGAAGGTCGGCGATGAAAAATCGGCAGTCGTAGTCGTCCTGCATCCTGACGAAATTCTTGAGCGCGCCGAAATAATTACCCAAGTGCAGGTTGCCGGTCGAGCGTATGCCGCTTAAAACAACTTCTTTCATCTTGTATGTCGTTTAAATGATTTCCAATTATCGGCAAAGGTACGTAAAAAACGTGATTTTTGCGTACCTTTGCCGGATAAAACTTAAGTAGTATGGGATACAGCAAGAAAATCATTAAATCATTGTTTTTGTCGCTATTCATCGCTTTTAGTGGGAATGTGTCAGGTGCGGCGGTTGATTCCGTCACGGTCGCCGGACGTATTGTCAATCTTCCTGCGAAAGGGGCGCGGACGGTCATTGTCAATGAGTGTGACATATCTGACAAAAGTGAACGCAAGGTGGCGGAGGTGGATTCGGCCAGGGCGTTCATGGCGCGCATCCCATTCTCTTTCGGACATACGTTTACCATCAATTATAAGAAACGATTATTTATCAATGTCTACGCCGAGCCCGGCGATTCTGTGTTTGTCGAGATTGATGCATCGAAAAAACCGTTGGAATTCCATATTTCAGGCGACAATGGGACTATGAACGAGGAGTATTCACATGCCTATAATGATTTGTCCACCATTTATCACGGAATCAATTTGCCTGCTGACACCGTACCCCTTACCGAATATATGCCTGTGTTTAAAAGTGAGGTCGCAAGAACGGGAAGTATAGTCAGGGATTATGTGGAAAAGAACAAAATTTCGCAGGATGTAGCTATGCTGCTTTGTCTTGACAATCTGTTTAATATTGCCAATCAGGCGATTGGATTCAGGGGGCGTGGTCTGGAGGAGCAGTTGGCGTTTTTGACCGACCCGATTTTTGGAATTGAAAATGCGGAGAATGCCAAGGTGATGATTTTCCCCTATCATCTCAGTTCATTATGTGCGCGTTTCCCTGAATATGTGAAAAATATGCCCAAAGGGGTTGCAAGGGACTTGGCATACGCGTCGTCGAACGGGGAGATAGTCCCGGAGCGTTCGGAGTTTGCTGACACCGCCTATTATGACCGTATATATGGCGATGCTGATGTCAATTTAGAAGTGGGGTCAATAAAGTCAGGCGATGTCGTGGTGCTGGAGGGCGATTCAATTTACACTCTGAAACGGCAGAATCCGTTGGAATGGGTGATGAAAAAGTATCCGGGATGCCCGATATATCTTGATATCAGTGCCACCTGGTGTGGCCCGTGTCGTGCCGCCCTTGCGTCAAGTGAAGGCGTCAGGGAGCATTTTAAGGATTCTGAAATTGTATTTGTTGTGTGTTGGCTGAAGTCCGACAAGGAATCATGGACGATGGTTGCACCGTCAATCCATAATGCAGTGCAGATATTTGTTGACGATGACGACTTGGCCAACCGTATGATGTCGACGCTGAATGTCAACGGTTTCCCGGCGTATTATCTGATAGGTCGTGATGGTGGAATCAATCATGACGGTGTCCCCGGGTTTAAAGACCCGGAATTGCCTGAATTTCTAAGGTCTCTGAAATGAATTCTAAGTTGAAAGGGCATGCCGCGATGTTCGGGGCCAATGTCATGTGGGGTCTCATGGCGCCGGTGGTCAAGGTCGTTATAGGGGCGGGTGTCATTTTGTCTCTTGTAATGACCGATTTCCGAATTTTCGGGGCGGCGTTGCTGTTTTGGGTCGCTTCGTGTTTTGTGCCGCATGAACATGTCCCCGCCCGCGATAAATTGACGTTGTTTTTTGCATCGTTGTTCGGTATCATGTTCAACCAGGGATGTTATGTGTTCGGGGTGGGGTTGACATCGCCGGGCGAGGCCGCAGTTGTCACCACTACTATGCCGTTGTGGGTGATGATACTTGCGGCGTTGGTGCTGAAAGAACCTGTGACATTGAAAAAGGCCGGGGGCATTGCTGTCGGTGCGGCCGGGACGGTGATGCTTGTGCTGTCGGGAAATAGTGCCACCGCAACGGGTGACAACCATGTCGCGGGGGATGTGATAGTACTCCTCGCCCAGTTGAGCACTGCAATCTATCTGACATTTTATAAGAACTTTATACAGAGATATTCGGTCATTACGTTGATGAAATGGATGTTTACGTTCGCTTCGTTGACATTGTTGCCATTCTCGGTCACTACCTTGGCTCGGACTGACTGGGGCGCGATGACGATGACCGAGGTTTTAGGTGTGGCGTATGTAGTTCTTTGCGGGACATTTATCTGTTACATCTTGTACATGGTTGGTCAGAAAAATCTGCGTCCCACGGTAGTGGGAATGTACAATTATGTGCAGCCTGTGGTCGCCTGTTGTGTCGCCGTGTTCGCAGGGCTTGAGGTGTTTACGGTCTTTAAAGCCGTAGCAATCGTTCTGATATTTGCAGGGGTCTATCTTGTCGTAATCAGCAAGAGCCGCGCCTCAATGAAGGGTGCAAGGTGATTTTGTGAAAATTGGGGAGACGAAATGATTGATATTCGCGGGTTTTGCATTAATTTTGTGGAATAATTTGAAAAGATATGGAGAAGAAATTCAAACGCACCCTCATAACGACCGCTTTGCCGTATGCCAACGGCCCTGTCCACATCGGACACCTTGCCGGTGTATATGTCCCTGCCGACATTTATGCACGTTACAAACGCCTTAAAGGTGAGGATGTCATCATGATTGGTGGCAGTGACGAACATGGAGTGCCCATCACCCTGCGCGCCCGTAAGGAGGGAATCACCCCGCAGGAGGTCGTTGACCGTTACCATGCGATTATCAAGGACTCTATGGAGGAACTTGGGATTTCGTTCGACATATATTCGCGCACCACGTCGTCGATTCATCATGACACGGCGAGCGAGTTTTTCCGTCGGCTCTATGACAAAGGCGAGTTCGTCGAGAAGACATCTATGCAACCCTACGATGAGACCGCCGGTGAATTTCTTGCCGACCGTTATGTCGTGGGGACATGCCCTCACTGTGGCAGCGACCGCGCCTACGGAGACCAGTGCGAGGCATGTGGTACGTCCCTGAATGCTACCGACCTCATCAATCCGCGCTCGGCGTTGACCGATTCCCCCGTGACCATGCGCGAGACATCCCATTGGTTTCTGCCCCTTGACAAGTGGGAGGATAAACTGCGTCACTGGATTCTTGACGGGCACAAGGAGTGGAAGACCAATGTCTACGGTCAGTGCAAGTCTTGGATTGACCTCGGGTTGCAGCCACGCGCCGTGAGCCGAGACCTGAAGTGGGGTGTCCCTGTTCCTGTCGAGGGGGCGGAGGGAAAGGTGCTCTATGTGTGGTTTGACGCCCCCATCGGTTATATATCCAATACCAAGGAACTGTTGCCTGACACATGGGAGAAATATTGGAAAGACCCCGAGACACGCATCATCAATTTCATCGGAAAAGACAACATCGTGTTCCACTGCATCGTGTTTCCTGCGATGCTTATGGCCTACGGTGACGGATTTCAGCTGCCCGACAATGTCCCGGCCAACGAGTTCCTGAACCTTGAGGGGGACAAAATATCGACTTCGCGCAACTGGGCCGTATGGCTTCACGAGTATCTGCGAGACTTCCCCGGCAAACAGGATGTACTGCGGTATGTGCTGACCGCCAACGCGCCCGAGACAAAGGACAACGATTTCACTTGGAGCGATTTCCAGGCGCGCAACAATAATGAATTGGTCGCCGTGCTCGGTAATTTTGTCAATCGTGCCGTTGTGCTGACCCATAAATATTTCAACGGTGTTGTGCCCGCTCCCGGGGAATTGCAGGGCGTGGATAATGATGCGTTCGCAGCAATCAGGCAATCGTCTGCGTCATTGGAGGATAATCTTGAGAACTTCCATTTCCGCGAGGCGTTGAAAGACGCGATGGAAATCGCACGAATCGGCAATAGATACCTTCAGGAGACCGAGCCGTGGAAGGTCGCCAAGACCGATATGGAACGTGTCAGGACAATCCTGTATGTCGCCTTGCAGATTTGCGGTAACATCGTTGTCGCGTTCGAGCCGTTCCTGCCGTTCATGGCCGCGAAGTTGCGCGGGATGCTTTCGCTTGACAAGGTAGAATGGGATGAATTGGGGCATGAGGATATTGTCCCGTTCGGCACTGAAATAGGACAACCAGAACTCCTGTTTGAGAAAATTGATGATGAGGCCGTCAATGCGCAGTTGCAACGTCTCGCCGACATCAAGGAACAGAACCGCATAAACAATTTCCAGGCCACGCCACAGGCACCTGATGTCGACTTCGACACATTCATGAAGGCTGACCTTCGTGTCGGCACTGTGCTTGAATGTGAGAAAGTGCCCAAGGCCGACAAACTGTTGCGTTTCCTCATTGACGACGGTCTTGGCAAGCGTACTATTGTATCGGGTATCGCCAAGTATTACAAGCCGGAGGAGCTTGTGGGCAAGCAAGTGGTGTTCATCGCTAATCTACCGCCCCGCAAGCTGCGCGGAATCACCTCACAGGGAATGATTCTCTCGGCCGAGAACGCCGACGGTTCGCTCTCGGTGATTACAGCATCATCCCCTGTGGTGCCCGGTGCGCAAGTTAAATAACTGTACATCCCTCTGACGCCATGGAGACGACAAAATCACAGCCACGCATATTGCTCATATACACCGGCGGGACAATCGGTATGATTGAAAACCCCGAAACACGGGCGTTGCAACCGTTCGATTTTACGCACCTGATTGATAATGTGCCTAAAATCAAGAAACTGGATTATATAATTGACAATATCCAGTTTAATCCGCCTATTGATTCGTCCGATATGAACCCCGAGCATTGGAAGCAAATCGCAAAGGCCATAGAGGAGAATTATGACCGATATGACGGCTTTGTCGTGCTTCACGGGACTGACACGATGGCCTATACAGCCTCGGCGTTGTCGTTCATGCTTGAGAACCTTGCCAAGCCGGTAATCATCACCGGCTCGCAGCTGCCTATCGGGGAAGTGCGAACCGACGGCGAGGAGAATCTGATTACCGCCGTGCAGATTGCCGCCGCGACCCGTGATAACGGTGACCCGATGGTACAGGAGGTGGCGATTCTCTTTGAAAACTATCTGTGGCGTGGCAACCGTTCGACCAAGCTAAGCTCCGATAATTTCAACGCTTTCAAGAGCAATAATTATCCATCGCTGGCGAAAATAGGTCTCGGCATACATTATAATCTCGATGCATTGCGTTGTGTCACGGAGACACGCCCGTTGAACGTCCATTACGATATGGATACATCGGTGATGTTCATCGACCTGTTCCCCGGCCTGTCGGCACAGACATTGAGGTATCTGTTTGCCGCACCCGGTATCAAGGGGGTTGTGCTTAAAACCTACGGGGCCGGTAACGGCCCGACCGAGCCATGGTTCACCGATGTGGTGCGCGAGGCTGTCGAACGCGGTGTCATTGTGCTGAACGTCACGCAATGTGTCAACGGTGGCGTACATCCCCGGCGATATGTCTCGGGTGACCGTCTCGTATGCGCCGGCGCGATTTCAGGCCATGACATAACGAGCGAGGCGGCCATAACCAAACTCATGTACCTGTTCGGACGCGGGATTTCCCGCTCCGAGATTCACCGCCATCTCCAACGCTCAATCTGTGGCGAAGTCACCGCCTGAAATTAGTGGCGGGACGGTGTTTTGGAACTTCCAGAATGGTTTTGCAATACCTTCTCTTGTCACCAACGCCTTGGGTGAAAACTCTTGAGGAAACGATTGAAAAGAAAGCGAAAGAAAAGCAAAAATCTTTCGCTTTTCTTTTTTTATGGTCGTGAATATTAGTCGTTTAGCGAAGTGTAATTGAAAATGTCTTATTAATTGACAGCTGGGTGGCGGGGGGTGCGTGACAGCCTTATTTTTGTGCGGTAGACAGGGAAAGAGAATGTCAGCAGTGCGTCCTGTTCGATTGTCGCGCTGACATCGTGGAGTATGGGGTTCATCTCGGAGTCAAACCAGGTGACATCATAGTGTCCCTTAAATACAGTGGGTGTCATGCGGGCTTTAATCATGCCTCCTTCCCAGCTGTCGCGGTTGATTTCGGCCCCCGAGAGATATACCGCGATGAACCCGTTGTTCCCGTCGGGCACAATGGCGAGACGGTATCGACCTCCTTGTCGTCCATATCGCTCATCGTTTTCCCCGTCGAGGTAATCCCAAACACCGCATGGTGAATCGGTTGCCATGGCATCCAAAGCCGTTCTCTCGGCATCGATGGCGGTCATGTTGGTTTTCAGCGGGTGACGGCGGTCGGGAATGGTGGAGGTGATGAAATCGGCGACGGTGAGTCGGCCGTCCTTCACGGTCAGTCCGCATTTGCCGGGAGAAAGTATATGGCCGGATTGAAACTCGGTTACGAACATCAGTTCGCGCTGGCCGGCATATACCAAGGTCTTATCCTTGTATGTATCGACCAAGATTGAATTGTATTCGCCCGGATGATTCCCGATGTCTTTCTTTATCTCATTGACTGACAATGTGTTCTCTTTTCCATCGGCGGTCAGTGATAAAACGGAGAGGACTGCGGTGTGTCCTGTCTCGAAGCCATCGTAGTCTTCACGTAGTTGAAGCCGGATTTCATGGTGTGTCCCCTCGGTGTCTCCTAATATTATCCCCCAGTGTCCTTTTGTCCCGGAGAGGGAGGCACGTGCTTCCACTTCAAGTCGTTCGATTGGAATGGAATCCGCTACATGGATTATTGTGTCACTATAGATGGGTCGTATGTCATGAAACGTTGTCCCTGCCTGGGAAAACAGTGACAGCGTCAGCATCATTGTCAGGATGAACGGTTTCATTGGAGCAGGGAGATTACGTGACCGATGAAATCATTATCGGGGATGTCGTAGGGAAACCAATGGATTTTGAACCCACGTCGTTCCATTCCCCTGAACCATGTCATCTGTCTTTTGGCGAACTGGTGTATGGCAATTTCAAGCTGCCGTTCCATTTCCCGGCGGGATATACGGTTGGTCAGGAGCAGTGTCAGGTATTTATATTCAAGGCCATAATATAGTAAATCATCGGGGTGGATGCCACTGTCAAGAAGTGCGCGCACCTCGTCTATCATGCCTTCGTCAAGGCGGTCGTGCAATCGTTGGGTGATGCGGCGACGGCGGTCGTCCCGGTCGATGTCGAGTCCTATCACGACGGCGTTGTCTATCGGGTGGGGGGTGGCTTGTTTCGCCGCGTCAGGGTGGTCGAGATAAAAGGTCTCGATTTCGATTGCGCGAATCGCTCTCTTGGCTGTGTCTATGTCTGTCGTGTTGTGCAATCTTTTCATTGATGACAGGATTGCGCTTAGCTCTTCCAGCGATTTATCGGCAAGGCTTTGTCGCAACGCCGTGTTTTCAGGGACGGGGGGCAGTTCCAACCCTTTTAACACCGACTCGATATATAGACCGGTGCCTCCACATAATATAGGCGTTTTCCCGCGTCTTTCGATATCTTCTTTGGCTGTCCTGTAATCGCGGAGATATTCAAACAGGTTGTATCGGTATCCCGCCGGACATACATCGATGAGGTGGTAGGGGGTGTCGCCATATTCAGCGAGGTCTTTGCCCGTACCGATGTCCATCCCTCGATAGACCTGACGGGAGTCTGCACTGATTATCTCTCCACCGATGGCACGCGCCAACGCGACGGCACGTCTTGTCTTGCCGCATGCCGTCGGTCCGGTTATTATGGGGAAGCGGGATAGCATACTCTTAGAGATTGTCTAAATTTTTATCATTGAATTTTTGTAGGTATTTTACGATGATTTCCGTCATGCTGATGAGGGAGTGATGCGGGCATCATGACCGAGTCAAAGGGCGGAAAGCGCGTAAAACACCGTCTTTATTTTATTTTTGTGAGATTGTCAAGGCTCTTTCGGGTCAATTTTTAAGCTCTCGCTCGTCAAATATCTCGATACTATCCTCGCTCGTCCTTTAAAATTCCCTCCGAAATAGCTCTTAAAAATTCTGATGAGAAAATTTTAGACAATCTCTTAGAAGCTGTTTAAAAATCTATGTTAAATAGAGGTCGCGTATTTAAGATGGCTTTGTCCAAGCGGGCAAAGGAGCGTAGCGAGCTACGTGACTGCGCCAAAGGGGCAAAGACGCTTAAAGACGCGAGACTTCGGGTAACTTGATTCATGCAGTTTTGTTAATTTAATGTTTAACCGCTGTTTGCAATGCATTTTAAATATTGTCCGGCTGCTTTTTGTTAATTTTGATTCGCGTCTTGGTCTCATAGTTCGCTATGCTCCCGCGACTTAAATCAAAATTACCTAAAAACCACCCGCCTCTATTTAACAGATATTTTTAAACAGCTTCTTAGCTGTTGATGTACCGTCTCCAGAAACGGCGCAGTCTCCAGAATGGTTTGTCCTCGTTGTTGCGTGATATCTGAAGCCATTCACGGTCGTTATAGTCAACGTCCCATTTCCCGATGTCGCGTAGGTGGAATGTCGGACGGTAATTCTTGATTTTGTACAGTCTTCGTCCATCACGGTCGTAGGTCTTCCATGTCATTGTGACTGTGTGGAGACGCAGGATTTCGGCACTCATGAGCGATGAAATCCCCCCGGTGTTTATAAGACGTTGAATCTCGGGCATCGTGTACCATTTGCTGTCTTTAAGTTCAGTGCCGTCGATAGTCTTGGTGGATGGCAGGATGACGATATAATGGAATATATTGCCGTCGGCATTCCCGTTGAGACTGGAATACATGAAACGGACTTTGGCGTCGTCTATGCGGGTATAATTCTTGAAGTAGCTATCTGCATCGGTCAGGGGTACATTCTCTCTCGATGACAGATGAATTGTGACCGGGGTGTCGAGTTTGCCGTTGTTGGCGAATGGCGACAGTCCGTCGCGTTTGTCGAGGAGTATATAGTCATCGCAGAATATCAGGTAACGCAGTTGTGTCGTCGTGCCACCCTGCGCCCTGTCCCGTTCGACATGATGGCAGTAGTATCCCCAGATGCCGAGATACCTGATTGCCATGTACACAAGTGTCAGGGCGCAGTATATGACAGGGATGATTACAAAGAAGAAATGGTCGGGCTTGTTGAGGTTCACGTTTACATAGAAAAGCATGTAGTATCCCCAGGCGAGGAATGTCAGTATGCCCGAGAATATCATCAGCATCTTGTTCTGATAGCGGCCCTCCTGCGTGAACAGGATTCCGAGAAACCCGCGTTCAGCCGCTGTTCCGTGTCGCATGTCGCAGTCGGTACAGAATCCGAATCGGGAACGTTTGAGCCATGCCCACAGCGATATGATGAATGCCACAGGGGCGATGATGAGCACCGTTATATAGGGAATCTGATGGTTGAGGGATTCGGGGGCGAAGATGCGCAGGATGATGCCGTGGGTGAACAGCAGATTGATTGCGACCATTATCGAGGCTGACCAGAAAAGGATGCGCGTGGTGATGAACGGCAGCAGATAGCACACCGGGACGCGTGCCTCACGATTTCGGCGCACTAAGAAGAATATCGCCAGTTCCAGGACGTAAGCCACGAACGGAAGCCACATCTTGCTCACCACCAGCGAGCATGCGATGACAGCGGTCAGCGACCCTACGCTCATTGTCCACCCTTTCCACAAGGATGTGATGGCACTGTTGATGTCCAATCGTCGACGGTGCATCGCAATCAGTTTTTCAGGTTGCGGTTGAAATAGTCAAGCATGCGTGCCATCACCATGAACCGGGCGTTGCACCCGTTGATAGAATGGTTCATGTTGGGGAATAACAGCATGTCGCAGAATCCGCCGGCTGATTCGAGAGCCGATACATACTGGATTGTGTTGGAGAGATGCACATTGTCATCGGCTGTCCCGTGCATTATTAGCAGACGGCATTTCAGGTCTTTCACCCGGTTGATGGCCGATGCCTCGTCATATCCCGGCTCGTTCTCACGGGGTGTGAGCATGTATCGCTCGGCATATACCGAGTCATAGTACCGCCAATCGGTCACCGGGGCGACAGCGACTGCCGCGCGATAGGGTGCGTCCTTGGCCGATGCTGCCATGATGGCCTCATACCCGCCGTAACTCCAGCCGTAGATTCCTATACGGTCGCCGTCGACATACGGTAATGACGCCGCATATCGGGCGGCTGCAATCTGGTCGATGGTCTCATAATGGCCAAGCCGCTTGTACACGATATCGCGGAAGGCGTTCCCGCGGCCTCCTGTCCCACGGCCGTCCACACACATCACGATATATCCTTGTTCGGCAAAATAGCAACTCCAGTCGGCTCCCCAACGGTCGCGCACCTCCTGTGAACCGGGGCCACTGTACTGGTACATGATGACAGGGTATCGGCGGGACGGGTCGAAGTCGGTAGGCTTTATCATGTAACCGTTGAACGTCAGGCCTCCCTCCCCGTTCATTGTGAAAAATTCCTTGCGAGGGGATGATGCGTACCGTGACGCATAACTTTTATTGTCCTCAAGCGTGCGCACGGTCTTGTTGTCGCGTGTCGACACGAGGGTATAGGCCGGGGGGGTCGATGTGTTGCTGTAGTTCATCATGTACCATGTCATGTCGGGCGAGAATGTCGCCGATGATGTTCCCTTGTCAGCCGAGAGGTGTTTCACCACGCCTTTGGCGTCTACCGAACATATAACGCGGTTGAGCGGTCCTGTGATGGTGGACTGGAAGAAGTCAAGACCGCGTGCTGTGTCGTGGCCGTAGTAGGCTGTTACGTCATATTCGCCCTTGGTCAGCTGCCGGCTCATCGCGCCCGCGTAGGTGTAACGGTAGGCGTGGTTGTAGCCGCTGCGTCCCGAAATCACTACAAAACAGTCGGGCATGAACGTCATGTTCTCATAGGTTATCGGGTCAATCCACGCCTTTGATTCCTCGACAAGCAGAGACTTGACTACGGTTGACCCGGGGTTGACCGAGTATACCTCCATGCGGTTTTGTGCGCGGTTGAGGGTGGTGACGACAAGACGGTCGGGACTGTATGCATACTCTATGCGCGGTATATATTCAATGCGGGAATCGGGGAGGGATATATTCTTCACTTTGCGCGTCTCCACGTCGTAGCTGTGGAGCGTGACCTTGGAATTGTTTTCCCCTGCGACAGGATACTTGTAGGAAAACGCTCCCGGATAGAGCGCATACTCATCGCGTGGCGAGCATGTCCCCTCATAGAGCGGGAACGAGTACATCGGCACCTCTTTTTCATTGTATTTCAGATAACACAGCGTCAGGTTGTCAGGAGACCATGCCATCGAGCATGTTGTCTGGAACTCCTCCTCGTAAGTCCAGTCGGGAACACCGTTGATGACCTCGTTCTTCTTCCCGTCCTTTGTAACCGGGACTTCGGTGTCATAGTCGATTTTCTTGACATAAATGTTATTGTCCTCACCCATGAACGCCACCATGCGCCCGTCGGGCGAGAATATCGGTGACTGTTGCATTTTCTGTGTCTCCGACAGAGGGCGCAAGAGCCGGGTGCGGATTTCATAAACATAGTATCTGGCCTTGAACGAGCGGCGATATATGTCTTCACGTGATGTATAGACCAGCAGTTTTGACCCGTCGGGGCTCATTGTGAAACCTTCTATCGAGGTTAGCGTGGTCTCGCGTGCACGGTCGACCGAGAACACGGTTTCAATCTCGCGCCCGGTCTTTATGTCATGCTTCGTGACACTTTTCTTGTCATTGCTCATCATGAGACATGCAGTGCCATCGGGCGTATAGATGAATTTTGGCGCGGATGCGGGTGTGTTGGCCGGGGAGACATATTTTTCAAGGCCTTTCATGCCGTCGGTCATGGATGCGTTGGAGACGACGGTTGTACAGGAGAGTATTAATGTTGACAGGAATATAGTCGAAAAACGTTTCATTCTTTATAAAACTGAATTTGATAGGAAAAGTTTATGCGTCTACCACAGGGACATCTGTCGGTCGTTGTCGGGGATTTTGTTGCGGGGCGGCTCCTTGTAGCCGAAATCATCGTCCTTAGGAGCGTCATCCTTTGTGGTCGCAGGACTGGATGTAGGGGCGACAAGCCAGTCGGTGTTGTCAAGAGACTCGTCGATGACAGAGACGCGTGTGCGCCCTTTGCGTTTTTTGGTGATGTCGGGGTGTGTCTCTTTTTCTGACAGCTGGGATTTCAGCCTGGCGATTTCGTCATGCAGTTCTTTTTCAGAATCAGCTTGGTTGTACAAATTGGCCTCGATTGTTTTCTTCAGCGAAATTATCTCGTTTTCGGCCGACAGGGCACGGGTTTGTGCCTCTTTCAGCTGCGAAGCCAATTCGCTGATTCGGGCATCCTTTTTCTTTTTTACAGATTCGAATTCATCGAGCCGAGAATTGATTTCGTCAAGGGCCGATAACGATTCCTGCGCCTCGCGCAGTTCCTGTTTGGCTTGTGCTGCCTGTGCCGTGAGGTCGTTGAACATTGCGTCGGCAAGGCGGTTTTTAGTTTTCAATTGTTCGATATTGTCGTTTAGACGTGCGATTTCGGCATCCTTTGCGGCGATTGTAGCGTCTTTTTCGGCTAAGCGATGGTCTTCGCCCGGAACTTCGACATTGTCGGGTATTATACCGGCGGCGCGGAACTTTGAAATCAGGGCCTGGTTTTCGAGTTGCAGTTGCTCACGTTCGGCGTCGGCCTGTGCGAGTCGTCTTTCCAGGTCATTGGCACGGTCGCTCAATGCGCGTTTCTGTCTTTCGGAGCTTAGTTGTGCGGCCTTGTATTCTTTCTTGATGTCGTCGACGCCTTTTGCACCGGCTTTCACGCGGTCTATCTCCTCGAGCAACGCCTTGCGCTCTTTTTCCCATCCCGGGGCATTGGGACGTTGCCGGACCAGGTTGTCAATTTCTTCTCTCAACTCCTCGTCGATTGACTCTATGAGATATTGACGTTGTTTTTCAGTCGACATGCAGCGTGAGACGATTTCGGGCATTTGTTCGTTTAGAGTCCTGACCACGCTGTCAAACAGTCTTGTGTGCACGGGCCTGGTGTCTATGTCTTGTGCCTCGGGGACGTTTTCATCCGATGTTGGTGGCGGGGCGGCGGTCTCTTGTTGCCCGGTTGTCACCTGATGTTGTCTGAACGGGTTGACAATCCCTTGTGCGCTAAGGTCGTCTTCGGCGTTTTCAAGTGTTGAATCGTGGATTTCATATTCCTCGTCATCCTCGACCGAGAAGCCGAACACTCGTTTTATTGTGGTTGAAAAAGACATGTCTCGGGTTATTGCAGTTTCTTAATGTCGGTTATATAAGTCATTATGGCTTGACTACGACCCCTGTCCCTTTGACCCCGTTGATTCCTATTGTCAGCGGTCGGTCAAACTTGACGATTCTGACATAGGGGCTTTCATATACCGCAGGTTGCGAGTCGAGAAATTCAAAGTCACACAATCCTGTCCCGGCGCATTTGTCAACCGTGAAATAACCGACACCGAATGATGTCAGGTTTTGGAAAAAGTGTGTCCCTTGGCTCGGCTCTATGCGGTAGGACGACAACGCTGCCTCCACTATCAGTTTTGCGTTGGATATGTGAGGCCATTTGACTGGGATTCCAAGCGCGGTGTCGCTTGACCCCCAGCGTCCGGGGCCGATGAGGACGTAGTTTTCGCAATCAGCTGTAAAGTTACGATTAATTTTTTCAATTTCACGTGCTATCAGTGAATTATTTGATGATGAAAAACTGTCTGGCCGCACATAGACGACATAACGTACATTTTCTATATTACCGTGCCCCAGCGCTGTATTGCTCTTTAACATCAATTTTTCATCGGGCAGTGACAGCAGATGCTCGTCAACTATCTCCTTGCGGTCGACTATTGGGCGTATCTGTAGCCAATAGAGTTTCCCTTTGTTGTTCCCTTTGGAAGTGTCCACGATTCCTGCGAATTCGATTTCGACCGGGCGGCTCATCTCGCCTTGGCCGGTGGTGAGCATAAAGTCAACGGCTTCAGCGAGAGGAAACACCTTGTGCTTGAGGATATTGTTGAATGTGACGACGCGACGGCATCCGTCGATGTCGTAGTCCCTTAGGGCATTGTCCCTGAAATCGTAGGAGGATGTCATGTAGCGCAATCCTCCATTCTCGGCCATATCCTGTACCCTGACCTTTGAAAGGTTGAAACTGTCGTCAACATTGAAGTCATCTGAAATTTGATTCATGTCAAGGGTGTACATCCGTGTCTGTGTGTCACGTAGTGCGAGCTGTAGGTCGCCGGTCTGCAATACTTTCTCAGGGTGGCGAGGCGAGAACCGCAGGCTAAGGCCGCCATCAACGATGTATTTGCCGAGTCCCACGGCGACCTCGGCCACGCCCTCCTCGGCTTTCTCATCGTTTATAGGATAATAGTTCAAGGAGCGCCCCACACCTGAGAATGACGGATAGTAAAACCCGGAATGTTCCTCGCCGACGACCTCTTGGATGATGACGGCCATTTTTTCCTGGTCGATGACATTGGAGGTGGCGGTCATGTAGGCCTTGGAGTCGGCATAGAATACCGAGGCATATACCCCTTTGATTGCGTTGCACACCATTTTGAGCATCTTTTCGCGGTCATCGATGTGCGGCACCATGTAGGTGGAATAGATTCCTGCGAATGGTTGGTAATGGGAATCTTCCAATAGGCTGGAACTTCGTATGGCCAACGGGCGGTCAACGACATCAAACAATGCCATGAGGTCCTCCTTGATGGAGGCTGGGAGTTTGGCCGACAGGAAATGCCGCAGGATTTCCTCGTCGGGGGCATCGCTCAATGCTAACGGATACAGGTCGTTGCGCGACATGAATTCATCGAAGATGTCGGTACACAGTACCACAGTGCGGGGAATCGAGATGGTGATTCCGTTGAAGTTGTCGCAGATGGGGTTCTTCTTTATAATCGAGTCGATGAACGCCAATCCTCGTCCCTTGCCCCCGAGGGATCCTTGCCCGATGCGGGCGAAGTTGGAGTAATGGTCGAAACGGTCTTTGCGGAATACGGCCACTACGCCACGGTTTTTCATCTTGCGGTACTTGACAATCAGGTCAAAGAACAGCTGGCGCACGGCGGGTGCCTCGTCGATTGACTGGAAGCGGTGCTGCTTGATGACCTCGGCAATCGGGAACATCGCGCGTGAATAGAGCCAACGCGAGATGTCGTTGCGTGACGCGTGGTAGAAAAGCGACTCGGCAGGGATTTCGAAGATGCGTTTCTGCATGTCTTTTAGCGAGCTGATTGTCATGATACGGTCTCCGGTGGCCGGGTCGCGTATGATGAATTCGCCGAACCCAAAATGGTCCATGATTGCCGCCCCGAGGTCAACGGGCAGTTTCTTGGAATTTTTGTCAAGGAATGTCCATCCGCGGGCGCGTGCGACGGCGGCGTTCTCGGTCTCTGACGACTCCAGGATTATGGGTAGGCAGGGGTCTTTTTCTTTCAGATATTCGGCCAGCTTGATTCCCGCAAGTGAGTCCTTGCTCCCATCCTTTTTGAAAGAGATGTCGCTGATGACGCCGAGGATGTGTTCGCCGTATTTCTCATATAGGGTGACGGCTTCTTCATAGTCGCGGGCGAGCATCACTTTTGGGCGGCCGCGCATACGCAACATCTGTTCATGCTCGTTCAAGGCCTCGGTCGAAAATTCCCGTGACTGTTTCAACAGGAACTTGTAGATGGTAGGCAATACCGATGAATAGAACCTCACCGAGTCCTCGACGAGTAGGATGGTCTGTACGCCCACCTCGTTTATGTCATTGTCGGCGTTCATACGGTCCTCGAGCAACTTGATGATGGCGAGCAGCAGGTCCACGTTGCCAAGCCATGAGAACACGTAATCGATGCCGGTGAAATCCTCGTTCTCAAGACGACGGGATACCTCCTTGGAGAACGGTGTGAGCACGACAATCGGTAGGCGTGGATAGCGTTCCTTAATGACGCGTGCGCCGGTGAATGTCTCGCTGATGTCGCTTCCTGGCATGGCGATGATGAGGTCAAAATGTTTTTGACGCAACATGTCCATGGCCTCTCCTATGTGGGTCACACGGGTCACGCGTGGCGGTGAGCTAAGGTTCAGTGACACATATTCAAAGTACAACTGTTCTTCGACACGGCCATCCTCCTCCATCATGAAGGCGTCGTATGGTGACGCAATCAGCAGCACGTTGAAGATGCGTTTCTGCATCAGCTGCTGGAACGACGTGTCTTTGAGATATAACTGGCTTAAAGCATCCTCGTTCATAATCCTGTATTATCGAATACAAAATTACAAAAATAACGCCGCACAGACAATCCGTGCGGCGTTATTTTTGACAAGGAAGATTCGTTCATTTTATGATGAACGCATAACCGATTGAGAAGTCAAAGCTGCGTGTCTTGATGTGGCGGTCAATGCGGGTGTTGATGTCACGCCATCCGTGACGGTAGTCGAAACGGTAACTCCATCGGTTGACGTTTAATTGAAGTCCGAGCGTCCCGCCGATGTCAAAACGGCGGAATCCATTCATGCTGTCATCGACGGCACATGCGCCATACATTCCTATTGAAGGTGTCAGGCTGACTGACTGCTTCTTAAAGTCAGATAGATATATTTCCCATCCGAGTTTCAACGGTATCTCAATGAAATTGAGGTGTGTTTTTAACCGTGTCATGTCAGAATACTGCGGAATGAAGCCTGTGAGGTTGTAATCGCGGCGATTCCACCACAGTCCTGTCTCGATTACGGCAGACGAGACAGTCCAGGAGGTGTATGCGCCGGCCGAGACGTTTAGCTGCAATTTTTGGCTAAGGTTGGATGTGGCGATGCTGTTCATTCCTGCACCTACGGCAATTCCATAACGGTCGTTGATGAATCGGCGTGTTTCCGGTTGTGACGAAGTCTGCGCCGTCGCCACAGCCGTGACGGTTATAATAACGGCAGCACTCAATAATTGCCTTATCTTCATTGTATTATTGTATTATTGTATTATTGTTTTGTCGATGTAGATTTATTTTCCCAACGTAGACCACAGGTCATAACTTTTTGGAGCTAAATCCAAGCAGTCTTCAATCGGACGCAATATCCGCGGGTCAAGTTCAAATACCCGTTCTTTAAGTTCTTCTCTGAATTTAATAGTAAATAACCTTATTTCAGAAGGTTCGGCGTATTTGCTTGCGGTGGTAAAATATTTATGTAGTATTGATAATTCGTCCTTTTTGTCACTGTAACGAGAAATAAGTCGCTCATACATTACATCGTCAGAATCGTCATACACATTATCAATGAAATCGTCAACGATATTGGCTGCTGCGGAAAAATCGGTTACTCCGGTCTCGATACCATATTGTTTTAACTTATTGTCAATGGCAATCATTAGCTCCGCAGTGCTTTCGTAATTGTCCTCATTGTTGACAATTAGTTCTATGATGGCGATATTGTGAATTGCCCCTATATCATCGGGGGTTTGTTGCAACGTTATTTTCATTTCTTGAAGCATTGAATCTAACTCTTGGATTTGTTGTGGCGTGTAGTTTGGCTTGTTTTGATTACGTTTCTTCCAACATTCTTTGGAAGTGGCAATTTCAAAATGATTATGTTGTTGGAGCTGTCCTGTATAAGGATTCATGATTGCGGTGGAGTAAAAATCGGCTCTGACAGCTTTCCAAAAGTCCCTGAACCCGAGGAATCTTGATGCCGGTGTAGGTGGGTATTCTTTGGTAAATTCATTAATCAAAGAATCGAGGCTCATGTCTAACTCTGCAAGTACTTGTTTGTCTGAAATTTTTTTGGAAACTACATCTTCGGAAGTGTTACATGCACTCCATACCCCGAAAATTGAGATAACTAAAATTGAGCAAATGATGAATTTGATTGTTTTCATTGTGATAACTTTTGGGCTAATGGTTTATTAACGGTCTATAATTGTAAATTGCCTTCGTAGATTGAACCGTGTGATGTCTCGATGTATATCGTGTAATATCCACTTTCGTTCCCAATATATATTTCAATGGGTTGCGTGGCGGTGCTTGAGATGTTGTTGTAGTTGTTGCCTGTGTCAGAGTTTATGATGGTTGTAGTCGCCATCCCATCGTATGACTCAAAATATAATATAACTTTATTGTCGGAATAATAGGCATTGACTCCTTGGACTTCATCATGAGGCCGGTTCTTCTTGTCTCTTGGCGGTGTTAGTGGAATGGTTGCGGTTGGAGGTGGGGTCTCGGGATACATATAAATGCATCCAATGGCGAATAAAACGCTTAAGAAAAATGATTTTTTCATAAATGCTAAATTTGTTAGATTAGTACCGTTGCAAATTTAGCTGGAACTGGATGAGTGATGATAAAAAATGTCTTTGTTTTTATTATGAAAAATGTTGATAAATAATTGAAAATCAGATGTAAACTTTATGATGTTTTATGATGTTTGTAAATGACTGAATAATAGTGTGTTGGAGGTGGTGATGATAACACACTGATATATAATGGGTTATGAAATGTGAGATATGAAAAGGTCTAAATCTTTTGGATTTGTGTGTTCAATGGTCTGTTTGATTTTCTTACGCTTGGAATATACGCTTGGATATTTTAATCCGGTGAAAATCGAAATAGATTTCATTGAAAAACCTGCGATACAATAGCATAGAAATGAAATCTCATCGGGTCTTAATGTGGGAACCTGTGTACGTATTTTCTTTATTATATCATTAACGTTGTCATTTAAAATATTCTCTAATTCATTGATAAATGATTTCGTTTTCATGGAGTTAATCAGTTTTTCAGCTTTTTTTGCTAATGCTTTTTGTCGTTTTGGTATTTCATCGGCTTGATAAGCGAATAATTCATCGCATATCTCATTTATTGAGGAAAATTGCGTCTTCAATAGGTTAATAATTTGGGACTCTAAAAAAGATTGGCTTAATTGTGATTTAGCAATTGAAAGAGATTGATTCGTTATTTTATTTTCATAATCAATCAATTGTAAATTGAGGTTTTTTAATTCCAATATTTTGCTTTTTAATTCAATGGCTCTATGTCTTTCTCTGATTTTATATGAGATAACGATTAGGGAAACAATAATTGTTGCAAGTAGTAATGTTATGGTAAGGGCATTTTTGAATTTGTGTGCTTTTTGATTTGATGCTTCAGCTCTGTTTTTGAATAGATTAGTAACATTGTTTGCCACAGACTGTCTTAATATTTCTTGGGTGACAGAATCTTGATATGCATAAATTCGCTTATAAAGTTCAATTGCTTCGATATATTTATTTTGCCTTTCAGATATGCGACCTTTAAATAAATTGAGAAAAACTTCATTTTTTCTAGTATTACTGTGCTCTAAAATTATAGAGGCGTTATCAAATAATGTATTTGCATTAATCATGTTGCCTTTGTTTGCTTCGATATCGGCCATGTAACATAGTGCATATACTGAATCAAATGATTCACAATTATTTAACGAAAGTACTGCTGCATTATATGCTGTCTCGATGCTGTCTAAAGACCAAAGAGGTCTGATTAGTGATTTTTGACAGTATTGTTCTATATGTATGTCTGTACTGTTTGGGGTTGAGAGAATTGATTTTAGGATTTGGATGCTTTTCGCATGGTCGCCATTGTTGGAAATGTCGATTGCGAGGTCTATTGTAGAGTATTGGCTGTTAGGTATATGACCTGAACGGCGGTAGTGTTCCACTGCGAGTTGACGATTTTCAATGGCCTTAGCGTAATTGTGTGTTTCGCTCCAGATATCTGCGATTAGCTCGTTTGCTCGCGCGATGTAATAATCGTTAGCGAGTTCGCGTGCAAGTTCATCGCATTGCATCGCTGAAATAATTGCCTCGGAATAGTTGCATGCGGTTTCATGAATTCTTCCTTGGCAATATAATGAGGTCATGAGACGTGGTTTATCAGTGTGCCTTTCAAAATATTCGACGGCGATATTGATGAGCGAATCGTTTTCCTCCGATTGGTATGTGCGGTATTGTCCGTGTGAATAGGTTACGGCATAGAGTGCCCGGTTAAACCCGTTAAGTTGTGTCGGGTTTATTTCGGCAAGGATTATCATTGCCGAGTCGGGGTTTTCCATTATCAATGATTCGGCCTTTTCAAGGCTGTCACGTGTCTCATTGGTTCCGCAACTGAAAAGAAGAGACAATAATAAAATGGGTGTAATGTGTTTTACTGCGTAATATTGTAGTTCCATATATTTGACGTTAAGAGGTGTGTTGGTTGATTAGAATCTGATTGAAATCAGAAACATCTTATTTTTGCGGGAAGGAATGGCGTTCAAGCAGCAGTGGCTTGGTGGTGTAGAAGTGGTCTCCGTCCAGGACGAGATATTTGGAGTCGGCTTGCCAGGTTTCCACGTGTTTCCCATCGGATGTGATGACGTGAAAGATTGTCATGTCATTAAATGGAGAGACCAAGGCGTAACCTTGGGTTTCTGCACGGATGGTGAACAGGTTGTCGTAGGGATAGGTCTCGATGATGTCGAGGTTGGCATCCACGCGCGACACGTCATAATGGTCGCCCTTGTTGTGCCATAGCATGAAGCTGTCGCTGCGGTTGGTCAGCAGATGGTAAGAATTGGACTGTAGGTCATATAAGTAAAGTCTGCCGGACGTTGGACTTAGGTCTTTATCCCAGATGGACTCATCGTGCTTTTCGGGCAGATAGGAGATGTTGATATTCTCCCCGGTGTTTTTGTTGAACCGTGCGAAGAATTTTTTGCCCGTGGAGCGGCGTTTGTTGTTGAATGAGCTGAATGCGTACCCCTCATTTAGCATGCACAGAGTGTCGCCGTCTATGAATAGTCGCGCGTGTGCCCCTGTCTTTTCAGGCAAACGGTATTTCCATATTTCGTTAAGCGCCGAGTCGATGCAGCGGATATAATCGCGGTCTGATACATAGTACCGGCCTTGTTCTTTTATCGGGGTCGAGTTTACATCGGTCAGTTTCATCTCGGTGGCAAAGATTCCCCCGGTGAGCAGTCCTAATGCGATTCCCGCGCCAATCTGTGCGGCGGTGCCCTTGTTGTCGGATATCTCGGTTTTCAGTTTCAGCTCCTTGATTTGGCCGTCATTGAGGTTTATTGAAATGATTTTCGGGAACATGGTGACTAAGAGGGTCGAGCCAACCGTGTCTAAATATTCCCATCTTGGCGCGGGTGTCTTTTCGATTTTTGTTTCCCAGAGTTTTTCACCTGTGCTTATTTTGAACGCCAGTAATTTTTTTGCCACGGTCTTTTGGTATCCTATGATAATGTCGGCACTTTCATCATAATATAACGCGTTGAGTTTTAGCGTCGCGGTGGTCTTGCCTGTGTATCGGTCTATCAGATGGGTTTTGTTGCCACTGGTTAAAATGACCCCGTTAGATGTCAGTGTACACCATTCTTTGTCGGGATAGAAATCCATAGTCCACAGCTTTTTCTCGGAACTGATGTCGGTCATGGTCATCAAGGCCTTGCGCTGATATTTGCCGTTTGCGTCGTGTTTGCGGTCGACTGTGAGCATGAGGTTCAGTCCCGATGATACCGACATCGAATAGAAATCGGGGGAGACAAACGTGAAGTCGGGATTGGTGGCGGATACCGCGATTGACAGTAGTGCCGTCAATAGTGAAAATATCAGACGTTTCATTGCGAGTGTGTAATGTGGTGACAGATGCAAATATACGAATAAGCGAGGGCAATGCAAAATCTATTTTAGCATTGCCGAGCGAGAGTATATAGGACGAAGTCAAATTTACAAAAATTATTGCTATCTTTGCACCGTGTTATCGGGTTATTGCTGAAATCCGAGATAATGAAGTCATTTAAACTTATTGAAAAATGTTATCGATTCAAAAGTTTAAATGATTTCAATGCGTGTAGTATCAGGAATATAATATAATAATTAAATAGATTTTATGGCAACTACTGCTGATTTTAAGAACGGAATGTGCCTTGACATCGACGGCAATTATTTCTTTATCGTTGAGTTTCTTCATGTAAAACCCGGCAAAGGCCCGGCTTTTGTCCGCACCAAGCTGAAGAACGTAAAGACAGGCCGTGTGATTGACAAGACGTGGAACTCGGGTGTGAAAGTGGAGGAGGTGCGCATCGAGCGTCGTCCCTACCAGTATCTCTACAAGGACGATATGGGTTACAACTTCATGCACACCGAGACATTTGAACAGGTCGCCCTCCCCGGCGAGAGCATCGACGGCGTGCAGTTCCTCAAGGAAGGCGATATATGCGAGGCCATGGTTCACGCTGCCAGCGAGACTATACTGACATGTGAGATGCCCACATCGGTGGTGCTTGAAATCACCTATACCGAACCCGGTATCAAGGGTGATACCGCAACCAATACCCTCAAACCCGCGACCGTCGAGACCGGTGCCGAGGTGCGTGTGCCCCTGTTCTGCAACATCGGCGACAAGGTGCGCATCGATACACGCGACGGGTCATACGTAGAGCGCATCAAGGCCTGATATACTCTGAAAAGGAATTTATAAAACTCGCTTTGGCGTGCCATGACAGACGTGCGCCAAGGCGTTTTATCATTATAACTCTATGAATATTGACAAGATAACCCCCTGTGTCCATTATGCTGGGGTGAATGACCGTACATCGGCATTGTTTGAATCATTGTGGCCTCTGCCGAATGGAGTGAGTTACAATTCATATATTGTCAAGGGCGAAGACAAAATCGCTCTTGTAGACGGTACGCATCTCGCGTTCACCGAACGTCTGATAGACCATCTGCTTGAAATCACCGGTGGGGTCGCTCCCGATTATCTTGTCGTGAATCACATGGAGCCTGACCATTCAGGCGCAATCGCATTGTTGCGCCGTGCGTTCCCGTCCCTTAGAATAGTGGGTAACGGCAAGACCGCCGACATGCTTCAGGGGTATTACAGTGTGCCTGATGACGACATGGTTATCGTCAAGGACGGGGATATCCTGCCGTTGGGCGGTGGCGTTGACCTGAAGTTTGTATTGACGCCGATGGTCCATTGGCCCGAGACGATGATGACATGGCTTGAATGTGACGGCGTGATTTTCACCGGGGACGCGTTCGGGTGTTTCGGGGCGTTGAGCGGTGCGGTCGTGGATTGCGACATGAATGTTGATGGGTATTTTCTCGAGATGCACCGTTATTATTCCAACATTGTGGCTAAATATGGTTCGTTCGTGCAGAAAGCCCTCGCCAAGGTCGCAGGACTTGATATACGGTATGTCTGTTCGACCCATGGCCCGGTGTGGCATGCCGATGCGGAGCGTGTCGTCTCGCTCTATGACCGAATGTCGAGGTGGGAGCCGCTTGATGGCGGGACATTGATTGTCTACGGGTCGATGTATGGTAACACCGAACGCCTTTGTGAGCGTTTTGCAGCCTGTTTGGCAGCGTCGGGTGAGAGGAACATAAAGATGTGTAATGTGGCGACAGTGCCGTTGTCATTCCTCCTTGCCGACGTGATGCGTTTCCGTGGTGTCGTGATTGCATCGCCCACATATAACAATGAGATATTCCCGCCGGTCGAGACATTCCTGCGGGCATTGGTGCAGCGCGGAATGAAAAACCGCGTCGTCGCCACGCTCGGCTCGTTCACCTGGGCGCCGCAGGCCCTCAAGAAGATGAACGCATTGCTTGACGCGGGTGGAATCCCTGTCATCGATGCCAAGGTGGAGATGCGACAATCACTCTCTCCGTCGCTCGACACGCAACTCGCCGCCTTTGCCGACGCCTATCTCGCCGCCCTACGCTGAACATCGTTTCCCTATGGGATTGGTAGGGTGCTGTTGCAAAATTGAGATTTGATGCGAAATCTTAGGGACGCGCCAACGAGCGCGTCTTTTATTACAGATGATTGATAATATGCCAATTTGAGGACGCGCACGTTGGCGCGTCCCTACGATGTTGATTCGCGAATTTTGCAACAACCTCGCCGATTGTGCTCTCGCTGAATTTCAATGTGTTTCAGTTCAGCCATGGCTGAACCGAAACTACCTTTCAGAATGGATTGCGTCCTGGGACATCCTCATTTTACGGCAATAATGTCTTTCAAAAATTAACCCCGATACCGCCTGATAGGACATTGCGGTCTCTGCATTTTTCTCCGAAGGAAGAGTAACAAAAATTGCTCATCGCCAAATCAAACGCGACCTTGGCGTAGAAACGTCCTCCGATGAAATTGTATCGCGCTCCGAAACGCCAGTGCCATTTGTAGCGTTTGAAAATGTCATCCTTGTCAACCATCCCTTCCCCTTTGGTCGGACGCTGTTTAAAATAAAGACCGAATACCGGGCCTGTCTCGATTTCCAATGAGCCTGACGGAGCTTTAAAAGACAGGCCGACAGGTGCGACGACATGCATGCCCCATTCGTTTATGTGGCTTTCTCCATATTGTGTCCCTCCGGGGCCGTTGAAGGACATTTTAAGGCCGTCATGCCTCTCGTAATATATCGATAATGCGGGACGGAATTGCAAGGCCCGGTACAGTTTTAACCGATAGGAGCCTTCTATCTCCGTTCCCCAATAGTGTAGATACTGTTCGGGATTTGCTATTGTTATAAAATTGAACTCATCGTCATATCCACCGACTCCGCCATAAAAATTGACCCCGGCAGAGATATTCCGTTGTATATTCTGTGCCATTACTGGCATTACCAAAACGGTAAAAATAAAACTGAAAATTAATGAAACGTGTTTATTCATGATGGTTGTTTAAGTTAGTTTTGCAAATGAAACAATTTATTTTTGATAAAACAAATTATTTTATAGATAAAACGATTTTATTTGTCGATAATTGGATTCGTAAAGTTGTAAATTGATAATTGTGAGAGCGATAATCCAATTGGCGGTGTCGCCATGGCGACACCCTACCAATCCCATACAATTTATCAAGTCACCTTAAGTGAATAGCATTGTGGCCGAGCCTTTCCTTTCAGGGTGGATTGCGAAGCAATCATTAAGAATAGCCGTGGGTTGAGCAAAGCGAAACCCACGGAAAGATGTATAAGGGATAAATGTTTCTGAAAGAATCATTTATGATAATGAATCTTTCAGATTCAAACCAACATTTTGTCTCCCTACCGTGGGTCTCGCCTGACGGCTCGGCCCACGGCTATTCAAAACGATTGCTTCGCAATCCTATTCGGACTACGTCATGCAACACCCTAATGGCCGTTACTTGAACAGGATGGCGTACCGGTCGATGGTTTCTTTGAAGCGTTTGTCGGAGCGGATGGGGGCGACGTTGATGGGGGCGGCGTTGTCGTCCATCCAATTGTGGTAGTTGGCGTAGCCTTTTTCAAGCGATACGGCGGTATGTTTCAGCGCGAGGTCTTTTGAGCCTTTCTGCGCGTAGAAACATGCGGCGTAATAGTTGATGAGCCCGTCGTAGTCGTCAACCCTGTCAAGGAGTGTCGTCAACCAGTTCTCGGCTTCGGTCTCGCGGCCGAGGAAAAGAAGGGCGAATCCTTTGAGCGAATGCACGTTGTCGAAGTCATAGTCAAGTTCAAGCACTCGTTGGTAGAGTTGCTCGGCCATTGCCTTGTCCTTGCGGAAATCCTGCATAATCCAGGCTCGCAGCATCAGGTTGTAGGCATCGGTCGGGTCGGTGAGAAGTGCCTCCGAGAGCGATACCGATGCCTCAGTGTATTGTTTCAGGTCGACCTGGGCGAGTGCCTTGGCGCGTAATGCAAGAGGTGCGTCAGGATTCTTCTCAAGAGCCTTCTCGGCGCATTCAAGAGCTTCCTGCGGTTGTTTCATCGCACGCAGGATGTTTGATTTCAGGACGTAGTAGGGAACGTTGTCATCGGTCGCCGAAATCGCATAGTCGGCGTTGAGCAATGCGGTCTCGTATTTGCCGAGGGCATAGTAACACTCGGCGAGCGCGGCGTTGAGACCGGGATAGGAATAGAGGTGGTCGTTGATGATTTTGTCATAGTCGGCTATGGCCGATGCGTAGCTGCAATGGCTCTGGGCAATCATGGCGCGGATGTAATAGAACATACCCACCTTGGGTGCCTGGCGTATCGCGTTGGTAAGTCCCGACATCACCATGGGATAGTTGGTCTTGGACAGGTTTACCAGTTCGTTCAATGCACGTGGGTTGTTGCGGTTGTCGGTCGAAATCGCCAGGATGTAGTCGTCAACCGCTCCTTGGATGTTTCCGGCGAGGGAACGTATGGAGGCGCGGCGCATATAGACGTCAGAGACCTGTGGGGTCAGTTCCACGGCGCGGTTGGAGAGTTCATCGGCCACGCCGAGGTTGTTTTCCTTGACGGCGATGCGTGCAAGGCCGAACAATGCCTCCTGTGAGCGTGGGTTCTGTTTGTATAATGCCTGATAGTCCTTCTTGGATTGTTCGAGGTTGCCAAGTTCAAAATTGGCGTTGGCACGGAGATATGTCGCCGTATAGTTGCCGGGGGCGAGAGAGAGCACGCTGTTCAGGTCGGATACGGCCTCGTTGTATCGATGGCTCATGTCATATATGTTGGCGCGGAGCATCAATGCCTGGTAGCGCAGGGCGTGGTCGTCTGACGGCATGTAGCGCAGGGCGTTGTTGACATCCTGAAGGGCCTCGTTATAGGCGTCATGTTTGTAATATTCACTTGCGCGCTTGAACAGGGTGTCATAGTCGCGCGGATTATTTTCAATGGTTTGGTCGTAGACTTTCATCATCGCTTGGGTGATTGGCGAGTTGAAAGATGACTTCTGTGCGTTTGACGCCAAAGGTGCGGTGGCGAGGATAGTTGACAACAGTAATGTGGAAAATTTCATCTTATTATTTGTCGAATGAGTTTATTGCGTTTCTTATTGTGATGAGGTGTTCGAGCAATTGGGAGAGGCGTTCAAGCGGAAGCATGTTGGCACCGTCGCTCTTGGCTTCGGCGGGGTTGGGGTGTGTCTCGATGAACAGTCCGTCGGCACCGACGGCGATTCCGGCCCGTGCGATTGTCTCGATGAGGTCGGGGTGGCCTCCCGTGACACCTGCCGGTTGGTTGGGCTGTTGCAGGGAATGGGTCACGTCAAGGATGACGGGTGCACCGAAACGCTGCATCTCGGGTATGCCACGGTAATCAACGATAAGGTCCTGATAGCCGAAGGTCGTACCGCGTTCGGTGACTGCGACATTGTCATTCCCTGCATCGCGCACTTTCTGTATGGCGAACTGCATGGCATCGGGCGACAGGAACTGACCTTTCTTGATGTTGACTGCACGGCCGGTGCGGGCGGCGGCGACAAGAAGGTCGGTCTGACGGCAAAGGAATGCCGGAATTTGTAACACATCCACGACCTCGGCTGCCATGCGGGCTTCGTCTGCGGTGTGTATGTCGGTGACTACAGGGATGCCGAATGTGTCACGTACCTTTTTCAAGACCGCGAGGGCCTCACGGTCGCCTATGCCGGTGAAGGAGTCGAGACGTGAACGATTGGCCTTGCGGTAGGACCCTTTGAATATGTATGGTATGCCGAGACGTGACGTTATATTGACGATTGTCTCGGCGATTTCCATCGCCATTTTCTCCCCCTCGATGACACATGGTCCGGCTAACAGGAAAAAATTGGGTTGTGAACTGTATTCCTTGAACTTGAATGGTTGCATTATGTGATGGTTATGTCAATTTCAATTGGTCAATGATGTGGCACGTGTCACATGCCACGACCGCGGCAGTCTCGGTGCGGAGACGGTTGTCGCCAAGCGACACCGGGATGAAACCTGAATCGAGCGCGCCGGTGATTTCCTCGCGTGAGAAGTCCCCTTCGGGCCCGATGAGTATCACAGTATCATTGCCCGGAAGGTATTCACGGGCAAATAGGCGGCGCGGTATTTCGCGGTCACAATATGCGATAAAACGTTTCTGTCCCTGATAATGTTTTATGACTTCGGCCATCGGGGTCATCGGAGTGATTTCCGGGAGAACAGCCTTGAGCGATTGTTTCATGGCCGAGACCGCGATTTTCTCCAGACGCTCTGTCTTGATTTCCTTTCGCTCTGAATGGTGACAGAGCAGCGGGATGATGCGGTTGACCCCGATTTCGGTCAGTTTCTCGACCATCCACTCCATTCGGTCAAGGTGTTTGGTGGGTGCGACCGCTATGGTTATTGACTGACGCCATGTAGGCTCGACGGTCACGGTGTCGATGATTTCGACGACCGTTTTCTTGGGGTGTGGGTCAAGGATGCGGCATGTCATGCGTTCTCCCCGGCCGTCTATGACCTCGATGAGGTCTCCGGTCTGTTTGCGGAGCACTCTCACGCAATGACCCGAATCGCTCTCGGGGAGCGTCCGGGTCAATTTTATATCAGGCGCATAGAATTGAATCATATTGCATTGGAGTTCTCTGATGACTGAACCATGCCTTCAGGGTCTCCTGCAGTACGGTTGTAGGCTTTTGCATCAGATATTCGTTCTTTCTTGTTGTCTTTGAAAAGAATCATGAAAAGGACAGCCACCACAAGGGCGTATGCCGCGAAAATCAGCCATGAGTGATGCCATCCGTCAAGTTGCTGTGGCTGTGTCAGACTGGGATTGTACACCAGTTTGTTAACGACGCATTTACCTGCGATAAATGTTCCTAACGATGCGCCGATACCGTTTGTCATCAGCATGAACAACCCCTGTGCCGATGAGCGTTGGGCGGGGTCGGTCTGGGAGTCGACATACAGACCTCCCGATACATTGAAGAAGTCGAAAGCGACACCGTAGACGATGCATGACAGGATGAGGAATGTGACACCGGGGAAGTTGGTGTTGCCGATGCCGAAGAATCCGAATCGCAACACCCAGGCGAACATCGCCATGAGCATCACACCCTTGATGCCGAACCGTTTGAGACAGAACGGAATGGCGAGGATGCACAGTGCCTCGGCACATTGCGATATTGAGATGAGGAATGTGGGGTTCTCGGCCCACCAGCCGTTCATGAACCCGGTCTTGAACTCTTCAAACTTGGAAAAGAAGTTGATGAAGTCAGACCCGTAACTGTTGGTGATTTGCAGCGATACGCCGAGCAACATGCTGAAAATGAAAAATATCGCCATGTCCTTGCGACGGAACAGGGTGAATGCTTTCAATCCGAGTGCCTCGGTTATGCTGCGTCCTGCGTCTTTCTTCACGGGACAGTGGGGAAGGGTGAGACTGTATGCCGCCAACAGGAGACTCAGGATGCCTGATGTGTAGAACTGGTTGGCCGTGAACTGGATTGCCTTGCCGTCAATGATGACAAAGTTGACAAGAAGCTCGGCACAGATGAAGCCGACAGTCCCGAACACACGTATCGGCGGGAAGTCGGTTATCGTGCTCAGACCTTTCTGTTCAAGCGAACTGAACGCCACAGAGTTGCTTAGTCCTATTGTGGGCATGAAGAATGCAACTGAAACGGTGTATAACGTGAACAGTAAGCCGAATTCCAGTGTCCCGCCCCGTGCGATTGATGTGGCAGCCACGAAGCCGGTGGCAATCATGAATCCGCCTGCGAGCAGATGGCACAGGCCGAGGGTGCGCTGGGCCGGAATCCAACGGTCGGCCACGATGCCGATGAGTGCGGGCATCAGTATTGAAACGAGGCCTTGAACGGTGTAGAACCAGAATACATACTCGCCGAGTCCGTTGTTGGCGAGAAACATGCCCATTGAGATGAGGTAGGCGCCCCACACCGCGAACTCCATGAAGTTCATTGCGGCCAGTCTTGTCTTTATTCCCATGATTAGATTCTTATGGTATTGTTTATATATACATAATTAGTGTTGATTCATTGTTGTTCATCGCGTTCCTTTTTCTTGCGTTGCAGGATTTCGCTGATACGGGCCGCCTCTTCGTAGTTTTCGGCCTCGATTAGTCGGGAGAGTTCTCGCTCAAGTTCCTCGATGGCGAGGTTCTCGGGTCGAGGTTCTCGGTTGGTCGCGTCCTGACGGGTCTCGGGGGTGTCCTCGTCATCGTCCTTGCTCTCCATTACAAATCCGGTTTCTTCGAGTATCTCCCGTGTGGTGTAGATGGGGGCGTTGGTGCGCATTGCGATTGCGATTGCATCGGATGTGCGGCTGTCGAGGACAACCGTGCGTTCACCGTCGGTGAATGTAAGTTCCGATGAGAATATGCCGTCCTCAAATTTGTAAATGAACGCCTCTACGAGTTTGACTCCGAACGCATGGGCGAAACTCATGAACAGGTCATGTGTCATCGGCCGGGGAGGGGTTATGCTCTCCATCCTCAAGGCGATGGACTGTGCTTCGGCGGCACCTATCACAACGGGGATGCGCACCGGCCCGTTGACCTGTGCGAGTATCAGGGCGTAAGCACCTGATTGTATCTGGCTGTATGAAATTCCGAGTACCTTTAGCTTTATGCGGGAATCCATTGTTGATATAGTTTCATGGTTTATAGGTTTCGGCCGGTTATGACACCGCTTCCGTAACACAGGTGGCTGTCGCGGTCATATATCACCGCAAACTGTCCCGGGGCGATGCCTTGGACGCGTCGTTCGCTTTGGATGACATACTCCCTGTCGCGGACATGGGTCAGCCTCGCATTGAAGAACTCCGGCGTGTGGCGGTTCTTGAACGTGATTTCAACGTTGTCGCAGCCGTTTTTCCAAGGGTCGAGGGTTATCCAGTGCATCTCGTCGAGATGCAGAGTGTGGCCATATTGTTTCTCGGTGTCATAGCCGTTGGAAACGTACACGACGTTGTCATGCACGTTCTTTTTGACTACATACCACGGTCCTCCGCTAAGGCCGAGGCCCTTGCGTTGTCCGATGGTATGGAACCAGAATCCACGGTGCATACCCAGTTTGCGGCCTGTCTCGATTTCGATTATCGGCCCGGGGCGTTCCCCGAGATGGCGGCGTATGAAGTCGTTGTAGTCGATTTTGCCAAGGAAGCATATTCCCTGGCTGTCCTTGCGGTAGGCGTTGGGCATTCCCGTTTCTATCGCGATTTCCCTCACACGCGACTTTGGCATATCACCGATAGGGAAGATGAGATGTTGCAGCTGCTCGTAGGAAATCTGTGCGAGAAAGTCGGTTTGGTCTTTTACCTTGTCAACGGCTGTCGATAGGAATTTGTGCCCGTCGATTATCGTGGTAGAGGCGTAATGTCCCGTGGCGGTCAAGTCAAACTCATGTCCCCAGCGACGTTCAAAGTACCCGAATTTAATCATCTTGTTGCACATGATGTCGGGGTTGGGTGTGAGCCCTTCGCGGACGGTGCGCAGTGCATACTCCATCACGTTTTCCCAGTATTCCTCGTGCAGTGACACCACTTCGAGCGGGAGGTTGTATTTGCGGGCGATATAGGTGCACATCTCGATGTCCTCCTCGGCCGAGCAATCGCCCTCGTCGGTGTCGAGTCCGATGCGTATATAGAACAGATGCAGCTCGTGCCCCTGTTCAAGGAGACGGTGTACGGCGACCGCACTGTCAACCCCGCCTGAAATGAGAACGGCGATTTTCATACCTCCTCCAGTTCTTCCTCCTCGTGGCGGCCGAGTCGGTTGATTATGTGCAATGACAACACGTAGTCGAGTGAAATCTTGCCCGGCCCTGCAATCCATAGGTATAGATAGATGCCTATGAACATAATGGGCAGGTAACCCGGTTGCGTGCTGTCGATACCGTAGATTGAAATGTGGGGGAGCATGTCATGAAGGATGTAATACTCGGCTGCAATCATAGTCAATATCGGTGGCACGGTGGCAAGACGTGTCACAAGTCCCACCATAATCAGTGCGGAACACAGGATTTCGATGACAATCATGGTCACAAGGCAGAACGCGGGTGACAGACCCAGTATGGTCGGGAAATCGTTGCACAGCAGACTGTAGTTGGCCCAATGGCGTATGCCGAACTGCATGAACATGATGCCGACGAAAAGGCGCATGAACAACCTTGCCATATTGGAGTAGGTATAGCCGGTGAACCGTAGGAATATGCGGCACAGGAAATTGTTGAATCGTTTCATCTCTTGATGTGTTGTTGAATCGTGGATGCGATTATTAAACTATAAGTTTTAAACTCTAAACCGTTTAAAGTTTATAGTTGATGAATGCCAACAGGGCATCGATGTTTATTCCTTTGGCCTGGATGCGTCCGTTGCCGTAGATGAGATAGAACGAAGGCATCTGTCTCAGGTCATATATCTTGTCGATGCCGGGTGACGCGCCGACAATCCAGTCGGCCGGGTATCCGGCAGCGGCCTTCTTCCATTCCTCTGTGTCATCTCCGGGATAGATGACAAACACTTTCAGTATGCCGTCCGTTATGAGTTTGGTCGTCTTTATGTCGGCGTTCAGACGGGCACGGTCGAGGGTGCACTCGGTGCAGTCGGGGGTGACAAAGAAAATTATGGACATCTGTGAGAGGGTCTCCGTGCTTGAATGTCTCTCACCGTTACGGTCGATATAGGTGAACACGGGAGCCTTTGACTTGAGTTTGGTATTCTCAAGCGTAGTCATCATTTGGGAGATGCGTTGTTTGTCCTTTTTATCGACCTTCTTGTTGGCGGTATAGGGACGTGCAAATGCAAGGAACAGGTCATCGCTGCGGTATTCGGCGGTATCGGTGTAACATGTTTTCTCGACCTGTTCCATGATGAACGTCTGGTCCTTGGGTTGTTTCTCAAGACGTTTCATCAGGTGTGCGATGGAGGCGTAGACCGTGTCGGCCGATGCGTAGGGAATGAACGACATATAGTCGTCAAACGCCTTTGCCATCTTGGCTTTTGCCGAGAATGCCTTTTTCAGTTCACATCTGTCCCAAAAGTGCGTGACGAGGTAGTCGCAACGTTGTCGCAGCGTTGACATCGTGTCGGGCACCTGGGGATAAGGGAAATAATGCTCCTGCGCGCTCATGGGCAACCCGAGAGCGAGCAGGGCAAAAAAGGTAAATATTATACGGTTCATCTGTATTTGTCGGTAATGATTGTATCTATTAACCAACAAATTTACAAATTATCGTCCAAATACCGTGTGTCCTAATAGTTTTTAACAGTTTATGTCGGTCAGTGTCAGGGAGAGGGAGACCAAAAGTTATGGAATTTCTTATCGGTGCTCCCATCGGACAGGTGTAAAAAAGAAGGCCGTGGGATGCCACGGCCTTTGGGGGTAATTATGTTTCGTTGTTATTTCACGGGGACAATCGAGATTGCGAAACCGCCACCTGACGCTGTCGGGATTTTCATCTTGGATTTGGCGGTTACGGTCTTTTCTTCGATTACGTAACTCTGGGGGTTGGTCTTGTAATGGGCATCCTTGCCGTCGCGGTAGATGCGGGCGGTATATTTTCCTGCCGGGAGGAAGTCAAATGTCACCTGGGCTGTACGGGGGGCCTCGCCGTTAGTGCCGCCTACAAACCATTTGTCTTCACCCTTGGCCTTGCGTGCGACAGTGAGGTATTCCATCGGTTCGGCCTCGAGGTAGTAACTCTTGTCCCAGTCGAGGGCGACATCCTTGATGAACTGGAACGCGTCCATGAACCGCTCGTAGTTCTCGGGGAAGTCAGCAGCCATCTGTAACGGGCTTGACATTGTCACATAAAGCGACAATTGGTTGGTGAGCGTTGTGTTGACCCATGATTTGTTCTTGGGGTTAGCCTTGGATATGTCGTTCTCGAAGATGCCGGGGGTGTAGTCCATCGAGCCGCCGATGAGACGTGTGAACGGCAGTATGGTGGTGTGGCTCGGTTTGCTGCCGCCGAATGCCTGGTACTCGGTGCCGCGTGCCGACTCGTTGCCGATGAGGTTGGGCCATGTGCGGCAAAGTCCCGTCGGGCGCACGGCCTCATGGGCGTTCACCATGATTTTGTAATCGGCGGCTTTTTCCACGGCGTGCTGGTAATGGTTGACGAGCCACTGGCTGTAGTGGTTGCTGCCACGGGGTATGATGTTGCCGACATATCCGCTCTTGACCGCGTCCATGCCGTTGTCTTTCATGAACTTGTAAGCCTCGTCCATGCGGCGTTCGTAGTTGCGCACTGAGCTTGATGTCTCGTGGTGCATAATCATCTTCACACCCTTGGCCTTGGCGTATTCGCGTATTTCATCGAGGTCATAGTCGGGATAAGGGGTCACGAAGTCAAACACCTCGTCCTTGAAACGGTTGGACCAGTCTTCCCAGCCGATGTTCCACCCTTCGACAAGAACGCCGTCAAAGCCATGCTTGGCTGCGAAGTCAATGTATCGTTTGGTGTTCTCGGTGGTGGCACCGTGGCGTCCGTGCGGCTTGGCCTTGGCCCAGTCCACGCGGTCGATGTAGGTTGAGGTCATGTCGTTGGTGTAACTCCATTTGCTCTTGCCGGTAATCATCTCCCACCATACGCCCACATATTTGCATGGCTTAATCCAGGAGGTGTCCTCAATTTTGCACGGTTCGTTGAGATTGAGCGTGATGCGTGACGCGAGGATGTCGCGTGCATCGTCGCTGACGATGATTGTACGCCAAGGGGTGTTGAACTCGGCCTGTATGTTGGCCTTGTCGCCTACGGGGTCGGGCGAAAGGAGTGACTTGAACACCATGTTTTTGTCGTCAAGCTCGAGGTGCATGCATGGGTAATTGACAAGTGCGGCCTCGTGGAGGTTCATGTAGATGCCGTCGGCGGTCTTCAGCTGCAGCGATGTCTGTACGCCGGTGGGTGATGCGAGGTCCTGCCATTTGTTGTGGTGGGTCCAGGCTTCTTTCATCAATCCGCGTATCTCCGACAGTTTGCTGCGGGTGTAGTCATATTCCTGCGTGTCGTGGTCGGCCGGAATCCAGTAGGCTTCGTGGTCGCCTGTCATGGCGAACTCGGTCAGCTCGTCGGTGATGGTGAAGTGGTTGAGCTTCTTTTGGAATGGGAACTCATAACGGAATCCGAGGCCGTCGTCAAACAGGCGGAAGCATAGTCCCAACTTGCGGTTGGTGTCCTTCTGCTTGAGGTTGACCTTGAGTTGCTTGTAATGGTTGCGGATTTCGGCCTCCTCGCCCCATACGGGTCTCCAATTCTCGTCCACGGTGACGGTGTCGGTCGACACTATCTCAAAATTATCCTTCATGTCCTTGGCGTTCTTGATTGTGAACCCAAGTCGGCTCGGTTTTACGACCTCACGTCCTTTGTAGGTAAGCGAATAGGTCGGTTGCCCGTCATTGGACAGGGTGAAATCCATTTTCAGGTTTCCGTCGGGCGAAAGAATTGTCTCGGCTGTCGCGGGAACGGCCAACATCATGAGGCTGATTCCGGCGATTGTCGTGAATGTTTTATTCATGGGGTTTGTAAATGTGTATTGTGGTTGATAAGTAACTGTTCAAAATTAAACGATATTATTATCTCTAAGTAACCTTCATGCTTTATCTTTCATACTCTCTGCGACTTTATTTCGGTTAAAATCAATGCTTTCATCGGTCGTTTATATCTATAAACTCCCTTTTCAATCATTGATTTTCCCTCGAAATAAATCTCGCATACAGTATAAATTAATTATGAGCAGTTACTTATAATTGGCTGGTTGATATAATCGAAACAAAGTTAAGGCTTTTCCGCCGAAAGCCAATGGGTTTCGTAATTAAAAAAAGAAAATAAGTTTGAAAAATAATGATTACCTTTGTTCCCATGGAAATCAGCAATATAACAAAATGTACCGTATGCGGGGTTATATTACTTATGTCGTTGATGTATGGTTCATGCGGAAATGACCCGGTTGCATTGCAGGAGGATGTACCCGTGACGCTGCGTACATCCGACATGGACTTCTTTGAACTTCGGGATTCTGTGAAGATATGCCGGCGCACGACTTATCTTGATGTGAGGTTTCGGGGTGACACATTCGCGGTGGATACCCTCCCGGCAAAGCGTGTGGAGACGGCCATTTATTTCGACCGCCTGGGACATTACATAAAGAAACGGCATGAACGGCTGACGCGTGACAGCCTCGGGCGTATAACACGTTGGGAGGACAGGCGTCCCAATTATAGGACTCTCTATGGAGGCATACTGAAAGATACCCTCGGATATGTCAATGTGAACCCGCACGTGATGACGACATCGGGTATGGGTGATTTCTCGGTGGTGGTTCGGGACACGCTCGGCAATATCGTCGGGCAGTATTCCGACCCGTATATACAGGGGACATCCAACGCCGCTTTTAATGTTATCAGACGCAGTGACGACCGAGGTAACTGGACGGAACGTCTCACCGTGTGGACGACACAGTCGCCCGGCAGCCGTCCGCACGTCAGTTATACTATCGATACACGTGAAATAACCTATTACAACCCGAAATGATGCTGAAAAAGACAATATGGGAGCTCGACCGTCCCGAAATCGCGCAGTTCAAGGCCTCACCGAAGATTCCTGTCGTCCTTGTCCTTGACAATGTCAGGTCGTTGAACAATATCGGTTCGATGTTCCGCACGGCCGATGCATTTTCAATCGAGGGCATATATCTGTGCGGTATAAGCGCGACACCACCGTCCCCCGAAATCCACAAGACGGCTCTCGGTGCGGAGGATTCGGTTGATTGGCGTTATTTTGACGACACACTTGACGCAGTGGAGAACCTTAAACGTGGCGGATACACCGTGTGTGCGCTTGAACAGGTCAACGGCAGCGTCGAGTTGCAGAACTTCACTGTCGATGAGACACGTTACGCAATCATCGTAGGCCATGAGGTCGACGGTGTCAGCCAGGCTGTCGTTGACGCGGCCGACTGTTGCATCGAAATCCCCCAGCGTGGTACAAAACACTCCCTCAACGTCGCCAACTCCGCCGCCATCGCCCTGTGGCACTTCTTCACTGAATTGATGATGTGAGGCAACCTATTTAGGATGGCTGCAAAAAAAATCAGTGGGTGTCCTCGATATAATTCTTTATGGCTGTGGCTACAAATTTCCCCAAATTAACAGGCACAGCATTGCCTATCATTTGTTCGATTTCGCTTTTAGAGCCTATGAAATGGAAAGATTCAGGGAAGGTTTGAATCATACTTCGTTCTTTGGTGGTTAAAGGTCTGATTCCTTCAAGGCTATCTACCGGGTCATTTGCGTGGATAGGGTAGCCGGCCGGGATAGGTCTATTTACCCCCCTGATAGTAGGGCTGGGTTCGTTCACGCTGAATACTCCCCTTCTGGCATAGCTTCGAGGGTGTCTATAATAGTATTCAATATCAATCTTGTCCCCGAAGTAGTCCTTGACCGTCATTTCCTTATTGGATAAATTTTGAAGAAGATAGGGAAGTAGAAAATCGTTTTTGGTCTCCAATTTGCCAATAAGGAAAAATCTTTTTCTTTTTTGAGGTACACCGCATAAAGCAGCATTGAGAATTATCTGGGTAAGTCCATAACCTGCTTTTTTGAATACTGCCTTCGCACCGACTAATTTATTTGTTTTGGTTATAGTTGCTACATTCTCCATTACAAACCATTCCGGGCGAATCTTAGAAATGATTTCCGCATAACAGAGGGTTAGATTTCCCCTGCCATTATCTTCATTTCTTAATCCTGCACTGCTGAAATCCTGACAAGGTGGGCCTCCTATAATCATATCAGGCTCATAGGCGGAGATATGCTTGCTCGCTTTTTCGATATTTGAAAGGTCCTCTTGGTTTACAGGGTGATTGAAGTTCTGTTTATACACATTAATAGCAGTAATCCAGTTGTCGTAACCGGCTACAACATCAAAACCTACTGCCCCAAAGCCTAAACTAAGACCTCCACAGCCACAGAATAAATCTACTAATTTCATTCTTCAAAAATATCTGGACTGTTAACTAATACGGCGTCAAATCTTCTTTCCGGGCTAAGAAGATTTTGTCCACCGCCTAAAATGATATTTTTTATATCATACTTAGAAATTCTAGGGCGTTCAAGCTCTGTGCACTTTAGAAATTCATAAGTTTGTACTCCGCTAAGGGCGTAAGCCTTATCGTTCGCCATGTTGTAGGAGTGAAGCCTAACAATTCTTCTGTAGTCAAATTGGCCGTACACCCCTGTATAATCAAGAAGCATCAGGTAAATCCATATAATTGTTCTCATGGGGCGGGTAATTCTTCTGATACTTGAACTGTCGCTTCTGTTACACATCTGAATGACTGCAAGATTAGACCACACGAATACATCTAAGCAGTCATCCGCCAAAACCGATTTGCCGCCTTTAGTTTTCCATATCGGTTGAACTATAAGAGGCGTTTGCTTATTATTTAAATAAGTGCAGATGGTAAGCACCGCATGAAGAATCTTATCATAGTGGGATAGCACTTCTTCAGGTTCTTCCCAGTGATTGATTCTAGGCACAGTGTTCAGCATCGCCCTTAGTCTTTCCTTTTCATCAATTGTCCTAAAACTATTACAGATACTGCAGGCAATGAAGTTAATTGTGGGAGGCCTAACTACGATTTCACAGCTGTACTTATTTTCTGAAAGGTTTTTTGTGGTGCTATCGGGGAGTGCTGTCAATTTGATTTCCAACCCTATTAATGGAATGTCATTTTCTGTGGCAGTGTCTAACATCACTAAATCAATCTTTTCCCTTTCGCCGGTGTAGAATTTATCATAGGCGGGAAAACTGGCCTCATAGTTATAAAAAGCATTCTTCGCTAAGGGGTCTATTCCGAATAATTCTGTTCCGCTGATATATTTGTGTATTACATTGTTATCTTTGTCTGTGCAAAGATACACGGGTTTAACCCCTTTGTAACTCATATAGGCTACAAGGGAAGCGGGAAAGGAACTATTAAACTGGTTTTTACCCCAGTAGTATTCCTGGCTGTAATCCCGGCTTGAATTATTGTGGTTTTGGGCAAAAAGCCCCGGCTCTAGTTGTTTCATTCCAAAAAAAGGAAAAAATGTTTAGGATGCAAATTTACAAAAAATAGGCAGAATCCAATGATAAATATAGTCTATCAACGGGTTGTCAGGGCAGATTTCAGGGTACAATTTGGGGATTTCGGTTGAAAAAACAACCACTTAGCGTTCAGCGGTTTGCTGGCTAAGTGGCTGATTTATATTAGATAAAATAACTTTTGTGCTGACTGTCAGTGTGGGTGAATCATTCCCACTCGATTGTTGCCGGTGGCTTGGATGAGATGTCGTAGCAGACGCGGTTTACGCCACGGACTTTGTTGATGATGTCGTTGGAGACGCGTGCGAGGAATTCGTAGGGCAGGTGCGCCCAATCGGCGGTCATGGCGTCGGTCGATGTCACGGCGCGGAGTGCGACGGCACGTTCGTAGGTGCGTTCGTCGCCCATGACACCCACGCTCTGGACCGGGAGCAGGATTGCGCCCGCCTGCCATACTTGGTCATACAGGCCGCTGTCCCTCAACCCTTGGATGAAGATGTCATCGGCTTCCTGTAGCACGGCCACTTTCTCGGGTGTGATGTCGCCGAGGATTCTGACCGCGAGACCCGGGCCGGGGAAAGGATGACGCTTGATGAGGCGTTCAGGCATTCCCAGCTGATGCCCAACCGCGCGTACCTCGTCCTTGAACAACAGGCGCAACGGTTCGCATAGTTTCAGGTTCATTTTCTCGGGTAGGCCTCCCACATTGTGGTGGCTCTTTATTACCGTGCCGGTGATTGATAGTGACTCGATGCAGTCGGGGTATATTGTGCCCTGTGCGAGCCATTTGATGTCTTTCAGTTTGTGTGCCTCCTCATCGAACACCTCGATGAAGTCGCGTCCGATGATTTTGCGTTTCTTTTCAGGGTCGGTGACACCCGCGAGGTCGGCGAAAAATTTGGCCGAGGCATCCACTCCGATAACGTTCAACCCAAGACCCTGATAGTCGGCCATGACCTGGTTGAACTCGTTCTTGCGTAGCATCCCGTGGTCAACGAATATACATGTCAGGTTGTGGCCTATGGCACGGTTCAGCAGCACCGCCGCAACCGATGAATCGACACCGCCGCTAAGGCCGAGTACAACTTTGTCATCGCCGAGCTGGCTGCGCAGGGCGGCGACGGTGGAGTCGATGAACGCGTCGGCATTCCAGTCCTGACGTGCGCCGCATATATCCACGACAAAATTGCGCAGGATGTCCATCCCGCATTGGGAGTGATGAACCTCGGGATGGAATTGCACGCCCCACCGTTTCATGGTGGTGTCGGCGTATGCGCCGATTGCGACATCCTCGGTCGAGGCTATGATTTTAAAATTGTCGGGCAATGCGGTGATGGTGTCGCCGTGGCTCATCCACACCTGCATCCCCGGATGAATATCTTTCATCAACGGGTCATTGGCATCAACGTGATTCAGGTGCGCACGGCCATATTCGCGTGAAGGCGCAGGCTCTACCTTGCCTCCGTTACGGTAGGCCATGAACTGCGCCCCGTAACAGATGCCGAGCACGGGCATGTCGGATGGAATCGCCCCTAAATCTATTTTGAACGCGGCGGGGTCATAGACTGAGAACGGCGACCCCGACAGGATTACGCCTATGACATCGGGGGCGTTGACAGCCTCCTGACGGTTGTAGGGGAGAATCTCGCAATAGACGTTCAATTCACGAACGCGACGCGCTATTAGCTGCGTGGTCTGTGAACCGAAGTCGAGAATGATGATTTTTTGTCGCATGTCGGTTATTTATGCTGGTAAAGATAACGCTTGATTGAACGCTTGGGAGTCTTTTCAAACTCCTCGTTGTAGACCCTGACTTTGGAAATCTTGGAATAGGCGGGAAGGTCTCGGTTGAGAGCCTCGATGTTCTCGTTCATTAATTGCTCGAGATTCTCGACAGGGATGCCCTGGTTGAGGGCCAGGTCAACATCGGGGTAGACCAGTGCGATGAGCCGTCCTTCCTCCTCGATGACGAGCGACTCGTTGACAAACGGCATGTTGTTGAGTTTCTGTTCGATTTCTTCGGGGTAGATGTTCTGTCCCGACGGGCCGAGTATCATATTCTTGTCGCGGCCGCGTATGAAGATGAACCCGTCGGCGTCCATGGTGCAGATATCCCCTGTCGACATCCATTCACCGTCCATGATGCGTGCCGTCTCGTCGGGGTTCTTGAAATAGCCGAGCATGACGTTGTCGCCCTTGACCCACAGGACACCCGGGGTGTTCTCGGGGTCGGACGAGTCGATGCGTGCCTCCATGCGGTCAACGACACGTCCGCACGAACGGCATTTGTTGGTGTTCCAGCTCGCGTAGGAGATAAGGGGGGCGCATTCGGTCATTCCATATCCCACCGTGTAGGGGAATCCGATGCGACGCAGGAATTCCTCGACGTCCTTGTTGAGTCCCGCACCACCTATTATAATCTCCTCGCATCGGCCTCCGAAAGCGGCCGTGAGCTGTGTTTTTATTTTGTTGAGAAGTCGCTCGTCGACAAACGGCACATGCATCAATATCTTCATCAACGGTTTTTCAAGCAAGGGGAACACTTTGTTCTTTACAAGTTTCTCGATGATGAGCGGGACAGTGACAATGATGCGTGGGCGTATGTTGGCGAACGCTTCAAGAATCACCCTTGGCGATGGTGTGCGTGTCAGGAAATTGTTGTGGCATCCCTTGACAAACGATTGGATGACATCGATGACGAGTCCGTACATGTGGGCCATCGGGAGCATTGACACGAGTGAGTCGCCGGGCTTGAGATAGGTCAGGCGGTCGATGGTGTATTGTAAGTTGCTCCAAAGGGCGCGGTAGGGCACCATCACACCCTTGGAGAACCCTGTCGACCCCGAAGTGTAGTTAATCATCGCGAGTTCATCGGGTCGGTCGATGTGGTATGTTACATCGGCGGGTGTGAATCGCTCGGGATAGGCTTTCCCGAATAATTCGTTGAGATGGGCGCGTGCCTGGTCGAGTGTCTCATTTCGGGACAGCAGCAGGGAGTAGTCCTGAAGTTTCAGCACCCCTTGGAGAGCGGGCATTACATCGGGGTTGAGTGAGTCCCAGATGCTTTCATCGGCTATCAGCAGCTTTGACTCGCTGTGGTCCACGATGTGGTGGATATTGTCAGACTTGAACTCATGGAGTATCGGGACAGCGACCGCGCCGTAGGTGATTACGCTGAAAAAGGCGACGGCCCATTGTGCCGAATTTTTGCCGCAAAGCGCGATTTTGTCCCCTTTCTCGATACCGGCGTGTCGGTAAAGGAGATGTAACTTTGCTATCTTGCGTGCAACGTCCTTGTATAGGAATGACTCTTTGCCGTAGTTGGACAAAGCGAGCCTGTCCCAGTTATCGCGTACCGAATATTGTATATATTCGTTAAGGGTATCTCGTTGTTGCATATAATATGTCGATTTGAGTTTTTTGGTGAAATGCGGAACAAATATACGAAGAATATTCGACGAAATAAAATAGCGAATGTCGGCCAAAGGCCGGTTCGTGTTTGCAAAGCAAATTTTATGAGTCAAATATACGAATAAGTCGAGAGCAAAGCAAAATTTATTTAGCTTTGCCGAGCGATAGTATATAGGACGAAGTCAAATTTAACGATTATTCGGCACATTTGAAAAACTTTTGTGCCAGATAGCGGTAAAACCGGGAATTAGTGACTATATTTGCCCTATAAATCAGTAATCATAGAAATGAAAATGAAATCGTTATTATCAGGTCTCGCAGTCAGTTTGGTGGCGTTGTCGTGTGCCACGGTCAAGACGCAGGCCTATACCGTAACCTTGCCGTTGAGCGAGGACGAGGATGGACTTAAGGCTTATATAACCGACTATGACAACGGCGCGCGCCTTGACTCTACAATCGTGGACAAGGGGGCGGCTGTGTTCAAAGGCACGGTATCGGACCCTGTGCTTGCGCGGGTCATCGTTGACGGCAATCGCGCAGGGGTGTTCGTCCTGGAGGAGGGCGATATAACATTGGAGAACGGTAATGCAAAAGGAACGGAACTGAACCGTCGTCTTGCCGCTATATCGGATGACATGGCAAAGTTGGCTAATGAATACAAGTCGTTACCTGAAACACCTGAAGGCGAAGCGCGGCGCAAGGCTATTGTCGAGGAGTATAACGCATTGCCGGCTAAGGTGCTGGGCCAGAACGCCGATAACCCGGTGGGGTATTTCATGTTCCTTCAGATGGCCTATGAGAAAGACCTCGCAGGATTGCGCGACATGATGAAACGGTATCCTCGGTGGGGCGGTATGGCTAAAATCAAAGGTCTTGAAAAGGCTCTTGAACTGAAAGCCGAGACCTCGGAGGGGAGCATGTACAAGGATTTCGAAATTCCCTACAATGGCAAGACGCAGAAATTAAGCAATTTCGTAGGTAAGGACGGGAAATACACTCTTGTCGACTTCTGGGCAAGTTGGTGTGGCCCTTGTATGCGGGAAATCGACACATTGAAAGACCTTTATGCCACTTACAAGGACAAAGGTCTCAACATCGTGGGGGTTGCTGTATGGGACGAGCCGGAGAACACACTCAAGGCCATGAGTGCCAAGGATATACCTTGGCCTGTGATATTGAACGCACAGACTGTCCCCACCGACATGTACGGTATATCGGGAATCCCGTGCATCATTCTTATAGACCCCCAAGGGAAGATTGTCAGCCGTGACAAGCAGGGAGCTGAATTGCGCAAGGATGTCGCCACCGCCCTTGAAGGATGGAAAGCGGAGAATAATGAGGAATGAGGAGTTAGGGATTATGAATTATAAAAGAGCGGGGACTTCCAGTTTTGGGAGTCCCCGCCCGGGTTATATATAGAGCCTTGCAAGTGTCGGTTAGTTGAATTTGGCTCCCGCGCCTGAACGTACGTCAGGGTCGGGTTTGAGAACGCCGGGTTCCACTACACTGCCAGACGGGATGTCGTCGGCCGATTCAACAATTTTGACTTTGTAGGTGAAATAGGCTGTAGCCACTGATTTGTCAACCTGGAAAACCGAGGACTCGAACTGTAGTAGGTGGTTGCCTGCGGGCAGGTCAGCGGTCTCGAGTGCCATTGCAAATGGCGGTGTCATGGCCGTGCCGAAATAGAGGTAGTCCCAGTAATAGGCTGTCGCGCCGATGGTGGCCGGCTTGGTGCCTTCACGGGGGGTGATGTTAATGGCGTCAATCTTCAGCGTGTCGCCCTGTACCACATATAAAATGCCATCTACTGACTGTGCGCCGGAATACTGTATAGAGAAATCAACCTCAGGGAGGTCATCGTCGTTGCTACATGATGCAAGTAGAAACGGAAGTGCGATGAGCAAGTAAATAAATTTTTTCATAGTTGTCATATTAAATAGTTATTCTTTTGAATTATAAACAATCGTGTAATATATTAGTTTTGCTTTTGCGCTCGCTTATTTGTATTTTTGCATTCATAAACAATTTATAAGATTATGAAAAGAATCATACTATCAATCGGTGTGTCCATTCTGGCCGTGTCGGCCATGGGGCAGACGTCGCGTGAGGAGATATTCGCCGACCTTGACAAGGCCGGCGGGGTATATTATGCCTATCCCGCGACATCGGCTGACAACACTCCGGCCCCCAAGGGATATACGCCGTTCTATATAAGCCATTTCGGTCGTCACGGGTCTCGTTACCTCATCAGCGACAATGACTATGACTGGGTTGCCGATTTGCTTCGCCGTGCCCGTGAAGCCGATGCGCTCACCACGCAGGGCAAGGAACTCGCCGCCGACCTTGATTCCCTGTTGGTTGAGGCCAGTGGGCGCGGAGGTGACTTGTCGCCGTTGGGGGTGAGGCAGCACAAGGCGATAGCGAGACGCATGGCCGAGAATTATCCCGAGGTGTTCAAAGGTAATGCCAAGGTGGATGCACGTTCCACCCTTGTGGTGCGGTGTGTGTTGAGTATGGCCGCTTTCTGTGAGAGTCTTAAGGAAATCAATCCCGCTCTTGACATCACCCGTGAATCCTCACAGCGATATATGCCCGATATATGCCCGTGGAACTCAAAGGGAAGTGATTTCCGTTCCGACAAAGGATGGTGGAAAGAGGTCTCGCGCAAGTTCAAGAACAGACAGACGCGTCCTGACCGTCTTGTCAAGGCTATCTTCTCCGATGACGAATTTGTGGATAAATATGTCAACCCATATAATTTTATGTGGGGAATCTACTGGCTGGCTGCCGACGGGCAGAACACCGAGGGTAAGATTGATTTCAAACGCTATCTGACACCCGATGAGATGTTTGACCTGTGGCAATGTTTCAACGCCGATTTCTATGCCCGTTACGCCGATTTTCCGGGGAATAACGGTGTGGCAATCAAGGAGACAGTGCCCATTTTGAAAGACATTGTAGACCGTGCCGATGTCGCCCTTGCGGCCGATAAGCCGTCGGCGTCGCTTCGGTTTGCTCACGATGGTAACTTGGTGCCGTTTTCGGCTTTGCTCGGGATTCCGGTCGCGTCGGGGCGTGAGGACAAGGTCGAAAATTTCTACAAGGCGTGGTGCGATTTCAATGTGTCGCCCATGGCCGGTAATATCCAGTTCGTATTTTTCAAGAACAGGAAGAACCCCAAGGATATAATTGTTAAGGTCCTGCACAACGAGAAAGAGGTTGTGTTACCTGTCAAGTCCGATATGGCTGCGCCATATTGTCGTTGGAGCGACATGCGTGACTATTTTGTGAGGCTGATGGAGGAATAGACCCGGCGATGAGGGCGTTGCTGTTCAATCCCGAAAATGACCTCGCGCTTGCAGCCGACGAGCGTAACTATACACCGAAGGCTAATGCCTTGGCTTTGCACCGTGCCGGGGCGTTGCTTCCTGCTTGGTGGGCGCAGGAGGGGGATATAATAATCGCGCCTGATTCGCTAAAGGATGAGCTTGAGCAGGTCAAGCGACGTTTCGGGTTGCATGGTGAAATCGCCACGCCTGAAACAGTGAGCCGTGTGGACTGTGCGTTGCCATGGGGGTGGAGTCTTGATGCCAAACGACAGTTTTTGGATGTAGGTATTCCTGACGAGATTTTACCTGATGATTCGTCGCTCGACCGATGGAGGCTGTTGAGCCACAGACGCACGGCGACCAATATCAACGCCATGATTTCGAAATTGTGCCCCCGTCTCCGTTTCCCTGAACCTGCGGTTGAGACCACTGAAGCCTCGGTCGCTGTCGAGATGGAACGCCGGTCGCCGGGATGTTACGTCAAGAGCCCATGGTCGAGTTCGGGGCGCGGGGTGTTCTGCGCCCGTGAGATGTCGCCGGAGACGCTTCGCCGGCAGGTCGAGGGTATTATTCGCCGGCAGGGAAGCGTGATAGTTGAGCGCGGACTTGACCGCGTCATGGATTTTGCAATGCTATATTATTGTGAGGGAGGGGGCGCACGGCGTGTCGGCTCGTCGGTGTTCCGCACATACGGGCGTTGTGCCTACGCGGGCAATATTGTCGCGCCTGACCATGTTTTGCTCGGAATGATTGCCGAATGTGTCGGACGCGACAGTCTCGAAGAAGTTGTTAAGGCGCAGAATCATGCCGTTAACAGTGTCATCGCACCGTTTTATGAAGGTTGGCTCGGGGTCGATATGCTGGCCTACCGCCGTGACGGGGAAATCCTCATCGCGCCGTGTGTCGAGGTCAACCTACGCATGACAATGGGCGTGACCGCGATGTATCTGCAACGCCGTCTCGAAGTGTCGTCCCCGCGCTTGTTCTCAATCGGTTTCGGTGCATCCACTCATGACGGTTACGACATCCTGCCACCGCGTCATGGCTTCCGTTTCACATTGAAATAGTTAGTCCGTCTGTCACTTGATTACGATTTTGCATGCCTCGCGCGAGGCGTTTGTCTATTATGCAGAGGCTTAGCGGACGGCCAGTTTGGTTGTTTTCGCACCCTGTCTGACGAAGTAGATGCCGGCGGGGAGTCCCTCGGTCGAGTCGGCGACCTTTACGCCCGACATGTTGAACACCTCGACAGGTTCATCGGCGGTCATCCCGTCGTCACTCCCCACATCCTCGATGCCGGATGTCCCATATACTTTGATATTTTTAAACGCCCCCCATACATTATGTGTCCTATACTTACTTCTGGATTCCACCTGGACGTATAACGTGGCATTTTTAAATACACAATCCTCAAAAGTATGATGATAATACGAATTACTCTCCACTTTACATTCTGGCGGATAAAAAGCTAATGAGTTAACAGTGTTGATGTTTTTACTGTTATAAAACGCATTATCCCCCAACACCAGAGTTGTTACCCTTGGGAGAATGGTGATTTCTTTAAGATTGTCACAATCCATAAAGGCACACTCCATTACCGAAGCAACGGATGCCGGTATTGTAACATCGGTGAGTCCACTTAGCCGAAATGCATATTTCCCAATCTCTTTAATAGATTCAGGGAATTTAATATTGGTTAACTTTGGACATTCATTAAAAGTATATGCTTTGATGTTGGTTATTGTCTTCGGAATACTTATGTTTGATAGGGTTTGACAATAAAAGAAACACCCTTTCCCTATATCTGATACAGTCTCAGGAATTTCCATGCTCTTTAAAGACACACAACTGGCAAATGCATCCTCCCCAAAGGCCGTAACGGAAGCAGGGATTATTACTTTTTCTAACTCCCTGCACTCTCTGAACATATTATCGCTAATCTTGGTAATCGTATTAGGAATTTCTATCTCTTTTAATCCACAACTAAAGAATGCGGAATCTCCTATCTCAACCACTGTTTTTGGTATTTCAACAGAAGCCAAACTCTTACATGAATGAAACGCGGAAACTCCGATTCGTTGAAGTGATGTGTCAAGGGTCAATCGTATTAAATTTTTACAGTTTTTGAATGCCCTGATTCCTATGTTCATAGCTGAAGACCTGACATCAATTAAATTGACACAATCCAGAAAAGCCTCATTCTCTATTTCAGAGACAGTTCCGGGAATAACAATTTCTGTTAAAGTATTGCATCCGTGAAACGCCCTTTCTCCGATTTTAGATACCGTATTTGGAATCACGGTATTTCCACATCCCAGTATCAATCGATTGGATTCGGTGTCGATTATCGCATTACAACCGTTACGGGAATCATATTTGGGATTTTCTGTATCAATCGTTATTGCCTCCAAATTATTGCATCCTTTAAATGAAGGAGCACTCGAATAAAAATCTATTTTTGTCAACGAGGCCGGAATTTCAATATTTGACAAATTTACACAATTATAGAAAGCCCATGCCCCGAGTGAAACCACTCCTTCGGGAATTTTAAAAGCGATAAGAGACTTACAATTTGCAAATGCGCCATCGCCAATCGACACTGGCATTGACGACTCTTTGCTGGCAAATTCAACAGCCTTGAGTGCCTCACACGATGAGAAAGCATAAATACCAATATTTATAATCCGAGAGATTGATACCGATTCTAAACTCTCACATCCTGAAAAGGCATAAGACCCTATTTGAACTATCGATTCCGGGATTATAATTTTAGTAACATTCTTTAATGAAGTGCCATAACCTGATGCTACATCTCCAATTCTTGTCACCGAATAAAGGAGCCCGGTATCCGGGTCGATAACCGATGACGGGATTGAAAGAACCTCAATATCGGGATTAACCACCTTTTGAAGCGTCACTTCCGTATTGCCGGTAATCTTATAATATAATCCCTCTACCTCAAAATCATAGTCATTCGGATTGTATGCCGATGCGACCGACGATGACACAAGCACTGCAATAATACATATCAATATTCGATGACAGATGTTGTCTGATACCCGTGTCAGTGATAGTGAGATTGTTCCCAGACGTTTCATAGCTGCGAGGTTTATTATGACTAATGTTTTGCAATATACAATAAAAATCAGCACCTTAACGGAGGTGTAGTGTTAAATGTTACGATGTTTATTCTTTTTTAGTTTTGATGGGAATTTTTATCGCTCACCCATGGTGTATATTTGCACCATACAACAATTGTTGTTTAAACCAATATTATTAACTGTCTGTGCGACTGGTGCGGCAACTACAGCATGCCGTCCGTCCGACTTGACACCGACCCGGTCAACGAGGCGACCCGAATCGAGTGGATTGGCGACAACAACATCAGGGCATACATGAGCAAACTGCCAGAATCCGGGACATGGAACGACGGAGACGAGGTCCTGTTGCCGACGAGCATCAACCGTTACTATAATGGCCGATGGCTCTCGGAATCGACCAAGATTGCCGTCATAAAGCCTGAATTATAAGAAGCGTCTTATAAATTCCGAAATCGTAGGGACGCGCCAACGTGCGCGTCTTCAAAGTGGGAGATTATCAATCATCTGCAATAAGGGACGCGCTTGTTGGCGCGTCCCTACGATGTTGATTTGCGAGTCTTGCAACACTCTCATATTGTCAGTTCTTGAATGTCAGTTCATCGTCGGCGACATCGATGATGATGGGGCGTTCCTTGTCGACTTTCTGGGCGAGAATGTCCTTGGAAAGGCGGTTGAGGACGAGGCGGTGAATCACTCGTTTGACGGGACGTGCGCCAAATTCGGGGTCATAACCTTCCTCTGCGAGATATTTCAATGCTTTGGGTGTGACTTCAAGAGTGATGCCGTTATGCTCGAGCATCTTTTGGACTGACTTGATTTGCAACCCGACAATTTCCTCGATTTCACGCTCGTTGAGCGGGGTGAACATGATGGTCTCGTCGATACGGTTGAGGAATTCGGGTCGGATGGTCTGTTTCAGCATGTCAAGCACCTCGGCCTTGGTTTTATCGATTGTCTCGTCGCGGTTTTCATCGGTCATCTTGGCGAAATTGTCGCGGATGACGTGTGAACCCATGTTGGAGGTCATGATGATGATTGTGTTCTTGAAGTTCACCATACGTCCTTTGTTGTCGGTCAACCGTCCGTCGTCAAGTACCTGCAACAGGATATTGAACACGTCGGGATGTGCTTTCTCGATTTCGTCAAATAACACGACCGAATAGGGTTTGCGCCGCACGGCCTCGGTGAGCTGCCCTCCTTCGTCGTAGCCGACGTATCCCGGAGGCGCGCCAACGAGGCGTGACACGGCGTGTTTCTCCTGATACTCGCTCATGTCGATACGTGTCATCATGTTTTCGTCGTCAAACAGATATTCGGCCAGTGCCTTTGCGAGTTCTGTCTTGCCCACGCCGGTGGTGCCGAGGAAGATGAATGAACCGATTGGCCGGCGCGGGTCGTTCAACCCGGCGCGTGAACGGCGCACGGCGTCTGCGATTGCGCGTATTGCCTCCTCCTGCCCGATAACACGTGAGTGAAGCTCCTCCTCAAGGTGCAGCAGCTTCTCTTTTTCGCTTTGTACCATCTTGTTGACGGGGATGCCGGTCCAGCGCGACACGACATCGGCGATGTCCTCGGCGTCGACCTCCTCCTTGATGAGAGCCTTTTCGCCCTGCATCACCTTGAGTTGTTCCTGGATTTCGGCGTTCTCTTTCTCTTTCTGTTGAATCTTGGAGTAACGGATTTCGGCCACGCGTGCATAGTCGCCTTCACGTTCGGCGCGCTCGGCGTCGAAATTCAGCTGCTCGATGTCGATTTTGTTCTGTTGTATACGGTTGATGAGGTCTTTCTCGGCTTTCCATTTGGCCGTATATTCTTTTTCCTCCTCGCGCATCGAGGCGATGTCTTTCTCGATTTCCTTGATACGTTCGGTGTCACCCTCGCGTTTGATGGCTTCGCGCTCGATTTCTTTCTGGGCAATCATGCGTGAGATTTCATCGAGGGCCTGTGGTACGGAATCGATTTCAAGACGTAGTTTCGATGCCGCTTCGTCAACGAGGTCGATTGCCTTGTCGGGGAGGAAACGGTCGGTGATATAACGTTCCGACAGTTGGACGGCGGCCACGACCGCCTCGTCGCGGATGCGTACCTTGTGATGGTTCTCGTACCGTTCTTTCAGTCCGCGCAGGATTGCGATTGCACTCATCTCGTCAGGTTCGTTGACCATGACTTTCTGGAAGCGACGTTCGAGGGCTTTGTCTTTTTCAAAATATTTCTGATACTCGTCAAGGGTCGTTGCGCCGATACTACGTAACTCGCCACGTGCGAGTGCGGGTTTGAGGATATTGGCCGCGTCCATCGCCCCTTCGCCTTTACCTGCGCCTACGAGTGTATGGATTTCGTCAATGAAAAGGATTATTTCGCCGTCGCTCTGTGTCACTTCGTTGACAATCGCCTTGAGACGTTCCTCAAACTCGCCCTTGTATTTGGCACCGGCGACAAGCGCGCCCATGTCAAGTGAGAAAATCTGTTTTGAACGCAGGTTTTCGGGGACATCGCCACGCACGATGCGCTGTGCGAGACCTTCGGCTATTGCGGTCTTGCCTGTACCAGGTTCACCAATCAGCATCGGGTTGTTCTTGGTACGTCGGCTGAGAATCTGCAACACACGGCGTATTTCGTCATCGCGTCCGATGACCGGGTCAAGTTTCCCCTGTCGTGCGCGTTCATTGAGGTTTATGGCATATTTTGACAAGGCATTATAGGTGTCCTCCGCGCTTTGGTCGGTAGCTTTCTTGCCTTTGCGAAGTTCGTCGATGGCCGCGCTTAATTCTTTTTCGCTCAATCCGGCATCTTTCAGTATGGTAGCGGCCGGGGAGTTGATATTGAAGATTGCCATTAGCAATGCTTCGAGTGTGACATATTCGTCGCCTTGTTTCTTGGCGATGTCAAGGGCCTTTTGCAATACGTCGTTTGATGTGCGGCTCAGGTAGGGTTCGCCTCCCGAGACTTTTGGCAGGGATGCGATTTCGCGGTCGATTTGCGAATCGAGAGCCGACATGTTCGCGCCCACCTTTGAAAAGATGAATTTGACAAGCGACTCTCCCTCCGATACAACCCCTTTGAGCAGATGGACCGGCTCGATGGCCTGGTTGCCGCTGCCCTTGGTGATTTCCACCGCTTTCTGAATCGCTTCCTGCGATTTGATGGTGAAGTTGTTGAAGTTCATATTATGATATGGATAAATAGTTCTACGTTAATTCTTATATAATCTAACAATCCAATTCGAAATAAGGTTGAATTGCATCATTATGAACGAGCAAAAGGTGTGCCAAAAAGAAACCACGGCAGTAATGACTGCCGTGGTTTGTATTGAGAGAGAAGAATGTTGTATCGGATATGTCTTTATGCGCCCTGCTGGCGGTGGAGCGATGTCCCGAGGATACGCTTCGCGCCGATGAAGTGACGGTCAAAATATCCGTTGTCAGGGAATTTCTGATAGGTCACACCTTTCTTGACCGATGCATGGATGAATGTGCAGGACTTGGTCTTGGGGTCTACGTCAACCACCATTGCGACATGTCCCACATTTCCGCGTCCGCTTGAACGGCTGCTGAAGAACAACAGGTCGCCGGGGCGTAGGTTCTTGGTATTGACCTTTTCACCTTGCTGATATTGCATGCGTGACGTGCGGTTCAAGGCGATTCCAAAATTCTTGAATACGTAGGATGTGAAACCTGAACAGTCAAATGCCTTTGGGCCGGTTGCACCGAGGATGTAACGTGTGCCGAGGAATTTCGCGGCATAGTTAATCATTTTGTCGGCAATGTTGAGATTGACACGTGACGCTACCTCTACAGGCTGTACTGTCGCGAATGGAGAATGGCTGCGTGCCGAGTCGTAGGCGCGTTCGACAAAGTTGCGTGCCGTCTGCTGGGTGGCTTGGGCCTCGGTAGTGGCGGCTGCCTGGTGACGCTGTGGAAGCATCGGTATTTTAGTGATGTCGGCGTTGGCGGTGATTAATGTGGTTATGCCTAAGATGGCTGATATAATAAGGTTCTTTGCTTTCATTTCAACAATTGGTTTTATTAAAAAGTATTGTAGGCTGCACTGCCTACATTTCATGTTGACGATGCAAAATTACGAATTTTCGGTCGTGTGTGCAAATTGCAAAATGTTGATAATAGGGCGGTTGTGTTAATTGAAACAAAACTAAAGGGAATGAAACACAATTTAGCATAACAAGCTGTTTGTTAATGAAAATCTCAAAAATGGCCGATATAATGACAATAATTAACATATTTTTAAGGTTTACAAAGTGTTGTATTTGAATTTACTTTGGTATGCAATTGCTTGAAAAATAGCGTGTTGTAATGTTTGTGTGGAGTGAATCATGCCATAATTGGCACAAATAGTGTGATTTTGTGCCGATTGCACATTGCCATTGGATGATGTGCAATGATTAATGTTAATGTAAACAGTGGTGAATAAATGGGTGATTTGTTGCATAATTGATTGTAAATCAATATGATGTTGTGCGATTTGATGCTTGGGGCGTATTTTACAACCATTTAGATTTTTTAAACCTTGTCTTGACAACTTTTTTCATTGTCATGCAGCCACGTCATTTTGTCGGGTTGTCCTGTCGGGTGATTGTCGGGAAATCCAATATTATTTGTGTTGCATAGCTCGATGATTGTCAGTACCTTTGTCAAAAGAATTCATGAGCGCAATGGAAATAAAACACATTTCTTTAATGTCGGTAGTGGTGTCTGTGGCGGCCAATGGCTTTGCGGCCGATAAGGTTGCCGGTAAACGCCCTAATATATTGATTTGCGTTGCCGATGACGCAGGGCATGCGAGTGCATACGGGACAAAATGGGTGTCGACACCCGTGTTTGACCGCGTGGCCCGCGACGGGGTGCTCATGAATCATGCCTATACATGCAACGCTAAGTCGGCCCCGTCCCGTGCCTCGATGTTGACGGGGCGTAACTCATGGCAGCTTGAGGAGGCCGGAAACCATTGGCCTGCATTTCCATTGAAATTCAAGACCTATCCTGAAGCGTTGGCTGAAAAAGGGTATGTGGTGGGATATACCGGCAAGGGGTGGGGACCCGGTGTCGCCCTTAACGCTGACAGCACTGAACGTCGGTTGACGGGCAAGCCATGGAACAAGATTAAATGTGTCCCGCCCACGACAGGAATCAACAAGATTGATTATGCGGCCAATTTCAAGGCGTTTCTTGCAAAACGGGACGGTTCCAAGCCATTCTGTTTTTGGTATGGGGCGCGTGAACCGCACCGCAAATATGAATACCGCTCCCATGAACGTTTCGGGAAACAGATATCCGATATAGATTCCGTGCCCCCTTACTGGCCCGACAATGAGACCGTCAGGCATGACATGCTTGATTATGCTGTGGAAATCGAATATTTCGACAGGCAGCTTGGGTTGATGTTGCAGATGCTTGAACAGTCAGGGGAGCTTGACAATACGATTGTTATGGTGCTCTCCGACCATAACATGCCTTTCCCGCGATGCAAGGGGCAGGACTATTATGAATCGGTGCATATACCGATGGCGGTCATGTGGCGTGACGGCATCGTCAATCCCGGTCGCCGGCTTGATGAGAATATATGTGTCATAGATATTGTACCGACATTGTTTGACGCAATCGGTGTTAGAGAATCTGATACCGGGATGATGCCGGTCACCGGGCGTAGTTTCATGGATTTATTGAAAGACTCTGACCGAGGTGTTGACCGTGATTTTGTCCTATTGGGGCGTGAGCGTCATGACGTGGGAAGGCCTGATGACCAGGGTTATCCGATACGTGGATTAATCCGTGGCGACTACCTTTATATCCGCAACTATGAGCCGGGGCGTTGGCCTGCGTGCAACCCCGAGACCGGCTACATGGATGTGGACGGAAGTCCCACCAAGACCGAGGTGCTCAAGACACGACATGACCCTGCGACAAGGCATTTTTGGGAACTTTCGTTCGGGAAACGCGATGCCGAGGAGTTATATAATATCAAGACCGACCCGGCGTGTGTCAATAATCTCATCGGGGACCCGGCGATGAAACCGTTGGCCGTTTCGATGGCTGTCGAGATGGAATCGCGTCTTAAATCGGAGGGTGACCCGAGGATGTCGGGACACGGAGATGTTTTTGACCGTTACCCCAACCAATGTCCCGCGCGTCAGTTCTATAGGCGTTGGAAGACCGGTGAACGGAATATTCCCCACGCATGGATTAATGACTCTGATTTTGAAACAATTGAATAATTATATAATGAAAAAACTATTGCTTACATTGTCACTTGCCGCCGCGTCTATGGGGGTGTCGGCTGTGACCCCGCTATGGCTGCGTGATGTTAAAATCTCGCCTGACGGGACAACAATCGCGTTCACCTATAAAGGTGACATCTATACAGTCCCGGCCACGGGTGGCAAGGCGGCTCGTCTGACCACCCTGGCGTCCTACGAGAGCGACCCGGTGTGGTCGCCCGACGGAAGTAAAATAGCATTCGCGAGTGACCGTAACGGCGGGTTTGACATCTTTGTCATGGATGCCGCCGGTGGGAGTGCGAAACGCCTGACCACCAACTCGGCGCGTGAGATTCCCGAAGCGTTCTCGCCAGATGGGAAATATGTGCTTTTTTCCGCTGCAATCCAGGACCTGCCGTCGAGTGCGATGTTCCCTTCAGGACGGTTGACCGAACTTTACCGTGTTCCTGTCGAGGGTGGCGCGGTAACACAGGTGTTGTCAACTCCTGCGCAGATGCTTTCATTTCTCCCCGACGGCAAGAGTTTCCTTTATCAGGATGTGAAAGGTCTGGAAAACGAGTGGCGCAAGCATCACACGTCGTCAGTCACCCGCGATGTGTGGCGTTATGACGCCTCTGACGGCCGCCACACCAACCTTACGCACCGAGGTGGCGAGGACCGTAACCCGGTGCTGTCGCCTGACGGCAAGACCGTTTATTTCCTTAGCGAGCGTGACGGCGGGTCGTTTAATGTGTATTCTTTCCCGCTCGACAACCCGAAGGCCATTGCAAAGGTCACTGACTTCAAGACCCATCCCGTGCGTTTCCTTTCACAGGGTGGTGACGGTACCTTGGCCATGGCATACGATGGAGAAATCTATACAAAGAAAGCCGGGGAAGAACCTAAGAAAGTCAATATCGACATCACCATCGACGAGGATAACCCGTTGGAGGCAATCAGTGTCCGTGGCGGGATAAGCGGTGCGGCGGTGTCGCCCGACGGAAAGCAGCTCGCCGTTGTCAAACGCGGCGAGGTGTTCGTGACATCGGTTGAATATCCATCCATCAAGCGTATAACCGATACGGCCGCCCCCGAGGGGCAGCCGGCATGGTCGCCCGATGGCAAGACCCTTTACTATGTGTCGGAACGTGACGGGCATTGGAATCTGTACAAGGCCACCGTCGCCCGCAAGGATGACCCCAATTTTTCAAACGCGACAGTCATTGAGGAGACTGCGCTTTTCAATGATGACGTGGAACGTACATGCCCGCAGGTATCGCCCGACGGCAAGACACTCGCTTTTATTGAGGGGCGTAACCGGTTGATGTTGATGAATCTTGCGACCAAGGAGGTGAAACAGTTGACCGACGGGACTTATAACCCCGAGCGTACGGGCGGTTTCAACTACAGCTGGTCGCCCGACAGCCGTTGGATTGTCGCTGAAATCACAGGGCACGGGAGACATCCCTATACAGATATCGCCTTGATTAACGCCCGCACCGGCACTGTGACCGATATAACCAACAGCGGTTACTTTGACGAGTCGCCCCGTTTTGTCCTTGACGGGAACGCAATCCTGTTTCTGTCAGAGAGATATGGCATGCGCAACCATGCCTCGTGGGGGTCGATGAGCGATGTTATGCTCGTGTTCCTGAATCAGGCCGCATACGACCGCTTCCGTCTCAGCGAGGAGGACTATGCGTTGCTCAAAGAGGTTGAAAAAGCCAACAAGAAGAAAGACCCCGCCCCTGCCAAGGATGATAAAAAGAGCAAGAAGTCAAAGAAAAAAGGCTCCAAGGAGTATGCCGAGGTTAAAGGCAAGGACGGTGGCGACAAAGACGGTATCAAGCCGATAAAGGTGGAAATCGACGGTCTTGAGGACAGGATTGTGCGTCTGACCCCCAATTCATCCGATATATGTGACGCGATTGTCAACAAGGATGGTGACGCGCTTTATTATCTCTCGGCAATCGAGGGCGGATATGACCTTTGGAAAATCTCGGTGCGTGATGGTGACGCCAAGATAGTGAGCAAACTCGATGCCGGGCGTCTCGGGATGGAGGCCGACAAGGACGGTAACATCTATATGCTTGGTTCTAACACATTCAAGAAACTGAATCCCAAGAGTGACAAACTCACAAATATCTCGTTCTCCGGCTCAATGAAACTCGACCTCGCCAAGGAGCGTGAGGCAATGTTTGAGACGGTCGTGGTGCAGGAACGCGAGCGGTTCTATACGCCTGACATGCACGGGGTGGATTGGCCCGCGATGACGGCACAGTACCGACGGTTCCTCCCGCATATCAATAACAATTATGATTTTGCCGAAATGCTTTCGGAGTTGCTCGGCGAGTTGAACGTTAGCCATACTGGCTCGGGGTATTCGTCTGACAAGGCTGTGGACAACACTGCCTCGCTCGGGCTTCTTTATGACCTTTCATATGCCGGCGATGGCCTGAAAGTGGCTGAAGTCGTGACCGGGGGGCCGTTTGACCGCGCTAACTCCGATTTGCGTCCCGGCGATATTATTGTCAGCGTCAATGGCGAGGCACTTGATGCCGACACCGACAATACCGCTCTGTTTAACCGGCTCGCCGGTAAAAAGACGCTTGTCAGGTTCCGCAAACCGTCAGGCTCTTTTGATGAGGAGGTTGTCATCCCCATCTCGTCGGGACGGTTCAATTCATTGCTTTACAAGCGGTGGGTAAAGGGGCGTGAGGCCTACGTTGACAGTCTGTCTGACGGACGACTCGGTTATGTGCACATCCAGTCGATGTCCGACGGCTCTTTCCGTGACATCTATTCAAAGATACTGGGCAAGTATAACAAACGGGACGGCATCGTGATTGACACGCGCTGGAACGGAGGTGGCCGTCTGCACGAGGATATAGAGGTGCTGTTCTCGGGTGACAAATATTTCACCCAGGTTATACGTGGAACAGAGGTGTGTGACATGCCTTCACGCCGATGGAACAAACCGAGCATAATGGTGCAGTGCGAGGCCAACTATTCCAATGCGCACGGCACGCCGTGGGTGTACAAGAACCGTCGTCTCGGTAAGCTCGTCGGCGCACCTGTCCCGGGCACGATGACCTCGGTAAACTGGGTCACGCTTCAGGACCCCTCGCTATATTTCGGAATCCCGGTGATAGGTTATCAGCTTCCCGACGGCAGCTATCTTGAAAATTCCCAGCTCGACCCCGATATTCTCATCCTCAACGACCCGGCCAAGGTGGTTCTCGGTCAGGATGACCAGTTGCGTGTCGCTGTCGAGACGCTGTTGAAGGATATCGATGCCAAGAAATAAAATTCTGATAACAATTCAGTGATTTAAAGCGTTTATAAGGGGAGGGCATCGGTGATGTCCTCCCTGTTTCAACAATCATTCGTCATTTATGAGAAAATTGTGCCTGTCGGCGTTATGCCTGTTGTTTTTCGCTGTTTCAACGGCGGGGTCTGTGACGGATTCTGTGCCTGCGCATCAGTCGGTGGGCCTCGTTCTTAGCGGAGGCGGTGCCAAGGGTATCGCGCATATAGGTGTCATCCAGGCGTTGGAGGATAACGATATCCCGATTGATTATGTCACAGGTACATCTATGGGCGCGATTGTCGGCGGGTTGTACGCCGCCGGTTACACCCCCGCCGAGATGATGGATATGATTCAGTCCCGTGGATTCCAATACTGGTCGTCAGGGCGTATTGACCCCAATTACACCTATCGGTTCGAAAAAAATGAAAAGACGCCGGCCTTTGTTACTTTGAATCTTGGGAAGAATGACTCGTCAAAGGTCTCGTCGGTGCTTCCGACAAGCCTGATAAACCCGCTTCCGATGAATTTTGCATTCATGGAGCTGTTCTCGGCCTATACGGCTCAATGCGGTGGTGATTTCAACCGTCTGTTCGTGCCGTTCCGCAGTGTGTGCTCCGATGTATACAACAAACGCAAAATCGTTTGTCGCGGCGGTTCGCTTGGCGATGCAATACGTGCGTCCATGAGTTTCCCTCTTGTGTTCCGGCCTATAGAGCTGGATGGCGTATTGGTCTATGACGGCGGTATCTATGATAATTTCCCGTTTGATGTTATGCGGGAGGACTTTGCGCCGTCAATATTTATCGGGGTCGATGTCTCCGGTCCCAATTCCAAGCCTAAGGCCAATGACCTTTATGACCAGCTCGAGGACATGATAATGCAGAAAAGCCAATATGAGTTCCCCGCTGACGAGGGGATACGTATCCACATCGATTTGCATGAATTCGGGTTGCTTGACTGGGACAAGGCGCGTGAGATTTATAACATAGGCTACCGGCGAGGCATGGCGATGATAGATTCGATAAAATCACGTGTCACGACCCGCACCCCGCGTGAGTTACGGGAATTGCGTCGCGGGGTGTTCAAGTCCGCCACCCCCTATGTCAGGTTCGACTCGGTCAGCGTCTCGGGGGGCAGTCCGTCGCAGAACCGATATATCGACTATCTTTTCACTCATTCGTCCCGTCGCGACACGTTCGGGATTTCAGCTGCCCGCGATGCCTATTACCGCGCCATCACTCCGGGACAGTTGGAGAATCTGATGCCCAGGGCTGTCTATAATGACTCGACAGGCCTTTTCGCGCTTGGCCTGAAGGCTGATGTGAAGGATAAATACAATATCGGTGTAGGCGGTTACCTGACATCAGCCACCACGAGTATGCTGTTTCTTTCGGCAGGGTACAATACAATCAGTTACAATTCATTAAGCGTTAATTTAAAAGGGTGGGCTGGGCAGAGTTATCTTGCGGCTACCGCCGATGCCAAAGTCCATTTCATGACACGACGTCCGTCCTATCTTAAAATCATGGCCGATGTCTCGCGTCAGAAGTTCCATGAGAGCGAGAAGTTGTTTTTCGAAAAGGATAATCCGACGTTCGTGACCCGCAGTGAGGTTTTCGGCCGTTTGGCCTATTGCATGGAGACTGGGCGTCATTCCGTGGCTGAGGCCGGTGTCGGGTACGGGCATCTGACCGACCGTTTCTATCAGAGTGCGCTTCTTTCTACTGACCCTGACCTCGCGCGTGACCGTCTCGTGTCTAATCTCGGGCAGGTGTATCTGTCGTGGGAGCGTTCCACTCTTGATGATGCGTTTTTCCCGACTTCGGGCAGTGAATACCGAGTGGCGGTTGGCGGCTACCACGGTACGGTGCGGAACGACCGTGCCGTAGATGGTGCGGGCGATTCCGATACACATCCCTCATGGCTTCGCACCAAAGTGAAAACTCGCAATTATTTCAACTTGTGCCGCCATTTTTCGCTCGGGGTTGAGCTGGAGGCTGTCGCGTCCACGCGTAAATTGTTGAGCACCTACGATGCCTCGATTGTATCGGCTGACGCGTTTCATCCCACGGCTTCGTCCTACAATGCGTTTAACATCGGTTTCCGGGCGAATTCTTACGGTGCGCTCGGTGTCGTGCCTGTATGGAAAATGAACAGCACGTTGCAATTGCGCGGAAGCGGATATCTTTTCATACCCTACCGTAAAATTCTCCCCGACAAAGATGGTTTCGCCCCTTGTTACGGCCGGCGATTCAGAGACCCGCAGTTTCTCGGAGAACTTGCCGCTGTCGCCACATTCCCGTTCGCATCGTTGAGTGTCTACGGCAACTACATGACCTATCCCGCACGCAACTGGAACTGTGGCATATCGTTCGGCCTCTTTATCCTCGCCCCGAAATTTATCCGCTGACCCCTGGCGTTGTATGTCGTGTGGTGCATAGACTGTATGTGGAGATTTGTGAGGTGTCCGTTATGACAATCCGCAAAACTTTTGTAACTTTGCATGGTCGTTTATGCGACCGGGCCAGTTGGTCAAGAACCACCAGTCAGCAACTACTTTAGAAGCTGTTTAAAAATCTATGTTAAAATAGAGGTAGCGTATTTAAGAGAATGGTTGAATTTAACAGTCAGAAATTTTTATGCGGAGTCTTGAGATGATTTTGTCCATGCAGCCGAGGGAGCGATGCGGGCATCGTGACCGAGACAAAGGGACAAAAGCGTCTAAGAGACCGCATTGGGGGTTCCTTGACGGCATCTTCCGGCCATTTCCGTTTCTCTCGCTCGTCATGTATCTCGATACACTCCTCGCTCGGAGACCCGGAACTGTCTCGAAATCTGCCTATAAAAATTCGACTGTTAAATCCAAACATTCTCTAAGATGGCTTTGTCCATGCAGGCAAAGGAGCGTAGCGAGCTACGTGACCGCGCCAAAGGGGCAAAGACACTTAAAGACGCGAGACTATCGGTAACCTGATTCATTCAGCTTTTTAATTAATTTAATGTTTAACCGCTATCTACATATTCTTTAAATATTGTCCGGCTGCTTTTTGTTGATTTTGATTCGCGTCTTGGTCTCATAGCTCGCTATGCTCCCGCGACTTAAATCAAAATCACCTAAAAACCATCCGCCTCTATTTAACAGATATTTTTAAACAGCTTCTTACTCTATCACACGATGCGAAAAAACAAGCGCGCCGTCCTGATTCTCGAGGATGGCACACGATTTGAAGGGAAGTCGTTCGGCCATGAGATGCCGACGGCAGGGGAGGTCGTCTTCAATACCGCCATGACGGGTTATCCTGAAAGCCTGACCGACCCCTCCTACCGTGGTCAGATACTTGTGACCACTTATCCGATTCTTGGTAATTACGGTGTCCCGCCACGCAGGGAGAAAGACGACGTCAGCGAGTACTACGAGAGCGATGCGATTCATTGCCGGGCAATAGTGGCGCAGGATTATTCGTTTGACCACAGTCACTGGCAGGCCGACCGTTCGCTCGGCGAATGGCTCAAGGAGGAGAAAGTCCCTGGGATATATGACATAGACACTCGTGCGCTTACCAAGCATCTGCGTGAACACGGCTCGATGCTTGGTAAGATTGTGTTTGGGGATGACGATGAAATTGGTTTTTACGACCCTAACCGGGAGAACCTTATTGCAGAGGTAAGCTGCCGTGAAGTAGAGGAGCATGGTGAGGGCGAGAAAACTGTGGTGCTTGTGGACTGTGGCACTAAACACAACATCATCCGATGCCTTACCGGTCGCGGTGTCAAGGTGATACGTGTGCCATGGGACTATGACTTTACATCGATACCTTACGACGGACTTTTCATTTCCAATGGGCCGGGTAATCCCGATATGGCTGGTAAGACTGTCGAGAATATACGCAAGGCCATGGCGATTGGTAAGCCTATATGCGGTATCTGCATGGGTAACCAGCTTCTCGCCAAGGCAGCCGGAGCGAGCACCTACAAATTGAAATACGGGCATCGCAGTCACAACCAGCCTGTTCGCCGTGAGGGGTCTGAACAATGTTTCGTAACGTCTCAGAATCATGGTTTCGCTGTTGATAACTCCACCCTTCCCGCTGACTGGGAACCGTTGTTCACCAACATGAACGATGGCACCAACGAGGGTATACGTCACAAGACGTTGCCTTTCTTCTCGGCGCAGTTCCATCCCGAGGCAAGTAGCGGCCCGAAGGACACCGAGTTCCTGTTTGATGAATTTATAAACATGCTCTGAAATGGAAGACAATAAGATAAAGAAAGTGTTGCTGCTTGGTAGCGGCGCATTGAAGATAGGCGAGGCCGGGGAGTTTGACTATTCAGGATCACAGGCACTCAAGGCGATGAAAGAGGAGGGAATCGCGACGGTTCTAATCAATCCCAATATTGCGACGGTGCAGACCTCCGACGGGTTCGCTGATAAGATTTATTTCCTCCCGGTCACCCCTTATTTTGTCGAGAAGGTTATCGCCAAGGAGCGTCCTGATGGAATCTTGCTTGCATTCGGTGGTCAGACGGCCCTTAATTGCGGTGTTGAATTGTACGAGTCAGGAGTGCTTGAAAAATATAATGTTAAGGTTCTCGGTACGCCGGTGCGTGCAATCATGGACACCGAGGACCGTGAACTGTTTGTGAAACGTCTTGATGAAATTGATGTCAAGACAATCAAGAGCGAGGCTGTCAATTCTATAGACGCGGCCCTTGAGGCTGCGAGACATCTCGGTTACCCTGTGATTGTGCGTGCCGCATACGCACTCGGCGGTCTCGGAAGCGGTTTCTGTGACAATGAACAGGAATTGGTCACGCTCACTGAAAAGGCCTTGTCCTTTTCACCCCAGGTGTTGATTGAAAAATCGCTCAAGGGATGGAAGGAGGTCGAGTATGAAGTGGTGCGAGACCGTTTCGACAACTGTATCACGGTGTGCAACATGGAGAACTTCGACCCCCTCGGCATACACACCGGCGAGAGTATCGTGGTCGCGCCGTCACAGACACTTTCCAATGAAGACTATCATTATCTGCGCAAACTCGCCATTAAAATCGTGCGTCATGTGGGCATCGTGGGCGAGTGTAACGTGCAATATGCGTTTGACCCCGAGTCGATGGACTACCGTGTGATTGAGGTGAACGCCCGTCTCAGCCGTTCATCGGCCCTGGCATCGAAGGCGACCGGGTACCCGTTGGCCTTTGTCGCGGCTAAACTCGGTCTCGGATATGGTTTGTTTGACCTGAAGAACGCCGTCACAAAATCGACATCGGCGTTTTTTGAACCGGCCCTCGATTATATCGTTTGCAAAATACCGCGTTGGGATTTGGGTAAGTTCCACGGTGTGCGTCGCGAAATCGGTTCATCGATGAAATCGGTGGGCGAGGTGATGGCTATAGGCAGGACTTTTGAGGAGGTTATTCAGAAAAGCCTTCGCATGATAGGGCAGGGGATGCACGGTTTTGTAGGAAACCGTGACATGAAAATCGATGATATCGACAAGGCTCTTGCCGAGCCTACTGATAAACGTATTTTTGTGATTTCAGAGGCGATGAAGCGCGGATATTCCGTTGACCGCATCCATCAGTTGACCAAAATAGAGAAATGGTTCCTCTATCGGCTGCAGAACATTATCGTGACGCAACGTGAACTTGAGGGATATAATAATATCGATGAAATTCCCGTCGAACTGATGCGTCAGGCCAAGCAGCAGGGGTTCAGCGATTTCCAGGTGGCGCGTGCGACATTGAAGGAACGTCTCGACCCGTCAGGCGGAGACAATATGCGAGTGCGTACTTTCCGTAAATCCCATGGGATTGTACCTGTGGTTAAACAGATTGACACACTTGCGGCCGAATATCCCGCACAGACCAACTACCTGTACCTCACATACAACGGAAATGAAAACGATGTCGAGTACCTGCATGACAACCGTTCGATAATAGTGCTTGGTTCGGGGGCCTACCGCATCGGCAGCTCCGTCGAGTTTGACTGGTGCTCGGTCAATGCGCTGATGACCGTCAAGAAACAGGGCTGGCGTTCGGTGATGATAAACTATAATCCCGAGACAGTCTCGACCGATTATGACATGTGTGACCGGCTCTATTTCGATGAACTGACATTTGAGCGTGTCATGGATATCATCGACCTTGAGCAGCCGAGGGGTACAATCCTGTCAGTCGGTGGGCAAATCCCCAACAACCTTGCGATGCGCCTTGACGCCGAGGGTGTCACTATATTCGGCACCACGGCCAAGAGTATCGACAATGCCGAGGACCGCAATAAGTTTTCGGCGATGCTCGACCGTCTCGGCATAGACCAGCCGCGTTGGCGAGAGTTGACAAGTTTCGATGACATCAACAAGTTTATCGACGAGGTGGGATTCCCGGTGCTTGTGCGACCGAGTTATGTGCTTTCGGGTGCGGCCATGAACGTTTGTTCCAACCCCGAGGAGCTTCAACGCTTCCTGCGACTCGCCGCCAACGTGTCCAAGCAGCATCCTGTCGTTGTCACAGAGTTCATACAGAATGCAAAGGAAATCGAGATGGATGCCGTGGCACAGGACGGAGAAATCAAGGCGTATGCCATATCGGAACATATAGAGTTCGCCGGTGTGCACTCGGGCGATGCAACAATCCAGTTCCCGCCACAGAAACTATATGTCGAGACTATGCGTCGCATCAAGAAAGTCTCGTCACAGATTGCCGCCGCGCTAAAGATTTCAGGCCCGTTCAATATACAGTTCCTCGCCAAAAACAACGACATAAAGGTGATTGAATGTAACCTACGTGCGTCACGCAGTTTCCCGTTCGTGTCAAAGGTGTTGAAAATCAACTTTATCGACATGGCGACACGCATTATGCTCGGTCTCCCGGTGGAGAAACCGGCCAAGAATGCGTTTGACCTTGATTATGTGGGTATAAAGGCGTCGCAGTTCAGTTTCTCGCGTCTCCAGGGTGCCGACCCGGTGCTCGGTGTCGACATGTCGTCTACCGGCGAGGTGGGTTGTATAGGCGATGATACATCGGAGGCTTTGTTGAAATCCATGCTTTCGGTGGGGTTGCGTTTCCCGTCAAAGGATAAGGGTGTGTTGATGTCAACCGGCACCCCGCGTCAGAAAGCCGATATGCTCGATGCCGCCCATGCCCTCCACAACCACGGGTATCGAATCTATGCCACCGGTGGGACACATCGTTTCCTCAACGATAACGGTATTCCCGCGATTCATGTTTATTGGCCGAGCCAGGATGACATGCAGCCACAGGCGTTGCAGCTGTTGCATGACCGCGCGATAGACCTTGTCGTCAATATCCCCAAAAATTTCTCGCCCACCGAGTTGTCCAACGGTTACAAGATACGTCGTGCCGCGATTGACCTCAACATCCCGTTGTTGACTAATGCGCGTCTGGCATCGGCGTTTATTGAGGCGTTCACTACACGCTCGCTTGATGACATCGAAATCAAGTCGTGGGATGAATATTGATTAATACAATTTAACAATACTTGACTCGATTGGACTTTATCGAAAAAATGTTGGGTTTGGTCTAATCGAGTCAGTTTTTTTCATGCGGAATTTAAACCTTTGTATAGTTTTTTTGTCCTTATTGTTGTGTTTTAACTAAAAAAGTCAAAAAGTAGAACAATGCAGAATAGTTTTCTAAGGGGTGTGACTACCTTGTTTGTCGCCGGGAGCGCGGCACTGTTGACATTCGCTGCCAATATAACCGGCACAATCCGGGACAAACAGGGCGAGACTCTTCCGCAGGCGTCAGTGAGATTGCTTAGTGAGCGGGACAGTTCGTTTGTCTCCGGGACGGCCGCCGACCTTGACGGCAAGTTCAGTCTCAATAATATAAAACCTGGCAATTACATAGTGGAGGTCACCTACATGGGTTATGGTGTCGTGAATCGGAGAGTCAAGGTTGATTCGTCCAATGTCAGGATGCGGCCCATTGTCCTCGCCGAGAAATCCAATCTGCTTGAAGAAGTTAGTGTGGTAGGCGTGCGTACCCCTATAAAGGTGATGGAGGACACGGTCGAGTTCAACGCTTCGACCTATAAGACCCAGCCTAACGCCGTCGTCGAGGACTTGCTCAAACGTCTACCTGGAGTCGAGGTGGACGCATCGTCAGGTAAAATCACTGCCAACGGCAAGGAGGTGTCCAAGATTCTTGTTGACGGCAAGGAGTTTTTCAGTGATGACCCCACTGTCGCATCGCGCAACCTGCCTGTCAATATGGTCGACAAACTTCAGGTCGTGGACCGCAAGAGTGACCTGGCGCGTATGACAGGAGTGGATGACGGAGAGGATGAGACTGTCATCAATCTCACTGTCAAGAAAGGGATGAAAAACGGTTGGTTCGGCAATGTCGAGGCCGGATATGGCACTGACGACCGCTACAAGGGCAGCTTTGTGGTCAATCGGTTCGCCAATGAGAATCAGTTTACATTCCTTGGTAATTTCAATAATATAAACGAACTTGGGTTCAATGACGGAGGAAGCCGTTTCCGTCGTTTTGGAGGTACAAACGGTCTTACGACATCCCGTGCCCTCGGGTTCAATTTTAATGTGGGGAATGGTGAGAAATTCCGTGTGGGGGGTGACGTTATGTACAGTAACACCGACCGTGATACCCGCCAGCGACAGGACCGTCAATATCTGTTCACCGACTCTACGTCCTATAGTAATTCGGCTAAACAGGCTAATGACAAGGGGCATAACATCCGTGCCGATTTCAGGGTGCTATGGAAGCCTGACTCGTTCAACACATTTGAGTTCCGACCCAATGTTTCGGTCAATTTCAATCGCTCCGAGTCGCTTGACTCGGCCATGACGCGTGCCGGCGATATTGACCGCACTCTTGTCAACAGTAGTTTCAACGATGTGTCATCCAAGGCCAATGCTGTCAACCTGGGCATGCGTCTAATCTATAACCACCGTTTCCGCAAGCCCGGTCGTAGTTTCTCGTTCATGGCGAGCTACAATTACAGCAACCAGCGTGAGAAGGAATGGAGTTACGCCCTGAACCGTTTCTATCTGTTCAACGACTCGATTGACACCTACGACCAGTATGCCGACAATCACACCTGGAGTCATTCGGCCATGGGGCGCGTCTCGTGGACGGAGCCTCTTGGAGACCCGGCCAAAGGATGGTCGTTGATTGCCGCCTATCGTGCATCATACCGATGGAATGACGCCGACAAGTTGACCTACGACTATCCGCTCCTTGACCCGACAGACCCGCTTGGAGGTTTTGACTACACAAACATGCAGTTCAACGATTCTCTGTCCAACCGTTTCCGCAACCATTTCTTTAACCAGGACATAAGACTGGGTATCAGGAAGGTTACCAAGGCCTATAATCTTGAGGCGGGGTTGTCGCTCGTTCCCTCGATGTCGGAGAGTTTTGACCTGATTAATTCGGCCCGCAATATCGACACCCGATGGGTATGGAACTTCGCGCCTTATCTGCGTTACCGTTACAAGATGGGCAAGTCGCGTTCGTTGAACATGTTCTATATGGGGCGTTCCTCACAACCCTCGATGACCCAGCTACAGCCGGTGGCCGATTATTCCGACCCTCTGCGCGTGGTCATCGGTAACCCCGACCTTGACCCCTCGTTCAGCCATCACGTGATGTTGCGTTTCCAGGATTTCAACTCTGCCGCCCAGCGCTCGATGATGGCTATGGCCGACCTGCAGCTGACACAGAATTCCATCATCTCAAAGACGACATTCAACCAGGAGACAGGCGGCCAAACGACAACCTATACCAATGTCAACGGTGTGTGGAACGGCCGTGTGATGTTCATGTACTCCCAGCCGTTGCGCAACAAGGCATGGACTGTCAACAATCATCTGTTCAACTCGCTTAGCCGGACTGTCGGTTTCAACAATGCGCTTCGCAACGCATCGCTCACCTATATGCTCGGTGAAAATTTCTCAATCGCATGGCGTCCTGACAATGTTGAACTTGAACTTCGCCCGTTCTATCGTCTGCAACTCACCCACAACACAGTACAGGCTTCGGCCAATCGCACCGTACATACATACGGTGGGTCTTTCAACGGCACATATAACGCACCGTTCGGAGTCTCGTTAAATACCGATGTCAATTACTCGGCAACGAGCGGTTATTCTTCGGGATATGACAGCCGCCAGTGGATGTGGAACGCCCAGGTGTCCTATCAGTTCCTGCGCGGGCGTGTCGCTACTGTGGCTTTGAAGGTGTATGACCTGTTGCAGCAGAAATCCAATATACGCCGCAATGTGACCGCCAACTATATAGACGATACCGAGTATAATTCACTGACGCGGTATTTCATGGTTACATTCGCCTATAAGTTTAACACGTTCGGCAAGGGGAATGAACCCTCGCGCCGTGGTGGCGATGAATACCATCGTGGAGGCCCCGGCGGTCCCCCTCCGGGCGGACATAGTGGCCCGGGACGTCGCCCGTTCTGATGAAAATACAATACTCTCAATATATTTTGCGTCACGTCACTTGTTTTTGTGGGGTGACGCTAATTTTTGTAATTTTGCGGTGCGTAAAAAAGATTTGTTGTAAATGTCAGTTGGTAATGTAAAGGATTCCGAAAGGCTTTGGAATTCCAATTATTGGAAAGTGATGGGAAGCAATTTCCTGTTGTTTTTTGCCTTTTATATTCTCGCACCGCTTTTGCCGATATATCTCGATGCCCAGTTTGACGCCGATAAGGATTTGACTGGGCTTGTTTTATCGGGATATGTCGTCGCGACATTGCTTGTGCGTCCATTCAGCGGGTTCATGGTCGATTGTTTTGACCGCAAGAAAGTGCTGTTGGTGTGTCTGTTCGCGTTTTTCATCTGTTTCGCAGGGTACATCGGAGCGGGGACGTTGCTCATGTTTGCGATTGTGCGCACGATGCACGGTATCCCGTTCGGGGCGGCGACTGTCGCCAACAGCACTGTCGCGATTGATGTCCTGCCGTCATCGCGACGCAACGAGGGGATAGGGTACTATGGGTTAAGCAACAATCTTGCGATGGCGGTGGCTCCATCGGCAGGCATATACATCTATTCCGCCACGGGAAATTTCGCTCTTTTGTTTTGGATTGCCTTGGCTCTTGCTTTGACAGGCTTTGTATGCGCGTCCACCGTCAGGATTCCACGGCGTGAAAAGGTGGTTGATAAACCCAAAATGAGCCTTGACCATTTCTTCCTCTCCCGTGCATGGATGATGGCCGTCAATATCAGTCTGTTCGGCCTGTGTTGGGGTGTTATGAGCAACTATGTGGCTATTTACGGTCAGGAGTCTCTTGGCATCACCGATGGTACCGGTGTGTTTTTTATGTTGTTGTCGGCCGGGTTGTTCCTGTCACGGCTTTATGGGGCGAAGTCGTTGCGCGCAGGACTGCTGACCCGCAACTGTGTGCGAGGGGTAATCTGTTCGACGGTAGGTTACGTGCTTTTTGCAACATCGTTGGGGGAGTGGAGTTTCTATCTGTCGGCACTGCTCGTCGGCCTTGGCAACGGGCAGATGTATCCCGCATTCCTCAACATGTTCATCAAGGTTGCCCGTCACGACCAACGCGGGACTGCCAACTCCTCAATCCTCATCTCTTGGGACATTGGGATGGGTGTCGGTATCCTTGTAGGCGGTTTTATCGCCGAGTATATCGGTTATGGTGCGGCGTTTTGGGTGACGGCTGTCGCACAGGCGACAGGCGCACTCTTGTTCATTCTAATGACGCGGCATTTCTTTGAACGCCGTCGTCTTGAATGAAGGTACTTTTAGCGTTTCTTGACTTTGCGGAGAACCTGGGCCGAGCGGGCGGGCATGTAGACCTTGAGCCAGCCTTTGTCCTGGTCGATATAGAGCGGGTCGGGTACGGTGAAATGATGCTGGGTGTCATCAATGTTACCGTAACCGCCAAACCGTGGGCTGTCGGTGTCGAGAACGATTTCATATTCACCTTGCGGAGCGAGCACGCCGTAGTCGGTGAATGAGCGCGAGGGGTTGAAATTGAACAGGAAGACGAGGTCGCCGCGCATGAACGCGAGCACCTGGTCGCCGTCGCTGTCCCACAGTTTCTGTATCGCGAGGTTCTCAAATTTCCTGACACCGCCTATCAGATGAATCATCGCATCGTCAAACGCGTTCAGGAAGCCATATTTCAGGTTGGGATTGTCAACGAGTTCCCACTGGCGACGGGCATACTTGTAACTCCAGCCGTTGCCCTCGCGGGGGAAGTCAATCCATTCGGGATGTCCGAACTCGTTGCCCATGAAGTTGAGGTATCCTCCGTTGATGGTCGATGCCGTCACGAGACGCAGCATCTTGTGAAGTGCCATCCCACGTGCCACGGTCATGTCGTCATCGTCACGCATCATGTGCCAGTACATCTTGTCATCGATAAGACGGAATATGACGGTCTTGTCGCCTACGAGAGCCTGGTCGTGGCTTTCAACGTAGGACACCGTCTTTTCATCGGCACGGCGGTTGGTGAGCTCCCAGAATATTGACGACGGTTTCCAGTCTTCGTCCTTACGTTCCTTTATGGTCTTAATCCAGTAATCGGGGATGCCCATCGCCATGCGGTAGTCAAACCCTATGCCGCCGTCCTTGAACGGAATCGCGAGACCAGGCATCCCGCTCATTTCCTCGGCGATGGTGATTGCCTTGGGACGGATTTCGTGGATGAGTTTGTTGGCGAGGGTGAGATAGGTGATGGCGTTGGTGTCCTGGCCGCCGTCATAGTAGTCGCCATAATTGCCGAACGCTTTGCCCAGTCCGTGGTCATAATAGAGCATCGAGGTCACTCCGTCGAAACGGAATCCGTCAAACCGATATTCCTCAAGCCAGTACTTGCAGTTGGACAGCAGGAAGTGCAGCACCTCGTTCTTGCCGTAATCGAAGCACAGGGAGTCCCACGCCGGATGTTCGCGACGGTGGTCGCCGTAGAAATACTGGTTGTAGCTACCGTCAAGTCGTCCCAATCCCTCGACCTCGTTCTTTACTGCGTGGCTGTGCACGATATCCATGATGACGGCGATGCCGAGTTCATGGGCACGGTCAATCAGGGATTTCAGTTCCTCCGGAGTCCCGAAACGGCTCGACGCGGCGAAGAAACTCGACACATGGTATCCGAATGAACCATAATAGGGATGCTCCTGTATTGCCATGATTTGAATCGCGTTGTAGCCGTCCTTGGCGATGCGAGGCAGCACAAGGTCGCGGAACTCGGTGTAGCTGCCGACCCCCTCGCGGTCCTGGGCCATGCCTATGTGACACTCGTAGATGAGTAATGGGTCACGGTTGGGTTTGAAGTCATCGACCTTCCAACGGTAGGCACGTGCGGGCGACCACACCTGCGCCGAGAATACATGTGTGTTTTCATCCTGTACGACACGAGTGGCGTAGGCCGGGATGCGTTCACCCTCGCCACCGTCCCATTTTATAATCATCTTGTAGAGTTGGCCGTGGCTGATTGCGTCCTTGGGCAGCCGTAGTTCCCAGGCACCGTCGGCCTGACGGCGCATCTCATACTCGGGTAACTGTTTCCAGTCCGAAAAATCCCCGATGAGGGTTATGGCTGTAGCGTTGGGCGCCCATTCGCGGAACACCCATCCACGGCGGTCGCGGTGTAGACCGAAATAGTTGTGGGCGTTGGCAAACGCGTCAAGAGAGCCGCATTCACGGGTGATATCCGCCTCTTTGGCGACGGCATCGTTGTGGCGTCCCTCGATGGCGTCCTTATATGGTTCAAGCCAAGGGTCGTTGGCTACGAGTTTCAGACTCTTTTTTCTCCGTGGAGTAGTCGGTTTTGTCTTCATCTACACATTATAATAGTTAGCAATCGCAAACTTAACGAAAAAAACTCATTTCATCAATAATAACGATACTATAACAGTTTAAAAATAAAAAATCCCGCTAATGCTTGGCCGTTTGAAAAACAATGTCTAACTTTGCACACGCGAACACGCCCGGATGGCGGAATCGGTAGACGCGCTGGTCTCAAACACCAGTGGGGCGACCCATCCCGGTTCGAGCCCGGGTCCGGGTACTGATAATGGCTGTTAATCGATTGATTTTCAGCCATTATTCTTTTTATATTCCTCTGTCCGGATTGCTATATTAAGTTGCGACAATTTTCGGGATTGCAAATGTGGTATTGGATTTGCTATTTCAATAGTTTTCTGTCATTCTCATCTTTTTCCAAGATACTCATTTGATGTATGGCTATCTGATTGAGTTTGTAAATTCTACCCAACGGATTGGACTCATGGTAAAAGAATTGGAACCCGCCTCTTTCAAAATGGGGTCGAATTCGACCCCATTAAAATCAGGATTGTTTGAGGGCGTTGCAGAACCTGGTAGGGTGTTGCCATGGCAGCACCTCTGATTGTGACATCGCTGGTTTTCAATGAGTTTCGGTTCAGCCATGGCTGAACCCTACCTTGGTCATTGCCGTTAGGATATTGTTTAGACGATATGAAATCCCTTAAGTTAGTGACATTGCGACGGATTGTGTCCATTGTCATAAATCGCTATAACTCAATTGCGTTTATTGGACGGGGACGCGCCCCGTCCCTACGATTTTACACAAAACGCCAGTTTTGTACCACTCTTTATAATGCCTGCTCCGTGAGAGACAAATCGCGGGATTGAGCGGATATTCTGATTTATTTCACTAATTTTGTGGTGGAATAGATACGCGGAAGAAATGAGGAGAATCAGCCGGGAGACAGTACAGCGCATTCTTGACGCGGCCGATATTGTGGATGTCGTGTCGGATTTCGTGACGCTCAAGCGTCGCGGGGCTAATTACATAGGCCTGTGTCCGTTCCACAATGAGCGTACGCCATCGTTCTCCGTCTCCAAGTCAAAGGGTATCTGCAAGTGTTTCAGCTGCGGCAAGGGTGGCAGCCCTGTCAATTTCCTCATGGAGCTGGAGCAGATGAACTATAACGAGGCGTTGCGCTATCTCGCCAAGAAATACAACATCGAAATCGAGGAGCGTGAGCTGACCGACAAGGAACGTCAGGAGGAGACCGAGCGCGAGAGCATGCTCGCGGTCAACCGTTTCGCGATGGAACATTTTGAACGTATGCTCAATGACACCGCTGATGGTCGTGACATAGGTCTCGCTTATTTCCGTGAACGTGGTGTCAATGACGCGATGCTCAAGCGTTTCCGGCTCGGATATGCGCTCGAAGCTAACGATGACCTTTTCAAGGCGGCCACGTCGGCGGGTTTCAGCGAGCAGTTCCTTGTGGCGACAGGGTTGTGTAACCGTAATGACCGCGGGCGTGTGTATGACCGTTTCCGCGGGCGTGTCATTTACCCTGTGCTGTCGATTTCGGGAAACGTCGTGGCGTTCGGCGGCAGGACGTTACGCAAGGACAAGGAGGTGGCGAAGTATGTCAATTCCCCCGAGTCGGTCATCTATTCCAAGCGTCGTGAATTGTATGGCCTGTATCAGGCCCGGCAGGCGATTGTGAAACAGAACAAGTGTATCCTTGTCGAGGGATACATGGATGTTATTTCGATGCATCAGAGCGGGGTGGAGAATGTCGTGGCCTCTTCGGGGACATCGCTCACCGAGGAACAGGTGAGGCTGATTCATCGTTTCACGGAGAATATAACCGTAATCTATGACTCGGACCCGGCGGGCATCAAGGCTTCGTTGAGGGGGATAGACATGCTTCTCGCCGAGGGTATGAAGGTCAAGGTGCTCTCGCTTCCCGACGGGGACGACCCCGATTCGTTCGCGCAGTCCCATTCATCGACCCAGGTGGAGGAGTATCTGTCCCGGAACGAGACCGATTTCATAATGTTCAAGACGCGCATCCTGTTGAAGGATGTCGGCGACGACCCGATTGCACGCGCCCGTGTAATCACCGATATAGTCAGGTCTATAAGTGTTATCCCTGACAGCATAACACGTTCGGTCTATATCTCCGAATGCAGCAATACGCTCGGCATAAGCGACAAAGTGCTGACTCTCCAGGTGAAGAAATTCATGGATGAGGCGGCGTTGAAACAGCGTCAGCAGAACACACGGACGCAGAATCTGGAAAAATTGGAGGATTCTGTTGCACCCCCGGTTCCCGACCCTGAACTGGTGAAACAGCTGTCGGGAACGCCCGGGATGGAGGATGCTGGGACTTCTCGTGATTCAGGTGATGCGCCTTCGGTGAACCGGGATGATGCACGTTTGTTGGAGAAACTCGAGCGCGAGGTGTTGCGTTACGTTTTGAAATACGGTATGCTTCAGCTGACCGAGGCGTGTGACGAGGAGGGGAACGTATGGCCGCTTTCGGTAATCGAATATGTCGACGAGGAACTTCGCTCGGATGCGATTGTGTTTATACACAAGGCTTATTCCGATGCTTACAGCGCGGCGTTGAAAATCGCCCGGGCGACATGGGGCGAGGATATTGCCGCTCACCGGCGTATGCTTGAAGTCAGAAAAGAACGTTCATTCAGGGAAGGTCTTGACGCGATACGCGCCGAAGGCGGTGACGTCGGGGCGTTGGAGGCCAAGGAAATCGCCTTGCGCGAACGTGTCGAGAGCGAGTATGCGCGCGGTGTGGATGAATACAGTGCCAACTACATCGAGCGTCAGCTTGTCTCATCGCCCGATGACTCGATACGCGCTTTGGCGACATCGCTTGTCAGCGACCGTTATGTGCTCAGTAAGGTGCACACCAAATATTCCCATGTCGAGACCGAGCAGGAGCGGCTTGAGGAGCTTGTGCCCCGTGCGATTTATGAACTGAAGGATGGAATCCTCGAGTGTCGCATACGCCGTATACGGAGGGACATAGCGGCTGCCGCCTCTGACCCGTCCACCCCGACGGAGACGATACGCGAACTGATGACGCGTAACATGGAACTTGACCGTCTTAAGGCGCAGTTCGCCAAATATCTCGGCGACCGCATAATCGCCCCGCGAAAATAATTGCGCACTGACAGAACGAAACACAGGGTTGGTTTGTTTCAACATTAATTGATAAATGTTTAAATAAACTAACTAAAAATTAAATGAAAACCCTGAAATTGGCGGCATCGTGCGTTATGCTGTCGTTGGCTGTTGTCCCGATGTCGGCACAGACAACCCCTGATACATTATACATCCCTGAAAGAAGTGTGGTTGTCACAGGAGACAAGAACAACCCTTCAAACCATGACCTCGTGGCCGTACTGTACAATACCGAGGAGTTGCATTTCAATGACCCGCGTGCGCCCCGCTTCCTGTTCCTTGACCGTGAGGGCAAGGTCGCGTTAGGCATCGGAGGGTACATAAAGGGTACGATGCAGTATGACTTCGACGGGGCGATAGATGATGGCGCGAGCTTTACTACCTACGATATTCCTGTGCCGTTTGACCCGGCGCAACGTAATCAATATTACGCCAATGCCAACCATTCGACAATATTTCTTCAGATGGTCGGGAAGACGAGCCGTTTCGGATATTTCCAAGCCTATCTGCAGACCAATTTCACAGGCGCGGGCGACAGTGGTTATGGGTTGAAACTTAAACAGGCCTACCTTAGCCTCGGTTATGTCACCGCCGGTCTCGCCCGAAGCACGTTTGCCGACGGGGCGGCCGGAGTCCCAACGATTGACGATGAAGGACCGAGCGGACAGGTCGATGCCAAGAATGTCCTGCTGCAATACAAACCCAAGCTGACAAAGAATATAACCGCCGCGATTTCGGTGGAGATGCCACAGGCCGACTACACTGTGACCGATGGCGTGTGCCGTTCGATAAAACAGCGTGTTCCCGATATTCCCGTTTTCGTGCAGTATGCGTGGGGTAAGGGCAGCCATGTCAGGTTGTCGGGGTTATTGCGAAACCTCAGTTACCGTGACCTTGTCTCGCAGAAGAATCGTTTTGCAACGGGGTGGGCCGTACAGTTGAGCGGACTTGTCGATTTTGCGCCTGGCATGACGTTTTTCTATCAGGGTGCTTACGGCAAAGGTTACGCTCACTATGTCAACGACCTCTCTGATGCCGGGGTAGACCTTATCCCGGATGGAACGACAGGCCGAATGAAGACCCCGGCCACGCTTGCGCTCGTCGGCGGTCTGAAATATCAACCTACATCCAAGCTGTTTGTATCGGCAAGTTACAGCCAGAGCCGTCTTTACGACCAAGGAGGCATGGGCCCCGAGGCCTATCGTTACGGCCAGTATGTGGTCGCCAATGCGTTTTATAACATCATCCCTGAACTGCGTATCGGCCTGGAGTACCTTCACGGGACGCGCACCGACATCAATCACGATAGTGGTCATGCCAACCGTCTGACGGGAATGCTCCAGTTTAGTTTCTAAGACGGCATATAACGCATGTAGTTGCACATTATGTGACAATTGATGCAGTTTTTCGGTAAAACTGCATCAATTGTCACATATTTTTAGTACCTTTGCATCATAATTTAGACAATCTCTAAATATAACCAACATACATCACACTACCATAGAATATGAAGCTATTACAGGCTAAACTTGCCAAGTACACTGAACCGCAGAAGGCCAAGGCAGCAGGTATCTATCCTTATTTCAGGGCGATTTCAAGCGAACAGGACCCCGAGGTCATCATCAACGGTAAAAAGGTCCTGATGTTCGGCTCTAATTGCTACACGGGACTTGTCAACGACCCACGTATCAAAGAGGCGGCTATCGAGGCCACACGTAAATACGGTACAGGATGTGCAGGCTCCCCGTTCCTCAACGGTACCCTCGACCTTCACAAGAAACTTGAGGCGCGCCTGGCGGAGTACATAGGCAAGGAGGATGTCATGATTTACTCAACAGGCTTCGGTGTGAACCTCGGTGTGGTGTCGACACTGACCGGGCGTGAGGACTATATCCTTTGGGATGAGCAGGACCACGCCTCTATTATCGAAGGACGTCGTCTGTCGTTCTCCCAACAGCTTAAGTACAAGCACAACGACATGGAGTCGCTTGAAAAACAGCTTCAGAAGTGTGACCCCGACAAGGTAAAGCTGATTGTCACCGACGGCGTGTTCTCGATGGAGGGCGATGTCGCCAATATCCCTGAAATCGTGCGCCTTGCCAAGAAATACAACGCGAGCGTGATGGTTGACGAAGCCCACGGCATAGGTGTGTTCGGCAAGGGAGGACGCGGCACGTGTCATCATTTCGGTGTCGCCGATGACGTTGACCTCATCATGGGTACGTTCTCAAAGTCATTCGCCTCGCTTGGCGGCTTCATCGCCACCGACAAGGAAATCACCAACTTCCTGCGTCACCATTCCCGTTCCTATATTTTTACAGCGAGCATAACCCCGGCATCGACCGCCGCCGCTCTCGCCGCTCTCGATATCATGGAGAAGGAGCCTGAACGTCAGGACCATCTGTGGGAGTTGACCAATTATGCCCTTGAGGGATTCCGTTCCATGGGATTTGAAATAGGTAAAACCTCGACGCCTATTATCCCGCTGTTCATCAGGGACAATAACCTGACGTTCGCAATCACCCGCGATTTGCTTGAGGATGGCATATTCGTCAACCCGGTTGTCTCGCCTGCGGTCGCACCCCAGGACACGCTGATACGTTTCTCGCTGATGGCGACACACACTCGTGAACAGGTGACCGAGGCTCTTGAAAAGATACAGAAGGCATTCCGCCGTTACAATCTCGTTCCCTGATAATTAAAAAATTATATAACGGGGTGTGTCACCGGCTATCGGCCTGATGACGCACCCCGTTTGGCTTATTTAAGAGTATGTTGAGATTTAACAGTCGAATTTTTATAGGCATATTTCGAGGCAGTTCCGTGTCTCCGAGCGAGGAGTGTATCGAGATACATGACGAGCGAGAGACACGGAAATGGCCGGAAGATGCCGTCAAGGAGTCCCCGATGCGGTCTCTTGGATGCTTTTGCCCCTTTGCCTCGGTCACGATGCCCGTATCGCTCCCTCGGCTGCATGGCCAAAATCATTCCAAGACTCCGCATAAAAATTTCTGACTGTTAAAACTAAACATACTCTAAGGCCAATAATATCATGAAAACTATGAAAAATTTGATAGGATTATGTATCGCATCAATTCTATGTCTTTCAATGCAAGGCAAGGAAGCGTTTGACGCGCAAGAGTGTTATAACAATTTTGTCGGTTATCTGTGGGGCTATGGTATGGAACGTGACGTAGATAAGGCTCTGGAATATAACCGTCAGCTTATCGATAACGATTATCTTTTCTCAAATTATTATCAGGATTGGGTAACCCGTAGCAAGAGCGTCAACAATGAACTCGAACGTTTGCAGACACTCGTGGAGCGCGGTGACACCACCGCGATTCATCGGTTAGGATATGCCTATGAAAGCGGCCTGATTGATGGACAGCCTGACGTGACAAAGGCCTTTGAATTGTATAAACGTGCCGCCGAGGCGGGACATCCCCGTTCACAGGCAATGCTTTCTTCACTATATTCATCGTTTGAAAATTTTGGTGACGAAGATTTCAGCAAGACACGTGAATGGTGCGACAAAGCCGTCGCCGGTGGAGACCCCTTCGGGATGTATATCAAAGGGATGTTATACCTTGAAGGGGTCGTGTACACCAAAGACAACGCCAAGGGAATCGAATGGCTTGAACGGGCGGCCGCTATGGGACAGTCTAACGCTCTGTATAACCTCGGACAGTCATATATGTGGGGATTTTACGGGGTGACAGACCGTGAAAAGGGAATCTCCTACCTGAAACGCGCGTCAGATGCCGGGCACATTAAGGCCTCGCGCGTGCTGGCCTACTACCATAAAGACGGGAAGTTTGTCAAACGGGATATTTCGTCCGCTGACAGATATTTCAAGAAAGCGTTGGTTGATGGTGATATTGATGCGATGGAATCCTTGGGGGACTTGTATCTGTTTGATGTGAGGGATTACGACGAGGCACTTCATTGGTACGGTCAGAGTTATCTTTATGAGCCAAGGAGCATCCTTAACGAAAGATTGAAGTATGTCGGTATGGCGAGAAATGCCGATAATGAAATATCGCGTCTGGAAAAGATTGCCCTGAAAGGTGACGCGATGGCTTGTGATACGTTAAGGCTTTACTATTCCCTCGGACTCGGGGTCGATAAAAATGAAGACGAGGCTATCAAATGGGGTGAAAAGGCATTTCATTATGATAAAGAAATCTATGCCTGTCCTTTGATTGAAATGTTGTTAAGACAGAGTCCCGATAAGCGGGATTACAAGCACATCTTAGATATTTGTGCGGCATCTGATTCCTCGGTTATGTATTGTTACGGCGATGATTGTGGTGGAATCATTGAAACCATTGAGTTAGAGAAAAACTATGACAAAATAAAGGCTATGGCCGAGAATGGAGACGCCGAGTCCATGGTTCTTATGGGGCGAATGTATGAGGCCGGAATCGGGGTTGAGGAGAATGTCCTGTGGGCGATTGAATGGTATATAGCGGCGGCAAATGCGGGTAGCGTTGACGCATGTTATATTTTGTCCGGCCGGTATGGATTAGATGATGGAAGTGTCGAGCCGGATGAGCGTAAGTCCAAGTATTGGGGTGACCGAGCCGAGATGTTAGAGAATGCCAAGAAGATTTGAATGAAATAGAATATGCCATGAAACGAAAAATCATCTTACTGTCACTGCTGCTTGCGGTCACCATGGGTGTCTGTGCGGCGGTGAACCCGATTCCCGCGATGCTTGAACGCATTGACAAGGGAGCGTCGAAGAAATTTGTGACCGAACTGAAAAAGTCGCCAGACGGAAGCGATTATTTTGAATTGTCCCAAAAGGGGAACAAGGTCCTCGTCAAGGGGAATAATTATGTAAGTGTCGCCACAGGCATCAACTGGTATTTGAAACACTATGCGGGGGTCCATCTGTCGTGGAACGGCATGTCGGCCCGACTGCCGGATGTGCTCCCTGCGATAGCTAAGCCTGAACGTCACTCGACCGACATGAAACTGCGGTATGATTTCAACTATTGTACCTATTCCTACACGATGCCTTTCTGGAACTGGGAGCGTTGGGAGCGTGAAATAGACTGGATGGCCCTCCATGGCGTGAACTTGCCGTTGGCGGCCGTGGGGCAGGAATGCGTGTGGAAAAACATGTTGACACGCCTGGGGTACACCAAGGATGAAATCAACGGCTTTATCGCCGGGCCGGCTTTCCTTGCATGGTGGGCGATGAACAATCTTGAGGGATGGGGCGGCCCTAACCCCGACAGCTGGTATGAGAGTCAGGAGAAGATGCAAAAGCGTATTCTCTCGCGTATGAAAGAGTTCGGCATAACGCCTGTGTTGCCCGGTTATTCAGGCATGATGCCGAGCAACGCTGATAAAAAACTTGGGTTGAATATTATAAAATCGCCGCTTTGGAACGGTTTTGAACGTCCCGCGTTCTTATATCCCACCGACCCTAAGTTTCAGGAGCTTGCGATGTTGTATTACAAGGAACAGGCCGCTCTTTTCGGCAAGAGCGGTTATTATGCCATGGACCCGTTCCATGAATGCAAGAATGCCGATGAGTTTGACTTCGATGCAGGTGGCAAGGCTGTCATGGCGGCGATGAAAAGGGCTAATCCCGATGCCGTATGGGTCGTTCAGGCATGGAGCACCAATCCGCGTGAGGAGATGATTGCCGGCCTCCCGGCGGGGGATTTGTTAATTCTCGACCTTTTTGCCGAATGCAAGCCAATGTGGGGTATAGAGTCCCCCGCCAAGCGTGAGAACGGTTTCGGTGAACATAAGTGGCTTATGTGCATGCTTGAGAATTTCGGCGGTAACGTGGGGTTACACGGGCGTATGGACGAACTGTTAGACAACTACCGCCAGATTTCAGTTCATCCCCTCGGCAAGAATTGTCTCGGGACAGGGTTGACGATGGAGGGTTCAGAGAACAACCCGGTGATGTTCGAGATGATGTCGGAACTTCCGTGGCTTGACAGTGTCCCCACCAAGGAGGAATGGCTGAAGGGTTATGTGAAGGCACGTTACGGGCGTTATGACGACAATATTTATCAGGCTTGGGCGATTCTTGCCAATGGAATTTATAATGCTCCCATGGGAAATATCCAGCAAGGGCCTCACGAGTCGATTTTCTGTGCGCGTCCCTCTTTGGACAATTTCCAGGTGTCCAGTTGGTCCAAGATGAAGAACTATTATGACCCCACATCTACGGCCGAGGCCGCGCGTCTCATGCTTGAGGCCGCCGAGGGATTCCGGGGTAACAACAACTATGAATATGACCTCGTGGACATTGTGCGTCAGGCTGTCGCTGACGAGGGTCGTCGTGTCTATCAACGGACAATCGCCGACTATAAATGTTATGACCGTAAGTCATTTGACGCCAACAGCACGCGTTTCCTTGACTTGATTCTCTTGCAGGACAGCCTGTTGGCTACGCGTCCCGAGTTCAGGGTGGGTTCATGGATTGCCAAGGCGCGCGACTGTGGAACGACTCCGCAGGAGAAAGACCTGTATGAATGGAACTCACGTGTGCAAATCACTACCTGGGGACCTCGTCAGTGCGCTGACAAAGGCAAGCTGCGCGATTATGCCCACAAGGAATGGAACGGAATCCTGAAGGACTTCTATTATCCCCGTTGGGATGCCTATCTGAAGACATTGCGTGGAGGCCTCGAAGGCAAGACTGTAGAGCCGATTGATTATTACGCCATGGAGGAGCCCTGGACGCTCGATAAGAAGCGATATGCCGTCGAGGCCGAAGGCGACTGTATCGACACCGCCCGTGAGGTCTATAGTAGAGTGTTTAACGCCAATCAGGACCGCTGATATGGGTACCGCCGCTCAAACAACCGTTAAAAGCCAACGGTTGCTGTCACTTGATGTCCTTCGCGGTATCACCATTGTAGGCATGATTGTGGTGAACAATGCCGGAGGCCCTGTGTCGTGGGATTATTTGAAACACTCGACATGGAACGGAATGACGCCGTGTGACCTTGTGTTTCCATTCTTTCTGTTCATAATGGGTGTTACGACCTATCTGTCATTGAGCAAGCAACGGTTCGAGCCGTCGCGCCCGGTGATTACAAAAATTGTGCGTCGCGCGGTGCTCATCATTCTGATAGGGTGGGCACTTCATTGGTTCGGGTTGGCGTGCAAGGGTGAGCCTTTTGCGTTTGACAGGCTTCGTCTGACAGGAGTTCTCCCCCGCATAGGCCTTTGTTTCGGTGTCGTGTCGCTCATGGCTCTGTTCCTTAGCCGAAAAACTATGGTCTGGAGTGCCGTGGCTTTGCTGGTGCTGTATTCGGCTTTGATGTGCCTTTTTAACGGATATGAGAACGATTCGACCAATTTTAACGCTGTCGTTGACCGTTTCCTGGTCGGTGCGTCACACCTTTATCACAAGTCGCCTGTTGACCCAGAGGGTATAGCGAGCACTGTGTCGGCGTTGGCGCATACAATCATCGGGTTCTGCTGCGGTGCGGTAATCAAGCGTGACGCGGTTTTGGCCGACAAGGTTTTGACATTGTTTGTCATTGGGTTCATGTTGATGGCCGGTGGATTCCTCTTGACCGAGTGGATGCCGTTGAACAAACGGGTGTGGTCACCGACATTTGTCCTTGTGACGACGGGACTGGCATCGATGTTGCTTGCAACGCTGATTTATTTCATTGACATGCAGGGGCACAGACGTTGGTGTCGGTTCTTTGAATCGTTCGGGGTGAATCCGTTGTTCCTGTATGTGTTCAGCGAACTGTTGGCGACCTTGGTCGGACGCTTCGGCACAAAGCGGGGGATGTATGAGTCGCTTCTGTCGGTTATCCCTGACCCTGAACTGGCTTCGGCTGTATATGCCGTCGGGTTCATGCTGCTGTGTGGCGCAATCGCCTGGCCGTTGTATCGTCACCGTATCTACATCAAGATATAAAATGTAATAAAAATCCCCGCAGTGGACAACACTGCGGGGATTTTTTTGTATCGCGGTGGGGCGGGATTATTCGCCCGCTGCCTCGCGGTAGAACATCAGGGTCGAGCATCCGACCTGGTCGTAACCGCCGGTGTTGGTGTCGTAGATACCTGCTCCTTCGTCAGGCATCAGGTAATCGGCGAACTCGTCGATGTAGACTGTCTTGAAGTTGTTCTTACGTGCGTAGTTGCGCCAGATTTCCCAACCGGGACGCTTCGTGCCACGTCCGTCTGTGCCAAGCTCGGTGCGTTCGCCCGTCTTGTTGTTATTGTCGGGACACCAGATGTGGGCGGTGTAAGGCATAGAGGTTGTCGGGTGGGCGAAGTCTCCCTCGTTGAGCGGTTTGGTGATACCGGGTAGGGGTACGTTGTACTTGGCGATGTACTCGGCCATGGCAATCATGCGGTGGTTGTCGAATGCAAACAAATCTTCGCCGATATTGTAGGCCATCATGCAGAAAGCACCCATCAGAGATGCGCACAACGTGCAGTGGCCTTGGTCACGGCCTGATTCGTTGCACTGCGCGATTTTGATGCCTGTGCCGTCGGGGTCGTCGTAGACAAATGGTGCGGCTTTCTCGAAACGTCCTGCGCCGATGCCTGTCTTGAAGTAGGCGACTGCCTCGTTCACTTTCTCCTGGTCATCGGTGAGGATACCCATTGACAGAATCGCTGTCATCGCGGCCAGGTCCCAGTTGAGCCAGTAGTGGTCGTAGGTGTTGTTGTGACGCACGAGGAAGTCATTGGCCTGGGGATAGAATTTCTCTACGAGCCAGTCGGCGGCTTTCTTGAAATCATCGGAATTGCCGAAATCGTTGTAGTCACGAAGTAACTCCATACCGTTGGCAAACTGGTAGACTTGGAACAGAATCAGGGTCTGGTTGGTGTCGCCGTTGTGGTGGATACCGTTACAGTTCTCGGCCCATGCCTTGATATTGGCTACGGCGCGCTCGGCGGCCACGCGGTCGCCGGTCAGGGCGTAACGCAGTCCAAGCTGATAGATGCCGGCACAGTCGCGTCCGAAGTTGGTCGCATTGTTGGGACACTCGGCGTTACCGTTTGTACGCGAGATGAGCGGGGTGGGGTTGGCCGCGCGGTTGACGTTGGAATAGGGGTTGGATTCAAGTTTGTCCCACGCCTCTTTCCACGGTGTGCGGCTTAGGTTGCCCTTTACATAGTCGATGTCGCTCTGCTGATGAAGCATACACGGGTGGTTGAACGTGTATTCAACCGGCTTGTATTCATCCTCCCACGAATCGATGTCGGTTGTGCCGTCCTCGATTTCTGAACAGGAGGAGAACCCTGCGACAACCGCCGTCATGAGAAAATATCTGAAAAACTTTTTCATTGTAGTTGGTTTTCTTGTTTTTAATGTCTTTAGAGTCCTTAATGTCCTTAAAGACTCTAAAGACATTAGTTTTAAAATTATTTTCCTGCCTTGATTTCGGCCTCGGCGAACGCCACGGCCTCCTCTTTGCTCTTGAACGAGCGTATCCAGTAGATGTCATAGTAGGGCTTGTCCTTGTCAACGTTGGCGTTGGGGACATCGGCCACCTTGCACTGGAAGAGGTTGAAATAGTGGTATCCATCCCATTTGCCGGTGAGGTCAATCGAAATCAGGCGCGTTCCGTCGCTAAGGTCGATACCTGTCTTATCGTGCGGGTTGCCTGAATCGCGTACGTCCCAGGTGTTGTCGCCGCCCTTGGGTAAGTTTGTGCGGAACGCATAGAACGGATAGTCGCTGTGCCATTCAAACATGTTATTGTTGTTGCAGTCAATCTTGATGTCTCGACGCCATTTACCGCCCTTTGCATCGGCAAAGTATATGCGCCATACATCGCCACGGTCGTTGTCGCCGAATACATGGTCCGCAGGGTTGTAGCTTGAGCATATCCAGCGGGAGAACTTGTTCTCAGGTCCCCAGTAGTATTTGCCGACGGGGACATTGACCTCGATTGATGTTGACTGGCCTGTAGAGGGACACATGGCGGTGATTGTGGCGTTACCGAAGCCAACGGCGGTCACTATGCCACGGTTCACGGTCGCTACGCTCTCGTCGCTCGTTGTCCACTGAACCGAGCCGGTCGTACCGGTGGCGGGTTCGTATGTCACGTCCAGTTGTATGCCGTAGCCGGGGAGCGTGAGGTCAAGATTTCCGTTGTGTATAGTGACTTTGTCAACCGATACCATCTTGACGATTTCGAGCTCGTAACTGCCCTTGACGCCACTGTGGTCATTGGTCGCGCAGTAGATTGTCACCTTGCCGGCCTTGATACAGTTGACGAGTCCCTTTTGGTCGACTGTCGCGATTTCGGGGTCGGATGTGCCCCATGTGAGACGGCTGTAGGTGTGGTCGGCGGGAAGTATTTCAGCTTCGAGTTGAATCTGGTCGGTCTCGTAGATGAAGCCGTCCTCGCTCGGAGGGGTCACGTTGGTCAGCTTGACCTCGGTCGCCTTGATGACTTCAGGAATCACCTGTACCTCGATGGAGGCATTTGCGCCGAATCCCATGGGTGTCCCGGCCGAAATGATTGCCGAGCCTACCTTGAGGGCGTGGATTGTACCGTCCTGGTCGACGGTGGCGACCTCCTCGTTGGACGAACGGAAGATGATTGTCTTGTCTTCGGCATTGTCAGGGCCGATGGTCACCACCAGGGTGGAGTCCATGCCCACGCCGAGGGGGAGGATTTCACTCACATCGAATGTGATGTTCCCTAGCGGGATATATTCCTCGTAGTCGGTGGTATAGATTTTCTCCTTGTCACACGACGTCAACCCCGCGCAGCCTGCCATGGCGACAATGGCTGCCAATGTGAGATTTTTATAGGATAATTTCATTGTTGTTCTTTGTTATAGGTGTGAATAAGAGAGATTGGTTAGCTTGCCCAGCCGGGGTTCTGTTCAAGGTTGGGGTTGAGTTGCAACTGGTCGATGGGCAGGGGATAGAGGTAGTTCTTCTCCGACCACTTGCGGCCTGTCTCCCAAATGATGCAGCCGTCCATATATTTGTTATCAGGCTCTGACTTGATGCGTGACGCCGGGAATTCGCGACGTTCAAATTCAGTGCCCTTGACTTTCACGCCACAGAAATCCATGGGCATCTCATATCCGGCAGTCTTCCATCGCTTGAGGTCATCGAGACGGAATCCCTCGCAGAACAGTTCGACTGTGCGCTCGCGGCGGATTTCAGTCTGCATGTCGAGTCCGTTGGCGTTGACGAGTCCGTTGCTCAATGCGGGCATCTGTTTGTTGACACGCTTGCGCACAAGGTTGAGCGAGATGTTGAGGTCTTCATCGGAGATGGCGTCGTCGCGTTCAAACACGGCCTCGGCATAAATCAGCAATACCTCGGCATATCGGATAATGGGGTAGTCGTAGCTCTCATAGTTGTTGGGAACCTCGCGTTCGGCAGCCCATTTCTGATGATAGTAGCCTGTACCGCCACCGGGGACATAGTCGGGGAGGTAGCAGCGTGTGAGGTCTTGGTCGTCCCATGTCAGACGGCAGCTTGTGGTGGCGTTGCTCCAGAAGCGGCGGTGTGGACGCATCAGTGTATACTCCATGCGGTGGTCGCGGTTCTGCCACTCTGAATCAACGCGGTCATATCCGCGGAACAGGGGTGACACCTCGATGGGGAGGCCATCGGAGCACAGGTACATGTTGGCCATCTTGCGTGAAACCATTTGTGCATTGGCGAGGATTTCAACCGTGATGTTCTTCCCGATAGGTTTGATTGTCTGGTCATATCGGCGTGAGAAGATGTACTCGTTGTTTGCACTCTTGGTCAGACCGGCAGGGTTGCATTTGGCATCCTCGAGGATGAACATGTATTTCTGTGCGCTGTCGCCGAGTGCGGCTGGTGCGAAAAGCGAGAACTTTTTGGAGTCGATGACCTCTTTGGCGGCCTTGGCGGCCACGCCGAGCAGTTCCTTGCCACGGGTGACGTTGTTGCGGAACTTCTGCCATGTGCCTTCGTAGAGGGCCACACGTGCCTTGAATGCCTGTGCGGCTTCTTTGCCTACACGGCCTGCCTCGACATCGGAACATGAACCGAGACGTTCGATGGCGTTGTCAAGGTCGGCGAGAATGAGGTCGGCGACCTCGCTGCGGTCATTGCGCTTGGCGCGGAGCGAGCCATCGGTTACGTCGATTGTGTTGGTGACGATGATTGCATCTCCGAAGCATTGCAGCAATGTGAAATATTTGTAGGCACGGAAGAAGTAGGCCTCGCCCACTGATTGCGCGATGTCATTGGGCTGGGGATAGCCGGCGGCTTTTTCCAACAGGAGGTTGCAGCGGCGTATGTTGGAATAACAGCCTGTGTAGGTGCCGTCGCTTTGCGGCACGGTGTTTGTACCGTTGGACACAACGTTCATTCCGCCTTTGTCAACGATGAGGTCGGAGCGTTTATCCCCGTCATATACCTGGGAATTGAAATCGCAGGTCCAGCCGTAGAACTGGTTGGCAAAGTTCTCGAAATCGCCCGGGGTCTGCCACATGTTATTGTCGGCCTGTTGGTCTTTCGGCTCAAGGTCGAGACAGGATGTCGCCAGGAGGGCGACTGCCGACAATGCGATTGATTTTATAATTGATTTCATGGATTGTATTCCTTTATAGATGTGATTAGAAAGAGATGTTGGCTCCGAATGTCACTGTGCGGAGGAATGGATAACGGTTGGCGTTGGTGATTGTGCGGCGTGCCTCGGGGTCCCATCCGTCCTTGATTTTGGAATGTTCCCAAAGGTCGGTGCCGGTAACGTAGAAACGCACGTTGGAGAACACCTTGCTCTTGGCCAGAAGGTTGGCGGGAAGCGAGTAACCGAGTGTCACGTTCTTGAGACGCAGGTAGCTTCCGTCCTCGACCGACCATGATGAGCACTGGTAGTCATAGTTCTGAATGTCGGCCTGTTGGGTGAGCGGGGGATAATATCCGCCGGGGTTCTCGGGCGACCATACGTTGCCGAGGAAGTGGTCGGAGCAGTTCTGGTAGCGGGTACGCACCGGTATGCGCCAGGCATCGGCGGTGTTGCCCGAAGTTGTACGCCATACTGTACGTTTCGCGGCACCCTGGAACACGACGTTGACGTCAAATCCGCGCCATTCCGCGCCGAAGTTGAACGAGAACTGGATTTTGGGGTCATCGGTGCCGAGGTATACGAGGTCGTTGGCATCGAGTTTCTTGTCGCCGTTGACATCCTCATACATGTTGTCGCCGACACGGAGGAGAGAGAAGTTACCGATTGTACTGTTGGCCTCGTAACGGTCTTTATACTTCTTCAACTGTTCCTCGTTCTGGATTTTGCCACAGTAACGGAGGCCGAACACCGAGTTCAACGGATAACCCTCGCGGTCGCTGCGTACGCCGGCCTGTATTGCGCCCGAACCGCCGTTGTCGAGAAGCTCGTTGTCGGCATAGGTGAATGTACCGCCGATGTGATAGTTTACCTGGCCGATGCGGTCGTTCCAGTTTACCTGGCCTTCGTAACCCCATGCCTTGAATTTACCGTAGTTGGCCGTGGGGGCCTTGTCGCCGAGAACGCCGGGATAAATCACGTCGATGAGCATGTTGTTGGTCTTTTTCCAGAATGCCTCGACCGTACCTGTCAGGCGTGAGTTGAAGAAGCCGAAGTCAAGGGCGACGTTGTAGTTGTGTACGCGTTCCCATGTGCGGTCAGTCGATACGAGACGGCCGTTGGTGTCGATGTAGGACAGGAGCCCCGAGCCGACGAGCGCACCGCTGTTCTGATGGAAGTTGTAAAGGAGTGTGCCCGAGTAACGGTCGATACCCGACTGGTTACCCACGTTACCGTAGGATGCACGCAGTTTCAGGTCGGTCAACCAGTCACGCACGTCCTGCATGAAGGCTTCCTCGGTGAGACGCCAACCTGCCGATGTGCCCCAGAAGAACGCCCAGCGGTTCTCGGCCTGGAATTTGGACGAACCGTCATAACGGGCCTGTGCCTCGAACAGGTATTTGCTCCTGAAGTCATAGTTGGCACGTCCGTAGTAGGAGAGAATCGCCTCCTGCCATTTTGTGCCGACGGCTTTGGTCTCGCCCGAACCGTTGATTACCTCGAGTGAAGGAGTTATGTCTTTGACAGTCGATGTGCCTGATTCGTACTCGGTCATGTTGTACTGCACACCGGCCATGAACTTGGTGTTGTGGTCGTTGGCAAATGTGTGGGTGTAGTCGACATAACCCTGAATCGAGTAGAAGTCGCGGCGGTCCCACCATTTTTCATACTGTGTGTCGCTCGCCACGGGAAGGGTGAACACCTTGCGTGTGCCGGCGTAGTTGTAGAAGTCGATTGGGAGGGTCTTCTTGTCGCGTGTGTTGTTGCGGTTGTTGTAACCTACAGTCACTACGGCGTTGAGTTCCTTGGTGATGGCGTAACGCAGGGTCTCGCTTATGTTGAAGCCGATGGCTTTGTATTTGTTGTCGCCGCCGAGTTCACAGAGCCAGTTGGGCGAACGCCAGTTGGAACCCCAGCCGTAAGGCTTGCCATCCTTGGTCGATGAGGGGAAGCCGGGTTGCATTGTGTTGGTCGTGAGTGCCGAGCCGATTTGGGTCGGTGCAACCTGGTCCTGACGGTTGAAAGCGATTACCGATTCAATCGTGAACTTGTCGCTCAATCTGAAAGAGTTGTTAAGGCGAAGGTTGAAACGGTGGTTATTGTTATTGCCCCATTTGAGGTTGGAGTCGTCATACATGTAACCGAGCGAGATACGGTAGTTGTTGCCGTCCTTACCTCCCGACACGGCGAGGTCGTGTTGGGTTGACCAGGAGTTGCCCCACATGATGTCCTGCCAGTCGGTATCGAAGAATGTCAGGTCGTAAGTGTCGCCGAAAAGTGATATAGGGTTGGTCGAGTGGTCGAAGTCGATGTAACGGTCCTTGTACTCGAGCATAAGTTTATTGTATTGTGTCCAGGCGTATGAGTCGTCATATCCGTCGTTACGGTGTGCCTCCATTTGAGCATTGGCCCAGTCGGTCAGGCTCATCTGCTTGGCGTTCAACCCGATGAACTTGGCGGTGTAGGAACCGTTGTAGTCAACACGCACCTTGTTGTCCTTGGCGCGCTTGGTCGTGATGAGCACTACGCCACCGGCGGCCTTTGAACCGTAGATTGACGCCGCGGCGTCTTTTAGGAAGTTCATAGACTCGATGTCAGACGAGTTGATTTGGTTAAGTGCGGCGACGCTCTCGTACTCGATGCCGTCGATAATCACGAGTGGCTCGGTTGAGTTTTTGGAAACCGCGCCACGCAGGTTCATGCCCCAGCCTTCCTCGCCGGGGGCGGAGCTGCTACGGGTGATGATTACACCCGGCACCTGGCCTTGGAGTGCCTGTACCGGTGATGCGAGTGTGCCTTTGTTGGCAAGCTGTTTGTCGCTCACGACTGCGACCGCGCCTGTCATTGTGGCTTTTTTCTGTGTACCGTAACCGACCACCACGACTTCTTCAAGAAGCTCTGCGTTCTCGACCATGGTGATGGTAAGGTCGTTTTTCCCTGTGAAGTCGATTTCCTGGGGTTTGTAGCCGATATAGCTAACTGAAAGGATGTGTCCTTTGGGTGACGGAATCGAGAAATGTCCGTCGAGGTCGGTTGACGCGCCTTGGTCTGTGCCTTTGATTAGGACAGTGGCACCGATGATGGGTTCACCTTCAGAGTCCACGACCGTACCGCTGATGGCGTTGCCTGTCGCTGCGGGGGCAGGGGCGGGCGTCGGCTCAGCGAATGCCGGTTGCGTGGCAACTGAAAGGAATGCCAATGCCACCAACGCGGTTATTGCCACGCGTGATGACGATTTTTTCCCTTTGTCATTCATGAGATAAGACTACTGTTGTTTGGTTTATGGTTGATTGTTTATAGTTTATTCGGGGTTGGAGAATGTTATCGGCCGCGTGAAATGGACGCATTGACGGCATGACATTCCGTTGACCGGATAGGTCAGATGCAGGCGCGGATGAATCTGCGCATCTCACCGAAACCGATGAAAAGATGGTTTTCAACCGTGCGTGTGGACAGGTCGAGACGTGCCGCGATTTCCTTGGCGCTCAGGCCTTCGAAACGGCGCATTACGTATATATTGCTGCGACGGTGTGGCATCGTGGCAATACGGCGTTGTTCAAGTTCGGCAAGTTCGTTTGCGAGTACCGAATTCTCTGTCACGGTGTCGCTCTGCGGGGTGTAATCCATGATATATCGGTCAACCTCGTGTTTGATATAGCGGTGACGCAGATAGTCGTTTACAAGGTTACGAGCGATGGTGAATACGAGGTAACGCATTGTGGTCGGCATAAGCTCGGTGTCATATTCAAGGAGTTTCAGGAATACATCTTGGGCCAGGTCTTGTGCGTCCTCGGCACATTCTAATTTGTAGGAGATGTAGCGTAATACTTCGGTATGGTATCTGTCGTAAGCATCGGCTATGATTTTGTTTGCGTCCATGTTTTTTGGTATCGTTTTCTGGTTAAGAGTTGTTTGGATTTGTTTCCGATGCAAAATTATTTTCAAAAAAATATCATGACAAATTATTTAACCACCGATTCGTCTCATCGCATTGGTTGGAAAAAAGAATGAGTTTAATCGACTGTTTATCAGAAATATAATTTTTTGAGACTCATGTATCGCTCAATTTTTTGAGACTTGTATATTAAGTCTCATGAATGGACGTGCAAAATAGTATATGTTGCAAAACATAGTTTCATTACAAGACATGCCTCGACCGTACAATTGCAGCCGTTTGCCATCTGCCATCTTTGTCATAGGGACGTTTACTATATGGAATTGGTAAGAGGCTGTTGCAGAATTTAGACTTAATGTTAAATCGTAGGGACGCGACTACGTTCGCGTCCTCAAAGTGGTAGATTAACAATCATCTGCAATAAGGGACGCGCACGTAGTCGCGTCCCTACGACGTTTGTTTGATGATTGCATGGTATTGGTAGGGTGTCACCGGTTCGTGGCATGCCACGACCGTACGTTATGGCATCGTCCCAGAATCTTGTTATTCCAGGCTCTTGAGGTATTGCGCCGGGGAAATGCCCTCGATTTTCTTGAAATAGCGGAAGAATGTGGCGCGGGAACTGAAGCCGGCCTTTTCTGACAGGGCGGTCAGGGTGTAACGGTCGGCTGCGCCGGGGAGGTTGGCGAGACGTTTGAATTCGGCGATTCGTTGTCGGTTGATGTAATCATAGTAGGATTGCATAAGGTACTGGCTGAAATAGTATGACATCTTGTAAGTGGTGACGCCAACCATTTTGGCCAGTTCGCTCAATTTCAGTTCGGGATTGGTGAAGGGGCGTTCTTTTTTCTCTAATTCGGCCAACCGTTGTGCGATTTTTTTGCACTCGATGTCACTCACCTTGTTGGTGCGGTACTTTGAGGCCTTCATTGGGGTTGATTCCTCGGTAGATGACTCCTCATATCCCGCGCCCGTGTATGTATCTTCCTGCTCGGCGAGTCGAATGCGCGTCATGCGACGCTGCCATGCGAGGAATACAAAGATAAGGATGACTACAGCGACAAATAGGCCCGATATGACCCATACCCACCAGGAATAAGGGATTTTGACTATTATTATGCGTTCAGAATCGGGGTTGTCAGCTTCACGTACCCTTAGCCGGTGTGTGCCCCCCGGGATGTCGTAGTAATTGATATACAGGTCGGAGTCACATCTTTTCCAGTCGTCGTCGACACCCTCCATGAGGTATTCATAGTGAATGTGGGCCGGGTTGGTGTAAGTGAATGCTGACATGGCAAACGTAATGTTGCCGTATTGCTTGGGAAATTCGATGACGAAATCCCCGTCGGGATTGGTTGTTACCGCGCCTTGGTATTCTTGCCCGTTGACAATCACCTGACTAAGGACCAAAGGGGTGGCAGGTGTCGGTGAGTTGAGACGTTCAAGGTTGAGATGTAACAGTCCTTTGGAATTACCGAACCATAGGTCGCCCGCCGTGTCCCGGACTGGCGAACAATTGATGAAGATGGACGATGGGATGCCATCGGCTGCGCCATATTCCATCCATTCGTCTCGTTTGTTCCATCGCAACATGCCGTTGGAGGTAGGAATCCACAGATAACCGCGTTTGTCCTCGGCAATCGCCTTGGCATCGCGTCCTGTCAGTGCCCGGTGGCTGACCTTCCTGAAAGTGCTCATCGAGAGGTCTGATACATATATAGGGCCTTTTTCGGGCAGGAAGTATAACTGGTGGGCGGAGTCTTCAAATACACACCTGATTTTTTCTCGGTTGAAGAAACCGTCGGGGAAGACATCGGTACGCAGTGTCGATGTGTGCGGGTCATACAGGCACATTCCGTTTTCGGTGCATATCCAGCCGTTCCCGTTGGAATCAAAGAAGATTTCATAGACGTTTCCCTCGGGCAGCCGGGAATTTGTATTGGTGTAATGGGATTCCTCGCGGTTTCCGCGGTAGCGGTACAATCCGTTTGAGGTCCCGAGCCATAATGTCCCGTCAGGTCCCGGGGTGATTGAGAATATGTGGCCGTTGACAAACGGGTATTCCTGCGCCGGGTTGAAATCGGTGACATTTCCACTCGCCGGGTCTATGACATTCATACCGCCTCCGTAAGTGCCTACATAAAATTTACCGTCATGTTTTGCCGCCGATATAATCATGTCGGAGCGTAATGCGGGACGCGCAATGCGTTTTATCGAATGTCGTCCGTTGTCAATCAGTACAATTCCCTCGCGAGTGCCGAGCATCATTATCTCGCCGTCAATGACGATGACCCTGATGGGGATGCCGAGCGTGCTGAAGTTCTCACGGTCGTATAACTCGAAAATCCCGCTGTTATATAGGGTATAATCGGCTCCGAGTTGATAATATCCGACCCACATCAATCCGTGGTTGTCGATGTGGAGTGAGTAGACCGAGTTGGAGTGCAGCACATTCTCTTTCCCGGTTTCATGGCGAAAATGATGTAGGACTCGGTCGTTGTCTACATCGATTTTGATGACTCCTGCGCCGTCAGTGCCCACATATAGCCGTCCTGCGTTGTCGGTGTCGAGGGCTGAAATCACATTGCATCCCACATCGATGTAACGGCTGAATGTCGCGGTCGGGATATTGAACTTTACAAGTCCCTGCTCCATCGTCCCGAGGTAGATGTTGTCACCTATCGTGACAATGTGGTTGAATCCGCGTTTCCGGCCTTGCACCGTGTAGGGATATAAGACGGCCGGACGGTCTCCGGCGATGTCATGGCTGATAAGACCCTCTGACGAGGCGAGCCAGGCGGTTCCGTCTTTTATCGCGATGTCATTTATGCTGTTGACCTCGAGGCCTGAGGTGAGACTTATGCGTTTTACGCGCCCTGTGCGCCGGTTGAATGAAAAAAGTCCCTCGTCGCTTGCGACGAGTACTGTCTCAGCTGAGACAGTACTTAATTTGTTGATGTTCCTTAGACGTCCTGACGCGACCTGGGTGAACTCTTTCTGACGAGGGTTGAGCTGCCATAGACCGCTCCCGTTTCCGGCGAGGATTGTACCACATCCGGGATATTCGGTGATTGTCATGACACGCCGTTCTTTCTCGTTGGCGCCGGGGATTGGATAGTGTTTCACATGTACCCCGTCAAACCGTTCCAACCCTGTCCCAGTCCCGAACCATACGTATCCTGTCGAGTCCTTGTAGATGTCGTTTACGGTCATGTCGGAGAACTGTCCGGCGGCAGACAGGCTGCGGAAGTACACGCCTGCCCCGGCGGCAGTGTATGACACAAGCGACAGCAGTATTGATATTGTCAGGATAAGATGGCGCAATTGGTTTTGGATTTAAAGTTTAAAGTTTAAAGTTTAGGTTTAGAGTTTAAGTGGGGGTGGAAAAGAAAGGAGAGAGGGGAATGAGATATTGTTTAGAGTATGAAGTCAAGATGACTTCACTCTTAAATGATTAGCGCATCTCGAGGTATGTCACCTTGTCCATGTCGCCGTAGTCGAGATTCTCGCCACCCATGCCCCAGATGAACATATAGTTGCTTGTGCCTGCGGCTGCGTGGATTGACCATTCGGGAGACATCACGGCCTGTTCATTATGCAGCCATATAAGGCGGTTCTCCTGGGGAGCACCCATAAGGTGGCATATTGCGTTCCCTTCGGGAACGTTGAAATAGAAGTATGCCTCGACACGACGGTCATGGGTATGGGCCGGCATGGTGTTCCACACGCTGCCAGGTTTAAGTTCGGTCAACCCCATCTGTAACTGGCAGGGGCCTTCTTGAAGCACATTGGCGACAATCAGCTGGTTGATTACGCGGTCGTTGCTTTCCTCCATGGAGCCTGCCTTGAAGCTGTTGGCCTTGATTGAACCCTTGCGTCCGTCGATTGTGACGAGCTGGGTCTTATAGGCCTTGTGGGCGGGTGTGGAATTGAGGTAGAACTTGGCAGGGTTTGATGCGTCCTTGCTGCGGAAAGTCACTTTCTTGTTGCCACGACCTACATAGAGCGCATCTTTGAAATGCAGTTCGTAATCTTTGCCGTCAACATTTACAATGCCGTCGCCACCGATATTGATTACTCCAAGCTCGCGGCGTTCAAGGAAATACTCGGCCTTGAGCGGGTCGATTGTCTCAAGTTCCACGGTCTTGGTCACGGGGACGGTCCCGCCATAGATGAGACGGTCATACATCGAGTAGGTGAGGTTTACCTTGTCCTGTTCCATGACCTTTGGCATCATGAAGTGAGAGCGAAGTTGCTCGGTGTCATATTTCTTCACATCATCGGGGTGACATGCGCGGAGAATCGTATAGGATGTCTGTGCGTTAGCCGATACGGCGATGACAGTCGTCATGGCTACCGATGATATTAATTTTACGATTTTATTCATGGCGATAATATTATGAAGTCATTTAAACTTATCTTTAAATACATTTTTTGATTATATCAAGAGCCTCGCGGCATTTGTCGGTGACATACTGCCAGTCCTTGGCCGCCACTTTGTCCTTGGGGAACAGTTTTGAACCCATGCCGACACAGTAGACACCGGCCTTGAACCACGCTGTCAGGTTCTCCTCGGTAGGTTCGACACCGCCGGTCACCATCAATTTGGACCATGGCATCGGAGCAAGCAATCCTTTGACGAACTTCGGACCGAGGACGTCACCGGGGAACACCTTGCATAGGTCGCATCCTGTCTCCTGTGCGGCACCGACCTCGCTGATGCTTCCGCATCCGGGGGTATAGGGTATTGAACGACGGTTGCAGACCTTGGCCACTTCGGGATTGAACAGCGGGCCGACAACGAAGCATGCGCCGAGCTGTAGATAGAGCGCAGCTGTCGCAGGGTCGACTATAGAGCCGACACCCACGGCCATTTCGGGGCATTCCTTGTCAGCGAACTTAACCACCTCTGCAAACACTTCATGGGCGAAATCGCCACGGTTGGTGAACTCAAAAGCCCTGACCCCGCCGTCATAACAGGCTTTGACGACCTTGCATGCGATTTCGACATCTTTATTATAGAAAACCGGCACCATGCGGGTCGAGCCGATTTTGTTCATTACTGAGATTTTATCAAATTTAGCCATATTTCGGAAAAAATAGTGTTTAAATTATATGATTTAGCAAATTTTAACGTTGAACACGGCCATTGGCACTTCCTCCGGCGAGAGCCTCTACCTCCGCTTCTGAAACAAGGTTGAAGTCGCCAGGGATTGTCTGTTTCAACGCTGACGCGGCTACGGCGAACTCCAATGCCTCGCCTTGGGTCGGCTTTGTCAGCAATCCGTGGATTATACCACCCGAGAATGAATCCCCGCCACCGACGCGGTCGATAATCGGGTTGATGTCGTAACGTTTTGACTCATAGAATTCTTTACCATCGTATATCATCGCTTTCCAACCGTTGTGAGTGGCTGAGAATGACTCGCGGAGGGTCGAGATTACATACTTGAACCCGAATTCCTCGGCCATGGCCTTGAAGATACCTTTGTAACCTTCGGCGTTGGTGTCTCCACCCTCTACATCGGCGTCAGGCTTGAAGCCGAGGCACAGTTCAGCGTCCTCCTCGTTGCCGATGCACACATCGACATATTTCATCAGCGGACGCATGATTGACTGTGCTTTCTCCTTTGTCCACAGTTTCTTGCGGAAATTAAGGTCAACCGACACCGTGACACCGTGACGTTTGGCGGCCTCGCATGCGAGACGTGTCAGTTCGGCGGCCTTGTCGCTGATTGCGGGGGTTATGCCGCTCCAGTGGAACCATGTGGCATCCTTCATGATTGCATCGAAATCAAAATCGGCGGGTTCAGCCTCGGCGATTGCCGAACCGGCGCGGTCATAGATGACCTTGGACGGACGCATCGACGCGCCTGTCTCGCAGTAGTAGATTCCGACACGGTCTCCGCCGCGCGCGATATAGTCGGTTTTTACGCCGTAACGGCGCAGTGCGTTGACTGCTGACTGTCCGATTTCGTGGGCGGGTAGTTTCGATACGAAGTAGGCATCGTGGCCATAGTTGGCGCAAGAGACCGCCACATTGGCCTCGCCGCCTCCCCATATCACGTCAAACGAATCCACTTGGACAAACCGATGACACCCTGCGGGTGAAAGGCGAAGCATTATTTCACCTAATGTTACTATTTTGCTCATATAAATTGGTATTATTCAGTTACTTGTATTTCGGTTGAATTAGCCTCAGCCATGGCTTGCTGGTTACGGAGAATGTGCACACGGTTCCACCACATCATCACGCATGTGATGAGGACAAGGATGCCCGAGCCAATCCATTTGAGATTTTCGGTGCACTGATAGATGACCCATGCAAGCGGACTCGATGCGAAGTCAAGGCTGCCACCCGCAAAACCAGCCGGGATTTCAACGGCCTTGTCGCCTGTGTTGGCGAATACATCCTTGGCCGCGAGTGTGAACGCCGGGGCAAGGCTTGTAACAAAGTACAGGCCGATGACAATCACCACGAGTCCGACAATGAACGTCTTGACTACATTACCCTTGGTGAACGGCAGCACGAGGGGAAACACATAGAACATCCCGGCCAATGATGCCAACGGGAGGAACTGGTTACCCGGTAGCGCGACAGCGAGGGCGAGGGTCACTGGTATCAGCAACAGGGAGACGACAAGTGTCGTCGGGTGGCCTATGACGAGCGCGGGGCTCATGCCGATATTAAGGCCGTCGGCACCTTTGAACTTGCGGGCGATGAGTGAGCGTGTCGCGTCGCTTATGGGTTTGAGTCCTTCGATGAACAGGACGGTCACACGCGGAATCAATTCCATCACTGCGCCCATCTTGATGCCGAGTCCGAGTATGTAGGGGATTTTATCGATGATTTCCCCTCCCGTCCGGCATGTCAGGCATCCGATGATGACACCGACAATCACCCCGAGGAACAGCGGTTCGCCGAGGAGACCGAATTTCTTTTTCATACCCTCGGCATCGATATTAAGGCGTTCCATGCCGGGTATTTTATCGAGTCCCTTGTTGATTGCCCAGGCGAACGGCACGAATCCGGCGCAGAACGGCTGTGGAATCGAGATGCCATCCATGTCCTTGTAGAACCCTTGGAATTTCTTGGCTGTCATGTCGGCCAGGATTAGGGTGACGATGTAACATATTATCGCCGCGAAGAAACCCCAGGCGATTGAGTCGGATGCAAAGTACACAACCGCGCCGATGAATGCGAAATGCCAGTAGTTCCATAGGTCAATGTTGACAGTGCGCGTCGTCTTTGTGAGCAACATCAGCAGGTTCACGCCGAGGCACACCGGGATGATGAACGCGCCTACGGCAGTGTTATAGGCGACAGCGGCGGCCGCGGGCCACCCCATGTCGAATACATGTAGTTGCAGGTCATATATTTTCACGACCGAGTCGAGTGCGGGGCCGAGTGCCGATGTCAGCAGGGCGGTGACAATCGAAAGTCCTACGAAACCGACGCCGACCTTGAGCCCGGCTTTGAGCGCGTCCCCGAACTTTATGCCGATACACAGGCCGAGGATGGTGAAAATCACCGGCATCATGACGGCCGCGCCAAGACCGATTATATATTTGAATACTTCTTCCATTACAATAGATGTGTTACTTGATTTTTACTTTCAGAGGCGAGGCAACTTTCCTCGAATAATCACGGAGGGTGCTGTTCCATGCCTCCATGTCGGGCATACCACCTTTGGACCACCCTGAACCCCACCAGTATGTGACCGGGGTCGCGTTGTCATAGCCTTTCTGTGCAAGAATGTGGCCTATGGCGTCTCCTGCGGGTTGGTCAAGTGGGGAATAGATGAACAGGTTAGCGTCGGGGGCGACCACACCTACGAATATTGTACCGTTGCCGTTATCGGCTTTCTCGGTAAGGTCGGCGTAGGACATGAAACGGCTCTTGTTGTCAAGGGTGTAGGCTGTCGGGTTCTGGCGGTGCACCACTATGCCCGGCGAAAATGTCGCCGGGGTGGTGAGGCCGTCATATCTCACGGTTGTCTTGTTGAGCCACGAGCCACGGTCAAGGCTGATGACGCGGGTCTCGATTACATTCTCGTCACTGTTGACTTTCAGCGGATTGTAGGTTAGTTTCACGGTGAAACGCAATGGGCCTTGGTCGAGAATCTCGTAGTCGGCGAAACAATAGGGGAGTACGAGGTTACCCTTGGCATCGGTCAAGGCCGAAGTGCCACCGCCGAGAGTCGGACCTACCGCGTACACATCCATGCCGTTGCCGTGGTCCACGTGGAACGAGATGCGGTTGACACGGTCGTCATAGTATCGTTTTTCAAGGATGCGGTGAGGCACTGACTTTGTCCAGATGTCATAACCGAACGCCCTTTCCCCGCTTCGTTGCAATGCCGGGCCGTAGGCGCGGTAGGCCGAGCGGTCGTTTTCCCATGCCATGTCGTCCTTGCGTTCGGGGAACAACCGGCCTGTGACGATTGTGTCAACGGGGGCCGGTGTGCCTTTCTTGATTGTGTAGGTCGCTGATGACGAAGCCCCCACTTTTGCCGGGAATATGACGAGTCCGTCGTGGGTCAGCTGGTAAGGGATTTCAGTGCCTGTTGCATCGGTGATGACAAACCGTTCACCTATGCGTGATTTGATGACCGATGCGTCAACTTCGGCCATCTCGCCGTCACGTTCGATGTCGATGTCGTTGGTGACGACCATTTTCATCGTGGACGAGCATGCCGTCATGGCCACCGTCATGGCGGTGGCCATCGATAGTATGATGAATCGTGAGGTCGCCATTATTTGGGTTGCTTTCCGATATAGGCGAGTATTCCGCCGTCCACATAGAGGACGTGTCCGTTAACAAAGTTGCTTGCGTCGGATGCAAGGAATATGGCCGGTCCCATAAGGTCCTCGGGCGTGCCCCAACGAGCCGCCGGCGTCTTGGATATGATGAACGAGTCAAACGGATGGCGCGAGCCGTCGGCCTGGCGTTCACGCAGCGGTGCGGTCTGTTCGGTGGCGATGTAACCCGGGCCGATGCCGTTACACTGGATGTTGTGTTCGCCGTACTCCGAGCAGATGTTGCGGGTGAGCATTTTCAATCCGCCTTTGGCTGCGGCGTATGCGCTCACGGTCTCGCGGCCGAGCTCGCTCATCATCGAGCAGATGTTTATGATTTTGCCGTGGCCTTTCTTAATCATGCCGGGAATCACGGCCTTGGCGCAGATGTATGGAGCGATGAGGTCTACGTCAACGACACGGCGGAAGTCCTCGACTGCCATTTCCTCCATGGGGATGCGCTTGATGATGCCGGCGTTGTTGACAAGGATGTCTATAGTGCCCACGGTTTTCTCGATATCGGCGACCATTTCCTTGACAGCGGCCTCATCGGTCACGTCGCAGAGATAACCTTTGGCATCTATGCCGAGTTCCTTATAGGCCTTGAGACCGCGGTCCACGGTTTCCTGGCGGGAGCAGTTGAAAACTATTTTGGCACCGGCCTCGGCAAAAGCCTGTGCGATTGCAAGTCCGATTCCGTATGCCGCTCCTGTTACAAGGGCGACTTTTCCTTCAAGCGAGAAATTAGCTAAAGCATTCATGATGATTGGGTTTTTCAATGCCGTGCCGCCCATCAATGTCAGGCGATTGTCACGGCAACATTATTATTTGTTTACGAATATCTTGCTATTATTACTTATCCGTTAATGAAAATACATCTGTGATGATTGCAAAGATAGCACAAATTTCTGAAAAAAGCGTAAAGGAGACGCCATTCCTCCTTGTCGTGGGGGAATGGCGTCTGTGGTATCGGCCGGTATTGTATCAATCGAAATCAAGGGCGATATAGTGCTCGCGGGGATGGTCGCATGCGGGGCAGACTTCAGGTGGCTCTTTCCCCTCGTAGATATATCCGCACACAAGACATTGCCATTTGATGGCCTTGTCACGTTTCCATACAGTGCCATCCTTGACCTGTTTGAGGTAACGCTCGAAACGCTCCAGGTGGTGACGCTCTATTTCGGCGATGGCGGTGAAATGCTCGGCGATTTCGGGGAATCCTTCCTCTTTCGCGGTCTTTGCGAACGCGATGTAGGCTTCCACGCCTTCTTTTTTCTCCTCGCCGATTGAAATCTCAAGGTTGGTGGCGGTGTCGCCTATCACTCCGGCATCAGCACCGAGGTCGGCTTCTACAACTCCACCCTCAAGGAATTTAAAGAACACCTTGGCGTGGCGCAGTTCGTTAGCTGCCGTGTCGTTGAATGCTTTTTCAATGGGGAAATATTTTTCCTTGTTGGCTTGCGCACCATAGAAGGTGTAACGTGCGTAGGCCTGGGATTCGTTCAGATAGGAAATGACGAGATTTTTCTCGGTCTGTGTTCCTTTGATACTTTTCTTGTTAGCCATATCGTTATATATTGTCATTATTGGATTCTTATATAACAACACATCGGCATCAAGAAATGTTTCCAGAACGGAAGAATAACATCGATGGGTTGCGACTATAGTGTCGCAACCCATCGATGTTAAAGAAATGGATTATATGATTATTTCATCATAATCTTGGCAGCACGGTTGCCTTGACGACGTATGTAAAGGCCGTCTACGGGATTGTCAATGCGTATGCCTTGAAGATTGAAATATTCGATGGGGGCATTGTCATCGTCATCGATGGTTGTAATGGCTGACGGGTCTGGGATTTTCACACTGAATTTGCCAGACTCGTTGGCGACATACAAGGCTCCGTTCTCTCCGTCGAACGGAGTCCAATCCTCGCACCATAGTGACAATCCTTTGGCCGGGAATGTTATTTTACCGTCGGCTAATTTACCGGCTTTATCTTTAACTTGCTCTTTTGTCTTGCCTCTTGACATTTGGTAGGATGCCTCGCTAATTACGACAAATGAACCTCCTCCCCAATCGACACCGAGGTCATGTGCGTCCATGAGTACGCAGTCGGGGTCGGTAGCGTCAAAGGTGAGATAATGGTTGTGACCGGTGTCGGATTGTCCTGCCTGGTTCAAAGGATGGCTCTCTCCGTGGGTGTTTACAAGACGATAAAGGCCGGGGGTCGCGATGTTTTCTTGTATTTCAGCTTGAATGACGCTTGGCTCAACTTCTTTGACTGTACCCTCAAGGATGTCACAGATAAATTCTGTTTTGCCGAGCGATTTCCATTTTGTGGTCTCATCATCGACAACCGTGAAGATTTTGGATGCGTATTCCAGTTCTTCGCCTTTGTCATCGAATGTGATGACAATGATGTTGCTTAGTTTGTTGAGGTTTTGTGCAGGAATCTTGATTTTGCCGCTTTGTGCGATGGATGATATTCCGTTTCCGCCTTTGACCACGGCATCGATGTCGGCCTGACGTACCAGACCGGGGAAGGTTGCATAGCGTGCCGATGATGCTTCCTTGGCAAATTTGATTTCCATCTCGGGGTTATCGCTGTCGAGGTATTTTTCGCCGATGATTTCGGGAGTGAAATCGGGATAGCCGTCGAGTTGTAACGTGCAGTCGCTAATGGCAATCACATCATCCATGCCGGGGATTGTGAACCCGAAATAGATGTAGAAACGGCCAAGCACAGGGATAAAATAATTGTAAGGCTCGTACATCGCGATTGCTGCGTCTATCTCTTCTTGCGTATGGTCTGCGCCGGGTTTCCAGATAGTGGCGTAGCATGTAGCCATGTCCATTGCCGAAATCATGCCCATACCGAAATAGTCGATGCCTATTTCCTGAGGCGCGACCTTGAGCAGCCGGGTACTGGCATTGTAGTCGACGACAAGGTCTATGTCGTTAAAGACTCCTTTGAAGCAGAATTGTTGGATGTTTTCATCGCCTGTGTCTTGTCGTTGCTGGACTACGATACCGGGGAATTTGCCTTGCCATTCATTCATACCTGTGAAGGCGGCGAACATATCATCCATTTCGAAGACACCTGTGCAGAATTGTTTCCATTCAGTCCATTGCCCGGTGGCAACCTTGGCTGACGGTGCGTTGACGATTCCCGTGGGCGCATGCCGTTTGACGGAAATACGTGTCGGAGGATTCTTTGAAAGACCGGTCAAGTCGGGCGTGGCCGGTTGTGCGACGGACGCGATGCAAAGCATCGCAGAGAAAAACGAGAGTAACAGTTTTTTCATAAGCTGACGGTTAAGTATAATTAGAGAATGTTTAATAATCAATGTTAAATTGGCAATGATGAATCTTTAGGTAAATCGCAGATTGACAAGAGGTCACGATGCCCGCATCACTCCCTTGAAACAACCCCAAAACGTCCTCAAGAATGCCTGGAAATGTCAACGATTCAAAGGTCAAGATGACTTCAGACTCTTAGCAATCGCTGACAAATATAAGTTTATTTCGTGTATATTGCAATAATTTGTTATAAAAATATTGTGCGATGTTAATATTTGTCACAAAAAGATGCAAAAATTAGCCATGTCCTGCGAAGTTTAATTTCGCAGGATATGGCTAATTCCTAATTCCTAATGGGTCTCTTATCCCAGCGTAGCGATTGCGTCGGCGGCGATGAGTTCGGGTGTAAGATGACACTCCGTCACGATTTCGTTGGCGTTGTATCGGTCGAGGAATTTCTTGCGCAATCCACGGTTGAGGACCTTCATATTGGTGTTGCCGTAGAATGATGCGACTTTTTGGCCGTATCCACCGTCGATAATGCCATCCTCAAGGGTGATGACAGTCTCGTGGTCGTCAAGGAGTGACGTTAGTAAATCGGTGTCGAGTCCCGACAGGAAGCGAGGGTTGATGAGAGTGGCCTCGATTCCTTTTGTCGCAAGAATATCAGTCGCTTGTGACGCGAGCGGGAGGAATGAACCTACGCCGATGATTGCGATACGGCTACCCTTACGCTCGACCACGTTTTTGTTGAGGTCGCTGTAGTCGGTCGGGTACTCTCGATTTGTTTCGATTACGGCCATGTCGGGGACACGCACGACAACCGGGTGTTCATTCTGGTCGATTGCCCAGCCGAGCATGGCGATGTATTCTTCCTTACACGTCGGCGCGAGATAGACAAGGTTGGGGATGTTGGACAGGAGTGAAATGTCGAAGAACCCTAAATGGGTCATGTCGTTCATGCCGAACACCGAACCGTAAAATATGGTTATTACGCCCGGATTGCTGTTGATACAAAGGTCTTGTGAGATTTGGTCGTAGGCGCGTTGGATGAATGTGCTCGCGACCCCGAAAACGGGTTTCGCCCCACCTTTAGCGAGGCCTGACAGCATGGCCACGGCCTGTTCCTCGGCGATACCTACATCAACAAATTGGCGTCCGGCTTCGATGCGGCGGTCGGGTGTGAACCCTATGACACTGGGAGTGCCTGCAGTGATGGTGACAACGGTATTGTCCTTTTTCATCCTGTCGAGCATATAGTCGGCGAAGATGTCGGCATAATTGGCCCGTTGGCTGATGTTCAGCGGATTGCCGGTGGGTATGTCAAACGGCGCACCGTAATGGAACTGCTCGCGGTGTTCCTCGGCCGGGGCATATCCTTTGCCTTTCTGGGTGGCGACATGCACGACTATGGGATGGTCGATACCCTTGACCTCGGTTAATGCCGCGATGAGAGACTCGATGTCGTTGCCGTAAGGTACAAACCGGTAGTCGTAGCCGAGCGAGCGGAAATAGTTGGTCTCGCATTTGCCGTCGGTCTCTCGAAGCTGTCGCAGATTCTCATATAGGCCGCCGTGATTCTCGGCGATGCTCATGTCATTGTCGTTTACCACGACAATGAAGTTGGAGCCAAGTTCGGCACCGAAGTCGAGACCTTCGAACGCCTCGCCACCGCTTAGCGAGCCATCGCCGATGATTGCGATGACGTTTTCATTGCCGCCTTGTAGGTCGCGTGCCTTGGCGAGTCCTGTGGCGAGTGATACCGATGTCGAGGTGTGGCCGATTTCAAAGAGGTCATATTCGCTCTCGCGCGGACATGTATATCCTGTTACGTCGTCATAGTGCGCGGGGACAGTGAATGCCTCGATGCGGCCTGTGAGCATTTTGTGGACGTAACTTTGGTGTGAGACGTCAAAGACAAGTTTGTCCTTGGGGGCGTCGAATACACGGTGCAATGCAACGGTCAGCTCCACAACGCCGAGGTTGGGCCCGATGTGGCCGCCGTGACGTGAGAGCTTGGTCAGCAGGGAGTCGCGCAGCTGTGCTGAAAGTTCCTTTAACTGACTTAGGTCTAAATTTTTTATGTCTTTGGGCGAATGGATGTCGTTTAGATTCATAGTGTCTATAATTTTGTTTATGTTTGCAAAATTAATAGGCCGCTTGAAGAAGCAGCCTACCGACATTACGGAAATTCATACCATTGTCACGGAGGAATAAGAGGATGTGAATCTTTTGAAAAAAATTATTATTTGTGCAAGGATTTTATTAAATTGGATTTTATTAGTGAATGTCAATAAAATATAGATAATATGAAAAAGAAATCACTATTAACACTCATCGGAATTTTTGGATTTTCATCGCTCTTTCAGTCATGTACTAATGATACAGATGATTATTCTGCGTTTATTTTACCAACGGGACTTGTTACCGTTTGTCCCAATGCCGACGGTTCGTTTGTGATGAACCTGGATGACGCTACCGTCCTTAATCCGACTAATCTAAAGTCGTCTCCATTTGGAAATAAGGAGGTAAGGGCATTGGTTAACTATACTGAAATCCAAGGGTCTGATTCAAAGTCTGTCATGAAAAATGTACATGTGAACTGGATTGACAGTATAAGGACAAAAGACCCTGTCATGTCGGTGGCTGATAACGATGCCGTTTATGGGAAAGACCCGATTGAGATAGTTCAGGACTGGGTGACTGTTGCCGAAGACGGATATGTTACAATGCGCATTCGCACTAATTGGGGGGATTCTAATATACCGCATGTCATCAATCTTCTTACAGGAGACAATCCTGAAGATGCTTTTGAAATGGAATTGCGGCATAATGCCAATGGTGATACTGAAGGGCGTGTCGGGGACGCATTGATAGCTTTTAATCTCAACAAAATCCCGCATGCCGATGAAATCGTCAAAATTAAATTACGTTGGCAATCATTCTCAGGGGAAAAGTCAGCCGAGTTTGACCTGAAGATGCGTGATATGCCTCCTGTTTCATCCGAGGATGCCATATCTTTGTGTGGTAAAGAAATATATTAAAAGCAAATGTTTTTAGGAGGCTGTTACGGTTTTGCAACAGCCTCCTCTTAGTGAGCCCATGGCATCATCGGATGTTATTGATAATGAAAGGATACTTTTGAACCAGGCACGGGATGGTGATTCTGTGGCTCAAAGGTCTATATACATGCTTCACATCCGCTATCTTACAGCCGTGTGCTCACGTTATATACTAAATCCTGAAGATGTCAAGGATGTCTTGCAGGACAGTTTTATAAAAATTTTCTCCGCTCTGAATACGTTTGAATTTCGCGGTTCGGGTTCTCTTAGAAGCTGGATGAGCCGTATTGTCGTGAATGAATCTTTGAAATTCTTGAAAAGAGCAAGGACTTTTGAATTTGCAGAACTGACCGCTGTCGAGGACACAATACCATTTGAAGGTCCTGACTTAGACCTGGTGCCGACAGGTGTCATATATGAATTGATACGTCAATTGCCTGACGGATATAGGACTATTTTCAATCTCTACATAATAGAAGGGAAAAGCCACAAAGAGATAGCGCGGATGTTAAACATAAAAGAGGGGACCTCGGCATCACAACTGCATAGGGCAAAGGCGATGCTTGCGTCACGAATCATAGAATATCAGTCAACATTTGAAACATTAACGGTATGGAAGACAAATGGTTAAACGATATCCATGACCGTATGGGAGACTTCCAGGTCGAAGAACCGGATGGGCTGTGGAATAATATCGAATCAGAGTTGAAAAGGGCATCTGACATCAGTAGGCCTACTGATGTCAGTGCAATCATGATGGCTTGGATTAGATGTGTCGCCGCGGTTGCCGCAGTCTTAGCTGTGTGCCTTAGCATTTCATATTGGGGAGGAAACATTGAATTGTCCCCCCCTGGGGCACCATTGTCAGTAAGAATGTGTGGGGCCATTGATGATGTCGCCTTAATCCAGACAGGAGATTTTGTTCATGAAAAAGATGTTGAGTCAAGTGAGAATAAGAGACGTGTGGACGATATAACGATATGTCATGATGGTGTTCCGGACAATCGGACGGCGGTTGTGACTGTCGATGAAAACAATTTGAATGTCTACGAAAAACAGATAGTGGAGAACATCGTAGAGCCGGATGGAGCGGCCACAGATACTGTCATGGTGCAGCAGCCGGTGGATGTCTCCAAGAACCGTGAAATGCACATCGTCAATGGTCGTGGAAACAATCTGATATACACTAAAGGGGGTGACAACCGTCCGGCGGGTCGATTGGCAATCAGCGCATACACTTCAGGAGGCTTTAACTCATCGTTTAATCAGGCATCAGCCGGTATTCAAGGAACTTCAATCGGGCCTGACAATACTGATTGGAAAGATAGTCCCAAGGTCGGAGTGTTACTGTTTAACCATGGTAAGGATATAGTGAATGAGGTTAGACACCGATTACCGGTCAGGACTGGAATTTCCTTTGATTACCGTATTAATGACAGGCTGTCATTAGGCACTGGCGTTACATACACCAATCTTACCTCCGATTTGAAATTCGGCAGTGAAAGCCATTGCCTGTCAGGGATACAGACGTTGCATTATGTCGGTCTACCGTTAAATGTCCGATACAGTTTTTTGCGATGGCATAAACTTGAGATGTATGCATCGGCTGGTGTGCTCGTCGAGAAATGTGTCAGTGGGAAAACCAAGCAGACTGTTATTCTCGACCATGAGGAACGGTGCACTCAATCAGAATCCACCAAGGTGCGTTCGCTACAGTGGTCGACCAATGTGTCAGCTGGTTTTCAGTTCAATGCTTCTTCAGTGGTCGGGCTGTATGTGGAACCGGGCATGATTTACTATTATGATAACGGTTCACCCATAAAAACCGTTTATAAGGACCGACCGTTTAACTTTAATCTGAATATAGGACTTCGGTTCACTGTCGGCAAAGATAGATGATGCAATGACAGAGATTATTTCTGTCGCATGAAAACGTTGATAGGTGTCCCGTGGAAGTCCCAGTTGTCGCGGATTTTATTCTCAAGGTAACGACGGTAGGGGTCCTTGACCCACTGCGGGAGGTTACAGAAGAATATGAATGTCGGTATGGGCGAGCCTTTAAGCATAGTCACATACTTGATTTTGACATATTTGCCCTTGTTGGCAGGAGGCGGGTACGCTGCGATGGCCTCAAGCATGACGGTGTTAAGCTGGGAGGTGGGGATGGCGCGTTTGCGGTTGTCGTACACTTTAACGGCGGTCTCGAGCACCTTGAAGATGCGTTGTTTTGTCAGGGCCGAGGTGAAGATAATGGGAAAATCGACAAACGGGGCGAAGCGGTCACGTATCGCCGCCTCGAAATGCCTGATTGCATTCTGGGATTTGTCCTCGACGAGGTCCCATTTGTTGACGCATACCACGAGTCCTTTCTTGTTGCGCTGGATGAGGGAAAAGATGTTGGCGTCCTGTCCCTCGATTCCACGGGTGGCGTCAATCATCAGGATGCACACGTCGGATGCCTCGATGGCACGTATCGAGCGTATCACCGAGTAATACTCTATATCCTCGTTGACCTTGTTTTTCTTGCGGATTCCGGCGGTGTCAACAAGATAGAAGTCAAAACCGAACTTGTTGTATCGTGTGTAGATGCTGTCGCGGGTCGTTCCGGCGATGTCGGTGACGATGTGCCTGTCCTCGCCGATGAATGCGTTAATCAACGATGATTTCCCGGCATTAGGACGCCCTACGATTGCAAATTTGGGGATGTCATCGAGGTTATCTTCTTCATCGACAGGTTTTTCGGGCATTTTTGCGACAACTTCATCGAGAAGGTCTCCCGTGCCGAAACCGTTGATGCTCGATATGGGCATAGGCTCGCCCAGTCCGAGCGAATAGAACTCGGGGACGTTATAGAGCCAATCGTTGGTGTCGACCTTGTTGGCGACAAGAATCACGGGTTTGGTGGATTTGCGCAGGATTTCGGCCACCTTGTCATCAAGGTCGGTCACTCCGTTCATCGCGTCCACGACAAACAGGATTTCATCGGCCTGTTCGATTGCGACCTGGACCTGTTTGTTGATTTCTTCCTCAAAGATATCATCGGAGTTTACAACCCATCCGCCTGTATCGACGATTGAAAATTCCTTGCCGCTCCAGTCGACCTTGCCATACTGGCGGTCACGCGTGGTGCCCGCCTCCTCGTTGGTGATTGCCGTGCGGCTTTGGGTGAGACGGTTGAACAATGTTGATTTACCGACATTGGGCCTACCCACGATTGCTATCATTTGACCCATGATGAATAGAGTTGTTTCTTGTTTGTTTTTGCAAAATTAACCAAATTATTCGATGTAGCCAAACGCCTTCAGCTTGTTCTCGCGGTTGCGCCAATTGGGTTCGACCTTGACGAACATCTCAAGGTAGACTCTTTTGCCGAAGAATTTCTCTATGTCCTTGCGTGCCTCAGTCCCGACTTTCTTTAACATCGAGCCGCCTTTGCCGATGATGATACCTTTCTGACTGTCGCGCTCGACATAAATCACGGTCATGATGTGGATGGAGTCAGTGCTTTCGTCAAATTTCTCCACGATGACCTCGGTCGAGTATGGCACTTCTTTATCGTAGTTGAGCAGGATTTTCTCACGGATGATTTCGGTGACGAAGAATCGTGCCGGTTTGTCGGTCAGTGCGTCCTTGCCGAAATAGGGGGCTGACTCGGGGAGCAGTTGGACGATACGCTCCATCACGCCTTTAACGTTGAAATGTTCCTTGGCCGAGGTGGGGAAGATTTCGGCGTTGGGGAGCAGCGACTCCCATTTGATGACGATGTCCTCAAGCTGTTTCTGGTCTTTGACAAGGTCGATTTTGTTGATGACGAGCAGAACCGGGATTTTTTCCTTGGCCACCTTGGCGAGGAAGTCGGCGTTCTTGGTTGGGTCTTCGACCACATCGGTGACATACAGGAGTATGTCGGCGTCGGTGAGCGCACCTTCGCTGAAGTTCAACATGCTCTCCTGCAACTTGTATTTGGGGGCGAGCACACCGGGGGTGTCGGAGAATACAATCTGGTATTCGGGCGTGTTGACGATGCCCATTATGCGGTGCCGTGTGGTCTGTGCCTTTGATGTAATGATGCTGACACGTTCGCCCACAAGGTCGTTCATGAGGGTGGATTTCCCTACATTCGGGTTGCCGACGATGTTGACAAAACCCGCTCTATGTTTTTCTTCCATAATCTTTAAGAGATTGTTTAAATTTTTATCATTGAATTTTTATAGGTGTTTTACGATGATTTCCGTCATGCAGACGAGGGAGTGATGCGGGCATCATGACCGAGTCAAAGGGCGGAAAGCGCGTAAAACACCGTCTTTATTTGCTTAGGTGAGATTGTCAAGGCTCTTTCGGGTCAATTTTCAAGTTCTCGCTCGTCAAATATCTCGATATTATCCTCGCTCGTCCTTTAAAATTTCCTCCGAAATAGCTCTTAAAAATTCTAATGAGAAAATTTTAAACAATCTCTAAAATATCATTTAAGATAAAACAAAATAGCACCTGAAAAGATGCTATTCTGTTTCATTTTTTTGTCTACAGGACTCTTTTACAGGTCCCAGACGATGTATAACGCGCCCCAAGTGAACCCTGCGCCGAATGCCGTGAGGATGATTTTGTCACCTTTCTTCAGGCGGTTCTTGTATTCGTCAAGGCACAATGGGATAGAGGCCGCGCTCGTGTTGCCGTATTTCTCGATATTTACGAGGACCTTGTCGTTGTCGATTCCGGCGCGTGAAGCTACGGCCTCGATGATGCGTAGGTTGGCCTGATGGGGCACGAACCAGTCGACATCGTCCATCGTCAGGTTGTTGCGACCGGCGACTTCCAGTGACGATTCGAGCATGTCTGTGACAGCGTGCTTGTATACGTTGCGTCCGTCCTGGATGACGTAGTGCTGTTGAGCGTCCACGGTCTCGTGTGAGGCCGGGAGTACTGAACCGCCCGCGGGCATCCACAGGTGTTCAAGGCCTTCGCCGTTGATGTGGAACACACCGTCGATGATGCCGACGTTCTTGTCGGTGGGTTCGAGCATCATCGCTCCGGCTCCGTCGCCGAACAAGGGGCATGTCGAGCGGTCGGTGTAGTTGGTCATCGATGACATTTTCTCGGCTGCGACAACGACAACCTTCTTGCGGAGACCCGACTTGATATAGGCCGCGCCGTCTTGCAGTGCCACGAGGAAACCGGCACAGGCAGCCTGGATGTCGTAGGAGTAGCAGTTTTTAAGTCCGCACTGATGGGCGATGATTGACCCGGTGGACGGGAAACGGTAATCGGGGTTGGATGTGGCACAGATAAGCAGGTCCACTTCCTCGGGTTTTGTTCCGGTGGATTCAAGGAGTCGTTCAACGGCTTTCATGCCGAGATAGGAGGACCCTGCGCCTTCTTTCTTCAAGATGTGGCGTTCCTTGATTCCTACACGGGTGGTTATCCACTCGTCGTTGGTGTCCACCATTTTTGACAGCATTTCGTTGTCAAGTATGTCATCGGGAGCATAGGAGGATATGCCTGATATTCTCGCTTTAATCATAGCTTTGATTTGTATAGTTAAAGTTCTTGGCAGCCGTCAGTCATTACAGCAAAATTTTCCCCATTGGAACGCTTTACGGTTCCTGGAGAAAAGTCAAGGGACGGTCAGTCCCATTGTGCCAAAAAAATAAGGTCGCCGCCTATTGGGCGACAACCCGTTGATGAGAGGTCGTTTATACGGCAGCGAATTTCTCGATGGCGAGTTTGCCACGGTAGTATCCACATTCACCGCATACGGTGTGATAGACATGCCATGCGCCACAGTTGGGGCAGAGAGCGAGAGTGGGGGCTACTGCCTTGTCATGGGTTCTGCGTTTGGCTGTACGAGTCTTTGATTGTTTTCGTTTAGGATGTGCCATTTTACTTTATTTAATTTTAATTGTTGTCGGTTAAATTCTTTAATTCATTCCACCGTGGGTCGATGTTCCCTTCGCCGCCGGTCTGGGTGTCCATTGAATCCATTTCATCCATCAGTTCCTCCTCCAGCGCGGCATCCTCGTCGTCAACGCGTGTGGCGCGGTGTTTCTTGAGCATTGCACTCATGGCACGGTTGCACTTCCCGAGCGGGTGGACGTGTTTGATGGGAATCGCGAGCGACACAGTGTCATATATCATGTAGGACACGTTGAGACTGTTGTCTGATTCCGGGATAATCAGCAGGTCGTCGGAGTCATCATTGTAGGAGTCGCCGTATTTGACCGCGATGTGATATCCGGTTTCTATAGGCATCACAAGGTTGTCGAGGCATCTGTCACATATCAAGGTGACGGTCCCATCCACCGCGAAATCCATGTTGTAGTACCCTGATTTGTGATTGACCGTCAGGGTGACGTTGAGGTCGGCGTCATGGATGTCGGCACTCTCCATGTTTACGAAGAACTGTTTGCCGAGATGGAACTCGTAGTTATGAGTCCCTTCGGGCATCGACTTCAGCTGTATTTTGAATTCCGAAAATTTTCCCACGGAGCGGTTTATTGAAAAATCGGTGCAAATTTAGCTAACATCTTTGAGTTTTACAACTTTTGGCTGCAATATTTTGAGTTTCTTAGATGGGGCTTTGTAAAACTTGTAAATTAATATTGTAGGGACGCGCCAACGAGTGCGTCATTTATTGCAGATAATCTACCACCTTGAGGACGCGCATGTTGGCGCGTCCCTACGATTTTTCTAAATCTTGATTTTGCAACAACCCCGTTAAAGACTGTGGGGGAGGAGTGGCAGTTCGATGCGGAATGTGGTCCCTTTGCCAGGCTCCGATTCTTTGACAAAGATGCGTCCGCGGTGATATTGCTCGATGATGCGCTTGGCGAGGGTCAGACCGAGTCCCCATCCACGTTTTTTGGTCGTGTATCCGGGGTTGAATATTGTCTTGAAGTTCTTGCGTGACAATCCTTTGCCGGTGTCGGCTACCTCTATCCAGGCCGTGTCGCGTTCATGTCCTGTCGTTACCGAGATAGAGCCATGTCCCTCCATGGCATCGACGGCGTTCTTGATTAGGTTTTCCATGACCCATTCAAACAACGGTGCCGACATGTTGACCCGAATGTCTTCCTCGCATAGATTGACGGAGAGGTTGATGCGGGAGGATATGCGTGTTGACATATAGGAAGCCGAGCCTGATACAATCTCGCCGAGTCCTTCGGGTTGCATCTGTGGACGGGAGCCGATTTTGGAGAATCGTGAGGCGATGGTGGACAGTCGTTTGACATCCTTGTCCATCTCGCTGACGATGTCGGCCTCTACCCCCATGCCTTCAAGCAGTTCCATCCATGCCATCAGTGACGAGATGGGTGTCCCGAGCTGATGAGCTGTCTCCTTTGACAGGCCCACCCACACCTTGTTCTGTTCGGCTTTCTTTGTCGAAAGGACAGCGTAATACACTACGAGGATGAACGCCAACATCACCAACAGCTGCACGTAGGGGTACAGGCTTAGGCTTTTTAACAGCTTGGAGTCTTCATAGTAGAGGTGTTGCAGGTTACCGGGTGAGATGGTTATGTCAATGACATTGGACGTGTGTTTCAGTTTGTCAAGTTTACGGGTCAAATAGCGGTCGTTTGTTTCACTGATGTACAGCGGAGACAGGCTGTCGATTGGTTCGGGAAGGTCAAAATTACGGTGCATGATGATGTTTCCGCTGTCATCGGTCAGCAGCACGGGTATGTTGCTGTTACCCTCTATTATGCTCAGGAGAAAATCGACATTGGACTGGGACGGTGTGTCGTCGGATGCGTTCCCGAGGTTTATGATTTCCTTGGTCGCGTCGGCCCATATCTGCATGCGTGAACGTTCCTGTTCCGACAGTTCCTCGACGAGCGAGTTGGAGTAGTACAGGAACAGCGTTATGAGACCCGCCGAGACCAACAGGAATACCGCAGTGCCATATTTCCGCAGTTCATAGATGTTCATCACGTTGCAAAGATACAAAAAAATATTGCCAAGGAGTGTATGAACTTATCGTTGGTGTCAGCGTTTGTTATAGATGTAGAGATTCATACGATAAATACGATATTGACAATTACTAATTTTCCCCCAATGAACGAAGTCGCGCCGGACGCTGTGAAGCACCCGGCGCGACATTTATTTACATTAAATAATTAATAAATGAGTGTATATTAAGCGTTTTTCCGTATATTTGAGCGATTTTTGTCCTACTCATTTATCTAAATGATATTTTACTATGAAGAAGATTGTTGCTTGGTTGTCGTTATTTATGCTGTTTCTTACTGGAGGGATGACCGTTTACGGCGTGTCAACTCCTATACAGGAAAAGGTTGTGCCGCAGGATTCCACTATTGATGTTATAGGTTGGTTCAACAAATACGACACCCTCACATATTGGATTCACGAAACTTCGTGGCGGATTAACGGTGCCGACACCGTGCGGACAGGACTTGTATCGACCAAAGTTCGTATCAATGTTGTGGATTCCACGGCCAACGGTTATAAGATGGAATATACATTTTTGGAATTTCCGACAGACACCACCGCAACAACACCTCTCGCCGATTTCCAGAACAAGATTACTGCAAAACTCGGTCAGAAAATCGTAGGCACGACTGTTCACTTTGAAACCGACGAATACGGCAAGATTACCAAATTCAATAATTTGGGTCAAATCAAGAAACAGGCCAAATCACTTTTCAAACAGGCGATAACCGATTTCTCGAAACTCCCCGAAATACAGGGGTTAAAGGAAATGGGGCTTGATATAAAGGATTATACCAAAGGTGTCGACACCGACGAACTTGTAGACGGTTATCTCGCCGAGCTCAAAATGCTTTTTATGAATCATGGACTTTCTATGCAGATTGGCGAGAATACCGAACATGAAGATGCCACGGACACGCAGTTTGAGAACACCTCATATAGCTCGGTTTATAGGGATGCCGAAGATGGCGCGTACCACGTAATTTATGATGTAACAAGTATCCTTCCCCAAAACGAGTTAAAAGCTATGGTCGGAGGCATTGTAGAATATATGGCTAATGACAGCATTACAGAAAAATTCAATGAAAACTTTGATTCGCAGGTCAAGGTTGACGGCACTTTTGAAGATTATCTGAAAATAGATTATATGCCGTGCGGTTGGCCGTATTACGTAGTCCGACAAAAATCTACGATGATAGGGAGCCGTGGCAAATTAGAACAAACAGTAATTTCTCTTGAATCCTATACGCTCGCTAAATGATAGTGCCTTATGGCATTGAAAGCGTAAAAAGTATATTATTACAATAATGAAGATGATGGCGCGTTTAGATTATTGATGAAACATTTTATCGCGCCAATCGTCCTGTTGTTGTCGGTTGTGGGGTTGTCAGTCCCGCAGCACGCCGAGGCGCAGCGGTTTAACGATAAGTTGCAGAACCGTCCGTATGCCGACCTGCGCCGATGGCATCTGGGATTCTCGGTGGGATTGCATGTGCAGGATGTGTCGTTCTCCCACAACGGGTTTGTCACCGAGGGGGGCGAGACGTGGTTCATGGAACAACCGTCATTCTCGCCGGGATTCTGTGTCAACGGCCTTGTGGATTTAAGACTGAATCGTTATTTCAACTTACGGTTCACCCCGGGTATGTATTTCGGTAACCGTGACATCAAGATGGTTGACACGACCAATGGCGGAACAGCCTCGCAGAATATCAAGTCGGCCTACGTCGTGATGCCTCTGGACCTCAAGTTCAGCGCCGAACGATTCCGCAATTGCCGTCCCTACGTGACGGGTGGTGTCATGCCGGCTTTTGATGTCTCCAAGAAACGGAGCGACTATCTTAAGTTCAACTCCACCGACTGTTATCTCACCGTGGGTTTCGGCTGTGATTTCTATCTGCCTTATTTCAAGTTCATCCCCGAAGTGAAGTTCTGTTTCGGGTTGAGCGATATAATCAAGCATGACCGCCCTGACCTCGCCGACGAGCCTGACGTACTCAAAATCACACAGTCGCTGAAAAAGGCCACGTCACAGATGGTCGTGTTCACTTTCTATTTTGAATAAACGATGATGAAACGTCAATCAATAATACTGCTGACGCTGATGTCGATACTGGCGATGCCGTCAGATGTCGTGGCGCAGACCGATGCATTGTTCTCGCAGTATTATGAGACGCCTACCTATTATAATCCGGCGGCAGCGGGGCAGACCGATTTCCTGCGCATACGCGGTGGCAGCCGCATGCAGTGGGTCGGTGTCAAACACGCCCCCACGACATTCATGTTGACAGGGGATATGCCGTTTAAGGTAGGCAACAAACGCATCGGCGTTGGCGCGGTTCTGCAACAGGAGTCCATCGGGTTGTATGACAATCTCGGTGTGGCATTGCAGGGAGGTTATCGTTTCAAGGCGTTGAAGGGGGAACTGACGGCCGCAATCTCGGTGGGTTTCCTCGATAAGAAGTTCAAAGGCTCGGAGGTATATATCCCGGATGACGACGATTTCCACGAGAGCACCGATGACGCGATACCGCGCACCGATGTCCACGGGACGTCGATTGACCTCGGTCTCGGTGTGTTCTACACCCATCGCCGTTTCTGGGCCGGATTGTCGGCGTTGCATCTTAACTCTCCCACCGTGACGTTCAGTTCCGATGCGGGGACTTCATCTGACGGCTCGGTCAATGAGTCCGCTAAAAATTTTGAATTTCAGGCGGGACGGACACTATATTTCATGGCCGGAAGCAATATCGCGGTGAAAAACACGTTATTTGAAGTGATACCGTCGATGATTGTGGCGAGTGACTTCACTTTCACGACCGCCGAAGTGACCGCGCGTCTGCGATATAACAAGTTCCTGATTGGGGGCGTGGGGTATCGCTGGGATGATGCGGTGACGCTGCATCTCGGGGCTGAAATCAAGGGGTTCTACCTCGGGTATGCCTACGATTATCCCACATCGGCAATCGCCAAAGTGTCGAGCGGGAGCCACGAGGTGTTCGTCGGTTACTCGCTGAAACTCGACCTTTCAGATAAAAATAAGAATAAACACAAGAGTATACGCATAATGTAATGAACAAGACAACCTATTATATCTTATCCTTAATCGCGACGTTGATGCTTGTATCCTGTGCCGCCGGAAGTCGGAGCTCGGCCGGCGGGGAGGTGACGGGTGTCGGTGGCTCGTCATGGGCCGAGCCTACACCCTACGGCATGGTGCTCGTGTCGCGCGGCTCGATGAAGGTGGGGCCGGCAGAGGCCGATTCGGCCCGAAATCTGCGCGCCGATTCGCGCGGCATGTCGGTTGACGCATTTTGGATGGACGAGACTGAAATCACCAACTCCAAATACAAGCAGTTTGTGTTCTGGGTGCGTGACTCAATCATCCGTGAGCGACTCGCCGACCCGGCCTACGGAGGCAACGAGGCGTTTAAGATTGAGGAGGACCGTGACGGAAACCCGGTGAAACCCTATCTTAACTGGAGCAAGCCGATTCCCTGGCGTAACGCTAACGAGGACGAGGCGCGTGCCATCGAGAGCCTTTACCGAACCAATCCCATCACCGGGGCGCGTGAGCTCGACCCTGAGCAGCTTAATTACCGTTACGAGATTTACAATCACACCGAGGCGGCCAAGCGCAAGCATCGTCTCGACCCGCGTCGTCGCGAGTATAACACCGACCGTCCAGTCCCCACCGACAATCCTATAATCTCAAAGGATACCGCGTTTATCAATGACGAGGGCGAAATCATACGCGAGACAATCACCCGTGGCCTGACCGGCGACTATGACTTTGTAAACACCTACATCGTGAATGTCTACCCCGACACAACAGCGTGGATTAATGACTTCGACAACGCCTATAACGAGCCTTACGTGCGGCTTTATTTCTCTCACGGGGGTTACAACGACTATCCCGTCGTGGGCGTTAGCTGGGAACAGGCCAACGCGTTCGCCAACTGGCGTACCGATTATCTGCGCCGTTCTCTCGGACGCGAGGGGGTATATGTCGAGCCTTATCGTCTTCCGACCGAGGCCGAATGGGAGTATGCGGCCCGTGCCGGACGCAACGAGAACAAGTATCCCTGGGAGGGCGACCTGCCTCTGACCGAGGACAAAGGGTGTTTCTACGCCAATTTCAAGCCGCAGGACGGTAATTATGTGCAAGACGGCCACCTGATAACCTCCCGTGTGGGGACATATTCGCCGAATGACTTCGGCCTGTATGACATGGCCGGTAACGTCAGCGAGTGGACCTCCACGGCCTATACCGAGAGTGTCAGCAAGCAGATGTCCGACATGAACCCTGAATACCGCTATGACGCGGCCAAGGAGGACCCTTACAAGATGAAGCGTAAAATCGTGCGTGGCGGCTCGTGGAAGGATGTCGCACATAATATACGAAGTGACATACGCATGTGGGAATATCAGAACGAACAGCGGTCATATATCGGTTTCCGTTGTGTGCGCTCCCAGATTGGCTTCGCACGCGGTAACAAGGCCAAGAGATAAACGAACCAACACACTCTAACGAGCAATGGGAAAAATCAGAAGATACAAGAATTCAATCGAGCGATTCCTTTCGGGCGAGGGGGGGCAACGGTTCTTTAATTTCGCCTACAGTATAGGCGCGGCTGTCGTCATCCTTGGCGCTCTGTTCAAAATACTCCATCTTCCCGGCGGCAACACGTTGCTGTCGGTGGGCATGGGCACTGAGGTGCTGATGTTTGTCCTGACCGCGTTTGACCGTCCGCCACGTGAATATCACTGGGAGGAGGTGTTCCCTGTCCTTCACACCAAGGACCCCGAGGACCGTCCTGATTTCGCCGGAGGTGGCGGGATTGTCATAAACGGCGGTGGCTCACAGGGTGGCGGTTCGGGTCACATCGCGGTGTCCGAGACCGAGGCACGCCGCGCCGCAGGTATCCCGGGCAACATCGCCCTGACCGAGGAGGACTCGTTGTCGCTGTCGGAGAGCATCGCACGCATGTCGGCCGCGTCGGAGCAGCTGTCGAAGATGGCCGAACTGACGACCGCCACGCAGAACTATCTGTCGCAGATGGCGGCGATTTCGGAACAGATGCAACAGCTGAAGGATACTACACAGGCTCTAAACGAGGTGAGCGAGGTGTTGCTTGGCAGCTATCGCGCTATTACCGAGAACTCCGAGAATATAACCCAGAGTTCCACGGGGTATGTCGAGCAGATGCAGGACCTCAACCGCAATATCGGGGGACTGAACACAATCTACGAGATTCAGCTCAAGAGTGTCAGCTCGCAGCTTGACTCGATTGACCGGGTGAACCGCGGCATCAAGGATATACGCGACATGTATGAGAAAAGCTCGGCACAGAGCGCACGCTATTGCGAGGAGACCGAGAAAATGGCTCGTTACATGCAGCAGCTCAACCATGTGTATGAGAAGATGATTCATGCCATGACCATCAATATGTACCGTCCTATGATGGCTGACATGCAGGGTCTTGACGATGACGCCAAGCAACCTGAAAATTCCTGAACGACAATCTCTGAAAAATGGCTCAATCCAACACCAGGCTATCCCCGCGACAGAAGATGATAAACTTGATGTATATCGTCCTGACCGCCATGCTTGCGCTGAACGTCTCGAGCGATGTGCTCGACGGGTTCATGCAGGTGGAGGACGGCCTTGCCCGCACCAATGAAAACTATGGCCGGCGCAACGATGCGATTTTCAACGAACTGGAGGCGTTCAAGGTACAGAATCCCGAAAAAGGCACACGGTGGTTTGAAAAGGGGCTGGAGGTGCGCACCCATGCCACCCGTCTCTATAACCTCATTGACTCACTCAAGACCGCCATTATATTGGAGGCTGACGGCCCCGACGGGACGATATCCGATATACGCCGTCGCGACGACCTGGAGTCGGCCGCGGTCGTGATGCTCAATCCTGCGAACAGGCGTGGCGAGAAGCTGCGTGGCGAGGTTGAGAATTACAGCCGTTACATCACCGCGCTTATAGGCGACACGGTCAAACGTCAGTCAATCGCAGCCTCTCTTTCCACCGCCCCCTTCAGGCGTCCCGGACTTGCAGTCCCCCAGAAATGGGAGGAGGCTAAGTTTGAGAACCAGCCTGTGGTGGCCGCAATCACATTGCTTACGAAACTACAGAACGATGTACGGTACGCCGAGGGTGAGGCCCTTGCCAATCTTCTCGCCAATGTCGATGCGGGCGATGTCCGTGTCAACGAATTGAACGCATTTGTCATACCGCAGAGCCGCTTTGTTATGCGTGGAGGGAAATATTCGGCCAACATCGTTCTTGCCGCGATTGACACCACCGCGCGTCCGGCGATTTATATCAACGGGCGTCAGCTCGGCAATGACCGTGGACTGTATGAGTTCAACACGTCATCGACCGGCTCATTTGACTACTCGGGATATCTTGAGGTGCCCCACGGCGACGGCACGGTGACACGTCACGATTTCAAGTCGTCCTACGTTGTCATGGAGCCGTCGGCCACAGTCTCGGCCACGATGATGAACGTGCTCTATGCCGGTATCAACAATCCGATAAGTATATCAGTCCCCGGTGTGCCTATGAGCGATGTCCAGGCGACCATGACTAACGGCACGCTGACCCGTAGCGGTGACGGCTGGGTGGCGCGTCCGGGAGCGGTGGGGACCAACGCCGTAATCACGGTCACGGCTAATATCGACGGTCGTCCGCAGACGGTCAACACAACGACATTCCGCGTGCGCAAGTTGCCCGACCCCGTGGCGTTCATCAGTGTCACGGGAAGTAACGGTACGCCCGACCGTTACAAGGGAGGTCGCCCTTTGTCAAAAGCGGTGTTGCTTGGTTCTAACGGCCTTGATGCGGCGATTGACGATGACATGCTGAACATCGATTTCAAGGTGCTCGGTTTCGAGACCGTCTTTTTCGACCAGATGGGCAACGCCATACCCGAGGTCTCGCAGGGGGCGCAGTTCTCCCAGCGTCAGAAAGACTCGTTCAAGCGTCTCTCACGTGGCAAACGTTTCTATATATCCCGCATCAGGGCAATCGGGCCTGACGGCATAGAACGCAACCTCAACCCCGTGGAGGTTATAGTCAATTAACCAAGATTATAAATATTATCACGTCATATACAGATGAAATCAATCAGCCGACATATAATCACCCTGTTGCTTGTCGCTGTCACGGCGGTGACGGCTGTCGCGCAGGATTCTTCAGCCAGTTCAGTGGTGCGCCGACGTGGCGACAATGACCGTCAGCGTAATCAGGGCGGTGCGGGACAGGTTACATCGCGCATGCAGCAGCGTTATGAGGACTCGCCCGTGAGCGACGCCGACCTCGCGTGGATGCGTGTAATCTACCGAATCCTCGACCTCACCAAGGACGAGAATGCGCCGCTGTATTTCCCCGATGAGCCTGTGGACGGGCAAGAGAACATGTTCCGAATCATCATGCGACTTCTCGCCGAGGGACGCATCGCCGCCTACGAATATCTTGACGGGCGTGAGATGTTCACCGACCAATACCGCATAAAGGTCAAGGACATGCTCGACCGTTTCCACATACTCTATACCGATGCCAAGGGTTCTACCGAGAAACATCCGCGTTTTACAATAGATGACAGCGATGTCCCGGCCAATGAGGTGTTGTCCTATTATATAGTGGAGCGTTGGGAGTTTGACCGTCGCGACAACAGGATGCGTTCGCGCATCGAGGCTATTTGCCCGGTGCTCCACCGTTCGGGTGATTTCGGTGGTGAGGCTGTGAAATATCCCATGTTTTGGCTGAAATTCGATGAACTTCGTCCGTTTCTGACGACACAGACCGTCTTTGTCGATGACGACAATAATCTGCCGTCATGCACCTACGATGACTTTTTCCAGCTCGGCCTTTACAAGGGCGACATCTACAAGACGCGCAACCTGCGCAATCGCTCGTTGATGCAGCAGTTCCCCGAACAGGAGGACCTCAAGCGTGCGCAGGACAGCATTCAGCATCGTCTTGACACCTACGCGTCCAATCTTTGGGTGCCTTCACTGGAGGAACTTGCCGCGATGAGGGAGAAACGTGAGGCACTTGAGGCGGGTAATGATTCAACATCGGTCGCTTCGGTCGAGAAAGCCGATAAACCCAAACGTACGACTCGCTCGTCACGCACGGCACGAGGCAAAAAGGATGTTACCGCATCAAAGACAAAAGTGAAGAAACCCAAGGCCCCCAAGACGCAGAAATCATCGGGTAGTGCGACACGCTCGGTGCGCAACCGTCGGCGGTAAATTGTCCATTTGTCAATAAAACATAGTAGTAACGCTATTTTTAGAGTGATTGGATGTGCATTTTTCACAAGTTTTTGTAATTTTGCAATTCAATTACCCTTATGACAACATTAGATAACATTCAATCATCGCTATCGGAGGGACTGACCCAGTTGAACGGCCGTATATCAACGGCTCTGTACTCGTCCAATCTTCTGATGAACAGCGTTATCGAGGGTTATCTAAAATCCAAGGGGAAACAGATACGCCCCATTCTCGTTATATTGTCGGCTAAATTGTTCGGTGACGTCAACCCCGATGTCATCTCCTCGGCCGCGGCTGTCGAGATGCTGCACAACGCGTCGTTGATTCATGACGATGTGATTGACGAGTCCAAGCTGCGCCACGGGCATCCCACTATCAACAGCGTGTGGGATAACCATATTGCAGTGCTTGTCGGCGACTTCTTTGTCTCCAACGCATTGTCCCAGGCGATAGCGACAGGTGATATTCGCATTGTAAATTCTATCGCACGTCTCGGTAAATTGCTTTCGCTCGGCGAAATCGACCAGATTTACAACGCACGCAGCCGGTGTCTCGACGAGAAAGCCTACTTTGAAATCATTTCGCGGAAGACTGCATCGCTTTTCGTCTCATGTGTCGAGATGGGTGCCTATTCGGTGGGAATCGATGAGACAGACCCGCGCCTTGACAGGATGCGCCGTTTCGCCGAATTGCTCGGTCTCTGTTTCCAAATCAAGGATGATATATTTGACTACTATTCGGCTTCGTTAATCGGTAAGCCGACCGGCAACGACCTCAAGGAGGGGAAAATCACCCTGCCGTTGCTGCATGCCCTTGAAACGACGCGTGACGAGGCGATGGTTGAACTCTCACACAAGGAACAGCTTCAACCCGATGAAATCTCTCGCCTGATACAGTTCGCCAAAGAGAATGGCGGTATTGACTATGCGCGCGACACCATGAGGCGTCTCCGCGAGGAGGCCGTAGAGGCAATCAACGGTGTCGGGGAAAACGAAGTCACCTCATTGCTCGTCTCGATACTCGACTTCATCATCGCCCGCGAGAAATAATCCTACATCTTGGCGCGTCCCTACGATGTTGATTTAATTATTGCATGGATTTGGTAGGTGTCGCCATGGCGACATCGCCGATTGTGTTATCGATGATTTTCAATGTGTTTAGGTTCAGCCATGGCTGAACCCTACCCCCGGCGACGTGGCCTATGATGGCGGGACGATGATTCAATACTTCGTTTAATAAATCCTTGGATGATAACGGCTTTATTAATATCTTTGCGTTTAAATTCAAACGTCCTCTAAATAATTGATACGATGAAAAAAATCCTATTGTTTTTAACCTTGGTTTTATGTGCTTTTTGCACCACCGTTGCATACGCATCCCCTAAGTCAGTGGCTATCTATGTCGAGGGAGATGTGTCGCAGGCTCAGGAGTCAATAATCAATTCCGCGATTTCAGCAAGAATGATTCAATATCGCGGGTATGCCATCTATGAACGCAATGAGGCGTTTATCGATGCCGTCAACCGGGAGCATGATTATCAAGTCTCCGGCGAAGTCCCGTTGTCCCAGATAAGGGTTATGGGTAATAAATTCGGCGTTGACTACGTTCTCGCTGTGGTTGTCACCATTGATGAGGGGCGCACTTATATGACCGCCAAAATGATTCAGATTGTCACAGGCCGTGTAATCAAGCAGGTGAGCATGGACCGGAAGGGATATGAGACAAAAACTTTGCAGAATCTCGCTAATAACGTGGTTTATAGGATATTGAACTAATGATGAGACGACTTGTCTTTCTATTGTTTGGCCTGATGTCTTTCTCCACGGTGATAGCCGAGACCAAGGTGGTGGTTGATGTCAGAGGCGAGATATCCAATGAAAATATCAAAAAGGTATTTGCCTCAAAAATCGTTTCGGCGATTGCAAGAAGCTCGGAATACACGGCTGTGGAGATAAATGACAATTTCCGTAGCGCGGTGGATGATGAGCATGTCCGGCAGACCTCGGGCGAGGTGAGGGAGGACGACATCTTCCGCATCCGTCAGAGGTATGGTGCCAATTACATCGCAGCCGTTGAGTTGACAGAACTGTTCGGGGAACTTTTCGCCTCCTCCCATCTGATTGATGCCGAGACGACAAAAGTAGTGTATGCTTTTGACGCATCGGGGCGTGTATCAGATATGTACCAGTTGACATCCCTTGCCGACAACCTTGCCAACGGTCTTATTATCGAGCCATTCCGGGAAAAAAAGAAGCAAAAGGAAGAGAAAGAAAAGCAAGCTCGGGAAAGGGAGGCTAATTTGCGCGAAAAGGCAATCTATAATATCATTCCGACAGGAACTAAAATTGTCGGTAAATATTTAGTAAAAGACTATCCCATACAAGTCAATGTACATGTAGATAGGAAAACATTGGAGCCATCATTGGAATTTGAAATTCCTGCGGGATACAGGATGGCCGATGCCGGGATTGTCGAATATCTGCAAAAAATTGGAGAATACTTATCAACAACAGGCCACTGGTATATTCTTTTGAGTCCACAATTGATAGCTAAATCAAATAGTTATGGAGGAATTGATTATTTGGCTCAACTTGCGGAATACCGCTATTACAATTCGAAAAAAGAATTGGATATTGCTGATGAATATGCTTCTAAAGTATTCACGACTAAAAATCGTAAGAAAAAGAGTGAGCGTGGCAACTATAATCATAAAATCGGTGTAATCGCTTATCGGGATGCGCCGTCCGAATCGGCGATTCAGGCCGAAATCTCCCGTCTTAGGTCTTTAGGAGAATAATTTGTGATGTCTCCCGGGCCGTGGCATGCCACGACCGTACTTGTTGGCTTCACGAGCACAATGTACCATATCCATCCCGGACGCTTTGAAAAGCGTCCCTACCCCCTGCGTCCCTACCCCCCCCGGCCCGGTGATATTGCTCCCTCCCGACAGAATGCCGCATCAATTCCTGATTTCTCATTCCTAATTCCTGATTCCTGATTCCTGATTCCTGATTCCTAATTCCTAATTCCTAAGGGGGTGTCATATTGGGGGAAATTCATTATATTTGTATAATGAAAAGCATGTTTTATATATTGGTCGTGATTGTCGCGGTGTCGTTCCTTGCCGGGTGTTCCCGTGAGGATGACGCGATACAGGCCACGTTGGACAATGCCGAGCGGTTGATGGAGGATGCCCCTGATTCGGCTCTCGCTCTGATGGAATCTATTGACCCCGCGTCATTGAAGACAGACAGAGGCCGTGCGTTACACGCCCTGTTGCTGACACGTGCCCGCTACAAAAACTATATCGACGAGACCGATGACTCCCTCATCAACATCGCCGTCAACTATTTCACAGCTAATGGCGATGAACATAGGTTTATGATGGCTTTGTTTCAGAAAGGTTATATATGTAATAATGCCCAAAAGCGAGGGGAGGCTGTAATAAATTATTTAGAAGCTGAAAAATTGGCAGTTAAATTGAATGATTATCTTTATGCCGGGTTGTCTAACAGGGAAATAGCCGAGATATATAATACCACGTATAATTGTGTAGAGAATCTTAAATATGCACAACGTTCTTACGATTATTTCTGGGAGGTTGGAGACCGTGAATATATATTGTGGGCGACTTTAATACTGGCCGCTGCTCATAGTAATAACGGGAATTACCGGAAATGTGAGGAGATGGCAAAAATGGTTGTAGACACAGCCATTGTCATGAAGAATGATGAGTTTTATTGTGAGGCTATGAAACTTATGGCTAATTCTTATTATGCGCAAACAAAGTATGAAAAAGCCATTGAATGTTTCAATAAAATAGAGGCTAAGAACCCTGATTTTTTATCTCAGCAGGATTATAGTAACTGGGGGACGATTCTTGTAGAACAAAATCGGATAAAGGAGGCTTTATCTTTGTTTAAAGGTCATCAACCGAAAGATTCGTTAAAACCATTTGTGCCATATCAGTTATACCTGTCGTTGAATGATTCGGCAAACGCGTTCGAAGCCTTAAAAAGGGAGTATCTTAATACGTATGATTTATTTTGTACATCGATAGAGCAAAGTGTTACAAGCATATTGGCAAATCATAATGAAGCAGAAGGAAAGATGCATGCCGTGCAGATTGCCCAAATGCGTAGGGTCGTATTATTCATTTTGATAATAGCGGTGCTCATAATTGTAATTATTGTGTTATTGTATCGCATTCGGACTAAATTGCAAAAACAGCGGTTAAAAGAACAGATTATTGCATTGGAGGGATTGTCAAATTCTTTTGAACTGCTTATGAAACAAAATGGAAAGCAAAAAGAGTTGATTGATAATATGTTCGGAGATGCATTCCACGATATGAACAGATTGTGTATGGTCTATCATGAATATAAAGGGTCTTCCAAAGAATTATTAAAAATGGGAATGGAGGCAAAAAGATAATTGATGGTCTTGCGCTTAATGAACAAAGGAATAAATATCTTGAAGAATATATTAATAAATATCAGGGTGGATTAATTGAAGAATTGAAGTCAATGCTTCCAAAATTGCGGGATGCGGATTTGCTTTTGTTCGAATATATTGCTGTCGGATTCTCGCCGATAGCTATATGCGTATTAATGAATGAGAAAATAGAGAATATATATAATAAAAAATCAAGATTGAAAAGTAAAATACAGAATTCATTATCTCCACGTAAAAGTGAAATACTCGGATTGCTAACAAAATGACAAGTGTGATAGGTTTTTAATGGAATGCTAATTGTATTTGTTTGTTGGATAGGGTGTTGTAAAGTGGCGTGATAGGTCTGATTTTTGGAATTCAATGGCGAGTGGGTTAATTTAGCGATTGAATTTAAAACAGAATCAGTATGCTTAACAAATTAATGTTTGCAATTATTATTGCTTGTCTTAACTTGGGTTTGACCTTAAATGCCGAGGGGAGACCTCCTGAAAATTCTAATCCAATTAAAGATAAAATATACGCAGGAAATCATTCACATAGAAAGAGAATGCCAAGTAATATGTGGATTGAATATACCTATAGTAATGGAAATATTATGTTTACATTGCCTGTGGAATGTACATCTCTAAATGTGTCGGTAAAGAAGAAAGAAACGGGGGAAGTGTGGAATGATATTGTCTTTTCTTCATCACAAGTGATTGAAATCTCGACACTTTCAGGCGAATATGAAATTATATGCGAGGATGATAATGGAATGATTTATTCAGGTTTTTTGCAGATTTGATATATAATAACATATCATATTACTAACCTTAAAATTTTTGATTATGAAAAAGAGAATCGTGTGTGTTGTCGCGGTGGCGACGGCAGTGCTTGTCGCATGCCAGAGTGAAGAACCACAGATGTCGGGAGGTGGTCGGGATGATACCACAGTGATGAATGGCAAGTTGCGGACAATTGACGAGGCGGCTGAAATCGCCCAGCAGGGTATCGCGATGATTGAGGGGCCGGCTGCGAGCCGTTTCGGCAGTCGCCGACGGTTTGACAAAGGTGCGGTCAAGGCGGTTACGAGTCCGCTAAGCCGTTCAGGTGTCTCCGACACATTACTGTATGTGTTTAATTTCGACAACAATCAGGGTTATGCCATTGTCGCCGCTCCCCGTGTCGCCGAGGGACTTATCGCCGTTACCGAGAGCGGTCGCTATGACCCTGTACATGGAACGGGCAACCCTGGAGCTGACATGTTTATTGAGTCGGCAGCCATTCAACTTGATTCAATAATAAAAGTCATTGACCCCGACAACCCTTTCCCCGGAGGCGGTGGTGGAAACACAGGCGGTGGAGATGACCAAAAGGCTCAATACCGTAATGTGATAGATACGGTCGCTAAAACACGGGTATACCCTCGATTAGGAACGCTAAGTTGGGGAAATGGTTACCCTGAAGGAAGATATTGTCCTAATAAGATTGCCGGAAGTGCTTCTGTTGCAGCTGCGATGGCGATGTCTTATTTTGAATATCCTACCACGATTAAACTGGAACAACCCGGAAGAACTAATGTTATGTATGATTTTGATTGGTCGGTTATGAAAATACATCAGAAATCATATAAAGATGAGTTATATAACTTGGTTTATGACAAATGTGGAAGTGAAGAAGCGCATGAAAAATTGGGGGTTTTATGTTATGAAATTGGTTATAGGGCAAACACAAGGTATGAAACCCAATACACCCGTAGCTCGACTACAGTGAATAATCTGTATTCGGCAATGCAGAATCTGTCATTCTCATTGGGCGAGATTAAGGATTTGGAGTCATCTTCATTCTTTGTTCAAGTTCCTGATAAAACTTTATACATAATGTGTGGCGAGGACTCTAATAAAATAGCTGGATATTGGGTGGTTGATGGTGTTAATGCGTTTACGCTTTATCTTGAAGAATGGATTCTTTACCCCGGTGCTTCAAAATGGGAAAAACATGATAGGGGATTCGATTATCATACCTATTTGCATATAAATTGGGGATTGATGGGAGATTCAAATGGTTATTTCTCAATTAAGGCAATTGACCCCAAAAAGCCTACTTCGCTTGACAATGGTTCTTCTGTTTATCGTCCTGATAATGAGTCATATCTTCACAAAAGTAATATGAAAGTGTTCATGGTGTCCAGGCCTTAACACAAAAATGAAGATTTTGTTGCAATATTAATATAAATATTGTATTTTTGTGATAAGTTATAATTAAAATGTGGATTTTTATGAAAAAGTATTTTATCAATCTTTCCATGTTTGCATGGATTATCGCATCGATGCTGATTGTTGCATCATGCAAAGATAACGATGAGCCGGAACCGGAGCCTAACCCCGACCTCGAATCGACGGTGCTTAAAGTCGATGATTATTATATAGAAGGTTCAGGCAGATGGAATGCCAAATCGAGCAATTATCAATTGGATTTGACAAAACTTGAGATTGTCAATGAAAGTGGAAGCGTACAAGGCGTTACCGTCAAGAGTGTGCAGTTCTATATTGACGGGGAACTTGTTGAGACCAAGCCGTTTGCACTGCCGTTGAAATTCAGTTATCCGTTGAACTCCCTTTCGGTCGGCAAACACATCTGGAATCTTAGGGTTGTCGCTGAATATAAGGGCGAGGAACATGTCGTGACGATTGTCAAGAATGAAGATAGTAGAGTGTTCTATGTGTTTAATGTCGTTCCTACAGTGACGGGAACTGCGACGGCGACTGTAGAGGTGAAAGGAGTATCAACTACAGGCGAGACCTATAATGACAGTTTCACTATACATTCCGATGCCGACGGCAACCTCCGTTTCCCCGCGTCCAAGTTGTCGTGGACACCTAAGTCAGGTACGGCCTCGACGCTTATGGTTAAACTTAATTTTAGTCCCGGTGACGTGTCGTGTTCTAAATACTTGTTATACTCTATCAATGGTGGAGTCTGGTATTATTGTAATCAAGATGGTAGTCTGGGGAGTGAGCATATGGCAATATGGCCCAATCCAGTCCCTGCCGAGCAGATTAATAGGCTTAGAGCGTCCTATGAAATAGTCCTAAGCGGGGTATACGAAGATGTTTATTTCTATGGACAGAGCAAATGGTGTCACTTTACCTGCGTCCTTGACAAATAACGCTGACCGAGAGGCGGATTGATTGCGGAGCCGCGCCAACAGGCGTGGCTCCTTTATGTCGGCGCGTTGATTGCTTTGCAACCTAACAAACTTGGTTGGCGAGTATGTTGCAAAACTCCCGGAAATGGGTCGGAATCAGGTAGGGTGCGGCCATGGCCGCACCGCAATATATTGAAAACCAACGATAGTCTCCCACCTGCGGTGCTGCAGTAGCAGCACCTACCCGGTTTTGCAATGCCCGTCCCTGCGAAGGGGAGAGCCGCTATTGTGAAAATAGATTAATAAACATTAAAATGGTGGGTGGCGGTTGTGCCGATTTGTAACGAATTTGTAACTTTGTTTGATTTGAAGTGGAATGTGATGGCTTCAATGTTACAAATCGTTGTGAATATGGTATTTTCGCATAAAATTTTATGGCTTCCTATGATGGCTATTGTCGCCGGTGCGCTTGGATGCTCGTCAAAGGGGACTAAGCCGGCGGAAGAAGGAACGGCCAATGCTGTGTCGATTGAGCCGAAAATGGCATTCAACACCGATAGCGCATACGCCTATATCAAGCAACAGGTGTCGTTCGGGCCGCGTGTGCCCGGGACGACAGGTCACTCGCGTTGCGCCGACTGGATTGTGGGCGAGTTGAAACGTCATAATGCCGACACTGTGATTGAGCAGAAGTCGGAGGTCACCGCCTATACGGGTGACCGTCTGCCCATAAACAATATCATGGCGCGTTACAACGTGGCGTCGCCCCGCCGGGTGTTGCTCCTCGCCCACTGGGACACGCGTCCATGGGCCGACCAGGATGACAACGAGGAGAACCGTCACCGTCCCATTGACGGCGCGAATGACGGTGGCAGCGGCGTGGGCGTGTTGCTTGAACTCGCCCGTAACTTTGGAAAGGTAAGGCCTGATATAGGTGTTGACCTGTTGTTTGTCGACGCCGAGGATTACGGACGCGCCGAGGGTTTCAGCAATAACAACGAGACTTGGTGCCTGGGCACGCAATACTGGACTGAAAACATGCCATACGGTGACGGGGCGTTACCCGAGTACGCTGTGTGTCTTGACATGGTGGGTGGCATCGATGCCGTATTCCATAGGGAGTTCATCTCCAACGTGAAAGCCCGTAGTGTCGTTGACAAGGTGTGGAAAATCGCCTCGCAATCGGGTTACGGTGCAAAGTTCAATAACGATGTCGGCGGCTCGATTGTCGATGACCATCTGTTTATAAACAACGCAGGAATCCCGGCTATCGTAATCGTCGAGAGCACCAATCCGCAGACGCGTTCGTTCCCGCCGACGTGGCACACGATGTCGGACAATATGCAGAACATAGACAAGACTTCGTTAAAGGCCGTGGGGCAGACCGTCACCAACCTAATATATCAGGAAAAATGACAATAGAGGAAAGACAGAGTGAAATCATAGAGGAGTTTGCCGATGTCGATGACTGGATGGACCGCTACGGCATGATTATCGACATGGGTAACAGTCTGCCTCCGATTGCCGAGTCATTGAAGACCCCCGACCATCTTATAGAGGGGTGTCAGAGCCGGGTGTGGCTTAATGCCGATTATGACAAATCGACAGGGAAAGTGAACTATACGGCTGATTCCGATGCAATCATAGTCAAGGGAATCATTTCGTTGCTTGTCGATGTGCTCAACGGTCACACTCCCGATGAAATCGTGAACGCCGACCTGCATTTTATCAACGACATAGGCCTTGCCGAGAATCTGTCGCCCACACGCAGCAACGGCTTGACCGCCATGTTGAAACAGATGAAGGCCTACGCCTTGGCTTTCAAGCTGCTTGAAGAAAATAAAACCAATAATTAACCACCCGGAGGCATGTCGGCGGTTTGTGAGTAAGCCGGGGCAGCTCTCCAATAATCCCAGTTGATTTATGTTTAAAAACCAACCCAAAGGATTGTATGTGCTCTCGCTTGCAAACACAGGCGAACGTTTCGGCTACTATACCATGCTGGCAATCCTCCTCCTGTTCCTGCAGGCCAAGTTCGCGCTTCCGACAGCGACGGCCGGACTGATTTACTCCACGTTCCTGGCCCTTGTCTATTTCATGCCCATGTTGGGTGGAGTAATCGCCGACAAGTGGAATTTCCAGAAGACCGTTACCCTCGGTATCGTGGTTATGTTTCTCGGATATCTCGTCATGGCGATTCCCACGACAAAGCCTGAAGGCTCGGCGTTCGCGTCCCCCGCGTTCTACATCATGTTGCTCGCGCTGTTGCTGATTTCCTGCGGAACGGGTCTTTTCAAAGGTAATCTCCAGGTGATGGTCGGCGACCTGTACAACGACCCGCGTTACAGCGAGAAGCGTGACGTGGCTTTCTCGTTGTTCTACATGGCAATCAACATCGGTGCGATGTTCGCCCCGTCGGTGACGGAGGCACTCTGCAAGTTGTCTCTTGAGGCCCAGAACCTCGTGTACGATGCCAATATCCCCGGCCTTTGTAACAAATTCATCGCCGGAGACACTCTCGACCCGGATAAACTCGTCGCGCTTCAGCAGTTTGCCAACATCGTTGACCCGGTTGCGTTGAAGGCCTACTGTGTCAACTATATGGCGACCCTTTCGACAGGCTACAGTTATGCGTTCGCAGTTGCATGCTGTTCAATGGTTCTGTCGTTTATTATCTATAAAATCGGCCGTAAGACATACGCCGGAGTCTCTGACAAAAAAGTGTCGGCGTCGGACAAGGCCACGGTCGTGCAGCATGAACTCACCCCCGCACAGACCAAGAGCCGCGTGACGGCCCTGTTGCTGGTGTTCACCGTTGTTATTTTCTTCTGGATGGTGTTCCATCAGAATGGTCTGACCCTCACTAAGTTTGCCGAGGCGTTTACCCGTCCCGAGTGCGGTGGCTGGACACGCATCGCGTTCAATATCTGGGCGTTGGCGACTATTGTGGTGGGCGTTTACGCGACATTCAACCTTTTCCAGAGCAAGACCGCCCGCTCTCGCGTGATTTCGGGTATAGTCCTTGTCGCGGCTATGGTGGGTCTGTACTTCTTCTATGCCAATACTTCTGACCCCGTATCGGGATTGCAGCCACAGATTTATCAGCAGTTCAACCCGTTCTATGTTGTCGCGTTGACCCCGTTCTCTGTTGCCATATTCTCTTGGCTTGCAAAGAAAAAGAAAGAGCCGTCGGCTCCGCGCAAAATCGGTTACGGCATGATTGTGGCCGGAGCCGGTTTCGGAATTATGGCACTCGGCTCGATAGGGCTCGGTATCGCACCCACCGAGGGACAGGCTTCCACGCTGGTAAGTCCCAACTGGCTGATGGGTACATATCTTGTGCTAACTTTCGCCGAATTGTTGCTCTCGCCAATGGGGATTTCGTTTGTGTCAAAGGTCGCCCCCCCCAAGTACAAGGGAGCGATGATGGGATGCTGGTTTGGCGCGACCGCCATAGGTAACTTTTTGACCGCGATTCCCGCCATGCTGTGGGACAAGATTGATGTCGCCCTGTTGTGGACAATCCTTATCGTGCTATGTCTCGTGGCCGCCGGATTCATCTTCGCAATCATGAAGAAACTTGAGGCCGCGACATCCGACGAGGCGACCGCCCCCGTGGCCGATGCCCTCGAGACCGTCGAGGACGACGCAATTTAAAAATGTTAATTGTAGGGACACGCCAACGTGCGTGTCCTGACAAATAATCATATAGTGGACGCGCTCGTTGGCGCGTCCCTACGATAAATTAACAGTTATTATGAAACACCCTCTAAAAAAAGAAAAATGAAAAAAATCATTATAATATTGCTCGCAGTGTTGCAATGTGTGACACTCGCCGCCCAGGAACCCCGCCGGGTCAAGACTGTCAGTGTCAAACATGGTGCAAAAGCACCGTACGTCTACACGTTCTCCTATAATGCCGACGGTTCGCTCGCGAAAATCTCCAGTCGTGACAATGCGATGATTTTTTCAAGCGAGGGAAATGAGATGACTGTGGTTACAGACTTGAGAAAATATGGCAAGACTTCCGAGAAATGGGTCGCTGACTCGTCCAAGTCAACAATCAGCTGTCGCCGTAACTGGGAAAACGGGTCCAACGACTATACAATTATACAGTTCAATGTCGCCGGCAACAAGATTGTCAAGCAGAACGAATACAGTTCGTTTTTCAAGAAATGGGAGACCTATAACCGATGGGATTGGAATGCCGCAGGAAATCTTGTGTCCATTACCAACAGTGCAAATTGGCCTTACAAAGCAAAGTATGGTGTCAAGAAATATATCTGCCCTTCGGTTGATGTCTTGACTTTCATCATCGCCCAGCACGTAGATGCATTTGCCACGTTGCAGAATTTCATAGACTGGGTGCATCATGCCCCTGCAGGGATGAAACTTAAGCCGATGACACTGCTCCCCACGTATATATCCAGCGGAAATGAGATGACATTCACCCTGTGGACTCTTGATGCCAAGGGTTACATAAAAAGTGTGAAAACGCGTCAAGTGTATGAAGCGGATGAAAATTCACGTCCCGATATTGTGACATATACCGTAACCTACGAGGATTAAGCACACTATTGTTCAAATATGAAAAAATTCACTGATGTAAGTGACATAGGCCTCCTTGACCTTGCTGTCAAGGAGGCTCTTGAGGTCAAGAACAATCGTTTCGGCTACAAGGGACTTGGCCGTGACAAAACGTTGTTGATGATATTCTTCAACAACTCGTTGCGTACCCGTCTAAGCACGCAGAAAGCGGCCATGAACTTGGGCATGAACGTGATTGTGCTCGATGTCAATCAAGGCGCATGGAAACTGGAGACCGAGCGAGGTGTCATCATGGACGGCGACAAGAGCGAACACCTTCTTGAAGCGATTCCTGTCATGGGAAGTTTCTGCGATGTCATCGGTGTGCGCTCGTTTGCATCCTTGGAATCAAAGGAGGACGATTACAACGAGAAAGTGTTGTCCCAATTCATCAAATACTCCGGCAAGCCGGTATTCTCTATGGAGGCAGCCACCGGGCATCCCCTGCAGGCGTTCGCCGACATCATCACAATAGAGGAGCACAAGACCAAGGCACGTCCCAAGGTTGTGCTTACATGGGCGCCTCATCCCCGGGCGTTGCCACAGGCCGTCCCCAACTCGTTCGCACAATGGACGGTGGCTGCGGGATATGATGTTGTTGTCGCCAACCCAGAGGGGTATGACCTCGACCCGCGTTTCACCGCCGGTGCGACTGTCGTTCATAATCAGGACGAGGCGTTGTCCGATGCCGATTTCGTTTATGCCAAGAACTGGAGCGCATACGATGACCCCGGTTATGGTAAAATCCTGTCGCGTGACCCCTCATGGACTGTTACCGCCGACAAGATGGCGTTGACCGATGACGCGTTTTTCATGCACTGTCTGCCTGTACGCCGTAATGTGATTGTGACGGACGATGTTATTGAAGGCCCGCGCTCGCTTGTGATTCCCGAGGCTGCCAACCGCGAGATTTCGGCTCAGGTCGTGCTGAAACGCATCCTTGAATCGGGAATGCCATGATTGAGATTAATGCGAAATCGTAGGGACGCGCCAACGTGCGCGTCCCTAAAATGGCGATTATCAATAATGTAGCGATAACAGACGCGCACGTTGGCGCGTCCCTACGATGTTGATTTTGGGGGCAACACTTTCCCACCGATATGTCGCGAAACCAAATGAATCATGAAGTTGTTTATATGGGAAAGGATGTCGAACCCGTGTAAACAACTTTTTATTTATGGAACCTTATATTGAACACACGTTTTACAGCTGGCTGATTGTCACGGTTACAGTCGCTGTCGCTGTTTTTGTCGGCTCGTTAATCGACCGTGTCAGGATGAGGCACGCGCCTGTGTCAAAAGAGCGAACGGAGCACCTCCAACGAACGCAGGGAGCGCAGTGACGCGTAGTGAATCGAGTAGTATCCGAGAATCGCGTCAAGGACGGCGTTGCGGTCGTTGCGGTTGAACCGGAACACATGCATGTTGTCGGCGTTCATGCGTGAGAGCGAGGCCATGGTGGTGGCTTCGGCAGATGAGATGAACGGTGAGCCGAGCGGCTGTGACGGTTTGAATACCCCTTCGCGCATGTCGAAACAATATCCGTCTCGGTAGGTTGACATATCGGGTTCTATACCCACGAGAGCCGACAGTCGGTAAAGAAACCATAGATGGAAATTGGCGACTGACTCGTCACGTCCGCTGTCGAGGAGCGTCACGGCCTGACTGATGTAGTCGAATATCGCTTCGTCGGCTTGGCTCTCACGTAGAACAACGGTCAGGGTCTCGGCAAGAAACTGCGCCACAAGTCGTCGCATTGGGGACGCAATGATGTTGTCGGCCACATAAAGCGGCGCGAGTTGGCTTACTTTGAGGATTTCCTGTCCCGGTTTTAGTTGCACCTGGCACGTGATTAGTGACAACGGCATTGTCATTGCACGCACACGCGCCGCCCCACGGGAATTGCCCGCAGGAACGAGCAACGACACCCGCCCCATTTCACGCGAATAGGTCGCCACAATCGCGTGACGGTCGCTGTAAGGCGTGACGCGCAACACAACAGCATTCAGCTCCTCAACCATATCAATGGGCCTCGAGCCAGTTGGTGGCGGTGCCGCATGCGACCTCGAGGGGGACGAGACCGTGGTAGGCGTCTTTCATGTCGTTGATGACGATTTCCTGCAGCTGTGGCAGTTCTTCGGGTTTGACATTGAAAATCAGTTCGTCATGCACCTGCATTATCATGGTCGATTTCAGGCCTGCCTCGATGATGTGTCGGTGGATGTTGACCATTGCGATTTTGATGATGTCGGCGGCCGAACCCTGGATTGGCGCGTTGATTGCGTTGCGCTCGGCATATCCCCTGACGGTCGAGTTGCGCGAATTGATGTCGGGCAGACGACGTTTACGCCCTTTGATTGTGGAGACAAAACCCTCGGTGCGTGCCCGCTCTATTGCGTTGTCCATGTAGTCCCTTATGTGGGGATAGGTGGAGAAATATCCGTCAATGAGCATCTTGGCCTCGGCGCGTGGAATCGACAGGCGTTCCGACAGGCCGAATGCCGATATGCCGTATATTATGCCGAAATTGGCGGTTTTGGCGTTGCGCCGTTGGGTTTCTGTGACATCCTCGATGCGCTCATGGTAGATTTTGGCAGCGGTCGCCTGATGGATATCCGCACCTGAAAGGAATGCGTCCACCATTTCCTTGTCAGCTGACAGGTCGGCCATGAGACGGAGTTCGATTTGAGAGTAGTCGGCACTCATGAACAGGTCGCCCGGGTCGGCGATGAATGCGCGACGTATCTCGCGGCCGTCATCTGTGCGTATGGGGATGTTTTGTAGATTGGGATTGGTCGATGATATGCGGCCTGTGGCGGTGACGGTCTGGTTATAGGTGGTGTGGATTTTTCCCGTGGACGGGTTGATAAGCCCAGGTAGAGTGTCGATATAGGTCGCGAGCAACTTGCGCAGACGTCTGATTTTTAGAATCAATCCAACGAGAGGATGGTCGTTGCGGTGTTTCTCAAGAATCTGCTCGGTGGTGGAATAGAACCCTCTTGTCGTTTTCTTGGCCTTGGAACCGATGGCGAGTTTGCCGAACAGGATTTCACCCACTTGCATCGGTGAGCCGAGGTTGAATCTCTCGCCGGCGAGTTGGTAGGCTTCCTCCTCCATTTTGTTGAGACGCGCGGTCAATTGCCGTGACAGGGTGTGAAGTTCGGCAGGGTCGATGCGAGCGCCGTTCCATTCCATGTCGGCGAGCACCCTTGCAAGGGGGAGTTCTATTTCGTCAAAAAGATGCTCCATGCCCTCCTCCTTTATGCCGGCTCCAAGCAGCGGTTTTAACCTTAGGATGACATCTGCCTCCTCACAGTAGCGTGCTAATGCCTCTGTCGGCTCCATTTCGGTTGTAGGATATACTTTGCGGGCATCGGTCGGCGATGACTGCATCTCGATGTCGAGGTAACAGGTAGCGAGGGCGGGGAGGTGATGCTTTTTTTCAGGGTCGAGCAGGTAGTGGGCGATTGCCGTGTCGAAATATCGCGATGAAAACTCGATTCCGTCCCGTCTAAGGAGGATGATGTCGCGTTTGATGTCGTGGCTTATAATCATGACTCCCGGAGAGGTGAACAACGGGGCGAGTGTCTCCATTATTCTGACGCGTTCCTCACCTACGGCGGGTAACGATATGTAATCCACGTTACCGGGCGATGTAGATAATGCGAACCCTTTCCAATGTGCGGTCATGGCTTCTTCACCCACGGCGTAGAGACTGATTGCGACAGTACCTGATGCAATCGCTCCGTCAATTGCCCGTTTGAAATCATCGATGGCTGTGATTTCGTGATAGTCGCCGTTGGGGAGTTTGGCTGTGTCGACCTTGGATTCATCCATGGGTATGTCAAAGAGTGAACCCATTCCGTTTGAGACGGTGTCGGTCTCGGCAGGGGAGGGCGATGACGTGACGCCACCCGGGGTACGTCCCTCAAGACGTTTTATGAATGTCTTGAACTCGAGACGACGGTATATGTCAAGGAGTTTTTCAGTGTCCTCCTGCTTGTGGCGTAATGATTCAATCGGGATGTCTACGGGGACATCGGTCTTGATTGTGACGAGATATTTGGAGAACATGATTTTTTCGGCGTTCTCGCTGATTTTGCGTTTAAGTGCTCCTTTCAGTTCCTCGACATGTTCGATAAGGTTCTCGACAGTACCCCATTCTTCGATTAGCTTCTGTGCGGTTTTCTCACCTACGCCCGGACAGCCCGGGATATTGTCGCTCGTGTCCCCTTCAAGGGCGAGGAGGTCGATTACGCGCTTGGGTGACGGGATGCCGTAACGGGCACACACTTCGGCTGGCCCTCTCAATTCAAACCCTTCGCCACGGAGCGCGGGACGGTACATCAGCACCTTTTCGGTCACGAGCTGGCCGTAATCCTTGTCGGGGGTCATCATATAGGTGGTGAACCCTTCGCGCTCGGCATGCCGTGACAGTGTGCCGATTACATCGTCGGCCTCATATCCCTCGACTTCAATGACGGGGATGTTGAATGCCTCTAAAATCTCTTTGATATATGGAATTGAAAGCGTGATATCCTCCGGCTGTTTGTCGCGCTGAGCCTTGTATTCGGGGTATACATCATGGCGGAACGTATGTCCTCCCGGAGGGTCGAAACACACTGCGATATGTGACGGTTTTTCTTTGCGAAGAATTTCGTCAAGGGTGTTGCAGAACCCAAAAATCGCAGAGGTGTTCAACCCCTTGGATGTCACGCGGGGTGAACGTATCAGTGCGTAGTAGGCGCGGTAAATCAGCGCGTAGGCGTCGAGGAGGAACAGCTTTTTTTCTTCCATAATGAGGCGTGTTGTAATGACGGCAAAGGTAGCAATAAAAAACGAGAGCCGGAAATCCCGGCTCTCGTCGCGTTATGCTTTGAGTGTGTTTTATCGTATCGCCACCTTGAATGTTTTATTTCCGGCCTTCACGATGTAGATTCCTTCGGTGAGTGAGAGGCGTGACGTGCCGTTGATTTTTTCGGTTGCAATGGCCTTCCCTGAAATGTCATAGACGTTGACGGTCGTGTTCCCGCCGGTGATTTCCATGTAACCGTTCCCTGCGGTCACTGTCACTTCGGCGGGGGCATTGATGTCGCTGATTCCTGATGTCCCGCATTCCAGTGTGGCTGTGAACGATGCCGGGTTGTAAGACAGGAACAGTAAATAAGAACCAGCCTTGGGAACACTCATTTCATTAATGCCGTATACATAAATATATTTCTCATTGTCCTCGTCATAGTCGACACCTATCTCTTTGGATGTTGCCAGTGCATGTTGGGTGTCCTCGGGGGCATATACCGAGATGTCAAATGAACAGTCGGTTGTGCCTTTTAAAGAGAAAGCTCCGGCGTTTAAAGGCAATGAATACCATACGCCTTCTTCCACGTGGTTGATTATACGGTCAAAGGTGTATTGAGACTTGACCCCGTTGAATGGAATGGGGATTGCTAATTCAGGGGTTTCTCCGGCAATAGGCCCGCGGGGTGTGAGCGTGACCTTTTTACCGCTGTTTTGAGCAGAGATAAAACCTGCCTGTATCAGGTAGACATCACCTTCGGTCACGTTTAACACGCGGTTGGCAAATGTGCCGTTGTCAAGGTCGGGGCGAAGTTCGCCAAGGCGGTTGGTGGTGTTGTCGGGATTGTAATAATATACAAATGAATAGTCCTGATGGTTGGCCGAGCGTTCGTATTTGAGGTCGGTGGATATTTCGAGCTTCCCGGTGGACGGTACGGTATATTTGTACCAGTAGCGGCCGGGGGTTGCCGGTAATGTTATTTCGTTGTTCTCCACGATGAAAGGATTGGCGGGGGTGTATCCCTGCGCGGTGGGACGTTCACTTATGGTGAATTTCCCCTCTTTGGCGACATTGCTGAATATAATGAGGTAGCCTCGGCCTTTCTCGGCCAGGACAAGATAGCTTCCGTCCTCTTTCTTGATGTCGCATGCCTGCATATAGGGGTCGGATGGTATAGGGAGCATGCTGACCGCGGGTTGCCCGAGTCCTGAGTCCTGCCCCGGTGTGATGACAAGCCAGCAATCCTGTGTGGCTGTATATTTGAGATATTTGGTGGTACCGGCGGGCACGGTGTTTTCACCGATTATCGCGTCTATAGGGTTGTCCTTTGAATCACCCTTTGGTGGCGATGACAATGTGAAAGTGAAATGCAGGGGAGCGTCGGCTTGGTTCACGTTCCACGCTATGGTGTACTCTCGCCCGGCAACACCTTCATATTTGATTGATGTCCCTGTCGCGAGGGGCGAATACTGGTTGTTGGCGTAATAGATGCTCGCCTTTGTGTCAGAGCCTTTCAGGTTGTCAGGCGTGGTTATATCAACGATGTTTCGTCCGTCGGTGGGGAATGTGAAAGTGTAATAATACAGTCCGGGGTAGCCGGGGGTCGTTATGACAGTGCCTTCCTGGATTGACTGCCCCGGAAAGATATCGTATGCTTCATTGGAATAGGTTGCCGTAAAGGCTTGGTCATTGGCTGAAGCTGTGGTGCGCTCCAGTTTCAATGCGTAGGATTTATAGGCGGCAGCCACTTTCATGCGTATGTGGATGCGGTCGGTGGACTTATCGTTGAGGTAGGCGAGGGCAGGGCCGGCCATCGCGGTTCCTTTGAACGGTTCGTCGCCATGGAATAACAGATACCCGGCATTGCCGTCATTGGCGATGGCGTAATAATAAGTGCCCGCTTCCTTGGGGAAGATAGTGCTTTGTCCGGGTGTGATTATGAAGGGGAAATCAGGGTCTTGGCCTGTCACCGGGTGTATCAGTGTCGCCGAACCGAGCATTGTGATTTCGCCTTTTACCTGAAACCAGTAGGTCTTTCCCGCTTCAACTTCGAGATATCCTTTGTAACCGCCGCCTCCGCTGATATAGTCGGTGGTGACAGTTTTAGTGTAAAGACCGTTGTTGACGGTTGTGTAACTTACCTCCTTGGGGCTTGCTGAAAATAAGAACTTCAGTACGCCGTCCTCGGTTGCGGTGTATCGCAGATAGCAGGGAACTACCGCGCCGAGCGGGAGGAACTGCATGTAGGGGGTGAACGTGATGGGAGTGTCGGCTGTGGTTATATTGACGTAGGGGTTGTCATGTATTTCAGCCGTGAAGGCCGATTCACCGTTGCCCCAACCTTTGGAGACCTCGATGGTATAGGTGTTGCCGGCCTTGGTCTGGAGATAGATGTTGGAGGAGAAGCTGTCTTTCTCGATTTCGCCGGTGGCGGTTATGTTTGACGAGTAGATGGTGCAGTTTGTAATGCCTGACAGTTCAATCATTTTGTCGGAAGTCGGTGTGATTGAATAGTAGACGCTTGACGCGCCATTGAAACTGACGGTGTTTTTCCCGGCTGCAAGGCTGTAAGGGTCGGTCATTGAGCCTGTTGCCGCGTATGAGGTCAGCGTGGCTAACCCCAAGATAGTCATGAGTAATGTTTTTTTCATAAAAATGTGATAATAATTGTTGGGTATGTTATCGGCGACGTCGGTGACGTCCTCCGTTGTTCTTGCTGTCGGGTCGGCGCGGAGATGAGTCCTGGGTGGGACGGCCGTTGTCTTCCATGAGAGCGAAATCGAGTTGCTTACGCTCGAGGTTGGCACGTGCGACCTGTACTTTCACCTTGTCTCCGAGACGGTATCGGGTGTGGTTGCGACGACCCACGAGGCAGTAGTTCTTTTCATCGAAGTCATAATAGTCGTCGGCGAGGTCGCGTATGGGGACAAGGCCTTCGCACATATTGTCATCAAGTTCGACATATAAACCCCATTCGGTGACACCCGATATAGTCCCGGTGTAGATTTCGCCGAGACGTTCGCCCATGAATTCCACCTGTTTGTATTTTATGGATGCGCGTTCGGCACTGGCCGCGAGCTGTTCCATCTCCGATGAATGTTTGCAACGTTCCTCGAGTTTGTCCACATTCATGCTGCGCCCTCCGTTGAGATATCGGTCAAGAAGACGGTGAACCATCATGTCGGGGTAACGTCGTATCGGGGATGTGAAATGGGTGTAATAGTCGAATGCAAGGCCGTAGTGTCCGATGTTGTTGGTCGTATACACTGCCTTGGCCATTGAGCGGATGGCGAGTGTTGAAAGTAGGTTCTCCTCTCCGTGGCCTTTGACGTCGCAAAGCATACGGTTGAGGGAGCGGTTGACCTCGCGTGACGAACCGCTGGACTTTACTTTGTAGCCGAATACACGGGCAAGTGTCGACAGGTCGCTTAGTTTGCCGGGGTCTGGCATATCGTGTACACGGTAGACAAATGCCTTGGGTTTGTGACGGCCCTGTGGCTGACCGATGAATTTTGCCACTGTCTTGTTGGCGAGTAGCATGAATTCCTCGATTAGCTTGTTGGCGTCCTTCGATTCCTTGAAGAACACACTCACGGGATGCCCGGTCTCGTCGATTTCGAAACGCACCTCGCGGCGGTCAAATTCGACCGAGCCGTTCTCATACCGTTGTTTGCGCATGATTTTGGCCATGCGGTCGAGAGTCAGGATTTCGGTCGAGTATGGGCCGTGGCCTGTCTCGATGACATCCTGGGCCTCCTCGTAGGTGAAACGGCGGTTGGAACGCGTCACCGTGCGTGCGATTCGTGAATTCAATATTTTGGCGTTCTCATCCATTTCGAAAATACATGAGAATGTCAGTTTGTCCTCATCGGGTCGTAACGAACATATCCCGTTGGAAAGATGTTCGGGTAACATCGGGACGACGCGGTCAACGAGGTAGACCGATGTCGCGCGTTTATATGCCTCCTTGTCGATAATGGTGTCGGGATGGACATAATGGGTCACATCGGCGATGTGTACCCCGACCTCGTAATTCCCGTTAGGCAGACGGCGTATTGACAGTGCGTCGTCAAAATCCTTTGCATCGCGCGGGTCGATGGTGAATGTGGTGACATCGCGCATGTCGATGCGTTTAGCCACGACTTCGTCGGTGATTCCGGCATCGATGCGTTGTGCGGTCGCCTCGACATTGGCAGGGTATTTATAGGGTAGGCCGAACTCGGCAAGGATGGCGTGCATTTCGGCCTGGTTCTCGCCGGTCTTGCCGAGGATGTCGAGCACTTCCCCGCGTGGACTTTTCGCGTTGTCGGGCCAGTCGGTAATTTTTACGACCGCCTTGTCGCCGGTCTTGCCGCCACGCAGCTTGCCACGTGGGATGATGATGTCGGTGGCGAGGAACTTGGAATCAGTCTGCAGGAATGCCTCATGGCGGTCGACCTGTAGGGTGCCTATGAATGTCTGTTCGTTCTTTTCGATGATTTCGATGACCTCGGCCTCGGCTTCCGTCCCCTTGCGGCGTGCGGCGATGTTGACGCGCACCTTGTCGCCGTTCAGGGCGTGCATCGAGTTGCGTTCGGCGACGAATATCGATTCGCCGTCGGTGTCTGTGATGACGCTGTTCTTTCCGTTGGAACGGCGTACAAACACACCCGTTGACACGTTGTTGCGTTCGGGCGACTTGTATTTTCCCGGGGAGACCTCGATGATGTCGCCGTCAAACGCCAGTTCGGCCAGTGCCATGGCGACGGCTTTCTGTGTGGCAGGTGTTGTCGCTCCTATGGCATGGGAAACCTGTTTGTAGTTGTATGTATTGTTTTTTTGACTGAATACGAAATCAGAGACCAGTTGGCCGAGGTCGCGTGTCTTGGAACGGCTTGATGATGAACGTGACATATATATGATGGGGTTGTTTCAGAGATTGTTTTGATATTTAGATAATGCTTATAAGTCCTATAAGTCTTATATGTCTTATATAACGTATGTGGCCTATATAAAGTTAGCGAGGTACTTTACGCCCTGATACAGGGGGAAGCACCTCGCTATGTTGGGGGTTATGCGTCGATGTTGGCGTAGTTAGCGTTGGCCTCGATGAAGTCGCGGCGCGGGCCGACATCCTCGCCCATGAGCATGGAGAAGATGCGGTCGGCTTCGGCGGCATCGCTTATGTTGACTTGCTTCAACAGACGTTGTTCCGGGTCCATTGTCGTGTCGCGAAGTTCCTCGGCGCTCATCTCGCCAAGACCTTTGTAACGCTGTACCTTTGTACGCTCGCCGTGGGCGGCGATGAATTGTTGTACCTGGGCGTCGGTCCAGCAGTATTCTTCTTTCTTGCCGAGGACGCACTTGTACAAAGGAGGAGTGGCGAGGTATAGGTAGCCGTTCTCGATGACAGGGCGCATGCGACGGAAGAAGAATGTCATCAACAGGGTTGCGATGTGGCTTCCGTCGACATCGGCATCGGTCATGATGATGATTTTGTGGTAGGCGAGCTTGGAGATGTTCACCTCCTTGGGGTCATCGGGTGTGCCGATGGTCACTCGCATCGCACGGAACAGGCTCGTGATTTCCTGGTTGTCGAAAATCTTGTGGTCCATCGCCTTCTCGACGTTGAGGATTTTTCCGCGTAACGGGAGGATGGCCTGGAATGTACGGTCTCGGCCCTGTTTCGCTGTTCCGCCGGCCGAGTCACCCTCGACGAGGAACAACTCGCAGTCCTCGGCGTGCCGTGACGAGCAATCGGCAAGTTTGCCCGGCAGTCCGCCGCTTGAGAGCGGAGACTTGCGCTGTATTTTCTCACGGGCGTTGCGGGCGGCATGGCGTGCCTGTGCCGCGATTATGATTTTGTCAACGATTGTGCGCGCTTGCTTGGGATGTTCCTCAAGGTAATTGCGCAATGCCTCGCTGACGGCCGTCTGCACCGCGCCGATGACCTCGTTGTTGCCGAGTTTGGTTTTGGTCTGTCCCTCGAATTGCGGCTCCATTACCTTGACGGAGACGACTGCCGTCAAACCTTCGCGGAAATCGGCGGGGTCGATGTCGATTTTGACTTTTTCGAGCATCTTGTTGTCCTCGGCATACTTTTTCAAGGTGGAGGTGAGACCTCGGCGGAAGCCGGTGAGGTGTGTGCCGCCCTCGATGGTGTTGATATTGTTGACGTAGGAGTAGATGTTCTCGTTATAGGTGTTGTTGTAGGTGAGGGCGACCTCGACGGGTATGCCACCGCGCTCGGTGTCAAGATGGATGACGTCGTTGATTAAGGACTCCTTGTTGGAATCGATGTATTCGACAAACTCGCGCAGACCGTTGGCCGAGTAGAATTCCTCATGGCGCGGGCCGTCCTCGCCGATGTCGCGTCGGTCGGTCAGGGTCAGCGTTATGCCGGCGTTAAGGAACGCCAGGTCGCGCAGACGGTTGGCGAGGGTGTTGTAGTCATACTCAGTCACGGTGAAAATCGAGCCGTCAGGCTTGAATGTTATTGATGTTCCCGTGTGGTTGCTCGTGCCGATGATTTGAAGCTCGGTGGTGGGTTTGCCACAAGAATATTCCTGCATGTAGGCTTTGCCGTCGCGGTGGACTTCGGCGCGCAGATAGGTCGATAGTGCATTCACACACGATACACCCACGCCATGGAGGCCTCCCGAAACTTTGTAGGACCCTTTGTCGAACTTGCCGCCGGCATGCAGGACGGTCAGCACGACCTCAAGTGCACTCTTGTGCTCTTTCTCGTGCATGTCGACAGGGATTCCTCGTCCGTTGTCGATGACTGTGATTGAGTTGTCCTCGTTGATGGTCACATCGATGTGGTCGGCATAACCGGCCAACGCCTCGTCAATCGAGTTGTCCACAACCTCATACACTAAATGATGCAGTCCCTTCGCGCTGATGTCACCGATGTACATCGCGGGACGTTTGCGCACAGCTTCAAGTCCTTCGAGTACTTGAATGTTACTGGCGCTATATTCCTCTTCGTTTTCTGCCATATATTGATTGGTCTGTTTAGAGAGTGTTTGGAATTAACAGTCAGAATTTTTATGCGGAGTCTTGAGAGGATTTTGGTCTTGCAGTCGAGGGAGCGATGCGGGCATCGTGACCGAGACAAAGGGCCGAAAGCGTCCAAGAGACCGCATGTATGACTCCTTGACGGCATCTTTCGGCCATTTCCGTGTCTCTCGCTCGTAATGTATCTCGATACACTCCTCACTCGGAGACCCGGAACTGCCTCGAAACCTGCCTATAAAAATTCGACTGTTAAATCCAAACACTCTCTTAGTCCTTATTGCAAAGGCATGTCGGTCAATGTGCCTTTGCGTGGTTTCATTGCTTTAAAAAGCAAACAAAGATACGATTTTTTTTTAAAACAGGCAAATCGGATAAATCAAGATGTCGAAGTGTGAAAAAATGCAAAAAGAAAGATGCGATGTTTGGCGGTTAAGGAAAAAGTCCATACCTTTGCATCGCTTTTGAAAGAAAGTCGCGGGGTGTAGCTCAGCCCGGTTTAGAGTACGCGTCTGGGGGGCGTGTGGTCGCAAGTTCGAATCTTGTCACCCCGACTAAAATAGAAAGCGTGGGAGTCAACCGATAAGGTTGACTCTTTTTTTGTCTTGTTTGTGAAATTTTTCAAATAATTGTGGCAAACGCTGACCGTTTGCCTTTTTTTTGTTAAGTTTGCAGTGTGTAGGCTCGCATGGGCTTCCCTGAAAAACTATCCATATAATAATACCAAATAAAATTATCATGAAAGAAAAGATTTCACAGGTTTTTAAAGAGAAATTCGGTTCTGAAGAAGGTGTCTTCTATGCATCGGCAGGTCGTATCAATCTCATTGGAGAACACACTGATTATAACGGGGGATTTGTGTTCCCCGGGGCGATTGATAAGGTGATTATGGCCGAAATCAAGCCTAACGGCACTGAGAAGGTGCGTGTTTTTTCAATTGACATTGATGAGTATGCCGAGTTCGGTCTGAAAGAGGAGGACGCGCCATCGCAGTCATGGGCGCGTTACATCTTCGGTGTGTGCCGTGAAATCATCAAACGCGGTGGCAAGGTCGAGGGATTTGATGCCGTCTTCGCGGGTAATGTTCCCCTGGGCGCAGGTCTGTCATCATCGGCCGCGCTGGAAAGCTGTTTCGCGTATGCGCTCAACGACATGTTCAATGGCAATACAATAGAGAAATTTGAACTGGCTAAAATAGGTCAGTCAACCGAGCATAACTATTGCGGTGTGAATTGTGGTATCATGGACCAGTTCGCTTCGGTGTTCGGCAAGAAAGACAATCTGATGCGTCTTGATTGCCGTTCCATGGAGTATGAATATTTCCCGTTCTCCCCGACAGGTTATAAACTCGTCCTCGTCGATTCACGTGTCAAGCATGAATTGAAGGATTCCCCCTATAATAAACGTCGCCAGTCATGCGAGCGTGTCGCCAAGCGTCTTGGCGTGGATACGCTGCGTGATGCCACAGCCGAGGCTCTTGACTCGGTGAAAGGTGATATAACCGCCGAAGATTATTTCCGCGCCAAGTTTGTCATCGAGGAAAAGGAGCGTGTGCTCGCGGTGTGCGACGCTCTCGTCAAAGGTGATTATGCCACCGTTGGTGAAAAGATGTATGAGACTCACCATGGCCTCTCCAAGGATTATGAGGTGAGCTGCGAGGAACTTGACTTCCTCAACGACGTCGCCAAGGAGTGTGGTGTCACCGGGTCACGCATCATGGGTGGCGGTTTCGGTGGCTGCACAATCAACCTTGTGAAGAATACTCTTTACGACCAGTTCATCAGCACGGCCAAGGAGAAGTTCAATGCCAAATACGGTCATGAGCCGATGATTTATGACGTTGTGATTTCAGACGGCGCACATCGTTGCGAATAATCTTTGGTCAATCATGAACGTTTCAATCGATAAAGTGGCTTCTCCCAAGGGGGAGGCCACTCTTGTGACTCTTGTCAACGCTTCGGGTGCGGGTGTGACCCTTTCGTCATTAGGAGCCTGTATAATATCGGTGAATGTACCTGACCGCGACGGCAATCTCGCCGATGTCGCGTTGGGTTACAAGAATATCGCCGATTATCTCTATGACGGCCCTTGTGCAGGGAAAATCCCGGGGCGTTATGCCAACCGTATCGCCCGCGGACGATTTTCAATCGACGGAAAAGAGTACACGCTTGCAATCAACAACGGGCCTAATGCGCTGCACGGAGGCCCCGAAGGTTTCCAAAATCAGATATGGGACACCGAGGTCGATGGTGACACAGTGCGATTTAAATTGCATAGTCCTGACGGGGACGAGGGTTATCCGGGCAATCTTGATGTCGTTGCGACCTATACATGGAGCGAGGATAATGTATTGACCCTTAACCTTCATGCAGTCACCGACGCCAAGACAATCGTGAACCTGACTAACCACTGTTACTGGAATCTTGACGGCGAGAACGCCGGGACGGCTTTGAACCACGAAATGAGACTCGCCGCGTCCATGTATCTTCCGACCGATGATTCATTGATTCCGACCGGCGAAATCGCGCCTGTGGCCGGAACGCCCATGGATTTCACTGAAATGAAGACCGTAGGGCGTGACATCAAGGCTGATTTCCCCGCGTTGGTTTACGGAAAAGGATATGACAGCTGTTGGGTCGTGGATGACTGGAAAAAGGGCGTGATGAAGGCCGTCGCCGAGCTGTACAGTCCGGTGTCGGGTCGTCTGCTCGAGGTTGTGTCAACCCAGCCGGCCGCCCAGGTATATACCGGCAACTGGCTTGAAGGGTGCCCTGAAAGTAAGAGCGGTAACGCCTATCATGACTATGACGGTGTCGCAATCGAGTGCCAGGGAATGCCCGATGCACCGAACCACGATAATTTCCCATGTCAGGAACTTGCTCCCGGTGAGGTCTATGACGAAACAATCAAATTTGCATTTAAGATAAAATAAACGCTTAAGAAATGAAACCAACATTATTTGTCCTCGCTGCGGGCATGGGCAGCCGTTATGGTGGCCTGAAGCAGCTTGACCCGCTTGGCCCTAACGGCGAGACTATTATGGATTATTCGATTTATGACGCAATCCAGGCCGGGTTCGGTAAGGTCGTGTTCGTAATACGTAAGGATTTCGAGCAGGATTTCCGTGATAAGATTCTTTCAAAATATGAAGGGCATATCCCGGTCGAGGTTGTGTTCCAGTCAATCGATAAACTCCCAGAGGGTTACGAGGCCCCCGCTGACCGTACAAAGCCTTGGGGCACCAATCACGCCGTCCTCATGGGCCGTGACGTGATTAAAGAGCCGTTTGCCGTTATCAATGCCGATGACTTCTATGGCCGTGACGCATTCGAGGTGATGGCTCGTGACTTGATGCGTCCCCGCGACCGCAAGGGCGACTATTCAATGGTCGGATTCCGCGTAGGTAACACCATGACCGAGAACGGTTCGGTGGCTCGTGGAGTATGTACCACATCTGACGAAGGTCTGCTTACCGGCGTAGTCGAGCGTACTGCGATTTCCTACGACAAGGATGGTAAAATCGTGTTCACCGACGAGAACGGCGTAGAGCAGACGCTTGAACCTAACACGCCTGTTTCAATGAATCTGTGGGGTTTTACACCCGACTATTTCGATTACAGCGACCGTGAGTTCCGCAAGTTCCTCGACCGCGACATCAACACTCCCAAGGCAGAGTTCTTCATCCCTCTCGCGATTGACGCGCTCATCAATTCAGGCGAGGCCACTGTCAAAGTCCTTGACACCGACAGCCGTTGGTTCGGCGTGACCTACGCCGCCGACCGTCCCGGAGTTGTCGCCAAGTTCGCCGAGTTGCACGAGAACGGCACTTATCCCAAATCGCTGTTCTGATTCAATTGACCATACAAAAAATAGAAAAGCCAAGGTTGTATCACGACCTTGGCTTTTCTATTTCAGTATTCCTTAGGCCCAATAATGAAAGCCTATGTCAGTAGTTCCAAGGGATTCATTGACAAAAAATCCACGGGCATTAATCCTCCGTCGCCAACGACTAATGTCCTGTAAGGATTAAATCTGCGACGAAATTCCTCAAGGCCTCCGGTGGTGGATTTATTATTGCTTTTGACTTCTATACCCGCGATGCGGTCTTTGTATTTGATTACGAAATCTACTTCATATTTACCGTCTCGCCAATACCCGGTTTCGTATCTGGATGTGAAACCATAATTGATAATGTGGGCACCGATTGCCGATTCAAAGACTCTACCCCAAATCATGGGGGAGGAACGCACTGTCTTACGGGAATAGGGTAGGGTTATTGTTTTAAGGGCGTTGTTAAATACTTGGAGTTTAGGAATTGATGCGCGTTTCCTGGCTTCATCGTTGGCGTATTTTTGAAGACCGGCAATCAGACCGCTGTCTTTCAATAGGTTCAGATAGCCTGATATGGTGGTTGTGTTTCCGGTGTCTTGCAGTGCGCCGACCATTTTGGTCAGAGACAGTATTTCTCCTGAATATGATGCCCCAAGTTCAAATGTCTGTCGAAGTAAAGCTGGTTTGCCAACTGGTGAATCAATAAGAATGTCTTTGTTGATTGTTGCATCGACGATTGCTCCGCTGATGTAGGCTTGCCATCGTTCCGGGTCTTTTATTAATGTCGCAGCTCCGGGATATGAGCCGTAATAAATGTAATCTTCCAGCGAAATGCCGAAGGCATCGGATAGTTCATTAAAAGACCAATGGCCCATCCTGATTTCTTCATAACGGCCCATTAATGAATCGGCAAGCCCTTTTTCAAGCATGACACGTGATGACCCCAACAGAATTAATTTGATGTTCAGACCATGCCACGAGTCGTAATCCCATTCTTTTTTTACGGCTTCGCTCCATTCGGCAATTTTTTGAACTTCATCGATAATAAGTACAATATCATTAAGGCATTGCGATTTCATTTTCATGCGTGCCGCTTCCCAACATTCTGACAGCCATGCTTTTTGTGAGACTGGGATATTGTCGGCTGAAAAGAATGCGTATGGGTGGTTCAGGTCGTTAAGGACTTGACGTATGACCGTGGTTTTCCCTACCTGTCGTGGTCCCATTATCACTTGGATGAACTTACGCGGTTCTTCTATGCGGTTCTTAATTATCTGATACTGTGGGCGATGGTACATGTTTGATTGATTTACTCAATGTGTCGCGTAAAATTACTCAACGGATTGAGTGATTTTGCACAATGCAAAGATACAAATAAGTCGAATACAAAACCAAACTTGTTTGAGTTTTATTGAGCGTGAGTATCTTCGACAGAGTCAAAGATACGGAAATTTTGCGAAAACGAAAGTTTGGTTATCCGATGATGTACTTGCTGCCGGGGATGTAACTTAGGACTTTGCAGACGAGGCAGCAGACGATGAATGTAACGGTGCCGACAGAGAATATCGCCACAGGAGTTGATAGCATCGGGGCGAGCCATTGGTAGACAAGGCCGAGGAAGAAGATGTGCATCAGGTAGATGCCGTAGCTCATACGCGAAATCCATTGGATGGGGCGGTAGAGCCATGCGCCGGTGTACTTGATGTGTTTCAGCAGCAGGAACCATCCCGTTGTCATCATGGCGACATTGAATGTGCAGAAACACCAGGATTGTTCGCCATGGATAGGCTCGGTGGACTCGATGGAACGGGTATAGAACAGCCAGGCGGTGACAGCGTATCCGATGACGATGAGGGGGATGGAGACCGCGAGGCTTTTGCGGAACGACCAGTCGACATGCTCGCGTATATAGTGGGCGAGGACCACATAACCGATGTAACCCGAGTAGTAATAGAGTGCGTGAAAATCATTCCAGAAGCATACGCCCCATATATCACCGAGCCAAGGGGTGAGGTAACCCCAGAATGTGGTAACGAACCACACTGCGAGGAATGCCTGTTCAGCGCGTTTGCTCACCTGTGACAGCCACGGCGAGATGATGGGCATGATGAGGTAGACTCCTATGAGCATATAGATGAACCATAGGTGGCCGCTGTCGCCGTTAAAGTTGTATAGCAGCCGCGTGAGACGTGCGGGGATGTCACCCTCGACCAGGCCGGCAAGGACGGGGGCGATGGCATAGAAGATTGACCATATAAGGAACGGGATGAGGATGCGCACGAACCGGCGTTTGAAAAACGCTCCCGCGCTGCATGTGAGCGGTAGCAACAGGAACGATGAGGTCATGACGAACAATGGGACTGACTCGCGTAGTGCACTGTCAATTATCGAGACCCAGATGCGGTCATCGGGACGGGCGAAGAAGATACCATCTTCGTTGAGGTAATAAAACTCACAGGCATGGACGATGACGACCATGAAACAGGCGATGACCCTTAGATAGTCGAGAAAGACGATGCGTTGATTGGGCATTTAGAATTAGGAATTAGGAATTAGGAGTTAGGAATTGGGAATTGGGAATTAGGCGAGGCGTTGTTGTATTCGGTCAAAGAAGTCGCTTAAGTGGCTTCCGTCTACAAACGCATGGTTGACGTAGATTGAATAGGGCATGATGAGACGGTCTCCGTGTCGTTCGGTCACCTTTCCCATTGTGCTCAACGGGTGGGTGCATGCGTTGCCTGTCTCGTAATTGGTATAGGTGATTGATGTGAAATACATCTTGGGTACTGCGCTTAGATGGATGACACCGTAGTCTCCGGCAGAAAACATGGCTTCCTCTGTGCCGTATGGATTGGTTTCGGGTGTTATTCCACCGATGATGCGTCTTGCTTCGTCGCAGAATTTGTTGAAGTCTGCGATATATGGGATTCTAACGGTGGCAAAGGTATGCCCCGGCACCGCGATTGGGGTGATGATGTCGATTTTGTCATAGAGCGCGACTTTCCCGTCGGGAGTCATACGGTAACGCAACGCCTCGACCTCGTTGGCGGCGCATAACACGGCGTGGAGATACCGCAGGAAAAACGACTCGCCCGTCTCCTTGCACTGCCGGAACGAGCGCGTGCACTCGATTTCGGTCGTCACGGCATACCATGAACTGGCATACCCGCGGAAGAACTCAAAGTTATCCCGCCGTTCCCACGTCTCAATATCTATAATCTCTTTCATTGAAATAGTAATTTAGGTGGTTGCATGATAATGAATTATGCACCGTTGTAATTATCCCATCTCCATCTTAGATTCTCGCGGTCAACATGGTCAGGAAGAATTATGCGCGGTGGGATTGAGGCTCCGTAAGACCATCTTGCTTTTTCCGAAAGAAATACGTCCCCGTGTTCTGAAATGCGTAGATGTCCGGAATCAAAAAGGAAGTGAATATCCATTCTCATGGCAAAGCCGTTGGAAACAGTATCAGCTCCATTGTATTTATATGGTTTTATGTGCGCGGCTTCTAATACTTCCGTCATTTCGACATTTGAAATGATACAACGTTTACAGGCTGTTAACACATCCTTTCTGAATTTGGCTTGATTTGGTCGATGTCGAGTGTTCTGGGCATTGACAATTTTACGTTCGGTGTCAGATATTATATCTGCGGATACTGTCTGCCGTTTCGCTTTTAAAATTGCAACTATCTCTTGTTTTATATTGAAGTTGAAAATATATTTTTCAGATTCTCTATTTTCGGCCTCGGTCTTAATCAAATAGCCGTAGTTTGATAGGAAAAGCAAAAACTCGCGGGCCATTCTGAAATCATTGGCATCTTTACAACAGTTGGGCCAATGTCGTATGTCAAGTCTGTTCTCGCGGAATAATAAGACGCAATCGGTATATGTCTTAATGGGTTGACCATTAACTCCTGATAAGGGAATTATAATTTTAGATAATTCTTCGGGGGTTAAAAATGCCTGGGTGTTGTCAATCTGCGATAGGTTATAGATTATAGACAAAATTAGCCGTAGCGGATATAAAATTAATCCCGCATTTTTCCATGGTTCTTGCTCTTTGTCGCTCATTGCGCGATTGGGCAATGTGAAAGTCAGAATGGTTTCTGCTGAAAATTCGGTTTGTGAAATAACGTGGTTTGCCACCTTTCGTCCAAAAGGTGTAAGTCTTATCATTCCTCCAGTCCTTTCGGTCGGAATTAAATTCAATGCTTTCCAATATTGACCTGAATTCCGTATGATATTGCGTTCTCCTACGCGATGTTCAAGGTCTACATTGATGCCGGAATCCTTGATGTCGTTTGATAATTGGATTAATTCTTTGGCAAACGCTTCCGAACTGTATTTATATCGGCCTTCGAGTTTAGCCATTCTAAAAAGAACCCCCAAAAGTACTACAGGGTCGTTTAATCCCTCGGTACAAGCGTAACATGCCCATTTCCATTTGAATCCGGGAAATGGAAGCGATGGAACATAATTTTCAAGATTTATCGTTGTCATGTTCAATAAGGTTGAACTGTTTGGCTATCGTTATTGCTAATTTCACAGGAACAGCATTTCCTATTTGCCTATATATAGATGAATTATTGCCAAAGAAAATGAAATCAGAGGGGAACGATTGTACTGTAGCCAATTCTCGGCAGGTCATTCTCCGTAATCCATTCGGATGTGGCAATATGACGACGCCACCTTTGCTGTCTCCTCGAGCAGTGACGGTCGGTGCCGGTTTGTTGGGGTCGAGTTTTCGATGTCCTATATAGCCATTGAAATTAAGTTTATATTTAGAATATGTATGATTGGGAATGTCGTTAGGAGTATCGGGGTCAGGATAAATAGCCAAGGCATCCTTGATAGAGACCCATTTTGACTTATTGTCAGAGCCATCTGGTGAATGTGTTTTTTCAGGGAATACATATTGATATGTCAAGTCTTTACGTACTCCTATGATTATGACTCGTTCTCTTTTTTGGGGCACTCCATAGTCGGCGGAATTCAGTACTTGATATGAAACATTGTATCCTGCGTTAGTGAAATCAGAAATAATCATAGAAAAGACAGACCCTTTGTCGAGGGATAAAATACCCTTGACATTTTCTGCGAGAAAGTATTTTGGCTGTTTGTCGATAATGACCCGTAATAATTCTCGATATAGTGCATTCCGGGAATCGTTGGTGTGCCTTTTGATATTTGCAACGGAAAACCCTTGGCAAGGGAATCCTCCGATTATTATGTCTGCCGATGGAATCTCTTTCGATGGGATATCCTTTATATCTTTTTCTACGATGTGATTGCCAATGTTGTTACGATATGTTTTGACAGCATCGGAGTAAATATCGTTGGCCCATATCACATTGTGGCCTGCGAGAATGAACCCTAAGTCCAAACCACCAGCACCGCTGAAAAGGGAAACGACGTTCATGATAAAACCGTATGTTCTAATCTGATTAATTCTTCGCCAAGAATTTTGGCGAAAAGAACAGGGACTGCATTTCCGATTTGCCGATAACAACTTCCCATTTTCCCGTGAAAAATGAAGTCCATTGGGAACGTTTGTATGGTTGCGCTCTCTCGTATCGTCAGGCGACGTTCGCCATTGTAATGAGGAATTGCGCAGACTCCGCCTTTCCCGTTCCCTCTTGCAAGAATGGTTGGAGATGGCTTGTCAGGGTCAGATGCTCGATGGGCAGTGAAATTTCGTTCTTTGAATTTATAGGCAGACCCATAATTATTCGGGTCTTTTGTCGCGTCATAATCAACTGGAACATGAGATAAAGCGGTCTTCATTGATATCCACTTTGTGCCGTTTTTCCCGTTGGAATGAGTGGGACGTGGAAATTTGAATAGCATTTCATGAGATAGGTCAACTCTTTGTCCGATAAAAATTACTCTTTCTCGGTGTTGAGGTACGCCATAGTCAGCGACATTTACTTTGTGAATATCCACTATATAACCAGCATCGCTGAAGTCTGTTAATATTTGCTTGACAATTGCCCCATTACCTAAGCTAAGTATCCCTTTCACATTCTCGGCAATAAAGAATTTAGGCTGTAAACGCTCTACGATGGAATGAAAAAAATGGTATAGGGCGTTTCTTTCATCGTTCACATCTCTTTTTAGGTTTGCAATAGAGAATCCTTGGCAAGGAAATCCTCCAACAATGACATCAGAGTGGGGAATACTTTTAATGTCGACATCCTTTATGTCACAACAAGAAATATGAGTCCCGATGTTATGGCGGTAGGTGGAAACGGCGTCCGGGTCGATGTCGTTGGCCCAGATGACGTGATTCCCGGCTTGGATTAGGCCGAGGTCAAGACCTCCTGCTCCACTGAAAAGGGATGTGATTGTCATGTCGTTGTCGTTCTGTCGATTGGTTGTAATGCAACAAATTTAACGATTTATTTTGACATTCGAGCACCCGTGTTGAAAAAACGATGGATGCACAGGGGGTGGGATGTTGTGCATTTATTTGTGTATGTGGCGATTTTGCGATAATTTTGTCGAAATTTTGATGCCATAGGTACATATTGATAAAAAGAATTCAATAATAACGTCAAGAACGTGATAAAAGAAGAATATAAGAATCGGTTGCGTAGCGAGGCGAGCACAGTCGGGCGGCGCATGGCCGGGGCGCGTGCTCTCTGGCGTGCCAACGGGATGAAGGAGGAGCAGATGGGACGGCCTGTGATAGCGGTTGTCAATTCGTTCACACAGTTTGTGCCGGGTCACACCCATCTCCATGAAATCGGGCAGGTTGTCAAGGCCGAAATCGAACGTCTCGGCTGTTTCGCGGCCGAGTTCAACACGATTGCCATAGACGACGGCATCGCCATGGGGCATGACGGGATGTTGTATTCGCTTCCGTCCCGAGACCTTATTGCCGACTCGGTTGAATACATGGTGAACGCCCATAAGGCCGACGCGATGGTGTGCATTTCCAACTGTGACAAGGTTACACCGGGAATGCTCATGGCTGCGATGCGTCTTAATATACCGGCAATATTTGTCTCGGGCGGGCCTATGGAGGCCGGGCGTGTCGGCGACCGGCGTGTGGACTTGGTGGACATAATGGTGGAGTCGGCTGACGAGAGTGTCGATGACGGGACTGTCGCGCTGCTTGAACGTCAAGGATGCCCCACGTGTGGTTCATGCTCGGGAATGTTCACCGCCAATTCGATGAACTCGCTCAACGAGGCGATTGGCCTGGCGTTGCCCGGCAACGGGACGGTAGTTGCGACCCATGTCAACCGCAAGGCTTTGTTTATCAAGGCTGCACGCCAGATAGTGGCGAACGCATTCGCTTATTACCGTGACGGTGACGTTTCAGTCCTTCCCCGTAATATCGCCACCCGTGAAGCGATGTTGAATGCAATGACACTTGACATCGCGATGGGCGGTTCCACCAACACTGTGTTACATCTGCTTGCGATTGCCAATGAAGCGGGTGCCGATTTCACGATTGATGACATTGACATGCTGTCGCGGCGTACACCTGTATTGTGCAAGGTCGCACCTAATTCAAACTATCATATCGAGGATGTCAACCGTGCCGGTGGCATTCTGACAATAATGAAGCAACTTGCCGACGGCGGTTTGCTCGACATGGCTGTGAGGCGTGTCGATGCTATGACCCTCGGCGAGGCGATTGACCGTTATGCCATCGGTGGCGGTCATTTCAGTGATGAGGCTGACGAGTTATGGAAAAGTGCGCCCGCCGGGCGGCATTCGACCGAAATGGCCTCGCAGATGACCTATTATGGCACGCTTGACACCGACCGGGAACATGGCTGTGTACGTGATATTGAACACGCATACGTCAAGGATGGCGGTCTCGCGGTCCTTCACGGTAACATCGCCGTTGACGGGTGTGTGGTTAAGACCGCCGGGGTGGACGAGAAGATATTCCGTTTCAGCGGTCCGGCCAAGGTGTATGAGTCACAGGATGAGGCCGTGGAGGCGATTCTTCAGGACAAAGTGAAAGCGGGTGATGTCGTGGTGATAACGCATGAGGGGCCAAAGGGAGGTCCGGGCATGCAGGAGATGCTCTATCCGACGAGTTATATAAAAAGCAAACACCTCGGCAAGGAGTGCGCCCTGATTACTGACGGGCGTTTCTCCGGGGGCACGTCGGGGCTGTCAATCGGGCATATATCGCCCGAGGCGGCCGCCGGTGGCGCGGTGGGGCTGTTGCGTGACGGTGATATTGTTACAATCGATATCCCTGCGAGGACTATAAACGTAGAACTGACTGACGCCGAAATTGAGGCTCGTCGAGACGAGGAGATTGCACGCGGTAACGCGGCGTTCACACCGCACCGTCGCGTTCGCGAGGTGTCAAGGGCGTTGAGGGCATACGCCTCGATGGTGACATCGGCCGACAAGGGCGGAGTGCGTAAAGATATATGATTATGACAAAACGTATTACAGGGGCGGAGGCGATATTCCGCGGATTATTGGCAGAGGGGGTCGATACGGTGTTCGGCTATCCGGGCGGTGCGATTCTGCCCGTATATGACAAGCTGTATGACTACACCGACCGTCTGCGGCACATTCTCGCTCGCCACGAACAAGGAGCGATTCATGCCGCTCAGGGGTATGCCCGTGTTTCGGGAAAGACCGGCGTGGTGATTGTGACATCGGGCCCGGCGGCATCCAATGTAGTCACCGGCCTTGCCGATGCATACGCCGATTCCACTCCGTTGGTGGTGATTACCGGGCAGGTCGCTGTCAATTTCCTTGGCAGTGACGCGTTTCAGGAAATCGATGTGGTGGGTATCACCCAGCCAATCACGAAATGGACTCACCAGGTGCGCCGTGCCGAAGACCTCAATGAGGCGTTGGCGCGAGCGTTCTATATCGCCTCGACAGGCCGTCCCGGCCCTGTTGTGCTTGACATCGCCAAGGACGCGCAGCTCGGGTTGACCGATGACGATTACACCCCTTGCCGGTATATAAGGAGTTATAACCCGAATCCTGTCGTATCGAGTGATGACCTTGAACGTGCCGCGGCATTAATCAATTCGTCACAACGTCCCATGATTTTGTCGGGGCACGGGGTGATGATTTCACAGGCCGAGGATGAACTGCGTCGGCTCGCTGAAAAGGTCGAAATCCCCGTCGCATGCACCCTGCTGGGGTTGTCGACGATACCGAGCGACCATCGCCTTTACATGGGCATGCTCGGGATGCACGGTAATGTCGCGCCTAATGTCAACACTAACCGCGCCGACCTGATTGTGGCGGTCGGGATGCGGTTTGACGACCGAGTGACAGGGGACACTTCAAGATATGCCCCTGATGCCCGGATTATACATATAGATATTGACAGTTCGGAGTTTGACAAGAATGTCACGGCCGATGTCCATATCCATGGCGATGCACGTGAGGTGCTCGCGGGACTGCTCCCGCTTGTAGACAAAGCGTCGCATAAAGTGTGGCTCAACAGCTTTGAACGGCATGCCGAGGTGGAACGTCAGAAGGTTTCGTTTGCGGCGACCGCTCCGGGCGACCCTGACGGGCCTATGAGGATGGGTGAGGTGGCATCGAAAGTGTCGGCTGCCACCGGCGACCGTGCCGTGTTGGTTACCGATGTGGGGCAAAATCAGATGTTTTCGTCCCGCTATTTCAGATTCACAGAGCCGAGGAGCATCATAACTTCGGGCGGGCTCGGGACAATGGGGTTCGGGCTTCCGGCCGCCATAGGGGCCAAACTCGCCGCGCCTGAACGCACCGTGTGCCTGTTCACCGGGGATGGGGGATTGCAGATGACGATACAGGAGTTAGGCACAATCATGGAGTATCACGCCGATGTGAAGATTATATTGCTCAACAACCGCTTCCTTGGCAATGTACGCCAGTGGCAGGAACTGTTCTTCAAGAGCCGTTTCTCGCAGACACCGTTGTTGAATCCCCGTTTTGACCTGATAGCTGAGGCCTACGGTGTCGGTTATCGTCGTGTGGCCACCTCGGGTGAACTTGACGCCGGGATTGCGGCGATGCTCTCACATGATGGCGCGTTTCTGCTCGATGTCAACATTGACGAGACCGACAAGGTGTTCCCGATGACACCTGTTGGCGGTGCGGTTGACACCATAATGTTGAACCCGACTGAAAAATATCAACCCGACAATGGATGAAAAGAAACTATACACGATAACGGTGTTCTCCGAGAACCAGGTAGGGTTGCTCAACCGTATCTCTATTATATTCACGCGTCGTTGTCTTAACATCGAGAGCCTGACGGGCAGTCCCAGTTCCATACCGGGGGTACATAAGGTGACAATCACATGTTTCAGCGACCGTGCCACATTGGAGAATGTCGTGAAGCAAATCGAGCGTCTTGTCGATGTGCTCAAGTCGTTCCTTTATACCGATGACGAGATTGTCTATCAGGAAATCGCGCTTTATAAAGTGCCGACCGACCGTTTCATCGGCGAAAGCGATGTGGAGGACATAATACGCCGCCACGGTGCACGTGTGCTGCATATCGCCGGGGAGTACACCGTCATAGAGAAAACCGGGCATGAGGATGAGACCCTGGCGTTGTTCAATGAGTTGCAGAAGTATGGTATAACCCAGTATGTGCGCAGCGGTCGTGTCGCAGTGACCAAGTCGACCGCCGAATATGTGACGATGTTTATTGACGAACAAAGAAAGAGACTGGAGGAATTGAAAAATGATTAAGGAGTTGACTTCAAGGCGATTTTTCACCGCCGCCGAGTGTAACGCTCAGAAAGAGATGCCGTTGACGACGCTTGTGCAGCGTCTGATAGAGGTGGCGACCGAACATGCCAATGCCATTGACATCGGTTATTCCCGTCTGTGTCAATATGGGTGCACCTGGGTATTGTCGCGTGTGACACTTGAAATCGACCGTATGCCCGGGGTTAACGAATATTATTCGTTAACTACATGGGTCGAGAACGTCACCCGGTTGTACTCCGAGCGTTGCTTTGAGATGACCGATGACGGGGGTAATGTAATGGGGCGTGCACGCACGATGTGGATTGCAATCAATGTCGAGTCGCGCCATCCCGCCGATTTGACGATGATTGAGGGTATGGGTGAGGCTGTAAACCATGACAAGGTGTGTGATGTCGTGAGGTGTCCTAAGCCTCGGGTCGTCAAAGAGCCTGACGGAGAGGATTGCTACCGTTTCCGCACATGTGACATAGACTTCAACCGTCATGTTAACTCGACGCGTTATGTCGAACTGATATTGGACCATTGGCCTGTCGATTTCTTTGATGCCAACAGGGTCTCAATGTTTGACATCAGTTATCATCATGAGGCTCTTTTCGGTCAGGATGCGACGGTTAGGTGCAAAACCGGCGATGACGGAGTGCACCACATCGAGATAAAGGGGGATGATGCGACATTTGTCCTGGCAACGCTTGAAGTCGTGTCACGATAATTTGAATGACAAAAGTCACAAATCAGTTGTCTTGTGCGGATTTTTGTTTATCTTTGCGAAGAATAGTACATTATAAATCACATTTTTAATTTAATTCATGACAAAATTTTTACGCTTTTCATTCATGACACTCATCGCGGCGGCAAGCGCCGTGATGCCGCTGACGTCAGCGGCACAGGATGTCACCACTGTATGGGAACAGAGTTTCGAGACCGCGACTGCGGGTTCTGAAACCACCCCCGAGGCATTCCCGGCATACGGGACTGGTTCGTTCTCAACTTTGTTCGGTTACAGCTGGTCGCAGAAGGATGTAATGTCGGCCGGAGGATGTATCCTTATCAAGGACGGTGGTTATATTTACCGCAGTGTCAGTGCGTCTTCAAGCAAGGGTGCTGTGAAAGTGACTGCCGAGGTCAAGGCCGGGGACAGTTACGGTGGTGCGGTGACATTGAAGTTCGGGTCAGCATCCAATATGGTGATTCTTAGTGATAACGAATGGCATACTGTGTCAGCCATATTTGCCGTGTCGGGATATTCAAACCAGGCTCGTCTTGAACCGTTCCTGATGGCATCGGGCATGTTTGTGAAGTCAATGAAGGTGGAGCAGAGCCTTTCATTCCTTTCAGCGCCGATAGCAACACAACCTGTGGTGGCTGACGGGACTTCCTTTACCGCGACATGGCGTTCGGTGTCAGGGGCGACAGGATATTTCCTTGATGTATATTCCTACAATGTAGCGGGAGACCAAAAGGAATATGTCATTGAGAATCAAAATGTAGGGACTGTCACCTCATATAAAGTGACGGGACTTGATGCCGCCAAGACATATTATTTCGTTGTCCGTTCTACCAACGGAGAGGCAACGTCTGACAACTCCAATGAAATCAAGGTTGTCAAGGTGATTTCATCGATTGCCGCCCCTGCGGTCAAACCAGCTTCAAATGTGACAGCCACAGGTTTCACCGCCAACTGGGAGGCTGTTGCCGATGCATCGGGTTATATTGTCAATCTGTACAAGCATGAGACACTCAAGGCCGATGGCCTTGTGCCCATTTTTACTGAAGATTTTTCAAAAGTGACTCTTGGCTCGACATCATCAACTGAATTTGGTTCGATGAATGTGAACACCTATACGTCCGCCGATGGATGGGATGGGACTGAATTTGTCCTGGCCGGAGGTGCGATTGGACTCTATCCGTTGACCGCCGAGGTGGCGTATGTCACTACTCCAGCCTTGGATTTGAGCAAGGATAGCGGTAAATTCTCGGTGACATTCAGGTTGCAGAGCGGTTCCTACGGTACATTTACCACCGGCGCTAAACCTAAGGCTTATCTTCTTGACAAGGAAGACAATGTAATTGAGACTAAGGAAATTGAGATTGATTCCAAGGAATACAAGGATTATGTCGTAGAGTTTACCCAGGGCTCGGCAGAAAGCAAGATAAAGTTGGAGTACACCAAGGATGCGTCAGCGACAAGTCTGCGTATATTCGTAGACGGTATAACCGTTTCGCAGATGAGGAGTGCCGGTGACGTAGTGACCGATAAAATCGAGGTCGCCACTGCCGAGGCAGGTGAGACTTCCCACGATTTCATGGCCGAGTTTGCCGACAACGTCGAGTACAGTTATGGTGTTGTCGCTCTTGCAGAGACGGTTGTTTCGGGCGAAATCGGTGAAATCACCTCGGCCGAGTCTGACTTGCAGAAAGTGAGCGGAAGCACAGGTGTCGCTGACAATGTCGCTGATTCAGTTGCCGTGATGCGTGTATGGAAAGAGGCCGCCGGCACAGTCGGTGTCGAGCTTGGCAATGCGTCGCGTGTAGTGGTCTATGACATCGCAGGGCGTGTACTTTATTCAGGCGTGTGTCCCGAAGGTGTCAGCTCAATCAATGTCGTGGCTGATGGAGTAGTGATAGTCAAGAGCGAGGCGGGAGTCGCCAAGGTCGCTCTTTGATGTTAACTGATTAGATACTAAAGGAGGACAAAAGGATGTGCTGGAATAATGTTCCACTGCACATACTTTTGTCCTTTTTGTCGCACATCGTTGGCTTGGCCGTGGCATGCCACGACCGTACTTGTCGGAGAGTGCGATTCAAGATGCGATAAGATATATAATATTGGAGTGGGTAATCGAAATGAATTATGATTAGAAAATTAATAGTATTGTCAATCGTGGCGGCGATGTTGTCGCCGGAGGTCGGTGCACGCCCGGTGAGCCGCGTCGAGGCTGAGAAAGTGGCACGCGGTTTCTTTCAGGGACGTAACGGAGGAAATACGAAATTGAAAGCGCAGCGACTCCCGCAGTCAATAATCGGAGAAACCAAGGGTGAAGTTGAACCTTTCTATGTGTTTAACAATGACTCGCAACGGGGCGGTTTCGTGATAGTGGCGGGAGACGATGCGTTTGCATCGGTCATCGGATATTCCGATACGGGGCGGTTTGACCTTGATGGCGCTCCGTCGGGGTTGACCGAACTGATGAAGATATATTCGCGCTATGTCGCCTCTGTTTCGTCATCCGTTGCCGAGGCGATGCTCCCGGCTCCGGGAGTGCCCAAGATGGAGCCGTTGTTGGGTGACATCAAGTGGGGACAGGACTATCCGTTCAATACGCTCTGTCCCGCCTACGTGACGGGAGGTGTCACAAAGAAGTATTACACAGGGTGTGTCGCGACGGCCGCGACACAGGTCATGCGGTATTATAAATATCCCGAACGAGGAACCGGGAGCAAGACCCATGTCGTTGACGGGAATCCCATTACAGTAGATTTCGGTGGCACGTCCTATGACTGGGCCAATATGCCGGCTGTTGCGTCTGACTCTCCATCTACAAACGAGGTTACGGCGTTGTCTCGTCTTGCCGCAGACTTCGGGATTGCGGTGGAGATGAATTATATGGCCGGGGGTAGCGGGGCGTACACTATGATGGTTCCGGGTGCATTGAGGGATTATTTCGGGTATGACAAGGCGGTGCGCATGCATTCACGCGGTTATTACACGACGAGTGAATGGATGGGGATGATAAAGGCTGAACTCGATGAGGGACACCCGGTGTATTATGCCGCTTCAAGCGAGGATGGTCTCGGCGGCCACGCCTTTGTATGTGACGGATATGATTCCAATGACTACGTGCACATCAACTGGGGTTGGTATGGTCGTAGTGACGGATATTTTCTCATCAACAGGCTTAATCCTGGGGAACTTGGAGAGGGTGGAGGCAGCGGTGCCTATAATATCTCGCAGGAGATATTGACGGGGTTTATACCGGCAGGGACGGCCGATGTAGAGGATGTTATGTCCCTCTATGGCTCGTCACGTTTCACATGCACGGATTATGGTACCGACATGACGTTGATGGCATTCATCGAGAATCTTGACACGCGGGATTTCAACGGTGTGGTCGGGGCGGTTCTTGTAAAGGATGGAGTCGTCGCCGGAGTGCTCAAGGAGGAGTCGCTGTCGATTGCCGGTTTTAAGAACGGGAAATCATCGGCATCGGCCGTGACATTGAGAAATGTTCCAAAAAGTGTTACCGCCGTGGCTGACGGTGATTATCGTCTGAACTTCGGATTCAAGGTGCAGGGTGGTGACAAATGGTCGGTTGTGCGTCATCCGATAGGTATGCCCGGATATGCCGATGTCTCGGTTAAGGATGGGCGTATTACAGTCAATGATATGCATAAACCCGCTCCTGATGTAGTGTTGCTTGAAAAAATCGCAGTTGACGGGGATTTGTATGTCGGTGGATGCGGAGTATTCACGTTGAATATCGAGAATCGAAGCGATGATGTCAGGCTGTCGAAGGTCGCTGTCAAACTCACATCTGTCTCTGACCCTGATGTGCAGGCTGTGGCGACATCATCGGTCAATGTGTATGACGAAAGCCGGGCCACGCTTGAACTGTTGATTTCGCTTGACGGGACATTGGCCGCCGGGGAGTATGAGGTTACGGCCTACGACCCGTCCTATCCCGATGTGCTCTTTGACGATACGGCGGTCGGACGTGCGGTCGTTACCGTCAATCCTGAATCGTCAGGGCCGGTGGTGCGTCTGACATCTCCGATTCTATGGCAAGGTATGGGCGGTGTTAAGGAAATCAAGGAATGTGAGACACTTGCCGCGGTCATGGAGATGCGTAACTATGGCAGTGCAGGGCCGTTGTCGGTATTGTTGCGTCTGGAGGATGTGAATGCCCCGGAACGTAATTTTGTATTCATTCAACAGGATAAGGCTTCATGTGAGAAAAGGGAGAAATTCATCATGTCATTTTCGCGTGCGGTGCCGGTGTCGGCAGGTAGCTATCGTCTGAAGGCGTATTATATTGATGCCGAGGGGCATGAAGTGCCCGTGACCGGTGGCGATGAGTGTGTCGTGAGCATTGTTGAGAATCCGTCACTGCTTCTTGATGTGACCTCTCTTGACATGCCTGAAAACCTGACGATAGGGGAATCCGTGGCTTGCGCCGTAACGGTGAACCCGTTGCAGACCTACCGAGGGGCATTCTATATGCGTGTGCGTCAGTTCACGGGTACAAAAGGTGAAATCGTGTTTATGAAATCAGGTGTCCAGTTTGTCGCCGGAGAACCGCAGACATTCAGGTTCAATTACCGTCCGGCGTTCGCCGAGGGGCGATACATGCTTCTTGTAGAGGCAAATTCAGGAGGCAATTCTCTTGTCGGCGGTATCGATAAGTATTACCGGGAGTTCAATGTCTCGTCAAAATCGGGAATCGTAGACATCGTATCGGATAATAATACCCCGTATGTCGTTTTTAACGGTGATGAGTTGGTTGTCAACGGTATGGATGGAATTGACGAGGTTTCTATTTATACACTTGACGGTCGTCGGATAAATACTGTCGCATCCGGCCGTATGGATGTGTCAGGATTGTCACGTGGTGTTTACATTGTGAAAGTGGCTGTCGATGGAAATGCGAAAATTGTCAAAGTTATCAAATAAAAGCTGTCATATTATCGTATAAAATAGTAATTTTGCGAAAATATTTCTAAGAATTATGGCGAAATTGAATTTCGGCGGTGTCGAGGAGACCGTCATGACGCGGGAGGAATTCCCGCTTGAAAAGGCCCGCGAAGTGCTTGCGGGCGAGACAATCGCTGTGCTCGGTTATGGCGTGCAAGGCCCCGGGCAGAGTATGAACCTGCGTGATAACGGTTTTAACGTGATAGTGGGCCAGCGTCAGGGAAAGACCTACGACAAGGCTGTGGCCGACGGATGGATTCCCGGTGAGACATTGTTCTCTCTTGAGGAGGCCGCCGAACGCGCGACAATCGTTATGTGCCTGTTGAGCGATGCCGCTGTGATGTCAGTGTGGCCACGGATAAAACAATACCTTACCGCCGGGAAGGCATTGTATTTTTCCCATGGATTTGCAATCACGTGGAGCGACCGTACAGGGGTCGTGCCTCCTGCCGACATAGATGTCATAATGGTCGCCCCCAAAGGTTCGGGGACATCGTTGCGCACAATGTTCCTTGAGGGACGTGGCCTGAACTCTTCATACGCTGTCGAGCAGGATTACACGGGACGTGCGCTTGAGCGTGCGCTCGCAATCGGTATAGGCATCGGCTCGGGTTATCTTTTCGAGACCACTTTCCAACGTGAGGCGACATCGGACCTCACAGGGGAGCGTGGTTCGCTCATGGGTGCGATTCAGGGTTTGTTCCTGGCACAGTATGAGGTGTTGCGTGAGAACGGTCATACCCCCTCGGAGGCCTTTAACGAGACTGTCGAGGAACTGACACAGTCGCTGATGCCGTTGATTGGCGACAAGGGTATGGACTGGATGTATGCCAACTGTTCGACGACCGCCCAGCGTGGCGCGCTCGACTGGATGACGCCATTCCATGATGCCGTCAAGCCTGTCATGCAGCGGTTGTATGACAGTGTAAAACGCGGTGATGAGGCGCAGATTGCGATTGACTCCAATTCACGTCCTGACTATCGCGTGAAACTTGAAAAGGAACTTGCCGACATGCGTGACAGCGAGATGTGGCAGGCCGGGGTGACTGTGCGTCGCCTCCGTCCCGAGAATGACTGATTATATAATTGCAAATAAAAGAGAGACCTCCGGCCATGGCCGGAGGTCTCTCTTTTGGTATAAATAATTCTTTTATTCCTCACCGGCGGCGATTTGTGCGCGTTTGAGGTATTTTTCCATGTCGACCTGGATTGACGGGCCGTAGTTGGGATAGTTGTCGATGATTTCCTGATAGATGGCGGCCTCGCGTTTGTAGTCTTTCATCTCGCGGAGGACGGTAGCCTCTTTCATGAGGAACACGGGTGTGTAGGCGGGATTGTTGTCAGAGATTTTGGCTGCATCGGCAAAACAGCTGACGGCCTGGTCATATTGCTTGAGGTTGACGTAACAGTCGCCTTCAAGCGAGCGTGCCGACGCACCGATGATTGTCTCGTTGCCGTCATATTTCTTGAGGTAGTCAAGGGCTTCCTGATATTTGCCGTCCTTGTAGAGGATGATTGCGGCGTTCAGAGCGGCGCGGTTGCCGGCTTCGTAGCCGTATTCGTCAGCCACCTGCTTGTATTGCGCGAGGGCGATTGAGTCGTTACCTGCAAGAGTTGACATGTCGGCCTGCCCTATGGCGTCATTGGCGGCTGCAATCCCTGGCTGTCGTATTGCATATACATAGATTAGTACGAGGCACACCACTGCGGCCACAGCGACGCATGCCCATGCGATTCCTTTCTTGTTGTTCTGTACTTTCTGCTCGATTCCGACCAATGAATCGTTGATATCATCGATTGTGGTACGGGTTTCGTTGTTGGTTTCTTTTGCCATTTTTATGTCTTGTTTTTGTTTTTTCGTTAATGGTTTAGATGACTTTATTAGTTGTCAGTTTCAAAATGCAAAATTAATAGTATTTCCTTATTAAAAAAAATAAATGGGTCATTCTTTTGTGGCATTTATGGTATGTGTAGGTCTCGGATGGGTGAATGTGGCGATTGGGAGTGTGGATATGGGGTATAGTTTTGCCGGAAAAATAATCGGCAAATTATCATGAAGAAGAATGTTAAGTTGAAAATGGAAGGGATGACAGCCGAAAACGGCGTCATATTGTGTCACAATATGAGGGGACAGGCCGGTGGGACGGGTCTTGAACCGGTCGGGCCCGTCTCTGCGATGGCCGAGGTCAAGGGGGTGCCGCTTGTTGTTGATTCCAAAGGGTGCGTGTTGGTCTATGACGAATCTACCGGGGTGTTGACTTCGGTTGGCGATGGAGGTGAAACGGAGAGGGTCGGTACGATAACGGGAGGTCATGCCGTCGGTGTGGATGTGGGTGACGGTGTCATTATCTCGACAAATGACGGAATGTGGCGGGTCGTCAGGGGGAATGATGGCAAATTGCGGTTGAAGGATGATATCGTTAGACCGGGGGTGTCGTTGCGTGCAGTGACCGTGGCGCGTATTGACGGGACGATGTCCGGACATAAGTTGAGCGGGAGTTACACATCAAGGTCTAATGTGCTGAACGGTGATGACCTGGCAACAGTGAGCGATGATTACAGGCAGGCCTATCTTGACGCGTTGTCAAAGGCGCGGGCCGGGAGCATGATGCTGGGGCATGTGATTGCGCGTTACCGTTTGTGCGGGATGTCGGGCGAGACACTTTTTGTGTCGCCTCCGTTGTTGCTTTCGGGAGGCCTTGGAGATTTGTCGGTGGCGCGGGGAATGAGCGGTGCTGGGGGTACGATGAATGAAGTGTTGCCTAAGACCGTGTCATTTGACGGCTTCAGGGTCGAGGTGGGTGCGCCGTCAGGGATTGACGGTGACGTTGTGAACTATATCGAGGTCATGATGACACCCATGTTGCTTCCCGTTGATATGAACGGTCTCTCGGAATGCCACATTGATGATTTCTCCGGTGATTCGGCTGTGATGACAGTGTCTTTGCCCGGATGCGGCATGTCCAATCTCATCGGGATGCAACGGCAGCGGATTGTTGATGCTCTTAACCGTCTTGATTCCATTGAGACATGTGTGACGAGGATAAATCCTTCACAACTTGCCGATGGCGGGACGGTTATGGCCGTGTCGGGGTTTACGGGTCGTCCATCTGACTTTGTCACGGAGGTCGGTCGCCGATTGTCGAAGTCTGTCGCTCATGACCGGGAGATGGAAACGAGATTCTGCGCCCCTCACTCATTCAGGGCGGGATGTGTCGCCAAGAATGGCGATATACTGGTGTGGGGCGACCTGACATCGAGACGGTTCGGAGGTTTTACTCCCAATGAGTATGCTGTCGGTCTTGCCAAGGAATCATCGTGGCGCGGGTACACAATGACGCGTGATGAGTCGGGTGTCTCGGTTGTGGCTAAGATGGGTGTAGCCAATGCCCCTGTGGAGTTCAGTCCGTTGATAACCTATCCTCTTGCCTCGGTCAGGGAGGTTGAGTTAAGGACGGTTGTAAACGGTGTATCACGGTCGGGACGTTTCCCGATGCAACCGGTGGTTGACGGTTCGATGGCCTATTACCTTTCGGATGACCTTGAACCTGTCACCCTTGACCCTGACAATCATTCAACGGTGGAGATACCTACGGGCAGCGTGGTGTGTGACCGTTTCCCCGGATATATGGCCGTCACACGGGTGTCGGACCCGTTGAACCCGATAATTGCCGGGGAGTGTTCGGCCAAGGGGATTGACGCATTGACGGTCTCGGTCAGGGGTGTCTCCACGCTTGATTTCGGGCGCAGTCATTTCTATACATTCGGGCCGGAGGGAATCATGGTGTTGTCGGTCAACAAGGCAAGGGACGCGATGTCGGTTTCATTACTCGACCCACGTCGCCCCGGAGGACGGCAAGCTGTGGCCGTCACTCCACAAGGGGTTGTGACAAGCGTAGGGGACTTGATTGTCACCGTGTCAGGCTCAAAGGTAAAAGGAATCGCCAGGGTGAAAGGTTGTATAGGTATCGGCTATTCAGCCTTGCATGATGAGATATGGTGTGTCAACGCCGCCGGGGATGTCACGGTCATCGATAATAAGGGAAGGGGTTATACCCGCGATGATATAAAACCGAAGTCAATGTTGACGACAGGCGGTATGTTGTATATGGTCTCGGAGGGGATATTGTATAATGACAGGGAGACAGCCGGGGATGTTTTGGTGGAATGGAGCATGAGACAGGAGATGCCGGGACGGTTGACGGGTGTGGGTTTCGCAATGGCGTCAAGTTCGTTTAACGGCACGTTGACGGTCAGCGGGGACGGTGGCGCGGGTTTCGGGCACTCGTTGCCACTTGTGTCCTTGACGGTGGAGGGTCAGGTGAACCATCCTGTCTATGCCCGTGTGGTCGCGCCTCCACGCCGTGTGCTGACGGTTACTGTTAAAGGCCGTTGCGAGGCCGACGCAACGATGGATTATGTCACGCTTGATACAGAGAAATGATTATGGTGGAGGATATATATGACCCCGTTACGGGTGCGGGTGCGGTGGGGGAGCGCAATGAGTTTGTGTTCAAGGGAGAGCGGTTGTATCTGCCACAGGCGATGCTCGATAGTGAGAAAATCACTGCGAGGATGAGCCGTGTGTCGTTTGAAAAGGCGCGGATGAGGTATGACTTCGAGTTTTGGGCATGCCGGTGTGTCAAAATCAGGCATAAACTGACGGGACGTAATGTCGATTTTGTATTGAACCGTCCGCAACGCATGGTGCTTGAACAACTGGAGGGTATGCGTCTGAAGGGTGAGCCGATAAGGCTTATATTGTTGAAAGCGAGACAATGGGGCGGGTCTACCTTGGTCCAGATGTATATGGCCTGGATTCAGATAATACACCGCCGTAACTGGCATTCGCTGATATGCGCCCATGTCAAGGACACGGCTGCCAATATACGCGGCATGTACTCGACGATGCTGTCGGCCTACCCTGAACGGTATTGGGATGAGGAGGACGCCCCGGGTTTCAAGCCGTTCGAACGTATGTCGAACACGCGTGTGATTTCAGGCCGTGACTGCCGTGTTACGCTCGGCTCGAGCGAGAGCCAGGAGGGCGCGCGTGGCCTTGACTGCGCGATGGCCCACCTTAGCGAGGTGGCGTTCTGGAAAGATAGCCGAAGCAGCACGCCTGAGGATTTTGCCCGCGCGATAATCTCGGGGATTCCGCTTGTCCCGTATTCGTTGATTGTGATTGAGAGCACTGCCAACGGTGTGGGTAACTTTTTCCATGATATGTGGCTTAAGGCGGTAAACGGTGAGAGTGCGTTCCGCCCGGTGTTCATCCCGTGGTACAGCATTGAGATGAACCACCTTGGGATTGGTGACCTTGATGCGTTCAGGCGGTCGCTTGACGAGCGGGAGCGATGCCTTGTTGACAAGGGTGTCGCCCTTGAGGCTATCAACTGGTACAGGGCCAAACGCCTCGAGGCGGCCTCGCCGCTCGCGATGCAGGCCGAGTATCCGGCCACCCCGCTTGAGGCGTTTGTCGCGACCGATAACTCGATATTCTCGTCGGGGGACATTGACCGTCTGCGTGAATATTGCCGTGAGGTCAAGCCTCTCATGGTCATGCAGCCTTGGGAGGAGCATGAAGTCAAGGATATTCCCGAAATATCGTCGCTGTTGCCCGATGAGGTTGCGTTCAAAGTGTGGCATGACGTTGAGCCGGGAGGCGGTTATGTGACCGTGGTGGATGTGGGCGGACGTGCCGTTTCGAGTGATTATTCGGTCATCGCGGTTATTCGTTATCCCGATGCTGGGACTTCTCGCCCTGTCGTGGTGGCGCAGTGGCGCGGACACATCGACCATGACCTGCTCGCGTGGAAAGCGGTCGCGGTGTCGGCTCACTATAACGATGCGTTGTTGGTGGTCGAGAGCAATACGTTAGAGACGGAGCGGTCGGAGAACGATGCGGCCTATATCCTTGACCGTATCGCCCGGCGGTATCGCAATCTCTATGTCAGGGAGCGGAGCGACACTCCCCGCAGTGTGGTCGAAAGCCGGTATGGATTCCACACCAATGTATCGACCAAACCGTTGATAATAGGCCATCTAATCAAGATGGTAAGGGAACGCGGATGGATTGAGCGTGACAACGAGGCTTGCAACGAACTGGCGACATACGAGCGCAAGCCGTCAGGGGTCTATGGGGCGAAACGCGGGTATCATGACGACATACTGATGACCCGCGCTATCGGCCTCTATGTCATCTCTCAGACGGCGGCCGACCGCGCCGCCGACGGCCGTGTCGCCACCTGGATTGACCGCTGATTTTGGCTTGTGTTGATAGGGATGACAAAATTAATTAATTTTGTCATCCCTATCAATGTTATATTGCAATGGAAATCGACAATGACGAGATAATAATCAGGAATTGGTGTTCGACGAGTCCGATAGTGAGGCGTTCAGACCTTGGATGGCATGATTCGGATTATGAAGATGCAGAAACGCATAACCCTAAGGGTGTGTTTGATTTTTATTGGAAACATTGTTTTTCAATGGTGTTTTATTATCCCCTCGAGAATAATTTTTATGAATTGTTCATGGAGGGAGAGCCTTTCAAGTTTTGGAGAGTCAACAAGAAAAATGATTGGAACGGTGAATGGGTTTGTGAGCAAATTTCCTGGAACGAACATGAAGAAGGAGATGTATTGTACACTTTTGATGATGATACTGATTTATGGGAGTTGATTAAGATAAATGGGAAGCCGATAGGGGATGTGCTTGCCGAATCATTAATCGTTGAAATAAATTATTGAATAGTTACATGGCTTCATTGATTTTGTGATATTTTGGTTGATAAATGCAACATTTTTGTTCTATTTGTTGCATTTATCTGAAGATTTTCATATATTTGAGACCAATAACCTAAATATCATTATCTCATGAAAACATCTAGAATTTTATCCTTATTATTGACCTTAATATCTTGGTTCGCTGTGTCGGCACAGAATGAGATATATGTGGGTTATGGCGCTTTCCCAATCGGACATAAGTTTTCACCGACAGTATCGCAATATGCACCTGAACTGTCGAGTACCCGACCACCGTCGCCGGAGTTCTTTACGCCGGAGTTTTGGTGGAAGCGCAAATATCAGGACATGAAGGCAACAAGTTCAGTGTCGGTAATGTATTTCCGTCAAATATTCAATCGATTTTCGGTTGGCCTGTCATATACCTATTTCAAGAATAAACCTGATGACTTCGTGAGTTTAAATTCGCTCGGCGAGCCATCGGTGCACAATCACACTGTCCTGGCTTTAGTCAAGTACAAATGGCTGCATTCGGGACGTTTCAGTCTGTACAGCCGTGGCGGTATAGGGGCGCGGTTTGCCAAGGCGACTTTTGCGGGTGATGACTCCTATCTCGCAAAGGAAGAACATTCGCCCATTATCAAGGATGATTCATCGGCGTCATTTGCATGGCAGGTGTCGCCTATCGGAGCCGAATTTGAGATTTTGCCGTTCCTGTCGGTATTCGCCGAAGCCGGAATCGGTACGCAGGGTTGCATCTTGGCCGGGTTGAAAACTTCATTTTGAGAGTCAAGGGTTGTCACCGGGCCGTGGCATGCCACGACCGTACAAATCGGACGGGAAATGGTCTCAACAAATAGGGTCGCGACTCACTTAAGGTTGTTTTGTAAATGCATGCGACTGGTAGGGGGGTGTAAAATTGAGACTTAATGCGAAATCGTAGGGACGCGCCAACGTGCGCGTCCTATCAATCATCTGCAATAATGGACGCGCACGTTGGCGCGTCCCTACGATGTTGATTTGCGAGTTTTGCAAGACCTTGGCTGAATATGTCATCGCTGATTTTCAATGAGGTATGGTATTACATTAAAACAGGTTAAGAATGGGCGCGAAGTGCAATATGGGGGCGTTGTTGCCGTTGATTATGTATGAATCGATTGTTATACAGCGTTATTATATTGGTTATGGCGGTGACTGTCGCGTTGACCTCATGTATTGAGGACGGGTTCACGACATCGCCGTCGGACCAGCCTGAATTTTCGGTTGACACGCTCGACATGGGTGTGGTGTTCACCGCCCAAGGGACTCCGACCTACTCGTTCACGGTGCGTAACCGTCATGGCAAGATGTTGAATATCAGCAATATCTCGTTGCGCGATGGTGGCAAGGGAATTTTTAGGCTGAATGTCGACGGCCAGTCGGGGCGCACGTTTGACAATGTGGAAATCCGTCCGAATGACTCGATATATGTGTTTGTCGAGGCCACTGTGCCTGAAGTGGGCACGCCATTGCTCAACGAGGTGCTCGATTGCCTTGATTTCATGACCAACGGGGTTACGCGTACAGTGGTGCTTCGTGCCGAGGGACGTGATGTCAAGCGTCTGCGCGGACTTACCATAGAACAGGGCGAGGAGTATCATCTGACGGCTGAATACCCTTATCAGATTTTTGACTCTATTGTCGTCAGGCCGGGGGCGACGCTTGTGCTTGACCCGGGAGCGACGTTGCATTTCCATGATAAGGCTTTTCTCCGTGTAGAGGGGCGGTTGTTGAGCGAGGGGACGGCGGAGTCGCCGGTGAATCTGACGGGCGACCGCACCGATAATGTCGTCGGGTCGATACCGTTTGACCTGATGGCCTCACAGTGGTATGGCGTGAAGTTTACCCCTGAAAGCCACGGAAGCGAATTGTCCCACACGGTGATACGCAACACTGTCGCCGGGGTCGCGGTTGATTCTATAACCGAGGGGGTTGCGTTGAAAATGGTGAACTGTCGGTTGAGAAACTCGGCGGGATATGCCTTTGAGTCACGGCATTCGCGTGTGGAGGCTTACGGATGTGAGTTTGCCGATGCATCGCTCGGCGTGGTGTCGCTGACGGGCGGTGACCTGACCTTCAACCACTGCACGTTTGCCAACTACTACTTGTTCACGGCGTTGCGTGGCCCGGCTGTGCAGTTGTGGCATATCGACGGCGAAAATGATGATGAGTCGGGACTCCCTTACATGAAAGCCGATTTTTCGAACTGCATCATATACGGTAACGGCACTGACATGTCTCATGGAGACTTGACGGGTACTGGGGTGTTCATTGTCAACACCCTGCTGAAAAGCAAGGGGGATGATGACGATAATTTCATCAGGTGTATATGGGATAAAGACCCGTTGTATTATACCGTCAGGGAGGATTATGTGTTTGATTACCGGTTGCGTGACGACTCTTCCGCAGCCATGGCCGGTGACCCGTCGCTGATGCGGCCCGAGGCTCGGGTTGACTTCTACGGGGTGCGCCGTGACCCGGCGGCTCCATCGTTAGGGGCGTACCAATATGTGCCGTCCGCTACAGAGTAGACCCGATGACGAGCAGTGCGAGGCTGACGAACAGCAGTGCGAGGTCAATCAGCTTGGCCTTCACATTGCGTTCATGAAGAATCACCACGCCATACAGGAACGAGACGAGGACGCTTCCGCGTCTAATCATCGACACCACCGAAATCATCGAGCCGTCGAGCGACAGGGAGTAGAAATAGGCGATGTCGGCCACGGTCAGGAATAGGGATATGCACGGGATTGCCCAACGCCACTGAAACCGTGATGACACACCGGCGGCCTTTGGCGATAAATGACGCATCACCAGTATCGTTGTTGTCATGATGATACACTGATAGAGCGAATACCAAGCCTGAACCTCGAGGGGACGGTAGAACCGTAAAAGATATTTGTCGTACAGTGCGCTGACCGCGCCTAACAAAGTCGCGCCGATGGCCATCCACAGCCATCGTGAGTGCTTGAGCGAGAATCCCTCGCGGGAACCTATGCGCGAGATGAAATACAGTGATGCGAACCCTATGATGATTCCGACCCATTGCACGGCGTTAAGCCGTTCGCCGAAGATGACGAGTGCGCCGACGAGCACGATGACCGGGCGCGATGCGTTTATAGGGCCTTGGATTGTAAGTGGTAGATGTTTAATGGCGAAATAGCCGAGCAGCCATGAGCCGAGGACGATGAACGCCTTGATGATGACAAGCAGATGCCCTGTGGCTGTGTTGTCCAAGCCGGTGTCTCCGTTCCATAGGCCGGAGACGATTACAGGCGACATCAATATAGTGCCGAAAACGGTGTTCAGCAACAGGACGAGCAAGACATTGTTTTCCCTGACCGACAGTTTCTTGAACACGTCATAGAAACCGAGGCACAGGGCTGATGTGAGCGCGAGGGCAATCCACATTATTCCGCTTTGTCAAACTGTTTCTTGAAGAAGTCAAGTTGCGGTGGTAGTGCCATGCGCCAGTAGGCCCAACTGTGCCCGTATCCAGGCGTGGTGAGATAGGTGTGGGGGATGTTGTGTTTTGTCATCGCCGAGTCAAGGGCGTTATTGACCTTGTAGAAGAAATCGTCGGCCCCGCAGCTGAAAATGATGTTGAGTTGACCCGGCTTTAGTGTGGGGACGAGGTTGATTACGGTGTGTTCGGCCCATCGCTTGGGATTGGCCTTGTATTCACCGAGCCATTTTTTCATTTTCCATGAATTGTGAAACTTGGGTTGCGTGATGTCGACCCCTCCGCTCATCGCCCCTGCCGAACCGAACACATCGCTGTGGCGCATGGCGATGAACAACGCCCCGTGCCCCCCCATGCTTAGTCCGGCGATTGCGCGGTGGTCGCGGTCGGGAATGGTGCGCAGCGAGTCATCGGCAAATTTGACGAGGTCGTTGACGATGAACGATTCCATGCGTTGATTCTTCACTACGGGTGAGTCCCAATACCAGCTGTCGCGTCCGTCGGGGCACACGAATATCATGCCGTAGGCTGTCGCGAGGGAGTCGAGTTTCATGCGTGTGGGGTAATCCTTGTTGTTGCCGCCGTGGCCGTTCAGCAAGAAGACGACAGGATAGGATGTCGTGTCGGAAGTCAGATAGCCGGCGGGGACTGCGACCGAAACCTTGACCGGTGACGGCATGTTGGTTGACGGCAAGGTGATTGTCGTGTCGACTTGTGCGCGTAGTCTCTTGAATGGGCGGATTGCCTTTGTCGGTTTCGCCGATGTTACAGCCTTCGTAGTCAAGATGTTGCTTTGGGTGTTATTGTCTCCCGACACTATGCAGGAGCAGTTCGCGGCCATGGTGAGTATTGTCGCGGTGATGATTGTTTTCAATTTCATGGGTCTGTTATTTTGACGCAAATATAGGCATTTTCAGCGAATTGTTGTACATTTGCGGTATGATTACACCACAGCAGCGACTTGAACTGGAGGAAAAGGTTGTCACGATGTTACGCACCGTGTATGACCCGGAGATTCCTGTAGACATTTATAGCCTTGGCCTCATCTATAAAGTGGATATCGATGATGACGCCAATCTGAAAATCGACATGACGCTCACTGCGCCCAACTGCCCGGCGGCCGATTTCATAATCGATGACGCACGCATCAAGCTCGAGAGCATCGAGGGGTTGAAGTCGGTTGACATCAATCTGGTGTTTGAGCCGGAATGGGACAAGGAGATGATGAGCGAGGAGGCCAAGCTCGAATTAGGATTCCTTTGACCCTGTGGCAGAGCGCAGTTTGACATATTTTATATCGGACATCCATCTCGGAGCGTCCTATATCGGGAATCATCGCGAGCACGAACGCCGTGTCGTGGAATGGTTGCGTGAAATCGGGCCGACCGCCCGGCGGCTGTATCTTCTTGGGGATGTACTCGACTATTGGTTTGAATACAAAGAGGTCGTCCCGCGGGGATATGTGCGTTTCTTCGGCGCATTGGCCGCCCTTGCCGATTCGGGCGTTGAAATCACTTGGTTCAAGGGTAACCATGATATATGGATTAGCGATTATATCCCTTCGGAACTTGGTGTCACGGTCGTTGACGGAGCACTTGATGTGGAAATAGACGGTAAACGATTCTTTATGGAGCACGGTGACGGTGTGGGGCGCATGAAACGCTCGTTCAGGATGTTGCGCCGGCTGTTCCGCAACCGTGTCGCCCAAAAGCTGTTCTCGGGGATTCACCCCCGCTGGACGGTGCCGTTCGCCCATCGATGGTCATCCCATAGCCGGGAGACAGGCGGAGGGGTGCGTGTTGCCGAGTACGGAGGTCTTGAAAATGACCCGTTGGCCGAGTTTGCGCGTGGCTATCTTGTCTCGCACGGACATGTGGATTACTTCATATTCGGCCATCGTCACCAGCTTGTCGATGAACCGCTCGGGGATGACAGCCGTCTCGTGATTCTCGGGGACTGGATAACTCGGTTCAGTTATGCCGTGTTTGACAGTGAGAACCTTGAAATCAAATCCCTGAAGCCTTGAGCTTTTGTCGATGAATGGATATGATTGTCTGATAAACCGCTGATTATTACGGTTGAAAGAACGCGATTGAAAAAGCATGTTTAAGAACATAAAAAAATATTTGGCGGATTGCCCAAAACGGGCGTATCTTTGCATCACAAACCTAAAACAATCTTTTTTACCTTAGAAATTGTACCTATTGGAAACTCATAAAAAAGAGCTGCGCGAGCAGCTCTTTTTTATTTCCAAAGGGATGATTCGGTAAAATTGATTAAATTTGCAAAATGGAAAAAGCATCAAACACTCCAAGGCCGTTTGTGAAATGGGCCGGTGGGAAAGGCCGTCTTTTAGAGACATACGCCCCATTGCTTCCCGATGACTTTCTCCGTGAGGATGATGCCGTTTATATAGAGCCGTTTGTCGGCGGTGGGGCGATGTTGTTTTATCTTCTTAATAAATACAGTAATATAAGGCGGGCAATTATAAATGATATTAATCTTCATCTGATAAAGTGCTATAGAATGGTGCAGAAGAATCCGGCCCGGTTGATAGAATCGCTGACGAGCGTTCAGGGCGACTATCGAAAACTGGAAAACGAGAATGATAGAAAGGATTTCTTCTTGGAGAAACGTAGGCGATTCAATGAATGTCGCCTTTCTGATGTCGAGGATGCAACTCTTGTTATATTCCTGAACAGAACATGTTTCAACGGCCTTTATCGTGAAAATTCAAAGGGTGAGTTCAATGTACCGTTCGGGCGATATGCCAACCCTACGATATGCAATCCCGGTCTGATAATGGCCGACCATAAGATTTTGCAACGTGTAGAGATATTGCACGGTGATTTTTCACAGGTGCAACATTACGTCAACCGACGTTCATTTGTATATTTCGACCCGCCCTATCGCCCTGTGAGTGCAACTTCTTATTTTAATTCATATACGAAGGAATCATTTGGAGATGGTGAGCAAATAAGATTGAAAAATTTTATTGACTTAATCAAAGAAACAGGATGTACTATTGCCCTTAGTAATTCCGATAGTCATGTAAATACGGTAGGGCCGTTGGGCTTTTTTGAGGAATTGTACAGGGAATACGATATTGTGCGTGTTCAGGCTTCACGGTCTATCAATGCCGATGCTTCCGGGCGCGGGGAAAGAGCCGAATTATTAATTAGAAATTATTTTTGAAGGTATGACAGACGGCATATCCGATACACGTTTCAGCCTGTTCATGACGCAGCTGCTTGAAACCAACATGACATTGGGTGACTATGTGGACTTTTATAAGGTGACTAGGAATGTTGATTCAATATCAATGAAGCTGAATCAACTCAATTATCTTATAGGGCAACAAGACATGTCCCATGCAGTCAGGGAATTGTGGAGGGAGAACCCGAAGGCGTTCAGTGTGTTGGGAATCCTGATAGCCGTCCGTCGTCGTGACAGGAAAAAAGCCTTGACTGCTGACGGTTCATTACGGCTGTTGTCTGATTGGTTTGATACTCCTGACGACATCATTGAGTTTCTTGACAAAACAGGTCTTACCGAAATGCTTCAAAACAGACATGTCAAGAATCTGGTTGATTATGTATTTGGTGTTGAGGTCGGACTGGATACACATGCCCGTAAGAACCGAAGCGGGGACTCGATGGAGGATATAGTGGCTGAAATCTTTGACAATAACGGCATCGATTATCGGCGCGAGGTGAATTCATCGGAGTTTCCTGAAATATCAGATAATTTGGGGGAGGATGTCAAACGTTTTGATTTCGTTATTGAACGTCCGGGAATGAAATATCTGATAGAGGTTAATTTTTATTCGAGTTCCGGCTCAAAGTTGAACGAAACCGCACGTTCCTATTCCGATATCGCCCCAAAGATAAACAGTGTGCCCGGATATGAATTCGTGTGGATTACTGATGGAATAGGTTGGCATTCGGCTCGGAATAAACTGGGAGAGGCATATCGCATAATCCCATCGCTTTATAATCTCACAGACATTAAGGATTTTATCGAGAGGTTGAAAGAATGAATTGATACATACTATTACGGCGATATTGAATCAATATCGCCGCAATATCGTATCAGAACCGGTTTCTTATTTCACGGCTTCGGGGTCGAGGTTGGCAGCCTCGATGTCTTTGAAATAACGGTAAGTCCCCACTTTGAGCTCCTCGCACGCCGCGTCATCGGCGACGATGAGTGCCTTGGGGTGCATCTGTAGGGCGGATATTGTCCACATCTGGCTGATGCCTCCCTCGACACCGTGCTTCAGCGCGCGTGCCTTGTTGTGTCCGTTGACGATGAGAAGCACGCTACGGGCCTCCATGATGGTGCCCACACCCACGGTCATGGCGGTCTTGGGCACGAGGTCTACGTTGTTGTCGAAGAAACGTGAGTTGGCGATGATTGTATCACGTGTCAGTGTCTTGACGCGTGTGTGCGATGTCAGCGACGACCCCGGTTCGTTGAACGCGATATGTCCGTCAGGACCTACACCGCCCAGGAATAGGTCTATACCGCCGTAACTCTTTATTTTAGTCTCGAAAGCGGCGCATTCGGCCTCTGGGTCGGGTGCGTTGCCGTCAAGTATGTTTACATTCTGCGGGAGTATGTCGATATGGTTGAAAAAGTTACTCCACATGAACGTATGGTAGCTCTGCTCGTGGTCGCGTGGTATGTCGCGGTATTCGTCCATGTTGAACGTCACGACATTCTTGAACGACACTTTTCCGGCCTTGTAAAGGCTTATCAGACAACGGTACATCCCAAGAGGGGAACTGCCGGTGGGGCATCCGAGCACAAACGGTTTTTCAGCTGTGGGTTTTGCCTCGTTTATGCGGGCTGCAACGTAGTTCGCCGCCCAACGTGACACTCTATCGTAGTCGGGTTGGATTATAAGTCTCATGAGTTGATGAATTTAGAGATTGTTTGAATTTTTATCATTGAATTTTTGTAGGTGTTTTACGATGATTTCCGTCATGAAGACGAGGGAGTGATGCGGGAATCATGACCGAATCAAAGGACGGAAAGCGCGTAAAAACCGTCTTTATCTGCTTTTGTGAGATTGTCAAGGCTCTTTCGGGCCAATTTTAAAGTTCTCGCTCGTCAAATATCTCGATATTATCCTCGCTCGTCCTTTAAAATTCCCTCCGAAATAGCTCTTAAAAATTCTAATGAGAAAATTTCAAACAATCTCTTGGATTTTTCACAAAAGTAATGAAAAAAGCAGAAATCGTGAAAAGAACTTGAGATAAAAGAGCAATATTGAAATAATGTGTATAAACAATAATATGTGTGAAACGGGATTTTTTGACTTTGACATGATTGTCTGTGCTGAATAATAATCGTAAATTTGCATAATCTATAATATGACTTCATCAACCTGACATTCATGAAAACTAATCTTAGTTCACAAATCAAGCTCGACCGTATATCCAAGCGATATTATGAGCCCGACGGGGAAATCGAACTTGCCGCCCTCACACGCGAGGAAAAACTGTATACACGTATCTTTGAGACAACAGCCGACGGCGACGGATATATCGCCCGCAAGGTTGTGGAGACAATCAACCGCACTGTCGCTGAGAAAGGACGCTGTGTCCTGGCATTGGGCGCGGGACTTAGCACACACTCTGTCTACGCAAGTGTCATTGAACTTTATCGCAAAGGGGTCGTGAATTTTGAGAATGTGACGGTGTTCAATATAAGTGAGTTCTTCCCGGTCGAAACGGGAGGACCGAGCACACTCGCCAGGTTACATGCGATTTTCCTTGACAAGGTTGATATACGGCCGGAGAATATCCACTCGATTGACGCCACGGTCACGAAGGAGGATATGTTTGAGGCGTGCAAGGACTATGAGCGCGAGATAGACAAAGCCGGAGGTATCGACCTGACCATCTGTGAAGTCGGGCCTTCAGGGTCGATTGCGTTCAATGAACCGGGTTCTGCGCCTACGAGTCTGTGTCGTCTGGTGTTGTTGAGCAGCGAGACTCGCCATCAGGTCGCCAATGATTATAAATGCGAGACCGTGCCCTCGACGGCCATAACGTTGGGTATCCGCAATATCCTTGATTCACGGCGTATTATATGTATGGCATGGGGCGAGACGCGTGCCTCGATTATAAAGAAGGCGGTCGAGGAGACACCCAATGTCAATGTACCCGCTTCATATTTGCAGTTACATCCCCATGCCCGTCTTGTGATTGACCTGTCGGCGGCTGAACAGTTGACACGTATCTCACGTCCATGGAAAGTGACGTCATGCGAGTGGACCGACAAGCTGACCCGTAGGGCGATTGTGTGGCTTAGCCATGAGATAGACAAGCCCATATTGAAACTTACCGACAAGGACTATAATGACCATGGTCTTGGCGAACTCTTGGCTCTGTATGGCTCTGCCTATAATGTCAATATCAAGATATTCAACGATTTGCAGCATACTATCACCGGGTGGCCCGGTGGAAAGCCTAACGCCGATGACACCTATCGGCCTGAGCGAGCCAATCCTTACCCAAAACGTGTCATAGTGTTCTCGCCCCATCCCGATGATGATGTGATTTCCATGGGCGGTACCCTGAAACGCCTTGTAGACCAGAAGCATGACGTGCATGTCGCATACGAGACCTCGGGGAACATTGCTGTCGGCGATGAGGATGTGATGCGGTATGTGATGCTCATGGACCAGATTGCAGCTGATTTTGGGTTCGATACCCCCTCGTTCATGGAAAAGAGCAAGGGAATCAATGAGTTTATCGCGTCCAAAAAGGCCGGTGACGTGGATACCCCCGACATCCGTTTCCTTAAGACGAAGATACGAGAGGGAGAGGCACGCACGGCATGTAATTATATAGGTGTCAAACCCGAAAACGTGCATTTCCTGCGTCTGCCGTTCTATGAGACAGGTACAATCAAGAAAGGTGACCTGACGCGTCGGGACGTTGACATTGTCAAGGAACTGATACTGTCGGTGAAACCTCACCAGATATTTGTGGCCGGAGACCTGGCCGACCCTCATGGCACCCATCGCGTATGCACCGATGCTGTCCTTGCTGTCATCGATGAGGTGAAGGATGAGGAATGGATGAAGGACTGCCGTATATGGATGTACCGTGGGGCATGGGCCGAATGGGAAATCGACCATATCGAGATGGCCGTCCCAATCAGTCCCGAGGAGTTGCGTTTCAAGCGTAATTCCATCCTGAAACATCAGTCACAGATGGAGAACGCTCCGTTCCTCGGTGACGATGACCGCTTGTTCTGGCAGCGTGCCGAGGAGCGCAACCGTGCAACGGCGTTGCTTTATGAAGGTCTCGGTCTTGCATCCTACGAGGCCATCGAGGCGTTTGTTGAATATCATCCGATACGTGAATAATAAATTATAAGTGAATCATAGGTTTTCGAGGCCGGGTCGCTCGTGAGAGTGTCCCGGTTTTTGTTATCTTTGTATTTGAATTGCAAAACAATCGGGACGTTATTCTGTTTTTAAGGTATACGTTTTAACTATTGTACCGTGAGCCGTTCATTAGGAAAGAAAATATTCAAGGGAATCCTGTGGTTTATTGCGGGACTGATTATATTGGTAATCACTGTTCCTGCGCTTCTTTATGTGCCGTTTGTCCAGTCATGGGTGAAGGATGTCGCGTTGAAGGAGATTAATAAATCGACAGACATGGACATATCGGTCGATTATCTGCGTCTGCGTTTCCCGTTGAAATTGCAGCTTGACGGTGTAAGGGTGATAGAGGCATCAGGCGATACAATGGTGACGGCCGCTGCTGTGGGGCTCAATGTCAGGCTGCTGCCGTTGTTAAAGGGTGACATACAGGTGGGGCGTGCCGACATCGACTCGGTGCGTTATCAGTTAGGTAACGCCGACTCGCTGATGTGGCTTCGTGCGGCGGTGCGTCATGCCGAGGTCGATGCGTCCTCCATGAATTTTTCAAGCGGGAATATAAATGTTGACCGTGCACTCGTCGAGGGTGCCGATGTGTCGTTGCGTATGCTTCCCGACACAGTCGAGACTCCATCTGATACCACGGCATCGCGGCCGTTACGCATAACCGCGCGCGACATAACGCTGCGTGATGTCACCTACCGCATGTCCATGTTGCCGACAATCGACTCTCTTGGAGCACATATCGTCGAGGCGAGGTTGCAGGATGGCTTGGTTGACATGGCCTCAAAGCGGATAAACGCCCGCTCGCTTAACGTGGACTCGGTGACGGCGGCCTACCTGACCCCTTCGGCAGAATATCTTTCACAGCATCCGGTGCGGTCGGTTACCGACACTGCGTCATTAACCCCTGATTCGTTGATGTGGACGATAACTGCCGACAGGATAGGCTTGACGGGCCGTAGGGCTCTATATGCCATGAGGGGGGCCAGACCTTTGCCCGGTCTTGACATGAGTTATATCCAGTTCGATGACATTGTTATAGACGTGGATTCATTCTATAATCGTGGGGCATCGATACGTGTGCCTTTGCGCCGTCTTAGCGCAAAGGAGCGTTGCGGTGTGCACCTTGGCGCATCGGGGGTGTTTGAGATGGATTCGGCTAGGATGGTGGCCAAGGGATTTGACATCTCCACGATGTACTCGTCGCTGCGTCTTGACGCATCCATGGGGATGGGTGATTTGTCAACCGACCCTGACCTGCCGTTGGTGCTTAAGGCTGATGCACGTATCTCCCAGGCCGATGTGAAGATGGTGATGACGGCGCTTTCACCGATGATGCGCGGGTTGCCTGCAAGTGACCTGACAATCGTTGCCGATATCGAGGGTACGCCACGGCAATTGAATGTGTATGATGTGCGTGCGTCGATGCCAGGTCTTTTGCGTCTCAAGGCGGCAGGGCAGGTCGAGAATGTGATGAACCCGGCGCGTCTTGGCGGTCAGCTCGCCCTTGACGGGTCCTTGACGGGTCTTAACGCAGTCAAGCCGACATTCCTTGAGGCGAAACTCGCCCGTCAGGTCAACATCCCGCCCATAAAATTGTCAGGAGAGGTGGAATACCATCCCATGAGTGTTGACGGCAATCTCCGCGCCACCACACTCGGTGGCGAACTTGTCATGGATGCGACCTGGAACGGACGCACCGAAGGATATGACGTCTCGGTTGACCTTGACCGTTTCCCGGTGGGCAAGATAATGCCGTCGTTGGGCGTGGGTTATGTGACTGCGAGCCTTGACGCCAAGGGGCGGGGGTATAACCCTATGTCACCTTCGACCGACCTTGACGTGGCTCTCGATGTATCACACGTTGATTATTCGGGACAGGACTATACCGATGTTGAGTTACAGGCCCATGCCTCGGACGGTCATGCCGAGGGTTTCATCCGTTCGGGCAACCGCGATGCCGACCTGCATGCCGCGTTTACGGCTGAAATAACCCGCGAATCATGTTCATGGGAGCTTGACGGTGATGTGCGCAACCTTAATCTCCAGGCATTGAAACTCACGCCGGAGACCAACGGCGGCTCGTTGTTGCTGACTTCGGCGGGGACCTATTGGCTCCATACCGGCGACATTGACGCTAAGGCCGACATCGACGACCTTGAATGGCATCTGCCGGGAATGAATCTCGCGACACCCAATATCAAGGCCAGCGTGCTGAGCAACGACTCGACCCTCGAGGCATCGGTGGTAAATGGAGACATGACCCTTGACCTGAAGGGACGTTGCCGTCTTGATACATTCATGAACAGGGTCATGCGTGCAAGTGACATCGCCATGAGACAGGTCAACGAGAGACAGATAGACGTGACGGCGATTTCAGGGGCATTGCCTTACCTCAAACTTGACGCACGGGTGGGGCGTGACAATATTGTCAAGGATTATCTGTCGTTGTCAGGGATTGGGTTTAACTCGGCCTCGTTGAGTGCGACCAATGATTCGGTGTTCAATGCCCGTGCCGATGTATACGGGTTTGAAAACGGGTCGATGAGACTCGACTCGATAAGTGTCGATTTGGAGCAACGAGGCAAGTATCTGATATATCTGGCGACGGTTAATAACCGACCCGGGACGATGGATGATTTCGCCCATGTTTCCCTTAACGGTTATGTCGCATACGACCGTCTGTCGGCAATCTTGCGTCAGTCCAATATAAAGGGGGAGAAAGGTTTCGGCCTGGGGTTGCGTGCCAATGCGACCGATTCGGTTGTAACGATGAAACTGGTGCCCTATCACCCGACCATCGCCTATAAGGAATGGACTGTAAACAGCGATAATTTCATATCCTATAATCTCTTGACACGTCACATCGACGCCAACCTCATGTTGAGCAATGACAAGAGTTATCTAAAGATATTTACCGAGCATGTCGAGGGTGCTGAAAATGAGGAGGGACATCAGGAGGACATTGTGTTGCAGGTGTCGCGAATCAAACTTCAGGACTGGCTCTCGATTTCACCGTTCGCCCCACCGATAAAGGGGGATGTGTCGGCCGACATGCGTTTCCGTTGGGATGCCCATGACATCACGGGCAAAGGTTCTCTTAGCCTTTCCGACTTATATTATGGGCGCGACCGAGTGGGGACATTTGACATCGCCCTTGACCTACGTAACTCGTCGAACGGTGCCATCAACGCCGAGGCGACGCTCATGGTTGACTCTATAAAGACAATCACTGCGGTGGGGACGCTCAATGACTCAACTAAGACCCATCCTTTCCTTCTTGATTTCTCGATGATACATTTCCCCTTGAGAGTGGTCAATCCCTTCCTTCCCCCGGGAGTGGCTAAGTTGAGCGGAATGTTGAACGGACAGATGGATATAACCGGCTCGCTGTCGGCACCTGTGTTCAACGGGTATCTTGATTTTGACTCTACGGCAGTGAAAGTGAACATGCTGGGCACTTCGTTCAAGTTCTCGGAGGAGAAAATTCCTGTAGACTCCAATGTCGTCAAGTTCAACGGGTTCACTGTGCTCGGTGCAAACAAGAATCCTCTGTCAATCAATGGAACGGTGGATGCACGCAGCCTGTCCGATATCGGCATAGACCTCAACCTGAAAGCGCGCAACATGATGATTGTGAACTCGTCGCGTCCGCGCGGTGCCGATGTCTACGGTAAGGGTTACATCGACCTTGACGCCGATGTTGACGGCAACATGAGCATGATGAAGGTAGATGCGTCTCTGGCATTGCTTTCAGGCTCAAATGTGACGTATGTGCTTTCGGGCGGGACATCGACACTCACGTCCTATTCCAGTGGCGACATGGTGCGTTTCGTGCAGTTTAACGATACCGCCCAGGTCGTGAAGGCCGACAGTATATCGACATCGTCAATGGCGTTGTATCTCGATGCTGACGTGGATATCCAGGAGGGGACGACAATTAACGTCGACCTGTCGCCCGATGGCAAGAACCGTGTGCAGATTCAAGGCAACGGACAGCTTGAGTACACTATGAACCCCATGAATGACGGTCGTCTCACGGGCCGGTTCAATCTTCCCAAGGGATTCGTTCGGTACACACCGCCGTTCATGTCAGAGAAATTGTTTAATTTCCAGGAGGGAAGCTATGTGGCCTTCAACGGCGACATGCTCAACCCTATACTTAATGTCCATGCTGTTGACCGTATAAAGGCCAACGTGACGCAGGAGGGGCAGAACTCGCGTCTGATTTACTTCGATGTATCGCTCGCTGTGACCAATACGTTGCAGAACATGAATGTGGCGTTTGACCTATCGACCGATGACGATATAACGGTTCAGAACGAACTCCAGTCCATGTCGGCCGAGCAGCGTGCCAACCAGGCGATGAATCTGCTTCTGTACAATACCTATACCGGGGCCGGGACAAAGGGTAACGCCAATCTCGGAGGCAACGCGCTGTACTCGTTCCTTGAGTCGCAGCTCAATTCATGGGTCGCCAATAACATACGCGGCGTTGATATCTCGTTCGGCATAGACCAGTATGACAAGACGCTCAACGGCAACACCTCGACGGCGACAAGTTATTCCTACCGTGTGAGCAAGACACTGTTCAACGACCGTTTCAAGATTATCGTGGGCGGGAACTATTCGACCGATGCCGATGCCGACGAGAACTTCTCGCAGAATCTTATCAATGACATATCGTTTGAATACATGCTCAACCGTTCAGGCTCGATGTATGTCAAGATTTTCCGTCACACGGGTTATGAGAGCATCCTCGAGGGCGAGGTGACACAGACCGGCGTCGGTTTCGTGCTCAAACGTAAAATCCACTCCTTGCGTGACCTTTTCCGCTTCGGAAAAGGGAACAAGGACCAGACCCCGGTTTTGCCTCTACCTGTCCCTGACGCTACTGTTCCTCAACCTGTATCAACCCCAACCGATGATGAAACATCCTCTAAATAATGTAATCGCCATTGCGACCATCGTGTCGGCTGCCGTGTTCGCTTCTTGTTCCACTACGAGCAAGTTAGGAGCTGATGATATACTCTATACGGGTGTGAAGAAATTGAATGTCACCACCCCTGTGGGTGAGAAACTCGCGACAGGGCTTAAACCGCAGTTAAACACGGCTGTGGCCGTGCCTCCCAATGGACTGAAAGTCATGGGCGTGAATCTGCCTGTCCCGGTGGGATTGTGGGTGTACAATCATATAGATGCCGACAGCAAAGGGATAAAGAAATGGGTCTACAACAAGTTTTCCCAGCAGCCTGTACTGGTGGCCGATGTTCGTCCCGAGGTGCGTGTCAAGATGCTTGACGAACTGATGGATAACAACGGGTATTTCCATGCCTCGGCGTCCTATTCGCTCGTGCAGGGAAAGAACAAGAAAAAAGCCAAGATACGATATGATGTAAATGCCGGGTCTCCTTTCCTGATTGACACTGTATATATGTTGCCTGACACGTGCCATCTCTATCATGTGATAGACTCTGTCGCGTCCCGTTCCAAATATCTTCGTGCCGGTGAGCGGTATTGTACCGATTCACTCAGCAAGGAGCGCATCGTCATCACCAACGTCCTGCGCAACCGTGGTTACTATTTTTTCCGTCCCGACTATATCGAGTATCTTGCCGACAGTACAATCAACCGCGGACGCATCGCCCTTGCGCTGTCAATCGCGCGTAATGTTCCCTCCCAGGCCGTAAGACGTTACCGTGTCGGGGAAATAACGACACGCATCTATCGCAACCAGGGTGGGGGTGTGCCCGACACCACCGAGACACCAAGGGGCACAATCATACGCATGATGCCCTCGCGTCTGCGCGATAACCTGATTCCGGGGAGTATCACTTTCAGGGAGGGACGCACGTTTTCGGTGCGTGATATGAACCGTACGCAGAGCAACCTCTCGCGTCTTGGTATATTCAGCGGGATTGAAATCAACGCAGTCCCTGACACAACCGGGCGTTCCGATGTGCTTGACGTGAACATAGACTGCACATTTGACACGCCGTTGGAGGCCTCGGTCGAGGTCAACGCATCGTCCAAGTCCAATTCCTATCTCGGCCCGGGTATAACGCTCGGACTATCCAACCGCAACATGTTCGGGGGGGGTGAGCTGTTCAATGTCTCATTGACGGGGACATACGAATGGCAGACCGGGAAACGCTCTGAACGCTCGTCGGTGTTCAATTCCTACGAGGTGGGAATAACAACGTCTTTGTCATTCCCCCGTCTTCTCGCGCCACGTTTCATCCCGCGCAGTAGATGGGCGGTCAACTGGACACGTTTGTCGCTTAACGCCGACCTGTTGAATCGGCCTCATTATTTCAAGCTGGCGCAGTTCAATACCTCAATCGCCTACGATTGGCAGGTGTCACGACATGTCACCAATACGCTCACCTTGTTCAAGCTCACCTATACCAATCTGATGAAGACCACCCCGGTCTTTGATTCGATTATGGATGCTAACAAGGCCATTGCGCAGAGTTTCCGCAGCCAGTTTATCCCGCAGCTGATGTATTCCTATACCTACGACCGTGCGTTTGACCGTGACAACACGTTAAACGTCCAATTGACGGCACAGGAGGCCGGGAATTTGTTCTGGTGTATCTACCAGGCGTGTGGCAAACATGGGGAGAAGGAACTGTTCGGCACGCCGTTCTCACAGTTTGTCAAAGGCACCACCCAGGTGGTCTATGGCCGTGGACTCGGCCGTGGACAGTGGCTTGTGTCGAGGGTGGCTGTCGGCGCGGCGCATGCCTACGGCAATGCCTCCGAAGTCCCCTATAGCGAACAGTTCTATTGCGGGGGAGCTAACTCTGTCAGGGCGTTTACCGTCCGTTCAATCGGCCCCGGCAGTTACCGCGCCCCGGCCGACCAGGTCAACGGATACTTTGACCAGACGGGAACGTTTAAGTTCGAGGCCAATGTCGAGTACCGTTTCCCCATCATAGGCCCGTTGCACGGTGCATTGTTTCTTGACGCAGGTAACGTGTGGTTGTTGAAGAATGACCCGCAGCGTCCGGGCGGACAGCTCCGTGGCTCGACATTTTTCAAAGACCTCGCCTTGGGCACGGGACTCGGTCTGCGTCTTGACATTTCGATGCTTGTGGTTCGCGGCGACCTCGGTATCGGCATCCACGCCCCATACGAGACAGGCCGTAGCGGCTACTACAACATGACCTCGTTCAAGAATTCACTCGCCTTTCACCTCGCCATCGGCTATCCGTTCTGACATAGCCTCTTGGTTGTCAATACGTTTCGAGGATTACTTGATTACGATTTTGCATGCCTCGCGCGAGGCGTTTGCCGCATCGGTTATCGTCACGATGTACATTCCCGAGGGGAAGCCGTCGGTCGCGACAATCGCCGTCCCCTCCCCCGGTTGCACATTTTGGGTCGACATCAGCGTGCCGTTGGTCGAAACCACGGCGACCAGACTGCCACCATGTCCCTGTGGCAGCGTCACCGTCACGTCAGTCCCGGCGGTCATGAACGTGGGTGTGACATCGGCCTTCACCGTCGCGACTGGACTCGACACCGATGACGCCCCGCCGGTGATGTCATACAGCACCTGGACGACGCTGTTGTCGGGTGAGGTTGCTTTTACTGCAAGATATCGTTTACTCCCGAAATCCATTACAGACACCTCATCAATGGTAGACAATCTATAACCGTCGGGCAGTCCGATTGTATTAATAGTTGCCCCGCTGGAATTACAAATCAACAATCGGTTTGTCAGAGGGTATCTTGTCTCTGTCACCAAACCGGAAGACGCTGTCGCTGACCCCGATGTCTCTGTTATCGGGTCTCCATACTCGCAACAGATATATTCTATGTCACTGTCATCATTAAATAATGTCTCGCTATAACGGAACGAATATGTGTTCTCATTCACCCAGTCCATATAGTTCAACTTAATGGGACTGCTGAGATACTCCACCTGAGAAGTAGAGGATGAGAAGTATGTCCTTTTGTCCTGAATGCTGATTTTCTCGTTGTTGAAAATCACTTTGTAAAATTCCCCGTTTGGGGTCAAAAGGTATCCCCAGGCCATATCCGCTGTTACATTGGCCGATACTTGTGACGTACTTTCTGGACGGGTTAATGAGAAGCTAAAGGTCTCTTTGCCGGGATAAGTGTATCCGTGGAAAAATTTCCCTAACCATTCCACCTCAAACATTTTATAATTAAGAGAATGTTCTTCCCGTGTTGTATATGGTCTTGTGCCGAAGCCTGAATATATGTAGGTATAACTATTTTTGGGGGCTGTTGGAATAAAATGATTTCGTACGTCTTCTTCCGTAATGTCCGACTTTTTCACGGTTGTAACAGAACCTTCCTTTACGGTAATATTGATGCGTGTCATGGTTGTGTCCCGCATTGGATAGGAATAAGTATGTATGGGGTTATATAGATACTCTGTCCTTTCGTATTCTGTGGTATGTTTGCCGTATTTAACCGAAAGGACAATATCCTTTTGCGACTCTGTCAGGTCAGGGTCAAGTATTGAGAGTTCGTTTGCTTGCTTTTCTTTCGAATAATTGGAAAAGATGACACGTGTATTACCTGACTTTGAAAATTTTGCAGGGATATGTTCTATATCAGAGCCAAAGGAGGGCACAATGTATCGGCTTTGTTGCGCATTCGCCACAATAAATGCAAGGAGTAGGCATAATGAAATAAGAAGCGGACGTTTCATAGCTGCGTGGTTTTAGTGTCAATTTATGTAGGAGGTATCAGCGAATTGCCAGTTTGGTTGTTTTCGCGCCCTGTCTGACGATGTAGATGCCCGAAGGGAGTCCTTCGGTCGAGTCGGCGACTTTCACGCCCGCCATGTTGAACACCTCGACAGGTTCGTCGGCGGTCATCCCGTCGTCACTCCCCACATCCTCGATGCCGGAGGTGTCATAAACAACAATGTTCTTAAAACGATTCCATTCCTGCGCATTGCTGTACTTGATTTTACTTGCCGCGCTTGGAACATATAAAATACCGTCATAACCAGCATAATCATAAAAATAGCCATTGAACACTGCATACCCCAAAGAGTTTAGCTCCACCTCTGGAGGGTATGTATTCAACATTCTTATAGAAATAAGATTGTTTCCCCTAAATGCACGGGCCTTTATGCTGTATACATTCAATGTTATATTCTTGAGACTACAATTTTCAAAGGCACTTTCTTCGATGGTATAACTGCTATTATTATTAAACGTCACGGATGATAGATTCACACAATCGTAAAAAGTCCCCTTTTTAACATTACTGAATACAGTTGCATGTGTCAATCCGGCACATTCTGCAAATGTATATTCCCCCAAAGAACCACGCAATATTAAGCTATCGAGATTATTGCATTTCCTGAATGCTTCATTCCCGATTTTAGGGCGGCCACTCACATTCAGTTTTGTCACTCCGCTGCCATAAAACGCTTTGCCCTCTATTTTTTCTACTGACTTTGGAATCGTTACTTCCCCCAAATTACTACAACCTGCAAATGCGGAATTTCCTATCTCCGTAACAAATTCCGGAATAACCACATCCCTCAAATTGCTACAGTTGGCAAACGCATAGTAATCAATCTCCGTAACAGATTCCGGAATAACCACTTTTTCTAATTTAGAGCATCCGATAAAGACAGACCCCTCAATTTTAGTGATTGCACCCGAGATAATCACTTCCTTCAAACTGTTGCAACCCGAGAATGCGGAATAACCGATTTCAGTCACGGATTCAGGAATCGTTATATTCTTTAGTGAATTATTACCACTAAAAGAAAACTCTCCTATTGATAAAACCGAATTCGGTATTATGGTCGTTCCACAACCTGTCACCAATTCGTTATTGCTTTTTCGTATTATCGCATTGCAATTATCCCTTGAATCAAAATATTCACTTCCATCCTCGACCTTGATTGACATTAGATTGGCGCAGTCTTTAAATACATTATCCTCGATTACATGAACAGACTTAGGGATGGTTACACTCGTGATATTACATCCGCAAAAAGATTCACTTCTAAATTGAGTGACACCTTGTGGAATATTAATTTGGGTCAACTTAGTACAGCCATAGAAGACCCGAGGCATAAACACTTTGAATTTACCGGGGAGTGTGATGCGTAATAGATTCTTACAACCATAGAACGCCATATCGTAAATGTTATCACCAACAGACTCCGGTATTACCATCTCCGTCAAACCGATGCATCCTTTAAATGCCGATTTGTCAATTCTTGTCACGGTGTTTGGGATAATGACCTCAGTAATGGCAGAACAATTCTCAAATGCTCGCTCACCAATACACGTGACTTCATATTTTTCGCCCTCATACGTGATATACTCCGGGATGACAATTTTACCTTTATATGCCCCACCGGAAGTCACTGTCGCACGCCATTCATCTCCTCCATAAGAATCAAGATTGTAACATATCCCGTTGATTTTTAAATCGTATGCAGACATGACCGATGTTGATGCTAACACCGCGATGAAACATAACACCAGTTTATAAATATTGACGTGTGACCGTGTCTGTGATAATGTGATTGTTCCCGGACGTTTCATAGCTGCGTGGTTTTAGTGTCGTTAACTTTTGCAAGTTACGATAAATTTGACTTCTTGAAGATAAAATTGTGTAAAATTTGGCGGGTTTTATTTTTTTTTAATTTGGATGTGCATCTTTGTTGCTCATGCTGATTGTATCTTTGCGTCATGCTGCAGCAACAATAAATTAATAAAAAACAAAAACTAATTTTATGAAACAGACAATCACTATCAGTAAAGATAACCAATCGTTCGTGAAAAAAGCGCGAATACCCAACCTCGAGTATTTTAAAAGTGGTTATACTGTGTTATGGTCTAACGTACATTGCATTCCTGAAATCAATCCAATTACCGATGTCAGAAATGAGCAATTGAAAAAGGAGGACGAATCTACAATCGTACTCCGTATGTGCAATGGGAAACTCACGTTTGTCCTTGAATGCAATAAAGCGTTATACTCCATTGCATCCAATCCTACACGTAAAACCGCCATTGGGTATAAATCTGAAAATCAAGGTAAAATTGATTATTCTGACGACCTCGATAACTGCTCAAAATGCGAGATTGCCGTCTGTGACGATAAAGGCAATCCTTTAAAGAACTTTATTTTACTTTCAGATTATAATTATATTACAATCCTTACAGGAGATAAGGGAGATTATCAGGAATTCAACGAGGACACCGATATAGACAAATGGAAAGGGATATGCAATGATGTCAAGGAGGTTGACATGTTAAGAAAAGACATATCCCCTGTGGTGGATGCAACCGACTATATCGTGACCGATGACCTCTATATACCGTCGGATTACACTTGGAATTGGTTGAAGCCAGCCGACCGTCTGATTCTTGATGGTGGTGACCTCATCAGGTATCAGCACATCCTGAAAGCTCCTGAAAGGTTAATCTGCAAGAACGGGACGTTAAGGGACATCAGCTTCCCGCGGTATTATAAAGAAAATGACGACTACACCGACGAGGGGCGTAATCTTGTCGACGCGTCCCATCTGATAATGGAGAGGCCAAACGGGTTACAGGACACCAACCTGCGGTTGTTCGGTGCGCAGAACAATGTCATAGTTGAGTTCGACCCCGCTGATTTCATCCTCGGCGAGGACTATATCTGCCATGACTGTGACAAAATCAACCTGAACAATGTGCTTGAACGCATATTCAGGAATCTTTATAACGGGAACAGTGTCAGTGCCCAGCGCATGACAATCAAGATGCCGACCACACATTACGGCGCAGTTAACTATGTTATAACCAGGACGCTAACCATCCCGAACGGTGTGACCCTCGACATGTCAGGCGCAACGGTGGCTGTCGATGAGGAATTTTTCAAAAACAGTAATAATTGCGACCACATCATCGATTTCGGCACCAACAGTGTGATTCCCAACCTGTGCACCGCCTCAATAAAGAATGTCGAGATTCGGTTGGAGGATTCATTTTTAGCATTCAACAGTCCGACCAAGGTGACCCATGTCATTGACCTGACCAATTTCTCGTGCGTGCTTGAGGATGTGACGGTCAACCTCAACGGCGACCCGCACGTCATCGCGTTCAAGCAGCCGTTCGGCACTCCAAACGAGACCTATTCCGACGAGAAAATCATACGCCGTTGCCGGGTTGTCGCTGCCGGGTGGCGCAACGAGACACCGACGGCGATATTCTGTTACGGTGACGGATGCATCATCGAGCAGTGCACACTCGGCTATGTCGCCATCATCTGCGGTAACAGTTACACAATACGGGGATGCCTCAACGACTCATACTTCATCTATGACTCGACCGTGGACTTCACCGGCTCCTACTGGGAAATCGGCCAGTTCCACTTCCTGAACAGCAAGGTCAGGTTCAGCGAATGCAAGCTCGAATGTGCCAACAACAATTTCCAGTTAAGCTCGACCGCGTTCAACCGCAGCTATATCGGCCCGTGGATGGCAATCGACACCGACAACTGCCGCGAGAGGCTCAAATATATGTTTGAAACGCATAACCTCGGGAAAGAGCGGTTCAATGAAATCGAGGTCACCAGCGGGAATGAGGCCAACAAGACCAATTTCCGTGCACACACGGCCAATTACCACTCGACCGTCGTGTTCACCCCGACCGTCCGCTCGGCCACGACCTACTGGGGGTACATGCAGCCGATGAGCGGCCCTCTGTTCAAGACCGGCGGGGATGCCGAAATCATCGGACTCGAAAACCTCGCTTTTACAGGCCGCATATTTATCCACAACTATATCAACGGTAACAACAATGTACTTGAGGAGTTGAAGATTCCCGTGCGTCAGGCCGCGACCATGCCGCTTGTCAACGGAGACTTCTACGGCGGCTACAGGACTCATATTGAAGTGCCCGACAGCGTGACGCTGAATGTCTCAAAGTTCAATGTCGGTTTAAAATCATCTAAAGATATGTCGAGGCTTGGTTTGGACTGGAACGGCGAGACCCTGACTAAGGTAAGCATGCGATTCCTCCTCGACCGTCAACGCAACCTCTACAGCAAGGAGTACATATCCGAGTCCGGATTATCCCTCAATTACGGTGACCTGTTGACGGTCAAGGCATATATCGGCCCTGATAAAAGATACCGCGACCTCAAGAGCGAGGTCACATTAATCATGAATGGTTCGCCAATCATGGTCGACTCGCCAAAGGTGCATCGTTATGTCATGCGAAAACATGTGCGGGAACTGTCCGACACCGACATCCTGTCGTTCGGCCCGACCCCGGTTGAATCCGTTACTGACCGAGATGTCGAACTGTTCAATATTATGGTCTCCAAGGCTTACAACAGTTATGACGATTATATCGCCCAGGAGTCGGACTATAACGGACAGAAGAAAAGCGACGTCGAGCCTGTTGTGAATTTCGGCGACATCGCCTTGACCGAGAAGCCAAAGAACAAAAACATTCCTTTTATAATGAAGGATTGTCTGTGCGACTGGTGCGGCAACTACAGCATGCCATCCGTCCGGCTTGAGACCGACCCTGTCAACGAGGCGACCCGAATTGAGTGGATTGGCGACAACAACATCAGGGCGTACATGAGCAAGCTGCCCGAGTCCGGGACATGGAACGACGGCGACGAGGTCCTGTTGCCGACGAGCATCAACCGTTACTACAACGGCCGGTGGCTCTCGGAATCAACCTTGGCGGTTGGGCGGTTCCCTGTCGAACTGTGAAGAATGTAAAGTTATGATGTAAATGACGAATGGCGCGACCATGGGTTGCGCCATTCGTGGTATAGTGAGATTGGATAGGGGCGTGGGTTATTCCTCGTTGAGGATTTCAAGCATCTTGATTGCCGAGACGGGGATGCGTGTGCCGGGACCGAATATGGCGGCGACACCTGCCTTGTAGAGGAAGTCGTAGTCCTGGGCGGGAATTACGCCACCGGCTGTCACGAGGATATCCTCACGGCCAAGTTTCTTCAATTCCTCGATAACCTGCGGGATGAGGGTCTTGTGACCGGCGGCGAGCGATGACACGCCGAGAATGTGTACGTCGTTCTCCACGGCCTGGCGGGCAGCCTCTGCAGGAGTCTGGAACAAGGGGCCCATGTCGACGTCAAATCCGCAGTCGGCGTAACCTGTAGCGACAACTTTCGCGCCACGGTCGTGACCGTCCTGTCCCATCTTTGCTATCATGATACGGGGTTGACGGCCTTCGCGTTTGGCAAATTCCTCACACATCTTCTGTGCCTTGACAAAGTCAGGGTCTTGCTTGGTCTCTGATGAATACACGCCTGAAATAGTTCTGATTACTGCCTTGTAACGGCCTACGACTTCTTCGCAGGCATCTGAAATTTCGCCGAGTGTCGCACGTAGGCCGGCTGCCTTGACGGCGAGGTCGAGGAGATTGCCTTTCTTGGTGCGTACACATTCGGTAATTGCCTCGAGCGCTTTCTTGACTGCGGCTTCGTCTCGGCGTGACTTGAGGTCGACGAGACGTGCGACCTGGTCCTTGCGCACCTCGGTGTTGTCGATTTCGAGGATGTCGATAGGGTCTTCGTGGTCGAGACGGTATTTATTGATACCGACGATTGTCTGACGGCCCGAGTCGATGCGTGCCTGGGTGCGTGCCGAGGCTTCCTCGATACGCATCTTGGGAAGACCTGACTCGATTGCCTTGGCCATGCCGCCGAGTTTCTCGATTTCCTGTATGTGCTCCCATGCGCGGTGGGCGATTTCGTTGGTAAGTGCCTCCACGTAGTAAGAACCTGCCCATGGGTCGACCTGTTTGGTAATCATGGTCTCCTCTTGGATGTAAATCTGGGTGTTACGTGCGATACGGGCCGAGAAGTCGGTGGGGAGGGCGATTGCCTCGTCGAGGGCGTTGGTGTGCAGTGACTGGGTGTGACCTAAGGCCGCGCCCATGGCCTCGATACATGTACGCCCCACGTTGTTGAACGGGTCTTGCTCGGTGAGCGACCATCCCGATGTCTGCGAGTGGGTGCGCAGCGCGAGTGACTTGGGGTTCTTGGGGTTGAACTGTTTTACAATCTTGGCCCAGAGCATACGGGCGGCACGCATCTTGGCGATTTCCATGAAGAAGTTCATGCCGATTGCCCAGAAGAATGACAGACGTGGTGCGAACGCATCGATGTCCATGCCGGCGTTTACGCCCGCGCGGAGGTACTCGAGACCGTCGGCGAGGGTGTAGGCAAGTTCGATGTCGCATGTCGCGCCGGCTTCCTGCATGTGATAACCCGATATTGAAATCGAGTTGAACTTGGGCATGTTCTGCGAGGTGTACTCGAAGATGTCGGCGATGATGCGCATTGAAAATTCGGGAGGGTAGATATAGGTGTTACGCACCATGAATTCCTTGAGGATGTCGTTCTGGATTGTACCGGCCATCTCCTCGAGCTTCGCGCCCTGTTCGAGACCGGCGTTGATGTAGAACGCAAGGACGGGGAGCACCGCGCCGTTCATTGTCATCGATACCGACATTTTGTTCAAGGGGATGCCGTCGAACAGCACCTCCATGTCCTCGAGCGAGCATATCGACACACCGGCCTTGCCTACGTCGCCTACCACGCGTTCATGGTCGGCGTCGTAGCCACGGTGGGTGGCAAGGTCAAACGCCACTGACAGACCTTTCTGTCCGGCCGCGAGGTTACGGCGGTAGAACGCGTTGGACTCGGCTGCGGTTGAGAACCCGGCGTACTGGCGGATTGTCCAGGGGCGCAGAGGGTACATCGCGCTGTACGGGCCACGCAGGAACGGGGGAAGACCTGATACATAGTTCAGGTGTTCGAGACCCTCGAGGTCGGCCTTGGTGTAGATAGGCTTGACGGGTATAAGTTCAGGGGTGAGCCATTTTTCACCCTCGGCGAGCGGGGCGTGCTGTGCTCCGAACGCATCTTTTGTTATATCGATGGATTTAAAATCAGGTTTCATATTCCTTATTTTTTAGATATGGGTGAAACAATGGTTATTTGAGCAATTTTGCATTGAATGCCTTGAGCACGTCGAGGACGTTGCAGCGCACGTGGACATAATTCTCGATTCCCTGTGCTTTGAGTTCCTCCATGCATGCGGGTGCGCCGGCAACAACAAACTCGGCACGGCCATCAAGGTATTTGTATGCGGCGGGTGCGAGGGTGGCATACTCGTCATCGCTTGAGCAGAGGACGATGATGTCAGCTCCTTTTTCAAGGGCGGCGTCCACACCGGCTTCAACAGTGTCGAACCCGAGGTTGTCGATGATTTCATATCCGGCGCAACCGAAGAAGTTGGTCGAGAACTGTGCGCGAGCCAGACGCATGGCGAGGTTGCCTATCGTGAGCATGAACACCTTGGGGCGGTTGGCCGCAGCCTCGGTAGCGAGACGAAGTGCCTCGAAATCGCTTGCGGCGCGCTCGGTGGGAAGTCCCTGTCCTTTGTTTTCCTCTCCATGGCAGGAGCATTTGCAACCTTCGGCGTTGACAATCTTGTCAGCGGCCATCTCATTGATGTTGGGGAATTGGTTGGTGCCGAGAAGTATCTCCTTGCGGCGGGCGACATCGGTGTGACGTTTCTTGGATGTCTCGGCGATGACGGCCTGGATGTCACCGTTGTTGATGCAAGTGAGGAATCCGCCTTTCTCCTCGACTTCGAGGAACAGTTTCCATGCCTCCTTGGCGATAGAGACGGTCAATGTCTCCACGTAGTAGCTTCCGCCGGCCGGGTCGACGACTTTGTCGAGGTGGCTTTCCTCCTTGAGAAGGAACTGCTGGTTGCGTGCGATGCGCTCCGAGAAGTCATCGGGGGTCTTATAGGGGGTGTCGAACGGTGTAACCGTGATTGAGTCGACACCGGCGAGGGCCGCCGACATTGCCTCGGTCTGGCTGCGTAGGAGGTTGACATGCGCGTCATATATTGTCTGGTTGAAGCGCGATGTGATGGCATGCAGTGAAATCTTGCATGCGTCCTTTGACGTAGGCTTGTATTGTTCGACAATCTGGGCCCACAGCATGCGTGCGGCACGGAATTTGGCGAGTTCCATGAAATAGTTGGAGTTTACGCCCATGTTGAACTTGATGCGTGATGCGACTTCATCGGCTGAACGTCCGGCCTCGGTGAGGGCGGTCATCCACTGTGCGCCCCACGAGAGGGCATAGCCGAGTTCCTGGAAGATATATGCACCCGCGTTGGAGAGCATGAAGGAGTCAACGGCGAGAACCTTAAGGCCGGGTACATCTTTCACGGCGTCAAGAAGTTCGACAGCCATTGCGGTGATGTCGCCGGGGAATGGTTCGCCATGACGCAGGGCGCGTTTCATCGGATTGAAGCCGATTGAACCCTTGAAAGTCTTTTCTGCGCCGTTCTCCTTGATGTATGCCACGAGGAGTCTCGCGAGTTCAAGCGAGCATTTGGGGCATCCTGCAAAGTTGATTTCGACCTCGTTCAGGTCTATGCCGTTGAGCAGGGTCTTGATGTTTTCAGCGTTAGGGTTCTTTAGCTTGAAGCCGAGGGAGTTGACACCTTTGCCGATGACTTCAAGAGCCTTGGCGTTGGCTTCGGCGGGGTCTTCGGCGATGATTTCCTGACGGGTCAGCCACTCGTTGTTGTCACGTGTGCCACGCACGTAGGGATATTCTCCGGGCAATGAGTCGGTGGTTGTGAAATCGGCGATATCCTCGGCACGGTACATCGGCTGTAGGTTAAAACCTTCATTGGTACGCCACACCAGTTTCTTGTCGAATGGGGCTCCCTTTAGGTCGGCCTCCACTTTTGCACGCCATTCTTCAGTGCTGACGGGCGGAAACTGGTCAAACAAACGTTCGTTCTTTTCTGACATGATTGGGTATTATAAAAATTGTGATATTTTGTGATATATCGGTTGGATTGTCATGCTGTCTTGACTTCATGGCATTAACTAATCTGCAAATTTAATAAACTTAAATTAATTACGGTCAAGGAAATGCCGAAAAATCCCGAATTGCTGAAAAATTTCGCTATTTCTCTTTTGTTACAAATCCAAAGAATTGGGATTAAGCAAAAAATCATAGATGCCGATAGTGGTAATTCCCGCTTCATTACGGCGCACAAGTATATCTTCGCCAAGGACTATTATTTTCTTGAATGAGTCATTCACTTTGCGAAGTGAAGCCTCCTCCTGCCTGATTTTGTTTTCATCGGGCAAGCGATAAGATGACTGGATGTAGTATTTCTTACTGCCAAGGTTGCAGACAAAGTCTATTTCTAGTTGGGAACGATACTGTCGACCCTCGGAATTTCGGGTGGCAACCGGGACGATGCCTACATCCACATTATATCCTCTAACACGTAGTTCATTATAAATAAGGTTTTCCATCAAATGTGTAGGCTCTGATTGCCTGAAGTTCAACCGTGCGTTTCGCAGACCCATGTCTATGAAATAATATTTGTAGGGGCTGTCAATATACTTTTTCCCTTTTACATCAAATCTCGACACCCGTTCTGTCAAAAAAGCATCACAGATGTATTCGAGATAGTTGTTGACGGTTTTATTGCTGACATTCTCGTGTCTTATACTTTTCAGCGTATTGGCCAGTTTGGTCGGGTTTGTTAAGCTACCGATAGATGATGAGATAACGTCAAGTAGATTTTCCATTATTTCATCATTTCTTATCTGATAGCGTTCCTTTATATCTCGGATATAGGTGTTTGCGAACAGTGTTTTGAGGTATTCCGACTTCTTTATTGGATTGACCTGTTCAATTATCTGGGGCATCCCTCCGTAAGTCATGTACTCGTCCAATCCGCGTTCTTTAGTTCCATCATATACCGACATGAATTCGCTGAAGGACAAAGGATAAACCTTTATCTCATCGCCACGCCCTCTGAATGTGGTTATTACATCCTTGGACAGAAATCGTGCGTTGCTGCCGGTGACATATATATCGGCATTCATTATTTTAAGATAGCTGTTCAGGACATCTTCAAATTCGACAACGTGTTGTATTTCGTCAACCATTATATAATACATTTCCTTGTCAACCATTTTGCTGTCAATGTATGCAAGAAGGTTGTCGGGATTTCGCAGAGGCTTGTTTCGCCTGTCTTCAAGGTCGATATGGATTATATGAGAATCGTCCACACCTTGGCCTTTAAGCCATTCGGAATAAAGCATGAATAGCAGATAGGACTTGCCACATCGTCTTACGCCTGTAATGATTTTAATCATGTGGTTATGGCGCGACTCAATCAGTTTTTGCAAATAGATGGGGCGTTCGATAGTCATTGTTACTTAATTGTGTCACATGTGACGTTTTTAGGTAGCACAAAGGTAGCGTCTATTCTTGAAATAGGCAAATGTTTTAATCTGTCAGTTTTGAAAAATTTCGCTATTGCATGAGACGGATGGGGTAAATGTGTTAATTTTGTGACATGATTATACTGTATTGTTTATTTGTCGCGTTGTCGCTGTTCGCCTTGTCGACGGCGTTTTACCGTTGTGTCAACAAGGGTTTGTCATCGAGTGCGCGGCATCAGCAGTTAACACGCTTCGCCATCGCCTCGATGCTTGCCGTTGCGTCCTTGGCGGTGTCGGGCTCTTTCCATTTTGACGGGTGTTTAGTCTTGGCGGCTCTTACGTCCGTGTCGTTCAGTGTCACTTATCCGTTGTTGTTCCATCTGGGTAATCGCAAGGTGTCGCCTGACTATGATAACTACATGGATATCCCGGTGGGTATGTATCTGTTTGCCCTGTTGTCATCGCTCATTATCGTTTCGGGGGTTCTGCCGTTGGTCGTTGTGACGCTTATTGAGTGGTGCATACTTTTTATCGTGATTTCTCAATGGGTTTATTTCGCGCTGTACCGCACGTGTATCGACACTAACGGCATGAAAATCTTGCAGGAGACTCATTATAATGAAATCATCGAGTTCGCGCGTTCCTATCCCGTGTGGGTCACGGTTGTAGTCACTTTTGTTATTATTGCGGCTGCCGTCGGGACTGCATCGGTTAATTTTGCACAGGGAATGGCCGTTACTGAATCATGGTGGGTAATAGTCGGCGAATATATTGTCGCCATGGTGGTTGTCGTCCTGACATTTAAGGGAAAACGCTCTCCGTTTGTCCGTTCAGGTGTTGTCGCATTATGGAGAACGGTCAGGGAGTATTCCGAGACTAACAATCGTTACGCCGAGCATCGGGCCGAGCGTCTGAAATCGCTTGCCGTCAGGCAACTTGGTGAAAAATGGGATAAGCCGTCGACAATAGTCATGGTGATAGGCGAAAGCGCGTCGCGCGATTTCATGAGCGCGTTCACGTCTCTTGACCGGCAGACCACTCCGTGGCTTGACCGTCTCGCGGCTGATACGCGCCATTGCATCCTGTTCCCTAATGTCTACGCATCGGCGATGCATACTGTCGCTGTGCTGGAAAAATCGCTGACCGAGTGCAGCCAGTACAATGACAAGACATTCTATGAATCATGTTCAATCGTCGATGTCGCCCACGCGCTCGGATACCGTGTCCATTGGTACAGCAACCAGGGACACCTCGGTGCAGCCGATACCCCGGTGACCCTTGTCGCGGAGACATCTGATGTCGCCAAGTGGACGAAGCAGGAACTGAACAAGGTGCAGTATGACATGTCGTTGCTTGATTTCCTTGACGAGGTTGACCCGGATGTGAACAATCTTCTTGTGTTGCATCTGAAGGGAAGCCATTTCAACTTCCTGAACCGTTATCCCCGTGAATGCACAGTGTGGGGAGAGCCGGGGGTGCAGGATAACGTGGTGAATTATATGAATTCCATCAGGTACACCGACTCGTTCCTTGAGAGAGTGTTTGATTACTGCAGTTGTCGGCTCAACATGCAGGCGATGTTGTATTTCTCGGACCACGCCACTATTCCGTCGCGTCGCCGCACTCCCGGGTTTGACGGATTCGGTCATGTGCGCATCCCCATGTTCACGTGGTTTAGCGATGAATATATCGCACGGCACCCTGTGCCGTATTCCGCATTGCGGAATAACAGGGAACGCTACTTCACCAATGACCTGGTTTATGACCTGATGTGCGGCTTGCTTGATGTGGAGTCAAACCGCTATGACCCCGCCGAGTCACTTGCGTCTGACCGTTACAGGTACACCCGTGACATGTTGCTGACATTTGAGGGAAAAATCCGAATCGCCGATGACCCTGACGACTCATTTGCCGCGAAGACGGCAGACGAGGTAGGGGAGTAACAGGCGTGGCAGCAGCCTGACCTTGTCGGTGAATGAGTCTACCTCGCACACGACACTGATGTTGTCGCGCAGTCCGCGTGAACGGGACGAGTTGGACACGCCTGAAGTGTCAAAGTCGGCGATGGGGAAATTGACCTGCATGAACCTACGTCCCTCTTTCACCATTGTCTTGACCCACTTGAAATCGGCCGACATACGATGCCGGATGTCAAAAGGTATCTCTACGAGCAGTCTCCTGCGTGCCAGACAGCTTTGATGGCAGAAGAACATACGATGGGAATTGTGTATCGCCTCTGCTTTCTTTATTGTCCCACACTTGATGACATCTCCATATATCACATCGGCATCGGTGGGCCGGTCGAATATGCGCTCGAGCACATCATCGGTGGCGAAAGTGTCGCCGGCGTTCATAAAGATGACGAAATCGCCTGTGGCCATGGACACGCCCTTGTTCATGGCGTCATATATGCCGTTGTCGCGTTCGCTGACCCATCGGCACGGAATGGATGTTGATTCAAGGTATTGACATGTGCCGTCGGTCGAACCGCCGTCGACGATAATGTATTCAAGTGCAGGATAACGTTGCGCGTTGACGCTTTCCATCGTTTTTTGTAACGCGGGCAGGGAGTTGTAACACACGGTTACGACACTGACTGTCGGTCTGTGGGTTGTCATGACGGCACAAAGTTAATGAAAAAAGTGAAATTAGTTGTTGTAGAATTGCAGGATGCGCGTGCGTAGGATTGATTCATACCGGGCCTGGACTGCCGATGCCATCGCCTTGACGTAGGCCGACTTTGATTGCTCGAACTCGGTGGCGTTGGCCCTACCGTAGTTGTATTTCTCCTGCATGGCTTCAAACGCGACCTTAGTGGCGTCACGGCTGACGATTGCCGCACGGTGTTTCTCGTCGGCCCCGACGGCTTGGTAATAGGCCTGTTGGATATTCTTGTACAGACGGCGTTGTGCGTCATCATATTGCAGCCGGGCGTTGATTTGTTGCACCTTTGCCTTGCGCACGCTGTTGCGTGTCGAGAACGCGTCAAAGATGGGTACTGACAGCGAGAATCCAAGGCTCTGGTTGAAATTATGACGCATCTGGCTGCCGAATGATTCGTTGTCGACACCTCCGACTTTATAATAGGAACTGCCTATACCGGCATTGAATGATAGTGTGGGCAGATAGCCGGTCTTGGCGAGGGCGATGCCCTTGTCGGCGGCATCGATTGAACGCTGCGAGGCGACAATGGAGTGGTTATGTTGCAGGGCGTTGCGATAAACCTCGTCGGGTGAGAGCAACGGCATACTTTCATCGGCGAGCGGTGCGATGTAAAACCCGTCCACGGTCTCAAGTTCAAGCAATTGGGCAAGGTCTACAAGGGCGAGTGTGTGGTTGTTTTTCGCCTCTACGAGCGACAGGCGGTCTTGTGCCACCTGAGACTCGGCTTCGGTGACATCAAGTTCCGGTATTTTACCGGCATCGAGAAGTTGGTGGCGACGGTCGAGTTCCACGTTGGAAATGCGCAGTTGTTCCTCGGCCACTTTGATGAGTTCTTCGCAATACAGTGCCTGGAGATATGCCGAGATGACGTTTAGGGTTATGTCGTCCTTGACAGCCTCGGTCTGTTCAATCATTACACGCAGATTGGCTTTGGCATAATCGACACGGCGTATTGCCGACAGTCCTTGGAACAACGGCAGCGAGAGGTTTGCCCCTACGCCGAAATTGGATGTGTTGCGGTTGGCGTAGGTGTTCTCGCCGGTCAACCCGCGGCCGAAGCTGAACGATTGGTTTGCGTGTCCCGACAATTGAGGGAGGAAACGGTCGCGCGCCTCCGTTATGTCGAGTTCGGCTGAATATGTGTCGAGTTGTCTCGACTTGACTGTGATGTTGTGTTCCAGCGCGTGGTTTATGCAACTATCGAGCGTCCATGGGGTTACGGCTATTGCTGCGGGTATGCCCGATGCTGCTATGGCAACGGCAAGTATCAGTTGTTTCATAGGGTTATTCCTTATCGGTGATTTCGGCACCGCGCAGCTTTGCGTTGACCGTTATTCCTTTCTTGACCTCGATGTTGATGCCGTCGCTTGCGCCGGTCACAATGGGGGTGCGTTTATATTCGTTCGTGGCAGAATCGACAAGACAGTAGACAGATGTGCTGTCGCCCGAGAACTCTACGACCGACTCGGGTACGGTCATCACGTCGCGTATATTGCTGAGGGTCACTGTGGCGTTGGCACTGTAACCGGCGCGTAGTCCTGCCCCTGATTCCACATTTATAGCCGCTTTCAGTTCAAACGTGTTGGCACCGTTGCTCTCAGTCCCCTTGGGGGAGATGTACTCTATTGTGGCGGTGGGGTTGAGTTCGGGCAATGCGCCGATTGTGATTTTCATTGGCATTCCCACCGACAGGCTGCCGACCTCGGTTTCATCGACCTGTCCCTTGAATATCAGATTGTTCATGTCGGCGATTTTGGCCACCGTTGTTCCGTCGTTGAATGTGTTTGCCTGTATGACGGAACTTCCCACCTTGACCGGGATGTCGAGGACGAGTCCGTCGATGGTGGCGCGTACCATCGTGTTGCTCTCGGCCGCGTTGTAACGTGACACGCCTTCCTTGACAATCGTGAGAGCGTCACGTGCCGACGCAAGTTCCTGCTCGGCACGGCGGTAGGTCGTCTCGGAGGTCTCGTATTCCTCTCGTGAAATCAGTTTTTTGTCGTAAAGTATTGTGTTGCGCTCATGTTTTAGGCGGGCGTCGTTTAGCGCGATACCGGCTGTTGTCACGCGGTCCTGGGCCGATGAGAGCTGTGACGCATCGGGAATCACCTTGATGCGTGCGATTATGTCGCCGGTCTTCACCATCTGCCCGGCCTCGACGAGAATCTCCGAGATTATGCCTGAAATCTGCGGTTTTATATCGATTTCGTCGCGTGGCTCTATTTTGCCTGTGAGCACGGTTGTCCGCTCTATATTGCCTTTGGCGGGTGTCACCGTCTCATAGCGTGTGGTTTTAGGCTTGGAGTTCTGGTACAGGAAATAGAACGTACCGATGAAAACAGACGCGATTATGAGCCATAAAAATATTTTCAAGAATTTTTTCATTGTATTGTAATGAATGTAAGTAACTGTTCAAAATTAAACGATATATTTACCTAAGCAACCGTCATGATTTATCTGTTATACTCCCTGTGGCCTTATTTCGGTCAAAATCAATGCATTCATCGGTCGTTTATATCTATAAACTCCCTTTTTATTCATTGATTTTTACTCGAAATAAGTCTCGCATGTAGTATAATTTAATTATGAACAGTTACTTAATATTTTAAACTTTAAACCATAAGCTATCAACTCTAAACTCTAAACTAAATCCTTCATTTGTCCCTCATCGCTTCGACCGGTTTGATGCGCATGGCCTTGATTGCGGGCATTGTCCCGGCTGCAGTCCCCAGGGTCATGAATGTCAGCACGATGAAGACCGCGTGCCTGAAATGCAGTTCGAAGTGAGCCGAACCGAGCACCGGGTCATACGTTATCTTGTCGGCGATGCCGAGGACTATTGTCGCGAAGCATACACCGGCGATTCCGGCGATGGTCGTCAGCACGACACTCTCCGACAGAATCTGCATGATGATGTCACGTGGCTTCGCCCCGATTGCACGGCGTATGCCTATCTCCTGCGTGCGTTCCTTGACGATTATCCACATGATATTGCCTACGCCGATGATTCCGGCCATTAGCGAACCTGCGCCCACGAACAACGCCAACAGGCTGATGCCTAAGAACAGAGTTTCAACCATCTTGAATCTCTCGGAGATATCCATGAACCACAGTGCGCCGTCATCGTCAGGGTCGATAGGGTGCGACGCAAGGACAGCGCGGCGGATATATGGCTGCAGGTCGGTCGGGGTCTTGCCTTTGACTGCGGTGTATAGGAAACCCTCGACGTCGTTGGTGTGCCGGAATGCACGGAACATTGTCGAGGCTGGGATAAGAACACTGTCATCGATGCGGCCATACAGCTGCACCTCGGATGTCTGTCCCGCGACACCGATGACGAGAAGATAGATGCCGTTGATGGAGATGTATTTGCCTACGGATGGTTCATCGCCGAACAATTCATCCGCGAGGTTCTTGCCGATGACGGCGACCTTGCGCGTGGAAGCGACATCGCTCTGGTTGATGAGCCGGCCTGAATAGATGACAGGGACAAGTATGCGTGTATAGTCGCTTTCGATGCCTATCGCGGTTGCGTTCTTGCTTTTGGTCGCGTAGTTGACTTTGCCCCATATTCCTGATATGGTCGTTGAACAATCGATTCCGGGTGTCATACGCCTTATGTTGGCGATGTCGTTGATTGTCAGGTCCCATTCCATGCCCTTGTTGTATCCTTTATAGGGCATTGTCGTGCGTGAGGGGAACACTGCGCCAAGGTTGGTGGCGAAGCCTGAAAAGTTGCGCATCAGCATCCCTTCGAGACCTTTTGCACCTCCCCACAGCATAGCCAGCATGGCTGTGCCCCAGAAGATGCCGAATGCCGTGAGAAATGTCCGCGTCTTGTTGCGTGCGAGTGTCGCGCCGATTTCTCGCCAGTTCTCTATGTCAAATATCGGGTTCTTCATCGTTATTCATCGCGCAATGCCTCCACGGGTTTGACTTTGGTCGCTTTAAGCGCGGGAAACAGTCCCGCCAATGCGCCGGCTATGATTAATACAACGGTTACTTTAATGGCGATTGATAGGTCGACGGTGGGGTTCTTGAATCCGTCGGACTCCCCGACGACGGCCGCCACGAGCTGCATGACGAGCATCCCTGCGACAATCCCTATGTAACCGAATATCGTTGTGATAGACACACTCTCAAGGACGATTTGGGTCAATATGTTCCGTGGTTTCGCCCCGATGGCACGCCTGATTCCTATCTCATGGGTGCGTTCCCTGACCGAAACGAACATAATGTTGCTAACCCCCACGATTCCCGACAGCATTGTGAATATCCCGATAACCCATATCGCGATATCAAGAATACCCAGTGCCGAGCGTGTTGTCAATTCGTTGGTGAACTGGTTCCACATTCCCACCGCCCCTTTGTCATCGGGGGCGAATTTATGCTCCCGGGCAAGAATCCTCCTGATTTCCTCCTCGGCTTTATCTCCGTTGGCCTCGTTCGCGACATTGCCTATAAGCACCCTGAACGAGTGTACCTCGCCGTTGTTGCCTGACATCATCATCGCGGTGGAAAATGGGATGAATGTCTCGTCCTCGTTCCATTCGCGTGTGTAAACGCCCACGACATGCCAGGATAGTCCGAGGGATGTGACCCGTTGGCCTATGGCGTTGTCGGCATCGCCAAACAATGTTTCGGCACTTTTCTTTGACAAAACCGTGACCTTGCGCATTTCGCGTATATCGGTCTCGTTGATGAATCGGCCGCGGTACATGTCCACGCCTGACAGCCGGATTGTCTGCGGGAAGACCCCTTGCAGGCCGTTGGAGATATAGTCGCGTTGTGTCGATACCTTTGCCGAGTCGATGTATTTGACCGCTACGGCATTGCGTATGTATTTGTTGTCGGGAGCGTTGACAAGGGCGTTAATGTCGGTGTCCTTCAGTTTAATCCATCGGCCTTTGTTGTAACCTTTGTAAGGCATTGTTGTTGAGCCGTTCCTGACGCGTACGGTCTTTTGCTCGCGTTTGGACGTGAAATCGTCGAATGAATTGAAGACTCCGCGGGCCAGCCCAAGAAGGATGATGAGCATGAAAATGCCCCATGCCACGGCCAGTCCTGTCAGGGCGGTGCGCACTTTATTGGTGCGTATTGTCTGCATTATTTCACGGGCGAGGTCAAGCATTGTCAGGCATTATGATTCCGTCGGAGATGCGTATTATGCGGTTAGTCTCCGCCCCCACACCGGGGTCGTGGGTGACGATGACGATTGTCATCCCTTGGGCGTTCAATGAGCGGAACACCTCCATCACCTCGCGGGAGGTGTGGGAGTCGAGCGCGCCTGTCGGCTCGTCGGCGAGGATTATTGACGGCTTGGTGATTAATGCCCGGGCAATCGCCACGCGCTGTTTCTGACCGCCCGACATCTCTCCGGGAAGGTGGTGTGCGCGGTCGGCGAGGCCCATACGTTCAAGTTGTTCCATGGCGAGCCGGTTGCGCTGCCGACGGGACACGCCTTGATAGAACAACGGCAGTGCCACGTTCTCGACGGCGTTCTTGTAGCTGATGAGGTTGAATGACTGGAACACGAATCCTATCATGCGGTTACGCAACTCGGCGGCGCGGTTCTCGTTTAAGCCTTTTATCGGAATGCCGTCAAGGGTGTAACTGCCTGTGTCATAGTTGTCGAGTATGCCTATTATGTTGAGCAACGTGGATTTGCCCGAACCTGATGCCCCCATTATTGACACCAGTTCGCCACGCTCGATGTCGAGGTTTATCCCCTTGAGTACATGCAGGGGGACGCTCCCGGGGTAGGTCTTGTTTATATCTTTAAGCTGTATAATCATGATGTGATGAACCGGGCGTATTGCCATTCGATATAATAGACGCATCAATCGGCGGTATGTTACATGGCGTTTTAAATCAACGGCGTGAAATAATGTTAACGACACTAAAGGTGGCGTGTGTTGTAACTGAAAATGACACCTGTGTCATATTGTCATGATAATATGGCTAAATCGAGCAAAAAATCGTATTAATGGTGTAAAAACGGATTTTTGATTAAAAAATAGTTGAAATAATGATTTTTGTTGCTGAAATATTTTGATGGTTTTCAGAAACCCCCTATCTTTGCATCGTGTTTTTCATGGTATTAGATTTAAGGTTAACTAAGATTGGTTGTCGGGAGACAATCAATTTTTTTTGTGCCTACCTCAATTACCCCATCAATATCATATTCTAAGAGTATGTTTGAATTTTGCAGATTCCGCATGCAGTACTCCTTGACGGCATTTTTATGGGAACGGGATAAATAAAATCGCCGCCAATCACGCTTCACAGCGGTCATGGCGACGGGTAATTTGAGATTTACCTTATGCAATCTTTATTATACCTTTTTGAAATTTTATTTTTTCTTTTGAGCGAAATGGGTGTCTTCAAAATCAGCCATACGCATAAGCTGCGATACGGCCATGAATGTACAGTTTGACCAATGAGAGCGAACCCCGCTGCGTGATTTTCCGTTGAAGTCCCATATAGTAGGAAGTTCCCCGTTGATAATTGATTCAACGTTGACAATTGAGTCAAGCAAAGCCTTTGCTTTTGCCAGGTACACTTCATTGCCTGTCTTTTCATAGAGTGACAGGAATGCTCCCGCAAGAAGCGCGGTACTGTTGTCAATGGGCATCTCATATTTGAATTGTTCATGCACACAAGGGGTCGGTTCCCATTGGAAACCCTTTGCGTCAGGTAATACATCCCAGTGACAGAACTGGTCTTCGACCATGAGTGTCAGGTCGCGTGCATGACGGAGAGCCGTGTCCCCGGGATTTTTGCCGGAGAGTAGATACATGGCATATTCGCTTGATGTGCAGCTGTTGAGGTTTTCGTAAGGTTTCATATCCACACTGACATCTTCAAACTGGCCTGAAAGGTCAAATCTTGGGAGTGCTACACGGTTCATCCAATCCTCGCCTTTAGCCACCGCCGACTCAAGCTCGTTCATGCCGTAGTCGCGCGACAATCGGTTAAGGTAATCAAAAAGCGTGGCCGGTGTGCAGCGGGCCTCGTTAAGAGGCTCTCCTGTTGAAAGGTTGACTTTTACGGGCCAAGACCCATCGGGATTCTGTCGCCTGACGTAAGTGCGGGCTATATTCTTTGAATAATCAAGATATTCTTTCTTGCCTGTCAGCTCATATAGGTCAAGGAGTCCTTCGCCGAGATAAACCGCTTCAAGTAACATGCAGTTGTTCTTATTGGCCTGATAGACGCGATATTGAGTCGTGTTTTTGCTTGACGGTTCTTTGTAATAGGTGGGTGGAAAATAGGCGAGAGGGGCATCTGCCGGCTGAGCGATTCTGATAAGATAACCTACAGCATTTTCGGCTATTTTCACAGCGTTGTCGCGTAGTTCGGGGAACTCACGGGCCACCAGGCATTCCATTCTGACGGTCGAGCCTACAATCTTGGCGGGATAGGTGTTTTTATGCCAGTCCATGTTAGGTTCATCGTGAGTTTTCCAATATTGCACAAAGGGGTTGTGATGAAACTGGTAGGCGGCTTTACGTGCTGCCTGGCGATAATCGCGCATGGCTCCGGTGTATGGACCTTCGTATGGGAAATCTCGGAAAAATTTGCGGACACCGACAGTATCAATCGTGTTGTTTTTACCGACTGCCAATACTACAAGAGAAGTATTTCCGACGGGTATCTTTTTCCACACAGGCGCAAGGGATTCATTTGGTGTTTTTGCAGAAAACTTCCATACATTATTTCCTTGGGAAAGGCGATAAAGATATTTTTTTGCATCCGTTTTGGCAGGGAAACTAAACACAGGCGCATATATGAATTTCTTGGCATAGGTGTTCCAGTCGGGATTACCGGGGATATTGCATGGCCTTATCGGCACAAGATAGCCATTTTGCGCTTTTTCTGTGATTTTGTTATAGTCGGGCATCCATTTGGGCTTGGCTGCCATGGATGGTAGACTCAAGGCGATTGCTAATAGGGTTGGAAGGATTCTGTTTGTCATTGCAGGGATGTGATGGGTTGTTAAATGGAGTTTTACGAAAGGTCATGCAGATTTCTGCGCAACCGTTTGCGCAAAGGTAATAATACATTCTTTCATTAGCAAACATTTCCGCAAAAAAATTGAAAGCGTTGCAAAACCCGCAAATCAATATCGTAGTGACGCGCCAACGTGCGCGTCTTCTATTACAAATAGTTGATAGTCTGCAATTCCCTCGGACGCGTCCCTACGATTTTACACAAAAATCAGTTTTGCAACACTCTCCGTCATCATAAATCGCTATAAATCAATCGACCCTATCGGACGGGGACACGCCCCGTCCCTACGATTTGGCACAAAATATCAATTTTGCAACACCCGCGCGATGTTGCATTAATTTTCAATTTTGCGACACACTAAAAGGCCGTGCTTCGTAGTGGTGAAGCACGGCCTTGCGAGAAATAATGTGATTACAGTCTAATTCTTTATATTCAGGATTCGCATCTTGCATCCCTTCAGTGCGATTCGGTTACGATTTGCCTTAAAGGGGAATGTCTTGGCTTCTCCATTTATCATCAGGGTGATGGTGGTGGGAGTAGTGTGACTTGCAAGTTCTGAACCATAGCCACCGAAGAACATAAAAAGACGGGTGTTGGCATTGACTCCATTTACGCGCATCGTGTAAAGAGAGAGTTCATCGGCCCATGCGTCATAGTCGGGGCCATATTCCATGAAAAGCGACTGGTAATAGTTGGTAACGTCAAACCATTTGCATTTATAGGTCCAACCGTTCGCGACCTGGTCATAATCGGCATCGGCGACTTCACCTTTGCAGCCATCCCAGATACCTACATATACATTGGTGGCGTCTTTATCGCCGGCCTTTGTTGCCGAAGCGGGCGAGGAGAAGCTGCACATGCGGAATGTCACCTCGATGTCGGCGGTCTGATTACCGAGCTGTTCCATGGCTTTGGCCGGTGTTACCAGTGCCCCGGCAAAGTTGGAATTACCGATTTTGAGGTATCCGGGGCGCATATATACTGCGTTTTCCACATGGTCGAAGAAATTTGTGGGGTCTACGCCGGGGTCCGGGGCAAGTCGTAGGGTGTGGTCTTCGTTAAGGGTGAATGTCGCCTGTTGCCATCCGGGGTTCTGTATGCCGAGTTCCAGTATCTTGGCGGGCAGGAAAGAGTTGTTTTTCTCGTTGGCTGTCTGATGCAGGATAACGTTTGTCGTCATTTTAGGACTGTTGCACCATGTGAAGTCGTCATCATAGAGTATGTCGCCTGCTCCAAGTGCCACATTCATCACATACAGCAGATTCTGTTGGTCTGTAAATACAGAACCGTCCTCGGCTTCAAGAACAAGAGGCAGACAGGCTTTATGCGCATAATCGTCGCCTTTTTGTTCAGCTTCAGGCAAAGTGTTCTTAAATGCCTTGATTTGTGCCGGCTGAATCATTACCGAAGCGGTCTCTGAAACCTGGTCGGGGGCAAAGTTGATTACGCCTTCGTTGGGGAAACTAAAGCTGGCGTCAGGGATTTTGTGGAATCTTGAGAGACCGTAGGTCTTGGAGTAGGATTGCCATTCTTCGTCACTCATTGCGCGAAGCACTGCCTTTGAGTTTCGTGCGATATCGTGACCTGAACGGAGCACTTCAATGGAGAGCTCCTCGGCCGGACCTTCGGCTGGGACAGTGATGGTCTGTTGACCGTAGGTTTTGAGACGTACCACCGAGGCATATTCATCGATGTATCGGTTATCGTAATTGTCGCAACCCGTTATAGCCACTGCCGCCAGTGAAATCAGGGCCGCTAAGAATTTATTTCTAATTTTCATGATTTTTATGGATGTAGGGTTAGTAACCGGGACTTTGAACCATGTTGGGGTTGGCATACAGTTCCTGTGCGTCTATGGGATACAGATACATGCGGTCGCCCCAATTGTAGATATGTCCCTGATTTATGGAGGTGACGGTGTTGAATTGCTCGAAAGTGGGATTGTTGACCCTTGAATTCAGACCCAGGCGTTTGCCTTGACCGCATACTTCTCCAATCACCCAACGGCGAAGGTCGAAATAGCGGTGCATCTCGTCAAATAGTTCAATCGAACGTTCATCACGTGCCCAGTCAACAATGCTCTTTCCGCTTGTGGCCACCATGTCGATGGTAAGCTCTTTGGCTCCTGCCCTCCGGCGGATGATGTTTATGTTGTTGAGTGCTTCCTGGGTGTTGCCTAATTCAGCCTGGCATTCGGCAATGTTGAGATACAGCTCGGCAACACGGATAAGGTTGCGCGGCCCATAGATGTAGCTTTCTTTGCCTGACTCATTTATGTTGGAGCGGGGATTGATGTATTTCTGGGTATTATATCCTGTTGTAGAATAATCGCGGGGTTTGGAAGAATCATATCCCTGGGCGCTTGTGCTGAGCATATTGACGTGTACCGGACCGCGACCGTATTTCAAGGTTGTACCGTAGTCTCCGCCGTCAAAAGAGAACCATGCATAGAACCGAGGCTCCCGGTTCTTGTTCAGGTTGATGATGTGGGAGCGCAATGCATCGCCATTATCCGGGATGCCGGCCGATTTGAACCATTCGTTTTCGGGGGTGAAGTTGGGGTCGTTTTCGGGCTGATAGCCGTCCTTGGTCTGGAAGCGAAGTATGGTGGCAAGAGTCGGTCCTACGATACCGGTCGATGATGTAAAGCCGTTGGGGAGCGCGGTGGTTTTGGGCAACGGGTTTCTTACTATGCGGGCGCGATATTCGTAGGAGTTGGCGTTATTGGCAAGTGATGACCAAATCAACTCAATGTTACCTTCGGATACCTTGAGTACATTGACATTACGCATACGGATAACTGCGCGTTTGAAATCGTCATCGGCACCGTCAACGGGAACATACGTATTGTTAATCATGTCCTGGGTTTCATAGGTTGAGCTGCCTTGGTATAGTTCGTGTCCGGCTGCTCTCGCTGCGTCAAGGGCCTCGCGGCTTGCCTGAAGGGCACGTTCCCATTTTGTGCGGTCATACTCATTGCTTACGAGGTCATACCCGTACCCCGGTGTCTGTATCTTGTTTTTCCATTCGGGGAAAGGGAATTCGCCGTTGTAAAGAGGCGATGCGGCGTAAAGCAGAATGCGGGCTTTCAATGCCTTGCAGATAACTGAGGTTGCTCTGCCCACCTCGGATGAGGTGCGTGTGGCGGGAAGGTCTTCGGCGGCTTCGTCGAGTTTTTTACATATCCAGTCCACGCAATAGTCATAGTGCATACGCCCCGGGAAGTCGCTTGAACTTATATCCAAAGGACTGTGACGTTCAACAACGGGGATGGGGCCGTATCTCTGAAGCATCCGGTAATGATAGAATGCCTGGAGGAATTTTGCTTCCGCACGCCATTCCTTGATGGTCTCGGCATCGGCTATGCCATTGGGTTCTCCTATCTCTTCAAGTTTCTCAAGGAACAAAAATACGTTATTGAGCCATATTGAGTAAATCTTCAATACATTGAGATTGTTGTTGGCTGAAAGGGTGTTGGAGTAATTGGCGCGTACTATCGGAGCGGCCTGGGCGTTTTCCATGACCCATTCGTCAGTACAGCCTGCGTAGTCGCCGGCATGTTGGCCCGGCACCGGCTGGCAGTAATTGATGTTCTGGTCTTGACGCCAATCGGTCATCACGGGTGTTGTGACACCTTTGTAGCAGGTATATAGAAATCCGAGGGCCTGGGTGTAATTGTCCATGGTGTTGTTGACCGAAGGCTGTTCGGGGGGGACGACATCAAGGTAATCACACGATGTCATGCCTGATGCCAGGATGACAACACCTGATAATATAATGTTTTTGATTTTCATAAGTGTTATATTTGTGGGTGTGAGAGAATCAGAGGTTAAACTGTATGCCTATATTCAGAGATTTCTGGAGGGGATATACATTTGGGCTGTTTAACTCGGGGTCCCAGTATTTGAATCCGCTGAACACGAACAAGTTATTACCGCTTGCGAAGATACGGCCATATTTGAATGTCCAGCCGAGTTCGAGTTCGCGCAAACGAAGATATGATGCATTGCGCAACCAGTAGGTGGAGTTGACGGTGTTATTTGAAATGTCGCTTGAAGTCACGCCGGGCAGAGGGTATGCTGCATCGAAATTGCCTTTGTCGGGGTCGAAATAGTCATCATTCACCCACTGGAATACGTTTTCGTTCTGAAGCCATGTGTTCTGTTGAGGGTCGCTTGTCCCGGCAATGGAAATTGTACGGCATCCGGCTCCGGTGAAGAAGAAGCCAAAGTCCCATTTCTTCCAGTTAAGGGTGGCACCAAAGCCATACATGATGCGCGGAGTGCTTCCGTATTTCGAAATCATGGTTTTGTCATCGGAGTTGATTTTACCGTCACCGTTGAGGTCGCGGTATTTGATGTCACCCACGCGGACGATGTTGGTGCCGACCTGCTGTACCGGAGACATGTCAATTTCTTCCTGGCTGCGGAACAGACCTTCGGCGATGTAGCCTTCAACGCGGTATCCGTCAAGAGGGGTCCCGGTGACTCGCTGCCATGGATACTGGTAGTTAGGCTCGTCTTTGTCAAGGAATTTATTCTGTGTATATGTGAAGTTCCCTTGGAAAGAAAGTGATAAATCATTGGTGAGACGTCGGTTGTAGTTGAGGCTGAGTTCAAAACCTTGATTCCGGGCTTTACCGGTGTTGGCCCAAGGCACCGCCAGGCCATAGTCAAGGGCGTAAGGCCATGATGCGCGTTCCATGAAGATGTCATAACGATACTCGTTGAAATACTCTATCGAGCCGTGGAGGTCACGGAACAGGGTGAAGTCAAGGCCGACGTCGAATTTGCGACTTTTTTCCCATGTCACATTGTTGAGCGCATAATAGCGGATGAGCGGGCCGCTTCCTGTATAAGAGCCATCACCGTCGCCGGTGCTCCAGTTCCAGAAATTAAGATTGTTGTTATAAATCTGGTCGATATACAGGTAATATGTTCCGTTGGGCGAAGCGAGGTCGTCAGAACCCACCAGACCGTAGGAAGCGCGGAGCTTGAGGTTGGATACGGCGTTGCTCAACGGTTCCCAGAAGTCTTCATTTGAGATTACCCATCCGATTGAGCCGGCAGGGAAGAACCCGAAGCGATATTTCTTGGTCAGACGTTCAGAACCGTTATAACCGAAATTGAATTCAGCAAGATAGCGGTGGCCGTAATCGTAGGTGATGCGGCCTGATATGCCTTGATTCCTGTTGGGAAGGGCTGCATCGCTGCTGCGATACTCACGCATGCGGTACATCACCATGGCGGAGATGTCGTTAAGACCGAATTTGCGGTTCCAGTTGAGGTTGCCCTGCAATTCGAAAGTGGTATTTCCTGTGGGATGCGTGCCACTCTGATTGATGTATTGGTTGGCCGATGGATTCAGGACTGTAGGCTCGAAAGCGGCTGTCGGGTCCGTGTCGTCGTCAACGCGGTAGTAATACAGATAGGGGTCGATAGAACGGGTGTAATAGTCGCGATGGGCGGTCTTGAAGTTCACCCAGGCGTTGAGCTTAAGCCCCGGTGTGATAAAGTTGAGGTCTTGGTCAAGTTTCACTACGGAATTTACAACCGAGCGGTTGCGATGGAAGAAACTCTTGTTCATTTCGGCTTTAGGGTTGGTGAGGAATCCTGAAGTACCTACCGATTTTGATGCGTAACGGACTTTGCCGTCCTCACCTGCGGGATAATAAACCGGGAACTCAACGGGGTTGGCGTAGAAACGAATCCAGTTGAATGTAGTCTCTGATTCGGTGTTGGGCCGGGTCGTTTGCTGAATCTGTGCGTTGATATTCAGCGCGAGGACAGTGGAGGGGGTCAGTTTGTAACTGATATTGTTCTGGAATGTATAGTTGTAAATTTGTTGGCGGTTGTTCCATGAATACAGTTTGTCAGGTTTCTGGATGCCGTTTTCATGCTGGAAATCGAGCGACATGTAGTATTTGGCTCTTGTGCCGCCTCCGCTGACACTCAGGTTCACACGCTGACGTTGCGAGTTTCTTCTGAATAGTTCATCGCGCCAGTCGACATCGGGATAGAGATACTCATTCACTTTGTCCCTTGTGCGCTGAATCTGTACATCGCTGTATAACGGAGTCGAATTCGGGTTGCGGAATGAATTGGCTTTGTTGTAGAACTCCATGAAGGGTACTGCACTGATAAATTCAGGGACCTTGCTGAGAAAATTGAATGTGGTTTCAACTTTCAGGTTGATTTTGGTCTTGGAATTGTAATCACCGCCTTTAGTGGTGATAATCATGACACCGTTGGCACCGCGTGCGCCATAGATAGCCGTTGCGGATGCGTCTTTAAGTACCGAGAAACTTTCGATGTTCTCGGCCGGAATGGCGTTAAGGTCTGATGCGTTAATCTCCACATCGTCAAGTAGAATCAGGGGAGTCGCTTTCCCGCCGAAGGTGGAAATACCGCGAATATAGAAGTCAGCCCCGGTTCCCGGTTCACCGCTGTTCTGCTTTGTGATGAGGCCTGCGATTCGTCCGCCTAAGGCGCGTGACAGGGTAGAGGTGGGCATCTTCAGTGTCTCGCCGCTTACAGATGAGATGGCACCTGTTACAGAAACCTTTTTCTGTGTGCCGGAGCCAACGACGATGACCTCGTCAAACGTGTTTTCGGCACCTGTCATAGGAATGTCGACGTTGGTGAGGTCGCCGACAGGCACTTCTCGTGGCTTGTAACCGATGTAATTCACTTGCAGCATGGGTTTCTTGCCTGTGACCTCGATTGCAAAATTGCCGTCAACGTCAACAAGTGTGCCCGAATTAGGGTCTCCCACGATAGTTACTACCGCACCGGTCAAAGGTTCGCCATTCTTGGCATCCTTGACAGTCCCGGTCACAGTGCGTTTGCCCGTACCTATGTCGTTTTTGCTTTTTGTTTTTGACAGGAGGGTGATTTCTGTGCCCTTAAAGTCCCAGCTTACATTGGCTGACTTCGGAAAAATTATTGAAAGTACTTTTGATGTCGGTGTGTCGGTGACATTTACATCGACTGTACGATTCAGATTGATTGCATCTGAATAAGAAAAAGTGTAGCCGGTTTGCTGCTCAATACTTGAGAGCACTGCTGATAGCGGTGTGTTGTCAGCTTTAATCGTGACAACCTTGTTCTGGGCCTGCGGGCTAATTGCAATGGCCATAAACGCCGCCAGCAATAACCATGTTTTTCTGATGGTGATTGGCATAGGGTTTGTTTTTTAGGTTGGTTAATATGATTGAGTTTAAAATTTGATAGCACAAGAAATGCGCAAATGATTGCGCAAATATATGGATATATATATACCAAACTTCAAAATTTTTTAGTTAAAATTTTTCCTTTGTTGAAAATTTTGTTTCTTTTTAATGCGAAAAACTGAAGAATAAATCGAATAATTATTTGTCAGTTGCCTTATATTTTCATAGTTTTGCAACCGAAATAACTAATCTTGCTAAAAAATTTAACAAGCAATTATGAAACGAGCCAAATACATTCTATCGCTGCTCTTTGTTTCTTTAATTTACACTCTGAACGCACGAGGGATTGATTACGAAAAGTTACCCCGTGCGATAAATATTGCGCCACAGGACAAATTTCATGTGCAAGGTGTTGCGGTGGACATGGACAATGAGGTCATATACCTCTCCTTTACGTCATCGCTTATAAAAACGGATTTTCAAGGAAATATCATAGGTTCTGTCGTCAATATGGGAGGCTGTCATCTCGGTTGTCTCTCATTTAACCAGGAGGATGGAACGCTCTATGCGTCATGTGAATATAAAAGTGATGAAATAGGTCGGTCGCTTAGAAAATCGGCCGGGAAAAGTGCTGTGTCGGTTGATGAAACAAATGAAACCGGCTTCTATGTCGCTTCATTCAAGGGTAGCGACATAAATCGCACAAATATTGACGCGGCCACATCAGGTGTGATGAAACTCGCGTTTCTGCCACAGGTTTTCAATGACTATTTTGCTGAAGTCAGAAACAATGGTAAAACCATGAAGCATCGGTTTGGTTGCTCGGGAATAGATGGCACGGCTGTCGCTCCGAAATTAGGGAGCAAGGGCAAGAACGACCGCTTGTTTGTGGCCTACGGTATCTATGGCGATACCACAAGGACTGACAATGATTATCAGGTGCTTCTTGAATATAATCTTAAGGGTGTAAACCGAATGTCTCAAGCCTACAGTGCCGTCGCGCTTCACCGCACCGGCCCGTCAAAGCCTGAAAATATTTATTTCGTGAAGACCGGTAACACCACGTATGGTGTACAGAACTTGAATTATGATTCCTTCACTGGAAATCTCTTTATGGCTGTGTATAAGGGTAAAAAATCACAGTGGCCAAACTATAACCTATATGTTGTAAACGGTCACAAAAAGCCGATAAAAAGAATTATACAAGGGGTTGAACCAGAGTTAAGTGCGAAGACTTTGTCGTTGGTCGGGAATAATCGTCATGATGTGACTCCGGGATGGAATGCCCCTGGAGGTTCTACGGGACTCTGCTCTATAGGGGATGGTTATTTCTATATGGCAAAGAACGCAAAGAATAAAGATGGCCGACAGTATTGCACGGTTGAACTGTACAAATGGATGCCCGAAAATGAAGCCGGATTTGTGAAGGTGAAATAAATCTATGAGCGTATCAGGGGCGCGTATTTGGCAAAAAGTCTCCTTGCGGTGGCGACACCGTCGCCGTCGGGGATATAATAAACCCGCTGTTGCGACGGATTGGCCCAGCTTCGTTCAAACTCTCTGATGCTTTCAGTAAACTCTTTTTGATTGAATTTACGTCCGGCTTTAACATCGGCTATCACGCGGTCTATGAATCTGTTCCAGCGTTCACCGTAAAACTGGTCGTTGAGTTCGGCGTATGCCCGGTTGGCGTAATCAGCGAGATGTGTGCCTGTCCCGCCCCAATAGGTGATGAGTGTGCGGGCGTTGGCTTCATAATAATCCTTGAGTTGAGGGTCGTTGCTCATTTCCCGTGCGTCTTCGAGCCAGCGATGAAGCGAAAAGGTGGGATGACAAGCCAGGAGGGCGGTGATGTCGCCGTTGAGTTCGCGCATCTGTGCCCCGAGTGTCTGTAGGCTGTCGATGTTTTTGCTCAAATATGCTTTGTAGAATCTATCGCGAAGCACGCTGAAATGATTCCCGAGTACCTGCCGTCCGATATTGACTAAGTCAAATTCGTATGAATCCCGTCCATTGCCGTCAACTTTAAGGAGTAGTTCCCAGGCGTCAAGTAAAGTGGTGTTGAGATATTTGTGCTCGGCTCGTGTGAACTGCGTCCCGTTACCTGTGAGACAAGGTCGCGAGCAGTTAAGTGTGGCGTGGCTACAGCCGGTACGCTGGACATATACGCTGTCAAAGATTATTTTCCAGGCGGCGCGTGCCTCTTTGGAGTTTCCGCTGCGACTTCGGGCGATAGTCTCAAATGTCTGCTCGTCAGTGAGTGGACGTTCCCAGGCTTTGTCGAAGATAAATTCATGCAGATAGGGGTTGAGGTCGAAGCCTTCAAGAGTGGAGCCAAGCCCTGAAAAATTATTTCCGCCGTTGGCTGAACACTCGGCAATGCGGGCGCTCACCTGTTTAGGGTTGCCCATCAGGAACGAGGTCCCGCCGAAATTGCCCAGGAAGCACCAGATGTAGTCGTGGCCGTGAAAATTATCGGTTATTTTCCACAAAGGCTTATTGTCACAATAGTAATCGAGATTTATCATTCTACCCTTGGGGATGCCTGAAAGGAATGCTTTTATTCGGTCGGTAGTCCAGCGTTTGTCATAGTAGAAAAACCATGCCATTTGCAGCCATCGTGCCTTCGGGTCGACGGATGTGAGAGATTTAAGCACCGAGGATGCAATCATTTTAAGAGAATCGGGTCGCCATGACGGGGGGGCCACTTCATTGAAACAGTCGATGCCATAGATATGGTCGGTACCGTAGAGGCGCGTCTGTTCTTCAAGGAATAATCTCTGTATCTCGGTGTAAAGTGGGTCGGACGGGCATAGGTAGGTGCATTCATAATCCTTTCCGAATGATTCCCAGTCGCCGACATCGCTCGTCCTGGCTTCCGGGCGATATTTTTTTAGAAGAGAGGGCACATGGCCTGCAAAAGCGGGGAGCACCGGGCGCATGCCGAGCTGGCGTTCGCGTTCCACTATTTTGGATTGCAGTTCTTTCTGATTTTCAAGCCATTCCATTGGGAGAGGCCCCTGCCATGAATCAATGTTGCACATTCTGTGCCAAGGTAAATGAGCGGGGCCGGTGAAATATCCTCTGACTTCTTCGTCGGTCAAACCCATTGAACGCCACACATTATACCATACGGCCTCCTGCCCTGTGATGGCCAGTGGCATGTTCACTCCGTTAAGTGCCATCCAGTCAATAAGTCGCTCCCAGTCGTTCCATTTCCACCATGGCATTGTATAACCGAAGGTGCAGTAATTAAGGAAAAATCGGTCGGGGACTATTGATTTTACTTCTATCTTGTTTTCCACGGCCGGGAATGAGTCGGGGATATAAACTGCATCATCTTTATACCATGATACGGTTGTCCCGGCGTAGTTTTTAAGATAATAATTGAGGCCTACGGCCATGGAGTTTGCGTTGTTGCCACCGATAATTATCTTGCCGTTACGGCTTTCAAGTGTAAAGATGTCGGGAGATTTGGACTTCTTTGCCGGAGGTATTTCGGTAAACTCAATCATTTCCGCTTTATTGCCGAGGATTCGCTGTGCCAAATCACCGGCAATCCGGGTTTCACTTTCAGCCAGCGCGTCGGCGCAGAATGCTAATGATATAAGCGCGAGAAAAAGATATTTCAACCGTGACATTATTGCTTTGTGAAAATTAGGGATTACGTTTTTGGGTTTACAGTATTATTGAAGTCATTTACTTTTGTACGGGCCAAGTATGCGGATGATTTTGTGATTCTCATCGTTGTCGTCAAGGATATAAATTTTATAGGAACCGTCAGCCTTGACTCTTATGACTATATGGCCGTTCCAGGATGCGAATTTGTTGGCGAGTGCGCCGAGTTCGGTCTTGTGTTCCGGGGACACATTGGTTGAAAGTAACACGACCTGATTATTGGCGTTAAGGAATCGGTTGACGGTGTCTATATTTGGATGAGGTGTGCGCCATGGATTAATCCAGACTACATCAGGCTTGAGTACGGCGAGAAGTTCGGCTGAATTGGTATAATTGGTGGCATGATGGCATGCTTTCATCACTTCGACTTTCCTTACAATGGGAATGAGGGGTCTTTCGGCATCTTTCCATGGGTAGGTCGAGCGTCCGTTATACTGTAGGTCTCCTCCCGAAAAGAGGTTGAAGTTGCCAAAATTGAGCATGAAGGCTACCGAATAGATGTTTTCGGCCGGGTTTGCGGCTTGGAGTTCCGCGGAACTTGTGGGAAGGTTGCTTGTGGTGTTTTCACCGGCCCCCGTCCAGTAGACACCGGCAGCGCAGAGTATTCTTATGTTGAAGTTGGAGTATTTCGCGGGATTATAGAGCATTGCAATCTGTGTCTTGCTTCCGGGTCTTGCTTCTTCATAATTGGTGCCGTTGGTTTTGATTGACCAGTTGACGAAACGTATGTAGTCGGCAATGCGTTTTTCTCCTGAACGGTCAATTGGTTTTGTGTATCCTCGGTCGATAATCTTGCCGATAGGAATCATTGAACCAATCTCGGCGATACCGTTGAGCCAGAAGTCGCCATCGGTGTTTTTGGCGCAGAGGCTATTGTTGGTAGGGTAGTCGGGCGGATAATTCCCAATATGGTCGGTGTCGAAATGGGAGTTGAGCCAATAGTCTATTTTGCCATTGGGAGCGTAGGTTTTTACATAACGTCCGACAACGGAGCCTGACGAGACGCTCCAGTCGGGGCGTGCCGGTGTCGCTCCCTCGTCACCTTTGCTTTTAAACATTTCATCTGTGACAAGGACACCGGGGGCGTCGACAAGGAGAGTGGTGCCGTCAGGCATGATGTAAAAGTTGGATTCTCCGCGCCCGGTGCTTATGGAATGTATGTCCAGGTCGCCTTCAGTCCATGCCGGCAGGATGTCGCCAATCTTAGGCCCTTGGGTTGAGGGGGTGGGTTGCGGGTCGGGCGTCGGGTCCGGGGTGGGATTCGGTTCGTCAGATTTGGAGCAGCCTATCGCTACGGCTGAAGCAAATATAAAGGCTACTGCAGAGAGGAAATATAATCTCGCTTTCATGATGTGTATCTTGGGGTTTAAATGATTGGCATCCTAATTTATTTGCCGCTTGATTCCTGTTGGTATATGGTTCGTGGACAAATTTTGCGCAAATATAATGGAATTTTGAGCATAATTAAAGAAAAAGTAAAAAATATTTAAGTTCAAGATTGATGGATGGTGATATACCTTAATATAAGAATAAATATAAGAATACAATATTAAGTACTGCGCAGTCTGAAATTGAGACGGTTGACGTAACGGTTGATAGATGCGGATTTCGTTGCCTGTTTTCGTTGGTTGATTAAAGTGGATTTGAAAAAAATCGGCATTAACTTAAAAAAACATATAAAATCATAGTGGAGATAAAATTTTTTATTTATATTTGCGCAAAGTTTGCGCACGAACAGTTGTATCGTAAGCCGCCTTACTCACCGCCTAACCATCTAACGATAATAACTAATCAATATACCCGATGAACAAAATAGTAGTTATAGGAAGTGCTAATACTGATTTGTGTGTGCGCACGCCTAAAATTCCGCGACCCGGCGAAACTGTCATAGGCGGTGATTTCCGTATAATTTTTGGAGGGAAAGGTGCCAATCAGGCTGTGGCTGTGGCGCGTTTGGGTGGCAATGCCGACTTCGTAGCCCGAGTTGGTAAAGACATGTTTGGCAACCGTCTGTTTGAGAACTATCAGGCTGATGGCCTGTCCACTAAATATATAACGCGGGATGACAACTTGGTTTCGGGCGTGGCGCTTATCAGTGTCGATGCCAAGGGCGAAAATAGTATTGTTGTCGCTCCGGAGGCTAACGCCCGGCTTTCAACCGCCGATATTGACAGGGCCATGGTGGCAATCAATGAGGCGCAGTTTGTGCTCATTCAGCTGGAAATACCAATCAAGACGGTTGAATATGCGATACGTAAAGCCTATAGTGCAGGTGCAAAGGTTATTCTAAATCCTGCTCCTGCCACCAAACTCTCGGCGGAACTCTATAAATATATCTATCTCATAACTCCCAATGAAACCGAGGCTTCAATTCTCACCGGGATGAAAGTGGAAAATGAGGCCGATGCTGCGGTTGCTGCTGAACGGCTCTTGAATCTTGGGGTGGAAAATGTCATCGTGACCTGTGGAGCCAAAGGTTCACTGGTTTGTACAAAGGTGGGATGTGACCTTGTTCAGGCGCGTAAAGTGAAAGCCGTTGACACCACTGCTGCCGGCGATGTCTATAACGGGGCGCTTACAGTCGCTCTTGCCGAGGGGAAATCCCTCCATGATGCGGCGGAGTTCGCCACCTGTGCGTCGGCTATTTCAGTGACCCGATTCGGTGCGCAGGACTCGGTGCCTCACCGATGTGAAGTCGATGCAATGCTTAAAGAAAAATCATTAAATACGGCTATATAAACTTTTTGACTATGTATATCGTAAACAGTTATGCGATGGCGGTAGTGCTCTGCTTTATAACCATGCTGTGCTGGGGGTCATGGGGCAACACTCAAAAACTTGCGGCTAAAACCTGGCGCTATGAGCTTTATTATTGGGACTATATAATCGGCATGTTGCTCACGGCCATTGTAATCGGATTCACTTTCGGCTCATTCGGTGAGCACGGCCGACATTTTGTAGAAGACCTCACCCAGGCTTCGGCGGCCGGAATCGGCAGCGTTATATTGGGAGGTATTGTGTTCAACGCCTCTAACATCCTGCTCTCGGCGTCTGTGTCATTGGCCGGCATGGCGGTCGCTTTTCCTCTTGGAGTGGGTATTGCATTGGTCTTGGGCGTGACAGTGAATTATATGGGTGCGCCTAAAGGAGACCCCACATTGCTGTTTATAGGGGTTCTGCTTATTGTGATAGCGATAATATGCAATGGCATTGCTTCGGGTCGCATGAACAAAGGTGGAGCCTCGGCACGTGATAATCGTAAAGGGCTCGTCCTTGCTGTAGTTGCCGGTGTGCTAATGGCTTTCTTCTATCGTTTTGTCGCTGCCGCTATGGACTTGTCAGATTTTGAGAATCCTACTCCTGGGATGATGACTCCTTACTCGGCACTCTTTGTGTTTGCCATAGGGGCGTTTGGCAGTAACTTCATCTTTAATTCATTTGTGATGCGCCGCCCGTTCACAGGTACCCCCGTGACTTATGCCGAATATTTCAAAGGCTCGTTGAGGACTCACCTTGTAGGAGTGCTCGGCGGTGCGATTTGGACAGTTGGTACGGCATGTAGCTACATCGCCGCCGGGAAGGCCGGGGCCGCTATATCCTACGCCCTCGGGCAGGGTGCCCCGATGATTGCCGCTATATGGGGCGTATTCGTATGGAAAGAATTCAAGGGGGCTAACCGAGGGACGAATTACCTGCTCATGGCCATGTTTGTCCTTTTCTTGGTCGGCCTGGGTATCATTATTGAATCAGGGGCTAATTGATATGAAATTTCTGATTAAAAATATATTGGCCGTTTTCATTGCGTTTTCAGGGTTGACGGCAGCTGCGGTCGAACCTACAAGGGTCATCGTCGATACCGACATGGGAAACGATATAGACGATGCTCTTGCATTTGACATGCTTTACAAGGCAATGGATGAGGGTAAAATTAATCTGCTTGGAATAAGTAACCACAAAAAAACATCCGGGGCCTCGGCGTATATAGATATTCTGAATACCTACTATGGCTATCCTTCGATACCGATAAGCCGTTCGACTACTCCAGTTGAGGTTTACGAAGGGAGCGACTATACAATGGCGGTGTCGGCGAATCCTGCCTTTGGCCGTACTAAGAAAGAGGGGGATTTCGGAGACCCGGTTAAAATGTACCGTCGGCTCCTTGCCGAAAGTCCTGATACCTCTGTTGTGGTGATTTCACTTGGGTTCGGAACAGATATTGCAAAACTTCTGAAATCTAAACCCGATGAGTTCAGTCCTCTCGACGGGCAAGGACTGGTGGGCAAAAAGGCTAAATATCTCTCTATCATGGCGGGTAGCTACGGAGAGAAGAAACGTGCGGAATTCAACGTTATCAATGATATTCCTGCAATGCAGACGGTGTTCCGTCTCTGGCCACGCCCAATTTATCAAAATCCTTTCGAACTTGGAGTCATGGCGCAGTATCCTGCAAAAGCCATAGAGCAATGTTTCTTTTGGGCTGAGGTTCATCCGGTGGTCGAGGGATATAAGAATTATAAAAAGATGCCGTATAACCGAGCCACTTGGGACCTGCTTTCGGTGATTTTTGTGACTAATCCCGAAATGTTCGGCATGGGAGAACCCGGTATTGTCTCAGTGGATAATAAGGGGTTCACAAACTTTATTCCGAAACCCGGTGGACAGCACCGAGTGCTCACTCTAAGTGGGAAACAGGCCCGTGACATCCGTGACCACATAATCTTTACCACTATTTGCCCGCCACGTTCACAGAAAAGGGACTCTTGGTCATCATGCACTATGGGCCTTGACCGATTTAGTGAAGCGAACATATTTAGTCGCAACACATCCCTCCCGGTAAGAACGGCCATACAGGGTTTCGATTTTGACCCTGACGGTTCAATCTGGTACACTCAATGTGACCGTGAGAAGTTATATTTTATAAAATCCCGTCAGAATCCGGGTACCGATATTCTCACTTCGGTTGACGAGTATATGATACTTTCCGGTTTCGGACATGGTACAAATTGCGCGGTGGAGGCTGATGGCGATGACCGTTATCTTTGGTCGGGGTGCTTCAGTTCGTGCAACGAAAAAGGTGCTTACTGGGGATGTCCGCTTGTAGGGAGGGTGAAATATTCGCCGAATGCCAACATCGGGACTCACCAATGTGACGACTACTATTATATCGGTGATTTTTCAGAAGAACATCCTTCAATCGATGCCGAAAACGACCTTTTGACTATCAATTACCACGATAAGGACAACCCGGCCTACCGATGTTTTGTGATATATCGGCTCAGCGAGGCTAAAAATGCGCCGTTGAAAGAGGTTACAGTCAGCTGTACCGATGGCTATTTGACGGGCGATTATACATCAACCAAGGTAACTAAGGCCACTGTTCGCGCCCATGACCTGACAACTCTCGTCCCGGTAGGACGTCCGAGATTCCTGAAACGGGGATTTGGCAAGAAGGGCGACACCTACTATGACTGGCAAGGGTATTACGTGAGCAAAGACCGTCTCTATTACTCCGATGGACAGAGCAACTATAATCTTAAACATACCTTTTTTGACGGTTCTCCATCTTATGCCTATATTACGGTGTTTGACTTTAATGGCCGGATAATTGAGCCACGGCAGCTTGTAGCCGGGGTCGCTGACCGGGAAGCCATGAAGAAAGCCGGAATCTCGGTATATGGCACGCTCGAGCCAGAGGGGATTAAGGTGCATAAAGGCAAACTTTATCTCGGTTTTACGGCGAGAGGCATTGCTGAAAACGATAAACAATATTTTCACAATATTCTCGTTTTTGATGAATCTACAAAATCAAACTCTAATGAATAGAATTGAAAAAATACTGGCTAACGCATCTGACACCAAAAAACTTTCGATAGGTCGCGGAGTGTTAAGTCAGACACCCGAAATGTTTGCAGGACTTTTTCCCGGCAAGCGTCCCATAATTGTCGCCGACCCCAGGACCTGGAGTGTGGCGGGTGAAAAGTTACAGTCCCTTCTCGCCGATGCCGGGCTTGACCCGATGGAGCCGTATCTTTTTACCGACCCTAATCTTCATGCCGAATGGCACTTCATAGAAGAATTGGAAGAATATCTCAGGGAAAAGGACGCAATTGCAATCGCCGTAGGTTCCGGGACTATAAATGACCTTACCAAACTCGTGTCAGAACATCTCGGTCGCCGTTATATGACTGTAGGTACGGCGGTTTCGATGGATGGTTACACAGCTTACGGCGCATCAATTACCCGTAATGGAGCCAAGCAGACCTTTTCATGTCGAGCACCTCTTGGGTTCGTGGCTGATATTGACGTTATGGCAACCGCACCTAAAGAGATGACAGCCAGCGGTTACGCCGACCTTTTTGCAAAAATCCCGGCAGGTGCCGACTGGATTCTCGCCGAGGAACTTGGTGTGGAATCCATCGATTCGCAGTCATTCAACGTGGTGCAGGGTCAGTTGAAGACTGCGCTGTGCTCTCCTCAGGCTCTTGCCGATGGTAATCTTGAGGCGTTGCATGCCTTGGTTGAGGGATTGCTGATGAGTGGTTTTGCCATGCAGATTCATCAGTCAAGTCGTCCGGCGAGTGGTGCCGACCACCAGTTCTCGCATCTTTGGAATATGGAGCATCACGAAATGGCGGATGGTACGGTGCCTTCACACGGTTTTCAAGTAAGCATAGGCACCCTGATGTCAACGGCTCTTTATGAGCAGTTCTTTGCCGAAGATTTCACAGGACTTGACATTGACGCTTGTGTAGTGGCGTGGCCTACGCTTGAAGCGCAGGTTGAAATGTCACGTGAGATGTTCAAGGATACCGATTTCCCTACTATCGGTGAAACCGAACTTACAGCCAAATACTCCACCTCCGACGAACTCCGTCGCCAGCTCTCTACGCTAAGGGATAATTGGCCGAGGATACAAGCGCGCCTACGGGAGCAGATACTTCCACTCGCCGAGGTGCGTCAATCGCTCGCTTTGGTGGGTGCGCCTACAGAACCTGAACAGATAGGGATTACAAAAACGCGTCTCCGCTCAAGTGCCATACGTGCGCAGCAGATTCGCCGTCGATTTACAATCCTTGATGTCGCTGTCCGCACCGGACTTCTTGACAAGTGGCTCGATAATATATTCCGTTCCTAAGAGTATGTTTGGATTTAACAGACAGAAATTTTTATGCGGAGTCTTGGAATGATTTTGGCCATGCAGCCGAGGGAGCGATACGGGCATCGTGACCGAGGCAAAGGGGCAAAAGCGTCCAAGAGACCGCCCGTAGGACTCCTTGACGGCATCTTCCGGTCATTTCCGAGTCTCTCGCTCGTCATGTATCTCGATGCACTCCTCGCTCGGAGACCCGGAACTGTCTCGAAACCTGCCTATAAAAATTCGACTGTTAAATTCAAACATACTCTAAAACTTTTTCAATCGTTGCTAACGAATTAATTGGCATATACATTATTGGCGAATAAGCGATTTAGTTAGATTTTGGAGATTGTATAAGTCAGGGACAGGACTGGCCGAGATGCTTGTGCCCTTTTCCTTGCTTTTTTACGAAATTTGATTACCTTTGCGGTTGATAACCAATCGTGATTCTCGCCAATAATGCCAGGAAAAAAAACAACCCTTTCTGACCTATCGGCTTATACCGGTCTGTCGGTGACTACAATATCCCGTGTATTGAACAATAAATCAGAAGAATACCGGATAAGTAAAGCCTCTCAAGAGAAGGTTAGGGAGGCTGCGTGCAAGCTGGAGTTCAGACCTAATTATGCCGCGCAAAGTCTTCGTAGAAACCTGTTTCATACAATAGGTTTGCTCGTCCCCAAGATTGATAATCCATTTTTTTCCAACATCGCAAGCATTGTCATACGTGAGGCTGACAAATATACTTTCCCTGTAATGCTTATCGACACAGGGGAAAGTCCCGTAGAGGAAGAGAATGCGTTGGAAATGTTATTGTCGAGAAATGTTGACGGCATAATCGCGGCTCCATCCTCGGAAAGTCCCGATAAATTTCTCAAGATGTCGGAACACATGCCGGTTGTCCTGATTGACCGTTATTTCGAGGATACAAATCTCACATACGTTGCAACTGATAATTATAAGGGGGCGTATGATGCCACTAAATTGCTGATAGGGTCCGGGCATCGTGATATATTGTGCCTACAGGGGGTTCCGTCATCTATTACGTCAAAAAAGCGTGTGCAAGGATACAGTGATGCCATGACCGACGCGGGGTTTGTTGATAGGATTGCGATTTCAGGGAATGAGTATTCCATTCAAAGCGGTTACGTGGAGACACGCCTTCGCCTGATGTCGAAAAAACCGCCTACAGCGATATTGGCATGCTCAAGTACAATCATGCTTGGCGCAGTGAAAGCTATCAATGAAAATGGCCTGAAGATACCAGATGATATTTCTATTATATCTTTTGACAACAATGTATTTTTGGACTATTTAAATCCGCCGATTACCCGAATAGCACAACCGATTGAACATATTGGAATGGTGGCCACCAAGCTCTTGATAGATTCAATTCTCGGAACTGAAGAGTGGAAACCGGGAATAATATTGCCACCGGAAATTATAGCGGGTGCTTCCATAAAGAAAATATACACCTAAATTTTTATTAAGTAACAGTTTTAATTCTTTACGGGAACTAATTGCTTGAAATGTATGTTCATAATGAATACTCTGTATATGATTCATTATGAAAGACGATATTGCAAAATTGTTTGACCTTGCCGGAAAGGTGGCGGTTGTCACCGGTGGTGGGGACGGTATAGGCAAAGGGTGTGCCGAAATACTTGCCGCGGCCGGGGCGTCGGTGATGGTCAGTGACCTGTCAGCTGAAAAGGCACGGGTTGTGGCCGACGGGATTGTCGCTCTCGGGGGTGATGCGACCCCCATCGCGTGCAATGTGCTTGATGACGGTGACCTTGTCAATCTTGTGAATAACACTGTGGAGACCTATGGGACGGTCAATGTTCTCGTAAATAACGCGGGAGTCGGGGGTGGAGGCCGTGAGGACCCGTTCAAGATTGACCGCCAGTATGTCGAACGGATATATAATATAAATGTAATCGCGCCCTGGAGGTTGTGTCAGCTCGTGGTGCCTTACATGGCTAAGTCGGGTTATGGCAGCGTTGTCAATATAACGTCGATGAGCAGTGTGAATAAGGAACCTGATATGGGTGTTTATGCCTCTTCAAAGGCGGCTTTGAATCATCTCGCCGCTAATCTTGCATACGATTTCGGTCCGATGGGCGTGCGGGTCAACAATGTCGGCCCGGGTGCGACACGCACCCATGCGCTGGAGTCGGTGCTTACCCCGTGGCTTCAGGAGGCGATGCTCGCCCATACACCGTTAAAGCGCATCGGCGAGGTGTCAGACATAGCCGGGGCGGTATTGTATTTTGCCGCTCCGGTGTCGGCATGGGTCAGTGGTCAGACATTGTTTGTCAACGGAGGCGGTGTGCAGACCATGGGCGCGGGTACGCGTTAAAAAAGAGAAGGTGGGCATTGCCCTCCTTCTCTTTTTTAGGGTTATTTCTTGCGGGAGGCGCATTCGGCTATCGGTGCGCTCATAGGCGATTCGTAGCTTTGCCGGTAATAGTCGTGGAGTTGCTTTTTCAGGCGTTCGACAACTTTGGCATATTTTTTATCGCCGGCGACATTTACCGTCTCTAACGGGTCTTTGTCGTAGTCATACAGTTCATATCCCATGATTTCGACATCATCGTTGAACGGCTGATAGGTCTTGAACCCCTTGGTCCATTCGACAAGCCGATATCGTCCATCGCGTATCGCATACCCCATAATGTCGTTCTTGAGCCAGTCGGCCTTGCCTTCGAGGTCGGTGTCGGAACTGATGGTGTAATCTTCGGCCGATGTGCGGCTCACCTGGCTGATGCAGTAATCTTTGACCTTGGCCTTGGGGTTCTTCATGGCCGGGACGAGACTCACGCCGTCAAGATGGGGCGGTGGGGTCACGCCGGTTAGGTCGCAGATGGTAGGGTAAATGTCGGTGAACGATGCGAGCGACGATGTCTTGTTCCCTTTGCGTGTGCCGGGGGCTGCGATGAGCAATGGCACGTGGGTCGATTGCTCGAAGTCGGTGATTTTGTTCCATAGGCCGTGGTCGCCCAGATGATAGCCATGGTCGCCGAACAGCACGATGACCGTGTTGTCGGCCAAGCCGTTCTCGTCAAGTGCCGCGAGCAGTTTGCCTATCTGGGCGTCGGTGTAGGAGATGCAGGCGTAATAGGCGTGCAGAAGCCTTTTCTGTGTCTCGGTGTCGAGGTGTTTTGTGTCAACGAAACTCTCGAACGGAGGTATGTCGGAATATCCCTTGATTTCAAGGCTGTTGTGGTAGGCGTATTCGACCCCGTTTTTCGCCATGTCCTGGAACTCGGCTACCGGCATCTTCTCGCGGTCATATAAATCCCAGTATTTCTTGGGCGCACAGAACGGCAGGTGCGGTTTCTTGAACCCGACGGCGAGGAAGAACGGCTTGTCCCCGTCCTTCAGGCGTTTCATTTCCTTGACGGCCTCCTCGGCTATTATGCCATCGACATATCCGTTATCGGGCACGTCGGCGCATTCTGTCGCCACACGCCCGTTGGCGAGGCGGTAGGCCGGTGCGCTTGTCTTGATGTAAGGCTTGCTCCATGACACGGGGTCGTCCTTGACGGTCTTGTCCTTTAACGGGTGGTAGATTTTACCGACACCGACGGTCTCATATCCTTGGTTCTTGAAACATTGTGGCAAGGTGACTATGTCGGGGTTGTTCTTGCGGAACGACCCCATGAGCCACCACACGCCTGTGTGGTCGGGGTTGAGTCCTGTAAGGAGGCTTGAACGAGTCGGGCCGCTCAACGCCACTTGGCAATAAGCGTTGTTGAATGTCGTTCCACGCGCCGCGAGTTCCTCCATCGCGGGAGTGTGGGCGATTGGGTCGCCGTAAGGTGATATCCACGGTTTCATGTCGTCCACGGCGATGAACAGCACGTTCATGCGCGAGTCCTTGGCGGGAGCGTTCTTCTGGGCATATAGAGAGCCTGCCATGGTTAGAGTCCCTGCTCCGATGGCTATTTTGCGAAGATTTAAGGCCATGATTGCGATTTTTATAGGTTTTTGTTTTTGTTTTTATAAGATAATATGCTAATTTTGTTGCTAAATTATAAACTTTTCTTTAGAAAACGAAACTTTTAACTAAAAAAGCCATGAAAATATCTAAATACCCAATTATTATTGCAGCTTTATCGGTGTTTTTCGGCGTTTCGGCGCAGACTATGGACTGTGATGCGTTGAAGGATTTTACTCCGGCTGTGCAGCGGGCCACCTACGATGTATGCCGTTATGTCAACCTTGACGCCGCCAAGCAGCGGGAGGTCGCCAAGATGGTAAAGGAGGAGGACAAGATGTTTGTCAAGTTGGTCAACGCTGACGGTGGCCTTCTCACAAATAAGTCACGTAACGCCCTTGATAGATTCCATACGGCAGGATTGAAAAAAATCATGAGCGAGGATGAATTGATGCAGTATTACCGGGGCGTTTATGATGCCGAGGCTTCGGCGGAGGGTGTGGCCATTGCCGACCGTTTCAAGAAAAAATATAACCTGACCGACCAGAACTGGAAGTTCATCCATGTAGCGTTCTATAAAATCGGCCTTGACACGCGCGTTATTAATAAGGTGTACGCCGATAAACCCAAGGTCGCCGCGCGTAAAATCAAGGAACTTCGTGAGCATTACATCAAGACAATCGAGGAGAAAGGGGATATCCGCGTGAACCCCGATGACATGACTCTGGTGCGTGTCAAGCCGTTTGACCCCAATGCGCTTCACAAGGAGTGATTTGCTAAAAATTTAGCATAATCCTCATTTTTATTGGAAAATATTTTGAATATTCTCCAATAACTCTTAAATTTGTTGCGTCATGAAACCTCAATGGTTTCGTATTAGTTAAAAATAACCAAAATTAAGAGTCGTTTTTAACTTTCGGATGATGTATAATACCTAACATACTTTCTATAATAGACAACCGTAAAACTAACGTAAAAACAATTGAACGTCAGGCTGAATAATTATTGCCATGAATCTCTACCTTAGATATTAAGAATATTGGCATCCGCGATTATTTAGCCTAAATGCCGAAGAATTTTAACCTACTGATGAAATGAAAAATATAAGCAAGTATCTGTTATGGGTGACTCTTGTCCTGCTTTTGCCGGCTTTTGCCGTCAGCTGTGGAGACAGCAAGGAGGAACCGGACGGCCCTGTGAACCCAACGGGTGATTTCGATGTGCAGTTCACTGTTCCCGCGACAATTGATGTCGTCAAGGGTGGTACAATTGAGTTCGCGGTACTCAATGGCAAGGCTCCGTTGGCTACCGATGTGATGATGTTGGAAAGTTCAGGCGTCTCTACAACCGCCAAAATCGAGACTGTTGCCGCTGACAAGTTCACGGTGAAACTTCCCGAGACACTTGTGTCCGGCGATTACCGTGTCGCGCTCAAGCGTGATACCCGTAAAAAGACCTACGGAACGCTTCACATTAATATAGTGAAGGATATAATCACGCCTGATGCAGGGACAACCGTGTTTGGCGTGATTTCAACCGAGGACGGCATGCCTGTCGCCGGAGTTGTCGTTTCAGACGGTGACGAGGTCGTGACAACCAACGACAAAGGTGTCTATCAGATTAAGTCGGCCAAGAAGTGGGGATATGTGTTCATGTCGATTCCTTCGGGTTACGAGGCGTTGGCCGACGGTATCCTGCCGCAGTTCTATTCGTTGTTGAAGAATGATGCCAACACGGCCGAGCGTGTGGATTTCACGCTGAAACCTGTGTCGGGACAGGATAATTACAAGGTGTTCTTCCTTGGCGACATGCACCTGGCCAACCGTACAAACGATGAGGCCCAGTTCAACAAGGTGATGGCTGATTTCAACAATTACCGCTATGCCCATGCAAGTGAAAAGATGTATGCCGTCACCCTCGGCGACATGACATGGGATTTGTACTGGGTATCAAGGAAATACGGCTTGCCCGAATACCTCAAGACAGTCAACGGGCAGGTGAAGGGGATACAGATTTTCCACACTATGGGTAACCACGATAACGAGATGGAGACATTCTCCGACTTCGATGCCGAGGTCAAGTACCGTAGAACAATCGCCCCGACCTATTATTCGTTCAACATCGGTAAAGTCCATTATGTTGTCATGGACGACATCGATTGCAGCGACTACGACGGCACTTCGTCACGAAATTATCAGGTGCGCATCTCGAGCGACCAGCTGCAGTGGCTTCGCAAGGACCTCGAGCATGTCGCCAAGGGTTCGACTGTCATCGCCACGATGCACTCCCATATTTGTGCCGAACCGACGAGCAATACTTCGGCCTCAATCTCCCACGCGTCTGTCGCATCGGCGAGCATGAAGAACATGTTTGAAATCTTCAACGGCTACAAAGTCTATTTTGTCACAGGTCATACACACAAGAACTATACACTGACTGCGACACAGATGAACACTGTCGGCGGACATGACTTCACCGAGCACAACGTCGCTGCCATCTGCTCGTCATGGTGGTGGTCAGGCAACCTCACCCCCGGTGTCCATGTCAGCCTCGACGGCTCCCCCGGTGGTTACGCAATCTGGGATGTGAAGGGGAGCAATATCGAAAGTATGCTTTACAAGGCGGCCGGTTACCCCGAGAGCCATCAGTTCCACAGCTATGACCTTAACAATGTCAGCTTTTCGATGGACGATGTTCCCGGTATGTCATCCTCGCTGAATTCGGCTTTCCAGCCTTACGTGTCGGCCTATCCCAAGAACAGCAAGAACGAGGTGTTGATTAACGTGTGGAACTGGAATCCGGCCTGGACTGTCACGGTGACAACCCAGTCAGGTCAGAACCTGGCCGTGACAAAGACATCGGCCTACGACCCGCTGCACATCGCGGCTCTGACCGTCAAGCGTTTCGCCGGTGCGACATCCAAACCGAGTTTCATCACCGAACGCTCCCACCACTTCTTCAAGGTGACCGCCCCCGATGCCGATACCGACCTTGTAATCACGGTAAAGGACGAGTTCGGCCACACCTGGACCGAGAACATGGCCCGTCCCAAGGCATTCTCGACCGACGCCTACAAAATGCAAAACTGACGAAACCATCTTTAGAGTCCTTAAAGACCTTAAGGACTCTAAAGACTTTGAAAATATAGAGAGGACGTTGCAAGAAAAGAATCGTACAGGCCGCGGCATGCCGCGACCGTACAGATTCGCCTGAAAACTGTCGTCTGCAACACCCTCCGCCTGACAACCTCGGCGTTGACCGGGGAAAACTTGAAGCCGCCATGGCGGCTTCCTGCACCATCGGTGCAGGAAGCTAATGTACATTAGACAATCTTTTAGACCCGTGGCCGCTTATTACCATAGAAAAACCGAGTTATAATTAAATATTACAGTGCAAATTTATGAAAGTAATTAAATCGTTATTCCTAATGCTCTTTGTGGCGTTATGGTCGTTTGCGGCCGCGGCACAGGGCAGGACGGTGACGGGAACAGTTCTCGACACCCAGGGAGAGCCATTGGCTGGAGTTACCATCATGAGCGGTAAAACCACCGGCGGAATGACCGACATTGACGGTAAGTTCAGTCTGAAAGTACCGTCAGGCGCGGTTACGCTCAAACTCACATACGTGGGTTTCGCTCCTCAGACAGTGACTGTAGGTCCAAATGAGACCAATGTCAATGTTGTGATGAAAGAGGATGCCATCATGCTTAACGAGACTGTCGTCATCGGTTACGGTACACAGAAGAAGGTGAACCTCACTGGTGCTGTCGCAAGTATCGATGGCGAAAAACTCGAGGGACGCCCTGCGACATCTATAAGCAATATGCTCCAGGGGTCTGTCGCCGGTCTTAACATCTCGACATCGTCAGGTGTCCCGGGACAGGCAGCGTCAATCAATATCCGTGGACGTGAGTCTCTGTCGGGCAACAACGGCCCGTTGGTGCTCATCGACGGCGCGATTGGCGACATGAACCTTGTCAACCCTAATGACGTCGAGTCAGTGTCGGTCATCAAGGACGCCTCGGCTGCCGCCGTTTACGGTGCCCGTGCAGCGTTCGGTGTCATTCTCGTGACAACCAAGTCGGGTAAGACCGAGGAGGGTAAGACCAAGGTCCGTTATAACGGTCGTTTCGGTTGGGACTCGGGTACGACGTCAACCGATTTCATCAAGACCGGTTACTGGCATGTGAAGACTATCAACACGTTTAAACAGGCATCATCCAACTCCAACCTTATATTATATGATGATGAGGACATGATGGAACTTCTCGCCCGTGTCAATGACACGACAGAGAACCCTGACCGTCCTTGGACTGTTGAGAAAACCATCAACGGTAAGAAAGTTTGGAAATATTATGCCAACACCGACTGGTACAACACATTGTTCGATACCACTCGCCCGGTTCAGCAACATAACGTTTCTTTGTCAGGCGGAAAAGGTAAGCTCAACTATTTTGTATCAGGAGGCCTCGAATACCGTGACGGTATGCTCAAGGTTCACACCGATAAATACAAACGTTACAACATCCGTTCAAAGATTGACTTCGCAATCAACAAGTATGCGTCATTCTCCAACAACATGGCATTCTATGGCTCGACATACGACCATGTAGGTTACGGTGCAATCGATGATAACATGGCGATGCTTGGACGTCACCTGTATGCATGTTTCCCTCTTACCAACCCTGACGGGACTTATCTGCGTTCAATTCCTTGGATTACAGCCAATGTCGGTAACTCACGCCATCAGATTCTTCTTGAAGGCAAGGACCGCAACATGGACCGTAAGACCAACTTCACTAATACATCGCGCTTGACAATCAACCCTATCAAGCAACTCTCGATTGTAGGAGACTTCTCCTATCGATTCTATCAGGCACGTAACACAGGACGTTCCACTAACCTGGGATTCCGTTCCAACCCCGGGGATGAGATTGGCTATTATACAACCGGCGCGGGCGAGAACGCATTGAAAGAGACAATCAATACTCACAACTATTATTCAGTGAATGCGTTTGCGACCTATAAGGATACATTCAAGGAAGACCACAACCTCACCGTTATGGCAGGTTACAACTACGAGCAATACACTCTCAAGAAAGTCTATACCAAGGCTTATAATCTTGCAAGCGATGACCTCGATGACTTTGACCTCGTTGTGAATGGTGAGAACGGTTCTCCTGTCGTTGAGGTATCAGGCGGTCAGGGTGAATATAAGCTGATGGGTATATTCGGCCGTATCAACTATGACTACAAAGGCAAATATCTCCTTGAACTTTCAGGCCGTTACGATGGTTCGTCACGCTTCTCAAAGGGACACCGCTGGGGTATGTTCCCCTCGGGTTCTATCGGTTGGCGTTTCTCCGAAGAAAAGTTCATGGAGTCGACCCGTGGTTGGCTTGACAATGCCAAAATCCGTGCATCATACGGTTCACTCGGAAACCAGAATGTGTCGGACTACTATACATGGCTTCGTCTCGTGACGACCAACACATTCGCTTCTTATACATTTGGCTCTGACTCCCCAGGCTCTTACACGAGTCTGCAAGACCCCAAGGCATCGGACCTCACATGGGAGAAAGCCAACCAGTGGGACTTAGGTCTTGACCTTCTGTTGTTCAACAACCGCTTGAGTTTCACCGGTGACCTCTATATCCGTGATACCAAGGACATGCTCACCGATGCGATGCAGCTCCCCGACGTTTACGGCGCCGGCGCAATCAAGTCAAATGCAGCCGACCTCCGCACCAAAGGTTACGAACTTGCTGTGAGCTGGAACGATTCTTTCCAGCTGTTCGGCAAACGTTTCAGCTACAGTGTCGGTTTCAATATCTCGGACTACAACAGTACAATCACCAAGTTCAAGAACAACGAAAGCAAGCTCCTCGGCTCTAATTACGAGGGCAAGCGTGTAGGCGATATCTGGGGTTACTCCACCGGCGGTCTGTTCCAGAGCGACGAGGAAGCCGATGCCTACAAGAAAGATATTGACCTGACTAAGGTGACCAACTCAATCGCCGGTGGTTATCAGGCCGGTGACCTCATTTTCCTTGACACCAACGGTGACAAGAAGGTGAATGACGGTGACCCCACCATGATTTCCGATGGTAAGACTTTCCTTGTCGAGGGTGATGAAGGTTATGCCGAGGCTAAGGCGATGAAAGACGCCGACGGCAATCCCGTGTTCAAGAGTGTGCCCATCAACTCACTCTACAACCATGGTGACCTCAAGAAACTCGGTAACTCGCTCGCTTCGTTGCAGTATGGCTTTACAGCGTCGTTCCAGTACTTCGGTTTCGATGTGTCGGCGTTCTTCCAGGGCACAGGTAACCACTATTGGTATCCCAATAACCGTACCACAGCATTCTGGGGACCTTACGGCTACTGTGAATACGCTTCGTTCGTGCCCGAGAACTTCATGGACAATGTATGGTCGGTTGAGAACCGTGACGCCTACTTCCCCCGTCCATTGGCAAAGGCCCGTTCAAACGGTAACCTCCAGAACTACAATGACCGTTACATCCAGAATATCCGTTACCTCCGTTTCAAGAACCTGACCGTAGGTTATACGATTCCGACAAATATCACCAAGAAGGCTCACATTGACAAGGTGCGTGTCTATTTCACGGGTGAAAACCTCTGTTACTGGTCTCCGTTGAAGAAACACACCAAGTATGTTGACCCCGAGGCTGCGTTCAACCGCGATGACGACGCCAACGGTGGTTTCTATCCTTGGCCCAAGACCTATATGTTTGGTATCGACGTGACATTCTAAACCTAAAAATGAATCAAACAATGAAAAAAATATTTCCAATACTGTTAACGTCGTTGGTTGCCGTGGGTTTTACCTCATGCGATGACACGCTTGACGTAGTCCCCAAGGATAAGCTGGCAAATGAGACCTATTTCACGACAGCCACTGACCTCGAGATGTTCACTAATCCTTATTACAATAACATTCCGATTAAGGATTTCTTCACGGAACAGAGTGACCAGCTGATTCAGCGTACCCTGAGCGATGAGATAATCGGCGGAATCAAGCGTTATACTCCAAAGGATGGTTCCGGTAGCCATTGGGAGTGGTCCAATAGCGGATGGAAGGACCTGCGCCGTATCAACACCCTGCTTGAGAATGTCGACAAGTGTCAGGACCAGGAGGCCAAGATACATTATACCGCAGTGTCACGCTTTTTCCGTGCATATTTCTATGCCGAGAAGCTGAAACACTATGGCGATGTGCCCTGGTATGACAAGCAGCTCGGTTCGGCCGACCCTGACCTTTACAAGGCCCGTGACAGCCGTGAGTTCATCATGACTAAAATCATCGAGGATGTCGACTATGCAATCGAGCATCTCAAAGCCAAGAAAGATGAGAAGGAAGCCCCTTACCGTGTAACTATCGGTGCGGCTCTCGCACTTAAGTCCCGTATCTGTCTTTTTGAAGGCACATGGCGCAAGTATCATAACCTTACTTATCCCGAGCATGATTATAATTATTATCTTCAGCTCGCGGCCGATGCCGCCCAGACACTGATGGACCGCAAGGAGTACAGCATCAAGCGTCTCACCGGCAAGACCGATACCGACTACCGCGACCTCTTTGTACAGGAAGATGCCGACAAAGATGAATACATCTTCTCAAGATATTCCTCATCATCTACCTTGGTTAGCGGAACGTCGCACAACACTAACGGTTTTACGCTTATTGCGAGCCAAGGACAACCGGGTCTTACACGTAAATTTATCTGTTCCTACCTGATGAAGGATGGTCGTCGTTTCACTGACATCCCCGGTTGGCAGACAATGCAGTTCACCGAGGAGATGAAGGACCGTGACCCCCGTCTGTCACAGACTGTACGTGGCCTGAATTATAAACGTATCGGTGAGAACACTGTTCTTGCTCCGGACTTGGGAATTTCAGTCACGGGTTATCAGCCTATTAAGTTTGTGCAGCAATCCAAGACCGGCAATAACCAGAATGACAATATTGATAGATCGACCAATGACCTCCCATGGATGCGTTACGCCGAGGTTCTGTTGAACTATGCCGAGGCTAAGGCCGAACTTGGTTCGCTCACCCAGGATGACCTTGATAAGTCAGTCAATCTGCTGCGCAAACGTGTCGGCATGCCTGACATGAACATGGCACAGGCCAACGCTATCCCCGACCCTTATCTTGCCGGTGATGAATACGGCTATCCCAATGTAACAGGTAACAACAAGGGTGTGATTCTTGAGATACGCCGTGAGCGTGGAATCGAACTCGTCATGGAAGGTTTCCGTCTTATGGACCTTTTCCGCTGGAAAGCCGGCAAGTGTCTTGACCAACCTCTTTATGGAATGTATTTCCCCGGTGCGGGCAAGTATGATTTGACGGGGGACGGCAAGGCTGACCTGGCTCTCTACAATCAGGGCGATGCCAAGCCCTCCGGGGTCGGACAGGTCTACGAAATCGGTAAGGAGATATTCTTGAGCGACGGTAACAGAGGCTATTTTGACTGGCATGTTGGCATGAAGACTGAGAACTATCCTTTCAACGAGACCCGTGACTACCTCTATCCGATTCCTGCCAATCAGATTGCTCTCAATCCCAATCTCGTTCAGAATCCCGGATGGGAATAATTTCAAACTTTAGAAATAAATCAAAATGAAAAATATATTTAAATATTGTTTCGTTGCGCTCATGAGCGTGCTGACACTCTCGGTCAGCTCATGTAAGGACGATGACGGCCCTGCACCCGCCAAGGCTGTGCTTGTCAGCGCGAGCGGGTTGAACTTTGAGGGGACAAATCCTGATACAAAGATAGTCACCGTATATTCCGACGGTGCATGGACTGTTGATGCCCCCGAGTGGATTACAGTCACCCCGGCCGAGGGTGTCGGTACAATGGATGTCGAGATTTCAGTCTCCGATAACCTCCGTGACGGCGCGCTCGATAATCCCCGTCGTTATGACCTGATTTTCCATGGGCCGTCATTGGCCAGCCAGGCCAAGGTCGTTATACGCCAGGACGGCGACAAGTTCCGCGATGGCAAGGAATATCAAATCAACGAGATTGACGCTGTCAATGACGAGACCGTGGTCGCGATTACCAATTTGACTGTCATGGCTGTCACTTCCAACGGTTTTGTGGCAACCGACGGCACTGATAACATCTGGGTTCTCGGCAGTGATATCTCTGTCGCTCCGGGCAATATGGTGAAGGTGCAGGGTGAAAAATGGACTGATGGAATGGCATACGTCCTGGGCGAGCGCGTAACCAAGCTCTCCGATGGTCAGGCCGTTACATACCCACAGGGCACTGACATCACCGGCAGTCTTGACAATATGACGCTGACCAAGCGTGACTACATAACGGTTACCGGCGTACTCGACGGCAATGTCCTGTCGGTGAAGGGTGCGACAAACAAGGTCCAGTTCATTGAAGTCGCTGAAAACCTGAAACTGGATGACTTCAAGGGTCACAGCGTAACTATCGGGGGATACTTCTCGGGTGTGGCTGCCCCTGCCGTGAAGGTTATTGCATCCAACCTGATTGCCGACAACGGTATCGCCGAGACAATCTACTTCAGCGATGACTTCGAATGGCTTGCTCCGCATGTCCAGGCATCAGGTGCCGGCAGCACAATCGAGACCGATGACCCGGGCGCAAGTTCTCCGCAGATTTCAGCAGCCGGTACCAAGGTTGACGGTGTGACGGCCGAAGGCGCCGCCCAGGCTCGTGGATATGAATTCCTGCGCACTTGTGCTCCCGATAAGAAGGCTGGTGAGTGTATATATCTTAACGGCAACTATTTCAAGTTCGGTAAGACAAGCTATCAGGGAGGTATCATACTTCCTGCAATAGAGGCTCTTGGTGACGGTGGTATCGAAGGTTTGAAACTTTCGTTTGTATGGTCATCGCAGCGTCAAGGCAGCGGTGTCGTTGACCCGACTGAACTCGTGGTTATTTTGAAGAACGGAGATGAGGAGACACCTGTCGCTACCCTCCAGCACGGTATACCTGACAACGGTAAACTGGTATGGGTTAACGCTGATGTAGACCTCTCAGGTGCTAAGGTTGACAAGAATACCCGTATCATTATACGTAACACTGATGCGCAATGGCCCAACTCCAAGGCATTACGCTGGTTCCTTGACAACATTAAGATTTCATCGCCCATGTAATCACATCGCGGACGATTGAATTGACCCTATAAAGCGGGCGCGTTCCATCACGGGACGCGCCCGCTTCGCGTCCCGGCTGCCGGCATTGGATTGCTTCGCAATCACGTCTCCGCCTCCGTTCCCCGGACGCGAACGTAGTCGCGTCCCTACGATGCGGGAAAGATGTCGGAGACCTCGCGTCTGCGACCGAGTGTGGCATGCCACGGCCTTTCAGGCGATTGTGGCCACCGGGAGGGGATTGGGGTAGGGTGCTGCTACAGCAGCACCGCCTGTGTCGGCTTTTTTCGGTGCGGGCATGCCCGCACCCTACCTGATTTCGGTCTGTTCGGCATTTCACGATTATTTGGTTAAATTGGCGGGGGAATAACCATGAAAAACTATAAAAATTTTTGTACGAAATGAAATACGCGAACATAAATCGTTGTGAATCAGCGATTTGTATGGGGGGGTAAATCTACCTTTATTTTTGTCGGGGGATTGTCGCGGGGTTGCCGCAAAATACGTGAAATTGGCATCGTAGGGACACGACGTGTCGTGTCTACCGTCATAAATTGCTATAAATCAACTGCGTTTATCGGACGGGGACACGCCCCGTCCCTACGATTTTGCGCGGGACATCAGTTTTGCGACGCCATCCTTTGTCGTATAGAATTATGTGTTGTAAGGAGGTTTTTGGTTAAAAAAGATTAAAAATGAGTTTCCGATTAGATAAAATCGGGGACTTAACTGTCTTGGGGGAAATTCATACCATAAAACACCAATCACGTAATGTTACACCGTAAGCCTGAAAGGCTGCCAGACCGGCATTTTGAGACTCTGTACCATGATTACAGCGGGCGCATCTACAATTTTGTGCTCCATATTTCCCATGGTGACGAGTGGCTTGCCGAGGAAATCACGCAGATGGTTTTCATGCGGGTGTGGGAGCGGCGTGGTATGATGTCGGATGTGGAGTCAATGGAGGCGTTTCTGCTCTCGATTGCCCGTAATGTCTTTTTCAACCACTGCGAGCGTCAGGCCGTCGAGCATGCCTATTTCAATTATCTGTTGAAAACAGGCAAAGGGTATGAGTGCACGACTGAGCAGGATGTCGATGCCCGTTTCCTCTCGGGGTATATCAATGCACTGGTCGAGGAACTGCCACCTGTCCGTCGCCGGGTGTTCAGGATGAACCGTCTTGAGGATAAATCCTACAAGCAGATTTCAGAGGAACTCGACATCTCGGTCAGCACAGTCGAGACCCATGTGGCGTTGGCGTTGAAATTCATCAAGGAGCAGCTGTCGAGCCGTTACCACATCAGGGCGATGTTTATGTCCCTAATTTTGATATTGGCACTGTAATGAAAGATATAAACGAAACAAGACGGATGGTCGAGAAATATCTCGCGGGAGAGGCCTCGCTTGACGAGCGTGAGGACGTGAGACTGTGGTATGAGACCGATACGACGTTCGGCTCATGGCTCAAAGAGGAAATCATGTCGGCGTCGCCGATGGTGGATGCCACGGTCGGTAGGCGCATACGCCGTCAGGTGGTCTCGGGCCGTCAGGGCGACCGTGGTGCGAGGCGTTTCTCGGGCGGTATGCTCGCGATGTCGGTTGCGGCGAGCGTGTTGTTGATGCTTGCGTTGGGTTTCATTGTTATCGGGCGGCATGACATGCCGCCGTCGATGCCGTTGGCTGTCAAGGCCGGAGCGATGCAACAGTCGCGTGTGACACTGCCCGATGGTACGGCGGTGAATATTAACTCGGTTTCGGAGGTTGTCTACAGTTATGACGGGGAGAGCCGTCGCCGTGTGGTGGAACTGAAAGGCGAGGCGTTCTTTGACGTAGCCTCCGACGCCGCCCATCCTTTTGTCGTCAAGTGTGACGGCGTAGAGGTGGAATGCCGTGGGACGCAGTTCAATGTCAAGAACTATCCCGATGACACGGTCATGACGGTCGCGCTGAAGGAAGGGTCGGTTCTTGTCTCTGAAGGCGGAAATCAGGTGACGATGACCCCCGACATGGTTGTACACTATGACAAGTCGAGTCACAGGCTCGAGACACGTGCGGCACGCGCAGCCGATTATTGTGAATGGGTTGACGGTTACATGCGGTTCAATGCCGAAAGACTTGATGACATCCTGCGCACTGTCGAACGCCGTTACGGTGTGAGAGTCAATATCCTCGACGGGTCGTTGAACAATGTGCGTTTCACCGGCAGCATGGGAGACAAGGACCTGAACGGGACATTGAGGACAATCTCGGCCGCGGCCGGACTGACGGTTCATCAGGAGAACGACTCGGTGTTTTATCTCTCCCGCAATCCGTGACTTTTTAAAGTTTAATTCCACATTCCACATTCCTCATTCCTAATTAACCCTAAACCTTATTTAATTACCTATATAACTTTAAATTATGTTTAAAACCAAGTGCATTTATTATCTGATGCTTGTCTTGCTGCTGGGGGTTGTCCCGGCATCGTGCAGCGATGACGATTCAACACATGTGCCGTCGTTCAGTGTGATTAAGGTCACCCCTGAGAAGGACGTGTACAAGGTGGGCGATGTCGTGCGCTGCTCAATCAGCCAGACCGCCCCGGCGAGCGAAGACCTGCGTGATGCCAGCTATTGGTGGTATGCCTCGTGGTGGTTCGCCGACTCCGAGATGAAAGCCGATTTTCAGGAATTCGACGCCGACGGGGTTAACACCTCGTCAGAAATCACGCTCACCCAGGCCGGGGATGTGACCCTTTACTTCTTCGGGCGTGTCGAGTTCCCCAATTACGACTGGCGCAAGGTCGAGATAGGCAAGAAAATCAAAGTGGTCGAATGACCGTCACACTAACCTTAAAGAACTATGAGGATTTCATTACAACATCAATCTCGCCGTCTGTTGGCCCTGACGGTTGCCGTGGCTGTCTCGGCTGTCTCGGTGTGGGCCGATATAACGGTGTCGTTTTCCAAGATTCCGCTCTCGCGTGCCATGCGTGAGGTCGAGAGGGTCTCGGAACTTCGGTTTTTCTATAAATCGACATTGCCCGGTCTTGACCGTCCCGTCAGCGTGTCGGTGAAGAACGCCACAGAGCGTCAGGTGCTCGACCGCATGTTTGCCGGTTCAAAACTTGATTACCGCCTCGGGGCGAATAATAATGTCGCTGTCTTTGAGAAAGGAACAGAGCCGCCAAAGGATGTCACCGCAGCCGCCAGGGAGGGCGGTGTGAAAGAAACTTTTACCGTGAACGGTCGTGTCACCGACGAAAATGACGAACCTCTGATTGGCGCGAGCGTGCGTGTCAAGGGGAATCCGTCCAACGGTGTCGCCACCGATGTCGATGGTAACTATACGTTGAACAATGTCGCCAAGGGTGACGTGCTTGAATTCACATACGTAGGTTATACGCCCGCGTCGGTAAAGGTTACGCATGGCGGGGCCTACGACTACAGGATGAATGCCGCCGACAATGTCCTCAACGAGGTCGTAATCGTCGGTTACGGCAGTCAGAAGAAGGTTAACCTCACCGGTGCGGTGAGCGTTGTCAAGGCCAAGGATGTCAACGGACGTCCTACTGGCAATGCGGCGACCGCCCTTCAGGGCGCTGACCCGGCTCTCAACCTGTCGATGGGTTCGGGCGGCCCTAACGCGGGTGCTTCAATCAACATACGTGGTGTCGCCTCAATCAACGGTGGTAGCCCTTTGGTGCTCGTTGACGGTGTAGAGATGGACCTGACTCGTGTGAACGCCAACGATATAGAGTCGGTCTCGATTCTAAAGGACGCTTCGGCAGCGGCGATTTACGGAGCGAAAGCCTCGGCGGGCGTTGTGCTCGTTACGACCAAGTCGGGCGAACTTGACGCCACCCCCAAGGTGTCGGCTGACCTTAAGGCCGGATGGCGTCGTCAGACCGTCAGCACCGATTTTGTCACAAGCGGTTTCTGGTCGACATATATCAATGACCAGGCCAACCTGAACCATGGCGGCAACCCTTATACCAACTATGACGAGTATGATTACGCCGAGATGTGGATGCGTCTCGGTCAGACAACCGAGTCGGCCGAGCGTCCATGGGCAATCCCGACGTCTGACAAACACTGGCGTTACTATGCCAACCATGACTGGTATTCCCACTACTACCGCAAGAGCCGTCCGATGCAGGACTACAATGTCTCTATCACCGGTGGCTCAAAGAGGGTTAACTACTATGTCAGTGGCCGTGCCTACTTTGAGGACGGCGTGATGAACATTGACAATGACAAGTACAAGAGTTACTCGATGCGTGCCAAACTCGACATCAAGGTCACCGACTGGCTGAAATACAGGGTCAACACGAGTTTCTTCGAGTCGACCTACGAGCGTTCAGGCTCGTCTGACCTCAACGACTTCTTCTATCGTTCGGCCAACCATGCGCTCGCATCGTTCCCCTCGACCAACCCCGACGGTACTTCACTGTGGGATATATCGGGCATCATTACCGTGGGTACGGCCAAGGTCAGCGACGGCTACAACGCCCTGCTCAACTACGGCAAACACAAGAACAAGGACCAGAACCGTGAGTTCATGGTGAAGAACGCCATTGAAATCACTCCCGTATCATGGTGGACAATCAACGCCGACTATGCCTATCTCTACCGTAACCTCAACCGCGAGATGCGCCGTGTCCCCGTGCCTTACAGCAATACCGACGGCATCGTCGGGTGGATTGACGGCGCGGCCGACTCGATGTGCTGGGACATGTTCACCCGTGGCATGACCAACAACACCACGCAGACAATCAACGCCTATACAACCGTGTCGCCGAGTTTCGGGGACCACAATCTGAAAGTCACCGCCGGTTTCAACGGTGAAATCTACCGTCACCTTTATTTCAAGGGTGAACGCCAGGACCTGATGAGCCCCGATGTCAACTCACTCAACATCGCCACGGGCGAGGTGAAGGATTTCAAGGACGAAATCAACAATTCGGTGACCTACGGCTATTTCGCGCGTGTCAACTATGATTACGCCGGCAAGTATCTCTTGGAACTTTCAGGACGTTACGACGGCTCGTCACGATTCGCCAAGAACCACCGCTGGGGTTTCTTCCCTTCGGCCTCGGCAGGCTGGCGTTTCAGCGAGGAGAATTTCTTCGAGCCTGTGCGTGACTGGTGGAGCAACGGTAAAATCCGTCTTTCCTACGGTAGCCTCGGCAACCAGCAGGTGGGATATTACGACTATATACAGAAAATCACCACCAATCAGCTGATGGACAACCTGACGTTTGACGGCACGACCTACGTCCCCTACGCCTCGGTGAGCGCACCTCCCGCCTCTGACCTGACATGGGAGAAGGTCATCACCTATAACGCCGGTCTCGACCTCAGCTTCCTTAACAGCCGCCTCAATTTCACGGGCGACATGTATATCCGCGATACCAAGGACATGCTCACCAGCGGTGCCGACCTGACGGCTGTCTACGGTGCATCGGTGCCCAAGGCCAACTGTGCCGACCTCCGCACTAAGGGTTGGGAACTCGCCGTGTCATGGAACGACGATTTCAAGTTGCTCGGCTCGACATTCCGTTATTCGGTAGGCGCGGGTATCGGTGACTATTCGTCCAAAATAACCAAGTTCGACAATTCCAACTACAAGATTGGAAGCCACTATGTGGGCGAACGTCTCGGTGAGATATGGGGTTACACAATCGACGGCCTGTTCAGCAGTGACGAGGAGGCGGCCGAATACATGAAACATATTGACGGGAGCACATACGTTTACAGTGACATCTACACCCAGGGCCCGTACCGTGGACTTCATGCAGGTGATGTCCGTTATGTCGATGTCGATGGCAACGGCGAAATCACCCCCGGCGAAGGAACGGTTAAGAAACCGGGCGACATGCGTGTCATCGGTAACTCCACCCCTCGTTACAACTACAATTTCCGTGGCAGCATTGAGTGGAAGGGAATCGACATCTCGGCGTTCTTCCAGGGGATAGGCAAGTGTGACTGGTATCCCGGCAACGAGGCCCGTACGTTCTGGGGCCCGTATTGCCGACCTTATAACGCCTATCTCCCGGCCGATTTCCTCTCCAACGTTTGGAACGAGGATAACCCTGATGCCTATTTCCCGCGTCTACGTTCATACGAGGCATACGGAAGCAAGAACTCCATGGGCGCAGGACCTAACACCCGTTACCTCCAGTCGCTGGCCTATCTGCGTCTGAAGAACCTGACGGTGGGTTACACCCTACCGGTGCTGAAACAGTATTTCCAGGAGCTGCGTTTGTATTTCTCGGGTGAGAACCTCTGCTACTGGTCTCCGTTGAAGAAACATTGCAAGACAATAGACCCCGAAACTGCGACCAACTCAGGCAAAAAGACCAATGACGCGCTGACCTACGGTTTCTCCAAGTCGTTCTCATTTGGTGTCAATATCGTTTTCTAAAACAGTCAATCACATGAAATCAATATATAAATTCATTACAGGCTTAATGGCTGTATCGGCCATGACCGGCTGTACCACCATGGACCAGTTCCCCGAGGACAGGCTTGTCCCGGAGAATTATTTCGGGTCGGAGGCTGAACTGCAACAGTTCACCAACTCGTTTTACTCGCTGCAGCCGCAAGTGGGGACGTTCAAGTGGTTTCTTGAGCAGGGTGAACTTGTGACCCCCGAGGTCCCGTCCAATGAAATCAGAGGCTCGCGTCCGTTGCCTTCCAAGGCAGGCGATGTGGGTTGGTCCTGGGGCACGTTGCGCAACATCAACTATTATCTGTTGTACTCCCACCGTTGCCCCGACAAGGCGGCACGCGACCATTATGATGGCGTTGCCTACTTCTTCCGCGCGTTCTTCTACTATAATTATCTGGTGAAGTTCGGCGAGGTGCCCTGGTATGACCAGCCTGTGGGCTCGGGCGACCATGCTATGCTGAATAAACCCCGGGACAACCGTGATGTGGTCATCAATCACATCATAGAGGACTGTGACAAGGCGTTTGAACTGTTGCCCAAGACACGCAACACGACCCAGGTGTGTGCATGGACGGCACTTGCGTTGAAGTCACGCGCATGTCTATTTGAAGGGACGTTCCGCAAGTATCATGCGGGCGACCCGTTCAATCCCGCCAATCTACCGGGTGACGAGTTGCTGAAGACATGTGCCGAGGCATCCAAAAAACTTATGGACGAGGGTGGATATTCTCTCCACAAGGGTGGTGCTGAGCCTTATCGTGACCTTTTCTCGACAATTGAGCCTGACGGCAACGAGTATATATGGGCGCGCATCTACGGTGACCAGGTCGGCGGTAAACACAATGCCAACGACAATTCCAAGACCCGTAGCATGTCTCTGACAAAGCGTTTTGTCAACCTTTACCTGAATGCCGATGGCTCGCGTTTTACTGACAATCCGTCATGGAAGACCATGGAATATGTCGATGAGTTCAAGAACCGTGACCCGCGCATGTCACAGACTGTCCTCGGCCCCGGCTATATCCAGCAGGGACAGAGCAAGGTGAGCGTCATGAACATAACCAACACTAAGGGTGGCTATCAGTATATTAAATATGTGATGGATGACTCCCATGATGCCTACAACCAGTCTCGCACGGCCATGCCCATTTTCCGTCTCGCCGAGATTTATCTCAACTATGCCGAGGCTCTTGCCGAGCTTGGAACGCTCACCCAGAACGACCTCGACATTTCGGTAAACCGTCTGCGTGACCGTGTCGGCATGCCCGACCTGAAGATGGCCGACGCCAATTCAGCCCCCGATACCTATCTGATGAGTGAGGAGTGGGGGTACCCCAACGTAACGAAGAGTGCCAACACAGGCGTGATTCTTGAGATACGCCGCGAGCGCATGGTCGAGCTTGCGCTCGAGCTGGTACACTATAATGATATCCTCCGCTGGAAAGAGGGTAAAGTCTATGAGAAGCCGTTCTATGGTATCTATTTCCCCGGTCCCGGTAAGTATGACATGACAGGTGACGGCAAAGCCAATATCTGTATCTACGAGGGCAAGAAACCTGGTGGACTCGGCTTGAAGTTCCTCGAAATCGGCAAGGATATCATCCTTAGCGAGGGTGACCATGGTTTCGCCTTGCGTTTCGGCGACGATGCCAACAAACGCACCTGGCGCGAGGACCGCGATTATCTCTACGGTATTCCCGTGGGCGAGAGGACGCTTTCAGGCGGCGCGCTCACACAGAACCCCGGCTGGAACGACGGGCTGACATTTGAATAACTAACCCGGAGTCCTTAGGGACTTTAAGGCCCTTAAAGTCCCTAAGGACTCTATATAACTTTAACACTTAAATCATTATGAAAAAATCTACTTTCTTATTGGTGGCCGCTCTTTTAGCCGGGTTCAATGCCGGTGCAGCGACCTATTTTGCAACTCCGGCCGGAGCCGGTGAACAGGACGGTTCATCATGGGAGAACGCATTCCCCGCCGAGTCACTCGCTGATATTCTTGAAGGTGTTGAATCAGGAGACATCATATATTTCGGAGCGGGTACCTATAACGGTGTCACAGTCAACATGGTCGACGGTATATCGGTGATAGGCGGTTTTCCCGCGTCGGCCACCGGGACTGACGTGTCAGGTTACAATCCCTCGGTAAACAAGACAATCTTCGATGCCCAGGGCAAGAATGGCGGCGAGCCGTTTATTAGTGTCAATAATGAGGAACAAAGTAAACAGGCCACCGAAATCAAGGGTGTCACCTTCACAGGTGCGACAGGTGGAAATATCACTGAATATAAAGGCACTGTCCTTTATACTCGCAAGGCTATCATGAAGATTGAGGATGTGACATTTGAAAACAACGTCACCTCATGGGGTGGCATTGTAGTACCCTATAAGTCACAGTTCTATGCAAAGCATTGTGTGTGGAGGAATAATGTCAACAATTATTATGAAGTTCATTACGATGCAGCCGGCAGCGGTGACAAGAAAAAGAACAATACCGGGGCAGTCTGCATCAGTGCTCGTGGTGGCGAGACAGAGCATTCTCTCGTTGTTCTTGAGGGATGTACGATGACAGGCAACACTCTTGCCAACGCTGAACTTGCCAAGACTGTGTTCTGCTATGGCGGTCTTATCGCCAACCAGGATAAATCAGTTGACTTGGTGATGGTTAACAACCTGCTTGACGGAAGTGGCCTGACCTTGAAGCAGAACGGAGGATGCTTACGTCAGGCTAACAATTGCCAGATGATTATGGCCTACAATACATTCTATAATTTCAACACAACAGACCCGTCTGACAGTAAGGGCGTGGTATGCTCAATCAATGCGGGTACTCCTTTCTTCATTGCCGGTAACATCATTGTTTCACCCATGACGACCGATGTCCCTAAAGTGTACGCTTTCTTTGACCAAAATAATAATAAACTTAAATACATAACAGGCGGTTACAACTCTATAGGGGGCCGTTATATGAACTCTCAGCCCGAATCAATCTGGGAAACAGGTCTCGTGAACAATACATGGGCATCGACCGACAATTGGAATGTCGCAACCCAGAGCGATGTGCTCGGCAGCAACAAAATCACTGAAAAGGACGGCGGTTACTACATCGAGCCGCTGGCTTCATGCGGAGATGTAAATGTGGCGTCGGTACAGGCTGCGTTTGACGCGTGTGATTTCCTCACAGCGTTCAAGGATGTAAAAATCGACCTTTCAGTCGATATCTACGGGAACAAACGTGCCGCCACCTCCTATCGCGGTTGCTATGACCCCAACGCGTCGGCCGGTGGTTCAGGTATCGCCGATGTCGCTGTCAGCGGTGATGACATCAAGGTCGTTTCCCTTGGCAACGGCAGCTTCAAGGTCGAGGGTACCGAAGGTGTCGCTGATGTCTATGACATCTCCGGCCGCAAGGTCCTGACCCAGGAACTTGGAGACAACTCGATAATATCCCTTGAAGGCATGGCCGGCGGTGTCTACATCATCAAGGCCGGTAACGCGTCCGTCAAGGTTGCGAAATAACCGACATTAAAGGATGTTGTACAATTCATAAATCAGTGTCGTAGGGACGCGCCAACGTGCGCGTCTCCAGAGTAGCAGAATATCAACTATCTGCAATGATGGACGCACACGTTGGTGCGTCCCTACGATTCCGAATTAAGAGGTTGTTTAAAAATCACAAAATGAATAAAACCAAACTATTTATAACACTGTTTTCACTCGTTATCGCTTCTTTGGGCGGTGTGGCCGCGTCCCATCGTCTCGCGACGTTCAATGTGAGATATTGCGCGACGACCGACAAGGGGGGCAAGGATTGGTGTAACCGTGGGCCGTTTGCAATCAGCATGATAACCAAATACGATTTTGACGTGGTTGGTTTCCAGGAGCTGACAGGACGTGGCCGTGGCAATAACAATTCCTTGACAGGGAAGTCCCAGTTGGAGGAGTTCCGTGCGAGCCTTGAAGGGTCGGGGTACACGTTCCTCGCATGGGACCGTGACGGCACGGCCGACAAGGAGTATGTCGGCATCGCGTTCAAGAACGGGAAATATGATATGCTTGAATCCGGCAGTTTCTTTATATCGCCGACCCCCGAGAAATATTCGGCGGGATGGGACAAGAAAATAGCCACCCACACCCGAAATGTAGGCTGGGTGAAACTAAAGGACAAAAGCACAGGCGATATATTCTTCTATGCGGCCACCCATACCAATAACGGCTGGACTCTCGACGGTGTATACGGCTCCCAACTTGTGGTGAATCGTGTCAAGGAAATCGCCGGGGATTATCCCGTCATGGTAGTGGCTGACTATAACATGCAGCGTATACCGCGTGATGTGAAAGCCTATAAAGCCTATCGTGCCTCGTTCAAGGACGCAAAGTTTGAAGTTGCGGCCGAGAAAAATTATTGTCTGCCCACGACATTGCCCGGTACAGAGGGGACGTATGGCGCGTTCAACACCACTTCGTCAAGTTATGCTTTCAAGGAAATCGACTATCAGTTTTTCCGCCACATGAAGATTCTTGAACGTCACATTGTCGTTGACACTTACGACTACCAGGGCACGCAGTATCCGGCATCGGACCATTTCCCTGTGTTTGTGGTTGCCGAGCTTGAATCTCCGGGTGCCCCCAGGGAGGTTTACGTTGACTCCGAGGCTTCGGCTGACGGCGACGGGACAAAAGCGAAGCCGTACAACTCTATTGCCGATGCGGCCGCCAACGCCGAGATTGACGACATTATAATGGTCACGGAGGGCGTTTACAATGAATCGGTCGCCCCGGAGAACACCCTGACGATTCTTGGCGGTTACAACAAGGCGTTCACCGAGGTAGTCGGTAAGACAGTCCTTGACGGCGAGGGTCTTGAATATCCGTTGGTGTATGTCCCCGAGAATTATTCGTTGACAATGAAGAACTGTGAACTGCGCAACTATCGTTCTACAGCTGTCGAGCGTGACGGCGCGTTGCTGTTCCGTGGTTGCGACCTGACTCTTGAAAATGTGGATTTCATCAATAATGAGGCGGTTGGTTATGGCGGTGCCGTATCGGCAATATCCAATCCTGACTTAAAACCCTATTATGCCGATTGCAATAATTTCATCGCGACACGTTGCTCGTTCAAGGGAAACAAGGCCGTCAACGGCGGTGCGATAGCGGTTGGTTTCTATGACAAGTTCAGGCTCGACGGATGTTCGTTTGACAGTAACGAGGCCACATCCACGGCCGGGGCGGTTTATCTTGACTGTGGCACGCCTGTGGCTACTGAAATATGGTTCACCAACGCTACGGCCATGATAAGCAACAGCTCCTTTGTCGAGAACAAGTCGCGCAAGTCGGGCGCATTGTACATCAATGACGAGATGCCCAGTGTCCAGTTCACGGTTGTCAACACGACATTCGCCGACAACACGCTTGATTCAAAGGGCGGGTTGGCTACTGTCGTGAAAGCGTGTGCCGGAGCAGCCATCCATGCGCGTCTTTCAGATTCGGCTGTCAATGAAGAAGCCAAGGCGGGTACGTCAAGGCTGAACCTGGGGCATGTCACAGTGACGGGCAACCGGGCCACTGTTCCAGCGTCATCGGCCGGTAACTATTATGCCTCGGCAATCAATATTTCAGGCGGCGATGTCCGTCTGATGAATAACATAATAGCCGGTAACCATTCCGACGGGACTGAAGCATACGCCGATATTTGTGTAGAAGACCCTGACCGGGTGCTGAAGGATGCCAATAACCTGTACTCCACCGCCACAACCGTCAGTTTCATCCCTGACGCGAAGTCTATAATGGCGGTCGATAAGAATGCCTACATCAACGCCTTTCCGGCGTTGATGGATGGCAAAATGGAAAACGGAGTTTTTTCGGCCAATATAATACGTGAGGCCGGCAAGACTCCATACGCCAGGCTTGCATCGACAAAATATGGTGACTGCGATGTCAACACGTTGACTGTGTTGATGCGTAATCTGGAGAAAGAGTTCAGTGTCGATATTGACGGCAATGGAGTTGTCGGGAATCAGTTGAAAGTGGACCAGCACGGTAATGCGCGTGCAGGTAAATCAGTCCCGGGGGCGATTGAGTATAGCGAACTGACTGCTATAGGTGATGTTGTCTCCGACGTTGATAGCTCTGTCGTGCTCTCCTGTGTCTCGGATGGCGTCTACCGCCTTTCATCGCCTGATGTCATAAGGAATGTAGTGGTCTCCGACCTTTCAGGGCGTGTGTTGAAGAATGTTGGTGGTAACGGTTCTACCGAGGTTGACATTGATTTGTCAAGTCTGTCGGCATGTATCTGCCTGATTGCATGTGGAGGCCGCACATTCAAGGTCGTAAGATAAGAATCTTTTGATGATTTGCGAGTTTGGTGGATGTTTTAAGGTAATTTAGGTTGTTGTAACAGGGAAATTTCAATGGTGGAAAAGATTGTTTTAGGTTATTTTTAGTACATTTGCATATACTAACACAATTATAATAGAATATATAATAGAATGAAAATATCCAGTCTGGTATCCCGTATATGTGTCGCGGTTGTATTGACGGCGACATGTTTTACCTCATACGCCAAGGATGACCCCAAGGCTGACCGATGCGCGGTAGTGACAGCTGGTGACGCGCGTTTCACGGTGTTGACCCCGCAACTGATACGCATGGAATATAGTCCTGACGGCAAATGGGAAGACTGCAAGACGCTGACTTTTGTCAACCGTTCCCTGCCTGTCCCCAAATTCACTGTAAAGGATAACAAATCCCGTCTCGTCATCAAGACCGATGCCCTTACCCTCACCTATAAAAAAGACGGAAAACCCTTTGACGATAAAAATCTTGAGGTGAAGTTCAAGATGAACGGGAAGGATGTTGTGTGGCATCCCGGAATGGATGACACACAGAACCTGATGGGGACGGCACGCACCCTCGATGCGTGTGACGGAATCAAGTTTGGTCGTGAGCCTATGGAAAAAGGGCTTGTCTCGCGTGCCGGATGGGCTATTGTTGATGATAGCCGTAACCATCTGTTGAAGCCTGACGATTCGTCCTGGGACGAATGGGTGGCCGCACGTCCCGACGGAGAGCGTCAAGACCTGTATCTGTTCGCTTACGGGCATGACTATAAAAAGGCGTTGTCTGACTATCAGAAAGTGGCGGGTCGCGCACCGCTGCCCCCGAAATATACCTTTGGCTACTGGTGGAGCCGTTACTGGCAGTATTCCGACAACGAATTGGTGGATGTCGTGGATAAAATAAAGGCGTTTGACATTCCAATCGATGTCCTGATTGTCGATATGGACTGGCATGACACGTTTGGATTAAGGTCGAAAGACACGCCCAAGGATGAGTACGGACAGCGTATCGGCTGGACGGGTTACACCTGGCAGAAACAATTGTTCCCCAATCCGGCCAATTTCCTGAAATGGACTGAAAACGAGGACTTGAAAGTGGCGTTGAACCTGCATCCGGCGTCGGGTATTCAGCCATACGAGGAATGCTATCAGCGTTTTGCCAAGGAATATGGATGGAGGGACACGACAAAAAGCATTCCTTTCAAGATGGATGAAAAGAAATGGGCCGACACTTATTTCAAGACAATACTTGAACCTATGGAGAAGGAAGGTGTCGATTTTTGGTGGCTCGACTGGCAGCAGTGGCGCGAGTCTAAGTTCCTCCCCGGCCTTTCCAACACTTTCTGGCTTAATCACACTTTCTTCAAGCATGCGAAGAACCGAGACGTGAAAGAGCGTCCGTTTATTTATCACCGCTGGGGAGGTCTCGGAAGCCACCGTTATCCGCTCGGGTTCTCGGGTGATACCTATATCAAATGGTCTACGCTCGCATTCCTGCCTTACTTCACTTCGACGGCCTCCAATGTCAATTACGGTTACTGGGGACACGACATCGGCGGGCATTATTTTGCAAAGGACGGCAAGTGGCATTACACCGACCCCGAGCTTTATCTGCGGTGGTTGCAATATGGTGTGTTCACCCCGATTTTCAAGACCCATTCGAGCAAGGACATGAACATCGTGCGCTATCCGTGGGCGTTCCCCGACCATCTGTTCATGATGCGTGATGCTATCAAGCAGCGTTACTCGCTCGTCCCCTATATCTATAACGCGGCGCGTGCCAACTATGACACGGGCGTGGCGATGACACGACCGATGTATTATGAATATCCCGAGCTTGATAAGGCCTACAATGTCCCGGAGCAATTCTTCCTCGGTGACGATATCCTTGCCACGGTTGTCGCCTCTCCCGTAGACTCGGTTACAGGCCTGGCTGAACGTAAGATGTGGTTCCCGCAGGGACGTTGGTATGACTTCGTGACCGGCGACATGATTGATGGGAATCAGGAAAAAACATTGGCCTATACCCTCGCCGAGAATCCCTTTTATGTCAAGGCGGGCGCGATTATTCCGATGAACCCTGATAATGTAAAGAACCTACAGCGGGATTGCGATACACTTGTGCTGACATTTATCCCGGGTGATGACGGCGCGCTCGACCACTATGAGGATGACGGTGTATCATCATCCTACGAGAGTGATTATGCCATTACTCATGTGGAGAAAAATACCGACGGAAACCGTGTCAATGTAAGAATCGCCGCGCGCAAGGGTGGTTATGACGGCGCACCTGACGCTCGGAGATATGAACTTAGATTCCCGGCGATGATGCCTCCGGCATCGGTCGAGGTGAACGGAGTAAAATACTCTTATTCACGATTCCCAAAGGCCGGTGAATGGACCTACGACGGTTATTCGTTGCAGCCGGTGGTATATACCGCCTCGCTTCCTGTCGGTAATGATGCGGTCGTGACACTTGACTATGAGGGCGTTGATGCCGACAATGCGGCGTTATACGGCAAAAAGGCGGTGTTCAACCGTTGTCTCGCACTGACACCGCAGTTCAAGGAGGAACAGGGACGTCACGGGGAGGACAGGCTGATGCTGCCGCAGGAATATCTGAAAGTGTCACAATGTCCCAACTTCATACTTGAAAATCCTGCCGAAATCAGGACTTGTATAAAGGACTTCGAGAGCAATATCGGACAATTGTTTGATAAAACCGATGAAATGGACATCATAGGCGACGGGTTCAAGAAACGCTTGAAAGCCCAGCTTAAACGATGAATTGTAATAAATCGTAGGGACGCGCCAACGAGCGCGTCCTTACGATTCCAAAATGTATAATATGCAATATACAGAAACATTGACAGAAATGAAAAAACTACTGCTTTCCATGGCTGCGTTGTCCGTCGCCATGACCTCCATGGCTGCGACGCGGGCCGACTCTATTCGTGCCAAGTTCCTTGACCCGCAGGACCGCGAGGTGCTCGTGGCCGTGCACCGTGGCGACTGGCGCAACTATGCCGAGAACTCGCTTGAAGGTATCGACAATGCAATCAAACTCGGCGCAGATATTGTCGAGGTCGACCTTAAACGTACAGCCGACGGTGAATTGGTGTTGATGCATGACAAGACGGTTGACCGTACGACAACCGGCAAAGGAAAAGTGGAAGACCTGACATTGGCTGAAATCAAGCGACTTTACCTGAAAAGCGGAGTGGGGCAGAAAACACCTTACCGTGTCCCCACCTTGCGTGAGGCGATGACGGCCAACAAAGGGAGAGCGTTGTTCAATCTTGACCAGGCATTCGACTATTTTGACGATGTGATGAAAATCCTTGATGAGACAGGGACGACATCCCAGGTTATCATGAAAGGTAGTGCCACTGCCGATGAGGTCAAGACCCGATATGGCAAGTATCTTGACAAACTGATTTACATGCCGATTGTCAAACTCGACGACCGGGCGACCGCGATTGAACGCGTCAATGACTTCATGTCTAAGATGAAACCTGCGGCCATAGAACTGGTTTATCGTGACACTGTCAATGTCATCCCCGGTAAATTGAAACCTATACTGAAAGGGAAAACGCGTCTGTGGTATAACTCGCTGTGGGGCACTCTTGCCGGAGGTCGTGACGATTTCGCATCGCTGGTGAATCCCGCCGATGGTTTCGGATTCCTTATAGACAGCCTGGGATGCTCCGTAATCCAGACCGACCAGCCGCAGTTCCTGATAGGCTATCTTGCCGAGCGGGGATTGAAAAAGGCGGTGTTTAATCTTGTCGATGCCAAGCGTTTTTCCAAGAAATTCAAGGCCGAGGCACGTGAGAAACAACGTTCAAGCGACTGGGCGCAGTTCTATCGGTATGAAAAGATGAACCGTGAATTGGAAAAGACACCTGATGTTGTGTTCATGGGCAACTCAATCACGGACAACTGGCCCAAGAATGACAAGGCGTTTTTCACCGACCATAACATAGCAGGGCGTGGCATAAGCGGGCAGACCTCGTCTCACATGCTCGCCCGTTTCCAGAGCGATGTCATCGACCTTCATCCCAAGGCCGTGGTTATTCTTGCCGGGACTAACGACATCGCGCGTAACAACGGTGTCATCACGCTTGAACATGTGGTTCAGAACGTCAAGTCAATGTGTGAAATCGCCCGTGCCAACAAAATCAAGCCGATTATCGCATCGGTACTTCCCTCGACAGTGTTCCACTGGGACAGGTCGGTTAAACCGGCAAATGACATCAAGCGGCTTAACGAGATGCTACAGCGGTATGCCAAGGAGAACAAAATCCCATACGTCGATTATCACTCTGCAATGACGAATGACGAAGGCGGACTTCCTGCCAATCTAAGCAAGGACGGTTGTCACCCCACCCTCGATGGGTACAAAATCATGGAGCGCATCGTCATGCCCTACATCGCCCCCTACCTCAAGAAAAAGTAACGGGAATGAGGGTATCGCAAAATTGAGACTTAATGCTAAATCGTAGGGACGCGCCAACGTGCGCGTCTTTAAAGAGATGATTATCAATTGTATGCAATAAGGGACGCGAACGTAGTCGCGTCCCTACGATGTTGATTTGATAATTGTATTGAATTGGTAGGGTGCGGCCATGGCCGCACCGCCAACTATGTCATTGATGATTTTAAAGATGTTTCAGTCCAGCCATGGCTGAACCCTATCTGATTTTGTCACACTCTAAAAAGGTTTTGAATCGGAATAATTTCCTGAATTTTTGTAATTTTGGGAGCATGAAAAGGATGCTGTTGAAGATACCTCGGTGGTGGTTGAGCGGGGTCGTTTTTGTGGCGATAGTCTATCTGACATTGACACCTAATCCGTTGCCGCCAGATGTCTTGCCTGACTTTGACGGGTTCGATAAGCTGTGTCATTTTGCGATGTTCGGAGTCCTTGCGTCGTTGTTGGTGTGGGACTATTCGCGTGGACGGCGGTTGTCGTGGCGTGCGGCTGTCATGTTGATATGTGTGTCAATGGCAATCGGTGGTGTGATTGAGCTGTTGCAGGGGATTCCTGAACTGAACAGGAGTTGTGATATATATGATTTTGTCGCCAATGTCGCAGGTGTGCGTTGGTGTTAGGAGCGGTCACAGTTCGTTGTATCGGGGTATATCGGTGAGAAAGCGGTGTCGACCATTCTCGTAGTCGATTCGACAGCAGAAATGGCGCAAGCCGTTGGATACAATCAGGTATCGGGCATGTAGGACGATGTTATAGCGCAGAATCTGTTCAAAGACGGCTTGGGAGACAGGGACGTCAGAGGCCTTGTATTCGATGATTACAAACGGTTTCAGGTCGCTGTCAAACACGACGGTATCACACCGTCGCGATGTCCCGTTGAGTTTTAATGAGACCTCGTTGGCCATCAGTGATGCGGGAAACCCACGTTGATTCACGAGAAAAGACGTGAAATGCTGTCTGACGGTCTCCTCGGGGGTGAGGGCGACAAATTTGGCTCTTAGCGGGTCATAGATGTCGAGGCCGCGGGGTGTACGTCGCAGACGTGGGTTTTCGAGTGCTGGCAGATTTAGATTCATTTGGTAGTACCGGAAATTGTGTGTAAATTTACAAAAAATATCCCTAACTATGGCAGTCAACCCTACACCGACATTCCTTGAACTGCGGCAACAGCTGAAGAAACGTGAACTCGCGCCTATATATCTGCTGCACGGGGAGGAGGGTTACTATATCGATGAACTTGTAAAGGACTTTGAGGCGCTTGTCCCTGAAAGTGAGCGTGATTTCAATCTGTACACCATGTATGCTCCCGAGGTGAACGCCGATACAGTGATGGATGCGTGTCGGCGTTACCCGATGATGGCAGAACGTCAGGTAGTTATAGTGAAGGAGGCGCAGTCGGTAAGGGCCGATGAGGTGAACCGACTACATCTGTATGCCCAGCGTCCGACACCGACGACAGTCCTTGTAATATGTGTGCGCGGTGCGCAGGCCAAGGCCAAGAATCTCCTTGCCGAGATGAAAAAGGTGGGCGGGGTTGTCTTTGAATCGAAGAAACTGACTGAACGCACTGTGGGGCCTGTCATCAACGACCTGATAAAGGACAAGGGGTTGCATATCGAGGCCAAGGGACTGACTATGTTGCGCGACTATATCGGAACTGACCTGTCTCGCCTTTACAACGAAATCAACAAACTCGCGATTGTGCTCGGGCCGGGGGCGACCGTCACCCCCGAGAGCATCGAGCGGAACATCGGTATAAGCAAGGATTACAACAATTTTGAACTTGTCGATGCCCTGTCGGTGCGTGATGCGGCCAAGGCGTTGCGTGTCATCAACTATTTTAGAAGCAATCCCCGCAAGAATCCGACGGTGATGACGGTTGCGTCACTGTTCAACTATTTCTCCAATCTGTTGATTTATCAATTTTGTAAGGACAGGACACCTGCGGGGTATATGGTCGCACTTGGATTTAAGGGGACGTGGCAGTTGCGCAACTATGAGACCGGGGCGAGATATTACAATGCCCGTCAGTCGATAGAAATAATATCGGCCATACGTGAGTTTGACACCCGTTCAAAGGGAATCGGAAGCCGTCAGGAGGAATATGACCTTTTGCAGGACTTGATATTCCGTATATTGACGGCCGCCGGCAACATCGCTGTGTGATTTATCGGATGCGGAACATGTATACCGCCGAAACCTCGATTGACATGCCGCGTGAGGCCGAGAAGTAATCTTTCTTGGCGGCGGGGAAGATGTTCCCGAGCCCGTAGTAGAAACGTCCTTCAAGCATGAATGAGTGTTTCTTGCGGGCGATGAACTCGATGCCGAGTCCTGCCGAGATACCGTAGTCAAATTTGTTGGATATATCCATGGTCATCTGTTCGGTCACACGGTTGCGGGTCGGGAATCCGGGGACGGTGGCAATGTTGTGGTAGTCAAAGTCGGCTGACACCGAATTGCCTATCATGAATGCGAACTCCGGGCCGAGGTTGAAGAACCCCCTGAACTTATCGCTGCCGAAATAGATGTGGGTCAGTAGCGGTATCTGGACGTATGTCAGTGTCCGGCTGTAGGTGAAAGGTTCGCCTTCAAAGTCCTCCTGCCATCCGCGTTGTTGGATGTTCAGTTCCCCGATGAGGCCGAAATGGTTCTCCTCGGTGTATCTGACGGCGAAACCGGCAAGCATGCCGTTGAGGAATTTTTGCTGTACATTGGGCGAGAACGACATGCGTGACATTGTCATGCCACCTTTGACACCGACAGCGAGGTTGGGGGAGTATTGCCGCTGTGCCACGGCGGGCATTGACAGCAATGATATCAGGAGTGTCAGCAACAGGCGTGATGAGGTGGTCATAGGGTTGTCTTGTCAATCATCCCTGACGGACGGTAGTTGATGAAATAGAGCACATCGTTGTAATATCCGGCGTTTTCACCCGGAGAGGTGAGACGGAAACTGTTCTGTACTCCTGAATAGGAGGGTGTGGCGTCTTTGAAATCCCCGTTGTTGCGGTAGAGTGCCCTGATTAGGTACATTCCGGTGTCAAACCCGAACAATCCTTGCTTGGGAACTGCATTCTCGATGCCGCGTCCTCCATACCATTTCTTGAACCGGGCCTCGATGTCACGTGACTGTATGTCTTCATCATCGATGTGGAAACGGGAATATATAACGGTGTTAAGATTGCTCATATTGGTTAATGTCTCACCACGGAATGTAATCCATTCGGGATAGCCGAACACCCTGACACAGTCTTTCTCGTCAAACGTCTCCCGGAACTCGGCGAGAGCCGGTAGTATACGGTCGGCCTCGGCCTTTTTCCCGCTGACGGGGATGAACACAAAACGACCGTTCTGTAACGGCTTGAGATTCGCTGCCGAGAGTTTGTTGGTGAAATTGATTACATTGTAGGTGATTCCGTTGTCTGACAGTTCCTTTTTCAGCTGTTCGATATATTCCTGTTTATCCGTCGCTCCGTCGGTGCGGTTCAGTATCACCGGGGTGTACCCCTCGAAACGGCGGGTAAGTCCCTCGATGGCCTTGTGATACATGCGGTCATGCGGGATATTGGCCTGCATCATGGCCCGGTTGGTGAGATAACTCTCGTCTTTGACCACGAACGGATTGAAGATGTTAATATTGTTCTCTCGGCCGAACGCGCCGAACATGGCGAGGTGTGTCTCGTCATCGGGGGCGATGATGAGTTGAACCGATTTTAATTCAGGACGGGACAGGATGGATTTCACGGAGTCGGTGTTGGCGGCGGTGTCGAATGTATATACCTTGATGGGCGACCCGATATTGCGCATGCTGTCGACGGCCAACAGGAATCCTTTGTAGAATTCGGTGAACCGTTGGGCGTTCTTTGAGGGCTTGCTACCTTGAACGAGCATGAAAGGCAGTGCCACGGCGACCTTTATTTCCCCTGCGTTATCGGTATCGCTGACGGTCGTGTCAATGGCGGGTTCAATGATTTTGACAGGCGTGTTTTCTGTAATGACAATTGTTGAAGATTGGTTGGTCTCGCCGGTTGTGTCTGCAATTTGGGTATCAGCCGACGGTATGTTGATGACCTGCCCGGTTTTTAATATTTTTACATCGGGGTTGGCGGCCTCCAGTTGAGCCACGGTTATGCCGTTGTTGTGTGCGATGGAATAGAACGTCTCGCCTTCCGAGACGATATGACCTTTAAAGGTTGTAGTGGAAGCGAGACCGGGGGCGGAGGGCGCGGCGTTCGGCACTTTGATTTGCTGACCGGCCTTAAGGCCATCGTTCAACGACGGGTTCAGTTCGATGAGTCGGTCGGTGGTTATACCATATTTTTTGGCGATACCATAGATAGTCTCTCCTTTTTCAACTTGGTGGGTACGGGTATCCGAGGGTGATGTCGCGGGGAAATACAATGTCGAGTGGGCCTTTAGTCCGTCGGCAACCGATGGGTTGTGGCGTATTATATCCTCCTTTGTGACACCGAGCTTATGTGTCAGCGAGTAGATGGTCTCCTTGGGTTGTACTTCGTAATAATAGTATGTTTTCCCGTCGACTGTTGTCACAGGCAAGTCCTCGACTGAAGCTGACGCCTGCAATAGCACGGTGGCTGATAGCAACGTCACGCAGAGTGTGCGTAGTATTTTCATCATCTCTGAAATATTGGAAGCACAAAGTTAATCTCTTTCAGGGATATATCCAAGAGTTGGTGCTCCACAAGGTCGTCCTCGTTTGACATATTCTTTTTAAATGACTAATTTTGTGAAAAATTGGACAATATGGCAACAGCATTTAATACATTTCAGCAAATCAAGCGTCGTTTTTTTGCACTGCGAAACGGTGCTGTGGGTGAGTCGATGCGTCGGCAGGGTGCCCCTTACCGCATTATTTTCGGGTTGAATCTGCCCCAGATAGTTGAGATTTCGCGTGAATTCGGGCCGGACGCGGAGATTGCCGAAAGGTTATGGGCCAATGTCTCCACACGGGAGAGTCTTCTGCTCGCCCCGATGATATATCCACGGGATGAGATGACGCGTGAGAAATCTGTTGAATGGCTTCGTGGCGCACCTACGACAGAGACTGTGGACGTCTTGTGCCACAGGCTGTTACGATATCGGCCTTTCGCTGTTGAACTGGCATCGGATTTGGCCGTGGAGGATGATGATATGTTGAGGTATGCGTCGTTGCGACTGTTGTTCAACCTGTTGCCGCAGAGTGCGGATGTGGCGGTAAAGGTGGCTCGTGCCGAGTGCGGGCGCGGGTGTGTGTTGACTCGCTCCGTGGCCGCAATGTTGCTTGACGAGGCTGAGTATATTTTGGAAAATTAGGAATTAGGAATGGGGAATTGGGGGTGATGCTCAGCTTTTAGCTGCGAGGCTGCGCCGTGTCAGGAAGTCGCTGAGCCATACTCCGCCTATGATGAGCGCGCACCCCGTGTAACCAATCCATGACACATGTTCGTCAAGGGCGAGCGCGGCTATTATGAGCGTTACAATCGGCTGGAAATACAGATAGTTTGATGCCTTTACGGGACCTAAAGCCTTTACGGTCTGCGCCCATAAGGCGTATCCGACCATGGAGGCGAAGATTCCGAGGAACACGAGGTTACCTATCACCGCCGGACGCAATAAAAGTGCCGGAGAGGATATTTCAGGCTCGATTAGCACGAACGGTATTGCTGTTATGACTCCGTAAAAGAATGTCTTGCGGGTAATGTACATCACCGAGTATGTCGCGTTAAGTTTGCGCAACAACAGACTGTATACGGCCCAGGCGAATGCCGCGAGCAGTGACAAAAGGTCGCCCAACGGGTTGACCTGAATCATGAAACTACTGTTGAACACGACAAAGCCGACACCGAGAAACGCCACGCCCGACCCGACAAGGAATCCACGTCCGGGTCGTTCTGACTTGTAAATCGCGCCGACAAGCAATGTCGTCAATATCGGTGCGGTGGTCGTTATCAGCGATACGTTTGTTGTAAGGGTGTATTGTAGTGCGGTGTTCTCGGCGATGAAGTAAATGGAGCCGGCGCAAAGGCCGATAAGCAGGAAAAGACCTTCGTCACGGAGAGAATTGCTTCGGAATTTCTCGTGGTTGAACAACAACACGATTAGATAGGCCAGGGTGAAACGGTAGACATAAATCTCGGCCGGATGCAGTCCGTTGTCAAGAAGGACTTTGGTGGAGACAAATGACGCCCCCCAGGCTGTCACTGTCAGAATCGCTCCAAGATGGAACAGGAGCAATGTGAATTTTCCTGTAGACTGTCGTCGCAGCATGGTTATGATGTTTATTGTTATGCAAACTTAAGCAAATTTTTTTGATTTAAACCTTTTGTAGGGTTAAATTGTATTTTCAATAGGCAGGATATATTCTGTGGTTTTATCCTCCGCTATATTGGAAAGACAGGAAAAAGCATTATATTTGTGAAAATTTTAGAAACATAAACTTAATATTTAACAGAAATGAAATCGATTAAACTCTTTGGAGCGGCCGCATTGGCCCTGTGTATGCTCGTTTCGGGTTGTAATATGAATAACACCGGCAAGGGGGCGCTTATCGGTGGCGGTTCTGGCGCGGGTGTAGGTGCCGGCCTTGGCGCACTCATCGGAGGTGGTAAAGGCGCAGGTATCGGCGCGGCAATCGGTGCGGCGGTAGGTGCAGGCGCAGGTGCGCTCATCGGTAAGAAGATGGACAAGCAGGAGGCCGAGCTTAAACAGCAGCTCGCCGATGCAGCCAAGGTCGAGACCACGACCGACAAGAACGGTCTGCAGGCTATAAAAGTGACGTTTGAGGGTGGCATACTTTTCCCGACAAACGGTACGGCCTTGAGTGCCAACGCCAAGACTGACCTTACCAAGTTCGCGACCTCGTTGCTCCAGAACCCCGACACCGATGTCCAGGTGTATGGCTTTACCGACAACACCGGCACGATGAGCGTCAACCAGCGTGTGTCAACCGGCCGTGCTGACGCAGTCCGTACCTATCTCATCAACAGCGGTGTCGCCGGTAGCCGTGTGACCGCCGAGGGACTCCCCATGCAGGACTATGTCGCCAGCAACGACACCCCCGAGGGAAAGGCGCAGAACCGTCGCGTTGAAATCTACATCACCGCCAACGAAAAGATGATTAAGGAAGCCAATAACGGAACTCTCAACTGATTCGGAGATATCCGCGGAGTGTATTGTGGCTCTTGACGGAGCATACTCCTAAGTCGGCGACCTCTATATGATATTAAAATGGTCTATCCTCGCGGACAGACCATTTTTTAGTTCTAAATTTTTAATAACATGGTTCAAATTCCAAACCATATTATGGTGCAAATATACGGATAAGTCGAGTGCAATGCCAAATTTATTTGAACATTGCCTAACATGAGTATCTTCGACAGAGTCAAAAATGCTAAAAAATGTCATTGATTGGTGGGGCAATCGCAAAATAAATGGAGACGGTTTAATAAAATATTCATTTCGGATAGTCCCCTAATGCTGTTTAAGGAATTTGATATTGTCTAAATAATATCCTAAGGCGATAACTAAGGTAGGGTTCAGCCATGGCTGAACCGAAACACATTGAAAATCAGCGATGAACAATCGGCGGTGCGGCCATGGCCGCACCCTACCAATACCATGCAATTCACCAAACCATCTTAAATAAACAGCATTTGTACAGACCCCTAAAACAGAAGAGTTGCTAACCTCCTTGATTTCAGAGATTAGCAACCGTTGTGTGGTGGAGTATAGCGGACTCGAACCGCTCACCTCGACACTGCCAGTGTCGCGCTCTAGCCAGATGAGCTAATACCCCGTGTTTGCATTGCAAAGATAGGGGTTGTTTCTGACTTGTGCAAATTTCGGGCGAAAAAGTTTATTCGGGTTTGACGTAGGGGGCGAAAAATTGCCAGATGATTTCGCCGGTATCGAGGTCTTTGCTGTGCCAGGAGTGTTTGCCGCCGTCCACTTCATAGACCACGACGTCCATTCCCGACGGCGCGCCGCTGTAGACCGAGCGGGTGATGACACGCTGCGGGTCGCGCATCGAGGGGATGGTGTCGATGGCGAGTGTGGTGCAGCGGTTGTTGGCCGCGACGGCGGCGACGGCGAGCGGAACTGGGATGTATGCGCCCCAGCCGCCGTTGTTGTGGTGGTCGCCCTGCCAGGCCGAGGTCTTGTCGGCGTTGCCGTGTATTTCAAGGAACGGGACGGGGATTGTCAGCCGATGGTTCTTATACACCCACTCGAATGTCAGTCCGGCCACCGATGCGTAGGCGCGGAACAGCTCGGGACATGTATAGGCGAGCTGATAACAAAGGTCTCCACCGTTTGACATTCCGGCCATGAACACGTTTTTACGGCTTAGGTTAAAACGGGGGCATACATCGTCGAGCAGGGCCTTGAAAAAGTCTTCCTCATTCTTGGGCATGTTGGACTGTGGAGGATAGCCGACATACCATCCGTCCTTGCCACGTGTGTCGGGGGAGCCGTCGGGGTAGCACACTGCAAACCCGTGACGGTCGGCGGCCGCGTTGAGGTCCTTGACCCAGCGGGTCTTGGAGCCGTAGCCGTGGGTGTAGACGACGAGCGGAGCCCCTTTTTTTATTGTGGCGGGCAGGTACATCGCGTATGTACGCACAGTATCGCCGTAGTTTAACTTGTATTTTTCTCTTTCCTGTGATTGTGACTGCAGGATGGTTGCCATGAGCAGGATGGCGACGGTTAACAGTTTTTTCATGTTGAGGTTGTCTCTTGGTTGATGCCAAAGTTAATAAAAAATATCGGTAAGTCAAGTGGCAGTTATGTCGGCAGTAGAGATGGATTATAGAAGGTGGTGTGGTAATCGGCTTTGAATAGGTTGATTTGCAATGGAATAGCGGTGTGGTCGGTCGTGCGCGGTAAATTCAAGGGGCAAAAAAGTTGTGATTTTTTTTGGAGGTTAAAAAATAAGTCGTACCTTTGCACAGCAAACGCGAAAATAGCTCAGTTGGTAGAGCACAACCTTGCCAAGGTTGGGGTCGCGGGTTCGAGTCCCGTTTTTCGCTCCAAGAGAACAATGAAATAAATTCTATCGCAAAATAATCGCGGTTACGACAGTGCTTGCGAAAATAGCTCAGTTGGTAGAGCACAACCTTGCCAAGGTTGGGGTCGCGGGTTCGAGTCCCGTTTTTCGCTCTATTGAATCGTTATCACATTCACGGTCGTCGGCGGTTGCGATGGATTGATAATGTCCGGATGGCGGAATTGGTAGACGCGCTACTTTGAGGGGGTAGTGACCATTGGGTCGTGTGAGTTCGAGTCTCATTTCGGACACTTTGAAAGCCGGTGTTGATTGAATTCAATCAACACCGGCTTTTTTGTTGTAAAGGATGGAAAATAAATTGATTGGTTGTTGTGCCTTTCGGATAAATTGATTAACTTTGCGCCCGCATTCGTAATCTCTGGCAGGACATGCAGCCTGGTCATATTGCGATTATTGTTAACATTTTAAATAATAAGAAAATGGACTTAATTAAAGTTGCCGAGGAGGCGTTCGCTACCGGCAAACAGCACACCGACTATGACTTTGTCCCCGGTGATACCATCACGGTGGCATATCGCATCAAAGAGGGTAACAAGGAGCGTATCCAGCAGTACCGCGGCGTTGTAATCCGTATTTCAGGTGACGGAAACAAGAAGCGTTTCACTGTTCGTAAGATGTCAGACAACATCGGTGTTGAACGTATATTCCCCATCGAGTCTCCGTTCATCGACTCAATCGTGGTTAACAAACCCGGTAAGGTGCGTCGCGCTAAACTTTATTATCTGCGCAAACTCACCGGCAAGAAGGCTCGTATCAAAGAGCGTCGTCTCAAGAAGTAAGCGTCACTCTTATTCAAGACATAAGACGGTCGTCCGTGCTGAAAAGCATGGACGACCGTCTTGTTTTGTCAAGAACTTATTGTTTCGCCGTGACGTTAGACTATTACTCTAATCTCTAAAAATATTATGGGAAAAATCATATTGCTTCGTCACGGCCAGAGCCAATGGAATCTTGAGAACCGTTTCACCGGGTGGACTGATGTCGAGTTGACCGACAGGGGGCGCGAGGAGGCCCGTCAGGCCGGGGTCAAGATAAAGGAAGCGGGACTCGAGCCGTGTTATTATTTCACGTCCTACCTGAAAAGGGCTATACACACGTTGCAGATTGCCGCCGCGGCGATGGGGCGCGATTGGGTGCCGGTAGTCAAGGACTGGCATCTTAACGAACGCCATTACGGGGCGTTGCAGGGGTTGAACAAGGCCGAGACGGCCGAGAAATATGGCGCGGAGCAGGTGCATGAGTGGCGTCGCAGCTTTGATGTCATGCCGCCGTTGTTGTCGTCAGATGACGAACGTTTCCCGGGCAACGACCCTAAATATGCCTCTCTCACGGCCGATGAGTTGCCTCTTTCAGAGTCGTTGCAGGACACCATTGCACGTGTCCGTCCCTGTTGGGAGGAACTTATAGTCCCGGCGTTGCGCCTTTACGGGACTGTGCTTGTGGCGGCGCATGGAAATTCGTTGCGCGGATTGGCGATGATGATGCAACATCTGACTGCGCGGGAGATTGTATCGGTCGAAATCCCTACTGGGAAGCCATGGGTGTTTGAACTTGATGAACGCATGCAGGTCGTCAAGAACTATTACCTGTGACCCTCTCGCATAACCCTGCAAATCAAAACTCGATTTTGTAGCTGATTTCAGGCACCATATTGGCTTCGCGCTCCGGCTCGACTTTCCCTGTCTTGTGATTGAAACGGTGACCGTAATAGTCTTCATAGCCGGTGAAGTTGATTACCTGAACTGCAAATTCGTGAGCCACACGCTTGCGGTTGATTCGGTATTTGGCACCGATGAAACCGACGAATGCGGGGGATAGGGATTTGGAGAACGGGACATTCTCATTGTAGACGGCGGTTTCTTGGTTGACGGATTCCAGTTCGTTTATCGGGGAATATCTCTCGCCGCCCTGCAATGTGAGGCGCATATTCAGGCCGAACATATTCACGCGGCTCTTTCCCACTATCCATTCCTTGCCACCGAGAAGATTGACGGCGTATTTGCGGTTGTACCGGGTGTTATACCATTTGCCTAAATCGGTCTTGTAACGTGAGTTGAACAGTGAGGCGGTCACCATGTAATAAAATCCATTGGTGATATATTTCTCAAATGTTATGTCGATGCCATAATTCATGCCTTTGCCTTTGTTTACCAATTTGTCGGACAGGAACAGGTCGTCACCACCCTGCAGGTTCAGGAAGCAATAGGTGCTGTCGGGGATAATCGGGGCGTCATACAGGTATTGGAAATATGGCTCGACTTTCAGATGGTGGTTCTCGCCGATGTTCAGGTCGTAAGCGATTGAAATGTGGTGGGCGCGGGTGAAATCGAGGTCTTTGTTGACATGTTGGCCGTCTTTCTTGGTGAAATAGTAGTTCAGCATTTCGAGACGGCTGTGCATGCCATATCCCAATGACAGTGACTGGTTGGGTCTGAATTGGTATTTTATGCCCGCTCTCGGTTCAATGGAGTAGTTGTTGTTGAGGGTGAATATCTGTGCGTTGAGTCCGATGTTGGCTGTCAATCCGGGCGACAGGCGGAATGTCGATGTGGAATAGGCCGCCAGCAATGCGCTGAAACCGGTCTCGTCGGCCAGTGTCATCAATTGCCCGTCTTTGTTCACCGCGTCACGCACATCGAGGTCATATTTCAACCCGGTCAGACGTATGCCTGTGCGGTTGGTGTGCCGTGAACTGTATTTCTTTTGGAAAGCCGAGGCGAATACAAAATTCCAGTAGGTGTTCTTGATTTTGTCCTTGTTGAGCAGCACATCGGTCTCGGGGTTCATTCGTTCGGTGTGCATGTCAAGTCCGCTGACGGTAAACGCAAGTGTGGATTTCAGGAAAGCCGAGTTACCGAAATTGAGTTTATGGCCAAGTCCGGCCGCCGCCATGTATTGTTTCACATCCTGATTCTCCATGTCTTGGTCATATTCCCATTTGCCACGGTCTTTCTCAACTTTTGTCCCCGACTTGTCGATGAGGCCCGTCCCCCATAGGGTGAATATTCCCGCTTTCTTTGCGGGCAGGAAAAATTTGAACGAAAGGTCTTGATAGTTGGTGCCGTCGGCATCCTCCGGCAGCAGCGGTGACAGGAGCGACAAGGTGGAGTATCTGTAGTTGATTATGTAGGAGCCGTTGTATCCTTTCTTGAACGGCCCCTCGGATGATGCGTCGATGCCTAACACGCCGACCTTGAACGCGTGTTCCCATTTCTGGTTGTTGCCGTTGCGCATGTTCATGTCGAACACTCCTGAAAGGGCGTTGCTGTATTCCGCCGGGAACGCTCCCGTGAAGAAATCGGAATTGCCCAGCACGAAGCTGCTTAATGAGGTGAAACCGCCTCCGCCGAATGTGGTTACATCGGCGAAGTGGTTGGGGTTGGGTATCTCGACATCCTCCAATCGCCACTGCAACGAGCGGGGGGCGTTGCCACGGACAACGATACCGTTGTTGCCGACATTGGACGATACCCCTGCAAACGCTGACACGAGACGTGCTGGGTCGTTCATGCCACCTGCATAGCGGCTCGCTTCCTCTGTGCTCAGCATGCGGCCGCCTGTCACGGCCATATTGTTGAGCGGCTCCGCTTTATTGATGTGGGGGGTGACGGTCACTTCGCCGAGTTTTGTGAGACTTTCGGTCATCCCTATGTTCAACACGACCTCCTTTGATGAACCTACCAATACCTCTTTCAGTATCACAGGCTCAAAGCCCACATATTGAACCTGTATATTGTGACGTCCAACGGGGACTTTCATTGAAAATTCGCCTATCGAGTCGGTGGTCGTCCCTATTGGAGGATTTGCGTCAGCAATTGTAACGGTCGCAAATTCGAGCGGTGCTCCCGTGGCGTTTTCATAGACGGTGCCACGTACCGTCTGCATTGTTTGCGCCGACAATTCGGTTACACAGGCAAGTAGGGTCATCAGAATGGTTAGCGTTTTTTTCATATCTAATTTTACATTAATCCATTGCAAAATTAGATTGATTTGTTAGCCTCTACAATACTGATTTATCATTATTTAATATGCAATGTGTTGATAATTAGTGCGCTGGCTTATGTGGTAGCCTTGAGTAGGCCTAACGCCATCGCGTATTTTACGGCTTCCATCGAGTTGTTGGCATTGAGCTTGGCAAGGATGCGCTGACGGTGGGTGTTCACGGTGTGCACGCTAAGGCCAAGCAGACTTGAAAATTTCTTTGGACAGAAGTCCTTGTGATATTTTTTTCAATACCTCTATTTCACGTGCGGTCAATATGGCGTCGCGGTCATAAAGTTCGTCAAGCGGGGTGAACGTGTCACCTGTCCTTGTATCGACAAGCTGGGATTTCACTATAAACGGTTCTTCCTGGTCGGGTGATATATTGACGATGCTCAGTGATAGCCACGGATTGCCTGCCGGGGTGGATTCTATAATCTGCATTTCCTCGGTTACACGCTTGTATATACCGTTTATTTTCACCCTGTACTGGCGTATCAGCTTGCTTTCCTTCAGCTGGGTCTCTACGCTGAAAATGTGGCGGAGTACTGAAATTGCGTTCTTTATTACAGCATCTATGTCGTCGGGGTGTATCGTCATGTCACGATAGACACCATCCTCGTCCTTGAAGATGTGTCGATGATATTCCGATTCATATATGTGACGGCGACGGCAGTTGTCATAGATTGCGACCGCGGTGGTGTTGAGAAAAGGCGATTCCTTCAGAGCCTTTATATGTCTGTCGGCAATCGAATAATCAAGGCTGCTTTCCTTGATGTCCATCGAATCAAAGAGGCGGAGGTATTCTTTTTGTAGCTTGTCGTCCATGGTTGGAGTGTTTTAGGCCACAAAATTAAAGATTATTTTGAGATTTAGAGTATGTTGCAAAACTCGCGAGAATTGGTTGGAATCAGGTAGGGTTCTGCCATGGCAGAACCGCAACTCGGTGAAAATCAATGATGATACAATCGGCGGTGCTGCAGTAGCATCCTAACTCGTTTTGCAACATACTCTTAGCCCTTGTGACTTTCGTCTTGATAATCAGGCGATTTGTGCAAATGGGAAATAATGAGTAAATTTGCGACATGGGACGACTGCTGGCCATTGACTATGGACGTCGGCGTTGCGGCATTGCCGTGACCGACCCTTTGCGTCTTGTGGCCACCGCGCTCGACACAGTTCCGACGGCGGGACTGATAGACTATGTCAGGCGATATGTCTCACAGGAACAGGTCGATGAGATAATTGTCGGGTATCCCACCACCATGCGGGGTGAGGCCTCGGAGTCGATGCGTTATATCGAGCCGGGAATCAATCGACTGCGCAAGGAACTGCCGTCAATCCCCGTGAGGTTCTTTGACGAGCGGTTTACATCCGCGCTCGCCCATCGGTCGATGATTGACAGCGGGGTGGGGAAGATGGCGCGTCGTGACAAGGGCGCGGTTGACCGCATCGCGGCGACGATAATACTCAACGACTACCTTCAAAGCCGTAAATTCAATAACACACTATAAAAGTAATGAAACTTCCAGTATATCTGTACGGCCATCCTGTCCTTAGGGAAGTGTCGGCCGACATTGACGAATCATACGACGGACTGCAAGGGTTGATTGACGACATGTTTGAGACGATGTATGCCTCGGAGGGGGTAGGTCTTGCCGCCCCGCAGATAGGCCGTAACGATGCGATTGTCGTTATTGACGCCGACCCGTTGAAAGAGGGGCATCCCGAGTGCGAGGGGCGTCGTCTTGTGTTGATTAACCCGGAGATAGAGGTACTCGACGGGTCTAAGGTCACACGTCCCGAGGGTTGCCTTAGTCTGCCCGGACTGTCGGAAAATGTGCCGCGGGTCGAGCATATAAGGCTTCGTTGGCTCGACGAGAATTTTGAACCTCACGAGGAGGAGATGTCGGGATTCCTGTCGAGGGTGGTGCAGCATGAATGCGACCATCTTGACGGAATGATGTATATTGACCACATATCTCCGATAAGGAAACAGTTGATACGTAACAAACTTAATAATATCGCATCGGGGCGCGTCCGTTGTGAATATCCTGTAAAATACGCGCCTAAAAAGAAAAAATAATGGCTGACGACAAAAAAATCATATTCTCGATGGTGGGGGTCAGCAAGACCTATCCTCCCCAGAAACAAGTGTTGAAGAATATCTATCTCTCGTTTTTTTACGGGGCGAAAATCGGTATTATCGGTCTGAACGGTTCAGGAAAGTCATCGTTGCTTAAAATCATCGCCGGCATTGACAATGACTATCAGGGTGAAGTCGTGTTCTCACCGGGTTACACAGTCGGTTACCTTGAGCAAGACCCTAAACTCGACCCCGACAAGACGGTTATTGAAATCGTGCGGGAGGGTGTGCAGCCGATAATGGATTTGCTCGCCGAGTATGACAGGGTTAACGAGGGTTTCGGCGACCCTGATGTGCTTGAAGACCCCGATAAGATGGATGCGCTCATCAACCGGCAGGCCGAGATTCAGGACAAGTTGGACGCAGCCGATGCATGGAATATCGACTCGCGCCTTGAACGGGCGATGGATGCGTTGCAGTGCCCTCCTGACGACCAGAAGGTTTCCACGCTTTCGGGCGGGGAGCGTCGTCGTGTGGCATTATGCCGCCTGTTGTTGCAGCAACCTGATGTCTTGTTGCTTGACGAGCCTACCAACCACCTTGACGCGGAGTCAATCGACTGGCTTGAGCAGCACTTGCAGCGTTATCCCGGCACTGTCATCGCGATTACCCACGACCGTTATTTCCTCGACCATGTCGCAGGGTGGATTCTTGAGCTTGACCGTGGCGAGGGCATTCCATGGCAGGGCAACTACTCGTCATGGCTTGAGCAGAAGACCAAGCGTATGGCAATGGAGGAGAAACAGGCGAGCAAGCGGCGCAAGACCCTTGAACGAGAGCTTGAGTGGGTGCGTATGGCACCAAAGGCCCGCCAGGCCAAGGGCAAGGCTCGTCTGTCATCCTATAACCGGCTATTGAACGAGGACCAGAAACAGAAGGAGGAACGGCTTGAGATTTTCATCCCCAACGGCCCCCGGCTTGGTAACAAGGTAATAGAGGCCAAGGGGCTTGCAAAATCGTTCGGCAATAAGAAGCTGTTTGAGAACCTCGATTTTTCGTTACCCCCCAACGGTATTGTCGGGGTTATAGGCCCGAATGGCGCAGGGAAGACAACGCTGTTCCGTCTGATTATGGGGCAACAGACACCTGATGCCGGTAGCTTTGAAGTGGGGGAGACTGTCAAGGTCGCTTACGTTGACCAGACCCACCATGACCTGCTTCCGGAGAAATCGGTATATGAGGTGATTTCGCAAGGCGTGGATAGTTTCAGGATGGGCGGAAGGGATGTGAATGCCCGCGCCTATCTGTCAAAATTTAATTTTGCCGGTGCCGACCAGGAGAAGAAAATCGGTGTCCTTTCAGGCGGGGAGCGTAACCGTCTCCATCTCGCCATGGCATTGAAAGAGGAGGGGAATGTGCTGCTTCTTGACGAACCGACCAACGACATTGATGTCAACACACTCCGCGCCCTTGAGGAGGGTCTCGATGATTTTGCCGGGTGTGCCGTTGTCGTGAGCCACGACCGTTGGTTTCTCGACAGGATTTGTACCCACATCCTGTCGTTCGAGGGTGACGGGAAAGTAGTGTTCTACGAAGGCTCATACAGCGATTACGAGGATTACAAGCGTGCGCAGAACGGTGGTAAGGAATTGCCTCGTCGCCGCTATCGCAAGCTGATGGAATAAGAGTCTGTCTTGAATTAACAGTCAGAAATTTTTATGCGGAGTCTTGGGATGATTTTGTCCATGCAGCCGAGGGAGCGATGCGGGCATCGTGACCGAGGCAAAGGGACAAAAGCGTCCAAGAGACCGCCCGATGGACTCCTTGACGGCATCTTCCGGACATTTCCGAGTCTCTCGCTCGTCATGTATCTCGATACATTCTTCGCTCGGAGACTCGGAACTGTCTCGAAACCTGCCTATAAAAATTTGACTGTTAAATCAAGACAGACTCTAAGATAATAGTCTTACTCAAAATATTCACCGCCGGAAATACCTTTAAAGGGTATATCCGGTGGCGTTTTTTTGTATCGGGCCTGTTGGGTGATGTTTTTGTGTTTTCGATTTGTCGGTAAATGTAAAGTGTTAACGGAATTTTTACGGGTAGTTTTGTTTCATCTCATAATTGTGTTGTTTCAAAGTGAAAATTTTGCTTTCAAATGTTAAAAATGTGCGGTTATGTATGAAAAAATGTAAAACGTTTTGGCGTTGCAAAAAAACACCCTTACATTTGCACACGTAAGTACAAATGTTACGATAAAGATTAACCTATCATAAGACTATTTGCTATTAATACACTCTTGTTTATATAACAACTACCCATAACGGAGACCCCGGTCTTCGGAAGTTATATAACCGTTATCTGAAATCAAGGAATAGAAGAAACCTAATCATTAACACAATTACGAATATTAGCTATAGGACACTTAAATCGAGTAACCAAAAACACGAAGTCCCGACAGGCATTGACCCTGCCGGGACTTAAAGCTTTTATTGGAGTATTGTAAAATGGCAGGGGCGTGGTATTCCGTCTCGGAAACACGCCCCCGCAGGGTTGTAGCTACTTGATAAAAGCTGTTATTTCTTTGATTCGTTCTTCTTGGGGGCATCAACCTTGAATGAGACGGGTAGTGTGTAATATACGGCCGCCGGTTTCCCGTCAATTTCGCCTGGAATCCATTTTGGCATGGCCTTTACCACTCGCTGTGCTTCGGCGTCGAATGCTTCGCCCTGGCTGCGTATAACCTTGGTCTCGCCGATTGAGCCGTCGGTCTCCACCACAAACTGTACTACGACACGATGTGTGCCGGCGTTGTTCATCTCTGATTTCGGGAACTTAAGGTTCTGTACCAGCCACTGCATCATGGCGCTTTCCCCGCCCGGGAACTGTGGCCTCTTTTCAGAGGCGACGTTGACGACCTTGAGCGGCTCTGACTGTCCTGCGTCAGGGTTGGCGGAGGCGCGTTTTTCGCCGTCCTTGTACAACGTTACATAGATGGCGTCCTCGCCTTTTTTGTTGACGGTTATCGACTTGATTTCTTCAGGAGAAATGTTTTTAAGGTCTTTGGTGTACAATTTCCCGTTGACATATACCTTTACCTCCCCTTTGGCGTGTTTGTCGTCAATATTGATTGTGATTTCTTCTTTTTTGTCATTAACTTTGGGGGCGGATTTAGCCGATGTCTCCGTTTCGGTCTTGGTAACGGAGGCGACATTGCCTTTCAATCCGTCAATTTCAGTTGCGGAAATTGCATCGGTTGCGTTATTTTCACTAACTTTGTCAACCTCGGAGAATGTCTCTGCCGTTGAGTCATGCATCGCGTCAAGGGCGCGGGTCATGAACGGAGTGTTGACTACTGCGACGGCCACGGCGATTGCCGGGACTAATGCAAGCGCACGCATGCGGCGCGACTTGCTCGATTTTGATTTTAGCATCATGGTGATACGTTTTTTAAGTTTACTATGATTCAGGCTGTTGGCGAGGGCCGGAAAACTTCTGCCGACAGCCTTTTTTATAAGCAGTAATTGGTAGGAACGGGCATCGATACCTGAACGCAACACGGCCATGTCGGCCTGATATTCATGTACCGACCTTAGCTCATCGCGCATGAGCCAAGAAGCGGGGTTGTACCACAGCAGGATGATGACGAGCTGCGCCAACATCATGTCGAGCGGATGCCGGGCGTCAAGGTGGCGTGTCTCATGGGCGATAATCATCTGTCCCGCGTTGTCGTAGTCCTTGTGGCTCATCACGATGTAGTGCAACCAGCTGAACGGGGCGACATCGTTGTCATCGGTGAGCACGAGGGTGTACCGACCTGATGTCGATTTCTCGCCCCGCCTGACAATCATCGCAAGGCGTGCCCATGTAATAACGGTGAACGCCGTCATGGCGGTGGCTCCTGCCAGGTATAACCATATCAATATTGAAGGAAGATGAATCCAAAATCCCGGAGTCTCGGCACCTTCGTCTACCGCGATGCCGGCTACTTGAAGTGTACCCGGCTCGATTGATGCCTCTGTCGCGACCGGAGTAAAGGAGTGTTCAAACCCCGGTAATGCGGCAACACCGAATGCCACGGCATAAATTCCCAACAGTACCGCCCGGTTGAACGTCGGTTGGTTCTCGGATGATAAGAGCCATTTATAGATAATGTACATGCACAGCAGGGTGATTCCTGCCACGAACATATATGTAACAAAGTGTCCCATTGTCATTCCTCCCTCTGATGTTTACGCTCAATCATGTCGACAAGTTCCTTCAACTCGTCGAGCGATATTTTCTCCTCCTCGACAAGTGTTGACACTGCACCGAGGTAGCTGTTGTTGAAGTATCCCTTGACAAGGTGCAGCAGCGAGCGGTCGCGGAATTCGTCCTTGGCCTTCAACGCGTGGTAACGATAGGAGCCGCCTACGGCCTCGTGCCCTACGAATCCTTTCTCCTCAAGGTTGCGTATGACCGTCGAGACAGTGTTGACATGGGGACGCGGGTCGGGATACCGCTCGACAAGTTCGCGGACGAAACTGGGTCCGTTATCCCACAACATCTGCATCACCTCCTCCTCGCGTGGGGTGAGTAATGACTTGATTCTACCTTTTTTTGCCATGCTGAACTAATTTATTAGTTGATGTGGCAAATATGCAACTAATTTTTTAGTTGACAAAATAATTCCATGTTTTTTTGTGAAAAAAGTGTAGAGTTGCCCCAAATTACTAATTTTGTATAAGGTTTATGGGACCAATAGGATTAATAAGCCAATAAGACAATGGTAGACATTAAACGACTTAAAGATAAAGTACTTGCCGGCGGGGAAATCACCGCCGATGAAGCCATGACGCTTTGTGGCATTGACAAGGCGCAGGAAAAGGAACTTTGGGACGCTGCGGGTGAAATCACCCGTCGGTTTTGTTCTGACGTGTTTGATTCATGTTCGATAGTAAATGCCCGTTCGGGTAAGTGTTCCGAGGATTGTAAATGGTGCGCCCAGTCGGCTCACTACAATACATCGATAGAGACCTATCCCGTCATCGGCCACAAGGAGTGCATGGACACGGCCATATATAACGGTCGTCAGGGTATCGGCCGTTTCTCTCTCGTGACAAGTGGCAGGGCGATTTCGGGAAAGTCGCTCGACACTCTTTGTGGGTATTACCGTGAATTGAAAGCCAATGGCGGTGAAGGTATGGGGCTGTGTGCGTCAATGGGCCTTCTCGGTCGCGAGGAACTTCAGCGGTTATATGATGCGGGTGTGAGACGTTATCATTGTAATCTTGAGACCGCTCCGTCCTATTTCCCGCATCTGTGTTCGACCCATACAATCGAAGATAAAATCAGGACAATTGATACGGCACGCGAAGTTGGTATGGAAGTGTGTAGTGGCGGTATCATCGGTATGGGGGAGAGCCGCCGGCAACGCATCGAGTTCGCGTTGACACTGCGGCGTATCGGCCCTGTGTCAATACCTATCAATATCCTTATTCCGATACCCGGAACTCCGTTGGAGGGGACTCCTCCGTTGGAAGATGATGAGGTGCTGAATACTGTCGCTTTTTTCAGGTTTATTCATCCGGGGACGACATTACGTTTCGCCGGTGGGCGTGCATCCCTTAGCCGAGATGCACAACTGAAGGCATTGAAAATAGGAATCAATGGCGGCATTGTCGGAGACCTGCTTACGACTCTCGGTTCGACAGTCGCCGATGATAAGAGGCTTGTGGCCGAAGCCGGATATAAGATGCCATGAGGACGGATTATCAGTTTACCGCCGAACAGCGGCAACGCTACATGGGGCATCTCTCCCTGTGTGAAATCGACCTCCCCGGACAGCATGCCATATCGTGTGGCAGGGTGTTGGTTGTCGGAGCGGGCGGACTGGGCTCGCCGGTGGCTCTGTATCTCGCCGCCGCCGGGGTTGGTACAATCGGTGTGGTTGACCCTGACACCGTGTCATTGAGCAATTTGCAACGGCAGATTATGCACGGGACGGCCGATGTCGGACGACCGAAAGTCGAGTCGGCCAAAGAGTCGATGAGGCGTATAAATGATAATATCGAAATATTGACCTACCCTGTCCGCCTTACAGCGGAGAATGCCCCCGGCTTGATTTCAGGTTATGACATAGTAGTCGATTGCACCGACAGTCTTGAGAGCCGCCTGTTGGTTAACGATGCCTGTGTAGATGTATGTAAGCCATACGTCCACGGTTCGGTATCCCGTTTTTCGGGACTTGTGTTTACCCATATCCCCGGTAGCGCGTGTTACAGGGACATATTTGACGCGACACCCGACGGGGAGGAGACGGCATGTTCGGTGAACGGTATCATGAATACGGTTGTGGGTATCGTGGGGTGTGTCCAGGCGACAGAGGTGTTGAAATACCTTGCCGGAACGGGCGAACTGTTGACCGACCGTCTGCTGACGTTTGACGCGCTGACAATGCGGTTCGTGACGTTGTCCGTGTCACGGGACAATCAGCCTATCTTGTAATAGGTGAAGCCGTTCTCGCGGAGCTCATCGCTGTCATAGATGTTGCGTCCGTCAATGATGACGCGGTCACGCATCGTGCGTGAGAGAACCGGGAGTGACGGCATACGCAGCTGTTTCCATTCGGTCACGAGCATAACGGCATCAGCATCAATCGCCGCCTCATACATGTCGTTGCAATACACGACGCGGTCACCAAGACGTCTACGGCACTCGGCCATAGCCACCGGGTCATAGACCTTGACGGTCACGCCGGCGGCTGTCAGTTTTTCAATCAACACGAGCGAGGGGGCCTCGCGCATATCGTCGGTCTCGGGTTTGAACGACAATCCCCACATAGCGACAATCTTTCCCTTGACATACGGCCCGAAATGAGCCATGAATTTGTCGAACAGGACTGACTTCTGCCTTTCGTTGACACTCTCTACCGCTTTGAGCACCTGCATGTCGTACCCGTTTTTCTCGGCGGTTTTGATTAATGCCTTTACATCCTTGGGGAAGCATGAGCCGCCATAACCGCATCCCGGATAAAGGAACTTGCGACCTATGCGGGTGTCAGACCCTATGCCCTTGCGCACCATGTTGACATCTGCCCCCACGAGTTCACATAGGTTGGCGATATCGTTCATGAACGATATGCGTGTGGCGAGCATTGAGTTGGCCGCGTATTTAATCATCTCGGCCGATGGAATATCAGTGAAAATCATTCGGTCGCTGACGACCATGAACGGCTTGTACAGGCGTGCCATGACTTTGCGGGCGCGTTCCGAGTCAGTCCCCACGACAACGCGGTCGGGTGACATGAAGTCCTTGATGGCCGCGCCCTCTTTCAGGAATTCGGGGTTGGATGCGACATCAAATTCTATGTCGGCCTTGCGTTTTTCCAGTTCTGACTTTATGGCTTCCCGCACTTTTTGTGCAGTCCCCACGGGGACGGTCGATTTTGTGACAAGGATGGTGTATTTGTTGATGTTCTGGCCAAAGGTTCTTGCCACCGCGAGCACATATTTCAAGTCGGCCGAACCGTCCTCGTCGGGAGGCGTGCCCACCGCCGAGAACACCACTTCGACGTTGTCGATGACATCTTTTAGCTCGGTGGTGAAGTGCAGACGTCCCGCCTCGACGTTGCGGCGCACCATCTCGTCAAGCCCCGGCTCGTAGATGGGTATTTCTCCACCTTGCAGCCGCTCGATTTTATCACTGTCGACATCGACACACGTCACGTCGACACCCATCTCGGCGAAACAAGTGCCGGAAACCAACCCGACATAGCCTGTCCCTACAATCGCTATATTCATACACAAAGATGCTGTTTGGATTGCAAAATTAGCAAATATTAATTAACGATACATGATTACATTAGTGCAAAATTCTTAATTTTGTAAATTGAATAGTGTGGCAAGTTCACAGACCTATCTTTCGCATAATGGAAAAACAGGATAACAAAAGGAATAAAAAGCGTTCGCTCGGCACATTGCTCACATTGATGTGGCTTGGGTTCGCCGCATTTATAATAGGTATATTTTTATTTTTCGTTCTTGTATATAACGGTGTCATAGGGTATATGCCGCCAATCGAGGAACTGAAGAATCCCTCCGATAAATTTGCCAGCGTGATTTACTCGGCCGACGGCAAGGAAATCGGCCGTTATTTCAAAAACACCGGCAACCGCGTGTACGCCGATTTTGATGAGATTTCCCAGCATGTTGTTGACGCGCTCATCGCGACCGAGGATTCACGGTTCAAGGAGCACTCGGGGATTGACGCCCAGGCTTTGGGACGTGTGTTGGTAAAGACGCTTATTCTGCAAAACCGTAATGCGGGGGGTGGCTCTACGATAACCCAGCAGCTCGCCAAGCAGTTGTATTCGACCCCAAGTTCGGGGTTGCTGTCACGTGCCATGCAGAAACCCATCGAATGGATGATAGCCGTTAAACTTGAGAGATACTATTCCAAGGATGAAATCCTGAAAATGTATCTCAATCAGTTTGACTTCCTTTATAATGCGGTTGGCATCAAATCGGCCGCCTGGGTATATTTCGGCAAGAAGCCGGAGGAACTTAATATACAGGAGGCGGCCACCCTTGTGGGCATGGCGAAGAATCCGTCTTATTATAACCCTGTCAGGTATAACGAGCGCACCCGTGAGCGTCGTAACGTCGTGCTGGAGCAGATGTGTAAGGCCGGAAAACTGACACGTGCCGAGGTCGACTCACTGTCGGCATTGCCGTTGGAACTGTCGTTCCATAAGGTTGACCACAAGGATGGTATCGCGCCCTATTTCCGCGAGGAGTTGCGCCGCATGCTCCGCGCCACCAAGCCTGAGCGTTCCAATTACCGTGGCTGGGAGATGCAGAAATTCCTTGATGACTCCACACAGTGGGAGAACAATCCCCTGTTCGGTTGGATTGAGAAGAACCCTAAGCCTGACGGCTCGAAGTATGACATATACAATGACGGGTTGAAAATATACACGACTATCGACACGCGCATGCAACAGTATGCCGAGGAGGCTGTCGCACAGCACATGGGACGTTATCTACAGCCCGCGTTCAACCGTGAAATCCGCGGGTCTCGCACCGCACCCTATACGGCCAACCGTGCCGAGTTGTCAGAAATCAGGGCCAACCACCTCATACGCGCGGCAATCCGCAATACCGACCGCTACCGGCAGATGAAGAACGCGGGGTTCTCGCGTGAGGAAATCGAGCGTGAATTCAACACCCCGCGTGACATGAAGGTGTTCACTTATAACGGGTATGTGGATACAGTCATGACCCCCAGGGACTCGGTGTTGTACCACAAGGCATTCCTGCGTTGTGGCTTCATGGCGATGGACCCGTTGAACGGACATGTCAAGGCCTACGTCGGCGGCCCCGACTTCTCCTCGTTCCAATATGACATGGTGTCGACCGGTCGCCGTCAGATAGGCTCGACTGTCAAGCCTTTCCTTTATACCTACGCCATGGAGGAGGGTTTCACACCCTGCGACATGCTGTCCAATACACAGCCGGTCATAACCGATGAATCGGGGCGTACCTGGATGCCGAGGAATTCCGGTCGTGCGAGGGTAGGCGAGATGGTTGACCTGCGGTGGGCGTTGACCAACTCCAACAACTGGATTTCGGCGAGATTGATTTCGCAGCTATCGCCCCCTGCGCTCGTGCGCACTATGCATAATTTCGGTATCACGTCAGAGCTTCCTCCTGTTATGTCGCTGTGTCTCGGCCCGTCGGATGTCTCGGTCAAGGAGATGGTGACGGCCTATACGGCGTTTGCCAACCAAGGGATGCGTGTAGACCCTGTTTTTGTCACCGCAATCGCCGATAACAACGGTAACATAATCGCCGAATTTTCGCCAAAGCACACCGAGGTGATTTCAGAGACGGCCTATTACCGTATCCTTTCGATGCTTCTCAACGTCGTTGACAGCGGTACGGGCCGACGTCTCCGCGGAGGCCCATATAACATATCGGCTCAACTCGGAGGCAAGACGGGAACGACCAACTATAATGCCGACGGATGGTTCATGGGATTTACCCCGCAGCTTGTCGCGGGTGCCTGGGTCGGTGGAGACGAACGCTATATACATTTCAGCACCATGGCCTACGGTCAGGGCGCGGCAATGTCACTGCCGATATATGGGTTGTTCATGAAAAAAGTGTTTGCTGACAGTTCATTGCCTTATTCCCAGTCGGCCCGGTTTGACTTCCCGGCCGAAATCGACCTCTGCGAAAAGGAGGACTACGGGCTCGCCGCCGACGAGGAAGCCCCAGCCGAGGAGGCTGACGAATCAATTGAGGGAGTCTTCGACTGATGTGTATTTTGTAAGGAAGTCGTAGTATTGCCGTATACAGGTAAGGTCGCGGCGCACCATGCCCCGGATGTAACTACGTTTAATCAATTGGGAATTAGGGATTAGGAATCTGTAGGGAGGTGTTGCAAAACTAATGTTTTATGAAAAATCGTAGGGACGCGTCAACGGACGCGTCCGATGGAATTGCTGATTGTCAGCTATTTGTAATGGAGAACGCGCATGTTGACGCGTCCCTGCGATGCCAATATGTGAGTTTTGCAACACTCTGCGTGGGGACGGTTGCTTCCGGGGGTGTTTGTCCGGGCATGTTTTTTCGTTTTGATGCTGATAATTTATGATTTTAAACATAAAAACGGTGGAAAATAGCAAAACTTGTTGATTGGGTCTGTTGAAATGAAAGAATGACATAAAAATGAGATGAAAAATTTTGGTAGTTGGAAATTAAAATCTAAATTTGCAAGAGCGTTTTGTAGAAAGCGCACTACAGCTTGAAATGGAAAGCCAAAGGCCGCAGTTGTGAAAGTAAAGCACGAGAATCATCCCCTTAATGTCAGACCATGATATAACGATTCAGATGTACACTCCTCCCTTTGCGGGTTTCAGTATCCCCCCGACATGCCCGGCATGTACGGTGTCAAGCGGTATAATATCAATTCATGAGAAATATTAATCATCAAAACTAATAACAAAACAAACTAACAAATCAATCTATTAAAGTAATTTTCAAAGTATGGAAACTCCAAAAACTAATCCCGCTCAACCCGCTCGTCCAGTAGCTAAGGCCAAAGCACAAAAGAAAGAAGGTAGCAACGTTGCCGGTATCAAGAATGCGTTCCTGGTGATTATCGCATGTTTTGTCGTGGCTGTATTGCTGTTCATCTTCTGGTTCGGTCATGAAATGCACTTTGAAGAAGGACATCCCAAAGACCTTTGGGGAACTATCTATAAAGGTGGTGTTATCGTGCCTATTCTGCAGACCCTTTTCCTCACTGTGATTGTCCTCTCTGTTGAACGTTGGATTGCTCTCTCGAGCGCCAAGGGTAAAGGCAGCATCTCCAAGTTCGTTGCCGGTGTCAAGGCTTGTCTCGCCAAGAACGACATCGCAGGCGCACAGGCTCTCTGCAAGAATCAGAAAGGTTCAGTTGCTGCCGTAGTTGCCGCTGCGCTTGTACGTTATCAGGAAATGGACCAGAACACCGTCCTCTCAAAAGAACAGAAAATCGCTACCCTTCAGAAAGAGGTTGAGGAGGCTACCGCCCTTGAGATGCCCGCTCTCCAGCAGAATCTCCCCATTGTGGCTACAATGACAACCCTCGGTACTCTCGTCGGTCTTCTCGGTACTGTGATTGGTATGATTAAGTCGTTCCAGGCTCTTGCAGCTTCAGGCGCGCCTGACTCGACTGAACTTTCGACCGGTATCTCTGAGGCACTTATCAATACCGCTTTCGGTATCGCAACCGGTGCATTCGCCGTTATCTCTTACAACTTCTACACCAATAAGATTGATAACCTCACCTACGCAATCGACGAAATCGGTTTCTCTATCGTTCAGACATTCGCAGCTACCCACTAATCCCCTGTTACCTTAATAAAAACAGATTTTAGAGTATATTCTAAATAACTTATATTAATTAATGTAATATGGGAAAAGTAAAAATTAAAAGAAAGAGTACCCTCATCGACATGACCGCGATGAGTGACGTGACTGTTCTTTTGCTTACTTTCTTCATGTTGACTTCAACCTTCCTTCAGAAGGAACCTGTTACGGTGATGACTCCTTCGTCAGTGTCAGAGGAAAAAGTGCCTACAGCCAACCTGGCATCAATCCTCGTTTCGCCCGAAGGTAAGGTTTTCATCTCCGTAGCGGGAGAGGCCGACCCAAAAGTAGCCGATGGCGAATGGGCGACCGAACCTATACGCAAGGAAATCCTCAGCAAGGCCGTTGCCGAGTACAACAAGCAGCAGCCTGCGAGTAAGCAAATCAAACTGACCGAGGCCCAGGCTCAGACATTCTCTAAGCTCAACACTTTCGGAGTGCCGTTCAGCATCCTCCCTCAGTTCCTGGACATGTCACAGACCGAGCAAGACAAGTTTATCTCGGATATGTCAAACAAAGGTGTCGGCATACCTGTGAATGATAACCGAAATCTTGACCGCCCCAACGAGTTCCAGATATGGATGCGCGCCATCTACAATTCGGGCAATGAAAACCTTTCAGCAGCAATGAAGAAAGGCGAAGGCATCGCGGTGAAGGCCGACAAGGGCACACCTTACGCCACTGTCCAGAATGTCCTTGACAACCTCCAGACACTCAAGATGAACCGCTTCAGTATCATGACAGCTCTCAAAACTGAACAAGATTAATCATTATGGCACAGATAGAACAATCAGACAAGGGCAAAAAGAAAAAAGGAGCCCAAAAGAAGATGCAAATCCACGTGGACTTCACGCCTATGGTGGATATGAACATGCTTCTGATTACGTTCTTCATGCTTTGTACCACGATGATTAAGTCTCAGACCCTTTCAATCGCCCTTCCGTCGAATGAAAAGGTCGAGAATGAAGCTCAGATGAACAAAGCTAAAGAATCAGAAGCCGTGACTCTAATCCTCACTACCGACCGTGACGAGGATGGCAACGTCAAGAAAGACGAGAACGGACAGCCTCTAAATACAGTCTATTACTACTTTGGCCAGGCTAAGGTCGAGGATGCCAACAATGACGGTATCATCGACGAGAACAACCTCAAGGCCGAGCAGTTCATAGGTAACGAAGGTGCGACACAGCGCGGAATCCGCAAGATTCTCCATGACCGCAATACCCAGGTGCTTGATAAAATCGATGCCCTGAAGGCCCAGTGGCGTGAGAAGAAATTCTCGCCTAAAACCGAGGTCAACGACTCGATTTACCAGGCCAAGGCCAAGGAAATCCGTAACGACTCCACACTGACCCGTCCGGTAGTTGTGATTAAAGCCACTCCCGAAGCCTCTTGGGAGAGCCTTATCGGTGCTCTCGATGAGATGCAGATTAATCAGATTTCACGCTATCAGATTGACAATATAACACAGGTTGACTCGGCGTTGATAATCGATTATCTTAAGAGAAATCCCAAGAAGTGATGCTTGATGATAGATTTATTAATCCTTTAAACTGAAAAGAAAAATGGCAAAAGACGTAGATCTTTCATCAAAAGAATGGCGCGATATAGTTTTTGAAGGCAAAAACAAGGATTTCGGTGCATACCAGTTGCGTAAGGCCTCCAACGGCCGTCACAACCGTGCCATGATTGCCGTTGTCATCGTGATTGCCATCCTCTTTGTACTCGCATTCGTTGTCAACACTGTGATTGACAAGTTCGAGGCCCGTCCCGAGGATACCAATGAGCAGGAGTTGACTGCCATGATGGACCAGACTCAGGAGGAAGCCCCCGAAGAAGAGGAAGAATTGCAGAAATATGAGGAGGAAAAACCTGAAGCGCTTCCCGAGGAAATCCTTAATACAGTAAAGTCATCAGAAATCCAGATTGTCGAGGACAAGGATGTCACCGAGGAAATCAAGAGCCAGGATGACCTGAAACAGGATGACCGCGCTATCGGTCAGACTAACTTCGACCAAGGTACCGACGACATCAACGTTGTTCGCGAATACAAGGAGGAAGTTATCGTTGAAGAAAAGAAACCCGAGCCCCCCAAGGAGGACAACCACGTGTTCACGGCTGTAGAGCAGATGCCCCAGTTCCCCGGTGGCGATGCCGCGCTGATGAAATATATCTCTGACCACATCCGCTACCCGGCCATGGCTCAGGAGAACAACATCCAGGGACGCGTTGTCGTTCAGTTTGTTGTGACCAAGACAGGTGCTATCGGTGAAGTCAAGGTTGTCCGTTCCAAGGACCCTGACCTTGACAAGGAGGCTAAACGAGTTGTGAAATCTCTGCCCAAGTTTATCCCCGGCAAGATGAACGGCCAGGCCGTAAACGTATGGTACACTCTCCCCATCAACTTCAAGTTGCAAGGCGTATAAAAGTCTTCCATACATTCACTCTATAAATTGAGAGAAGGCGTTCACCATTTAATGGTGAACGCCTTCTCTCGTTTATCAGAGGATTTATACTCTCAACTTCACCTCTGTGGGAGTGGGATATTTCTTTCGCGCCATCGCCTGTAGGTCTTCAATAGTGTCGCATTCATCGACAATCTCGACCCCGAGCATTGACTCGATGACATCTTCCATGGTGACAATCCCACGCATACACCCGTATTCGTCGGTTATGACTGAAATGTGTTCCTTCTTTTCAAGCATGCGTTGCCAGATTTCAGAGACCTTTTCATTTTCGGAAAAGAAAAGGATAGGACGGACTATATCTTTCATGGTCTCGTTGAACCTGTCCTGTGACAGCTTTTCAAGCACGGTTGAACGTCTGACGTACCCCGTGATGAATTCCCGCTGGGTGTTGTAGACCGGTATACGTGAGAATTGTGCAAGGTTGCGGTTGGCATAGAACTCTGCCATTGTAGTGTCTACAGATACCGATGACACCACGACAAACGGTGTCATAATCTCCTTGGCGCTCACATTCACCAGTTTGAGGAAATTCTGTATGATTTTATTTTCAGACAAGGCGAAAACGCCCTCGTCAACACCTACATTGACCATGGCCGCCACTTCTTCCCTACTGACAGTCAACGGTTGAATCTTTGGTGAGAAACATCGTGTCAACAATTCTGAAATCCATACCAACGGATATGTCACTACAATCATGACACGAATAATTTTTGTCGAAACCATTGCGAGTGAACGCCAATAGGATGCGCCTATAGTCTTGGGGATAATTTCTGACAGTACAAGAATGAGTAGGGTTAGTATCGCTGATATGATGCCGAAATACGCTTCGCCGAAAACTTTTACCGATTCAGAACCTACCCCTGCCGCTCCTATCGTGTGAGCGACGGTGTTGAGTGTCAGAATGGCCGCGACAGGGCGGTCGACATTGGTCTTATATTTCATCATCAAGGTGGCGGTCTTGTCTCCTTGGCTTTCTTTCATGGAGATGAATGATACCGGGGTCGATAAAAGCACGGCTTCAAGGACAGAGCATAGAAACGACACGGCTAACGCTCCGAACAGATATAACAGTATTATGGTCATGTATTTATGGATTGATAGGACAAGTTTTTTAACATATTAACAGATTGGGATATGGATTTGTTTATTGAAAGGATTGTCACTTGTGTCTCGATTGATATAAACGACATTTGGACGCGCCGATATCGGCGCGTCCAAATGAAATGTTTTTGATGAAGAATGTAATGCAATTGTGTCGGTCAGTCGATTCCGGCGTATGCGCCCGGCTTGTCGAGGCAATAGAACGTAGTCCCTGTCTCGGTCTCGCTGTTGACGAAATCACAGGCTTTGTTGAAGTCGCCACGTAGGTTCATGGGGAAGAAATTGGCGACTTTCACGCGTTTGAGGAATTCCCTGACACTGGTGGCCACGGTTTCAGAACCGAGGGTTGAGTCATCGGCGAGCATCGCTATGTCCACCTTTGGTGAGATGATTGCCACTTCTCCCGCGGTCTTGTTCATCTCGGCGACCTCTTTGGCGATGTCCCTTTCGGTCGTTTTTTCGGTCGTAGGCACGTTGTTAAGGTCTCCTCCGTGAAAGATTGTCTTGCCTTCGGGGGTAGTGACAAGGTAGCAGACACCCGCGCCCGTTGAGCGGAATGCGCGGACATTCACCGCATCGGCGATACTTTCGATGTAATCGCCGGGTGCCATGTAGGCTACCTGCATCCCTTTGTCAGGCACATGTTTTGACTCGATGTCGTAGGAGAGTACAAACGTGCGTTTGCAATCCTGCGCGAGGTCAAATATCATTGGGTTGAAATGGTCGCCTTGATGGTGGGACACAAAGAACACGACAGGCAATTCACGGTTTTTCTCAAGCCTTTTTTTCAGGACGTGTGCCGGGTCGCGGTAATAGTCAAATACCAGGATGGCCTTAGGGGTCTCTACCATGAGCCCGCTATGGTCTAAATAAGTTACTTTTATCATAATCTCAAATCAAATGTCGATTGTGAGACCGTCGTACGCTATGTGTACACCTTCAGGCAATGTAGATTGTGTTTCTTTGTGCAACCCTATCCCGTGGGAGAGGTGAATAAGGTAGGCGACTCTCGGTCTCACTTCATTTATAACGCCGAGAGCCTCGGAGAGGTTCATGTGTGACGGATGTGTTTCATGCCGTAGTGCGTTAATCACGAGGGTGTCGATGCCTCGCAGTGTCTCAAGTGTCGACGGTGGCATGATTTTGCAATCTGTGACGTATGCGAGGGGGCCGATGCGGAAACCGAGGATGTGCAATCCGCGTTCAGGGGCATGGATTATGTCAAGAGGCAGTATCTCTGTCCCGTCGTAAAAGCTAAACGGTTTATTCGTGAGGATTGTGTGTATGTCAAACGATGGTGCGCCGGGATAGGGATTGCTGTCGAAACAATAGGGGATGCGTGAACGTAGGTCGCGGGCCACATCTTCCCGACAATATACCGGTAACCCGGCGTCGCCGTATTTCGCGCAATAGGGGCGCATGTCATCGATACCCCCGACGTGGTCATAGTGGCTGTGGGTCAGAAGTACCGCACGGATGTCATGACAGTCGCATCGCAACATCTGCTTGCGGAAGTCGGGGCCACAGTCGATGAGCACATTGTGACCGTTGTCAAGGGTCAGCATGGCCGATGTCCGCAGTCGGCGGTCACGAGGGTCGGATGAGCGGCATACCTCGCATCCGCACATTATCTGCGGGACTCCTGTCGATGTGCCTGTGCCGAGAAATGTAAGTCTCATTAGAGGGTGTTTGAATTTAAATTCTCTTAGTGTCTGAATGTCTTTAACAGTCCGTCCTCAAAGATGAGGTATATGCCGTTCTCGTAGCTCCACACCTCGTGCATCGCGTTGTAACCCGCCGCGCGGTCAACGTCGTTGGGTGCGCCGAGTGACAGGCGGCATTCATCCCGGGTCATGCCTTGCCGTAGTTTCCCGTCAATAATCAATGCCCAGGTCTCGTCGGTGATTGCCGGATAACGTTTTCGTGGGTTGTCGAGCGAGAATTGAGCGGCGAACCGGCGGGAACTTTTAGTGTCATCGCCTGTCGAGAGAAAAAGCATCGCCTCCTTTCCGCTACCGTCATCGGTGAATGTGACGCGGATTGGGTAATTGGCTGTGCCGTAACCGATGTCGGTTATAGTGACTGGGACAAATTTGCGGCCACCTGTTATGCGGTCAAGGCTGTCGCGCCATTGCGATGTCATTATGTATAGTCTTTTGCCTTGCAAGAGGTTGCGGGCGTCCTCGATTATGGATTTCTGTATTGTAAACGGGACATCGGGCGACGCGCTGTCGGTCGATATGTCTCGGTTTATGCGGTAGACCGGGCGTTGACCGTCGGGCGTGACAAATGTAAGGTCGGTGACTTCACGGCCTGTAAAGTCGGCCGAGGTTGTCGCACTGTCGTAGGTTATTGTCTTTCCGGCGAGTTTTGTCCCCGGCTTTAATGTCGGGCCGAATATGAGCGACACTTTGTCATCGGTCACATGGAAGCGTTTGCCCGCCGTCCACTCTTTGAACGGGGACGGAGTCACTTTTGCAAGAAAACCGTCCTCGGTGGTCGGGAGGGCGTTCTCACGTCTGACGTCCGATGCCGTTATTTTAGGTGTACTCTCGATTCCGGTGAAACACCCGGTCAACGGTAATAGGGCGAAAACCGCTATTGAGAAACGTGGTATTTTCAATTGTCTGAACCTGTTTTGGGCGTTATGCCGAGATTCTTGAAAATGAAGGAGAACACATCTGCATCCTCATCGATGCGTTTTGCGATGGGTTTGCCTCCGCCATGCCCGGCCTTGGAGTCGATGCGTATGAGTTTGGGCGCATTGCCCGTGTCGGCAGCCTGTAACGTGGCAGCGTATTTAAATGAATGGGCGGGCACGACACGGTCGTCATGGTCGGCGGTCGTCACGAGAATCGCGGGATAGGGCGTGCCGTCATTTTTGATGGTGTGGAGAGGGGAGTATCCGAGAAGGTAAGCCGCCATTTCGGGGGAGTCGGCACTCGTTCCATAGTCCGATGCCCAGTTCCACCCGATTGTGAACAGATGGTATCGCATCATATCCATGACACCCACATGAGGAATCGCAACCTTGAAAAGTTCGGGGCGCATGTTGGTGACCGCTCCCACGAGCAATCCACCATTGCTGCCGCCTTCGATGACAAGGTGGTCGGGTGATGTCCATTTCTTATTGATGAGATATTCGGCGGCCGCGATGAAGTCATCAAATACATTCAGCTTGTTCTGTTTTATACCGCCTTGATGCCAATCTTCGCCATATTCCGAGCCACCGCGTAGATTGGCCTGGGCGTATATGCCACCGTTTTCGAGCCACAGGATACGTGATGCCTTGAACCCGGGTGTGAGCGAGATGTTGAATCCGCCGTAACCGTAGAGCAGTGTCGGGTTCTTGCCGTCACGTTTCATCCCTTTCTTGTAGGTCAGTGTCATTGGTACGCGTGTCCCGTCCTTGGAGGTGTAGAATACCTGTTCGGTCACATAGTCATCGGGATTGAAGCCTTTGATGGCAGGTGAATAGGTCAGGCGGCTGGCGTTTGTGTCGATGTTATAACTGTATATCGCCGATGGAGATGTGAATGAAGTGAACGAGTAGTTGACATCGGGATGACGGCGGCTTGATGAAATCGCGACAGAGCCGAGTCCGGGCAGCTTCATGTCCTGAATGAACCTGCCATTCTTGTCATAGACGGCGACATGGTCCGATGCGTCACGTTCGTATGTGAGAAGAAGGCGGTCTCCGGCAAATTGTGCATTGGTGAGAACACCCTTCTGCTCCGGGACGAGTTCGCGCCAGTTCTCACGCTGCGGGGCGTTCACATCGGCCACCATAAGGCGTTTGCGGGGTGCACCGTATGAGGTGAGTATGTATATTTTGCCGTCAACGACATCGATTATTGAATGGGGGTAATCCTGTGACTGCTCCATCACTACCCATTCGCCATCGGTTGAGTCGAGACGTTTCATCATCAATGACTCGCCGATACCCTCTCCACCGCCGTAGACAAATATATACGGCTCTTTCTCCGGGACGTAGGCTGTGTGGAAATGCAACGGATGATTGCTGTCCTCATATATGACTTTGTCCTCCGATTGCGCTGTGCCTATCCTGTGATAATAGATATTGTGTCCCTCATTGGCATTGGAAAATTCCTTTCCAGCTTCGGGACGCGGATATGCGCTGTAGAAGAACCCTTTGCTGTCGGGCGACCATGACGCGCCTGTGAATTTGGCCCATTCTATGTGGTCGTCGAGTTTGCACCCTGTCTCGGTGTCCATTACATATATCTCGGTCCAGTCACTGCCGCTCCGTGAAATAGTGTATGCGGTCAATTTGCCGTCAGGAGACTGGTATACGCCGGTTAGCGCGACAGTGCCGTCTTCACTTAATGTGTTTGGGTCAAGGAACACCTCTTTGTCGCCACGCATGAGCACCGATTGGTTTTTCAACCCGTCGTTGAAGAAATAGTAGGTGCGACCGTCGTTCTCCTTGAAGGGAAGTCCGCGTTTGGAGTAGTTGTTAAGCCGGGTCAGTCTCTTTTTTATGTTGTCCCGGAACGGAATCGCGCCGAGATAGGCATTGGTGACCATGTTCTCGGCTTTGACCCATTCAAGGGTTGCTGCCGCCGTGTCGTTTTCAAGGGGGCGGTAGGGGTCGGGGACAGTCAGGTCGAAATATCGGTCAACGGTCGCGTCCTTAGGTGCGGCCGGGTATGTTGCGACAGGCGTGGCGGCATTGGAGCCGAGTGTCGCGCAGCTCGCTATCATTGTCATTATGATGGTCTGTTTCATTGGTGATAAGTGTTGGTGTAGTGAAGTCATCTTGACTTCACTACAAAGGTACAGCAAATCGTGCCAATATGAAATAATGTCAGTGTAAAAGATTGTAAAACAGCGATATTATCTGGTGATTAATTAAATTTAACGAATAAAAAACGGAATAATTTTGCTGAATAAAGAAAAATGCCTACCTTTGCACTCACAAACATCGCGGGGTGGAGCAGTGGTAGCTCGTTGGGCTCATAACCCAAAGGTCACAGGTTCGAGTCCTGTCCCCGCTACCAGACCGAAAAGGCGGACGTTTTAAATGTCCGTCTTTTTTGTTATAGTTTAGGGTCTTTAACGACCTTACCTTTGGGAATGACAGTGCGTGAATTTGAAATACAGTTCAATCTTCTTTACATGCCGCTTGGCATGTATGCGCTGCGCATTGTCGGAGATGTCGATATGGCCGAGGATGTGGTGCAGGAGGCGTTTGCGGCTACCTGGGAGCGTATCGGGTCGGGTGTTGAGATTGAAAATCTCAAAGCCTATATGTATCGTGCCGTGCGCAACGAAGCGTTGAGGTGTGTTCGCGCTAATGCGGGGGATTCTTCAGTGATGGATTGTGAGGATGTCGATATATCCGAGGATGAGGTTGACACGTCTGAACGTGACGCACGGTTATGGATGGCGATTGACCGTTTGCCACAGAGATGCAGGGAGGTTTTTCTCATGAGTAAGCGCGATGGGTTTTCTAACGCTGAAATAGCCGATGAACTGGGCATATCGGTTAAAACGGTTGAAAATCAGATGACGAAGGCTTATAAGGAGTTACGTGATAGCCTTGTGCCACAGGGTCGTAAAGTGTTTTTCCTGCCGTTTCTGTGATTTTTTTTGTAATCGGCATAGGGGTTTTAGGGGCGGATGGTGTCATAGTGATAGAAAACGTTCATCATTATGCTCCAGAACAGTCAGTTGGAAAAAGAAATTCATTTTGTGGCCGGGCATTACCGCCGTCACGCCTTTGTGGTGTCGGACGGATGGCGTCGTCTCGGCATTACAGGCCGTTCATGGTTCAATACCCGCACCGCGGCGGCTGTTGCCGTGGGCGTGGTGTTGACCGCCTCGGCCGGTATATATACTTGGTTCAATTATATCGCGGTTGAACCGCAATCAGGGGCGGTGCAGCCGGTTGTCGATAGTTCGCCGTCCGACATTGAGACGATGCCCCGGGTTGTAAGAATAGAGTTCACCGACGCGCCATTGTGTGATGTTGTGAGTGAAATCGAGGAAGTCTACGGGGTCAGGATTGTCAATGTCCCCCGAGAGGAATACCGTCTGACTCTCAGCTACGAGGGGACGGCTGAAGAACTTGTGGAGACTATCAACGAGCTTTTAGGCACTAAACTTGAAATCAAGGAATGAGACGGTTGGTCGTGTCGGTGTTTATAGCCTTGATGTCGGCCTCTGTTGCGATGTCCCGTGGTGTGACAGTCCATGCCTTCAATCGGGACACGTCATCGGTGTTTGCCGAACTGATGCGTCAGACGGGTAAGAATTTCATCTATTCCCCTGACGTGTAAGGGGTTGAAGATAACGGTCAAAGCCACAGATGAACCGCTTGAACGGGTGCTTCGACGGATGTTTTCAGGGACGGATGTCATTTACCGCATTAAGGGTGATAATGTGATGCTCCTGAGACGTGTAAGACCCGTGGTGATGTCACGACCTCATCTGCGACCCAAGAATGACCCGGTGATAATCCCTGATACTATGATGACACATGAACTTGGAGAGGTGACAGTGATAGATTCCCGCAACAATGTCCCGGCAGGGGGGGTGAATGAGGCCTACCGCCTGTCGGCCTCGTCAATAAGGTCTACCCCGGTTATTTTCGGTGAAAGCGATGTCGTCAAGTCATTGCAGTTGCAACCCGGTGTGTCGGCCGGAATCGAGGGGATGGCGGGGATGTATGTGCATGGTGGTGATAACGATGAGAATCAGTTTCTGCTCGACCGAATTCCGCTTTATCAGGTCAATCATCTCGGAGGCCTGTTCTCGGCGTTCAATGCCGAGGCGTTGCATGGCGTTGACTTTTATAAGTCATCATTCCCGGCGCGTATGGACGGACGTCTGTCATCGTTCATGGATGTACACTCCAAGGACGGGTCTTTCACCTATGGTCATCACGGCTCTTTCAGGCTTGGACTGACATCGGGCGCGTTCAATATTGACGGGCCTGTGGGTGGCGGTGGGCGTACATCCTATTCGCTTGCTGTGCGACGTTCTTGGCTTGACCTGATTTCAACGCCTCTCCTTGCATTGGTCAATTCGGTGTCGGATGATGAGAAGGTCAAGTTGCGGTATGCGTTCATGGACTTGAACGCCAAGGCCAGCCATCGGTTCTCGGAACGCTCCAAGGCATCGGTGATGTTGTATTTCAGCGATGATTTGTTACATGGCGGTTCCGAGTCGGGATTGTCGGAGGGAGACACATGGTATGATAATGATAAGACCCGGATGCACTGGGGAAACCTTGTCGTGTCCGGGGCATGGGACTATGTTTTCTCGCCTACGCTTTCCGGCGACGTGACGGCAGGTTTCACACGGTATTTCTCTCGGATGAAACATGACTATTACAATGAAGAAAAATCAGGCGGAGAGATTGTTTCAGCCTCTCGCGATGTAATCGACAATGAAAATGCCATAACCGACTGGATTTTGCAGACTGATTTCAGATGGCGTCCGTCACCGGCCCACAAGGTTGACTTCGGCGTGGGTTATACCCGTCATTCGTTTCTGCCTTCGCGTACTGTACGCACGTTGGAAAGGGACGGCGAGAATTGGAGCGCGAATGACGGCGCATCCACCTATCGGGGTAATGAAGCCAAGGCGTATATAAGTGATGACTGGCGTGTGTCGTCATGTCTGCGGATTAACGCCGGGGTTCATCTGAGTCTGTTCAATCTCGATGGCACGACCCATGGAGGGGTATCGCCGCGTCTGTCGGTGCGATATCTGCCGGTTGACGGATGGACGCTAAAGGCTTCATACAGCCGGACAACCCAATATGTCCATCAGTTGTCCCAAAGTTTTATATCGCTCCCGACCGACCAATGGATTCCTGTTACAGGGGGTTTCAAACCACTGGTGGCCGACAAGGTTTCGGCCGGTGTTGGCAAATTGTTTGGGGATAAATACATGGTGTCGGCCGAGGCGTTCTATAAATGGATGCATAATCTCATCGAGTACCGCGACGAGTATTATCTCATCCCGCCGTCCCTGATGTGGGACGCTCAATTGACCTCGGGGGATGGCACTGCCAAGGGTTTCGATTTTAAGTTGGAGAGGACTGTCGGTGCATTGACCGGGCATCTGTCATATTCGTTATTGTGGGCCGACCGTACGTTTGCTGACCGCAACCACGGGAAAACATATCCGGCACGGTTTGACAACCGGCATAAAATCAATCTTCTGTTAAACTGGCATGTGTCGGGCAAATGCGAAATCAACGCTTCGTGGACCGGGATGAGTGGCAATCGTTTCACACTGCCGACACAGATGTGGGATGCTCCCGGCTTTTCCGATGGAGACACCTCCGTCCCGCTTGATGTGGGGTTGAATAATTATCGTCTACCGTTCTATCATCGTCTCGACCTCGGCGTTACGGTACGCAATAGACGCGGGTTCTGGAATTTCAGCCTGTATAACGCCTACTGTAACATGAACGTCGTGGCGGTCCGCAGGGATGAACGTAAAGGTCGTCCCGTGTTTCAGCAATTTCACCTATTCCCGATTATCCCATCATTTTCTTACACATGGATATTTTGAAAAGATATTTCATGATAACGGTTCTGGCACTGGCGATGACCGGCTGCTATTCCGATTTTGAACCTTCGCTCAAGAGTGACCCGGTGTTGTGCCTGAATTCGCTCATAACCGCAGGTGAACCGATGGACGTGGCGGTCAGTCACACGTGGCGGTATTCCGACGGATATCCGGGGCGCGACTTCGATGTCAATGTTAACGATGCCAAGGTGTCCATGTATATCAATGGCGATTTTGCCGGGTCTCTTATATTCGATGATGAATCAGGTCGTTATCACGGGTCGGTTATCCCCGTAGAGGGGGACATAGTGAGGTTGGTTGCCGAAAGCGAGATTTACGGACACGCCGAGGCCGAGGTGAGGATTCCCGACAAAACACCTATCGGAAACGTGAAATGGAACGCAGGAAATGTCAACTGTTGGCGTGATGAATTGGGTGTCGGTGGCAGCCGGGATTTCATGTATATGACCTTGGATATAGAGATTCCTGTTCATGACACACCGTGCGTGGATAATTATTTCAAATTTGACTGGAGTACATTCGTGCCTGATGTCGGCGATGGTGGTGACGCATTGATTAATTCTCCCGTTGAGTTTTATCTGTCAGGGTTGAAATATGACGCCGAGCCGTTGTTTTCGGAGCATATCAGTGTGTTCGAGTCGGTGTTCGGGAGCGATAGTTACGGTTTCACGGCTTTTACCGACAGACGTTTTAAGGGAGGTGTCTACCCGTTGAACATCCGTTTTGACAACGGGTATATAGTTGTCTCCAATCCTTCAAACGATGACCGTCTTTATCATCTCGGCGTCACATTGTCGCTTGAATCAATATCCCCGGGATATTACAATTGGTTGATATATCGTTGGAATACCGATGAGGGGGTTCTCGGGACTCTTGCCGAAATAGGTTTTGCCGAGGGATTCTGTGGTTATAGCAATGTGTCCACCGGGGCAGGGGTGGTAGCGGCGCGTTCGGTTTCGACCTACAGGCTTGACTTATATGATTTTATGAAACAGCAATTTGATGAATACAATTTTAAAATAGAATGAATATGAAGAAATTTATGTTTATTATCGTGGCTATGGGTATCGGATTGTCGGCCATGTCACGCCAGCTGTCACGCGGTTATCGCGGTTTTACCGATTTATCGTGGAGCCGTTATTCCTGGGACGTTGATGGCCTTGACTGGGACGAGAACCATTACGGTGTCTCGACCGTCCACGGTTATCAGTTCATCCCCCAGTTTTATCTTGGTGCGGGACTTGAGGTCGCTAAGAACAGTTTTGCCGATTCATGGTATATTCCGGTTTTCGCCGATTTTCGCACTGACTGGAAGTTCGGCCGTTTTACTCCGTTTGCCGATGTGCGCGTCGGTTACACGTTGAGCGATGACGGTGGATTCCGTTTTCAGCCTATGGTCGGTCACCGTTTCAACTGGGGACGTAAGGTAGGTGTCAACCTCGGTATCGGCCTCACATTGCAGAATTACAAATACTATGACGGTACCACCGATGTAGACCCCGACGGAGGGTATATCGTTTACTCCCGCACCTCCCGCAAGAATATCGTCGGCTTCTCCCTGCGCCTCGGCATCGACTTTTGATGCCTTTGTGACATGTATATACAACCGGGCGGGGATTCTTTGAGGAATCCCCGCCCGGTGGAGTTATATTGAAATTGTGCTATTGGGTGTTGTTAGCTGTTGGCAGGTGCAGGACGGCGTGGCCCGTTATTGTGGTGTTTTCCGGCCTTTCTGTCGCCCTTGCCGTTTTTACCGTTCTTGTTCATTTTGTTGAACATCGGGCGGTTGAGGTAATTGTTCTCCAGGAACTGGGTGTATTGTTCGGGAGTGAGAATCTGCTTTAGCTGCGCGAGATAGTTGGCGCGTGTCTCTTTCATTTTCTTTACCCTCTCGACACGCATTTTTGCTCGTTCCTCTTTCATCTTGGCCTGTTCCTCCTTGGACGGGCGGGCGACGGGACATCCGAGGGCCTTTATTTTGGCCTGTTGGTCAGCCGAGAGGTTGATTCCGTCAAACGGGTTGGCACATTGCTGACGCATCCCTTTTTTGTTCCGCTCGCATTGTACGGGGCAGTTTTTATTGTCATTGGCTTTAGATTTGTTGTCGGCCGATGCCGAGAAAGGTATTGCCACAGCGGCGGCAAGAGTTAATGCGATAATAGATTTCTTGAACATAATAAATAAAGTTTTTTATAGATTGTAGAATTGTTGATTATCACTGTTTACGTTATCTAAGACCACCACAATCGTAGATAGTTTAATTGCATGCGTTGATTTAACTTCTTTTCACGCGTAAAATACAATGCGACTTCACTGCGGAGAGTGTTGCGAATGATGGCAGAAGTGTGTTGCGAAACAGGGTAGGGTGCTGCTACTGCAGCACCGCAGACCGAAAAATTATCCGTGATTATCAGCATATTGCGGTTCGGCCATGGCCGAACCCTACCTTGTGTCATCACTTTTACCATCAGGACTGCGTCATGCCGCGACCGTACCGTGTGACATTGCATCCATACATGAAGATACTCGCGCTCGGAAAAGTTCAAGCGAACTTGCTCTTTTCTCTCGACTTATTCGTATCTTTGCAACACAATGACAATTGAAGATGACTTGAAAGCGGCGTGTGATTCACTGCGTAAGGGTGGGGTGATTCTCTACCCCACCGACACCGTATGGGGGATAGGCTGTGACGCCACCCGTCGGGAGGCTGTGCGCCGTGTCTTTGAAATCAAGCACCGTGCCGATTCCAAGGCGTTAATCACCTTGCTGGGGGATGAGCGGGACTTGTGGCGTTATGTCGATGATGTGCCTGATGTCGCTGTAGATATGATGAACCTTAGTGTAAGGCCTTTGACGGTGGTGTTTGACCGGGGGCGCAACCTTGCGCCGGAATTGCTTGGGGAGGACGGCAGTGTCGGGATACGCGTTACCCGCGAGATGTTCTCGTCACGGTTGTGCGGGATGCTTCGCCGTCCGTTGGTGTCCACGTCGGCCAATATCAGCGGAGAGCCTTCGCCACGTTGTTTTAGCGAGATTTCCAAGGAGATAATTGACGCTGTCGATTATGTCGTGGAGTACCGACGGGATGACACGACTATTTCCCGTCCCTCCTCGGTGGTGAAAATCGGTGATGACATGACCGTTAAGATATTGCGCCCTTGATAAGCGAGATTAGACAGCGGAGTTACTATGTGGCGGGAGATTTTATCTCGACATCGTTTGCCATATTCATGTTTAATGTGTTGCGGTATCATCTTGTCCCTGCTGCCGCGAGGTTCAATTCATTGGGGGAGTTTCTTCTTGCCAAGGGTACACTCTCGGGGCAGATTATTTTCCCGTTGATGATGATGGGGGTGTACTATCTTTCGGGTGATTATGAGAACCTTTTCATCCGTTCGAGGCTGAATGAATTCCTTAGTACGGCAAGGTCGGCCGCTATAGGGGCACTTGTGTTCTTTTTTGTCGCGATGCTGAACGACCTGTTGCCACGGCGTACCTATAATTACGCTCTTTTCATGCTGTTGTTCCTGTTGTTGCTGTTGATGGTGTTCATTGTCAGATGGGCACGCACGCAATACACCATAAGGCAGTTGAAAAACCGGCGTTGGGGCGTTAACGCCCTGATTGTCGGGACGGGGGAGGTCGAACGTTCACTCGCCCGTGACATTTCAGAGGGGGAGGTGACATCAGGGTTACGGGTGGTCGGGTATATATCTCCATCCGATATTGCTGAACGTGATGCTTCTGACGTTTTCACACTTGATGAGTTACCGCGGGTCTGCGTCCGTGATGATGTCAAGACGGTGATAATGACTCCGCGCCCCGGTGGGGTAAGTGACACGGTGGCGATACTGAATAACCTTTACGGTCTCGATGTGTCGATATTGATGACCCCTGATGTGGCACATTTATTGACCTCACGGCCTCGCATGTCGGTCGTGAAGGGTGTGCCTTTGATTGATGTGTCAGGAGCGTCGGCATCTCCCGGGACTTTGAAAATAAAGCGTTTCAGCGATGTCGTGGTTTCAGGGCTGGGACTTTTGCTTTTGTCCCCCTTGATGTTGGTCATTGGTGTCGCCGTGAAACTCGATTCGGCCGGCCCGGCATTTTACAGTCAGGAGCGCGTTGGATACCGTAAACGTCTGTTCAGGATTCATAAGTTCAGGACTATGGTGACCGGGGCAGAACCTGACGGCCCTGCGCTGTCATCGCCCGGGGATGCACGTGTCACACGGGTTGGTCGTCTGTTGCGTAAATATCGTCTTGACGAGCTGCCCAACCTCTGGAATGTGCTGTGTGGCGACATGTCGATTGTAGGGCCACGTCCCGAGCGAGAGTATTTCGTGCGTCGCATCGTTGAACGTGCGCCATATTACAGCCTGTTGCACCAGGTCAGGCCGGGAATCACCTCCTGGGGTATGGTGAGGTATGGTTACGCCACCGATATTGACGGGATGTTGGAGAGACTGAAGTATGACCTAATCTATCTTGAGAATATGTCGTTTACGATTGATATGAAGATACTGATACACACTGTCGGTACTATTATCAAGGGACGTGGAATGTGAAGAAAATTATGGCAGCGGTTATATCAGTGTTTAAGGCATTTTCGCGTGGATGGGACAGTTCATGGCACGCGATGTTGTTGTGGCGCGAGCGACATGTCAAGGAAAAGACATTTGTCATTATCCTGGCATTGCTTGTGGGCATATTTGCCGGAATCGCCGCATTGGCTCTCAAGTTCATGATTCATTTCATCAGCCAGTTACTGACGGCGAATCTTTCAATATCCACGGGCAATTACCTTTACATGGTCTATCCTGTGGCGGGAATCCTTATCACGATGCTGTTCGTCCGTTATGTCGTCCGGGACAATATATCGCATGGCGTGACGCGTGTTCTATATGCGATTTCGCAGAATAAAAGCCGGTTGAAGAAACACAATATGTGGTCATCGCTTGTCGCGAGTTCGGTGACTATCGGTTTCGGCGGTTCGGTGGGGGCCGAGGGGCCGATTGTGTGCACCGGGGCAGCCATCGGGTCGAGTCTCGGACAGGCTTTCAGGATGTCACCGCGCATCCTGATGATAATGGTGGGATGTGGTGCGGCGGCTGGAATCGCCGGTATTTTCAAGGCACCGATTGCGGGAATGTTGTTCACCCTGGAGGTGCTGATGCTTGACCTGACGACAGTGTCGGTCATGCCGTTGCTGATTTCATCGATTACGGCGGCGACTATCGCCTACACGTTCACGGGGTATGATGTAGAGTTCTTTTTTGTGCAGAGCGAGCCGTTTGTCACGGTGCGTATTCCCTTTGTGATTCTATTGGGAGTTTTCTGCGGACTCGTGTCGTTGTATTTCACACGGGCGATGAACATGATGGAGAACTTTTTCCGTAAAATCGGGAATCCATGGTTCAAGACACTTACCGGAGGCGGCATTGTCGCGCTTCTGGTTTTTCTTTTCCCGCCGCTTTACGGAGAAGGGTACGGGTCGATTACAGGGCTTATCAATGGCAATATATCCACAATCGTGGACGGCTCGATATTCTATCCCGACCGCAGTGACCCGTTGATTCTTTTGACATTCATCGCGGCGGTCTTTATATGCAAGGCGTTTGCTACATCGGCGACCAATGGTGGTGGTGGAGTTGGTGGTACGTTTGCGCCTTCGCTTTTTGTAGGCTGTATGGCCGGCTTCTTTTTCGCGTATGCGTTGAACACGATGTTTGACCTCGACCTGTCGACAAAGAATTTCGCGCTGATGGGAATGGCCGCCGTAATGGCGGCTGTCATGCATGCCCCGCTGATGGGTATATTCCTAACCGCCGAACTGACCGGTGGATATGACCTGTTCCTCCCGTTGCTCGTCGCATCGACAATCTCCTACGGGACAATTAAGCTGTTTGAGCCTTATAGCATCTACACCATGCGTCTCGCCCAGCGTGGCGAATTGTTGACTCATCACAAGGACAAGGCCGTGTTGACATTGCTTAAAATAGATAATGTAATCGAGACTGATTTCATGTCGGTGCGTCCCGAGATGAGCCTCAAGGAGATGGTTGATGTCATCTCGCGTTCCAACCGTAACCTGTTCCCGGTTGTCAATTCTACGGGGCAACTGTTGGGCGTTGTTCTACTTGATGATATACGCAACATCATGTTTCGACCTGACCTTTACCGGCGTATGTTTGTCAGCAAGTTCATGAGCATGCCTCCGGCAACAATCGAGATAGGTCAGAGCATGGATGCAGTCATGAAGACATTTGACTCGACCGGCGCATGGAACTTGCCCGTGGTGGAAAACGGGAAATATGTCGGCTTTGTCTCCAAATCCAAAATCTTTAACTCCTATCGCCGTGTCCTGCGCCACTACACCGAGGATTGAACTATGAGGGTGTTGTAGAACTCGCATATTGGCATTGTAGGGACGCGCCAACGTGCGCGTCTGTTATACTTGGCCTTGATAATCAGTTATTTTCGGACGCGTCCGTTGACGCGTCCCTACGATTTCTCATAAAACATCAGTTTTGCAACACCCTCCGAGGATATGGTCGGTAATCAAATTGTGATTTCAGACTGCTAAAACGGTTTGCGGTATTTGTCGCCGTTGTTGTCGCAGTCGCCGAGGATGCTTAGGTAGGAGTTGTAGCGGGATTGAGCGATGAGGTTTTCGTCAAGGGCATCGCGCACGGCGCAACCCGGCTCATGGGTGTGGGTGCAGTCGCTGTAACGGCAGCCTTGGCTAATCTTGAATATTTCGGGGAAATAGTGGGTCGCCTCGTGACGGTCAAAGTCGATTGTGCCGAATCCCTTGACACCCGGTGTGTCGATTATGTATCCTCCATCGGGGCCGTCAAGCGGGAACATCTCTGAAAAGGTTGTCGTGTGCATACCGGTGTCATGCGTTGTCGATATTTCGGCCGTGCGTAACTTCAATCCCGGAATTAAGTCATTGATAATGGAGGATTTCCCGACTCCTGAATTGCCCGAAAGCAATGTGATTTTGCCGTCAAGGCTGTCGCGCAACGATTGGATGCCCTCGCCGGTCTTGGCTGACACAGGGATTACCCGGTAGCCGATGGAACGGTAAAGGTAGGTTACGGCATCGAGCAGTTCCCGGTCATCGTCATCGGTCAGGAGGTCGGTCTTGTTGATGACAATCGTGGCCGGGACTCCGTAGGCCTCGGCCGTGGCAAGGAAGCGGTCGATGAATGTCATTGATGTCACCGGGTGTTTCAATGTCACGATGAGGAATACCTGGTCAAGATTGGAGGCGAGTATGTGCGCTTCCTTGGACAGGTTGCTGGCGCGGCGTATTATGTAATTCTCGCGAGGGTGGATGGCGGTTATATATGCCGAACCATCGTCACCGCGCGTGACATCAACCCTGTCGCCGACGGCGACAGGGTTGGTCGTGCGTATGCCTTTGAGCCTGAAATTGCCTTTGACTGCACAGGGGGTCTCGTGACCGTCGCCGTCAAGTACGATATATCGGTTTCCCGTGTTTTTTATGACGAGACCTTGGAATTTCTCCATACTCTTGGGCAATCTTTTAGTATTTTTCTTCGGTGGTCTCCATCTCGCGTGGGGTGATGGGGCGACGGTTCATCGCGTACCATACGTAAGCGATATAACCGAGCACCAACGGGGTAATCAGCGATACCCAGCTCATTACGGTCAACGTGAACCGGCTGGACGAACTGTTGCGTATCGACAGAGAACTTGCCGGGTCGTCAAGCGACGGGTAATAGGCCGTCCCGTTATAGCCGGCAACAAAGAACAGTGAGAGCACCACAAGCACTACGCCGACACCGGCTGGCCATATACCTTTGCGGGACTTGGTGAACGCTCCTGAATATACTCCGTACAGCACAGCGACTGTACCGATGAGGAACATGACGGCGCACCACCACATTTCAAGATAGTTGTGAAGATATTTGTAAGGCCTTACCTCAAAACAGTGGCCGGTGGTGAATGTGCCTTCGGCATCGTTGCAGCTCTCAAGGCCGTCGGCGGTCAACAACAGGGCGACGAATGTCAGGAAAAACACAACGAATATGCCACCGTTGATGGCCACGCGACGGCGGTTGCGTTTGAGGAAACGTTCGTCTCCGCTGATACTGTTGATGAAGTACAGTGAGCCGAGGGTACGTGCCAGGAACAGGACGGCAACGCCGAGGATGAGGTTTTTCCAGTCGAATATTGCCTCGAGTCCGTGAGTGGGTGCCCATTGAGAGATTACAGGCGAACCTGTGTCAAGGATATTGCCCATCATGACGGTGAAATGTGCCCCGAAAAACATCATTGCCACAGCGACACCGAGGAGGATACAGCCGACACATCCATTGATGAACAGGAATGTATCGTAGGTGCGTGTGCCGAAGATGTTTCCCGGCTTGCCACGGAACTCGTAGCTGACCGCCTGCAATATGAAACTGAAAAGTATCAGCATCCACAGCCAGTAGGCCCCGCCGAAACTTGTTGAATAGAATAACGGGAACGAAGCGAAGAACGCCCCGCCGAACACGACCAATGTCGTGAACGTCAGTTCCCATTTACGGCCGAGCGAGTTTACCATCATCTCACACTCGACAGGCGTGTCGTCAGCCGACAGTAGCATCGACTGTCCCCCTTGGACAAACAGCATGAACACTAACAGTGCGCCGAGCACCGAAATCAACAGCCACCAATAGTTTTGCAAATCATATAGTTCCATAGCGAGGGTCAGTCTTTAAGGGATTCGTAATTGGTTTTAGAGCCTTTGGCTATCTGCTTGAGCATAATGCTGATTTCAGCCGCGAGAAGCGCGGTGAACACGGCGGCGAACATCCAGAATGTCAGTTGTACCGATGCCACTGAAATCTTGGAGATAGCCGCTGTCGTTGGCATGATGCCTTCTATAATCCACGGTTGTCGGCCCACCTCAGCCACAATCCATCCGCTCTGTGAACAGATATAGACAACAGGTATTGTCAGCATTCCGACCCATGACAGCCACTTGCGTGAAAGTATCGCCGGACGGCGGTAGGCGATGTATAGGAAAACGATGGAGAACAGGAGCAGATATCCTCCCGCCATCACCATGATGCGGAAAGAGTAGAATGTCAGTGCCACAGGAGGGACGGCGTCGTAGGGCGACTCAAGATAACCGTACCCGAAGTATCGGTAGTTCTCGTTGAGCGATGCACGCGCCGTGTTCATGGCGAGGGTGTCGCCCTCGACCATAGCGCGGTCAAAGTCTCGTAGCGCGTCATGGGCCTTCTTGCCCATGGCGATGCGTTCGGCATAGGACACTGCCGGTACAGGGTTGCCTGCGGTGTCGAGCATCTTGCCGTCAATCAGGTCGTTTATGCCGGGGACAAATCCATCGGGGTTACGCCAGTCAATCAGGCAGGAGAGACCTTTGGGAATCGACACTTCCCAAAGCATGGGGTCAGCATCGTTTTGCGGTGTCTTTTCGGGGTTCAGGATGCCGAATCCGACAAGGGACTGCCCGTTTGTTCCGTTGTAAAGTCCCTCCATGGCCGCGAGTTTCATGGGTTGGCATTGGGATACGACGACAGCCGAGCCGTGACCCGTGTATAGGGTGAGTATTATTCCCGCGAATCCTACCCAACCGCCCACTTTTATAGAGCGGAGCGCAAAGTCGCGGTTGCGTTTCTTTAGAAGAAACCAGCAGCTGACACCGATGACAAATACGCCACCGAGAACCCAGCCGCTCAAGACGGTATGGAAAAATTTGTTTATGGCTACGGGCGATAGGACAACTTCGCCGAAGTTGTCCATGACGTTACGCATCTGTACAGGGTCAAATTCCATCCCCGCAGGATATTGCATCCATGCATTCGCAACGAGAATCCACAAGGCCGAGATTGTCGCGCCGAGAGCGGTTAGCCAGGTCGCCGCAAGGTGAAAACCGGGACTGACCTTTTTCCACCCGAAGAACATGACCGCGATAAATGTTGATTCCATGAAGAATGCGAGCAGTCCTTCAATTGCGAGCGGTGCACCGAAGATGTCGCCGACAAACCAACTGTAGTTGGACCAGTTGGTGCCGAACTCAAATTCCAAAATGATACCTGTGGCGACACCGATTGCAAAGTTTATGCCGAACAGCAGCATCCAGAACTTGGTTATCGCCAGCCAACGCTCGCTGCGCGTGCGCAGATAGATTGTCTCCATTATGGCGACAATCAGTGAAAGACCGAGCGTCAACGGCACGAAAAGCCAGTGGAACATCGCGGTCAGGGCAAATTGTGCCCTCGACCAGTCGACCACGCTCATTAAATCATTCATAGCCAATTATTTTTAAGGATTTGTAAGTAAGTTGAAATGAGTTTCGGATTATCGTTTATCGTCAATTAGCGAGGAGCGCACGGCAGCCGCCCGTTGCTCGTCGTTGTCATAGTCCCGGCTAAGGACGTCGGGGAAAAAGAACAATTTGAATACGAAAAACAGGATGAACAGCTTTATCAGAATAAGCAGCCACAGACTTCGTCCAACCGTCATGGCTTTGAATCCGTCAAGATAGAATCGATATATCCTGACGGGCAGCGATGACTGTTGACGTGGCTGTCTTTTTGAATCCGGCATTGTGATGTCAGCGGAGACGGTTATAGGAATTCAACAGTCGCTCGTCGGCACGGATGCGGCTGAATGCCGCGATTGAGGCGACAAGGGTTGCAATCAGTAACAATCCTGAACCGGCCCAGTGCAATGTCCCGATGGTAGCATGGTCGCAGTTGATGTAGATGACAATTCCGATGCAAACGAGCGTCATCATCATCGAAATTATAAGCACGGTTTTCTGCAATTTGAAATTCTTGAAAAGGAAAATGTCAATTAGCAGTAAGATTGTCCCGGTCACGGCAGGTATCAGCAATCCGATGAAGTCGTAAGCGGTGATAGGGGCAATTACCCGGCTTCCGTCCTCAAGTGGCTGGGTCCAGTAGCCGAACGGGAGACAAGTGAAAACTGCCATGCACACGGCGGCGATGAGAAGGAGGAGGCTTTGAATGCGTTGTATCTGCATAATTATAACGTGTTGATAAATTGGACAAAGATATGGATGAGTCGAAAGCATACCCAGGTTTATTTGAGCATTGCCGAGTGGAGAGTGCTTTCAACGAAGCCAAAGATACGAATAAGTCGAATACAAAAACTCAAACTTGTTTGAGTTTTTGTTGAGCGAGAGTATCTTCGACGGAGTCAAAGATACGTATAAAACGCGCCACTGCAAACAAGAGTTGACAATATTTTTGTAAATTTGCGTCTAAATTTATATAAATATGGAAAAATCACGCCCCCTGATTCTTATAACAAACGATGACAGCATAGATGCTCCGGGACTTAAGCGACTTATAGATGTGGCACGCCCATTGGGCGAAGTGGTTGCAATCGCGCCGTCGGAGCCACGTTCGGGGCAGTCATCGGCCATAACCGTTAATTCACCTATGCGCATTGTCCCTGCCGAGGAATATAACGGGGTGACAATCTATACGGTGAACGGGACGCCTGTCGATTGCGTGAAACTCGGGATGCATGCCGTCATGTCCCGTAAACCTGATTTGATATTGTCGGGAATCAATCACGGCTCTAATTCGGGCAACAATATAATATATTCAGGCACTATGGGCGCGGTTCTCGAAGGGTGTATGCTCGGGATTCCGTCTGTCGGTTTCTCTTTGCTCCATCATTCACTCAAGGCTGATTTCACATACGCGATGCCCTTTGTCGATAAGATAACCCGCAAGGTCATTGACCGTGGATTGCCCGACGGTATATGTCTCAATGTCAATATTCCGTCACGCTGCAAACCTGAAGGGGTCAAGGTCGTGAGGGCGGCTCACGGCCATTGGACCGAGGAATATGCCCGTTATGAAGACCCCCACGGGAAGCCGTTCTATTGGCTTACAGGCCAGTTTGTGAACGCCGAGCCGGGTAATCCCGAGACCGATGAATACTGGCTTGACCGTAAATTTGTCACGGTTGTCCCTGCACGTCCCGACCAGTCGGCACTCGACGCAATATCTTCGGTGGAAAGTTTACTTGATTAAAGGTCGCAGGGCATTGAACATTGGCCGGGATGCAGCGATGACCGATATGTTACGGTCTTCGCGGTAGTATTCCCATTTCGCCCCGGCTTCATCGATGATTAACAGTCCGGCCGCGGCATCCCATGCGTGGAGGTTGCATTCCCAATAGGCATCAAGGAATCCGGCGGCCACATAACAAAGGTCGAGCGCGGCCGACCCCAGGCGGCGTATTCCTCTGACAAGCGGCATGACCCTCGCGAAATTATCAAGGTTGTTGTCAGGGTTAGTCCCTTTGTCAACCGGGAAGCCCGTCGAAATCACGGCGCGTTCAATACGGTCGTTCTCCTTGGGATGGAGTGGGTTGCCGTTCAGCCATGCGCCCTGTCCCTTGACGGCGGTGAACAGTTCGTTCAATGCGGGCGCGAAAACAACGCCTACGACGCGTTCGCCATTATGTTCCACACCGATTGAAATAGCAAACGTAGGCAGTCCGCTTGAGTAGTTGGTCGTCCCGTCAAGAGGGTCGATGACCCATCGGAAACTTGTGCCATGGGTTTGGCTCCCTGACTCCTCGGCAAGGATTGAATGGGAGGGGTAGAGCCTGTGGATGCAGTCTATTATCACTTGCTCCGAGGCTTTATCGGCCACCGTGACGATGTCGCTCTCATTTAGCTTGGCATGTATATCGAGGCTGTTGCCCCTGAAATAACGCATCAGCACCTGTCCCGCCTGATGTGCGATATCAATCGCATTGAGCAGGATGGAGTCGTAATCATTCATGTCTATGATGTCAGACGGTGGATTTTCAGTCGAGGTTTTTCTCGTCAATGGGCACTTGGCGCTTGAATACTTCCTTGAATGAAATCAGGGACTCGGTGCGGCCCAGTCCGAGGCCTTGCAGCTTGTGGTGGATGAGATGCAGCAGATGGTCGTTGTTGCGGGCATAGAGTTTGACGAATATGTCGTATTTGCCGGTCGTGTAGTGGCACTCCACTACTTCAGGGATTCGGCGCAGTTCCTCGACGGTCTCGGAAAACTTTGACGGGTCGCTTAGGAAGAACCCCATATAAGCGCATGTCTGGAATCCCACGGCGGCCGGGTTAATCATCGACTCGAAGCCTTGTATCACACCGGTCTGGGTCAGTTTCTGTATACGCTGGTGGATTGCCGCTCCCGAGACGTTGCACTCGCGTGCTATCTCGAGGAATGGTTTACGTGCGTTCTGTGACAACATGCGTAGTATCTTGTAATCAAGTGCATCAAATTGAAAATGAGACATGATATTATAATATTATACGGTTTTTATACAGTGGAAATGATTGGTGTTGTAGAAATGTGGTGCAAAATTAGCGAAAAAACTGTGAATATTTAGACAATCTCTTAATCGTTTTTGCTTTAAATTTCGTTATCTTTGTGAAAAATTCTTACAAATTTGAATAAGAAGCTGTTAAAAATCTATGTAAAATAGAGGTCGCGTATTTAAGATGGCTTTGTCCAAGCGGGCAAAGGAGCGTAGCGAGCTACGTGACTGCGCCAAAGGGGCAAAGACGCTTAAAGGCGCGAGACTTCGGGTAACTTGATTCATGCAGCTTTGTTAATTAATTTAATGTTTAAACGCTGTTTGCAATGCCTGCTAAATATTGTCCGGCTGCTTTTTGTTAATTTTGATTCGCGTCTTGGTCACATAGCTCGCTATGCTCCCGCGACTTAAATCAAAATTACCTAAAAATCACCCGCCTCTATTTAACAGATATTTTTAAACAACTTCTAAATATGCGGTAGCCGGTCGGTGTCGTCGGTGGGTTATGGCATAAAATTTCTCGATTCAGTTAATGAGTGCAATGTCGATAGAATTACGAAAAATAGATATAAGTCACCCCGAATTACCCTATTTCAAGGTATTGTATGAACAGTCATTCCCTCCCGAGGAGCGTAGGCCATGGAATGATGTTGTGCGTCAGATTGAATATAACAGCCGTTTTAGTTTCTACGAGGTTTTGAAAGATTCCGACACGGTCGGTTTTATAACTTTGTGGAATCTTGACAGTGTCTTTTACGGCGAGCATTTCGCGATTGACCCGTCCAAGCGTAATGGCGGGTTAGGAGGGGCGGCGTTCGATGCATTGTTGGCATCGCTCGACCGACCGTTTGTGTGTGAGGTAGAGCATGCCGGCGCGACACCTGAAGCGGCATCGCGTATCGGGTTCTATGTGCGTCACGGGTTGGTCGGGTTGAATGATTATGATTACATGCAGCCACCATACGCTCCGGGTCTTCCGTCGGTGTCGCTGTTGTTGATGACTGACGACCCGGCGGGTATAGACCCGGCGGATGTTACGAGGATGATACATCATCATGTTTATGGATGTTGATATGAATAGGTTATGGTATTGAAAAGTAAACTTGCTATCTGTGTTTTTTCGGCGTTGCTCCTGTCGTTGGCCGGGTGTGTGTCTCGCCCTCCTGAAAAGCCGATGGTGACTGTCAGCCTGTTGCCACAGAAATATATGCTTGAACAGATAACCGGTGACCGTATTGATGTCCGATGTCTGTTGAGCGACGGTGGCAACCCCGAGACGTATGACCCATCGTTCACTCATCTGCTTAATGTCGAGAAGAGCCTGGCCTATATACGTATGGGAAATATCGGCTTCGAGGACGCCATAATAGATAAAATAAAGGAATCTCGTCCCGACCTGCCTATTTTTGACGCATCAAGTGGCGTGAAACTTATCAACGGGACTCATTTCCATGCCGGGGAGGCGCATCATGGGGATGGCGTTGACCCGCACACATGGAGTTCGGTCAAGAATGCACGTGTAATCGCGTCCAACATGCTTCGTGCAATTGTGTCGGTTGACCCTTCCAATAAAAAATATTATGATGATAATTATACCCGCTTTGTCAGTCGGCTCGACTCGATTGACGCGGAGTTTGGTCGGCGTCTTGCGTCACATCGCGGGGAGGCGTTTGTCGTTTGGCATCCGTCGTTGAGCTATTTTGCCCGTGATTACGGTTTGGGACAGGTCGCTGTTGGCCTTGAAAACAAGGAGACGGGCATAAAGACTCTCGAAAACGCAATCAAGACAGCGCGGGAGCACGATGCACGGGTATTCTTTTTGCAAAAAGATATGGACTCAAGGCAAGCACAGACAGTCAACCGGCATATCGGGGCACGGGAGGTCACGATTAATCCGTTAGGCTATGATTGGATAGGGGAGATGGAGTCGCTTGTCGACGCATTAACCGATAGTGTGAAAACGCGATGAAAGTGTCTGAAACAGGAGGTCGGCTGATTGAGTTGTGTGATGTCGGCAAGTCATGGAATGGGCGCGATGTCCTTGATGATATAACATTGAGTGTACGCCGTGGTGATTTTATGGCGATAACGGGTCCTAACGGAGGGGGTAAGACAACGTTCCTGCGCATATTGCTGAAATTGTTGACCCCCGATTGCGGGACGGTGAGATATTTTAATGATGACGGGAGTCCTGTTGACCGTCTTTCAATAGGCTATCTCCCGCAGAAAAACACCATTGATTCGCGTTTCCCAATAACTGTAAAGGAAGTTGTCGAGTCAGGGTTGTTGTCTGAAAAAGGACTATCATCGGTAGAACGTGCCGGGATGGTGCGGGATGCCGTCTCATCGGTCGGCTTGGAACCCCATGTCAACGCCCCTATCGGGGTTCTTTCGGGCGGCCAGTTACAGAGAGCGTTGTTCGCCCGGGCGATTATATCACGGCCCGAGGTCCTTGTCCTTGACGAGCCGTTGAGTTATCTTGACAGGGAGTTTGTGGGGCGTATATACGAAATTGTGGCCGAACTGTCAAAGTCGACCACAATAATAATCGTATCTCATGAAATGTCGGTTATTTCAGGTATGGCCAACCGCCACCTGATAATAGACCGTTGTCTCACCGAATGTTCGTCACATCATCACAGCGTGCATTACGACTGTGATAATAATTGTTGAGACGGTGAGGTCAGGATGACTTCAAAGCCTCGTGCATGGCCTTGGCCGCGCGTCGCCCGTCTCCCATGGCGAGGATGACTGTCGCTCCGCCCCTGACAATGTCCCCTCCGGCATAGAGGTCGTCCAATGAAGACTTCATAGTGTCATCGTTGACCACGATAGTCCCTCGCCGGGAAATCTCGAGGTCGCTGATAGCGTTGGGTATTAACGGGTTGGGCGATACGCCTACGCTGACAATTACGAGGTCGGTCTCGATTTCATCGATTGCACCCTCGATGGGTACAGGGGAACGGCGTCCCGAAGCATCAGGCTCGCCAAGGCGCATGCGCTGTACCCTCATAGCTCTTACACGGCCGTTCTCATCAGCGAGATATTCCACCGGGTTTGACAATGTCATGGACTGGACACCTTCCTGCCGGGCATGGTGAACTTCCTCGGCACGGGCGGGCATTTCCTCCTCGCCTCGACGGTACACGATGAACGCTTTTTCCGCCCCCATGCGCAATGCGGTGCGCACCGAGTCCATGGCGGTATTGCCACCGCCGATGACAGCCACCGAGCGTCCTTTCAGCACAGGGGTGTCATGGCCTGCATGCCCCGCTCCCATCAGGTTGATTCGTGTCAGATACTCGTTGCTCGACATCACGCCTATCAGGTTTTCGCCAGGGATACCCATGAACCGAGGTAGACCCGCGCCCGATGCGACAAATATCGCAGCAAACCCTGATTCTTTCAGTCCGTCATAACTCAATGTCTTACCGATGATACAGTCTTTTACAAATTTCACACCCTGAGAGGCGAGAGAATCTATTTCGGTGTCAACGATTGAATTGGGTAGGCGGAATTCAGGGATTCCATATTTCAGCACTCCCCCAATCTCGTGCAAAGCCTCGAAAACGGTAACGTCATACCCGCGCTTAATCATGTCTCCGGCGAATGATAGCCCTGCCGGGCCTGAACCCGCGACCGCGACCTTGATTCCGTTCGGGGTCGGCTTTGTCAGGGCGGGTTTAGAGGGTGACAGACGTTCGTGGTCGGCGGCGAAACGTTCGAGGTAACCTATTGCGACAGGCTCTTTCTTCATCTTGTTATAGATGCACCGTGATTCGCATTGCCGTTCCTGGGGGCATACACGGCCACAGACACCCGGTAACGCACTTGTCTCTTTCAGCACGGCGGCCGCTTTCATGAACTCGCCGCGCTCGATGTTCTTGATAAATCCCGGGATGTTGATTGAGACGGGGCATCCTGTGACACATTGAGGGTCGGGGCAGTCAAGGCATCTTGATGATTCCGTCAGGGCCTGTACCTCCGAGATGCCTTGGTTGACCTCCTCGTTGCAGGTGATGCGGTAGGACGGGTCGAGTTCGGGCATCTTTACACGCGGGATGGATGTGCGTTCACGGGCTGTTTTCTTGTTTCGGAGTTCCTCGCGCCATTTGGTGTCGCGGGGTGACGAAGTCGATATGTTTTCCTGTGTCATTTTGTTAGATTATAAGAACGCAGACGCGTCATCATTTCATCAAAGTCTACCTTGTGGGCGTCAAATTCAGGCCCGTCGATACACACAAACCTTGTTTTGCCGTCGACTGTCACACGGCATGCGCCACACATTCCCGTGCCGTCAACCATTATTGTGTTGAGCGAGCACATTGTCGGGACGTTATATTTTTTGGTGAGCAATGCGACGAATTTCATCATTACCGCAGGCCCTATTGTCACGACCAGGTCTACATTTTCACGGTTGATAACGCTCTCGACCCCGTCGGTGACAAGGCCTTTGCGCCCTTGGCTTCCGTCATCGGTCATTATAATCACCTCGTCGCTGTGTTCCCTCACCTGTTCTTCGAGGATGATGAGGTCGCGGTTGCGGGCCGCGAGCACCGATACGACACGGTTTCCGGCTTGTTTGAGAGCCTTGATGATTGGCAGGAGGGGAGCGACTCCGACACCGCCGCCACAACATACGACAGTCCCGAAATTTCTGATTTCAGTCGCCTGTCCGAGCGGGCCTACAACGTCGGTCAGGCTTTCGCCCGGCTCAAGGGCGCATATCTTGCGCGTGGATACACCCACTTCCTGTACAATCAACGTGATTGTGCCTTTGGACGGGTCGGCGTCGGCGATTGTGAGCGGGATGCGCTCTCCACCCTCGCCGGCACGGACGATTACAAAGTGTCCCGCGCGACGGGAGCGTGCAATCATCGGGGCATCGACAACGAGCTTTACCACATGTTCCGAGAAATGTTCTTTTTCTATGATTTTATTCATGGTTTCAAAGACTTTGATATGCAAACTTACGAAATATACATGAAACAAGGCATTATTAAAACAAAAAATTGTACTTTTGCATGAATAATAAGCTAATTATAATCACATTGTAGTATGAAAAAGATATTGTCAGGATGTGCTGTCATGATGGCTGCCACATCGTTTTTTTCGTTGAATGCGGCCGAGCCGGTCAACCCCGATTCCACAGGGTTCAAGTTCACTGATGTCAAGGTCGTGAAGACAACGCCTGTCAAAGACCAGAACAAGTCGGGCACATGCTGGTGTTTCGCCGGGACATCGCTCATGGAAGATGAAATCCTGCGCAACACAGGCAAGGAGATTGACCTGTCGGAGATGTTTACCGTTCGCCATTGTTACAGTGACAAGGCCGACCGTTATGTCAGGATGGGCGGCGAGACCAATTTCGCCGCCGGTGGCAGTATCATCGATGTGCCATACGTGTGGAAAAAATATGGTGTTGTCCCCGAGGAGGCATACACCGGCTTGCAGTATGGCGAGGACAAGCATGTCCACGGTGAACTTGACCGAGTCTTGAAAGGGTATGTCGACGCGGTGAAGAATAAGCCAAACAAACGCATATCGACCGCGTGGAAAAAAGGCTTTGATGGGGTTCTTGACGCATATCTCGGCGAATTGCCCCGGACGTTTGTGTATGAGGGGAAGACCTATACGCCACAGTCGTTCGCCAAGTCACTCGGACTTGACATGGACGATTATGTGGCAGTCACATCGTTCACCCACCATCCCTACTATGAACCTTTTGTCCTTGAGGTCGCCGATAACTGGCTTTGGGCACCTTATCAGAATGTGAAACTTGATGAACTGAAGGCTATTGTCGATAACGCGATAGACAATGGATATTCGGTCGAATGGGCCGCCGATGTCAGCGAGGGCGGTTTCAAATGGAACAAAGGTTATGCCGTGATGCCTAAGAAAAAGGACTCGCAGGACATGGAGGGCACTGAACTTTCGCGTTGGGTCAAGCTGTCAGACAAGGACCGTGAGGCCGAGCAGTATGACCTCAAGGGTCCGGTTGAGGAAATAGAGGTGACCCCGGAACTGCGTCAGGAAATGTTTGACCGTCAGGAAACTACCGACGACCACGGCATGGTGATTGTCGGCAAGGCCGTTGACCAGGAGGGGAACAGATATTACAAGGTAAAGAACTCGTGGGACACCAATCAGCTTTATGACGGTTTCTTTTATGTCTCCGAGCCTTATTTTCTTGCTAAGACACTTAGCATCCTTGTCAACCGCAACGCCATCCCCGGTGATATCGCCAAGAAATTATCTAAGAAGTAGTTGGTATATCGCGTCCGAGTAGTACTTGCCAAACTTATATCCGACCTCACGGCACACACCTGCAAGGGTGAACCCGGCTTTCGTCACCATTCTCTCGCTTGGCGCGTTCCCTTCGGTGATGCAGGCGATTAGTGCGTGTGCGCCGAGCTCTTGGCATTCCGCCACCAGTCGGGGTAGCATCATGCTTCCGAGTCCTTTGCCAGTCGCGTCGTGTGACAGATACATCGTCAGTTCCCATGTGTGGTCATATACCGGGTCGGATTGCCACAAGTGGGTGTAGGCATAGCCAAGCATTTTGCTGTTGTCTTCAGCGATAATGAACGGGAATCGGTCGCCGATTCCCAGTCGCTTGATTTTTGTCCGCATGTCATCTGCCGACAGGACTGTGTCGGAGAATATAACAGGACTTGTCCTTACATAAAAGTTGAAGATGTCGGCCATTTCGGCCGCATCTTCAACTTTTCCGTTACGAAATACTGTCATAGGTCAATTGCCAAATGTGAGCGTGGTGAAGAAGCGCGAACCGCCGCCGGCAATCACACGCGGACCGAATTCAAGGGTGATGTAGCCGTTCCCCGCGCCGAACCACGTGGCTGTTATGCGTCCTCCTGAATTGACGAGGTTGACGGGTGTCCCGTAGTTTGCTACAAAATTACCGTATAATGAGTTGTAGCGGGCCATGTCATAATATGGAGTGGAGTAATAGAACTGGGAATAGTCCAGGCCGCCGTTAGGTCCGTAGTACAGCGTCGCGTCAGGCCAGATGTAGTTCAGGGCCGATACATCAGTGAGGAACACATTGCCGTTGCCGTAGCCGATGACGTTGTATCCGCTACTGTACAAATAGTTCAGCGAAACATTCAATGCCGTTCCGAATGACAGTCCGAGTATGCCGCGGACAACGGGGCATCCGGCGTATGGACGCCATGCCCTTGGTGGCATGGGGCGATGGTATTGGGGCATGTAGGGCCGATGGGGTCGTGGCGGCGGTGTCAGATGTGGTGGACGTGATGGCATAGGGCGGTTTGCGCCGAATCCGGGTCTTGTATGGGGGCGGCCCGGTGATGACGGGTTTTCGCCCGGACGATGGTTGCCTACTGGCGGCCGCCCTTGGTCGGGACGTCCGTTCCCGCCGGGACGCCCCGGGCGGAATTGATGGTTGCCGCCTTGGTTTCCGGGGCGGTTGTGACTGCCATTGCCTCCGGGCCATCCATGGTTGGGACGATTGTTCCCGGTGCCCGGACGGTTGTTGCCTGTGCCGGGGCGGTTGCCATTGTCGCTTGGACGAGACGGACGGTTAGGTGACGCACCGTTGTTGCCGGGTCGTCCTTGGGACGGGCGACTGCCGAAACTTCCGCCCCGGCCGGGACGGCTGTTGGTTGTCGACGGACGGCTTGCACCGTTATGACGAGATTGTGCATCAATTGCGGGGACAACGAGTATCCCGCACATAAATGCTATAAGCATAGAATTTAAAAATCGTCGCATGGTCATTGTATTTTTATGTTTTTCCAATAAGACGTAGAAACGTCGGATGGTTTAACACCAAAACGTCATTTTTGTACCTTTAGGACAATAAAATGGATGTTTAGGCGTATTTGTGGAGTAAACGGACAATGAAAATAATCACTCTCATTACAAATATATGACAAATTTCGGGGGTTGGCAATATCATTAAGTTTTTTTGTGTTTCAATGATGATTCAGTTGTTGCATAAGCGGGGGTAAATGACTAATTTTGCGAAATCAAACAAACTCAAGGAGTCCTTATCGCTAAAAATTATTAAAAATGAAACATCTAAACCGCCTGTTGGCTGAAAAGCTATTGAAAATCAGTGCAATCAAGTTACAACCTACATTGCCTTTCACTTGGGCGTCAGGATGGCGTTCCCCGATATACACCGATAACCGTATAACGTTGTCCTATCCTGATGTGCGTAATTTCATAAAGGTGGAACTGTGTCGGTTGATTCTTGAGAACTTCAAGGACGTGGAGGCTATCGCAGGTGTGGCTACCGGTGCCATTGCGCAGGGTGCGCTTGTCGCTGACACATTGGGGTTGCCATACGTTTACGTGCGTTCGACCCCTAAGGACCATGGTCTTGAGAATCTTATCGAAGGAAACCTTAAGCCGGGTCAGCGTGTGATTGTAATAGAGGATTTGATTTCTACAGGCGGAAGTTCGTTGAAGGCCGTTGAGGCGATTCGTAACGCCGGATGTGAGGTCGTGGGTATGGCCGCGATGTTCAGTTACGAGTTCCCTATCGCCATAGAACGTTTCAAGGAGGCAGGGGTCAAATTGCTGACCTTGAGTAATTACAACGCTATGCTTGATGCCGCGCTTGAGGCAAAATATATAAGACAGGAGGATATCGAGACATTGAAGGAGTGGCGTCGCGACCCTGCCAACTGGACACCGTCTAATTGATACATTGTCGATATGTCAAAATATAGAGGAAAGGCTGTTGTTGTGAATGGCAATGTGGAGGATGTTTTCTCCAAAATCGCCAATCTCGGGGCATACCAGCAATATGTCGATAGCATGCCCGCCGATATTAAGGCTAAACTTGGTGACGTGCGTTTTACCGATGACTCGATTGTCCTGAACGCCAACCCGGTGGGTGAAATAGTGTTGAAACAGACCCGTCTTGAATCTCCGTCCCTGATTGAGATGCAGGCGCAGAATTCACCTGTGCCCATGGCGTTGTCCATCGTTACTTCCCCCGTAGGTGACTCGACCGAGGTTGTCCCGTCGATTGATGTGGAAATCCCTGCGATGTTGCGTCCTCTTGTAGGGGGAAAATTGCAGGAGGCGGCTGACAAGATGAGTGAAATCCTTGGCATGTTGCTGAACCGATAACCTGTTGCCTATGGCATCTAAACTCTGGGAAAAGTCGACGCAGGTTGACCGGCGTGTCGAGGCTTATACCGTAGGGCGTGACCGCGAGATGGACATGTATCTCGCGCCGTTTGATGTGCTTGGCTCGATGGCTCATGTGACAATGCTGGAGTCGGTCGGACTGATTGGACATGATGAACTGCCGGTTCTGCTTTCGGGTCTAAGGTCGATATATGACACGATTGCCGGTGGCGGTTTCACAATCGAGGATGACATCGAGGATGTGCATTCCCAGGTTGAGTTGATGCTTACCCGCTCGCTTGGCGATGTCGGCAAGAAAATCCATTCGGGGCGTTCGCGTAACGACCAGGTGCTCGTTGACCTTAAACTTTTTATACGTAGCCGTATCGAGGATTTGACAAAGTCGATGACAAGGCTTTTCAATGTCCTTATCGATTGCAGTGAGCGTTACCGTGACGTAATGATGCCGGGGTATACCCATACCCAGGTCGCGATGCCATCGTCGTTCGGCCTGTGGTTCGGGGCCTATGCCGAGTCTCTTGTCGATGATTTGACAGTCTTGTCTGCGGCATATAAGGTCGCCAACCGTAACCCCCTCGGCAGTGCGGCGGGCTATGGGTCGAGTTTCCCGTTGAACCGGCAGATGACCACTACTCTGCTCGGTTTTGACTCGATGGATTATAACGTGGTGTATGCCCAGATGGGGCGTGGCAAGACTGAACGTGTCGTGGCCTCGGCGATTGCTTCGGTGGCATCCACGGTGGGACGGCTCGCCATGGACGTGTGCCTGTTCAATTCCCAGAATTTCGGGTTTGTCACGCTGCCGCCTGAATATACGACCGGCTCATCGATTATGCCGCATAAGAAGAATCCTGATGTGTTTGAACTGACGCGTGCCAAGTGCAACCGCCTGCAGGCGTTGCCTGTTGAAATCGCTATGGTGACGGGTAATCTCCCCTTGGGGTATTCCCGCGACTTGCAGTTGATAAAGGAGGGGTTTCTCCCGGCGTTTGATGAAATCATATCGGTGCTTGAGATGACCGCCGATATGCTTGAGGGTATACAGGTTAATGACCGACTCGGTGATGATGGCCGTTACGACATGATGTATTCGGTCGAGGAAGTGAATCGTCGGGTGCTTTCCGGCGTTCCGTTCCGTGACGCCTATCGTCAAGTGGGGCTTGAAATCGAGCGGGGGGAGTTCGTTCCCGACAAGAAGGTGGAGCACACCCATGAAGGCTCTATCGGGAATCTGTGTAACGACAAGATACGTGCCCTATATGACAAAACATTGTCCGACTTTGATTTTGATGCATACCACCGGGCCATCGATGCCTTGATTGATTCTGCGACGAGATGAAAAGGTTGATTAGGGCGGTGTTGTGTATAGTGTTGTCGCTTTGCGCTGTTGCCTGTGACAAACTCGACAATAACCGTATTCCACCCGTTGAGGTATATTTGCCGTTCTCGACAGTCGGGGTGTGGGATGCTTACGGGGTGACCGGGGCGATGGATTACAGGCGTTTTATCAAGAGCGACCGCATCCCCGGCGGGTATCCTTATTCGGCGATGAGCGGGACCGGTTTCGGTGGGATATTGCTCGTGCGCGATTATCTTGACACGCCTGTCGCCTACGACCTTGCATGTCCCGTGGAGGTGATGTATAACGTGAGGGTGGGGGTCGATGATGAGCAACATTTGGCGCGATGCCCCAAGTGCGGGAGCACCTATTTTATATTCGAGAATTATGGTCATCCAGTCTCCGGCCCTGCCAAGGAGCGCGGTTACGGTCTGGAATGTTACAGGGTGTTGCCGGGCGATGCAGGTTTCTATATGCTCGTGCGCCGTTGAGAAAAACGGTTGTAAAATTGCACAATTGAAAGATTAATCGTAAATTTGCCACGCTTTTTACATGCCGGGGCACAGTTCCCGTCAATATAAGAAGAACTATCAAGGTCGCTCGAATGGTGGAATGGTAGACACGAAGGACTTAAAATCCTTTGGCCATTGCGGCTGTGCGGGTTCGAGTCCCGCTTCGAGCACTTTCACGGAGGGAGTCCGCGCCATCAGGCGCAGACCCCCTCCCTTTTTGTCCCATAAAAAAACACCAAAGAATGACCCGAAATGCCGCAGGACGGCGGTAGGATGTTGCATAAAAAATCTTATCATATTACACATTTATGTGAAATCTTTGTTGTACCTTTGCGTTGTAATAATAAAAGCAACCTTACGAATATGAGCGAAGTCGAACTGGTGCTTGTCAACGACACCGACAAATGTACTATATACACAATTCAGTTTAACTCTGAATCGGAAACCGAGTACGAGCGGTTTTATTCCAAATTCATTGCCGATGCCAAACTAAATCAAGACCTGTTGCGCATCGTGCAACTTGTGGATAAGATTGCCGAAGAGGGTGCGTTGGAACGCTTCTTCCGCCCGGAGGGCAAGATGCGCGATTCTGTAGTGGCACTTCCGCTGCTTCGCTCCAAACTTAGGCTTTATTGTCTGCGCCTTTCTGACCAAATCCTTATCCTCGGCAATGGAGGGGTGAAAAACTCGCGCACATACGAGGAAGACGATTCTCTGCGTGGGTATGTCCTCACTCTCCAAAAATTTGAGGAACTTCTCAAAGAAGGCCAACGTGACGGAACGGTGACAATAACTGCAAAAACAATTGACACTGACAAAACTTTTGAGCTATGAAGGATATAAGAAACCGATATCGCGAAATGGTGGCCCAGGTGCCACAGCCGATAAAAGATGAAATCGACCTATCCTTTGCCATTTCCAACAGGATAGATTCGTTGATGAAAGAGCGCGGCCTCTCAAAGAAACAATTTGCCGATGCTCTCGGTAAACGTCCCGGTGAGGTAACGCGCTGGCTAAGCGGACAGCACAACTTCACCATTTCTACCCTCGCAATGCTTTCTACCTTCTTCGGCAAGTCGATAATCTCCGTGTGATTATGGCAAATGAATCCTTATCAGTGGCAAAAGCGGCTAAAACGATAAGTTCTAACTCAATATTACGATATAGAGCGTGAAAAAAGTGCTTACCTTGAATACAATCCCGATGTATTCTGAGGTAAAACGGTGCTTCTGCCGTGCGATTACCCGGAATGAAGCCTTTTTTTACATCCATTTTGCCATCATAAAACCGGCCATTTTCAGACGGATATCACAAATCGCAGTTAAAAATAACTAACACCCCATAAATATCTCAAATCCATTCGCTGTCACTTTTCACCAACTACTTGCGAAGTACACCATATAATACCCTATACTTTTCAAATGTCACTGACAATCAGGCGATTTGCTCGAATGGGAAATAATCGCTAAATTTGTGGGATTTATGATGAAAAACGCTCTGAAATATTTGGTAATCGTTTCGTTGCTGCTGTCGTTGGTGTCGTGCCACGAGGATGAGCCGGTGCCTCCTGTCAAGGAGGCCCATCGCACTGTACTGGTGTACATGGTGGCTGACAATTCGCTTGGCGGGCAGGGTGATGACGATAGCGACATAGATGAGATGATACAGGCGGCCGCTGCCGGTGATATAGGTGACGGGCGTCTCCTCGTATATCATAACCGTCCCGGGACTAACAATGGAAATGCGCCGGAGTTGCTTGAAATCACACCGACCGGGACGGTTGTGCTCAAGACCTATCCCGATGACCCACAGAAATACTCGGTAGATGTTGACCGCATGAAAGAAGTGTTTGCCGATGTCAAACGGCTCTCTCCTGCCGATGATTATGGCCTTGTGTTGTGGAGCCACGGCATGGGGTGGGTGGAGAATGGTGCTTCACGTGCCCCTGTGTTGCGCTCATTCGGCGATGACCGTGGTGTGACGATGAAAGTGTCATCCCTCGCCCGTGCGTTGTACGGCGAGGGTTTCGGCTTCGTGTACTTTGATTGTTGTTATATGGCTTCGGTGGAGGTGGTGTATGAACTTCGCGATGTCACTCCGCTCATAATCGCCTCGGCGACCGAGCTGCCGGCGGCGGGGATGCCTTATCAGAGCAATGTCAAGGCGTTTTTCTCTGAAACGCTTGACGTGGTGCGTGCGGCCAGGAATACGTTTGAACTGTATGACGGTCAAGTCGCTTACATGCGTACGTGCACTATGAGCGTTATCGATACCTCGGTGCTTGATGAACTTGCCACGGTGGTAGGCCAAATCATGGAGAGCGGTGCGATGCCGACTGTGTCGCGTGACCGTCAACAGCGGTTCATGGTGAGCAGTGATTGCAGGTTCTATGACCTGGGACGGTATATCGAGACCTTAGATTGTGACCCTCTCCTTGTGGATAAGTTTAACGATGTGATGGGGCGGGTTGTCGTTTACAAGGCAGCCACCCCATATATCTGGGGCAGATTGAAAATTGAACATCATTCAGGATTGTCGGTATATCCCGTTTATGAATTGAACGATGCCTCCCGTGATGGTTATTCCAATCAGGCATGGTGGCGTGATGTCGTGAGCCGTAATCCCAATATAAAGTAAATGGTATAAAAAGATGATACAGAACCCTTTGACCGCGATTGCCACTGACAGTGTCCCTTCCCCGAAGGAGGAGTTGCAGAACCTAAAATCCATCTCGTTTGACGACCTGTTTGGCAAACTGGTCGACCAGATGACGCAGTTCGCCATCTCGCTTGCGATTGCACTTGTCGTGTTTTACGCGGGTAAATTTATAATAAAGAAGCTGTATGGCCTGACGCAATCGATACTTGTCAGGCGTAATGTGGACCGTTCATTGACCACCTTTGTCCTTAGCCTGATTAGGATAGTCCTGTATTTCATCCTGATAGTCACAGTAATCGGTATTCTCGGTATTGAGACAAGCTCTTTCATCGCTCTGTTTGCATCGGCAGGTGTCGCTGTCGGCATGGCGTTGAGCGGGACGTTGCAGAATTTTGCCGGAGGGGTTCTGATACTGTTACTCAAGCCTTATAAGATAGGTGACTATATCGAGGCGCAGGGGTATGCGGGCACAGTGACCGAGATACAGATTTTCAACACCATAATATGCACTCCCGACAACAAGTCAATCATAATCCCTAACGGCGGTCTTTCGACAGGCTCAATCAACAATTGGTCGCGAGAAGATTATCGCCGCGTCCAGTGGACTGTTTCCATTGCCTACGGCGATGATGTCGCCAAGGCGAGGGAGGTGATTTTGGGGCTGTTTGACGAGGACAGCCGCATCGTCCGGCGCACTCTCGATGAGGACCGTGCGTCCAGGGAGGAGTCTATCAAGGAGGAGCATGACGCGGCGGTGGCTTCAGGCGAGGTGGAGGCTGATGCCGAGGAGCCACGCCGTGGATGGTTTTACCGCATTTTCCACCGCAAGCGTCGTGAGGTGGCCGAGAAAATCACGGCATGGGAGGAAGGGCGGCAGGATAGGTTGAAGAAACTGATTCCTGCCCCTGATTGCCGCCCGACAGTCACGCTCGGAGAACTTGGCGCAAGTTCGGTGGACCTCACTGTCCGTGCCTGGGTTCGTTCGGGGGACTATTGGCCGGTATATTATGACTTTAATGAATTAATTTACACGGCATTGCCCGTCAATGGCATTTCATTCCCGTTCCCGCAGATGGATGTACATGTCACCGGGGAAAAATAGAAAATTATAAATAACCTTAAAGCTGTCGTCGGATTCATTTTTTTTGGTTAATTTTGCGAGAGCGTATAGTAGTGTCATTCCGATTTTGCAGCGATATTGTCGATTGTGGATGGCGTCTGTTATATTTGGCTTGGCAATCAAATAGTTGTGCTCCCGGTTAGGCCGGCCCGGCAGGCTCTCCTCTGATATCAACCCTGCGGCTTGAGGCCACGGAACAGTGATTGTCGTTTGAATCATCACGGGTTCTCCTCATGTCGCGACCTATAATCATGGTGCCCGGTTATTATCCATGGTGTCAATGTGTCGTTCCCGCGTGATTCATCAGGGACTGGAAAAAGAAAAAAACGACATAAATGACAAGTAAATGGAATTACCTGCCCTTGACATCAGACGAGAAGCATGCGGAGGACGAGCTGGCGAAGAAGTTTGCCAACGTACCTCCGATTAGTCGGTTGCTTGCGCAGCGCGGGATAGACTCGGCACAGGCGGCCGAGAAGTTTTTCCATCCCTCGGTGCGTGACATGCACGACCCGTTTCTCATGCCCGAAATGGACAAGGCTGTTGACCGGCTCAACAGGGCCATGGGGTCAAAGGAAAGAATCATGGTGTATGGAGACTATGATGTCGACGGCACTACCGCCGTTGCGTTGGTCTACAAATACCTGAGCAATTATTACTCCAATATCGATTATTATATCCCCACGCGTTATGACGAGGGATATGGAATCTCGCGCCGCAGCATTGATATCGCCGCCGCGCAGGATGTCAAGTTGATTATAATACTTGACTGTGGAATCAAGGCCAATGATGAAATCGCTTACGCCCATTCTTTGGGCATTGATTTTATAATATGTGACCATCACGTGCCCGATGACGAATTGCCTGCGGCTGTCGCCATCCTGAATCCCAAGCTGAACGGGTCGACCTATCCGTGCCCGCATCTGTCAGGCTGCGGGGTGGGTTTTAAGTTTATGCAGGCGTTCGCGATGAGCAACGGGATTGACCCGTCGGAGCTTGACACCATGCTTGACCTTGTGGCTGTCAGTATTGCCGCCGACATTGTGCCGATGGTCGATGAGAACCGTATCATGACCTATCACGGTCTGCGGCGGCTTAACTCCAATCCCAACCTCGGTCTGCGGGCAATTATCAAGATATGTGGCCTGACCGGGAGAGAAATCACGATATCCGACCTTATATTCAAAATCGGCCCGCGCATCAACGCCTCGGGCCGCATGCAGCGTGGCAGCGAGGCCGTGGAGCTGTTAGTCGCCAGGGACTATGCCGATGCCCTTGAAAAGGCACGTGCAATCGACCGATACAATCAGGACCGCAAGGAACTCGACAAGCGTATAATGGACGAGGCTAACGCGATACTTGAGGCGCGTGGTGAGATGGATTCCGACAAGAAATCAATCGTCATATATAATCCCGACTGGCATAAGGGCATAATTGGAATAGTGGCGTCGCGCCTGACCGAATTGTACTATAAGCCGTCGGTCGTGCTGACATTCTCCAACGGGCTCGCGACAGGGTCGTCACGTTCGGTGCAGGGCTTTGACATCTACAGCGCGGTCGACTCGGCACGCGACTTGCTTGAGAATTTCGGCGGTCACACTTATGCTGTCGGTCTGTCGCTAAAGGAGGAGAACATCGGGGAGTTCACCCGCCGTTTCGAGGAATTTGTGTCAAGGAATATCCTGCCTTCGCAGCTGACACCTCAGCTTGATATTGACGCATATCTCACATTTGCCGAAATAACGCCGGAGTTTATCGCGTTGTTGAGACGGTTCAATCCGTTCGGCCCTGGTAACGCCAAGCCTGTGTTCTGCACCCGTAGGGTAATGGACTTCGGGACGAGCAAGCTCGTGGGTAAGCATCTTGAGCACATCAAACTTGAACTTGTCGATGACACCAGTGGAAAGGTATTGAACGGCATCGCGTTCAATATGGCCGAGAATTTCGAGCATATACACTCCCGTAGGCCGTTTGACATCTGTTACACAATCGAGGATAACAAGCATCAGCGTAACACCAACGCGGTGCAGTTGCAAATCAAGGCAATACATATCACCGACTGATGCGTCGCCGGATATACGGGTTGTTGCAGGAGTACTGGGGGTACAGTTCGTTTCGTCCCCTTCAGGAAGAAATCATCCTGTCGGTCCTCTCGGGCAATGACACAATGGGGTTGTTGCCGACAGGCGGGGGCAAGTCTATCACGTTCCAGGTGCCGGCACTTGTGCTTGACGGGATGACGATGGTCGTCACACCGTTGATATCACTGATGAAAGACCAGGTCGACAACCTTAGGGAACGTGGCGTGAACGCCCTGTATTTCCATTCGGGCATGACGATGCGTGAATCGCGCCTGGCGATGGAAAAATGTGAGAACGGTAAGGTCAAATTGCTGTATGTCTCACCTGAAAAATTGCAGTCACGCGGTTTCATCGATTCATTGAGGTGCATGGACATCAGTCTCATTGTAGTTGATGAGGCGCACTGCATTTCACAATGGGGGTATGATTTCCGTCCGTCCTATCTGCGCATCGTGGATGTGCGCCGTCTGTTCCCCGCTGCCCCTGTCCTCGCATTGACTGCATCGGCGACCCCCGATGTCGTCGATGACATCATGACGCGTCTTGAGTTCAAAGGTCGTAATCTGTTTGCACGGAGTTTTTCCCGTGACAATCTGTCATACGTCGTGCGTTACGGTGACCATAAGGAGGCGATGTTGATGCGGGTGCTTGAAAATACATCGGGCACGGGGATTGTGTACGTGCGTTCCCGTAAACGCACCCGCGAAATCGCGCAGCTGTTGACGGCATCGGGAATCAGTGCCGACTATTACCATGCCGGTCTCGCGCCGGAGGACAAGGAACTGAAACAGAATGACTGGAAGGAGAACCGGACGCGTGTGATTGTCGCCACGAATGCCTTCGGTATGGGCATAGACAAACCCGATGTGCGCGTTGTAGTCCACTATGATTTGCCACCCTCGCTTGAGGAGTATTATCAGGAGGCGGGGCGTGCTGGTCGTGACGGTGAGGAGGCATTCGCGGTGTTGCTTGTGTCGCGTTATGACAAAGGTTTGCTGACCCGGCGCGTCGATGAGTCGTTTCCTCCGCTGGATTACATACGCCATGTCTATGAGATGGTGGGCAATTACCTTGACGTGGCAGTTGGCGAGGGGTATAACAATGTCTACGAGTTTAATTTCAATTTCTTCTGTACACAGTTCAAACTGAAAGCATTGACCGTCAAGAGCGCGTTGACCTTGTTGACCGGTGCCGGGTACTTTGAATTTGTCGAGGAGCAGACATCGCGTTCCCGCATGATGATACTTGTGGGAAAAAACGACCTGTACGACCTGCATGTGGACAGTGTCACCGATGAGGTTTTCCAGATGATACTGCGCACTTATACCGGCCTGTTCACCGATTATGTATATATAAACGAGCCGTTGCTCGCATCGCGCCTGAACATCACCGAGACCCGGGTTTATGAGTCGTTGCTCTACCTGACGCGCATGCATGTGATTCATTATGTGCCTCGAAAGACAACCCCCTATATCTATTATACTACCTCGCGAGAGCTTCCAAAACATGTGCAGATGCCGCTGACTGTCTACTGCGACCAACGGCGGCGCATGGAACAGCGCATAAAGGCGATGCAGCGTTTCGCATTCACGCCCGATGAATGCCGTGTCAACACGATGCTCCGTTACTTTGGAGAGAAACCGTCATCGCCATGTGGGAAGTGTGATGTATGTCGTGCGGGTCGGGTGAGAAATGACAATCCCGACATAGAGGATGAAATCGCTAAGGCGGTCATGTACCTTGCCGGGCAGCCGGGTGGCCACGCCGTCGAGCATATCGTCCGTCAGACCGGCCATCCATCAGCTCGTGTCATTGCGGTCATCCGTCACCTTGCCGATGAAGGTGCCGTCACCCTCGATGGCCTCAATGTCTTTCTCCCGCAATGATTTGTTGTTAACAATGGATTATGCCTGTAAGTTCAGGATGTTCGGTTTGAATATTTTCCACTATTCCTCTGAAACGGATTATATCCTCAATTCCTGCCACACTTTCAATATAAGTGTCAATTTGATTTGAAAATAATTGTTCTTTGGTAATGAATGTTTTATATAACATTATACGGTCATTTATCTTTTCTCCGAAAATTAAGCCTTTTGTGGTTGCTTTTATATAATTATTCGGAAATTTTTTTGTTGGCAGATGCAACGGAACACCGTTTTTTGCGGATTTTAAAAAATCCAAAGTAGCATAATCTTTGTTTTGGAGTTTGTCTGTTAAAAATCGTTCTCTATATCTGTCGATTAAGTGTGGAGTATAGAAATCATATAAATTGTCGGATTGTCCCCCTCGTACGAGAGTATAACGGCCTTCAGGTTCAATATAGAATAGATAGCAATTAATAGTAGGTCCTTTTGCCTTAAATGTTTTATAATCTTTAATATATGGAATTGCTATAAAGGTTACATTGTTATCAACTTTGTATCTCATCTTTAAATCTGTTAGCCAGATATCGGATGCATGTTTGTGTTTTACAATGTAACGATGGATTTTGCTAATGTCAATACGTCGCCAAATTTTAGGGAATATTGCATCATGGATTCTGTCATATTCTTTGGCCTTTTCTTCAAGGCTCATGGTTGGTACAATCATGTTGTAATGATTTTGAGAGATTAGTGATACAAAGATATTGTAATTATTCGTATCTTTGCAAAAGACGGGATTTTAATCCTCGTTCAACCATGAAAAAATATTAATATCCATAAATCAATCATTTATTTAGTTTCACTTATGGGATTTAAATCACAGCTGTTGACAGCTATGGCACTCGCCGCCGGCCTTTCGCTCGGAGCGGCGACCAATGAACTTACAGTGCAGGTTAATAAACCGGGTGCGCCGGTGCAGCCGACAATGTACGGGTTATTTTTTGAAGATATCAATTATGCGGCTGACGGCGGTCTTTATGCCGAGATGGTCAAGAACCGTTCGTTTGAGTTTCCCCAGAACCTGATGGGTTGGGTGACATTCGGCAATGTCTCGTTGAAGGATGACGGACCGTTTGACCGTAACCCGCATTATGTGCGTCTCGGTGCGGCAGGTCACGGCCACAAGCACACCGGGTTGGAGAACGAGGGATTCTTTGGCGTGACGGTCAAGAAAGGCGCGAAGTACCGTTTCTCGACATGGGCGCGGACTCCCGGCGGTGGCAAGGCCAAACTACGGGTCGAAATAATCAATCCGGCATCGTCGGCTAATTCCCAGGTCATCGCCTCAAAGGAAATCACCGTTGATTCAAAGGACTGGAAGAAATATGAGGTGGAGATAACACCCGACAAGTCGGAAAAGAAGGGCAAATTACGCATCTTCCTTGTCAAGCCTGACGAAACGGTCGTTGACCTTGAGCATGTCTCGATGTTCCCGGTTGATACATATAAAGGACGTGAGAACGGTATGCGCAAGGATTTGGCACAGGCGTTGGCCGACATTCATCCAGGGGTGTTTCGGTTCCCGGGAGGATGTATCGTGGAGGGCACCGACCTCGCGACCCGTTATCAATGGAAGAATACGGTTGGCCCTGTCGAGAATCGTCCGTTGAACGAGAACCGTTGGCATTACACGTTCACCAACCGTTTCTACCCCGACTATTATCAGACAGGTGGTCTCGGGTTCTATGAATATTTCCTGTTGTCGGAGGATATAGGGGCGGAACCGCTTCCTATTCTGAATGTCGGTCTGTCATGTCAGTATCAGAATGACAAACCGTCGGCTCATGTACCTGTCGACAGCCTTGACGAATATATACAGGATGCGCTCGACCTGATTGAGTTTGCCAACGGGGCGGTTTCGACCAAATGGGGTGGTCTGCGTGCCGAGATGGGGCATCCCGAGCCGTTCAACCTAAAATTCATTGGCATAGGTAACGAGCAGTGGGGACCTGAATATGTAGAACGCCTTAAGCCGTTTGTCGAGGCAATCCGCAAGGCTTACCCCGGGATTAAAATCGTAGGTTCTTCAGGCCCGAACTCCGAAGGGAAGGACTTCGATTATCTGTGGCCCGAGATGCGCCGTGTCAAGGCCGACCTCGTTGACGAGCATTTCTACCGTAACGAGAAGTGGTTCTTGAGCCAGGGGGCGCGTTACGACAGTTATGACCGCAAAGGCCCGAAAGTGTTCGCCGGAGAGTATGCCTGCCACGGGAGCAAGGGGAAAAAGTACAACCATTTCAATGCTGCGTTGCTTGAGGCTGCGTTCATGACCGGGTTGGAGCGCAACGCCGATGTCGTACACATGGCGACCTACGCCCCGTTGTTCGCCCACATCGAGGGTTGGCAGTGGCGTCCCGATATGATATGGTTTGACAACGATAGTTCGTTCCGCACGGCGAGCTACTATGTACAGCAGCTTTATGCTCATAACAAGGGGACTAATGTCCTCCCGCTCACCATGGACAAGAAGGCCGTGACGGGTGCCGAGGGGCAGAACGGTTTGTTTGCATCGGCGGTTCTGGACAAGGAGCGTAACGAGTATATCGTGAAGGTCGCCAATACGTCCGACGAGTCGCAGGAACTTAAAATCAACTTTGCAGGCTTAAAAAAGAAAGACAACGTGAAGAAGGTTGTAGTTCAGACCCTGTCGTCAGATGACCCTCTCGCTGACAATTCGCTTGAAAATCCCGACCGCGTTAAGCCTGTCACCAAGGAATTTGCAATGGACGAGCGTGCCGACTGGACAACAGTGCTCGCCCCCAAGACATTTGCGGTATATCACTTTGTAAAATGACATCAATCTATGAAATTGAAGAATATATCATTGTCGCTGCTGTTGGCCACAAGCGTGGCCACGGCTGCCGACAAGGTGACCGTCACACTCACCCCATCGGCTGACGCACCTATTATAAATAAGGAAATCTATGGCCAGTTTGCCGAGCATCTCGGTACATGTATCTATGGAGGAATATGGGTGGGGGAGGACTCGCCCATACCCAATACCGCCGGATATCGTAACGATGTAATCAAGGCGTTCAAGGATTTGAAAGTGCCTGTGTTGCGTTGGCCGGGCGGCTGTTTTGCCGATGAATACCATTGGACTGATGGTATCGGCCCTCGTGAAAACCGTCCCCGCATGGTAAACAGTAACTGGGGCGGCACTGTCGAGGACAACAGCTTCGGTACGCACGAGTTCTTCAACCTCTGCGAATTAATCGGATGTGAGCCTTATCTTAGCGGGAATGTCGGCAGTGGTACTGTCGAGGAACTCGCCAAGTGGGTCGAATACATCACCGCTGAGGATGGCCCCCAGGCCGCTCTGCGCAAGAAAAACGGTCGCGAGAAGCCATGGCGGCTGAAATATCTCGGTGTCGGTAATGAAAGCTGGGGTTGCGGTGGTTCTTTCCGTCCCGAACATTATGCCGATGAGTATCGCCGTTACCAGACCTATTGCCGCAACTTCAACGGTAACAAGCTGTTTAAAATAGCGTCGGGGGCGAGTGACTACGACTATAACTGGACTGATGTTCTGATGAAGAACGCCCGTAACGCCATGGACGGTATATCACTGCACTATTATACTGTCAAAGGTTGGTCGGGTAGCAAAGGCTCTGCCACCAAGTTCAGCGACGATGACTACTATTGGACGCTCGGCAAGTGCCTTGAAATCGGTGATGTCGTGCGCCGACACATCGATATAATGGACAAGTACGACCCCAAGCGGCGTGTCGCGCTCCTTGTCGATGAATGGGGTACGTGGTGGGACGAGGAACCCGGGACAATAAGCGGGCATCTCTATCAACAGAACACCATGCGCGACGCTATGGTGGCCGCCTTGTCGCTCAATACGTTCCACAACCTGACCGACCGTGTCAAGATGACTAACATCGCCCAGATTGCCAACGTGCTGCAGTCGATGGTCCTCACCAAGGATGACAAGATGGTGCTCACCCCCACCTACTATGTGTTCAAGATGTATGTTCCTCATCAGGACGCACGGCTCATCCCGTTGACAGTCGGCTCTGCGGTGCGCGATGTACGTGACAGCCGCAAAGTCCCTGTGGTCAGCGCGACGGCCTCCGAGAAAAACGGTGTCGTGACAATCTCACTCGCCAACACCGACCTCGCCAAGTCGCAGGAAATAGAAATCCCTCTTGACGGCATCAAGGCGACAAAAGTGTCAGGCGAAATCCTGACATCGGCCGACATCCGTGACTACAACGACTTTGACTGGGCCGAGAAAGTGACACTCCGTCCATTTGACAAAGCTAAAATCAACAAAGGGGTCTTGCGTCTGTCGCTCCCTGCCAAATCAATTGTGACCCTCTCGCTCAATTGACCGATATTTTAGACATTCTCTTATGAAAATGTGATGATAAATTTTGCGTGTTGAAAAATAACGCTTAACTTTGCATCACATTTCACGCGGTAATAGCTCAGTTGGTAGAGCATCAGCTTCCCAAGCTGAGGGTCGCGAGTTCGAGCCTCGTTTACCGCTCTCGAAAGGCAAAGTGCTAACAATCAGACAGATGTTAGCACTTTTCTTATGTCCTATTGCAACAAAATCAGACCTCCATAATCACCATTTTCGTGAACTTTCAGCACTTTTTGGGTGTTTTTATCCCGAAATGTTTTTACTCAAAAACGAAAAACGAAAATCAAAGCATTTTAGTAATGATTGTGTTTTCTTGTCAGATGGCAAGTTCACATGAGTATCGAAGATTTGATTGAGATGAAGGGGGTGGTGTGAATACGGTTAAAACTGTACCTACGAAATAAGGGGTGGCACTTTGTTGTGTTGCCCCTCTGTTTTATTTTTAACGGATTATTTCGGGATGCAATTCAAGGTATCTGTCTCTCAATGGGAGGGACAAAACAAATATTACATCGTCTAAATCAACGTCTTGCGTCCTTGTTGACCCATCCGAATTTGAAAGAACTCTCGATGGAGCATTATATACCCAACTTTTTAGAGGTATAAACATATCCTCATTTGTGCTGGTTTGCAGTACGGCTAATGCCATATCCTCAACGTCAAGTGCCGTTTTTGGTTGTAATTTCTCCATTTTGTCTATGAAGAACCCCATATTTGCATTTAGAAATTCGTTACCTCCACAGTCGCTTAATAGGGCTATCCCATTTTGATTTAAATGACGTGGGCTATGCTTGGCACTAAAGGCATAGCCCGATTTTTTCTTTATTTTCCGATTGCTTTTTTCTACAGAATTTTGAACCAATAGTTCAAGTTGCCCCTCCATTTTGCTCATCAAAGCGCGAGTATCGGCGAATTGTTCATCGTGTTTTTCGATTTTCGATGTATGGTGTGAACAAGGCAAATCGTCAATTCCCTTTACCTTGTCTCGCATTGATTGAAAAGAGGTTGCAAGTTTCCATATCGCCCATACAGAGGCGATAATTAACACCGCAACGGCGACCACATACTCACTGAAAAAGCTCTGCAAGGCTTGTACGATAGTGTCCATAAAAGCTCTATTTGGCTTTGGGGGTTTATATTTTCAACACAAATATACTACAAAAAGTTGTGGCTCGCAAATATTTGTTATTGAGTCAATTAGAATAATGTTCCGTATGCTAAAGTGATATTGTTGAAAATGGTATTTAGTTCGAATTGTTTCACTATTTTTGTGAATGAAATATTAGGGGATAGATAATTCTGATTGGCGTTTTGGGGTTTTGTTGGAAGTTTTATAAGTTAAATTTTGAAAACAAGTGGAAACAACGTAATTTTGTGGTTGATGATATGTTAGATAGCATAAAAACGCTGTCTTCTTAGAGCCTGTCTTGTTTCAGATTGAATTTTGAACAAAGAACAGCAAAGGTAATATCATTTGATGCAATTATGAATCGTAATGAGGAATAAAACCAAACAACAAAATGAAATTCAAAATAGATAAGGAGATGCTTATATTCGACATCAAGTCGTTTGGTGTGATTATAGCTTTAGCATTTGCTATTTGGTTCTTTGCTTCAAAAGTGCCAAAATGTTCAAGTAGCACCTCTCGCTATAACAGTGATGGATTTAATGAAGTTACGGGCGAATACAACAATCCTTATCAAGGAAGTGAACAGCAACAACGAGATTTGGAATTGATAGACCGATATAGCCACTGATTTGGATTATGTCCTTCCCCAAGACTTACTACCGCATACGCGAGGTGTCGGCGATGCTCGACATACCGCATTCCACCCTCCGATTTTGGGAGGACACTTTCCCGCAGCTTGAACCCGACAGGACACCGAAAGGGCAGAGACGGTACAAGCCGGAGGACGTGGAGGTATGCAGGCTTATAAAGCACCTGCTCCGCGACAAGGGCTACTCCCTGGAGTACGCAAAGAAAGCGATGGAGGCTTATCGCAAATATTCGCCCCGTAACGCCTTTGTATGTAAGACCGCCGAGGATGCTATCAACCTGTTGCGTGATGCCGCACAGATGACGCAGAATGAGCATGCTGTTGCGAGAATTGAGGCCGTTGAGGAATGGATAAAGCGGGTTGAAACGCATCCATAGAAAGCGAACGTTTTGCAAATTTTGTCTAGTGTATTGTTTTTAAGAGACTATTTTGAGGCCGATTATTGATGAGATGAGGGTGAAGATGAAGAACAGTCGCCGGAATGATGCGGGCTCATGGAAAAGCAGTACGCCCACGATTACCGTACCCGCCGCGCCGATGCCAGCCCATACGGCGTAGGCTGTACCGATGGGCAGGTTTTGCGTGGCTTTTGCCAATAATCCCATACTTAATCTTAATATTGTGAAAATTAGGAATCCGGCCATCCCCACCAAGTGTGGCCGTCAGTTGATTTAGCACGTCCGAGACAATAGGTAAAACCGACTTCACATAAGCCGGCGACAATCAGAATTATCCAGTTCATACTCTCTTAAACACATTATGAAAAGAGGCTGCGCCTATTTTGAACTGACCCCTAAAAGTTAGACAAATAACTTTTAGGGGTCTTTTATGAGACGTAGTTTTGAAGAACGCCTGAA